>NZ_CANLVC010000009.1:0-485685 GCF_947494415.1 Aquimarina algiphila | reverse complement strand
ATTTATATTTTCTACTCATTGTTGCAAAGTATAAAATGCCAGTTTTATTTTTTGAAACTATACTATACTTATTAAAATAAAAACAGCCATGTTTTTATAAACACGACTGTTATTACAGTAGTTCTGAGTCTTGCTCATTTATCGCATTGCCGATGCAAGTTTGTAACTTGTGCCTCTGTGACTGCTTTTTTATTTTCTTACTGTTGTCTACACTCATACTCTGCTAATCTTTGACGGCACCAGAAACATTCTGGCGCTAGCGGGGGATATCGGTAAATAACACTTTTTCTTGTTTTATAATTCTCAAATAAAAAAACCTTATAATCGTTCCAATAAATTCTAATACTATCATATAAATTTTAATATTAAAAAGGTAACTCCTTTCTAAAACCAAAAACAGCCACATCTCTTTACAAACATGACTGTTTTTACTATTTATTACTTTACCCAAACCTTGACAGCACCCGTCACAGACGAGCGCTAGCGGGGGATCAGGTTTTATCCACGCCCAAAAAGATCGTTAAGAAAAAAAATTAATAATAAGGGAATCAAAATAGAAATTATAAAATAAAAATAAGTTAATATTTTGAATCTAAATGACAATTTCATAGATCTTTCTAGTATAATTTTTTTTCGATTTTTAACTTGATATTTGTAAAAATTCAATCCTAGGATTATAAAATAACATATCAAAAAAGTTAAAGGTATTTTTTGGATTAAACTCTCATTTTTAGTTAAATAAAACAAAGGTAACAATATAGTTATGAAGTTAAATGTCTGCTCTATAGAAATAATAATAATTGGGAAATATTGTGGATCAGAGTCACTTTTCCTTTTTAAATTATAATAGTAAAGAAAAATGCGATCAAAAAAATTAATAAATAATTCCATATTTAAATTTAGGTTTTTAATATCCGATATAATCGTATTTTATTCCTCGTTCTATATATATACTTGAATGAACCCCAAATACAGCTCTGTTATACCATTCTTGTTTGATCAAATAATTATCTCCAAAATACCAAACACCTTCATAAACTGCAGGCCCTAGAATTGGTACATAATTTGACGCAGTAGCTCCAACTCCTTTAACAGTACCAGCTGCTGCGGCTCTTCCATCATTATTAATAGCACCTTCAATAGCATCATAATAATCCAAAGGAGCAGTAACAGCACCTAAAACTTTTACACCAGTTTTCAAATTCGACATAGATTTAACAGCATCTTGAGCTCCCTTTTCATAAATGTTACCCATTGCACTACTTGGAATTGAGTTATTGAAATCAATTCCATATTTTGGATCAATTCTTCCTAAGAGAAAATCATTTTTTGTTATATTTGGAATAAGATCCTTTACAATAGGAAAAAATGTATCAGCAGCCATATCGATACCACTTGCAAAATCTCCAGCTGTGAAATTTCCTTGTTTATTTCCTCCAGAACCCCTAAGAAAAACAGGTTCAAGTCGATCTATAAATCCTATATAACTTTGATTTTGATCAAAAAAGACATCTATATTTCCAGAGTTATACTCTTCAAATCCATTTGGGCAGGGAAAAGCATTCCCATCTGCATCAATACAGGCAAAACCTCCATCGGGATCAATAACATTTGTTGGATTATTCCCCATTCCAAGGTAAGGAGAAGCAAATTGTCCTTTCGGATCCGTAGTCAACCACCGTCCAATCCTACTATCCCACAATCTAAGCTCAAACGCTTCTTTTCCAGTTTCAGGATCTTTTTCTTGTCCTTGGTAGGCATATCTGTACCCTTCGGCTCCTCTCAGGGTACGATTAGGCATTGGCATCCCAAAAGGATAGTAGTCGGTTGCGCTACTCATTGCCATCGATTGTCCTTCTGGGCTTCTACCTACTACTGCTCTTACATTACCTAAATGATCGGTTAATTGATATAAATGTGTTCCGTCTGGTTTTCTAACGCCTAGTCTACTGGCTCCATAAATGGTATTTTCTATCACTTGTCCATCACGATAGATCGCCATCGCGGTACCTGCTGCATCTCTCACATAATGTTCGGTATAACTTAGGTTTCCATTGCTTGGATTATAGGATTCTTTACGCACCCTATGTCCCTTGTCATTGTAAAAGAACTTGACCAGTGGTTGATTATCTTTTTGTACTTCGATCACCAAACCACTCGCATTGTAAATATAGGTAATATTTTCAGAAGTATTCTGTACCAATTGGCCAATACTATTATACACATAGTTATCCCCATCCTGGTCTTTGATATCATCTGCATTGGTAGCAGTCGATACAACATCATCCACTCGTAATAACTGATTGGGTTTATCGGTTTTATAGGTATAGGACAATTGATCCATCACATTACTCCCGCCCTCTGTTTGCTTATTACGGTTAAGGGACCGGATATTACCATTAGCATCATAGGTAATATTATCTACCTTATAATCTCCATTGCTATTTATGGCAACTTCACCTGCTTCAACAATCACTTCTGTACCATCAATTTTTGCAGAAAAACTACTCCCAGCTTTTGCATGAAATCCTGGTTGCATTGTGATGGCTACATTAGCCAATAGGTTTTTTGTATTACCAGCGTTAACAATTTCTGTCGTGGTAATATTATCCTGAGCTGCGTTACCCCCACCTACATACTCCACGCTTTGTGTAGTATTATAATGGCCATAATCAGCTCTCTTTAACCAATTGTTACGATCATACTGGTAACTATAAGTATGCTCCTTATCTGGTATAGGATTATAATTAGAGTTCCATCGAATTCCTTTGATATTTCCATTATATTGATTCACTCCGTAGTTTGGACTCTTTATATGATCCAACGGGCGTTGATAATCCTGGTTATGATAATCGATGATCATCCCAAATAAATCATTACCATCTCCTCCCGGATCTTTTGTACCTGCTAAACTGGGGTGGTTGATACTTTTTAGCGCTCCTTGTAAATTATATACATAATCTATCCCTTGTAATCCCTGGGCAATATTTGTTCGTTTTAATCCTCCGGTTTCATAATATTCGTAAGATGCATGCTCGGTAAAACTTGTATCATTGGTAGACGTCTCTACTTTAGTTAAGCTGTAATCGTCTGCATCGTAAGTATATTTATGGATAAATTGTTCTGCAGCTATTCCTTTTTGATAGTACACTTTGGTCACCTGGCTTGTAATGGGATCATATACATAGTCTATGGTTTTTACCCCGGATAGCCCATTAATTTGCTGTATGATCCATTGTACTCTACCATAGATATCGTAGCTATACCAAGTGGTGGTCGTTTCAGGATTTAATGTATAAGTTTTAGCCACATTACCTGCTACAAAAGATTGTTGGGCATAATTACTTTGCCTCGTATCACTGCCAAAGGCTGCTGCTAATCCTGTATTATCATGGTGGTCATATTGTGTAACATGTTGTTCTTTACGAGTTCCAGAAGGTAAGTCTGCATCTGGATCACTGGTTGCAAAATTAGTATTTACAAGCACTCCACTTTCTACAGGACGTCCTCGTTGGTCATAATTCGTATAGGAGAACTCTCCTGCTGCGAGCTGTTTGCTATTTTGCGAAAATCGAATTTGCCCATCCTGACGATATTTGAATTTGGCCTCTCCTTCATCTGGGCTGGTAGTGGTTTCTAATTGTCCCAGGGAGTTATATACAAATGTACTCTCTAACTTATTAAGCGGTTGTTTAGCACTTAATAATTGTCCTGTTTTATCATATTCATTAAGGCTATAATCATAATAGTTTTCGTTATACATCACAGAAACCGTATTGGGTGTATAACTAGTTATATCACGAACTGCGACACGATAAAAACCATTAGGCAAGCTAGCTGTCGACGTACTTACAATTTGTTCTGTAATTAGGTTATATACATCGATAGCAACTCCGGAAGCGTTGTTTATTTGCAGCCCAGTACTTCCTGTTGGGATATGTACATCTACAAATCCTTGTGCACTGATTTGCACAGTAGATGGTCTCAATGTTGTATTTCCGCTTTCATTACCACTACGCGCAGCGGCCAAAGTCCTTCCATCTGTATCGGTAAACACGACATTCTCTACCCCATGTACATCACGAGCAATCGTTTTGATCACTTTATACGTATCGTATTTAGAATCTCCAAAAGCTATGGCTTTTGACAATTCTTGGCCGGCGGGCATAGAAAAGACATATCCATTCTTCCACTCATTATCGATTTTATTACCGCCGATTGTTTTCAAAGCAGCTCCTGGATTAAGATCACTATAGATGGTACGAGAATATGGGCGATCTGTAATATCCTGATAGGGTTCTGTTGTATTATTAGTACTGTAATACCAACCTAAAGTATTGTCTTGAGTTCCTACGACAGTGGGATTCTCGGGATTGTTTTCAAAATCTGCTGTGGTTAGTGTATTACCATTCGATTTTTGGATAAAATTTTCTCTATAGAAAAAATCCAGCCCAATATTACTATTAGTTGGGGCACTTAGTGTTTGTAGTGCAGGTCTCCCTTGACTATCATACAGCGTTTGTGATGCCCAGGTTTTACCAGTTTTAACATCTTTACTTTGTGACTGTACTCCCTTGCCTAACGCATCAAAATATGATTTGCTCTTTGCTACTTCTTTTCCGTTGATATCATATGTTGTAACTTTTATGGTATTCCAGGGTTCATCGACATCGCTCTCTCCTGATGGACATCCATTTTCCATACCAAATACTCCTGGGCATGTATCACCATTATTAGACACGTAGGTATTACCATCGCTTGGAGGCTGACAGGTAGGGCTCACTACTACAGTACCTTCTCCATATCCATCACCATCTGCATCTACATACCAATTCGAATTTTGCCAGTTAGAAGCATCCTCATCATTACAGTCATCGTTATTGAGTACATAATTCCCTGCAGGTTTATAGCAACTTTTTACTCCGCTAATACCTCTTTTTCCTTTTCCATCATTATCCCCATCAATAAACCAGGTCCTTTCATTAAATATATTCACATTAGTATCATCACAATCTCCGCTCCTTCTTATATATCCTGAAGGTTGGGTACAACTCGTTGTAGTAACCGTATAAGAACCATAGGTATCCCCATCTTGATCACGATACCAAGTCACAGGGGTTTGTATCGTTTTATCATTATCGTTACAATCTCCAGCCTGAGTTACCAAACCAGGTATTGCACTATAGGTGCATACAATCTCTGTAAAAGCTGTAGTAGGGTCTCCTTTACCATCTTTATCATTATCCAAATATAAGGTGACCTCAAAAGGATATTGACAATCTATTGGATCTTCTAATTGTCCATACATTTTGGAAAACAAAACGCTACCAAAAACAAAACAAAATATTATAAATTTTTTCATTATATCATTCATTTAAAATATAAATTAATAGCTTGATTAGTATTGGATTCCTACATTATCATTATCTCCACCTTCTCCGCCACCATTACCAGGGCCGCCATCTTGATTACAATACCCCAAATAAAAGGTTTGTAGTGATGCAGTTTGACCTGTAACATTATCTCTCACTTCGGCAATAAAAGGGATTCTTTCACATAGCTCATCCACAAGACCAATTGTAGTAGCATTATTCCATGGTCCAAACGTTAAATTGTGATTTACTCCACCCGGTTCACCAATAGCCCATCGATAAGAATAATTACCACTACCGTTATATCCTTCGGCAGTGATTCTTCCTGTTAAACCTATGATCTCAACTCCAAGATGGATGGTGAGTGTTTTTTCTACTTCATTACCATCTGTTGTACAGCCACCACTTTTATAATGATATTCTGTTTCCTGAGTTGGTTTTAGACCTCCTACTATTCCAGTAGCATCTACCGTTTCTGAAAGGGTTCTAATTAATCTTCCTGTATCATCATATTCATATTGAGTAGCCAGATTGTTTGCTCCAAGGATATAACTCAATTCATCCCATTGATTATACACATAACTTGTCATGCTGGAAGCAACGGGAAGCAATCTAAAATCATCCATATCGGTTGCTCCAGAAGATTGCACACTCACAACAGTTTGACTTGTAGGGATATCTATATATCCATTGAGCAACGTCCAATTACCAGCAGTTACACTTTCATTTGTAGTAAAAGGAGTATTTATGCCTTGCACTCGCATACTCACATTACTTTCTTGTCCTTTACGTACCCAAACCGACATTTTAAATTTTGATTTCTCTCCCACTCGATCCGGATCTGCCGGTAAGGTTACTTCGAAACCTTCTCCCCCGTTTACTCGTACGATATGTGTCCCGGTATGAGCATCTGCAACTTCAATTACATTACCAGAAGTTTTTACTTCACCATCAAAATCGGTAGTGCTTCCCGCTATAGTATATTCTGCTCCGCTATAGAACATCTCTGTATATTTTGCATTGGCTACTGCAATTACTTTGGTCTCATCATCTCCCATTTTGGTAGCCACACTATTTCCATTAATATCTGATGATTCTAATGGCATCGAATAATGGTCATACAGATTCACTGTTGATGTCTTGATCCATTTTGGGTTTGCCTGCGTCGTACTCCCCCATTGGAATCCATCAAATTCTCCAGTATATCCTACATAAGCGCCATCAGCATCTATATCCCCTTTCCAGGTATAGGTCTCATGTTTACGCCAGATTTTTTCTGCATCATTTGTTGGTGTATGGGTGGTTCCATCCTGATTGCGGTATGTCCAATCCCTATTCCAGGTCTCAATTCCTGCTCCTACAGTTTTCCATACAGAGCCTACTTTAATTTGGGTTAGACTTCCAGCAGTCTGAGCAAGCATATTTTTGTTTGCAAGGTTATCAACTTTACTCCCCATTTCGCTATACTTCATATACGCAGGTATCACCACCGACTTCACTTCTGTCTGATCACTTAGCAACGTTGATGTTTCTAATGTTGTTCCAGAAATTTCATCATAACGATCAAAAGTAGTCGTTGTTACCATGTTATTAGCTTTAGTTGCTGTACTTTTCAGAGCCTGAGCATAATTGATTCTCGTTGAAGATCCAATTAACCATTTATCAGTTAATACATCATCTATATAATCTATTTCTTTGTAGGTTTGAAAAGATTCCTGATCCATCCCTTGATTATTAGGTCTGTTCTCTCGTCCATAATATTCATTACTTGTCATTGAGATAAGCTGTCCTTTTTTATTAAACCGTTTTAATTCTAATAACTGACCAATGGCACTAAGGTTATCATGGACTGTAGTCTGTCTTATCCCTACATTTTTTTGTGTGGTACTACTATAATATTCATCTTCATGTGTTTGGATCTCAAAGAAATCTCCAAATTTTATAGCATTCTCATCTTTTTCTTTTAATACATTAAACGTATATTGAGTTTTACCTTGATCAATACCTTTTGCATCTGTACTAATCACAGTTACTTTTTCATACATTACCTTTGGCGCAGGAAGTTCTGCTGCATATGGTATTGGTAGATTCTCATCATTAGGAATATAAGATAATGCTCCTGAAGATCTGTAGGATGAATGGTTAGGATCTTCATTAAAACCATCCTGATGGTATTGATACTTTGTTTTATAGGTATGAACTCCATCTGTTATTGCTAATTCTTTTACTCGTATATCTCCTTCTTTTTGATCAAATACTTTTTTATTTCCTATGATTTTAAAAACTACAGAAAATGCATGACCCTCACCATTAGCTCTCCAGGTTAGGTCATATCGTGGTCGTTTTTCATTTATGCCATATGAGAAAAACGGAATAGAAGTACCCTCAACTTGTTTTGCAGAAAAAGGACGATTATTCAGCAGAAAAGCATCTCTAAAGTAAGGACTGGATGCCATAACCTCAACAATCATATAATTTTGTGAGTCATTAAACTCAGTAATGATAGCTTGCTGTTGGCGTATATCGACGGTTGATCTATCATATCCGCTATCATTGTCATTATGAACAGCAGAATGCCATAAATCCATAAAAAACGTTTTGCCAGGATTAAAATAATCAGATAATTTAAGATCGTTCGCCTTTGTGTCATAAGGATCAGGCTCTATCCTAATACGAATATTAGCCTCTGGAGCACTTAAAGGATTAGCACCTCCTGGTGGAGGAACATCCAGAAATGTAAATTGCAATTGACTGGCGAATAACCTGCCAACATGAAATGCAGGTTTATGAAAATCATCTGATTCATAAGCTACATTAATTTTACCTCCTTCTGGCGTTGTAATACTCTTTAATGACCAATCCCACGGAATTGTATCTGCGTATCCCCAATCATTTTTATGCTCTAAGTCAAATGAAGTTTCATTATAATAATCAAACTTGTAAGGAGGAATACATCCTTTATTCATTTTTCCTTTAAACGATACTGAATTTAAACTTAATCGTCCCCCAAATAGAGAATTTGGTGTACTCTGAGTTAACGATGTATTAGAATTTCGATACCCAAGATCAACCACCTTAATCGCTTTATTTAATATCTGATCGGGGATATCACTGGTATTATAAATATTACTCCATAAGTTATATTGGTAATTTTTTGGAGTATTATTAGGGTAAGGAAATGTTATTGTTGCCGTAGATCCGCTAGTACCACCTTTACTTAAGGTTACCGCATCTTCATTTTTGAGTACTATAATACGATCCAATTTTAATAATTGTTGAGAAGGTATTTTAAATCGTTCTGTAAATGCACTTGCTGCATCATCCCAATTTACAGAGTTGTATTTAAACTCATGCCCGACTGCATCATATCGAAATGATTTGCTAAAAATTGCAGTATGAGTTCTCGTTTTTATCTGATCCAGATAATATATATCCTTATATCCTTCAATCCTGGTTTTAACATCTTCTTCATCCATAGAGTCAATATAGTCCTTACCATAAGGTATTTTCCAGGCATAGGCCTCAGACCATTTACCATAATCAAACTCTACCCAATATCCATAATCGTTATCATCTACCTTTTGATCACCATTAGTATCAACATAATCAGGTCCTGTTATAGCGGTTAATAACCAATGCGTAGCATAGGGAGTATCTTGTATTTTATCAAAATACGCGTCTTTTTCTTCTTTACCACTTACCGCACCAATAGTTCTGGTTACTGAAGCATGGTTATACACAGGGATAGAATAATGATATCGTTTACCATCAACACCAATAACTGTAAAAGCTGCTATGGCATCATCGGGCGGATTGGTAATATTGTTTGTTTGTTTAGGGGGCATATATCCCATACTATACAAAGTAGAACTGCTAAGGTCTCTAAGATCTTTATATGTAAAATACTCAATATAATTTCCCGTTTTTCTTTTTGCAAGACCTGTAGGATTAGAAGTACTATGATAATCTAAGATTTTACTATTAGTAAGATTAGCATTAAAGCTAGCTTTTTGAGTCGCGAGATAGGTTGCAAACTCATTTTCAAAATAAAACTCTGGTTTACTTTCAAATGTAAATGTAGTTGATGCTGTTGGTTGTGTTTTTCCATCAACACTGTAGGCAGTACTAAATAAAGAATGGTTTTTGGATAAGCTAAATAAACTCGCATTTTCATAATATCGTAATGCAAGGTTGCCAGAAACTCCCTGTGCCTGTACATTATAATTATCGATGTTAGGAAATATGATATTATTTTCATCCAGAGAAGTATAGTTTTCATTATCTAATGGAAACTCATTTACATCCATGGTAGCTTCTACGGTTTCAACAATTTCGCAATAACATGTAGCGCATTGATTTTCTGGATCCATCTCCATTCTTGCCTTTACTTGTTCTGCCAATTCTTGACTATTTGCTACCTCAGATTCTAATAATTGTGCTGTTCCATAAATATTCGCTCTACAATCAACTCTAAATATTGATGATATCTGTTTATTAAAATTTAGTGGTCCAGAGATAGTGTTTTTTTCTGCTTTATTCAAAAACCATCTGATTTTTTGTTTACCGAATGAAGCTGTAAATGTTCCTATTGGAGTAGGAACAATTACTGGAATATTGTACCCTGATTGTTTTGTTGTGTAATCTCCCTGTTGAATAGTATTACTAAAGTTTAATTGAATTCCAGTACCACCTCCACCTACAACTTTATTACCTTCCCTTTTTTTCACAGAACCGGTAACTCCTACACCACTTTTACTAATGCTAAAATTAAGGCCTAAGGTTTTGTTTTTTCCTGCTGGTCCAGACACCCCCACACCATATGATCCATTAGTATTTGCACTTATCGAAATTCCAACACCATTAGTACTATAGCCACCATTAACTCCTAAATTGCCTGATGTACTTGCTGAAATACCAAAAGATAATCCTCCTTTAAAATCAGCTCCAATACCTGCAGAAGCACCATCAGTTCCAAAAGAAACATTTCCCCCAAGAGGAGAACCTTCTGGTCCAAAGCCCAGATTTACATTTCCTCCTAATGCCTTATTAGTTCCCCAAGAAAAACCTAAA
Organism: Aquimarina algiphila; assembly: GCF_947494415.1. Classification (NCBI taxonomy): domain Bacteria; kingdom Pseudomonadati; phylum Bacteroidota; class Flavobacteriia; order Flavobacteriales; family Flavobacteriaceae; genus Aquimarina; species Aquimarina algiphila. The sequence continues at coordinate 475,243 of NZ_CANLVC010000009.1, read as the reverse complement.
CCAACTGATATATTACCTTCTGGAGTTCCATATCCCAATGAAAGATTATAGTAATTGGCAGAACCTCCTCTATCATAAAAGAATTCATTAAACTCTTCTTGATAATAATCATCTGCAAAACCATTTACACTACGATTAATAGCTCCTGGATTTAAATTCCATCCTAAACCAACCCAAGAAGCTTCCTGATCCATCGCAATACCAGCATGATAGGATAATGCTATAGGATACCCTCCTTCTGGACTTGGTACATTAAGTAACGGCAATACATATGAAAAGTCACCCGTTAATAGATTTACCATATCGGTAGCATCTACAGGTTCGAAACTTGCCGCCTCTGGTGCATTAGGGCCATTATTGTTTGCCCATAGCTGGTTGTACGGAATTAACGTTTGTAGAAAGGTTAATGTAAAAAATAGTGCAATTGCCCGATGAGACATAGAAGTCCGAGGTCGGGAGTCCGCGGTTTTGAGTCTGGGTTCGGAAGACCGATGACCGAAGTCAGATGCCCTAAAACCAAAGCTGGAAGACCGAAGTCGGATGACCAAAGCCTTAAGTTTCTTTTGAAGGAATAGTATGCTTTTTTTCATTAGGTGAATGATTTTGATATTTCTAGTTTATTTTATGTCGGGTGACTGATGTCTGATACCCGATGTTTTATTTTTATATCTGCGCTTCGATAATACTTCAACAGTGCCTGTCCTGAGCTTGTCGAAGGGCTCAGTGTGACAGCTCAGTTTGATTTTATAGGAAGCCAGATGACTGAGGTCTGATGTTCTCAGTTTTCTTCTCTCTTTGAACTCCTGGCTTCTTTCTTCAATCATCTTTCTGCTTCAAAACTTCAGTTTTGGTTCATTATTCATAATTTTTGTTGGGATTTTAAATTTTACTTCTCCCGTATACAACCCTACATCTCCTACTGTAAATGTCATGAACTCTGCATTTGTTACTTTTTCTTCTCTAGGGTATACAAATAACATTGTGGTTGCTCCACTTGTTCCATACATTCTTGGATATATATAATCTGCCATTATGATCGTATCTTTTTTAGGAGTATACAGATACACTTTTTCCTCCATCCCAAAAGCTAATTCATTAACCATGGCTCCAAATCGTTGCTTATCCTTTGCCACGTTACTTAATAATTCCTGATTATTTTTGGACATTGATAAAGTGAAATACAAATACTTTTTATATTTATTTCGTAAACTATCAATTTTGCCCTCGCTAGGCTTTCCTGTAATTTCCTGATGTACAAGTATATCTGTCGGCTTATATAGCAATGAAAAATCAACTCCATTTACGGTTTTCGTATACACATATTCATTACCTGGTTCTTTGATATATGCTAATAATGCCTCTGAAGAATCAAAGGTTTTGGTGGAGCAGGAGGTTAGAAGAACATATCCTGTTAAAATTATGATTAGTTTGTTCAAATTATCTGTTTTATTTTTTGTCCGAAGTCGGAAGTCCGAGGTCGGATGTTATTTATTTTGGAAGTTCTTTGGACTTATCTATCTTTTTGGCTTCCCTCTTCGGACTTCGGTCATCTGACTTACATCCTCTGACTTTTCACTTAATTTTCTTTTTAAAAGCTATCATCATATTCATTAATTCGAAACTTTTACTATAATGTTTGTCAAATTCTTCATTAGAAATATATTCTCATCTTTTGGCTTTGTGCAAACATGTTACTGCTTCTGATAAAGAACGGATTGCATACCCCATAAATCTTTTAAACTCAGGATTCGTTTGTCCGATCGATCCTTCTGATATATTCAAAGCAATAGAATCAACTGCTCTTGAAGTTTGAGAAGTCAAATTATACATTTCTCTTTTTGGAAACTTTTTTGTTATCTTATATAATTCTTCTCCAAAATCCATTGCTTTTTGCCAAATGATCAACTTTTCGAATTTGAATTTCATATTGTTCTATTTTTGTCCGATGTTCGAAGTCGGGTGTCAGGGATCTTAACTTCCGACATCGGTCTTTAGGCTTCTGACTTTACTCTCCTTCAAATTCTGCATTGAGTTCCTTTAGAACTACCTCGGTTAAATCAGCAGATTCTTCTCCATACATGATAGTTCCGTTTCCTGTTGCTCCAAAGATTACTTTGTATCCATTTTTCTTGCCATATTCTTTTACAAAATCATTGATATCGTTAATCACAGTCTGTGTCACCTTCTTATCTTCTTCTACCAATTGTTTTTGTACGGCTTGCTGATAATTATTAATCTGCTGTTGTTTGTTTGCAAGCAACTCTTGTTTTAACTCCAGCTCTTTTTTACTCATATCGCTTCGCTCTTTCTCATAAGCTTTGAGTTCTGTTTGCCAATTCCCAATTAAGCTATCGACATTGGCTTTCATGGTTTTGGCTTTTTCATCAAATTCCGATTTTATAATTGCTGTTCTTTTATACCCTTCTAATAGTTTATTTACATCAACATATACTAATTCTGAAGAAGATTGTTGGTAAAAGAAAGACGCCACAGATGCTATAAGGGCAATTAAGGCAATAGGTAATGCTAGTTTATTCATTTTTTGTTTTTATGTCGGAAGTCAGATGATCGAAGTCCGAAGTTTTTATTAAGTTAAAAGCTAGATACGGGTGACCGAAGACAGATGCTGGAAGTCGGATGATCCATGCCAGAAACTAATTCTTCTGTCATCCGACCTCGGACTTCTTTATTTATTATTCATTAATACGGTTTCTATTTTTGTCAATCGAGTTTCTAAATCTTTGTTTATTTTTTGCTGTTCCTGTAGTTTTTTCTCTTGGTTAATCGTATACAGTGTAAGTTCCTCTATCTTTTCGAGTAGTTTCATATTCATTACGCCTAACTCAACACCATTGGTTTCCATTTCGGTAGCAGATGGTACGTTAGGTAAATGACCATTTTCTTTAATATGTTGCTGTACTTCTTCGATAGTTAATAATTTGTAGTCTTTGGTAAACACATAATCAGGAGCCGGAACACTCAAATCAACTTTTACTTCTTCTGCATGGATTTTACCTTTTACAGTAAGTTTGGAATCTGGATTTGTGGTTCCTATTCCAACATCACCGTTGGTTTTTATCATTATTTTTTCCTTGCCTTTTGTCATAATACCAAAATCATGATCTGATACTGTACCAACTCTAGCATTTCCGCCTGTATGCGACCATAATGATGTTTGAACACCAGTTGTTCGCTCTTCGATCAATATTCTCGAATGCAAATCATCATCGATATTAATGGTTTGTCCCCAATTATCAGGGTTGGCAAATGTTTCATCTCCTACATATAGGTGGCCATTTCTAATATCAACTTTGGCAGTTGGTGTATCGGTGCCAATGCCTATATCTCCATTTTCATCTATTTTTAAAGTAATTCCATATGTCCCATCTGACTTTCTTGTCAGAAAAGCAAATCTGGAACTGGCTTGTCCAAGGTTTTCAAAATAAAAAGTATTATCACTTCTTTTATGATACAAATTAGTTCCAATATCATAGGAATCTCCCATTCCTAATTTAATACCAGAAATAGAAGCTGATGAAGTACTATTATTATACACTCCAAGCCATACAGGGCCATTAACATCGTCATAAACTTGAAGTTTTGATGTTGGAGTGGTCGTTCCTATCCCCACATTACCACTAGAAGGAAATGTATTGGTTTGTGCCATGCCCAGTGTCGACATAAGTAATAGGGTACTGAATAGAATGTTTTTCATTATCTTAATTATTTGTTTTTGTTTTCCAATAAAAGTGTCAGTTTTTCTTCTAAAGACTTAAGTTTTTCTTGTTGTTTTTTAAGCTCTTGTTTCTGATCAATAGTATACAAGGTTAGCTCCTCTATTTTTTCGAGTAATTTCATATTCATTACCCCTAATTCAACACCATTGGTTTCCATTTCGGCAGCAGATGGTACGTTAGGTAAATGACCATTTTCTTTAATATGTTGCTGTACTTCTTCTATAGTTAATAATTCGTAGTCTTTGGTAAACACATAATCAGGAGCGAGAACACTCAAATCAACTTTTACTTCTTCTGCATGGATTTTACCTTTTACAGTAAGTTTGGAATCTGGAGTCTTGGTTCCTATTCCAACATTACCAGATTTTGCAATAGTTAATCTTAAAGCTCTTTCAGTAAAAAATTTGATCCCCCCATATCCAGATAATCTAGCCTCAGCAGAACCAGGTATTATATACCAACCCATAGAATAATTACCGATTTCTTTATTGTCAAAAATGAATTTATCTCCTGATGAACTATATCCTAAGGAGTAATCAAAGGCTATTGGTATATGCTGAGCATTTGATAAATATCCAACAAATATTAAACTGACTACTAGAATTACATTTTTCATTATCTTAATTATTTGTTTTCTGGTTTATATTTACACTACTTGATTTAATGTTTATGTCTTAGGTGTTGAAAATGTTACTTATGTTTTAATATTCTCAGAATAATACTGATGATATGATGTAAAAAAGTTGATAGTTTTAAAAGAAGATAAAGCCCATATCATAGCAATACCAGCCAAAAAAGTTGGTTGTTCTGTCATTTTTAATAAAGATGGTTTAGTACGTCTTCTATTCTGGGGTCGTGAAAAGAAGCCGCAAATATATATATCTTGTGGTAAAACCATAGTGTATTTTTTAAATTGTTACTAAAACCTTAATATTTCATAATTTCTGTTAACATCTGTCTTTTATAAAAGTTTGATTATTTTTATAACCGTTCTTTAAAAATCCTCCCAAACCCTAATTAAGGGAGGACTTAAGCATTGCAAAAAATCAGTCAGTCACTGAAATAATGAAGGGGGAGGGTAACCCCATCACTTATCCAATGCTCATCCTAACCTATAGTCCTACCCTGATTAGGAATGAGTCATTGGGTAGTGTTTTTATATCTTCATTCTATTGTTTTATTTTGTTTCACGTCGCAATATTAAAACATGCCAGTTTCATTTTTCGGGACTGGGAAAAAAATTTTTATTTTTTTTTATTTTTAATTTTATCGTCAGAAGTATATGCCACAGCAGGGTAAAATGTTACCAAATCATCGATATTTTTGTACTATATCATTACTTTAAAAAGTATTCAAAGCAAATCCCGTTCTTCAACAGGAAAGGTTCGATCTACTTAATTAGCATAGTTTTAACTTTTCCTCTCTTCTTTTAATACCCTGAATATGTATACCTTTACAGGGATCAATGAGTATTAATAACTTCATCTTTGATTTACACCATTTTCAACTTAAAATAGAAGAATGCAACATCAAAAACATCACTTTGATCTTTCTGAAGACATCACTTATCTTAATGGGGCATACATGGCTCCTCAATTAAAATCAGTAACAGAAGTTGGACTTTCTTCTGTTGTTAAGAAGTCAAAACCTAATGAAATTTTACCAGAAGATTTTTTCACCCAAAAAGAAATCCTAAAACAACGTTTTGCCACTTTGGTCGATGCACCAGACTATAAAAACATGGCTATAATCCCTTCTGTTTCTTATGGTATTGCAAATGCAGCAAATAATGTTACTATTCAAAAAGGGAGTGAAATTATACTTGTAGATGAACAATTCCCCAGTAATGTATATATCTGGCGAGAGATTGCTCAAAAACACGATGCGTTTATCACGATTATCAAGCCTCCTTTAGATTTTAAAAACCGTGGTGCAATATGGAATCAAAATATCCTTAATGCGATTACAGAAAAGACAGCAGTTGTTGCCATGTGCAATGTGCATTGGGCAGATGGGACTTTATTTGATCTAAAAACCATAAGAGCAAAAACCAAAACCGTTGACGCTTCTTTAATTATTGATGGCACACAAAGTATTGGCGCTTTACCTTTTTCTGTTGCAGAAATCCAACCAGATGCATTAATATGTGGAGGTTATAAATGGATGTTAGGACCATACTCTATCGGAATGGCCTACTACAGTGATGCTTTTAATGACGGAACCCCTATCGAACATAATTGGATGAGTCGTTATAATAGCGAAGATTTCTCTAAGTTGACTCAATATGAAGATCGTTATCAAGAAAAAGCTGCTCGATATTCGGTAGGCGAATCCAGCAATTTTGTATTGACCCCAATGTTGATTCGAGCTATCGAACAATTAATAGAATGGTCACCGGCTGCTATACAAGAATATTGCAAAACAATATCTGCATCTGCAATACAAAAGCTTAGAGATCTAGGATGTTTTATCGAAGATGATCTTCATAGGGCTCATCATCTCTTCGGAATTTATTTCCCTGAACATATGGATGTTGAAAAACTGAACGCAAAATTAAAGCAAGAAAATATTATTGTCTCATTCAGAGGTAATGCCATGCGTGTTTCTCCAAATGTATATAATGACACAGCAGATTTTGATCGGTTAATCCATCAATTCAATTAAGAAATTTATGATCTCTTTGTTAGACATTGATATAGCACTTATATTTGTTTCAAAATCTGCTACGTGAGTGCAACTTTAATCTCGCAAACTTTTTCACAGTCTCTGCAATTACAGAAACTAGGGAAAGCTATTGCCCAGTCTGAAACAAAAGTACATCTGCAAGGAAGTATTGGATCATCATTATCTTTTATCATTGAACATAGTTTTAAACAAGCCGAAAAACCTTTTCTATGTATTTTTAACGATAAAGAAGAAGCTGCTTATTATCTAAATGATCTAGAGCAATTACTGGGAGATAAAAATGTGCTTTTCTACCCTGGTAGTTATCGTAGACCCTATCAAATAGAAGAAACCGATAATGCAAATGTACTATTAAGAGCCGAAGTGCTTAATCGTATCAATTCTCGTAAGAAACCAGCATTAATCATTACATATCCCGATGCACTATTCGAAAAAGTGGTAACCCGAAAAGAACTCGAGAAAAACACCTTAAAGATTAGCATTAATGATACATTATCTCTGGATTTTGTAAATGAAGTACTGTTCGAATATCAATTTAAAAGAGTAGATTTTGTGACCGAACCTGGTGAGTTTTCTGTTCGTGGTGGGATTGTAGATGTATTTTCGTTTAGTAATGATGAACCTTACCGAATTGAGTTTTTTGGTGATGAAGTTGATAGTATCAGAACGTTTGATGTAGAAACACAATTGTCTACAGATCAGATTAACAAAATTACAATCATTCCTAATGTAGAGAATAAAGCGCTTCAGGAAACCCGTGAAAGTTTCTTAAAATATATTGCTTCTAAGACCGTAATTTTCACAAAAGACATTGATCTGTTTTCTGCCAGAATTGATAAAAACTTTGAAAAAGCAGAAGAAGCTTTCAAGACGCTTTCTAAGGAAATTAAACACGCTACTCCAGAGGAGCTTTTTACCAGTTCTGAAACATTAAAAAAACAACTGCTTAATTTTACTTTGGTTGAGATCGGAAATCGACCATTAACCAAAGCCGATTATTCTATAAAGTTTGACATAAAACCTCAACCTTCATTCAATAAACAGTTTGATCTTCTTATCCAGAATTTAAATGAAAATCATGAAGCAGGGTTTAAGAATTATATTTTTTGTGTCAGCGAGCAACAGGCAAAACGTTTTCATGATATTTTTGACGATGCCGATCTTGATGTAAAGCAATATGAAACTATTGTTTTTTCGGCTTTTCAAGGGTTTATAGATCACAACAACAATATCGCATGTTATACCGATCATCAAATCTTTGAGCGATACCATAAATTCAACCTTAAAAATGGATATGCCAAAAAACAAGCGATTACCTTAAAAGAGCTTACTAATCTAGAAGTGGGCGATTATGTCACTCATATCGATCATGGGATTGGTAAATTTGGTGGATTACAAAAAATAGAAGTAGAAGGCAAAAAACAGGAAGCTATCAAATTGATTTATGGAGAAAGGGATGTATTATATTTAAGTATCCATTCTCTTCATAAGATTTCAAAATACAATGGTAAAGACGGAAAGCCTCCGCAGATTTACAAACTAGGTTCTAAAGCCTGGAAAACACTAAAACAAAAGACCAAAGCACGTGTAAAACATATTGCTTTTAATCTAATCCAGTTATACGCCAAACGAAAGTTACAAAAAGGATTTCAGTATAATCCAGATAGCTATTTACAACATGAGCTAGAAGCTTCTTTTATTTATGAAGACACTCCTGATCAAAGTACCGCTACAGCTGCAGTAAAAGAAGACATGGAAAGTGAGCGCCCAATGGATCGTTTGATCTGTGGTGATGTTGGTTTTGGTAAAACGGAAGTTGCTATACGTGCAGCTTTTAAAGCTGTTGATAACGGAAAACAAGTTGCTATCCTTGTACCTACTACTATTTTGGCTTTTCAACACGCTAAAACATTTCGTGAGCGATTAAAGGATTTTCCGGTAACGGTAGAATATATAAATCGTTTCCGTACAGCAAAACAAAAAAGAGAAACCCTTGAAGATCTCGCTGCCGGAAAAGTAGATATTATCATTGGAACACATCAGTTGGTTAATAAAGCGGTACAGTTTAAAGACCTGGGATTACTTGTCATCGATGAAGAACAAAAATTTGGAGTATCAGTAAAAGATAAACTCAAAACCATCAAAGAAAATGTAGATACATTAACATTAACCGCCACGCCAATTCCCAGAACATTACAATTTAGTTTGATGGCTGCTCGAGATCTATCTACCATCACTACTCCACCACCAAATCGATACCCTATTGAAACCAATGTCATACGATTTACCGAAGAAACTATTCGTGATGCGGTAAGCTATGAAATACAACGTGGAGGTCAGGTCTTCTTTATTCATAATAGAATCGAAAACATCAAAGAAGTAGCAGGAATGGTGCAACGATTAGTCCCCGATGCAAAAGTGGCTATCGGACATGGACAAATGGATGGTAAAAAGCTGGAGAACCTTATGCTTTCTTTTATGAATGGAGAATTTGATGTACTGGTCTCTACAACAATCATAGAAAGTGGATTGGATGTTCCTAATGCAAATACTATTTTTATCAATAATGCCAATAATTTTGGACTTTCTGATTTACACCAGATGCGAGGTCGTGTAGGCCGAAGTAATAAAAAAGCATTTTGTTATTTTATTACTCCGCCATATTCTGCGATGACAGAAGATGCCCGTAAACGAATAACTGCACTAGAGCAATTCTCTGAGCTAGGTAGCGGTTTTAATATTGCTATGAAAGATCTAGAAATCAGAGGAGCAGGAGATTTGTTGGGTGGAGAACAAAGTGGCTTTATTAATGAAATTGGTTTTGAAACCTATCAAAAAATATTGAATGAAGCCATTGAAGAGTTAAAAGAAAATGAATTTAAAGAACTCTACCAGGATCAAGCCAAGGAGAAGGTATTCTTAAAAGACACGCAAATCGATACCGATTTTGAATTACTATTTCCTGATGATTATATTAATAATATTACCGAACGATTAAATCTATATACCGAACTCAATTCGATTAAAAACGAAGAAGAATTACAGTTATATGAAAAACGATTAGTAGATCGTTTTGGTGAACTACCAGATCAAGCAGTGGATTTACTAAATTCTGTTCGAATTAAGTGGATTGCTACAGCCATCGGAATTGAAAAAATCATCATGAAACAAAATAAACTCATTGGTTATTTCATAAGCGATCAGCAATCTGGATTTTATCAAAGTCCTGCATTTACCTTTGTATTACAATTTGTACAACAGAATCCCGGAGTGTGTAAGATGAAAGAAAAGAATACCAGAAACGGATTACGTTTATTATTAACTTTTGAAAATATTAATTCTGTTGATAACGCATTACATGTACTACGACCGCTACATCCAATAATAGATGAGAACTAATATCTATATAAGTGATTTGAGTTCGATTAAGATCTTATATCAAATAATACCTTTGTAGAACTCATATTATTTTACGGGATTAACGAGTTTAACCAAATTAGTAATGATGGTTTTGAAGTTCCTTAATCATTTCTTCAAAACCTTCACTATTTTTAAGAGACTTATTATAATCAGGATTTTTAAAAGTTAATGATTCCGTAAACTTCGTATTGTTATTGTCTTCTATAGAATTCTGACTCATAAAAAAGCTTTCATAAGTAGAGCCATTTGAGAAACTAGTCTCTTCATACACTAAATCTTCTAGCTTAAAATGAGGATAGAGGTCTAACAATTCCTTTGGTAGTTTTGGCATAGTTTGATATGGAAGCTCATTACTTCGGAAACTCCAACTATCATAACGAAATTTGTTATCCACAAAATTATCAATTCTATTTGACCATCTTGAAGATTTAGTATTATGTTTTTGGTTTGACGTAAACTCAAAAGCCATTAAAGAACTATTGATGAGTTTAAAATCTGTGCTATAAGGTTGTATTGTTAAAGATTCAAGTGTAGGAGATTCCTGGATATAGGAATACCTATAATTTTCTGCATCATTCGATGTATATACATCTATAAAAAAATCATAAAAATTCTCAAAAACACCAAAATTAGATGTTGCTTCGCTTTCAATTCTGCTAAACCAAGTTGTTGAAAATCTTTCTTCTGGTGTAAGATTAGCGCTCAAATTTTTAGAATAAATATTACCATCGTTTGGTAAATTAATAGGGATATATGAATCAAATTCTTTCAATTCACTTCCATCAATAATAATTTCTTGTTGATCTTGCACATTATCAATAAAAAAATATTTTGATTTTTCTAATTCAAAATGAACGGTAATTAAAAATTTATTCTGTTTATTCTGGAGTACAATAGGATCATAATCTATTGAATTGGAGGTGAAAGAAGAAGAGGTACTTAAACTTCCATTGTTTGATGATATTCCGACAGTACTATATCCATCGATATTTTGAATTTTTAAGTTAAGGATTTTCGTGTCCTTACCTATCACTTTTGTATTCGCAATAGACCTATTAGTTTCGGAACCTTCAAAATTCCAAATTGTTCCTTTCTTAATATTAAAAAAGGAACTCAAAAAATTAACCTGAGAAGATTTCCTATCTCTATAGATAAATCTAGAAACTGTAAAAGATTCTTTTTCTTCTCCTTTTTTTGCTTTAAAAATGTATTCTTTATCATTTTCTATTTTAGTATGAGCCAAAATATCCCCTTCATTATCATTAATAATAAGATAACCTGAATTCACTATTTCACCAATATAAAATTCATTCACCTTTAAAGTAAAATAAGTGATACTATCATTAATAGGATCAGTCTCATTATTTATATCTGAATTAGTTACAAGTCCATCATCTTTTGAACAACTGATGGTAATGCTAAGTAAAACTAAAAACAGTAATTTCTTCATAACTTATTTTAAACCGAATTAAGGACCGCGAAAATATCAAAAAAGATATGAACAAGCTATGCATTAACTAAAATTATAACGCAATTTATACAACAAAACCCTGGAGAGTGTAAGATGAAAGAAAAGAATACCAGAAACAGATTATGTTTATTATTACTTTTGAAAATATTAATCTTATTATAAAGCACTACAAACCAAACATCAACAATAAAGTAAAAGCTTATCACCAGTTAAGATTATAGGTCTTACAGGTATGTCTGGTACTTATTAAAAAACTCCAATTCTTATTCCAGAATAATATGATATTCTTTTCGGTTTTTATTCGAAAAACCATTCGTCGATAAAAAACATCATTTTAACGATAGTTTTAGCTTGTTTTGTCGACAAATATATTTTAACGAGGTATATATTTTTAATTTCACCCTAATTATAATAATAAACCAACATCGATTATGAGCGCAAGAGAAGAATTTAGTTTTTTAAAAGATCCCTGGAAAAAGATACAAAAGATAAATAATCGAGTTGGTCAATTGATAGATGATTTTAACACTAATAAATTGTATGCAATAAATTATTCAAATCTAAAAAGGAGGTTTACCGAAGAAATAGAAAACTACAAAAACAATCCAGAATTAATAGATATAGAAGAGTTTTCTATGAATTATTCTTTTGGTTATCATTGCTATAACAACATTGATGATGTGTACAGTAAAGAAGCAATGTACATTGAAGTTAAAAGTTATTTAAGAACATTAGAAGTAAGAGCAGCTTAGTATTTCTTAAATATTCTATCTATATGCAAAATCAATTCATAATTTATACACCTCCAATAATCAATATACTTACCAAAACATATAAGAATTACTACTGGCATAGCTACAACTATATTCAACCTTAAAAGAGTTAAACCAGATTCATGTATTAGAAAATCTATTACGGGTTAAAAAATGCAAATACATGATCTACAAAAAGTAATTTCTAGAAAAAATCATAACACATTCAATAGAATAATTCATATATTTCGCATTCTAAAGATATTTTTAAAATCCTTGAAAAGGTTTGCTATATCTAGATTGGCGGGTGAATGTCGGGTGAAAGACAAACCAAAATATTTGAGAACCTAATGTTATAATTTAATATTGCTGAAGAAAATGAAATCAAGTTCTAGTGATCACAAGAATGTAACTAAAAACTTAAAAATCATGAATCAACCAGCATTAGGTATAAAAATATCTGAACTAAGAAAATCAAAAGGACTCACACAAGAAGAACTCGTAGAACAATGTAATATTAGTGTTCGTACTATACAACGTATTGAGGCGGGAGAAGTAACACCAAGGAGCTATACTATAAAAACCATATTATCTGCTTTGGATTATGACTTAGAGAAAATCCAGACTGTAGATTCTAATGTTACCAAAGAATTTAAAAAATTATTTTTACTTGAAGTTGACGATAGTAAAGAAGCTAGTTTTTTAACACGACAATTATCAATATCCTGGATAAGTGGTATTGTGTATTTTATTCTTGGTTTTGGAGAATTTGTAGTAGATTATCTAAGGTATTTTCAGGACAATATGATTCTCAACACTACGGCTTATAGCATTTTAAAACTTGTAGTCCTAACTTCAATCATTCTTTTCATGAGAGGTTTTGTCCTTTCTGGTAAAATTTTTAAAAATTATTTATTAAAAATTACCTCTTTCATATTCATCCTGATGGGGATTGTTTTTTATACCTACGATATTCTCTCCTTACATTTTGGTGAATTTGATTTTGTAATACTCTTGGGTGCACAAGGAGTTACCTATGGTATTATTGGAATCTTGTTAGGAATATCGGTAATTCGCCTTCAAAATGCCTTAGGAACATCGGCCAAGGTTACCGGGATTTTTGAGATTATTACATATGGATGTATGGCTACTATTGTATTAGGTTTTTTGGGATATATTATGTTGACCCCTACTATTATTCTAGAAGTCATTTTACTCTACAAAATTTCTCAAATGCTTAAAGCAAAGCAAATGGAAACCCAACTCGATTAAACACATAACCTTTTTTAATACCTCTCAAAATCATTGAATATTTTTTCAATGACAGCACATCTTATATCCAATTTTAAATTTAATAAAATGAAAAAGACACTTATAATTTCAGCTTTGGTTATACTACTTCCTCTAAGTTTTTACCTGTTTCAACCAATAGCAGTTTATACTACGGGATGGTCTCAACTGCCTAATACGAATACTCTAGAACCAATTAAAGTCCATCAGGATTCAATTTCAAAAAAAGCTGATAGTCTTTTCAGAGATATATTCAACAATCTTAAAGCACCTGCTTTTTCTGTGGCAGTAGGTAAAAACAACAAACTTATTTGGTCCAATGTTATGGGGTACCAGGATATAGAAAATAATACAAAAGCAAGTTTGGATACAAAATTTAGAATTGGAAGCACCTCCAAAGCAGTCACTTCCATGGGATTAGGGGTTTTACTTCAAAATGGCAAGCTTGATTTTAACTCTAAAGTCAATCAATTTGTACCTTATGCTAACACTGATCTTTCTGAGGTAACAATGAAACAACTTGCTTCTCATACTTCGGGAATACGTAATTATGGAACTTGTTTTTGTTTTCCCATATGGGAATATTATAATAATGAAGAATATGCTACTGTAGAAGAAAGTGTGAGCATTTTTAATGATGATGAACTACTATTTCCATCAGGGACAGATTTTAGCTATAGTACATACAACTATACCTTATTGAGTGCAATGATTGAAGGTGCAGCACAAAAGGAGTTTCGGGATTTTATGCAAGTATCTGTATTTGATCCATTGGGAGTAAATATTGAAGCAGAAAAGGAAATGAATCCATCAAAGCATCTATCAAAATTTTATGATATTGAAAACAAAAAATACAAAGAGGTTTATAAAGTAAACAATAGTAATAAATGGGCCGGCGGAGGATTCTTAGCATCTCCAACAGATTTGGTTACAGTAGGAAATGCATTTCTAAACCATACATTACTTAGAAAAGAGACCATGCATGCTCTTATACAACCTACTGCTCTAAAAAATGGGCAAATTAATAAACAAAATTATGCAATTGGATGGCGCAATGATATCATAGAAAGTAAGATAGAAGGATTATCAGGAACACAAATCATTCATCATGGAGGAACGGCGTTAGGATCTACATCTTTATTAATTTTATTCCCAGAATATAATATGAGTATTTCTTTACTTATGAACCGAAGTGGTTCTTCATCAGACTTATTTAAATATGCCTATGATATCGCAAAACTCTTTATATCTAAATCCTAATGTTATGAAAAGTATACTCTTATTATTAATTACACTAATCATCGCGCTTCTAAAAGTCATTGTATAAGCATAAAATTATATACAAATGAAACAAAAAACAGGGAAAATTTCATCCCTGTTTTTTTTAGAATATTAAATACTGACTGTTAGAAGTGGTCTAAACTTCTTATTCAAAATTGAATTAACCTCTACCCTTTTTAATCAAACTGCCCCTCCAATTGGTCTGCAATAACAACCTGCACACACCAAACCAAAATCACAATCATCCCCAGAATGACAAGGAGAATTTCTTCCTCCTTTTCCTTTAACTGATTTTTGTTGATGCTTACATAATACATGTACTCCTTTTTGATTTAAAATTAATTGTAACATAACACTATGGTTTTAAGATGAATAATTAATATTATAACAGATTGGTCTACCCATTACAATTCTTATAGTTAATCACAAATCTAAGTAGTGTTATTGATTAATTCGACCGAATGTATACAGGAAAACCCCTTAATATCAAATTAATAGAGTTTAATTTTTCTCACTCCACCGGTTCCTCCGAATTCTGAAATATAAATTGCTTTATTATAAGGATCAGAAGAAATACCATTTGGTCCATTAAACGAAGCTTCTTCTAGTAACCCATCAGTTTGTGCAGGGTCTCCTGTACCCGCAAATTCTTCTGTCGTCCCATCCATAGAAACTTTGAATATTTTATTTACTCCAATCCCGGTAGCAAAAACAGAATTTCCAACAACAGTGATATATCCAATTCCAAAGCCATTAACCACTACATCAGGAATAGTAGTGATAAGAGAAACATTTCCTTCCTGATCTATTGATATAATATCGGCCGTAGCAAAATTTCCAACAATTAGATTTCCTTTACGGTCAAAATCCACACCTACTCCACCTGCTAATTTTGGATCAGATGCATATACAGTTACTTCGCCTTCTGGAGTAATTTTATGGACTGTTGGAGTTGCAAAATTTGATACATACAAATTATTATCATGATCCAAAGTGAGTCCTGATGGGAAACCCTCAATAATAGCTACCGTAGTTTGTGTACCATCCGGAGTAATTTTTAGAATATCCCCTGCTCCATCTCCACTCCCGTTAACGACATATAGATTACCCTGTGCATCAACTGCATTTCCTAATGGCCCTGTTAAGTCTGAAGCTAGTTCTGTAACATCTCCATTTTTGGATATTTTAAAAAGCCTGGTTCCATTACCGTTTGACCCGACAAATTGACCAAACTCAGAGACATAAATGTTACCATGCTTATCAACACTAACTGCATCGTTACCAGAAAAAGGAGAAACTACAGTTTCTACTTCGAGATCAGGATCAAATCCATCTCCGTGGCAAGAAATTAAGGATACTAATATTGTAGATACCATAAAAAGCATCAATGCTTTTACTCTAATGTTTTTAATACATGTTTTCATAATGAATGATTTTAAGTTTTGCTC
This sequence comes from Aquimarina algiphila, assembly GCF_947494415.1. Taxonomy (NCBI): domain Bacteria; kingdom Pseudomonadati; phylum Bacteroidota; class Flavobacteriia; order Flavobacteriales; family Flavobacteriaceae; genus Aquimarina; species Aquimarina algiphila. The sequence goes on along the minus strand of NZ_CANLVC010000009.1, from coordinate 459,159 downwards.
TAAAGTATCTAGACCCTTTCTAAAAATCGACGGTTTGGATGTATTCGCACCTATTTTAAGCCACTTTTAATCCTTTAATATAATTTCTTGGCGTATCATTAACTTCGAATTTAAAGGCCTTATTAAAAGTAGATTTTGAATTGAAGCCTACCTCCATAGCAATGGCAAGTATGGTATGATGAAGGTGTTCATCGTTATCAATTTTTGATAAAAATTCTTTTATTCTAAAATGATTGATGTAGTCATAAAAATTACTTTTTGATACATGATTAAGGTACCACGAAATATTATGAGTAGAAGTATTTAATTGTATGGAAAGATCGCGAAGCGTTAAATTCGGTTTTAAAAATATCTTTTCTTTTTGGATGAGGTAATTTAGCTCTTTTCCTATAGAAATAATCTGATCTTGTGGTAACCGTTGTTGTGATTTTGTCTTTTCTTTTTGAAAAGGTATTCTAAACAACTCCGGTTCTTTAAGGCTATAATACCCAATTACAAATATGAATACAGAAATCGTACCCCAAACTGAATTATAATTAATGAATTTTATAGAATAACTAAAAAATTGCATCGAAGTAAAGCTAATCATCCAAATCGTAATAACGATAAAGATTATGATTTGAAAAAACTTTAAAAATGACACCAGACTTTGAGTATAAGAAACATGGTTTTTCTCTTTATGAATATATGATTTTAAAATCTTCATATTAAGAATCCAATAGTATATATTAGAAACAATCCCTGCTCCTTCAATACTTAAAAAAGGTATATTGAAGTATCCAGATAATAACTTATCTGAAAAATCATCGACTTGAAAAGAAAAAATATACAATGAGAATGAAAAATGAAGAATAAGAGGCACATAATGAAGCCATGAAAGCTTAAATGTATCATTTTTAGAAAATATCAATCGCCTAAAATACATATAGCATAACGGCCCGAAAATAAAAATTACCGAATCAATAAGAATAGCCCATTGAAATAATCTAGCCGTCAAAAATTTAAAAAAAATCATTCTGCCTAATAGCATAAAAACTGCAAGCATCAACATTATCGACAGTATTCTGTTTGCAGCCTTGTTCTTATTCTTTATAATCTGAATAGTAGCTGCTAAAAAAACACCCTGGCTTATTCCAAAAAAAAGTATAAGGTCAATGAATTCAAAAGTTGGCATCAAAAAATGATTATGATTTACTACAAAGCTATCATATTATCTTATATTTTTCGACCGAATGGATCAAATCACACTTCCAGAAATGTAAATTATGTATTTTTCTTTTTTAGCAGCTATTACATTAAGTTACCAAACAAATTATCAAAAAGACTTAATTTGGTTACAGTTTTATTTTACGCACACCTCCACTTCCTGTATATTCTGAGATATATAAAGTTTTAGTGTATTTGTTAGCAGCTATGCCATTTGGATTATGAAAAGATGCCTCTAACAAAGGGCCGTCGACTTGTCCAACTTCACCAGTACCTGCCAGAATTTCTATTTCACCATTCATTGAAATTTTATAAATATAATTTACAGCAATTCCTGTAGCATAAATAGTATCATTTATTACAGTAATATAACCAATACCAAAATTCTGAATTACAATATCTGGTATATTAGCAATCAAAGAAATCTCACCTTTTTTATCAATAGAGTAAATATCTGCCGTATAAAAATTAGCAACAATTACATTTCCTTTACTATCCAAATCAATCCCCACACCTCCTAATAATCTTGGATCGTTTGCATATACTGTCTTTTCGCCGCTAGAAGAAATTTTATGAACCGTAGGAGCCGTATAATTAGAAATATACAAATTGTCATAAGAATCTATAGTCATGCTACTAGGCCATCCATCTATAGTTGCAATAATTTCACGATCTCCATTAGGTTTTATCTGTAATACTTGACCATTTACTGTATTATTAGCATTATTAACGTACAAATTATCTTTAGAATCTTTTGCAGTTCCCATAGGTCCTGACAGGCCAAGTATTGTATCCAAAATTTTTCCTTTTGGAGATAGTTTAAAAATTCGAGTACCACTACCTCCTGTATCTACAAACCGTCCGTATTCTGAAACATATACATTCCCAATTCTATCAACAGATACTGCACCATTCCCTGCAAAATCACTAATTAATGTTTTTACTTCGGGATCAGGATTAATCCCATCTCCACTACAAGATAGATGTAATAGCAAAATACTAAATAAGAGAGCTAACGAAGTTGTTACATACGCGACCTTTTTTAAAAGTGTTCTCATTTCTTTGTTTTTTAAAGTTTCAATAAAAGTATTTTCAAAAAACAAAAAAATCGACCGCTTGGGTACATCTAAACCCTTTTACATCTATAAAGAATCTATTTTTTTCACATAACCACTTGGGGTATCTTTAACTATCATTTTGAATGCCTTATTAAAAGTAGATTTAGAATTAAAACCAGAATCCATTGATAATGCCAGTAGTGTATGTTGATGATGCTCGCCACTCTTAATCTTTTCTACAAATGCTCCCACTCTATACGTATTAATATACTCATAAAAAGTTGTTTTATGAATATTATTAAGAAGCCATGAAACATTATTAGTAGAGGTTTCTAAATTTTTAGCCAGATCAACTAGGGTTAGTTTATGGTCCAGATATATTTTCTCTTCAATCATAAGTTTTTCTAATCCTGCTTTTAATTCTTGTAAGATCTGCCCTTCTAATCTTTCTCTATTTTTAGCTTGTTCCTTTCGCAATAGTGGCATTCTAAAAATATCAGGTTGTTTGAGACTATAAAAACCTATTACATAAATAAAAACAGAAACTACTATCCATATTGCATTATAACTTAAGAAAGATGAATAAATATTAAAGAAATATGCCAATATATAACTTGCGATCCAAAGCAATAAAAACAAAGCGCTTATAACTAAAATTGTTTTGAGATATGTGGCTAAATGTTGAGAATATGATACGTTATTTTTTTCTTCTCTTTGATACATTTTCAATAATTGAAAACAACGATAACCAAAATAAAAATTAAAAATGATTCCAACGGTTTCTACAATTAAAAAAGGTCCCGTAAGGCTTCCGTTCTGAAACATCAAAAAAAATTCATCATAGGAATACTGATATGTCCATAAATGATATATTACCATCCCTAATGCCGGAATAAAATAGGTGTACTTTAAGATATATTTTGTTTTTTCATTAAATATCAATCTTCGATAATAAAGGTAGAATAGGGGGCCAAATATAAACACTAGTATATCCACAAAGAGAGCAAGTCTAAAAAAGAATATATTGGGAAACCCCACAGTGAAGAAAAATCGACCTGTCAGCATTATAGAAGCGATAATTAAAATCATTGACAATACTCTATTGGCTAACCTGTTTTTATTTTGTAATACCTGAAGTACTATTGCCAAAAATATTCCTTGACTAATTCCCAAAAAGACCACAAAATCAATAACATCCATAGTTTGTATTAAAAAGAAATTAAAACTTACGTAAAATTATTTGATTAAAAATAATTCTCGACCTAGGGTATACATTAGCACGATTTTATTCTTCTAAAAATGATAAAATGCACTCTCAAGATGCTCAATATTGGTCCCTTGTTTATTTTTTATAATCGCTACAATATCAAAACGTACTTCTACATCAAAATCATGTTCTGTAATATAATGATCCATAACCCTAACCAACGATTGCATTTGCTTAGGCTTTACAAAGTCTTGTGGATTTCCGAACTCTGGTGTACTTCGTGTTTTTACTTCTACTGCTATTACTATATCTTCATTTCTGGCAATGATATCTACTTCGGATTTTAAATATCTATAATTTCTCTCCAAAATATTATATCCTTTATTGATAAGAAAGTTAACTGCTAATTCTTCTCCTTTTTTACCTAGAGCATTATGTTCTGCCATAATTATATATATTCTAATACCACTTCATCATGTTTTACTGTAAGAGAGGCTTCTGCACCAAAAACCAGAGCTCTATTGTCCTCAATATGCCCAAATGGAAATTTAAATGCAACCGGGAAATCGTATTCTGAAACTATATCCAAAATGATTCTTTTTGCCTTTTTACCAAATGGGATATTATTATCATGCATGTTGGTCATCCCTCCCACAATTAATCCTGATAGATTATCAAAATAGCCGTTTCGTTTAAGGTTATATAACATTCGATCAATATGATATAAATATTCGTCTAAATCCTCGATACATAAAATTTTACCCGAAGTATCTAAGGAAGATGCTGAACCGCATAAAGAATATAGAATAGATAAATTTCCTCCTATCAATTGACCTGTACAGGCTCCAGCAATATTCTTTTTTGAAGAAGGGATAGTATATTTTATTTTTTTTCCAAAAATAGTATCCTTCAAAGAAATTTGCGCTGTTTTGGTCCCTTTATGAATATCAATTGGCATAGGAGCATGTAATGACCGTATTCCCAAAGTATGAATATGAGAATGCAATACTGTAATATCAGAATATCCAATAATCCATTTTGGGGATTTGCAAAAATTAGAAAAATCTATCTGATCAATAATTCTTACTGTACCATAACCCCCTCGTGCACACCAAATTGCTTTAATTTCTTTGTCATCAAGCATTCTTTGAAAATCCTCTATTCTGTCTTGATCTGTCCCAGCAAACTGGTTGTTTGCTATTCCTATTGTTGAACCCAGTATAGGGTCTAGTTCCCAGCTTTTTAGCAGTGCTATTGCTTCACGCACTTCTTTCATATTAATTTTTCTAGCCGTAGAAACAATAGCTATTTTATCTCCAACTTTAACAGAATCAGGGGTAAACATTTCTTAAATTTTCAATTTTACGATACTAATTAACAAAGACTTTCGTTATAATCTATTATATTGTACACAATTTTGTCCCTAAATTCTATTAATAAACCTGTTGTCTATGATGTCAGATACTACATGTAATCTAGCTTCCTTAGCCGAATATGTCCCTTCTCCAGCTAATCCCTGGAACGTAAACAAAATTCATCATTTGTATCGTAGGATTGCTTTTGGAGCATCAAAAGCCGAAGTTACGGCTGCCTTAACGCAGACTCCTTCTGCGTTAATAGATCAATTAATTGGTGACGCTCTTGCTTTAATTCCTACAGCTCAACCTTTGTGGTGGAATTGGAATAGAGACCAGTTTGAAGCGGCCGAAAACGCTAATGAAGAAAACACTGTTGGATTCTACCGCCGCCAATGGAAAAACCAAATGGTTGGTGATTTGATACAAAACAAAGTTAGAGATCGATTAACGCTATTTTGGAGCAATCATTTTGTTACAGAAGACGATGTTTATAGAAGTCCTGCTTATCAATACCAATATTATAATCTTCTCCAGATGCACTCATTGGGGAATTTTAGAGATTTTGTATCAGATATAGGAATTACCAATGCTATGTTGGTATATCTTAATGGTGATGAAAATATACGAGATCGTCCTAACGAGAATTATGCTCGAGAATTATACGAGCTATTCACTCTTGGTGTCGATAATGCATATACTGAAGATGATATTCAGGAAACGTCAAAAGCACTTACCGGGTATGTAAATACCAATGATATACCATGGGGTGATATTCTATTTAATCCAGCACAGTTTAGTAACGAATCTAAAACTATTTTCGGGCAAACCGGAAACTGGACATATGATGATGTCATCAATATTTTATTTACACAGAGAGAAACTCAGGTAGCCACTTTTATTTGCACCAAATTATATGCATATTTTGTGAGCCCTACGTGTAATGAAGCTATAGTTGATCAAATGGCTCAGACTTTTATCACCAATGGTTTTCAAATTGCACCGGTACTTAGTCAGCTGTTTAAAAGTGAACACTTTTTTGATCAAAATGCAATAGGATCAATTATTAAAAGTCCTTGTGATTTGATGATTTGCTTTTTTAATGAATTAGGGTTTACATTATCTGATACAGACGTTAATGATTATGTACGAGGTACTGTTCGCATTTTGGGACAGGACGTGTTAAATCCTGTAGATGTAGAAGGTTGGCAAGGTGACGAAGATTGGATTAGTCCCGATCTTTTAATAGGTCGTTGGGAAAGTGCAAGATTTATTGTCAATAGAGCATGGGCTCAGGATCAGCAACAATTTAGAGATTTTGTTGTAGGTTTACCCATAGGAGAATTATCTGAAGGAAATCTTGTCAATACGCTAAGTGGTTCAGAAGTGGACATTGTAGTTCGAGCATTAGTAAATTACTTCTTCCCTCGAGGTATAGCTGACCCTGTTATTTTTAATGAAATTTCTGGTGTCTTTAGAGATGTTCCAGCCTTTCCTCCCAGTTATTATGACGTAGGAGCTACTGACCCTGCGATATGGAGACTAGACCGACCCGAGGTATCAGAACAATTTCTTGCGTTCTTAGACTACATTGTAGACATCCCTGAATTTCAACTTAAATAAAATTGCCATGTGTGAAACTAATCACAATCAAAATATAAAATTAGATAAAGACGGTAACTGTAATACCGACGATCATAAAAAATGGAACCGACGATCATTTCTACAAGCCTTAGGGCTAGCAGGTGGAGGATCGATGATGCTTGCTAATACACCGCTTTCTGTTTCAAGACCTTCTCCATTATCTATAGCGCTAAGTCAATCTACAAATGAGAATATTTGTGTTTTTGTACGTTTAAGTGGAGGTAATGATGGGTTTAATACCATAATCCCAGTTTATGATTATGATGTATATGCCAATGCAAGACCTTTAATACGAATACCACCCAGTGAATTTATTACTCTTGATGATGATTTTGCTATGCCAAAACCCATGAATAAGCTTGAAAGTGTATGGGGTGACGGAAAAATGAAAGTAGTTCATGGTGTTGGATATGAAGATTCATCGTTATCACATTTTAAAGGATCAGATATTTATGCAAACACTAATCTACGAGAAGATGATCGTACCGGGTTTATGGGTAGATATTTTGGCGAAATTTATCCTGATTACTTTTTTAATCCACCTCCAAGTCCTCCTTCTATTCAAATAGGAAGTATTGGAAATTTAATTTTTAAAGGCCCTGAAAGTGATTATTCTTTTGCGATTTCTAATCCGGATAGATTACTTCAAATTATAGAAAATGAAACTTTTTACGATTTAGAAGGACTTGATGAGTGTACTTATGGTGATAGATTAAGATTCCTAAGAGAAGCAACAAATACGACCTTCAATTATGCCGAAGTGATTAGTGCTGCTTACAATAGATCTTCTGATTTTGGCGGATATCTGGATGATAGTTTAGGACGACAATTCAGTATCATATCAAGATTAATTAAAGGAAACCTAGGTACCAAAGTATTCTTGATTACTTTAGGTGGGTTTGACACTCATAATAATCAACCGCTAAGACACCAGGAGTTATTGAATTCATTCTCTGAATCTGTAAATAATTTTTATGCAGATTTAACCGCTGCCGGATGGGATGATAAAGTACTTACTATGACCATGTCAGAATTTGGTAGACGATTTAGAGAAAATGGTTCTCTGGGAACAGATCATGGTACTGCGGCACCAACCATGTTCTTTGGAACTGCGCTTAACGGAAATGGTTTTGTAGGTGAACATCCTGACTTAAATAGTTTGACACGAGGAGGAAATGTAACCAATACCATGGACTTTAGAAGAGTGTATGCCTCGGTTATGAAAGATTGGCTATGTATTGATGAAGGAATGGTAGGAAGAGCACTATTAGATACCGATGGTGGTCCTTTTGAATCTTTAGATTTAGGATTTAACTGTTCTGGCACCACTTCTAACATCCCAAATGATGGAGAAAATCTTACTCATATTGTTTCGTACAGTGATAATCAAACGTATATTAATATTGTAAGTCCGATGACAATGCATGTCGAAGTATCGCTATACAATGTAATTGGACAACAAGTTGCCATATTGAGTAATGAGATGCTTATGGAAGGAGATGATTTGGTAATTGACGTAAAACAAGCGGCAAGTACGAGATTAAGTACAGGACCATATGTATATCAAATTCAGACCAATATCGGCAATTTTAGCAGGTCGATTGTAATCTCATAAATCAACATACAAGACCACAGTAAGTGTCCAAAATAATTGGACGTTGCTGTGGTCATATTTTGCAAGTGTTTTTATTACCTTTGTGCCTTATTTTTTTAGCATTATGAGCACAAACGGAAGATACACGATTACAGCAGCTTTACCATACACCAATGGCCCAATTCACATAGGCCATCTTGCAGGTGTCTATGTCCCTGCAGATATTTATTCACGTTACTTAAGAATTACAGGCAAAGATGTTGCTTTTATCTGTGGTAGTGATGAGCATGGTGCTGCAATCCCAATGCGAGCTAAAAAAGAAGGAGTTTCTCCTCAAGTTATTATTGATAAATATCACGCTATTATAAAAAAATCCTTTGAGGAGTTCGGGATTTCATTTGATAATTACTCGAGAACCTCTGCTCCTATCCATCATGAAACTGCTTCAGAATTCTTCAAAAAACTCTATAAAGATGGTAAGTTTATAGAAGAAACTTCAGAACAGCTCTATGATCCTGAAGCTGATCAATTTCTTGCAGATCGATTTGTAACAGGTACATGTCCAAAATGCGGTAATGAAGAAGCATATGGAGATCAATGTGAAAACTGTGGTAGTTCTCTTAATGCCACAGATTTAATTAATCCAAAATCTACTATCTCCGGAGCAGAACCAATAACCAAACAAACAAAGCATTGGTTTTTGCCATTAGATCAATACGAAAGTTTTCTAAGAGAATGGGTTTTAGAAGGTCATAAAAAAGATTGGAAAACTAATGTGTATGGGCAAATCAAATCCTGGGTAGATGACGGACTTCGTCCTCGAGCAGTAACTCGTGATTTAGATTGGGGTATTCCTGTGCCAGTAGAAGGGGCCGAAGGAAAAGTGTTATATGTATGGTTTGATGCTCCTATTGGATATATATCTTCTACTAAAGAATGGGCAGAAAGAGAAGGAAAAGACTGGGAACCTTATTGGAAAGATTCAAATACCAAATTAGTTCATTTTATAGGAAAAGATAATATCGTGTTTCACTGTATTATTTTCCCGAGTATGCTCAAAGCAGAAGGAAGTTACATATTACCCGAAAATGTCCCAGCCAATGAGTTTTTAAATCTTGAAGGAAATAAATTATCTACCTCAAAAAACTGGGCAGTATGGCTACACGAATATCTTGAGGAATTTCCTGATAAACAAGATGTTTTAAGATATGCGCTTACAGCAAATGCTCCTGAAACCAAAGACAATGATTTTACCTGGAAAGATTTTCAGGCGCGTAATAATAATGAGTTAGTAGCCATATTTGGTAACTTTATTAATAGAGTGGTTGTATTAACCAATAAATATTATGATGGTATCATACCGGCGCCAAGCACATTATCTGAAATTGATAAACAAACCCTAGCAGAGCTTAAAGCCTACCCTGCTGTGATCTCGAGTTCTATAGAACGATATCGATTTAGAGAAGCTAGTCAGGAATTATTAAATGTAGCCCGGTTAGGAAATAAATATCTAGCAGATGAAGAGCCATGGAAGACCATTAAAACTGATGAAGAACGTACTAAAACTGTTATGTATGTAGCACTACAAATTGCTTCGGCACTTGCCACATTATCAGAACCGTTTCTACCATTCACAAGTAGCAAACTAAAATCGATTCTTGATCATTCTGGGTTACACTGGGAAGAAATTGCAACAAAAGATGTATTACTCCCTGAAGGACATCAAATTGGAAAAGGAGAATTATTATTTTCAAAAATAGAAGATACAGAAATACAACGCCAATTAGATAAATTAGAAGCTACTAAAAAGGCAAACGCTGCAGAAAACAAAGCCATAGAGCCACAGAAAGAAACTGCTACTTTCGAAGATTTCACCAAATTAGATATTAGGGTAGGAACCATCGTAGAAGCAGAAAAAATGCCTAAAGCAAAGAAACTTCTGGTCCTTAAAGTGGATACAGGAATTAACACAAGAACGATAGTTTCTGGAATTGCTGAGCATTTTACTCCTGAAGAAATCGTGGGTAAAAAAGTAACCGTACTGGTCAATCTTGCCCCAAGAAAACTACGTGGTGTAGAAAGCGAAGGCATGATCCTTATGACAGAAAATCCTGAAGGTAAAATCGTATTTCTAAATCCTGACGAAGACAACGTAAATCCAGGCGCGATCGTTAGTTAGTTTTTTAAAAAAAGTTGCAAAATTGGTAACAAATCTGATTCTTATGACATTCATAAGAAGATAATGTTATTTTATGAAAAGAAATATTCTTACCCTAATATCGATTTTTTCCTTTGTCTTATTTTCTTTCTCACAAGAATTAATTTCTAAAGATGAGCTGCGCTTAAAATCAAATCTAAGCGAAAGAAGAGAATCTATCCCGATTGTTAACTCGTTAAGCAACGAATTATCACTATTCATTGCAGACAGGAAAGATATTTATTTTAATAAGTACAATTCAGGTTTTGAGATCATAGATCAACAAAAATTTGAAAGACCAAAGTCAAAGGCTAAAAATATTTTAGAAAAAGTAAATCCCGGTGAAAACGAATATCTATTTTTACTATCGAATGATTCTAAAAAGAAACTGGAGCTTCTTAAAATAGACACCAAAGAAGCAAAAATTAAGCTCATTACTACTCCAATTTTATCAGAAACAGAACGTTTTCTAAAAGCTTTTATCTATAAAAATCAAATTTTTATCCTGGCCATACCCAAAAAGACTTCAATACTAAATATCCACAAGATAAAGCCAAATGGAGAAAAAGAGACTTTAACTTATGATCTCACTAATGAAGAGTTCTTTGATAAATATGATAAAATAACATCATTATATAAGTCTTTTTTAATATCTCAAGGAGGTCCTAGCAAAGCTATATTTGATACAGAATATATAGAAGATGATATTCCTAATTCCTTGGAAGTGAATTCTAAACCTACCAAACTTTATAAACGCGATAATTCTATTATAGTAACACTGGACAACGGGAATAAATATACCCAAGTATTAACTCTTAATCTTGATGTTGCTAATTATAAAATATCCAATATAGAAAAACCTGTATTACAAGATATTAATAGAAATAATAAAATATTCATTAAATCGAACTCTTTTCTATCAAGAAACAGGTTATATCAAATCATTGGTATTAGAGGGCAAATGAAATTTAAAGCTACCAACCTAACATCTAATGAAATCGTTAAAGAAATAGCCTTAGAAAGAAAAGACACTATTACATTTAAGAATACACCTATTATACAGGAAGGAGCAATGTATAATGGTTATAGAGAAATGGAAAAAACACAAAAGTTTTTGAGAAAAATCGCATCGGGAAAAATTGGAGTTTCTGCTCACTATATAAAAGATACAATACAACTCACCTTAGGAGGAGTAAAAGAAATAAGAGCAGGAGGTGTCCCCATGGTTGGATTTGGAGGTGTTGGGGGTGCTGCTATTGGAATGACAAATGCTTTTGTGACTCCAACATATTATGCTTATGCTAGCTATGCATCAACAATATCCACTCGTATCCATTGTCTATTTGATGAACAAATGTCTCATCTAGAAGGTGAAGTGCCAACGAATGCTTTTGATAAAATCAAGGATTTTTCTGAAGATATATATAACGAAAAAGCTGAAACCGTATTCAAATTTAATGGATATTATGTTTATGGATATTATGATTCTTTATTACATAAATACTTTCTTAGAAAGTTCGAAGATTAAACCCATGTAATATTAACCATGCTTAAAACAATACATAATCCAATAGTATAACTATTAAATTAACACACTTACTAGTAAAAAACATATATCATATAAAATTAATCATATGTATAGATTATACTTCCTCTGATTTGTAATTTTCCAACAAAATTAAGTCAATCATGAGAAAAAACATTTTAATATTCGCGTTGCTGAGTCTTAACCTTGCGAGTGCACAATTGAATTTAGATTTTGAAGCTATATTAACGCAAAATATCACTTCCAATACACCAAAACTTGTTGCATATATAGATGATAATCCTGTTACTGATGGAATCAATCCATCAAAAAATGCCATAAAAGTGATCGAATTTGCAGAATGTCAATATTGGGGTTCTACTATTGTAAATAAATTTGGTCAAACAATTAGCTTTGACGAAGGACGATTTTTTAGTATAGACTTTTTTTCGCCAAGGCCAAAGGGAATGATTACATTAAAATTTCAAAAAGGTGTTGAAAAGGATTTTATCTATTCAGGAAAAGCAAATACATGGCGCACAGCTATTTTTAATTTTTCGGACACTCCAAAATCTACTACTTCAGTTAAAATTGATATCTTTTTTGATGTTAGAGATCACACGAAACCCTCAAAAAACTATTCCGACAATTTATCCGAAGAAGTTTATTGGTTCGATAATGTAGTACAAAGTAAACGTAGAATACGTCGAAAGAGATAAAGAGTTGTATTTTGTGATTTTCTCTCTAAAAACACAATACAAACACTATTCAATATCTTTATAATCTACACTTTTGTATAAGTGTTCATTAAAAATCTGGCATTATCATCTTATGATATATTGGTGCCATCTCGGTTGTGATTTTTTTTGATTTTTTTGAGTTACATTTGGCAGCTAGTTTTAAATTTTTAAAAAACCATAGATATTAACTTAAAAGCTGTGGTCAATTAACAGTTTTTTTATGCTCAAAATAGCTTACCATCCTATTTATACACACCCTCTCCCAGAGAAGCATCGTTTTCCGATGATTAAATACGAGCTATTACCAGAGCAATTGCTTCATGAAGGAACCTGTAGCAAGGAAAATTTTTTTAAACCCGAAATCCCAGATCCCAAACACATTTTGGCTGTGCATACTGCTGCTTATTATGACAGTCTTGTTTCATTGTCTTTATCACCCAAAGCCGTTCGTAAAACTGGTTTTCCACTATCTAAAGCCTTAGTCAATCGTGAAGTAATCATTGCTGATGGCACCATAAAAGCCTCAGAATATGCTCTTAAACATGGTGTCGCTATGAATATAGCAGGCGGTACTCATCATGCATATACCGATCGAGGAGAAGCATTCTGTTTACTCAACGATCAAGCAATAGGATCAAAATATCTTCTACAGCAAGGTTTAGCAAAAAAAATACTGATTGTAGATCTCGATGTACATCAAGGTAATGGAACAGCAGAGATATTTGATAATAACCCTTCTGTGTTTACTTTTTCGATGCATGGAGCCAATAATTATCCTTTCAAAAAAGAAAAGTCAGACCTGGATATTGACCTTCCTGATAAAACCGACGATCAAGCCTATCTTAAGATTCTAAAAGAAAGGTTCCCCAAACTTATAAAAGATCAACAACCTGATTTCATCTATTATCTCTCTGGTGTAGATATATTAGCTACAGATAAGTTAGGAAAGCTGGGGTGTACTATTGATGGCTGTGCAGAACGAGATCGATTTGTACTGCAAACCTGCAAAGATCTTAGCATTCCCGTAATGTGTTCTATGGGAGGTGGATATTCTCCAGACATTAAAATCATTATTGAAGCACATGCTAATACCTTTAGATTAGCTCAAGATATTTTCTTTTAAAACATATTAGTCATTTGTAAACGGATATTTATCGTATATTCGATTCTCAATTTTCTTTTCTATGCAAAAAGAATGTCCTGTCTGTGGTGATAAAATCGTAGGTCGTGCAGATAAAAAATTCTGTAGCGATTACTGTCGTAATGCTTATAACAACCAGTTAAATAAGGATAGTAAAAATCTAGTACGTAATATTAATAATCTATTGCGTAAAAATTATCGCATTCTGGGAGAACTTAACCCTAAAGACAAAACAAAAACAACCAAAACAAAACTTATTGCAAAGGGTTTTGATTTTCAACACTTCACAAGCATTTATGTTACCAAAACTGGTAACACCTATTATTTTGTATATGATCAAGGCTATCTTCCTTTAGAAAATGAATTCTATGCTTTAGTAAAACGAAATAGTTAATATGCATCCTCTTATTTACACTGTACGAACATCAGAAGACGCTATGTTTTATATTATTTTATTTGTCCTCATAGTTATAGCAATAGTAGCCGTTACATTCTATTTCAGTAAACGAAATAAAATACTTAGAAGCATGAAAAAAATACCTTCTAAGCAGATACAATTAGCAAAAGAAAACGAGTACCTTAAGATTATCGGAAAAGCCCATTGCATTGACACGCCATTAATTTCTCCTATAAGTAAAAGAAAATGTGTTTATTACCAAATCAAAGTAGAAGAAAGAAGTGGAGGAAAAAATAAATCCTGGCATACTATTATTAATGAAGAAAAAGCCATTGATTTTAGTATTGAATCTTCTGGTGAAAAAGCTATCGTTCAGGCTTATTCTTCTTCAAATTATAAAATGGTACATCTTGTAAAAGATGTTAAACGTGAATCGGGTATATTGAATGATCCTCCAAAATTTTTAGAAAACTATCTCGCTTCTCATGGTAAAGATAGCACTGGTTTTTTTGGTTTTAATAAAACAATGCATTTTCAAGAAGGAATTATAGAAATAGGCGAAGAAATTTCTGTTTTGGGTACAGCAAATTGGAAAGTATCTGACCACATGTTTGACAAATACTCTACTCAAAATCTATTTATATCTGGTAATAAAACAAACAAGCTATTAATTACAGATGACCCAAAAGCAAAAGTGTAAAGATTACACTACTTCTCCCACCAATTTTGACTATTCAATTTTAGTGCTGCTTTCATAACATCTTTCTGACTAATCTGGCCAACTAGCTTACCGTCTTCAAGAATCGGAAAACGTCTTCTCTTTGTTTCGATAAATTTATTTGCTGCGTCAAAAATATTAACATTTCCATCTATAGTCTCGACATCTTTAACCATAAATTTTTCTACTGTTGCATCATCAATAGGCATATTGTAGTATCGACTTTCATTGAGCTGTTTTATACAATCTCCTTCAGAAATTATACCTAACAATCGATTACTGTCATCTACAACAGGTCCTCCTGATATTTTATACTTTACCAAAGTCTCGATGACCTCCATTACAGACTGATTAGGACTAAATGTAATCAGATCTCTTGACATATAATCCGAGACTTTTATCGGACTCTCATCTTGCTTCTTCGTTTTGGAACGGGCTCCTTGAAAACTGATTATCCCCATAATATTTAATGATTTAGTGAATCTTAAATATAGTGATTCTCAATAACTTATTCAAGTACTATTTTAAGTTTTACGTTCTTAACTCCCTATTTTTAATGCATTCATAATTATTTCATTCTAATTATTAAATCCCTTGATACATTAAAAGTTAATATTCATTTCATTTAGCATTAGTTTAATAATTGTGGCTTATTTCTTACCTTTAGCATAAATCAATACACACACATGAGAAAGTTTTCCTCTTTACTTACGTTTCTCCTTATCATTATCTCATTAATCTACACCTTTTACAGCAGCAAACCACAACGAATAACCGATCTTGACACACCAAAACAAGAGTTTTCGACACTCCGAGCTTTAGAACATGTAAAAAACATCGCTAAAGAATGTCATTATTTGGGCAGTACAGCTCATGAAGAAACTAAAACGTATATCATAAATGAGTTAAAAAAGATGGGGTTACAGCCAGAAGTCCAAAAAGGAACCTCTGTTTCTAAAACTGGTAGAATAAGTAACCCTCAAAATATTATTGCCAAAATTAAAGGTAGTGATAATACCAAATCCTTAGTCTTAATGTCTCATTATGATAGCTCACCACACTCCTCATATGGCGCTAGTGATGCTGGTAGTGGCGTTGCCACAATTTTGGAAGGAATACGAGCATATTTGGCAACAAACAAAGTCCCAAGAAATGATATTATTATCTGTATAACTGATGGAGAAGAACTAGGGCTTAATGGCGCCGATCTCTTTATTAAAAAACACCCATTAGCTAAAAATGTTGGACTTGCCCTTAATTTTGAAGCCAGAGGAAGTGGAGGAAATTCTTATATGCTTATCGAGACAAATGGTAAGAATGGAAAAATGATCAGTGAATTTTCTAAAGCCGGAGCATCATATCCCGTAACCAATTCTCTGGCATACAGCATTTATAAAATGCTACCCAATGATACTGATCTTACAGTATTTAGAGAGCAAGGAGATATTGAAGGGTTTAATTTTGCTTTTATTGATGATCACTTTGATTACCATACTGCTAATGATACTTGGCAAAACCTTGATCAAAATACATTACAACACCAAGGAAGCTACTTAATGCCACTACTCTCCTATTTCTCTGAAGTAGATTTAACCAATCTAAAATCGGATCGTGATTATATTTATTTTAATGCACCTGTTTTTAATCTTATCAAATATCCTTTTAGTTGGATATTTGTACTCCTTGGCATTGCTATCTTTCTATTTATAGGATTAATTTTCTATGGTAAAATCACCTATCGAATTGATTTTCCTACTGTTTTTAAAGGTTTTGGTTTGTTCCTTTTGGTATTGAGTATTACGGGACTCTTATCTTTTGGTATGTGGCAATTAATTAAACTTGTTTATCCTCAATATAAAGAAATTCAGCATGGGTTTACCTACAATGGATATGTTTATATTTCTGCTTTTATCTTATTTGCGGTAGCCGTTTGTTTTAAGGTATATGCCAAATTTAAAACTCCTGTAAAAACACCGAGTTTAATGATTGCACCTTTATTTATATGGCTTGTGGTTTCTACCATGTCTGCAGTATACCTTAAAGGAGCTAGTTATTTTATAATTATAGTATTCTTTGGGCTGATTTCATTATTCGTTCTCATTCGACAAAAAAGGCCAAATCCATTTTTAATGGTAGTTTTGGCTGTGCCATCTATTTTTATTTTATCGCCATTCATCGCTACTTTTCCTGTAGCCTTAGGTCTTAAGATTATCTTTATTTCTTCAATTTTATCAGTGTTATTATTTGGTGCGTTACTCCCTGTATTTTCATTTTATAAAAGAAAAAACTTGTTAGGAAATCTTGCTTTATTATTCACATTGGTTTTTCTGATTATTGCGCATTTTAAATCCGATTTTACAGAAGAACGTCAAAAACCAAACAGTTTGGTTTATGTTTTGGATATAGATCAAAATAAGGCAGTATGGGCTTCTTATGATAATATTCTTGATTCCTGGACAGAGAATTATATTAACCCCGAAGAAAATATTGCAGAAGCATATAATGCAAATACGTTACAAAGTAAATACGGAAGAGCTTTTACCTATGCTAATCAAGCACCACTAAAAAAAGTACCACAACCAAGGTTGGATATCAGTAAAGATACCATTATAGGTGACCAGAGACATCTGGATTTGTGTATTGCTCCTCAAAGGGATATCCAAAGAATCGATCTATATACCAAAACACTGTTTAATTTTGATGCATTACATATTGATGATGAAACTGCTCTGGATTTTAATTATTCTGACAACAATACCTATAATGCATTTACAAAAAGATGGAGTCAAAATCTACTCACTTATTTTGTCAGCAAAAATAAACCACTGGAACTTCGAATGAGATTTCATAAAGATTCATTACCCGAGTTTATTTTATACGAATCTTCATATGATCTACTTAAAAATGAACATTTCTCTATTCCTACAAGAGAAAAAGATATGATGCCTAAACCTTTTATTTTAAATGATGCTGTGGTCATCAAAAAAAGTTTTGCCATAGAAAAATATAAAGAAATAAAAGTGGATAATGCCGTTATCGATTCCGTTTCTCCTGCTCAGACTACTACTAATGAATAATTCTATTCTAAGGCAAGTAACTGATATCCAAGTGCAAGCTGATCGGTTAATAAAAGAAAAAGTCAGTCTTGAGCAAATTTCACAATTTGCTCAATATTCAGATGAAATAAAATCTTTTCTATTGAGTATAATTAAAGATGATTTTGTATTAAATTATATTAATGAAATACCTGATCTAAATCTGGAAGAAGAAATAAAACCTTCAGGAGTTATAGGTATCTTAGCTCTAATTTTCGGAGGTATAGGAGGCTCTTATTATAATGAAAAACGAAAAATAGATAATGCCAAAAATAACATTAGAGAAATTAGAAATAAGTATGCCTCTGCCGAATTTATGCTTAAAAATTACTTCAATTAGAAATGAATAAACAGATTAGCATTCTAGGTACAGGGTGGTTAGGATTACCTCTCGCAGAAACTTTAATAAAGGAAAAGTATATAATAAAAGGCTCTACTACTTCTGAAAACAAATTACTGTACTTAAAGAATAAAGAGATAGATGTATATTGTATTTCCCTCTATGAATCGGGACCAGCGGGTGATATTATTTCTTTTTTAAAAGGAAGCACAACATTAATCATCAACATTCCTCCCGGTTTAAGGAGAAACCCAGAAGTTAATTTTGTAGCAAAAATCCAAAAACTTATTCCATTTATAGAAGAGAGTGATATTCAAAATGTTCTTTTCGTGAGCTCTACGTCCGTTTTTGCTGATTTAGATGGATTTCCTTTAGTTTCTGAAGAAACTACACCAAACGCAACTTCTAACGCTGGAAAACAGCTGTTTCAGGTTGAAAAACTACTGCAAAACAATCAAAGTTTCAAAACTACCATAATACGGTTTTCAGGTTTACTGGGGCCAGATCGACATCCTGCCCATATGCTATCTCGCAAAACAAGTATTAAAAACCCAAAAGCACCAGTAAACCTTATTCATCTTAATGATTGTATTGGTATTATCAAAAAGATCATCGAAACCCATAGTTGGAATACCGTATTTAATGCATCGTACCCTGATCATCCAGAAAAAGCAATCTATTATGAAAAAGTATGTGCTCAAATGGGATTACCCAAACCAGATTATGATTTCGAAACCCCTTCAAAAGGAAAATTAATTGATTCTAAAAAACTGATTTCACAACTCTCTTTTCAATTCACTAAAAATATATAACATTTGTATACTATACATTTTTAGCTTAAACTTGAAGTACAATTGATTAAATCAAGTAAAATCACAGAACTAAAATTCAAAATTATGAAAAGACAAGTAAAGAATACTGCAATTGATAATTTTACTAATTATGAAGTAAACAATTTATCAAGCATTTTTGGGGGGAACAGTACTATTGGTGGTGATCTTGATATGAACACGAGTATAGAACAAGGTGGAGTTATAAATGCTGCAATAGGAAAAGGAAACACAGCTGAGACTAGTATAGGATGAATGAAATAAGTCATTTTGAAGATATGTAAAAAGCCCTCTGAAGATTGATTCTCTTCAGAGGGCTTTTTAATATAATTAGTTCAACGAACCAATCACAACTATCTAAAAAAAGAAATTATTCTTCCGAAGGGATTTTCTTTTCCTTTGTAATTGTAATTTCTGAAAGAGATGGCCTAGTCTCTGTTCCTCCAACTACTGACCGTAGAGATTTTTTAGAGATAATACCAATTTCTTCTTTTTTAATAGTATTAATTAATAATTGATTCATATTCTTTTTAATTTATTGTAATTACCTACTCTCTTAAAGGCTTTTCGGTTTACGCCTAATACATTGTTTTGATTGATCGATCAAAACTTACCTAATCTTGTTAAAAATTCTTGACAATGCTCTGACAATTATAGTCTTTTAAAAAAAATTGAAGTTCTGCATATTTAGAAAGTTGAAGATCTAGAACTCATTTTTGGAGCTACAATAATTACGTGTATAAAAAAATCCAAACCTCTTATAAAGGTTTGGATCTTAATTTATTTAGAAAAGTTGTTTTTATTATCCTTTCAAACTTGCAGATAAGTATTCACGATTCATACGTGCAATATTTTCTAACGAAATTCCCTTTGGACATTCGATTTCGCAAGCTCCAGTATTGGTACAGTTACCAAAACCTTCTTCATCCATTTGATTTACCATTGCTAATACACGATCTGTAGCTTCTACTTGTCCTTGGGGCAACAATGCAAACTGAGAAACTTTGGCAGATGTAAACAACATTGCTGAAGCATTTTTACATGCTGCTACACAAGCACCGCAACCAATACAGGTTGCAGCTTCGAATGATTCATCGGCATCATCTTTATTTACAGGGATTGCATTTGCATCAATCGTATTACCAGAAGTATTTACAGAAATGTATCCTCCAGCATGCTGAATTCTATCAAATGCACTTCTATCAATCATTAAATCCTTTACTACTGGAAATGCTTTTGCTCTAAATGGTTCGATATAAATGGTATCTCCATCATTAAACTTACGCATATGTAATTGACAAGTAGTTACCAAACGATCAGGTCCATGCGGTTCTCCATTAATTTGTAATGAACAAGCACCACAGATACCTTCTCGACAATCATGATCAAATACTACCGGCTCTTCTCCTTTAGTAATGAGTTGCTCATTTAACACGTCTAACATTTCTAAAAAAGACATGTCTCCTTCAATTCCTTTCACTTGATAGTCTACTATCGCTCCTTTTGAAGTAGCGTCTTTTTGACGCCATATTTTTAGTGTAAGATTCATAGCTTTTTTATTTATAAGAACGTGTTTTTAATTCAATATTTTCGAAGACCAAATCTTCTTTATGCAACTTAGCATCTTTAGGCTCTCCTTTATACTCCCATGCAGATACATACTTAAAGTTTTTATCGTCACGTAAGGCTTCACCTTTTTGCTCTCCATCCTGCTCTACTGACTCTTCTCTAAAGTGCCCCCCACAAGATTCATTACGATCCAAAGCATCTTTTGCAAACAACTCTCCTAATTCTAAGAAATCTGCAACTCTTCCTGCTTTTTCTAATTCTGGATTCATGCTATTTGCTTCTCCAGGAACTTTTACATTTTTCCAGAAATCTTCACGTAATGCTGCAATTTCTCCAATCGCTTCTTTTAGTCCTTTTTCATTACGAGACATTCCGCATTTGTTCCACATGATCTTACCTAATTTCTTATGGTAATAATCTACAGAATGTTCTCCGGATCCGCTCATTAATTTTTCGATACGATCTTTAACATCTTTCTCTGCCTGATCAAATTCTGGTGTATCTGTTGGGATTTTTCCGGTACGGATATCATGAGATAAATAATCTCCGATTGTATATGGTAATACAAAATATCCATCTGCCAATCCTTGCATCAATGCTGATGCTCCTAGTCTGTTTGCACCATGATCAGAAAAATTCGCTTCTCCAGCTGCATAACACCCAGGCACAGTAGTTTGTAAGTTATAATCAACCCATAATCCCCCCATTGTATAATGTACTGCGGGGTAAATCATCATTGGAGTTTTATATGGATTCTCATCAACGATTTTTTCATACATCTGGAATAAGTTACCATACTTATCTTCGATAACTTTTTCTCCTAATTCCCGAATCTGATCTGCTGTTGGATTATGCATTCCAGAAGTCAATGCTTTTTCTTTTCCGTATCGTTGGATAGCCGCTGCAAAATCAAGATACACAGCCTCTCCTGTTTTATTTACACCAAAACCAGCATCACAACGCTCTTTGGCTGCTCTAGATGCCACATCACGTGGTACTAGGTTACCAAATGCAGGATAACGACGTTCTAGGTAATAATCTCTCTCTTCTTCTGATAGTTGTGTTGGTTTTAATTTACCAGCTCGTATTGCTTCTGCATCTTCTACTCTTTTTGGCACCCAAATACGTCCATCATTACGTAATGATTCTGACATTAACGTTAGTTTAGACTGATGATCTCCCGAAACCGGAATACACGTTGGGTGAATCTGCGTATAGCAAGGGTTTGCAAAGAATGCTCCTCTACGGTGTGCTCTCCAAGCTGCCATTACATTACTTCCCATTGCATTAGTACTCAAAAAGAATACATTTCCGTACCCACCAGTAGCCAAAACAACCGCATGAGCAGAATGTCTTTCTATTTCTCCGGTAACCAAATCACGTGCTATAATCCCTCTTGCTTTGCCATCGATTTTTACTAAATCCAGCATTTCATGACGGTTAAATGCCTGTATCTTTCCTCTATTAATCTGGCGATTCATTGCAGAATACGCTCCTAAAAGTAATTGCTGACCTGTTTGTCCCTTGGCATAAAATGTTCTGGACACCAAAACTCCTCCAAAAGAACGATTATCAAGTAATCCACCATATTCACGAGCAAAAGGAACTCCTTGTGCAACACATTGATCGATGATATTTCCAGAAACTTCAGCTAATCGATATACGTTTGCCTCACGAGATCTATAATCTCCTCCTTTTACTGTATCATAAAACAAACGATAGTTAGAATCACCATCTCCCTGATAATTCTTAGCGGCATTAATTCCTCCTTGAGCAGCAATCGAGTGTGCACGACGAGGGGAATCCTGATAACAAAATGTTTTTACATTATAACCAAGTTCAGCTAGAGTTGCTGCCGCACTTCCTCCTGCTAATCCTGTACCAACAACAATAACATCAATGTTACGCTTGTTAGCAGGATTAACCAGGTTAATTGTGTTTTTATGTTTTGTCCACTTATCTGCCAGTGGACCTTCAGGTATTTTAGAATCTAAAATTGACATACTGTGGTATTTTTAATGAGTAAAATGTAACGCTATAGCTACAATAATAAATCCTAAAGGGATTACAATTGAAAAAGCTTTGGCAAACTTAGTTGCTCCTACTGAATATTTATTGTTAAATCCAACAGATTGAAACGAAGAGGCAAACCCATGCCATAAATGAAGCGCTAAAAACACAAATGAAAGTATATATACCCCAGTACGCACCGGGCTTTCGAATCTATGCAACAATTCTGTATAATATCGTGTTGGGTCCTCCGGCGCAAAATCTACATATTTATGAACCATCTCTGGAACCCAGAAGTCATAGAAATGTAATCCTAAAAATGCAAGAACTACTAATCCAGAATAAATCATATTTCTAGACATCCACGAAGCATTTGCTCCTCCATTATACTTAGCATACTTTACCGCTCTGGCATTTCTGTTTTTAATTTCTAAAATAAAACCCATTACAAAATGAAAAACTACTCCAAAAATCAATACCGGTTGCAATACAAATTGAACTAACGGATTTGTACCCATAAAATGAGATAATTCGTTAAAGGTATCTTCGCTGAAAATTGAAGTGAAATTGATAGTAAAGTGTTGTAATAAGAAAAAAACTAAGAAAAGTCCCGAAAGTGCCATGGCAACTTTTCTAGCTATTGAAGATTTTATCAATCCACCCATTATTTAAAATGTTTAATTAGTTGTTCAACAAAAATAGGGCTCAGTGCCATTTTAGCCAAGTTTTAGCTTGTGTTTATTTCACTATTTATAATGAATATAAAAAAGAAAAAACTTTGTTTACTATTCTTCACTAAAACGTTTGAAATCTATAATTAACTTTAAACAAAAAACAATACTTTTTTTTACAATAATGTTAATTTTACCCTATGAAAAATATCAATTCTAAGCTTCCTGAGGTTTCTACCACCATATTTACTGTAATGAGCACTTTAGCTAATACATATGGGGCAATAAATTTATCTCAAGGGTTTCCAAATTTTGAAACCGATAAAGGTCTTATTGACCTTGTGACTCTTGCAATGAAAAAAGGCCACAATCAATATGCTCCAATGCCAGGATTATTATCTCTTAGAGAAATAATTGCTCAAAAAACGAACACGCTATATCAAAGCAATTATAACCCCAACACAGAGGTTACTATAACCTCTGGCGCTACACAAGCTATTTTTACTATCATTTCGGCATTTATACGTCCTAATGATGAAGTAATTATTTTTAAACCAGCTTATGATTCTTATGAACCTTCTATTGAGTTATTTGGAGGAACGATCGTTCCCATACAACTATCAATGCCTGATTTTACTATAGATTGGCAAGAGGTAGCTACAAAAATCACTTCTAAAACCAAAATGGTGATTATTAATTCACCGCATAACCCCAGTGGAAGTATTTTATCTAAAGAAGACATGCTGCAATTAGAAAAACTATTAGAAGGCACTGATATTATTTTATTGAGTGATGAAGTCTATGAGCACATTATTTTTGATGGCCTAGCGCATCAAAGCGCTGCTAAATTTCCGGGATTAGCCGAGCGTTCTTTTATCACAGCTTCTTTTGGAAAAACATTTCATACCACAGGGTGGAAAATGGGTTATTGTCTCGCTCCCAGGGAATTGATGGCAGAATTTAGAAAGGTTCACCAGTTTAATGTCTTTTGTAGTAGTCATCCTATGCAATATGCTTTGGCTGAGTATTTAAAAAATGCTGACACCTACCTTTCTCTCCCAAATTTTTATCAAGAAAAAAGAGATTTGTTTTTATCTCTTGTTAAAGATTCCAGGTTCTCTTTTACTCCAGCATCAGGAACCTATTTTCAGTTATTAAAGTATTCAGCAATCACAGATGAAGGAGATGTGGCTTTTGCTGAAAGACTAACCAAAGAACATAATATCGCTTCAATACCAGTTTCAGTCTTTAATTTAAACCAACAAGATGATAAGGTTTTGCGATTTTGCTTTGCAAAAACTGAAGATACTTTAAAACGTGCTGCTGAGGTTTTATGTAAAATTTGAATCTAAAAATCAAACCGTAACTGTATAATCTCTACTTCTTCTTTTTCCTTTTCTTTTCTTTTTTCTTTACCTGTATTGAGATTAGACAGTGAAATCCCGAGTAAACGTACAGAATCTCTCATTTTCTCCTGATATAATAGCTCTCTTGCTGTTTCTAACAAAATATCAGCATCACTAACAAAATAAGGTAAAGTTTTACTTCGTGTTTGAAGGCTAAAATCACTATACCTGATCTTTAATGTAACCGTTCTGCCAGAAACTTTGTTATTCTTTAAACGTTTTTGTAATTCTTCGGCAATGTTTTCTAACCGCTCAAGCATATAGATTTCTGAAGCAATATTTTCGCTAAACGTACGCTCCGCTGCAAGAGACTTACGTTCTCGATTAGGTTTTACTTCGCTCAAATGAATTCCTCGTACAATTCTGTAATAATGCCCTCCCGATTTACCAAAGTGCTGGGTAAGAAATTC
The DNA here is from genome assembly GCF_947494415.1 of Aquimarina algiphila. Classification (NCBI taxonomy): domain Bacteria; kingdom Pseudomonadati; phylum Bacteroidota; class Flavobacteriia; order Flavobacteriales; family Flavobacteriaceae; genus Aquimarina; species Aquimarina algiphila. Next base: position 434,046 of record NZ_CANLVC010000009.1, on the reverse strand, counting down.
TTCAGATTTAGATTTTAAATCTTTGCCTGTATAGATTCCCATTTGATACATTTTGGCTTGAGTTACTTTACCCACACCGTAGAACTTTTTAACATCTAACACTTCCAAAAACTCAATTACATCTTCGGGGTTTACTGTTTTTTGTCCATTGGGTTTATTATAATCACTAGCAACTTTTGCAATAAATTTATTTATGGATATCCCAGCAGAGGCTGTTAAGCCCACCTCATCAAAAATCTGCTTCCGTATTTGTTGGGCAATTAATGTCGCACTCGGATTTCCTTTTTTATTCTCTGTAACATCCAGATAAGCCTCATCCAGTGATAACGGTTCTACTAAATCTGTATACTCAAAGAATATTTTACGAACCTGAGACGAAATCTCCTTATATCTATCAAATCGTGGCCGAACAAAAATGAGATCAGGGCACAATTTTCTTGCTTTAAATCCTGGCATGGCAGACCGCACACCAAATACGCGAGCTTCGTAACTGGCTGCACTTATTACTCCGCGCTTGCCTGCTCCTCCTACTGCCAAAGGTTTTCCTCTAAGTTTGGGGTCATCCATTTGCTCAACAGAAGCATAAAATGCATCCATATCTACATGAATAATTTTTCTATGTGCCCTTACTTCTTCCACAATACAAAAATAATAGATATTGGTGATTCAAATTATAATATCTTTATCGTATGTTTAATTTGTCTATGATGCATTAATTTCTCGTTTTTAAAGAACCTAAAATCTAACCCTTTTAATGAAAACAGCTATCATACTGGGCGCAACCGGACTTACGGGAGGAGTTTTATTACAAAAACTTCTTCATGACAATAGGTATGACAAGATCAAGCTTTTTTCAAGAAAGAGTGTTAATATATCCCATCCAAAAATAGAAGAATATTTGATTGATATGTTTCAATTAAACGATCATTCCAAAAATTTTACTGCAGATGAAGTCTTTTGTTGCATTGGGACTACAAATGCCAAAACCCCAAATAAGGAGTTATATCATAAAATTGATTTCGGAATTCCAGTAGATACGGCTCAACTATGTTTGAAAAATAACATTAGTACTTTACTGATAATCTCGGCATTAGGTGCCAATCCAAAAAGTCGAGTCTTTTATAATCGTACCAAAGGTGAAATGGAAGAAAGAGTTCTTGCTTTAGAAATTCCAAAAACCCACATTTTGCAACCTTCGCTTATTGGAGGAAAAAGAAATGAAAAAAGACCAGGAGAGTATTTTTTTAAGCAAATCATGAAGGTTTTTAATCCACTGCTCATAGGTGCAATGAAAAAATATCGTACTATTGATCCTGAAACGATCGTTTCATCTATGATTTGGTTGGCAAATCATAAGTTTGATCAAAAAAGAATTGTTTCTGATGAAATATATACAATCGCCAAAACTAAATAACTCATGATCGAAATAGAACGTAAGTTTCTGGTCACATCCGAGAATTTTAAAAATGAAGCTCAAAAAAGTACTCGAATCGTCCAAGGATTCCTTAATACACATCCAGAACGTACTGTTAGAGTTAGAATAAAAGCAGAACAGGCTTTTATCACCGTCAAAGGAATTAGTAATGCATCTGGCACTTCTCGGTTTGAATGGGAAAAAGAGATTTCTGTCAAAGAAGCAGAACAACTTTTACCCTTATGTGAAAAAGGAATAATTGAAAAAATTCGATACGAAATACCTTCTGGACATCACACTATAGAAGTAGATGTCTTTTCTGCAGAAAACAATGGTTTAATTCTTGCAGAAATCGAACTAAGTGATGAAAATGAATCTTTTCTTAAACCTAATTGGATTGGAAATGAGGTCACGGGTGATTCTCGATATTATAATTCTCAATTAAGTAAAAAACCATATACATTATGGTAAAAAAGTAAGCGTTTTAAGTCTTTCGCATTGATTAACAAGGTATTAAAAAACCTTAACAAAAGTGTAACATAAATTGCTCGTAAGGCATAGTTTTTTAGTACGTCTAAGCGGACTTATTATTAACCAAAAATTACAATTATGTTACACAAATCAAAAAAATCCCTTCTGGGGATAGTACTATTTCTCTGCCCTTTTTTAACCATTCTTGCCCAAATTCCTGTTAATGGATTTTATCCTGAAAAAAACACATTTACAATTGCTCCTAGTTATGGATACAAGAGCTATGATCAATTTTACCGAGGTTCTACATTATCAGAAGGAAATCCAGCAGGTTTAGGAGAGATTTCTTCATCTATTTTCTCTTTTTATGGGCAATATGCCATATTAAACTGGTTATCGACTACGGTTACCTTACCATATATTAGTGTTGAAAGTGAGGATGGAGAACTTGATCCAATTCAAAACGTTGATCAGGTTGATGGTGTACAGGATTTAGGTATTTTTCTAAAAGCAAGAATTCTGGAAAAGAAATTCGACAATTCTTCAAAAATAAGCCTGGGAGGTGCTTCGGGAATGACATTTCCCGTTGGCAATTATGAAGGAGCGGGAGTACTTTCTCTTGGTAATGAAGCAACTACTGTTAATGGATCTGCTATTTTTCAATATTCTACTCCGATTAAAATTTTTAGCGAAATCCAATTAGGATATAGTCTTAGAAATAGTGACAACTTCGATATCCCCAATGCTATGTTATATAGTGCAAAAATTGGATATCATAATGAGTTTCTGTATCTGCACGCTAGATTAGATATACAGGATTCTATGTCTGGATTAGATATAGGAACTCCAGAATTTGGTGCTGCAGGAGGTGCAGCTGTTCTTCCAGAAACAGAAGTGGATTTCACAAACCTCTCTTTTGATTTTTATGTCCCCGTATATAAAAATAGTATTGGTGTTTCTGCAGGTTATGGGACTACACTTGATGGAAGAAACTATAATAAAGAATCTGCAATCTCTTTTGGTTTAGTCTATACTGCAAGATAAATATCATATTTACACATCATCTAATCATCGTCATAATCCATATGATGGTGATTAGATATTCATAGCACTACCATTCTTTGATGTTTATACTTTAAAAGTAAAAAAACTCGTATAGATAAAAAGACTCACCTAGAGAAGAAAGCTACAGCTACCGTTAAACCTTAATGGTAAAACCGCACTTTATCGGTTAAATTTGTTTTTTGTGGATTTTTTTTATACTTTAAATTTTTACTTTCACATAATATTAACGCTTACAGTGTGCTAATTACGGGTTGATTTTCAGTCAGGCTAACCAATAACATAAATATTATGAACAACTTTACAAGCTTCAACAAGATGATTTTGATAGTATTTTTATTATCTGTTTCATCCATTACAGCCCAGACCATTATAAATGGTTTTTTTCCAAAAAAGAAGGATTTAACAATAGCCTCATCTTACTCCTATAAAAGTTATGACAACTTTTTTAGAGGAGAAACTGCTACCAAAAATAATCCTGCAAATATGGGTACAATATCATCCACGATCTATAGCGTTTATGGAGAATATGGAATTTTAGATTGGTTATCTACATCTGCGACCGTACCATATATATCTATTGAAAATGAAACAGGTGCCCTAGACCCGGTTCAGGGAACCAGTCAAGTTGAAGGTTTCCAGGATTTAAATGTCTTTCTTAAGGCTAAAGTTATCGATAAAAAATTCAACAATAATGCAAAAATTGCGCTGGGAGGTGCAACTGGTATCACTGTTCCTGTGGGAGGATATGAAGAAGCTGGGATTTTATCATTAGGTAGTGGTGCTACCGTTTTTGATGGTTGCGGATTTGTACAATTTACAACTCCGTCAAATCTATTTGTAGAGTTACAAGCAGTCTATAGCTTAAAAAACAATTCAGATTTTGAAGTTCCTAATGCTTTAATGTACAGTGCTAAACTTGGATATTACAATAAATGGTTTTATGCTCATGCCAAAATAGGTGTTCAAAATTCCTTAAGTGGATTTGACATAGGTTCTCAAGAATTTATAGCTGCCGGTGGTGCCAGAGCTTTACCCGAGACAGAAGTCGACTATACCAATCTTAATTTGGATCTATATGTTCCTGTATATAAAAATAACTTTGGGATTTCGACAGGATATGCTGTTAATATGGAAGGTAGAAATTATGATAGAGCATCTTCTTTTTCTGTAGGACTTGTTTATAAAGCTAATTAGAACATATAATATTACATTATAAAAACACGCTATCAAATCAGTATATTTGATAGCGTTTAATTTTATAAAAGATGTTTGTTATGAGTACAATACGAACTTCACTTATACCAAAGCTATTTGGTTTTCTTATGTTAATAGTATCTATATCTTGCCAACAACAACCCAAAGAACAACACGTTGAAAAAATAGATACTATTGTAGATGATGTAGAATCAATAAAACATTCTGCAAGGGCTATTAAAGAACAGTTACTAAAAGATGGGTTTGAAATTTTTGATTATGTAGATGAGGAAAGTGGTGACACTGTGATTATGCAACAATATTTTATAGCCTTCCTAAAAAGAGGGCCTAATCGTTCTCAAAGTAAAGAAGAAGCAGATAGTCTACAAAAATTACATCTTGGACATTTAGGCAAAATGTATAAAGAAGGGTTTGCTGATATTTCTGGACCTTTTGGAGATGATGGTGATATTCGAGGTATTACTATTTATAATACTCCTACACAACAAATGGCAGATAGTCTTGCCAATATGGATCCAATGGTCAAATCAGGGCGTTTAATTATTGAAATACATCCCTGGTGGGCGGCAAAAGGTTTTCCTTTGAGGTAATGAAAAATTAAAAAAGAGTGAGATTCCTAATTAAATCTAAGAATCTTCACTCTCTATTATAGTATTTTATGTATTATCCAGCCAAAAAATAACTTTATTGCTTCACAAAACGTTTAGTATATTGTTTATTTCCATCAGTAAATTTCAAAAAATAAACTCCTTGTTTTAAACCTCCGACATCAATCGCAGATTTATTTTGATCGGTTATTGTAATGATTGTTTTTCCTACAACATCTATCACCGAATATGAAATTTCTTTTGATTGTGTTCCAAAAGAAACATTAAGTATATTTCTGGTCACTGGGTTTGGATAAATCGATACACTATTCGTTTGTTTAGCAGTAGATCCTCCAATAACCACAGTATAATCTTCTACTTCTCCATAATTAAATGATCCACATGAAGAAGGAACGGTATTATATCGCATAATAACTCTCATTCTTGTAGCTCCATTAGTAGCCGATGATGGTACTGTAAAACTTCCGCTGACTGAAGCATCCTGGGTTGATGACTGTGACCAAACTTGCTCTCCTGCATCTGCAAAATCACCATCCTGATTATAGTCTATCCATACGCGATAGGCTTCATTATATGTTGTTCCGGGCCACGTTGGGGTCACAGTAATCGTATTTGAACTTCCTTTAGATAAATTTGTGGATTCTGATGTAAAATCATTGTATCCCCCATTTCCGGCAGCAGAAGTTTTATCAATAGATCCTAGTTGAACTCTACTGATATATTCTTCTGTTGCATTATTTCCATTTGCAGAACAATACGTAACACCTCCACTTGTAGTTGTTACATTAACTGTATTACTAAAGCCAGAAATATTTCCTGCAGCATCTTTCGCTTTTATTTTAAACTGATATGCTGTACCCGATGTTAATCCTGCAATATTTGCTGACGTTCCTGTTACTGAAGTCGTAATCGAGTTACCTTGATATACATCATACCCGGTTACACCTATATTATCTGTAGAAGCATTCCATGATAATGATAATGTTGTGGCTGTTACATTAGATGCTGTCAATCCTGAAGGCGCAGATGGTGCTTGTGTATCTCCCCCACTACCAGGATTAAAACCGTTAACTATCTTTGTAGTACAGCCAGGAGCTAACCATTGACAGATGTTTGGATATGTAACTGATAAACGGCCATACCAATCTCCTCTGTCATTACCACAAGCAGCATATCCACCATGTAACTGACCAACAATCCTTTTGTTTTGATCAAAAAGAGCAGAACCAGATGATCCTCCTTCGGTAGTCCCGTCATTCCAATCTGTAACCTGCCAATGTGAGGTTCCTTGCCCTCCTAAATATCCAGAAATAGATGATGGGTCACTATCAAATGATATTTTCTTTACATCTCCGGCAGGGTGATGAATACCTGTGGTTTGTGTAGGAATACTTCCTGTAGCATCCCATCCCGAGTAATATACATTATAACTGGATGGTGGTGTAGAAGAAAGTCTTAATAATGCATAATCAGAACCAGAACCACTATCCATCATCTGAGAACCAGATATAGATTGACTCGTTGAACCGTCAGAGCTACTGCAACCAGGAGATTCATAATTAAATACAAAAACCCAGTTGGTCACATCACGACCAGCGGTACAATGATTCGCTGTTAAAAAATATGGCGTTTCATTATTTGCAGTATTATTGATTAAAGATCCTGAGCACCATCGGGTTCCGTTTCCTAATATTACTAATGCAACAGATCTAATTTGATCTCTCCATGGATCTCCTTCAGAGCAAACTACATTATTGTTACAAGACCCAGAACTACCAAAAGCCTTTGCCATTCCCATAATACCCCTATAGTCATGAGCGACTGTAGAAATATTTAAATCAGGAAGTCCCTTAATACGTGCCGGCTGAAAATATTCAACGATAAGTTTATCCCCTTTTACAGGAGCTAAACCTAATCTTTTTGAATTTTTATTATTTGCAGATGTAAAAGCTCCCCGAACATCTGATTTATCCTCATTATAGATAAATAACTTAGCTCCTTCAGGAATTTGAAAACTTGAAAATGTAAGGTTAAGTGACAAGGCCCCCTTTGATTCAATCTCAATTAACCAGTATCGATCACCTTTAGAATTAGTATACCATTTCCCAGAATTATTTGGATTTAGGTTTGTTTCATGAGGATAGGCAAAGCGCATTGGTACATCTTTACTCGACTCAAGTTCATCTTCTTTTAAAAGCTTTGCTATATCCAGCCCAGGTAATGTTACACTAGGAATTTGTCTAGATTTCGCAATATTTTCATTTGAGAACGCTGGTTCTCCTCCTTGACCTATTTGCGAATAGGCACTAATGCTTGAACATATAGCTATGCCAAGCAATACAATTGTTTTTCTCATTGGTTTTAAGAGTTAGGTTTGTGTAATAAATTAAAAATTAGCTGGTTAATTCATAAAATACACTACTTAAGGTAAGAAGATAATTGTTAAATATTTAACACATATTCGTTTTTAACACAAATTTTAGTACTAATTTTAATTTAATTAAGAAAAAAACAATAATTTATAATACTACAGATAAACACTATTCCTTGATTTCTATGCTCCTTTTCAATTCATTTCCTTTTTCATCCAAAACGGTAATGATATGCATTCCTGGATTAGCGAATACAGGCATTTCATGAAATTGTTTTGTAGCACCAATAAAATGATCATCGATATACCAGAATACTTGAGTTTCTGGATTAGTATGTGCAATTTTAAACACAACCTCATTTGTCTTACCATCAAAGCCTTTGGGAAGATACACACTACTATTGGGTTTTGGAAAAATAAAATCCATTCGGTCCTGAGACTCTTTTGTACAATCAGATCTATATAACGGTAATGATTTATAATCCGCATTATTAGTCTTATAAAAGTACTCTTGTAAGGGAGGTAATACAAACCAGGGTGTATGAGTCATATTAGCTACGGGTTCACAAGAGGAATTTACTCTGTATTGTCTAGTTGCATCTAAATGAATTAATTGATGATAAGGACACGGATTCGTTCGATCTCCCGAAATTGGCACATACATTTCTTTAGTTGGGCAATTACTCCCTGCCAAAAACCCACTTTTAGAACAAACCTTTACTTGAACCAAATCATCATACGGAGTCAAAAACCACTTTGAATTGGGTAGCAGATTATACACATCAAATAACACTGGTGCAGCTGCATTTAGCCCTGTTAATTCTGGTCGTCCTTCTCCGTCGGCGTTACCAATCCAAACACCAACAACATACTTTTTGCTACTTCCTATCGCCCAAGCATCTCGATTACCAAAACTAGTTCCTGTTTTCCAGGCAATCTTTTTTGAGGAGTCATAAAATTCCCATGCTTCATCTCCCTCTGGCCTATTTACTTTTTTCATCGCCTCAAAAGTTAACCAGATACTTCCGGCACCAAATACAGATTTCTGTTGTGTTTTTTTACCAAAGTCAACCTTCTTTTCTGCTAAGATGATTGGTTCTGTAAATTCTTTGGTGAAATATTCACTAGAAGTATCCTGATAATGATTCAATGTTCCAGCAAAACCTGCATATGTTTTACATAAATCCCATAGGTTACCCTCGGCACCACCTACAATAAGAGATAAACCATAGTGATCTGCACTATACTTTAAATCCTTAATTTTAAAGGCATTCATTTCATCTCTGAATCGCTGCAATCCGTATTGTTGTAACAATCGAACTGCAGGAATATTTAATGACCGTGCCAATGCTCTATTGGCTGGGGCGGCACCGCTATAGCTTTCATCAAAATTCTTAGGGCTATACCCAGAAATTACAGTAGGTATATCTGAAACCAATTGCTCTGGTAACAATTCACCCTTATCCATCATAGCTGCGTATAATAATGGTTTTAATGTACTTCCTGTACTTCGTCCTGCCTGAATAATATCTACGTCTTTCTGATGGGCTTTATCTGTAGAGGTATTACCCACATAGCTCAACACTTCTCTAGTATCAACATCCAGTACCAAAACAGCCATATTATGTACTTCATTTTGTTTTAATACTTCGTAATGTTTTTGTACAACCTGATTAACTTGTTTTTGCAGTATTGGATCAATGGTTGTCTGGATTCGTTCTCCATTATATTTTTTTGCTAGTCTTTCTAATAAATGTTTAGCGGTTTGCGGTAGAAAATATGGTTTCTGAGGTAATTCTTCGCTTATGGATAGCTCATAGGTTAAAGAATCAATAGTACCTTCTTGCAATAGCGTATGTAATAATCGATTTCTCTTTTGTTGTAAACGAATTTGATTTTTTCCGGGATAGATTAATGAAGGGGCATTAGGCAAAACAGCCAATGTTGCACTTTCTGCCCATGATAATTGATGTGCTGGTAATCCAAAATACCTCCACGACGCCATATCAATTCCCACAACATTTCCTCCGAAAGGAGCGTGAGAAGCATATAGTTTTAGAATATTTTCTTTAGAAGTTCCTAATTCTAGACGCGTTGCCAATATTAACTCTTTTAACTTTTCAAAATAAGTACGTCTCTTACCTTTTCGAGCAAGTCGAATTACCTGTTGTGTAAGTGTACTTCCGCCGCGAACAACCCTACCTGCTCTAATATTCTCGCCAATAGCCTCAACCATGGCCACAGGATTAAACCCAAGGTGACGGTAAAACTGTTGGTCTTCAAAAGCAATAATACATTTTTCGAATTTTATGGGAACACTATCGGTTTCGGGAAAACGCCATTGCCCATCATTAGCAATCTTGGCTCCTAGTAGTTCTCCATTTCTGGTTTCGATTACTGTTGCAGTTGGATCGACAAATAAAGGCTTAGGTAATAAAAAATAATACCATACCAATACTATTCCCAGAAGAATGAAGCGTTTTGGATGTCTTTTTATATAGGTTTTTAATTTTTGAAGCAATATCAGTTTAGATTTTAAATTTAATCTTTAGAAATCACAAAATCTTCTAGTATCATTGCGTATCTATTATAATTTCTTTCAAAAAGAATTAAACTTCAATAGATTTTCCTTCAAAAGTCTTGCCTCCCGTACTATCAAAATAAAAATCAATTTGCCCAATATATACTCCACCCATACCACATTGATTCACTAACACTTTTTCTCCCAAAGCATTATCCACGATTGTAGGTTCAGGTAATAGTGTATGTGTATGGCCACCAATAATAAGGTCTATGTCTTTTGTTTTTTTTGCCAAATGCAAATCTGAAACTCTATTTGGATTACGTTTATAATCATATCCTATATGAGAAAGACATATAATAAGGTCGCAGTGTTCTTCTTCCTTTAAAATTCGGGACATATCCTGTGCTATTTCAATGGGGTCAAGGTATCCGGTTTCTTTATATAAATTCTTATTAACTAACCCCTCCAGCTCAACGCCTAATCCAAATACTCCAATACGAATTCCATCTCGAATCAGCACCTTATAAGGTTTTACAAGATCATTTAAAACCGTATTTGTAAAATCATAATTGGCAGAAACAAAATCAAAAGTAGCATTTGGTAATTGGCTTAAAAATCCATCGATGCCGTTATCAAAATCATGATTTCCAATAGTAGCCAAATCATAGTCTAACTTAGACATTAATTTAAATTCTATTTCTCCTCCATAATAATTAAAATAGGGAGTTCCTTGAAATATATCTCCCGCATCTAACAAGATCGTATTGGGGTTTTGTTTTCGAACCTGCTCTATTACAGAAGCTCTTCTGGCAAATCCTCCTAAACCAGGGTATCTGGAGTGGTTATTTGGTAGTGGATCAATTTGACTATGTACGTCGTTACTATGCAGTACCGTAATCTTTTTTGATATCGGTTGGCTACAAGATGCTAAACTTAATCCTCCCAAACTGGCAAAAGCTGTTGCCGAAGCCATTTGCTGTATAAATCTTCTTCTATTTTGCATAATGCATTCTTTTATCCAGTTTTACCTGCAATGTATCTACTGATTTAAAATAATCTATCAGAGCATTTCTGAGTTTATAATCTATTTTATATAATTGGATTGGGTCTTTAAAGAAATTCATACTATCCCCTCCTTGCTGCAAATAATCTGTAGTAAGGACAATATAATTTTTCCCTTCTTGTAAAAGATGACCATTAATCGTTACCTCTTTACTTGTTTTTGCATCTTTTAGTATGCTTAATTGTATATTCGAGATTGGATGTGCCCTTTGTTTTTCTGCCAGATACGAAATTAATTCTTTTACTTTCTCATAAGATAATTCTACGGCTACTAGTTCATTTTCAAAAGGCATCAGCTCAAAAGCAGCTCTAGAGGTTACTGCTCCTTTAAGTATAGGTGCCCGCATACCACCATGATTGAACAACACAAAATCGATTTCTTTATGATATCTTTCTTTAAAAATAGGCTGTGCAAGTTGTAATGAAATATCAGCCATAAGATTACCCAGAGTACTTTCTAACCCTCCATCATTTTTGGTAAAGGTAATTGTCGCAATACAAAGGGTAGAATCTAATGTTTTATTGAGGTGATTTCTAAACGGCTTTATAAATGAATCTATCGTTTTATCTGTAGCTATTGTAGAATCAATCTTTTTTTGCCTTGTCGAAACTTTACTAACCGTAATAGGTTCTTGTTTACAGGCAGAAATACTTGCTAAAAAGAAAAGACTGAGTATAGGTATATAAAACTTGGTATTCATTATCTTTTTGATGTTTTGACAATGGTACTAAAAAAAACAATACGTTAGGTTTATGGTTTGGTTAAAATAATGTCTCTTCAAAATGAAATCAACAAGAATTTGTAGAACTCTTTACAAAGGTTATGTTTTCTATGTATCACAGGAAACATCATCCCAATTCTGGTTTCTGTATTGTATTAACCAATTTAATGCATAATGTCTTTCATAAACAACTCCCGGATGCAGATTATCTAGTTCGATTCCATTAACCCTGGCATCAACACAAGTCCAATCTAATCTATAATATAAATCATTAGCATCTAGGATCTCTGTTTTCCCTCTAGCGGAATTAATGCCGTTAATAAAAATATTAGGGTCTTTTCCTTCTCCAATAGGATATTGCTCTGACGGAATATTATCCAAACTCGCCAAAGTATCAGGAAATCCAATTTCTTCTACAATTTCTAATGCCCACATCAGAACCCAAATACATTCGCATTTCCAGGTTTCATAACTTTTGGCTTCATCGGTCGGGTTATTTAAGAAACTTAACTCTTTTTCGGTTACTTTTTCCAGAAGATCATAGTTTTTTAAATAATCGATAGCTTGTTCTCCGGTTATATTATTAAATGCAACCATATTAGTTGTTGCTAGTATGGCAACTCGTTCAGCGATCTCTTTTGAAGTTCGTAAAATTGTAGTATTCTCAGATGCTATACAGGGCAGATTACTGTTTAATTTAATCTGTCGTTTGTTTATAATAGACTCACTTTTAGATTTTCTGTTTTTTTGATCTTCTGTCACCTTTGTTTGTTCTTCATCAAAATAAGCAGCATTTATATTTACGTCTAGATGATCTATATCACAATTCCCATTAGTATCTAAAATTAGGTTTAAATCTTTATCCAAAAAATGTTGTGTTTCTGATCTACTAATATTGGTATCAGGTCGAATAAATAGTATCCCATCACAAGATTGACACATATTTTTGGTCAATATTTTTAATTCTTCATCCAGATTTCCTTCTGATAAAATCGGAAATTCACTATTTAGGGTCTGTATTTTTTGAAGTAATAGCTCTTTAACCTTTTCATTACTACTAGGTAAAGAATTTACAAAACCAGACATTCCTGATAAATTTTGCGTTAATGGGGAATCTATTTCAGAGATTTGATAAGAAGGTTGTGCTCTTTCCCGATACGAGATCTGAAATTCTTTTTTAGGTTTAAAAAGTCCTTCTTTAATAGATACATATATGATTTTTTGCCCATCTTGTTCTGAGACTGATACTTTTCCTTTTGGAAATACCTTTTGTATCTCTGGAACGATGTTATCAAAATATAATTCATGAGAATATATCGTGCAGTAGTTGTCCATTTTTATATTATGATTGTTTTTATATTAATTCTCAATCCTAATTCATCCTAACTTTTATAATCGAGAATATTATATCATAAGAATCTTATTCTTTATCAGAATTTAGGGGTAAAATCATGTAAATTGATTGTTCTCCTTTGGTTATGTTTTTTGATAAAAATTCAAACGCTTCTCCTTCTTCGTCTTTCGGGTTCCAATCTACTCTACCCAAATTAAAATCGGTAAAGTATGCTTCCCAATTTTTATATTTTTCTCTTGCCAACGGAAGAATTTCTTTTATAATCTCAAGCACCTCATCTTTTGTTAAATAATTTGCAGCGTACCCCATACAAGCATTGTTTACAATTCTTGCATAATCCCATGATTTGTATTTATACTCTCTTGTTTTCAAATCTTCCAAAGTTTCAAGCAGAGTAGCTTTATTTGTAATCTCCCACATATTTCTAAACATACTCTTGATTCCTGATGCTTGTGATGATTCAAACGGAAATTCTAAAATCTCTTTGTAACCACTTACCAATTCTTCATTACTTGTATACCCTGCAGAACTCATCATTTCCTTCACCTCATCAATTCCACCGTATCCATTAAAAAAATAAATCCCTCCAAGCATAAAGCTACTTAACTGTTCGTCCTCTATTTTTTCTGCAGTCGAATTACAAGATGATACCATAACAAGCATAAACATTGCAGCCAAAACTTGTGTTGTCTTTTTTACCAATTTCATTGATTCTAATTTATTATTGTTTTTATTTATTTTGATACTGTACTCCTTTTTCTTCTGGGGTATTTAAATCAATCCAAAAGATTTGAGTTTCCTCATTATTTTCAATTTTTCCGTTTTCATTTTGATCCAATTTTGCGAATACATACATGAAATCATTTGCAGGATCATATTCAGAACTCATCACCGAAAAATTCTTGGGAACTAATGGTTTTTTATTTTCTCCGTTTATGTCAAAATAATAAAAACGTCTAAGATCTTTTACATTTATAAATCCGTCTTTATTTGTATCCTCATCATATACTGAAATCATATGGAATTTTCGTGTAATTGGCACATCATTTAAAGTGTCTTTTGAAAATGCCGGGTAATATAACGTTTTAACTAAAACAGGTTTTTTAAAAAACTTATTCTCTATTTTGGTCTGATGATTATAATGAGAAACATTAACAAAATTATACCCATAAACGGCTTCAAATCCTGGCATATAATTGTGATTCCATTGATTCCCTTTACTTTCACCATATTCACTCCAATTGGTATGAAAACTATTTGATCCCGTAAATGGCTTTTTTGTTTTCTTAGTATAATTTACTTTATAAACAGGAGTCAATCTATGATTAGGATTAGCTGTTAATAGTACATTTCTTGGTCTGGTTTCAAATTTTAATGTATCTGTTTTTAATCCATCTATAGGCTTTCCTTCTTCATCCTCTGCAACCTCACTAACAGCAAATCCTTTGGATTCTAATTTCTTACCTTTCGAACAACTTAAAATTAGAAGAGCTAATCCTAAAATTAGTATTAATTTATTTTTTTGCATGTGTTTAATTTTTGCCAACTTATAGCATTAAAATGGTTGAATTAACACTCATAGCATAGACCATGTACCCCACTAAAGCTTCTATTTTACAACATCTACCCATTTTCCTTTACTTCGCACAACATAATCATTATCGTACATCGCTTCACATTGAATGCCTGGCAGGTAATATTTCCCTAAATATGATGCATTAAGTAAGATAGTCATTGTTTTACTTTCTTTTGGCTTTAAATCAAAATAGAAATTCACCCGATCATCACGAATATCTGTATGTGTAACAGCATTTGCTTTAAACGATCCAAAATCGGTAAAACGAGTATTTACTACTTCCCATCCAGATGGAAAAATTTCGGTTAATGCAATATCCTTCACCTTAGAACCTGTTGTATTTGTAATTGTTACCTCTGCAACAAAATCGGTTCCCTGGGTCAGTAATATTGGGTTAATGATGTTTCCGTCCTTGGTTTTATAATCTACAATTGCTTTAAAGTTACTCTCAAGTACTTTCTCTTCTCCAACAGGCAAAATCCCACTTGTAGCTAATTGTACAAAAATAGTATTGTCTTTATTGTTTTTAAGTACTAATTTATTATCCTTTAAAATGGCAACTTCTCCAGAAGTTGCTAATGTTTTACCTGTATTAGCAGTAATTGATCTACCATTAAGAATATAATTTACATTCACACCTTTTCCTCCTACATATTTTGCATATTTTGCCATTCCCATTAATGCATATGAAGTTGTTTGTGTACTCATCCAATTTTTGGAAGACAACTCTTTGGCTAATTCTACTGCCACTTTCTGTGCTTTGGCTTTTTGATCTAATGTTACTAGCGTCTCTAAAGCCATTGCTCGATTACGATTTGTAGAACCATAAGTATAATGGTTATTCTTTCTTGGTTGGAAATCGATATTAGCAGAATTCAATAATTGAATTGCAGCATTAGACTGACCTATCAATCCATATCCCGCTGCTAATCTTAATTTGGCATCATTAGACAATCCCGATGTTTCTCTTAACCTATTCATAGAAGACAGATCTGGACTCCCTGCAAGAGCAAGTGTATATAATCTATAGGCTTGTGCCAAATCATTGTTACCACTTCTCCATCGTTTAGCCTGTTGCTGTTGATAATTAATCCAATTGCTTTTGAAACCAATAGGTAAGACATATCCTTGCTTATTTGCTTCTAATAAGAAGTGCCCTGCGTAGGTTGTTCCCCAATCATTAGGATTACTATAGCCAGGCCAATACGACATCCCACCACCAGGTTGAATAAAACGTTTCAATCTATAAATAGCTGCTTCTATATTTTTTTGGATTTTCTGCTTCTTTTCTGAGGATAAATTAAATACTTCTCCCAAATATAATTGTGGAAATGCTGCAGAAGTAGTTTGCTCTACACATCCATGTGGATACCGAATAAGATAGCTTAATCTACTTTCAAAATTCATTGGTGGTAATGATGATAGTTCTATGGTCGCACTATTACTCCCTTCAATTCCAAACGCAGCAAAACTAACTTCTTGTTCACTATTTGGTTCCAGAACAATTGAGGTTACCTCTGTTGTCATCGGATTTGGATTCACAATATTAATTGGCACCTTATATGAAGCTTTTTCTCCACCTCCACTGGCTACCACCTCAATATCTGTAATCGAAGCTCCTTCTAATACTTCGATATCAAAGTATGCCATTTTCTCATCGGGTTGTGGAAATGATAATTTCTGTTGTGTCTCGCCAATTACTTTAAACCCTTTATTTGGTTTTAAAGTAACGTTTACATTTTTCACTTTCTTTTCCATTGCAAAAACAGTAACCGGAATTGTCACTTTTTCACCTGGAGTAATTTTTCGAGGAATCGAAGTTAATACCATCAATGGTTTTCGAACCGGAGTAGTTTTATCAGCACTACCATACGCTGCATTATCTGCATCTGAAGCTACAATCATTGTACGCACGGATCCTATATATTTAGGGATTTTGATTTTATGCGCACGAGTTTCTCCTTTCTTTAATTCAAAAGGCCCTTCGAATACAACCATTGGTTTAAATCGATTTGCTTTTTTAGATTTACTTCCTCCTGCTTCGGCGTCACCACCAATACTAAATACTTGATTAATACTTCCACCATAGGCCCCAATTACATCATCGTATACATCCCATGTTTTTACACCCAGCGCTTCACGTGCATAAAAACTAGTCCATGGATTTGGAGTTTTAAACCTTGTTAGATCCAATAACCCTTCATCTACAATTGCAATAGAATAGGTCATCGCTTTACCATTATTTTCTCCAACTTTGAGTGTAATTGTCTCTTCTGGCCTAAGCACATCTGGCATAGTTAGCTTAGGTTTTACCTTGGTATTTGGATTTTCGACAGAGATCGGCACTACGCCATATAATCGTATTGGTAAATCATTGGCAGTTGTGGCATGCGGTTGTAATAACGTAATATGAATATACACATTAGGCGTATGTAATTCTTCGATTGGAATTTCGAACTTGGTTTCTGTTTTTTGAGGAATCACCCATTGAGAAGATAATACTTCTGTGCCATTTTCTACAGTTACCAATGCTCTACCACCCTCACTTGATGGAAATGTTACTATTGCTTTCTCACCAACATTATAGGTGTTTTTATCTGTAGAAAACAAAAGCATAGTTGCTGCTGATGGGTCATTTTTTCTTGACTTCCCTGCCCAACCTGGCCAATCAATATACATTATTTTTCCTGTAGCATGACCTCCATTTGGATCTACAACCCTTACCAGGTATCTCCCCCATTCTGGATATTTTAATTCAAATTTGAAATTCGCTTTACCACTATTACTGGTTGTAACTTTTGTTTTGAATACTTCATTATGATATGAACCTCTGTTATACGAAGACAAATTATCTTCTGAAGAATCCCACCACCATCTCCAATCGACTTTATAGATAAAAACCTCAAGATCTTTTACTGCTTTAGGATTTCCTTTTTCATCTACTGAAACCACCTCAAAATTATGTTGTGTATCGGTGAGTAACATCCCACGAGCTTTATCTCCTTTAGGTGTATTTACTCCAATATACGTGCTATAAGGAGAGAAGTCTTTACTGATAACATCGGTACTAAAATCTCCTCCATTTTCATAAACTTTAGTAATAAAAGAAGCTTTTAACATCCCTGCTGCCTTATTTTCAAGTTTAGGGGTAAGGTTAAAGGAAGCTTTTCCTTCTCCAGAAATTTTTCCTTGAAACACTTCTTGTTCTTCTGTACCAAACCTTCGTGTTGGGTCATCAAAAACATAGCCCGGGAATGTTTTAAATTTGGTTTGCGCAGGATTAAATCTTACATTAATATCAGTCTGTAAATTCTTTGCAATCGCACCATGCAACCATAGCACTTCTAGATTTCCTTTAATATTCTTATCAGCCACCAATACTTCATCATCGAATGTAGTTTTGATCTTAAGACGATTTGGTTTTATGGTCTCTATCTTAAGTATTTTACTAAAGCTGGCTCCACCAACCTTGACTTTTGCCTGCCAGTTCCCTGTAGGGGCTTCATCAGAAGTATTGACTATAAATTTATAGAAATTATTGGTTTCGTTTGTCTTTGTTTCCTGATGTGTTACTTTTCCGTAGGGGTCTCGCAATTCGAACTTTACAGGGTGTCCTTTTGGAAGTTTATTTGCATTATCATTAAGCATAAAAGATAAAAATAATGTATCTCCCGGGCGCCAAACACCTCGTTCTCCATAAATAAATCCTTTAATTCCTTTTTGAAGTCGTACTCCAGAAACATCAAATTTACTTACTGATAGTGCATTACCGTCATTTAATTTTACATAGGTTTGTTGTTTCCCTGATGTTACAATAGCAAAATATGCCGGGCGATCAGCATCAAATCCTGTCATTCCTTCTGCATCGGTTGTAGCCGATCCTATTTCTTGTTGCTGGTAATTATAGAAAACTACTTTGGCATTAGAAACCGGACTCGTGGTTACGATATCATTAACAGTAATCGCATAGGATTGATTTAATCCTTTCTTCACCACAACTCCTAAATTGGAAGCTAATATGTTCGCACTTATTTTTTTATCCCTAAAGTAAGAAGTGCTACATGGGTTCTCTCTTTCTTCCCAACTATAATCATAATAATCATCATAATAGTATTGAGAACTATCCCAAAAACTTGTTTCTTCTTCTTCATCATAATTATTGGTTAAATCTTTAATTGGTGTATCGTCTGCTCCTTCTCCTTCGCACTTGTATAGTGAATACGCTTTACGGTAATTAAGTTCTACCCTATAAATTGCTCCGGGGTCTGGAGAAATGAGTTTTTTTAAATCAATCGCAAACGCATTCCATTTACTAAGGTTTAACGAAGGGTTTTCTTTAAGATTAATCAATTTTTTGGCGACTGGTCTTGCAACACTTCTCAAATTACTAGATCCATCAAGGTTATTGTTTTGTAAAAACTGAAGCATATTATTTTCAAATACTTTAACTACTTGCACTTCAACAGCACGAAGGTTTATAGCTTCAAAATTAAACTTGAGGTTATCAGAAGTTGGTAAAATCACTCCACTTTGTAATAATCTTATCTCTGGATTTGGTTGTTGGAAAGATACATTTTCTGTATACTTATTTTTAAGTTTATAATTATCTGTACTTCGAATTCCTTCAAAAACAGTAACTTCTAATATTCCTTTAAGTTCAATTTTTGGATATACTTTTAGAACATTTCCGTTTACAGTATATTTTAGATTTTTAGCCCCTGATATAGTAACCAGTCCATTAAAATTTTGATTTTTCTTAAGTGGATCAGAAAAATTAATCTCTACGTATTGATTATCCACATTTGCTACAGAAATGCTAATCACCGAGAAATTATTCTTTCCAGGTATTGATAACGTTGCTGAGCCTTCGGTCTCTATATTAAATGAGTCTCCTGACCATTTAATTTCTACCTCAGAGTCATCTTCAAAACGCTGAATACTATCAATTCTAAAACTAAACTGACGACTTTTATCTATTGATTCACTAAATTTTACAGCGACTTCCTTACCTTTTTGCATAGCAGTGACCAATTGCTTAGCAGTGTCAAACTTCATTTGATCACTAGAAGTAATTGTACCATCAATATATTGCCAATCTTTACTATAAGATTGTAAATTATCAGTGATTACAGAGAATTGCTGTTTTAATGTTTTTACGGTGAATACAAATTCTTCGTCTAAATCATCTTCAAAATCCTCTACTAACTCTTCTAAATCTAATGTAAATGTATATGCAGTATCTTCATCAAAACTTTCATCGGGTTGAAATGAAATTGTACGGTTGTTTACTGCAATTATTCTTCCATTAACTTTTGGGGATACTGATAATAAATCCTTTGGTAATTCCTGATTATCACTCCATCCTTCTACCGGAGTTTGTAAGACAACATACACATTATCTAATACCGAAATAACTCCAGAAGATACATCTGAAATATAGTCCTGATATTTATTTAGCTCAGATGCATTTGCTTCAGCTATAGCTTGAGCGTCTTTTTTCTTACAAGAAAATACTAATGCTACAAAAAGTAGCATATAAAGAATTCGTAATGATTTCATATAGTTGATGTTTAGCTGATTAAAGGTAGTATAAATTTAATTCTATCCAATATTATCTTATTGTATATCCCTTGTTATGAATTTTAGTACCTATCAATATTTAAAAATATATTCTTTTTTAATTAGAGCAACGATCTAATTTATATTCGTTTAGATTTTATCCATATTCGAGAATAATAAGACTATCTCCTCCTTCTCAGGATGAAGAATCTAATAACTTACATTTCTCTTACATCTATTTTCTTTTGAGCTGTTACCTTGCCAAATACACAAATGATTCATACAGAGATTAAGGTTTTAATCATAATCTATCTCTTCACATTATAATAGTACCGATTTTCGATCCAAGGAAGAGAATGTAGCATTACCTTGTTGCATTATCTTTTCTACTATTTCATTTCTTCCATTTGTACCATGGTCTGTAATATATTTTACTTCATCCGGGGTGATTAGTTTTACATTTACTAAAAGGATTGGTTCAATACTTAACTCTATTTGTTTAGGAATTCGATCACTTTGTAATCCCATAAGAACCCCTACACGACCATCTTCATTAACAAAATTATCTGGTACTTTTATATTATATAATTCTGTAGACAAGTATGTATACTGTTGAAACAGATTGATTAAATTTCCATTATCTGCTGCTAATAAGCCTGCTTGGTATAGCATATCAAACTGCCACGAATTTTTGACCGTATCTAGATTTTCCAGGTTTTCTGTTTCTATATACAATTCAAAACCTAATCCATTATATGCTTGATTTTTTTCATTGGTATCGTAATCACTATATGGATCACTTAATCCATCGGTTGCCAAAAATGTTGATCCAGGAGTATCTATTTTTATAAACGACTGTCTTAATGAAGGCCAGGTAGGCCCTCCCATAAAACTTGGATTTATTAAATGAGACAATACATCGCTTTCCA
Organism: Aquimarina algiphila; assembly: GCF_947494415.1. Classification (NCBI taxonomy): domain Bacteria; kingdom Pseudomonadati; phylum Bacteroidota; class Flavobacteriia; order Flavobacteriales; family Flavobacteriaceae; genus Aquimarina; species Aquimarina algiphila. The sequence goes on along the minus strand of NZ_CANLVC010000009.1, from coordinate 413,176 downwards.
GATTTCCTATTTCTTTCCAGAAAGAATTGCGCTTCTCATAAGAAGCATCAAAATGTTTTTGATAATCCATGTTTTACTTTTTATTTTGAATTAGTTCTTGTACATTCTATGTGGTTTCCCCTCCACTTCACTACAAACATTTCTAAAAAACAAAAACACCATCCCCAAATATTGTTTTTATTTATCATTTAGAAAATACTACAATAGTTTGATAAAAGTAAAATGATTTTTGGTAGTACTACCCCCTGAAAATAGTGTTTTTTTTATTTGTTAAAAATACTTATTTCTAAAAAAACAAAAACCCCTCTTAACAGAGGGGTTTTTATCTTTCTAATGTATAATCTATGTTATTATTGTTTATAGATTCCTAAAGTAAGTTCACCGGCAGCATTCATAGTAGCGCGATACATTCCTGCAGTATTAAATTCCATAGCAATATTACCTTTATTATCTATGGCTACAATTCCTCCAGTGCCTCCCAGGTTTTTAAGTTTTTTTTGTATTACTATTTGAGCTGCTTCTTGAAGGGAAAGCTCTTTATATTCCATTAAAGCAGAAATATCGTGAGCAACCATCGCGCGAATAAAATATTCTCCCCATCCTGTACTTGATACAGCGCAAGTGGCATTATTTGCATATGTTCCAGCTCCTATAATTGGAGAATCACCTATACGATTCCATTTTTTATTGGTCATCCCGCCAGTTGAAGTTCCGGCAGCTAAATTTCCGTTTTTATCTAATGCCACACATCCCACAGTTCCAAATTTTGAGTCTTTGATATAAGGGTCGTAAAAAGCTGTTGTGGTATTGGCTTCCTTTGCTTTTTCCTTTTCTTTTACTCTTTCTAAAGATTTCATACGATCTTCTGTAAAAAAGTATGCTGGATCTACCATTTCAATATTTCTTTCTTTAGCAAATAACTCTGCTCCGCTTCCTGAAAGTAATACATGCGGGGAGTTAACCATAACTTCCCGAGCTAGATTTATAGGATTCTTAACTGTCTTTACTCCAGCTACTGCACCTGCATTTAGGGTACTTCCATCCATAATTGAAGCATCCAATTCATTAACTCCTTCACTATTAAAAACAGCACCTTTACCTGCATTAAAAAGAGGAGAATTCTCTAGAATATTTATTGTTTTTTCTACAGCTTCTAGGCTTGTTCCTCCATTTTTAAGAATCGTATGCCCCACTTTTATTGCTTCTTCTAACTTAGTTTTATATGCCAATTCTTTTTCGGGCGTCATATTCTTTTTCAAGATCGTTCCTGCTCCCCCATGAATAACAATTCCAAAACTATCTCCAGGTTTTTGAAGTTCTTCTGTTGTAGTCTCAACAACTGGTGCTTTGGCCGTTTCCTTGGACTGTTCTTTGCATGCCAGAAACAACACTAAGCTTAAAAATATGATTACTCTTTGCATAATTACTATGATTTGTGTTTACAATAATCTACTAAAGCGATCCTTCCTTGAAAGAATCTGAAGGTTAAATGTATGATATTTCCACCATTATCTTCTAGGCATATAGATTTATTTAACTCAAAGTCATACGGTTGATGTACCCCTCCTTCGATCGCAATATTATCAGCATATAATGACAATACTTTATTTGATTTTACTACAGGTTTAATTCTTCCCGAAATTAAAGGGATTTCTCCTGACTTATTAAGAATTGTAGACCCTGATCCTTTTGTTTTTTCGATTGTGATTAATATATCTTCTTTAGGGTTTAAATCCTTAAACATAACACCTGGATATTCGGGATGTGCGATAAGCGCAGTATACAATTTACGCGTTCGAATAATAAAATGCGCAAGTCCTTTTTCATCAGTAAATCCTTCGAGGTATGTCAAATTATTAGCTACTAATACAATCTTTGCATTTTTAATGAGTTCTCCACTTTCGCTTTCTATTTTGATCGTAAATATGTAGGGTTTTGGATTAATCAAAGTAGAAATTTTGGACCATCTACTTTTTAAAAACGTTTGGTCTTTCTTTATTTTCTTTTCGATCAAACCAGCAAACTCATCTGGAGTTCTATCTGTAAGGTTTATATATCCCACTGTTTTTAAAATTCCCGGAATCTCTGTATCATCAAATCTTGCCGGAAGAATATACTCTCTACTTTCCTGAAATGCTCTTGCCTGCATCGAAACTCTTTCATGATTTGTCCATAGTTTTTGATTATAAAACCCTGAAATAAACAACACCGTATATTTTGCTCTATTTTGATAAATCTCTGATAAATATTCATATAGATTTTTACCCCATAGGTTTGTTTCTTCAAACAGATCATAAAAGACCTTAATTCCTCTTATTTTTAAGCTATTAGCTACCTCTTCGACATATGCCCTATTCTCTCCAGCAAAAGAAAGCGCAACATCATATTCATAATTCTTGTTTTTCATCACTGACCACTTTTTCTTTTTAACCTAAAACTGACTTTATTCTTTTATTAAAAACCACTTATACAAAATTACTTTCTTTTGTTGGAATATTTCCATTTTTACTAGGAAATATTCCAACAAAAGTTTTACTTTTAAACCGTAAAAAAACTACACTCATGAAACCTAAAAAACATATAAAAGGCAGAGGTGCCCAGGAAAAAATCAACAATAGATTCCTTAAAAATCATCATGAAACAAGAGATGACTTTCTTAATTATTGTCTTGCACAAGGAGAAACAATAGATAAACCACAGACTACTTTTATTGAAACTTTTCCAAAAACTATAGTGAACAAAGTGACCAGCCCAGATGTGGGTATGATGTACTCTTTAAATCCTTATCAAGGTTGTGAACATGGTTGTGTATATTGTTATGCAAGAAATTCTCATGAATATTGGGGTTATGGAGCTGGTTTAGAATTTGAAAGTAAAATTTTGGTAAAGAAAAATGCTCCTGAATTGCTTGAGAAAAAACTTAAAAGTTCAACATGGAAAGCATACCCTATCTCACTTTCGGGAAACACAGATTGTTATCAACCCATCGAGAAGAAGCTTAAGATAACACGAAAATTACTTGAAGTTTTTTTAAAATACAGACATCCTGTTGGTATCATAACCAAAAACGCATTGATCCAAAGAGACTTGGATATTTTAACAGAATTAGCAAGACACAATCTTGTATCTGTATTTCTATCTATCACTTCCTTAAAAGAAGAAACCCGAAGAATTTTGGAACCCAGAACAGCCAGTATTAAGAAACGATTAGAAACTCTGGAACTCTTAAATACATCTGGAATTCCAACAAATGTAATGATGGCACCAATAATTCCATCCATTAATAGTCATGAAATATTACCACTCGCAAAGGAGATTTCTGAGCGAGGAGCAAAAAGTGTTGGATATACTATTGTAAGACTTAATGGTGCAATTGGGCAACTTTTTACCACTTGGTTAGAAAATACTCTCCCAGATCGTAAAGACAAAATTCTTCATCAAATTAAGGAGTGTCACGAAGGCAATTTAAATGACAGTGAATTTGGTAGAAGAATGAAAGGGTCTGGAAATATCGCTGATCAGATTCATCAACTATTCTCTTTAGCAAGAAAAAAATACTTTCCAGAGACACAAAAAGTGCATTTAAATTGTCACATGCATGAAGAGTATAAAAATGGACAATTACGATTATTCTAAAAGACTAGTTTCTCGATTTATATGACAATTAATTACAAAAACAATTTAAAAAAATATTTAACTTTATGATATTCTAATTAAATTAAAAAAGTGTAATTTTGGTTAACCAATTTAACGTAAAAATTACATAACCATCTTTCTAACTAACCCAAAACCTCTTAAAATGAAAAATCACCCCAACCCTCTTCTAGATTCTTTCTCAATTCTACGGATTGATTCTGTAGTTTTCTGAATTCTCGAATACAAATAGAAGTACTATCATCTGAATTGTAACCAAATTTCAGATTAAATATCATGAAGTACTTTAAAAAATTGTTGTACACTTTTTCATCCTAAAACACTGACCAAAAATGGTATAATGTCTTTTATTGATGATTTTGTGTTTGTATTATTATTTTTTCAAATCAGGTTCTCTATTCACAAGATTACCCCTGTGATACAATGAAAAAATACATGATTTTTAAACCCAACAACTTAACATAAATACATTATTAAATCTTAAAACCTAAACTTATGAAACGTATTTTTACATTTCTCGTCATTTTATTGATGACAACATCTTTTTTTGCTCAATCCCAGAGCATTCAACCAAAACAACAAATTGCAGCGGCAAAACACTCAGGAAATTTTTTTAAAGAAGTCTCTTTGTTTCTTCTAAAGAATGAAAAATCTAATGCCTCTATTCCAAAAGAATTTAAAGATTTTTCAATTTTATCACTGAGCTCTTCTGCTATGAAAAGTTTTGAATCATCCCCTCCAGAGGCAATGAATCTTTCTTTACCTGGAAAAAAATCATCAATGCTTTTAGAATTAGTAAAAGTGGAAATTGCTACAGATGACTTTTCAATTGTAGAAATGCCTTCTGGAAAAGTTATTCAACCCAATATGAATATCGCACATTATCGTGGAATCGTAAAAAACAGTCCTAATTCAATTGCTGCCATTACCATCCAAGATGATCAAGTATCAGGAATAATTAGTCTTGACGGAGAAAGTGGTAATCTGGTACTTGGTAAACTAGACAATAGTAATCACCATATCCTATATGAAGATAAAGATATCAGTCATCTTAACGATTTTGTTTGTCAAACTGTAGATACACATACTGAAGAAATCCAAAAAAACGATTTTTCAAAACAAACTCCAGCAGCAAATCAAGTTAAATGTCCCGAAATATTTTTTGACATTGGCAATGATGTGGTAAGAGATAAAGGAGGAAGTCAGGCAGCCAGTAACTTTGTACAGGCTATGTTTAATCAAGTAGCTATATTGTATGCTAATGATGACATAAAAATAAAGCTTTCTGGCATTAAGGTTTGGACATCATCTACTCCATTTAATGATTTAGATGGCTTTAGAAATTACAGAAATCGATATGGTTTTAACGGTGACCTTGCTCATTTTGTGACTTATAATTACTCTGGGGGAGTAGCTTGGGTAGATGCTCTTTGTGGTTCATATAAATATGGTTTATCGGGCATAAACCGTAGTTATCAAGATGTTCCAAGATATTCTTGGAATATCTCTACAATCGCGCATGAGTTAGGACATAATTTTGGGTCAAATCATACGCATTCTTGTGTATGGAATGGTAATAATACCGCAATTGATGGTTGTTACAATACCCAAGGAGGTTGCGGGCGCCCAGGAATTCCTTCGGATGGAGGAACAATCATGAGTTATTGCCACTTAACGAGTGTGGGAACAAACCTAAGAAAAGGTTTTGGATCTCAGCCCAGAAATGTAATTCGAAGAGCAATCAGCAGAGCCAGTTGTGTAGATACTTGTGAAGGCTCAGGAGGAGGTGGTGGTGAAGTAAGCTGCGTAGGTATTAATGAATGGTCTGGTAATGTAACCTATGTAGCTGGAAATAAAGTAACCTACCAAGGTAGGCTATTTGAGAGAACAGCAAATAACGGTTGGAACGATTTAGGGAAATGTAGCTCGGATCCATGTTCTGTAGCCGTGCAATGGACCGAAAACACAATCTATTCACCTGGAGATGTTGTAATATATAATGGTAATGTATGGATAAGGACAGAAAATAACGATTGGGAATACGTAGACTGTGATAGCAACACCGTTGATCCATGTTCTAGTGTAGATCCCTGGACAGAAGGTGTAAATTATCGTGTGGGTGATCAAGTTGTATTTGAAGGGAAAGTTTTTGAATGGAACGGAGCTAATTGGATTGAAATAGCAACTTGTGCAGGCACCCCTGCATCCGTACCCATAGTTTCAACTTCGCAGACAGTAAAAGATTCTAATATCTTAGTTTATCCTAATCCGGCTAAAGATTTTATCACTTTTGAAATTGAGAATGTACATAGTGAAAATACGATCATTACTGTTAGGAATATACAGGGTAGGAATATTGTATCTAAAACTATCAATCAAACTTCTCCAATCGGAAATATAAAAGAAACTCTTAATATTCAGTCATTCAATAGCGGTATTTACTTTGTACAGATAATTAGCGGTGATGCAACACTCACCAAAAAGATTCATATCAAATAAACTCTTATAATCAATTTTTAGTGAGGGTATGTAATAAAAATACATACCCTTCTAATCAATTCTAAAAACAAAACCAATGACACAACTCAAAAAATTATCTCTACTTCAATGGAGATTACTTCTGGTTCTTTTCTTGCTAATCAACCCAATGAATTATACAGGTTCTGCTCAAGAATTATTTCAAATGATGCAAAACGAAAATAACCTCAGCATAAAAAAACTAGAACGCTTAGGAACCAAATACTACAAAAAAAATAAAAAAGGTAAAGGAAGTGGCTATAAATTGTATATGAGAAACTTATACTGGGCCAAACGAAATGCTGATGCTAACGGTCGTGTAATAAGTGATCGTCAAGTTGTGAATGAATATGATAGATTTTTGAAATCATGGAATCAAAACAATAGTCAAACGGCAAGAAATGTACAAAGAAGCAGTAACTGGGAAGAATTAGGTCCTTTTAACTGGACCCGCACAAGAAGTTGGTCTCCAGGACTAGGAAGGATTACGGCCATAGCTGTAGAACCTACAAATCAAAAAATAATATACGCTGGATCTCCAGGAGGTGGCATCTGGAAATCTATAAATGCGGGTCAAAGTTGGAAACCTCTTGGTGACCGAATGACCAATATGTCCATTTGGGCTATAGCCATCGATCCAAATAATAGTAGTATTGTATATTTAGGAAACTCTGCTGGTCAGATTATGAAATCAACAAATGGAGGAGATTCATGGTCAGAAGTTTACAGAGTAAGTGGTACTCCAAGAAGAATTCTCATTCATCCAAACAGCACTCTCATATTTGTGGGTACTACAGAAGCATTATACAGATCGGTTAATTCAGGGAATTCTTTTAGTTCAGTATTAAATTCCAGAGCCGAGGATATTGAATTCAAGCCAGGGAATACTAATGTGGTTTATGCTTGCGGAAATAGTTTTTATCGATCGACTAACGGAGGTCGTTCTTTTAGTCGTATCACTAGTGGGATCTCCAGAACTGAGCGAATGAAAATGGCTGTAACTCCTGCAAATCCAGATATTGTGTACTTAGTTCAAAAAAGACAAAGTAGTTTTGGATATTTATACAGATCAATAGACGGTGGATCAAGTTTTAGTACTCGTGCAAATTATAACAGTGTATCTACAAACCAGGTATATTTTACACAGGCATCTCGTGATATGGCCATTGCTGTATCAGATACCAATGCTAATGAAGTACATTTAGGGGGAATGAACTATTCAAGATCATTAGATGGCGGGTTAAGTTTTACAACACTAGCCGCTTGGAATGAACCCAATGACCGATCCTATGTACATGCAGATATAGAAGTTTTACAATATATAAACGGCAATATATACATAGGTACAGATGGAGGTATTTTTAGAAGTAGAGATCGTGGAGCTAATACAACCGATTTAACACAAGGAGGATTAGCAGTAAGACAATATTATCGTATTGGCGGTGCTGCTACAGATGCCAATATGATAGTAGGAGGAGCTCAAGATAATGGAACCAATATTATGAGAGGAGCAAAAGGACAATTTAAAGAATGGCTAGGTGCCGATGGTATGGAGTGTTTTATAGATCATAAAAATAGAAATATCGTGTATGGAACCACTCAGTTTGGTTCTTTATATAAAAGTACAGATGGTGGAAATAGTATAGGAAACATTAGTAAACCTGGGAATTTCAGTGGAGAATGGGTAACACCTTTTATGATGGATCCTATTAATAACAACAATATTTATGTTGGATATAGAGATTTGTACCGAAGCAACAATGGTGGTAGTAGAGGTAGCTGGAGGAATTTAACAAGCAGTATAAATGTTGGTGGTAATCTTGATGAAATGGCAATAGCCGCTTCGGACAACAACTATATATACATAGCTCAAAAAGGTCGGGTATGGAGAACCAAAAATGGACAACGCAACAACCCAACCTGGACCGAAATAAGCAATTTTAGAGGTGATGTTAATTTTATTACTGTTGACCCTAATAATCCTGAACGAGTAGCTCTTGCTGCTACTGGGTCAAGAGTTTACCTATCAATAGATGCAGGAAGTACATGGACCAATATTAGAGGAAATCTCCCCAACATTTCTGCTCAATGTCTGGTTTTTGATGACACCGCAGCCAATGGGTTATATGTAGGTATGCAATCTGGAGTGTATTATACTAATGATAATCTTAGTTCCTGGGTTCCGTTTTCAACCAATTTGCCCGGAGTACAAACTACAGATTTAGAAATCCACTACCCTACACGAAAAATTCGTGTTGCAACGTATGGTAGAGGAATTTGGGAATCTGACCTTTATGATGAAAATAGTGAAGAAATAAATCCACCTACTGACCTGAGTATACAGGTAAGTGAAAAAGATGTCACATTGACGTGGAAAGATAATTCGACCAATGAAAATGGTTTTACAATTGAAAGAAGTGATGGAAATGCTTATGAAAGAATAGACTTTGTTGGGACAGGTATTCAAACGTATACAGACAAAGGTTTATCAAACGGCACGTACACTTATAGAGTTAGAGCATATGACAGTGATAGTTATTCAAGTTATTCTAATACTATTCAAGCAATTATAGAGGATATCGTAACTCCACCAGATGTCATCGACAATTGCGAAGGTTGCACTGTTTATGACACCAATAGCGAGGAAATTAGTAATGCAGATCATTCAAAAGAAAAAGCTGCCGATGGAGATCCTAGTACATATTGGCATAGTAACTGGTATGATGATAATACTTCACACCCACATTTTATAGCTATCGATCTCGGTCAACAAAGAGATTTAGTCGGATTTTCTTATCAAGGAAGACAGACTGGTACAACTGGAATGGTAAAAGACTATATTATATTTGGTTGGGATGGTAATAGTTGGCAACAGTTATCAACAGGAACATTTCAAAAATCTACACTTAAACAAACTGTAGAATTTGACACTTTCAGATGTCGCTATATTTATTTTAGAGCACTCTCTGAAGTTGATGACAAAAGATGGGCATCGGTTGCAGAATTTACAGTAAGATACACTCCGTCACAAAATGCTGGCAGATTTGCTAGTAAAAAGATTTTAAATACTCCTCCTCCAGCTGTAGATCTTAGTGATTTTGATGGAATAAAAGTATTTCCTATTCCTTTTAACGATAAACTAACTATTAAAGGGATTACGTCTAAAAAAGCAGTTCGTTCTATACAGCTTATTGGCACAAATGGACGTACCCAACGAACTAAAAATGTGCTAGATAAAGATATTATTACTATCGACACCCATAAGTTACTTGATGGTTTTTATGTTTTACATATAGAACAAAATGGAGTACAAAAAAGTATTAAGGTTTTCAAACAACAATGAATCTAACTGGTGAGAATATTTTATTTTTAAAGTTGTTCGGAAACAAAGACAAGGGTTTATGGATAAAACCCTTTAAAATATTGAATTTTTAGAAAAACATCATCTTATCAAACCAAAGAAAGGGGTATTGTTCGATATTGAGCAATACCCCTTTTTATTAAAAAGCATCTATTGCTAAATTTTAATTACACATTGATTTATTTATAGAATTACTAAGGATTTATTCTGAATAATGCTAGTTATTATATTAAACTAAAGTTAATTAACTGTTAAATACAGTTAACTTCAATTGTATTACTTTTGGTTTTTTGTGTCAATTTCCTTCTTAAATTTTATTCCTTTTAGATGTCTTTCTTTTCTGTTCAACTCCTTGATCCTCAATAACGCAACAATGTTGCATTATTGAAAATTAAGATATACTTTGACTTATTTATAAGCAAATAACTCCCTAGAAACCAGCTGCTTGTTACGTTTTTACCGTATTTTTTTGTAAGAATTAATCTCTACTTTTGAACGACAAATTTTAATGAGAGCTCAACATTTTAATTTAAAACTAAAATTAAACTTTAACACAAAATTTGAAAAATAATGAAAACTCAACTAAAAATTTTAAGTGCTATAACGGTCTTTTCTTTTCTCTTTTATAGTTGTGAAAAAGATGAAAATGAGATTACTGAGATAGAAACAGGAATAGAAACTACTGACAATATAGGAGCAGATCAAGCAATACCTGGAGAGTATATTATAATTTACAAAGAGGATGAGTCTCTATTAGGTAAAAGTGCTGGTATGAAAGCTAAATCCATGCAAACGCTATCAAAATATGCGATAGCAGAGGATAATATAAAGCAAACTTATACTAATGCTATTCAAGGGTTTGCTGTTAAAAATCTATCTCAAAAACAAGCAGACATGCTTAAAAATGATCCTGAAGTAGCTTATATAGAACCTAATTATATTCATAAGTTGGATATAGATATGGGAAAACCTGTAAGCACGCTTCCTGCGACAGTACAAGGTAAAAATGCTACTAAGGATTCTCAACTTCCAAATGGAGATTTTTTACCCTGGGGTATAGAAAGAGTAGGAAGAGCTAACGGTAGTGGTAGAACCTGCTGGATTATCGATAGTGGTATAGCACCACATAGTGATCTAACTATTGATACTGGCAGAAGCAGAAGCTTTGTAGGTGGATCATGGCAAGATCAAAATGGACATGGAACTCACGTAGCAGGAACAGTTGCTGCAAAAAATAATGGCTCTGGAGTTGTAGGTGTGGCTTTTGGGGCTACTGTAATTTCTGTTAGAGTACTAAATGCTGCAGGAAGTGGTGGTACCGCTGGTATTCTTGCTGGGGTAGACTATGTAGCAAATAATGCAAGAAATGGAGATACCTGGAACTATAGTGTAGGATTCCGTAATAGAGCTACTTCTCAGGCCATTGATAATGCTTTTAGAAATCTTGAAGCAAGAGCGATTGGAGCTATGGCGGCAGGAAATAGCAATGATGACACCCAATTTTACTCACCACAAAGATTACGTACGGGTAACTCTTGGTGTGTTGGTAACATGACTCGTTCAGGGGCAGCCGCAGGTACTTCAAACTTTGGAAGAAGTGTAGATCGTTGGGCTCCAGGTACCGCAGTATGGTCTACTTGGTTAAACGGTCAATTTAATAGAATCTCTGGTACATCTATGGCATCACCACATGTAGCAGGTATACTATTACTAAGAGGTAACAGTACAGGAACAAATGGATCTGTAAGCAAAGGAGGATCAACTGCTCCTATTGCTACCCTTAATTAAAAATAGATAATTAAATATTTTGAATTTGTTAGAGGTTGGGTTGCACCCAGCCTCTTTTTTTATTCTATGTAAACATACTCTAGTTCATATACAATATTCTTGTGCTTTCACCTTGTTAAAAGAAATATCGATTCTTATAAAAGTTAATGATGTACAACAATATTCTTCTGATAGAGCAATTACTTCATAATCAGAGTAATATAGTATTTTATACCGTTAGGGTTTAGACTTGCCCCTCCCATTCTTTATAAAACTGTTCTAAAAACCCTTCCATATATTGATGACGTTCATTAGCCAGTTTTTTACCGGCTTCAGTATTCATTCTATCCTTAAGCAGGAATAGTTTTTCATAAAAATGATTAATTGTTGGAGAGGTTGAAGACTTGTATTCTTCTTTCGTCATATTAAGGTTGGGAGAAATATCAGGATCATATAGAACTCTGTTTTTAAACCCGCCATAATTAAAACATCTTGCAATTCCGATAGCACCTATGGCATCTAATCGATCCGCATCTTGAATAACATCCAGTTCTGGGGATTTAAATTTTTGATCTGTGTTACCCCCTTTAAAGGAAATGTTTTCTATAATTTTGATTACATGAGTAACAACACTTTCTTCAACGCTGAGGCTTTCTAAAAAATCTGATGCGACTTTAGGCCCAACAGTTTCATCACCATCATGAAATTTTGAATCTGCAATATCGTGAAGCAATGCACCTAAGGATACCACAAAAAGATCTACATTTTCATCCTTAGCAATTAGCTTTGCATTATTATACACTCTTTGGATATGAAACCAGTCATGTCCTCCCTCTGCTCCAACAAGTTTTTCTTTTACAAAATCAATAGTTTTAGATACAATCTTATCTTCAATCATACCTATATCTACTATTTTACTATTGCAGGTTGTACCCACTTAAATTCAAAAATCTCATCAGGGATTACCAGTCGCTCACTAATTCGTTGCATTCTAGCAGGTAGTTTCATCACAAAATCCCGTGCTTTCTCGGCTTCATCGGTTAAATCTACCAGTTTATCAATTTCCCATTTATCAATTAAGCGTTGCATGATATCGATATAATCTTGAGAAGTATATACTCCTAAACGTTGAGCAGCATTTGAGAATTCTTCAAAGGCAGTACCTATAGCGTCTCCAGATTCTCTAAGAAAATGTGCAGGCATTACAATTTTATGTTTCATCATATGGCTAAAAGCAATCATCATCTGACTAGGGTCAACTTCAAAAATATTTTTTACAAACTCACTATATGCGTTATAATGACGCATCTCATCACCTGCGATAATTTTACACATTTTAGCTAGTGATTTATTTGAGTACTCCCTTGCCATTTTTGCCACCCGACTATGAGAAATATTGGTGGCTAACTCCTGAAAACTAGTGTATACAAAATTCTTATACGGATCTCTATCTGTACCAATATCAAATCCGTCATTAATTAAATGTTGAGTTGTTCTTTCTACCTCAATCATGTTTACTCTACCCGATAGGTATAAGTATTTATTCAGTGTATCTCCGTGGCGATTTTCTTCACTTGTCCAGTAACGTACCCAACGAGACCAGCCATTTCCTTTACCATCTTCATGCTGATTAATCCCTTCTACATCCATTAACCATGATTCATATGTAGGTAAAGCCTCTTCTGTAATCGTATCCCCTACAAGAACAACCCAAAAATCATAAGGAAGTTCTTTTGCCAACTCTCTTAATTCTTTTACTTCATCAAAAAACGTATCTTCATTCTGAGAATCTGGTAAGAAATCTGTTGGCTGCCACACCTTATCTATCGGAATCAAAAATTTATCTATAAAAGATTCTATTTTCTTCTCTAATAGTTGCATTACTTCTAGTCTAATATTATCTAAAGCCATTATAGTTGTATGTTACGTTCTAATTGCTAAAGTAACCCTTTCTTCAATTCTTTCGAGTAATATTTCGGGTTCTTTATCGATTGAAAGAGGTTCTTGCACCTCCAATGTCAAATGTACTCCAACGCCCATTGGAAAATTACCAAATCGAACTAGTTTCCAACTATTATTTATAGTTACAGGTACGACTAAAGCATTAGGTGCATTCTTAAACAAAATTTTTAATCCTGTAGGAGCAAATTCTTTTGGTTTTCCATCTCTACTTCTTGTGCCTTCAGGAAAAATTACTGCAGAAAATGTATGCTCAGCGATAAACTTTCCAAATTTAGATAAGGCCGGAATAGATTGTTTAGGATTTTTTCTATCGATTAAAACATGCCCTCCATGCCTTAGGTTAAACGATATACTCGGAATTCCTTTCCCTAATTCAATCTTGGAAATAAACTTTGGTCTGTGCTTTCTTAAATACCAAGATATCAGAGGAACATCAAACATACTTTGATGATTAGAAACAATGATCAAAGATTGATCCTTTGGCAATTTATGAATATTCTTAAAACTGATTCTTACTCCCAAAAAGTGTAGACATCGTAATAAACATAGATTCATGATATTTACTACCCCTCTGTGTCCCGATCTACCGCCCAGTTTTTTGCCAAGCCACTGCAGTGGTTGAAAAACTACTAATGTTAATCCAAAAGATAAATAGAAAATTATAGAAAGCGGATAACTAAGTATCCTTTTTACTGCCTCCATCCCTTCTGTTCAATTATTAAAATTTTGACTTGTGTAATTGTCTCGCAAGGTCTTACATTATTTCAAGTAAACCAATAGTTTTACTAAAATAAAAACCGCCTGTAACAACAAACGGTTTAGAACTCTTTTTTTAGCATATACGCTACTTACATTTTAGCAATGTTCGTTATATGCATCTTTAAGATTTTCTGCGATCATTTCTGCAGGTCGCCCTTCTATATGGTGACGCTCTAGCATATGAACTAACTCCCCGTTTCTAAATAAAGCCATAGAAGGAGATGATGGAGGAAACGGGATCATAAATCCACGCGCCTTATCCGTTGCTTCTCTGTCTACTCCTGCAAAAACGGTTACCAAATTGTCTGGTTTTTTATTATTATCTAAAGAAGCCTTTGCTCCCGGGCGTGCATTTGCCGCAGCGCAACCGCATACCGAATTAACAACTACCAACGTAGTTCCTTCTTTTGCTATTGCTGCTTCTACTGCTTCTCCTGTATGTAATTCTTCAAAACCAATATTGGTAAGATCTTCACGCATTGGTTTTACTAACTCTGGTGGATACATATTTCTGTTTTTTTTCGTACTACAATTTTATACAAAGGTACAAATTATGTACCATATAAAAGTAACTGACAAGTAGTCGTAGAAATATATCATCTCACAACATAATTCTATTTTATTTACAACGATCCCGTAACAAATATTGTATCTTATTGTCTAATATACTATAGAACAAAATATATTAAAAAATAATTTCAGTTATCTTTACAACCCAAAAAAAATTTGAATGATTAAATGGTTTGCTGCTATATTAGGAGCCGTGTTTTTTAGATTTCCGGGAGCAATTCTTGGTTTTATCCTAGGAAGCCTCTTGGATACTACCTCTGGTAAAAATGGCAGAGGGTTCAAAACTGTATTTTCGCAACAGCAAAAAATTACTCCTGCAGATTTTGAACTTAATTTATTATCCCTTTCTTCAATTGTTATTAAAGCAGATGGCAAAGTAAATCAAACCGAGCTAGATTATGTTCGTCGATACTTTGTAAGTGCTTATGGAAAAGAACATGCAAATGCTACTTTTAGATCGTTTAATGAAATCATTAAAAGCAGGCAAATCTCTGCACAACGTATTTGCATGTATATTAATCAACATACCCGATACCCCTCTAGGCTACAAATTCTTCATTTTTTGTTCGGAATTGCAAATGCAGATGGTATAGTAAGTGATTCTGAAGCTAGTGAAATTGGCAAAATTGCAGGCTTTCTAAGAATCAATTTTAAAGATTTTGAAAGTATTAAAGCCATGTTTTTTAAAACTGGAGATCATGCATATAAGATTCTCGAAATTGAAAAATCGGCAACAGATGCCGAAGTAAAAAAAGCATTTAGAACAATGGCCAAAAAATATCATCCAGATAAAATACAGCATATGGATGAAATACACATCAAAGGTGCCGAAGATAAATTTAGAGAGGTACAAAAAGCCTATGACCAAATCAAAAAAGAACGAGGGATTGTTTAATTTCTTTGGTTTATACTCTGCATAGACATGAGTTTATCTTAAAACTCGTAGTATTCACAACATTTTTTCTACCATTCGCAAAATACACTATTAAAATTAGAGAGTATTGCTGTTCATTTAAGCATTATTTAATCAAAAAGAGATAGAATTATAATCAGTTCTAGACTCCTTTTTAAAAACCTTCATTCTATGAAAAAATTAATGCTATTGTTTATTTTAATCGGAAGTTTTAACAAAGGATTTTCAGTTTCCATTCCTTTTAAAACATCTGAAATTAAGAATTTGTCCATCCCTATTTCTGATGATCCTATCGGCGATATCAAGAACGTAGTTCAGGAACATCTAGATGGTTCTGCGACAAGAGATATTTCAAAAATGAGTTCAGTATTACATGATGATTTTAGAATTGTTGTAAATGATGCTAAAAAAGGAGTCACTGTATTAGATAGAGCAACCATGCTTAACTTCTATAAGCAGAAAAAATTTGGAGGAGAAGTAAAATTAATAGAGTTTATATCTATAGATGTGCAGGGTAACTTAAGCGCTATAGTCAAAGTAAAGGAGACCGGTAAAAAAGCCATATTCAATCTATACTTTTCTTTAATTAACACAAATGGAAACTGGAAAATCATTAATGAACTCGCTTATTTAGATTATTTAAAATAAATTAGAGAACATAAAGTGATCTTTTGAGATTTTTCTTTCAAAAGATGTGGTATCAAACTAATGAAAAGAAGATTCTATTTAAGTAAAGGAGAGATTATTCTATGCCTAATCGCAATGGCAATAATCTCTTCTATTATGCTTTATATTAAATCCGATTTAAATGGACAATCAATATCATTTTTTTGGATTCTATGTATAAAGACTACTACCTGGCTTTTTTGGGGGTGTTGGATTCCTTTTATTTTTTACCTCTCTCATAAAGTCCCAATTCATAAACACAATTATTATCTAGGGGTTTTATTACACTTACCAATCAGCATCATGATTGTTTGTTTCCACCTATTATTGTATGTGATAATCATCAAATTAAGTCCCATACCTGGTTTTCAGGGACAACCAATCGCTACTTTATTCATTGGTCTTTTGTTCTCTCAGTTTGAATGGTATTTTCTGACATATTGGGCATTAATGCTTGGGAGTTATGCCGTCGAATATTATCAAAAATTTAGAGAAAGTAATTTAAAGGCAGCTCAATTAGATTCCCGTCTTACAAAATCCCGACTAATGGCTCTTAAAATGCAGTTACATCCACATTTTCTTTTTAATACATTACATACAATTTCTTCTCTAGTAAGACAAGA
This sequence comes from Aquimarina algiphila, assembly GCF_947494415.1. NCBI lineage: Bacteria > Pseudomonadati > Bacteroidota > Flavobacteriia > Flavobacteriales > Flavobacteriaceae > Aquimarina > Aquimarina algiphila. The sequence continues at coordinate 396,384 of NZ_CANLVC010000009.1, read as the reverse complement.
CGAAAAGAAAAAATCCATTTCGATGTTATCAGAAATGGGTGATTTATTAAGGATCGTATTAAGTCAAAATGAAGAACAATTCATAAAACTAACATCAGAACTTGAGTTCATCAAAAAGTATATCGCTTTAGAAGAGAAGAGATTTAAAAATAAAATGAACGTTCAAATAGAGGTTGGTGATGATTTATCTGAGACATTAATACCCTCTTTTTTATTACAACCTTTAATTGAAAATAGTATCTATCACGGATTATCAAAAAAGGTAGATGCGAGTATACTGAGTATTGATATTAAAAAAAAGGGAGATCAATTATGCATAGAAATGTATAATGATGGCCCCCCATTATCAGAAAACTTTAATGTCTTCAAAGTAGAAGGAATTGGATTAGCAAACACTATAGAACGGCTCAGTCAACTATATCAAGATCAGTACATTATTAAGTTTTTGAATATTAAAAATGGAGTGTTAGTCAAATTAAACATTCCATATCAAATCAAATAAATGCAAATAAAAGTAATCGCCATAGATGATGAACCCGAAGCTCTGGAAAATTTAAAGATTTTGCTTGATGAGCAAGATGATTATATATTAATTGATTCTTGCACTAATGGAAAAACAGCCATTGAGGCTATTATAGAACAAAAACCCGATTTGGTTTTTCTCGATATTCAAATGCCCGAGATATCCGGTTTTGATGTAATAAGCGCAGTACGCCCATACTTTGCCCCTGTTTATGTATTTATTACTGCCTATGATCAATACGCAATACATGCATTTGAAGTAAACGCTATTGACTATCTACTAAAACCTTTTGATGACGAACGTTTTTATGCAGCTCTTCATAAAGCAAAAAAACAGATTGAGCTCAAAACAAACGAAGACCTCAACTTCAAATTAGATGCATTACTTCAAAAAACGAATGCCAATAAAAAAGCAATGTATATCAAACGTATTTCTGTTAAGTTGGCTAATCGAGTTTATTTTTTAGAAATCGATAAAGTGATTTATTTAAAAGCAGAGAATCAATATATTAATGTATTTTTAAACAACGGCACTCAGCATTTGATCAGAGATACTCTTAATCGTCTTGAAAGTGAACTCAACCCAGAAATATTCTTTAGATGTCATCGTTCAAACATAGTCAACATTAATGAAATTAAGCAAATTGAACCTTTTTTTAGTGGGGATTATATAATGACGTTAAAAAATGGAGACAAATTGAAGTTATCAAAATCAAGAAAAGAAGGGTTAAAAAAATTAATGAATTGGTAATATATTAAAAATACGGCTTCAAAAGATTTTATACATTTTGAATACTAAAACTGAAAAGTTTACAGAATCAGAAGAAATCTGATTTAAAAAACTCTACCCCATACCATTTTCAAAAATTTTCCTGCCGGAAGACTTGTTGTAATTTTAATATCTTCTAACAATGAAGTCTCTTCATCCAAAAACTTTAAAATCTTGATTACTTTATTCTTTTCAAATAATCTTGAAAACAAGGAAGCACCTATATGATTTTGTTGAAATAATAGATCGATAAATAATAAATCATAGTACCAAAACTTAGTCTTCCTACCAAATTTTGATAATTCTGTATTGTTTTTAAGGAATTTAGTAAGCTCGCGAACCTTTTTTGATGTCAAATTAAATGTATATCCTGTACTAGGTTTTGTCCACCCACCGGCAGTACCTATATGTATAATATTTTTAGAATTATGTTTTTCAAATTTATAACATGTCATCGGGATACATCCTTTTTCTTTTTCGGTGATTTCATATGAAATGATCCCTTTTTCTTCTAAGTACTTTATAATTTCATCTTCATATTCTTGTTCTTCCAAAAGATCTTCTGAAAACAAAGTATATTCAAACAATGCTTCAGTTTTAGAAATGGGTAATACATACATAAACCGAGTATTCTCTTTCTGAGCTACCGTAAAATCCATAAAAGTAGCAGTAGTACAATCAAATACAGGTTCTGAAGTTTTGACAAACCATCCCACAAAATGCTGGTTTAAAACTGGGTATTTTTTCTGACTCTCATATTCTCGGGATAGTAGTATACTATTAAAAACTTTATCTCCAAGGTAGATACTTTGATTTGTTTCAACTTTTACAATACTTCCTTCATCGGTTAAAGAAGTAATTTTTTCCTGAGTAATCGTAATATTTGGCTTTTGTTCTAAAGTTTTTAAAACAAAACTGTAAAAATCTTTACTTCTGATCAATTTATATTGATAAGGAGAAATATTTGTTTCAGACGAAAACGTTTCACTTCCGAAGTAAATTTTATTCCACTTTTTACTTATGATGGTATCCCAAATCCCTTCACCTTGTTCCCAAAAACACCAGGTACGATCATTCTTATTCTTTATTTCTTTATCAATAAGTAGAATCTCCTTCTCATCAAAAAAAGGATCTAAGACCATATGATATGCCAGCATCAACCCTGAAGCACCTGAACCTGCAATGATGTAATCGTATTTTTGCATCTAAACAAATAAAAAGATGGTAAAAAAGACCAATATAGCGATAAAAATATGTAGTGAAATTTTGAAATGAAAAGCTTTTATAATTTTTTGTAAAAAAACATGTGCGACAAATCCTGTAAACAGCCAGCCAATATAATTTTGTAACGGAATTACCCCACCTTCAAATTCCCAAAAATCAAATCGAGGGGCAGACATTTCGATACAAGTATCTAAGCCAACCATTAAAACAGCTCCAATTGCAGAAGTAATGAATAGGTTATCATGCACCTTTTGAGCTATAGCAGCAGAACTATAGGTTAAAATCACCCAATTTACACCAATGATTAAAGGCACTCCACAAATCTTATAGCCCAAGTTTTTTCCGTACTCATAGTTTCCAAAGATTAAATCATAATTCACACCTAGATACTCTGTAATCATTCCAATACCAAAAGGAATCATTAATGCTAAAATCAAAGTGCGATTGAAATTAGTATCCCAAAGGATCAAAAACAAATAAATTAAAAGGTGTAATGGCGTCAAAGGTAAAAACCAATCTTCATAACCTATTAGAATGCCTATAATTCCCGAAATATTAAATATCCAAATAATGGCTATTATGAAAAATTGTCTTTTTTTATCCGAATTCATTTGTGTTTATAATCTATTATCGTTTTGAATCAACTCTGAAACTATTTTTCCTGATAGTAAACATAACGGAATGCCTCCGCCAGGGTGTACACTTCCTCCACAGAAATATAGATTTCTAATACTTCGAGAAAAATTAGGATGTCTTAAAAAAGCTGCATACTTATTATTACTAGATGATCCATATAATGAACCTTGGTATGATTGCGTTTTACTTTCTATTGTTCTTGGGTCCAGAATTTCTTCAAATTCTATTAAATTTTTTATATCAACTCCCAGAATACGAGATATTTTTTTTGTTATATTTCCTCTTGATTTTGCAATAATATTATCCCAATCTTGCCCTTCATTACCTGGTACATTAATCATTACAAACCAGTTTTCGCAGCCTTGAGGAGCATCTTGCCATTCGTTTTTGGAACTGATATTTATATATATTGTTGGGTCATCTGTGACCTGCTTTTTATCGAATATAAATTCGAATTCTTTTTTATAATCATTAGAAAAAAATATATTGTGTAAATCGAGTTCTGAACAAATCCTACGGATACCCCAGTAAAAAATTAATGCAGAGCTGGATCTTTGTTGTTTCAAAATTTTTCCTGGAGGTTTTTGATTAGGAAGAAGTTTACTATATGTTGATACAATATCCATATTAGAAATCACAACATCTGCCTTAATTTCTTTATCATTTACAAGAACACCTTCTACGTTATTATTCTTAACAATAATTTGCTCAACCTTTTCTCCAAAATGGAAACGCACTCCTAGATCTAATGCTAATCTATATAAACTTCTTGCAATACTGTACATTCCCCCTTTAGGAAAAAAAGTGCCATAATGTTGTTCTAAATGCGGAATCATCGACATAATTCCTGGAGTTCGATAAGGAGAAGATCCATTATAGGTAGCAAATCGATCAAAAAGTTGAATTAACTTAGGATCTTTAAACCTTTTTGTATTCACCTTATGCAATGAAGTATTAATCTCTAATGTGCTAATTCCTGCTATCGCTTTTAATGTATCTATGGATAGATAAGTTGATAATTTATGTAATGATTTTTCTAAAAACAGAGAAGTAGTCAGGTCATATTTCTTCTTGCTCTTTTCAAAATAATTAATAATATCAATAGCATCAACATCAAAAGTCATTGCAGCTTTTTCAGCAAATTTTTCTTTATCGGCAAACGCTGTAAAACGAGTATTATCTTCATAAAAGTAATTACAAATAATTTCTTTCCTTTCGTACTCAAAATAATCTGATCTCTGTTTTTTAGAAACTGTAAAAAGCTCCTCTATCATTTGTGGCATAGTAAACAAAGATGGACCACAATCAAAACGATAACCATTTTCACTAATTTCAGTTAATTTACCTCCAGGGGTTTTGTTGATTTCAAAAACCTGAACATCAAAACCTTGATTTTTTAGACGTACTGCGGTTGCCAAACCAGCAATGCCAGAACCAATAATGAGAGCACTTTTTTTATTCATCATATGCCATAAATGGATATTCAAAATTGAACAATTTGCTGATATTTCATTGGATTTTAAAGCGTTTTTTGTATATATTTAACTTCTGTTATATCACAATGAAACCACTACTAACTCTTCTTTTATTCATTACTCCTCTTGTTTTGATTACAGCACAAGATTTAGCTCAATCCAATACACCTAAAATCATCACAAAACTTAATGTTGGAAATAGCATCAGTTTTAGTTCTAAAAGTATCAAGTTTATCAAAGTAATAGAGGATTCCCGATGTCCTACTGATATTAATTGTATCTGGCCTGGAGAAGTAAAAATAAGTATTGCCCTTTATGAAAAAGATGTTTTGTTAGAAGAACAGGAACTTATTTTTGGTCCTCAAAATATAAATCCAGATCATATTGTAGAAATACTAAACATTGAACAGAAAAGAATATATGGGTATAATATCAGTCCTTACCCTTCAGCAAATGATGCTATTAACCCTTCTGATTATCAATTAGAATTACTTATTAACTAAAGCATTACTTTCTAAATAAATCAACATCAGGTATATTCATTTCTGTAACCAAATTAATTCACTTACTATTTTAAAGTACGTTTTCAAACTTTTTGAAATATAGTTTCATTAAGTTTCCTTTTCTTTGCCTGATGATTTCCAATAAAACCAAAGCACACATAGCTTTATTGAGTGTAAATATGATTTATGGGGCAAACTATCTTATTGCCAAAGGGTTAATGCCAAATAAAATTGAAGCATCTGCATTGGTTTTTCTAAGAATTAGTGGAGCTGGCATTCTATTTTTTGTTTTAAAGTATTTTGTAAAAGAAAAAGTAGAAAGAAAAGATATAGCTCGTCTGGCACTATGTGGTTTATTAGGTGTTGCTACTAATCAGTTCTTTTCTATGAATGGATTGAGCCTTACTTCTCCTGTAGACGCTGCAATTATCATTACTGCAATGCCAATTTTTACTGTGATTATTAGTTATTTTTTACTTAAAGAACCTTTGACACTACAACGCATTCTAGGTATATCCATTGGCGGAGCTGGAGCGGTTCTATTAATTTATTTAGGTAATTCTGGTCTTGGAACAGGTTCTTTATTAGGAAATATCTTTGTTAGCATTAATGCACTGGCTTTTGCATTTTATTTAGTCATTGTAAAACCTCTTATGTCAAAATATAAACCGATTACCGTAATTGTATGGACTTTTTTGTTTGGCTTTATATTTATGTTCCCTTTTTGTATCCAAAAATTAATCCATACAGATTTTCAATCTTTTGATGCCTCTAGCTGGATCTCATTGACTTATGTAGTGATTGGCCCTACTTTTTTTGCCTATTTACTCAATATGTTTGCCTTACAATTTGTAAAACCTACCGTTTCCAGTAGTTATATTTATGTTCAACCCGCGGTTGCTATGATTCTTGTAGCTGTCGTATCATATTTTGTAGTAAACAGTCAATACCAGGGAGATATAACACTTCCTAAACTTTTATGTTGTGTTTTGATTTTTGTTGGTGTGTATTTAATTAGTAGCGGACCTCTAAAATGGATAAAAAAACTAAAAGATTAATGGCAGCCACACCCAGAACTCCCACAAGAGTTTGATGATTTTTTCTTTACAGAAGACAATGAAGGTTTCCAAAAGAACTTTTTAATTAAAAATCCTATTGCTCCTGCAAAAACTAAAATCACCGCTACATTTTGGATAAGAATATTCATAATACCTATAAAGTCGTATAAAGATACTGAAACTTATTTTTTTATTTTAAAATTTGGTACACAATCAATGCAATGCTATATGCTAAAGCACTCATCAATATAAGTTGAGCCATTGGCCATTTCCAACTATTAGTCTCGCGTTTTACAATAGCTAACGTACTCATACATTGCATTGCAAACGCATAAAATAATAATAAAGAGATTCCACTAGCCAAATTAAACAAGGGCCTACCCGTTACAGGGTGAACCTCTGCTGCCATTCTATTTTTTATGGTTTCTTCTTCATCACTCCCTACACTATAAATGGTTGCCAATGTTCCTACAAATACTTCTCTTGCGGCAAATGAGCTAATAATCCCTATTCCTATTTTCCAATCATACCCCAATGGTGCTACCACGGGTTCAATTGCCTTACCAGCATATCCAATAAAAGAATATTCGAGCTTATGTGATGCTATTTTTTGATCTAGTTCTTCCTGAGAAACATCAGGAAATTGTGCTGTCACAATTTCTTCGGCTTTACTAAAATTTTCATTGGGTCCAAAACTAGCCAATACCCATAAAATAATTGAAATTGCCAAAATGATTTTTCCAGCTCCAAAAACAAAAGCCTTAGTTTTTTCAATTACATTAATAGCAACGTTTTTAAACAAAGGCACTTTATAGCCAGGCATTTCGATAACAAAATAAGATTTGCTTTTTATCTTAAGCAACTTATTGAGCAACCAGGCAGACCCAACGGCAGACCCAAAACCAATAAAATATAAAAGCATTAAGGTAAGACTTTGATAACTGAATATCCAACCTACCTTTTCATCTGGAATAACCAATGCTATAATAATTAAATATACCGGTAATCTTGCCGAACACGTTGTAAAAGGAACAACAAGAATAGTAATTAATCGCTCTTTCCAATTCTCTATATTTCTAGTTGCCATTACTGCAGGAATTGCACACGCTGTCCCAGAAACTAATGGCACTACACTTTTACCACTTAATCCAAAGCGACGCATTACTCTATCCATAAGAAAAACTACACGACTCATGTAGCCACTTTCTTCTAAAATTGAAATAAAAAGAAATAAAAATGCAATCTGAGGAATAAAAATAACAATCCCCCCTAATCCCGGAATGATACCTTCTGTAATAAGATCTACAAATGGACCCGATGGTAATGCTGACTTTGCAGCTTCGCTAAGCCACGCAAAAGCTTCATCGATTAAATCCATTGGATATGAAGACCAATCATATATCGCTTGAAAGATCAACATTAATATCGCAAAGAAAATAAAATATCCCCAGAATTTATGAGTAAGCACTCTATCGAGTCTAGCTCGCATTCCAGTAGCAGCTTTTTCATCTATTGTAAGCCCTTGTTTAAGGACATTATTAATAAACTGATATCTTTTAATGGTTTCTTTTTGCTGTAGTCTTTTGAGTTCACTTTCTGATTTGATTTTAAAATCAGGAGCAATATCCAAGTCTTGTTTATCAAATTTCCTAAAGTTTACATCCTGAGTAATAACTAACCAAAGTTTATACAAGGATTGATTAGGAAATGCTTTTTGTAATCTGTCAAAATACTCTGGAGCAAAAGATAGGGCATTTAAGCAGGATGTTTTGGGTAATGTAGAGTATGATTCTATAAGTTTTTTAAGCTCATCAATTCCTTGACTTTTTCTGGCACTTACTAAAGCTATTTTGGTATTTAGTTCTTTTTCTAATAGCGGAATATCTAGTGAAATTCCTTTTCTACTCATTCGATCTGCCATATTAATCACCAAAATCGTAGGGATTTCAAGATCTTTAATTTGTGTAAACAGCAGTAAATTTCGTTTTAGATTTTCTACATCACTTACTACAACAGCAACATCTGGAAAATCTTTATCCTTTTTATTTAGAAGGAGTTCTATAACTACATTTTCATCCAGAGAAGACGCATTTAGACTATAGGTCCCTGGTAAATCTAAAATATGAGCTTTTACACCTCGAGATAGTTTACATATTCCTTCTTTTTTCTCTACAGTAATACCAGGGTAATTACCTACTTGCTGATTAAGGCCAGTAAGCAAATTAAAAACAGATGTTTTTCCGGTATTTGGATTTCCAATAAGTGAAACTTTAATTTGCTTAGCCATAAAAAAGAATTGCTACTAAATAATTTGAACTTCTATCTGGGCTGCAATTTCTTTACGGATCGCAAGATGACTACCATTTATATTAAGATACATTGGGCATTGAAAAGGAGCTGTCTGCAATAATTCGACCTCATTTCCTGGCAAGCATCCCATTTCTAATAATTTAAGTGGAATAACATCAGACATGATTTCTTTTATCAATGCACGTTGACCTCTTTTGAGAGTAGCAATTGTAGTCTTCAAATGTTTATTTAGATTAATTTTAAACAAGGCAAAAGTAATGTAAATAATCTTATCGAAAAAGCTAAATTTTTCAAAATACAATAATCCAAAAATATGAAGTGTATAATTTTACTTAGTTTCATTTTTCAGAACAGCTATATCTTCAATCAGCTTATCAATATCTTCTGGATTAGTCCCGTCATAAAATCCACGAATTCGTTTCTTTTTATCTACAAGAACAAAATTTTCTGTGTGTACCATGTCATAAGCTCCTCCATCGCCATCTGATTTGGCTGCCAAATAGGATTTTCTAGCAAGATCATAGATCTGTTTTTTATCACCGGTAACCAAATTCCATTTTGCATCATTTACTCCTTTCTCTATAGCATATTTTTTTAATCTGGCTACACTATCAATCTGGGGTGTAACAGAATGAGAAAGCAGCAAAACCTCATTATCATCCTTTAATCGTTCTTGTATTTCTTTCATATGTCCTGTCATAATCGGACAAATGGTTTGGCAAGTTGTAAAGAAAAAATCGGCAACATAAATCTTATTCTCATAATTTTGTTGAGTGATCTCTTCTCCGTTTTGATTGGTAAGTTTAAAATCTGCAATTTTATGATACTTGCGAATGTATTGCACTGTACTATCCACTAATTCTGCATTTACCATATCCGGTTCATACACAGGCAAAACCTTATTGGGCTTAAGAATAGAATAGATAATAGAAATTATAATAGCTGATAATACAAAAAGTACAACTGCAAAAAATTTGTATTTAGAGAAAAACTGAAGCATTGCGAATTATTATGCTGCAAAATTACAAGGATTCTACTTTATTAAAACATTGTTTTTCATTAAAAAAATACTAAATATACCTAACTGCATAGCAGATTTTTTTTATATACCCTTCTAAAAGGTTACTTTTGCGTGATTTAATTTTGAAGAACGACCTATGAGTCCATTTTTTGTAAAAGCTATACAATTACTATTAAGTTTATCTATTCTAATCGTTTTACACGAATTAGGACACTTTATTCCTGCTAAACTATTTAAAACGAGAGTAGAGAAATTTTACTTATTCTTTGATGTAAAATTTTCATTATTCAAGAAAAAAATAGGGGAAACCGTATATGGTATTGGCTGGCTGCCTCTAGGAGGTTATGTAAAGATAGCTGGTATGATAGATGAGAGTATGGATAAAGAGCAAATGGCTGGTCCTCCTAAACCTTGGGAATTTAGATCTAAACCAGCTTGGCAACGATTGATTATTATGCTCGGTGGTGTTACTGTTAATATCATTCTTGGGTTTTTGATTTATATGGCAATAATATTCACTTGGGGAACTAATCATGTAGGTTTTGATGATATGCCAAATGGATTTGCCATCGAAGACTCATTTAAAAAAATGGGGTTTGAAGACGGGGATCGCATCATGAGTGTTAATGGCAAACCTCTTGAAGATGTTACCCAAATTAACCATCACTTATTCATGCGAGATGTAAAAAATATTAGTGTTTTACATCAAAACGGAAGTGAAGAAACTATTCAAATTCCTGAAAATATTGGTACTACAATGTTTGAATCTGGTGTATTAAGGCCTTTCTCTCCTATTAATAAGCCCATTGTAGATAGTACATATCTTGATGTTGCTGTTAAAGCTGGATTTAAAAAAGGAGATAAAATAACACAGGTAGAAGGAAAACCAATACAATATTGGCACGAGTTTAGAAAAACAATCCAAGAAAATAAAGGAAAAACAATCTCTATAGATTATTCAAGAAATGGAGAAACTCATACAACTTCGATAACTCCCAATGAAGATGGGCTCATAGGAATTGTTGTTAGGAATGGATATAAAATTCAGGAAAAACAATATTCTTTTGGAGCGAGTATTACCAAAGGTTTTGATTTTGGATACTGGACATTGCACGATTATATTGCTCAATTTAAATATGTTTTTACAAAAAAGGGAGCTAGTCAGGTAGGAGGATTTGGAGCCATAGGAAATCTATTCCCAGACGCATGGAACTGGAGAGCTTTTTGGGGCACAACTGCTTTTATTTCGATTATATTAGCCTTTATGAACATTTTACCTATTCCTGCATTAGATGGTGGTCATGTAATGTTTTTATTGTATGAAATTATTGCGGGTAGAAAACCAAATGACAAATTTATGGAGTATGCTCAACTAGCAGGGTTTATTCTATTAATTGCATTATTATTATTTGCTAACGGTAATGACATTTATAGGGCAATTTTTAAATAATAACTATTCATCAAAAAAATAGAACTTTCAACAAAGCTTCTATAATTTGATTCTATAAAAATTAAAAAAAGCTATTTCCATTTTATAGGAAATAGCTTTTTTACATCACTTTGTTTTCTAACGACTAAGAGTATCCGATAGCTCCATCATCCCAACTAAGAACACTGCTACTGTTTAATCTTGCAAAATTAATTCCACCCCACAGTTCTACCCAGAAACCACCATTTGCATTTTTGGTTTCATTAAAATTCAATTCTTGTACTCCAAAATCTTTTACATCTTTCATAAAATTTATTTTTATTATTAAACATTATTTTTTCTGAAAAATCACATTGCGCACTATCATTTCTCATGGTGCTAAAGTAGAATGGCAATGTCTCAAATCCCGAGATTGCTATTTAAAATTTAATTTAACGTGTGCCTGTATCATAAATTATTTAACTACACCTTCATTTTTTAACAGCGTCTCAGCATTTGAGATCAACCAGCATTAGATTTACACCAGTTATCCGCAAAGCGGTAAACCTAGTAAGATAATATAAACAGTAAATCAATTAAAAGATGAAAAATTCAACAAATGTAACCGAGTTAACAAGTATAGAAGTTAAGCATATTAACGGTGGAACAGAACCATATACAACAAGTGTATATGATGATGGATCTCAAAATGGTTGTACAAGACCGGGGCACTTTCCTATCCCTTACCCTACAACACCTATTTTATACTAAGAGATTTTATTTCCTAAAAAAATAAGAGGTAGGCAATCTTTAATTAGGGGATATGATCTTATATAAACCTTCAGTTAAAAATAATTAGTCGGAGGTTTTTGAATTGTAATCATTCTTGAACAAAATGCCATTTTTACATGATGATATCCCTTATTTTATCCAATAGAGGAAAAATAATTCTAAAAAATCGAAAAAATCTTTTCGAGATATAAAAAATAGTATATATTTGCACTCGCAAAAAGAGAAAAACGCTCTATATTTGCAGAAATAAATTCCTCCTTAGCTCAGTTGGTTAGAGCATTTGACTGTTAATCAAAGGGTCCTTGGTTCGAGCCCAAGAGGGGGAGCATAATTAGACAAGCCATCATTTCTGATGGCTTTCTTTTTGTCTAATCCTTGCGAAGCCTTGTTAACTCTAGTTAAAAGTTCTATAACTATGTTTTGTTGTTTGGTTCGACATTCTTTTTTAGAAATAATCAATTTTTCTGGAAACATCAAACCAAGTAAACTAGTCTTTTGTTCATAACTACTATCGTCAAAAAGCTGGGGTATTTCCCTTAAGGTTTTACAAGCTTTATCAATCATTTTGGTGGATACTTCATGCATATCCTTAATAGCTTGTAATTGCGCTTTTAAATCCCTTAAATTATTATTGTATCGTGTAGAGATTCTTTTAAAAGTACATGAATCAATATCCCCATTTATTAGTTTGTCCTCAGCTGCTTCCAAATTATTCTGCATACCCACTATTTTATTCTCAACTTGAACTTTATTGTTTAATTTACAGTACCGTTTTTTACGTTGTACATCAATCAATATTTCTCTATATAACGCCAATACATTATCGTTAACAGAAATATCTTTTAGCACATCATTTTTGAACATTTCATGTGCCTTTTCAGACCTAATACGATTCTTACATCCACTTCTACAATGGTAATAATAATATACCCCTCCGTTTCCTTTTGATGGACTACCAGTTAAGGTACCTCCACATGATTTACATTCTAAAAAACCTCTTAATGGTAAGTTTTCGTTTTTCTTATTAGGAAATTTTGAGTTTTTCTTCTTGCTCTTAAATATATTTTGAACCTTATTAAAAGTTTTTTCATCGACAATAGCTTCATGCAATCCATCAATCCAATATGTATCATCCTTTTCAAATTGAGGAACTTTAGTCATTCCAGTATAAACCCTATTTCTTAACATATTATAAAAAGATTGTTTACACCTATTATATCCACGATTCTTATAATCTTTCCTTAATTGCTCTATGGAATTAACACCTAATGATACTTCTTCAAAAATTTCCTTCACCAAATATGAGTCATTATTAGGAGCTAAGGACGCATACTTATCAAACCAACATCTAGCAAACCCATATGGTACACGGCCTACCCAAGCACCTTCTTTGGCTGCCTTATACATTCCATTTATTGTTCGTTTTGATATCTTATCATTCTCAATTTCCGGAGACACAAGATATATTGATAACATCATTTTATTATCAGGATTTGTTAAATCCAACATTTGCTCAACGGCGTTTATTTCAATACCCCATTTATCAAATGTTCTTATTTTAGCTAAAGCTTCTTCCATATTTCTAGAAAATCTATCCCATTTGGTAAATATTATTTTGTCAATTGATTTACGATTTGCTTTAACATAAGACTCTAGTTCTTTCCATTTAGGACGATTAAAATCTTTGGCAGAATAGTCTTCCGTAAATTCTTCAATTATTTTATAATTATTTATATCACAATGCCTTCTTAAAACCTCCAGTTGGTAATCTCTACCATGACCTTTATTCGCTTGTTCATCTGTACTTACTCTTGTGTATATAATTACTTTCATATTTCTTTTTTTTTAATAAATTTTATTTTTTCAGCTGACTTTCAGCCATTTTGTTTAATACTTTTCTTAATATCTCTACTTCTTCTTTTGAATATTTAATTCCTTTTTTATTTAAAATTTTATCGCATTTACTTATACATAACACATTATCGTGAATTACCTATGGCCTACTAAATATTTATAGTTGGCTTATTCTTTTAACGTCTCTTGCGATGCTAAACTTTTATGCTATACAAGCTCGACGTGACATCAAGTAATACTTAGAAATTAGTCATAGGAATGGCTAGTCACATATAGTATAACTACAGTCACAAATAAGTCTTTATAAAATCCGGATGATAAAACTTATGTGGAATGTTGAGGTAAGAATTGTCTTAAACTCAACTTAAGCGATAATAGTAATATTTTTTAAGACGGTCAAGTCAAATTTGAATTATTTTTAAAAAAAGTGAATTTTTTTATAATTAAATTTAAATATTTATCTTTTTTATTGAGAATAATTTAATTAAAATATTTTTCAAGTACCAATTAATTTAATATCTGTTTTAGCAATTTAGCCTTTGAATGCAATGTCAGACCATGTTTAAGCCAATGCATATTATGAAGAAGAAGCTTGAATTGTCTTTTAGTAACTTTAATTTTAGTCATAATCTACACCATTTTGTTTTAAGTTATTCCCCAAAATATCCCAATCCGTTCCGTATAACCCTTCTTTACCACAATAAAATATACAAGGTTTTAATTCATCATACTTTTCAATATAGATTCTATTACCTTCCAGAAATTTTTCTATATCTTTCTTAATAGAGTAGTGATATTTTTCTTCGCTAACATCCAAAACAAAATGATTGTGATGCCCTTCATCCCTACATGAAAATGATTCTGTTGTGTAAAACATTCTTAATTCACTTTTATTACCATATTTAGATTCTATATAATCATACAATTTATTCATTGTGTCTCTACAAGCATTACTATGTAACTCATTAGCATATGAAACAGTGCACCACCATTTCCAAGGCATTTTAAATAACTTATATTCTAAAGTATCCGTTTTACTTAAACACCTAATAGTATTTAATAAACTTTTATTATTCATTATAATATTGTAGATAGAAGGAGAAAGAAACTTCTTGAGCAGGCTATGGTGATATTTATCAGGTCTTCCAGCTATAACCAAATTAGTGTTAGGGTTTTTAGTTATTAATTTCTTCTTTAATCTTTTAATGGTCCTTTTGTCCTTATTTGCTAGTCTTGCAAATTCTTCTGTAGCATAGTATTTTTTAAATTTCATTAGTATTAATTGGGTGCATCAATCCCAATACAAGATGCGACTCGTTATTATGATTAATTAGTAAACAAAATCCTTGAATTAGTCAATAGTTAGGAGAAGAAATAATTTCTCTAACAAAGAGGACAAATGTCTACTTAGGTATTTTGAGTAGAAAAATTTCCTACTACTTATAAATATATCCGAGTTTCAAAAAGGGCTAAAAAACATATTTTATATGGTAAGAAAGGTGATGAATAAGAGTATAAATGTCACCTTAACCAAATTGTAGAATAAGGAAGGGAGGAGGTATAGTTATCTTAAATTAATTGTCCATTATTACCCCTGAAAACATATATTTAATCAAAAAAAGTATGTCAAAGAACCGTACGTAATCAATAAATTACTCATTTAAAGTATAGTTTTCATAACACCTACTTCCATCCTTTGAACAATGCGTGGTCAACATGAAAAAAGCCCCATTCATTTACTTCTAATGGCGTAAAACTTTCTACTGCTAATGTTGGTTTGTCAACCATAACAAACCTTCTTATATTTCCTAAAGAAGTTCTTGATATGGAGCTAATAGAAAAAGCATGAATCGATTTCGGGTTACTCATATTCCATTGGTTGAAACCTAGTTTTGTATAGACAGTCATTGTATTCCCTTCTATCAATAACCTGTAATGAATATTAGTATTTTTATTCCCAGAATGAACCTCACCTTGCCATTTACCTTGAAGGTAGCTTAAAACTGTTTCTTTGTTTTGGACATTGAAATCATTAGCCTTGGTATTGCTACCTTCATCTCCTCCAAATATTAAGGGTAGACCGACTACCATAAATAAAATTAGACCTATACCTATTTTTAATATTACTTTCTCTGTCTTGTTCATTATTCATATTTGTGATTACATACAAATATACTAAAAACATTGTTTTCAACCTATTTTATTCAATTCGTTAAAACTAACCAATTGTATTCACTTTTAGGTTATGGAAAAAAGAGACCGAAAAAGAGAAGCACATGAACTTTGTCTTCGGATTGGAAAGAAGATTAGGGATATTAGAAAAACTAAAAAGCTAACAGTTGCAGAAGTAGCCTATAGAGCAGGTGTTGAACCTCAAAACTTTAGAAAATACGAACTAGGCAAGCAAGAAATGCGGATATCTATGCTAATGAGAATAGCCGAAGCATTAGAATTAAAAATGAAGGATTTAATAGATTAGATTAGACACTAAAACCCATAATCATAATAACCTAAGGATTTCAATCTATAATCCATGGCTTGTTGGCTCACTTGAAAAAGTCGGCTCAATTCATAAATTTTATCATCATATTCCATATTGTCCGACAGTTTATCCAGTTCCAGTTGGATAAGACTCTTTGGCATAAGTAGAGAAGCTGCAAATTGATTAGCCTCTTTTTCTACACGATAATTATTAGGTCTATTATTACTTCTGAATAGCTTTGAACCCTTATAATAATCCACAAATAATGGCTCATCGACATGAAGAATGTAATGACCAATTTCGTGAGAAATAGTAAAGCGTCTCCTCACTTTATGATGATTCTCATTAACACCTATTATGTTTTTATTATCCTTCCGAACCAAGAATCCGGATACTTCATCATCTAAATCTTGATATTCAATTGAAATACCAAGCATATTAGCAAGTTTTTCGGAGTCTACAGGTCTTTCCATCAAATTATTGCCTATCAATAATTGTGATGAACACTTCTCGATTTCTCTAGTTGTCATCTTTTCTCAGAATTTCTTTAAGAACATTCAAAGTCTTTTTATTACCAGAATCAGACATTGAATTAAGCAAATCTACATATTTCTCATCAATCTGACTTGTTGCAGATTTATAGTCTTTAATTGATGGTAAAATATCGGTTATGTCACAGTCTAACGCAATAGATATCTCATAAATTGCATGCAGCGTCGGTTGTTGGTTTCCAATCTCTATATTCGAAAGAGAAGACCTGCTTAAAGAAATCATTCCGGCTAAGTCTTCTTGACCAACTTTTTTAAGCTTACGGAGTTCCTTAATGTTACTCCCTATTCTTTTATAAAAGGATTGTTTTTTGTCTTTCATATTGACTATTACAAATATAAAACATTTTTGCTTGTAAAACAAGCAAATTTAAATATAATAATATTTTTTATGTTTTTTGCTGGTATTGATTAAATTTGTATATTTGTAAATCGCTGTTTTTATACAATAGTATTTAAACAAAAAAAATCAGGTAGAAAACTACCCGATTTGGTATTTTTTAAGAATTTACTCGGCCTCGTAAGCCTAGCAATCCTTGTTCTGTAGGAAGACAAAGATACGAATTCTTCTATAAATTACCAAATCTGGTACTTCTTCTTGATGATTTATTAATCATTTAAAAATTTTAGTTACGCTTTTTATTTATTCTTTTCCTTATTCAGTCATATGAGCTATGAGCTTTAAATGACATTTTCTTTCCAATGCTAAGGTTCACGAAAAGCCTTGGAGAACTATTCTATTAATTTTTTTAAAAAAAGTATATAATGTATACATATAAAATAAATAACAAGCGATTTGAGTCAAATGACTCAAAATTAACAGGGCGTCAATTACTAATAAATGCAAATTTGATTCCTGTAGAAGATTACGAATTACTCTATAAAATCAATGAAAAAGGATTTACTCCGATTCAGCTTGATGAAGAAATAGACCTTAAAACAGCAGGAATTGAAAGCTTAAAAGCCAAACCTTATAAAAAGATTTCTATTAAAGTGGATAATAAACATTTTGAAGTAGAAAAGTGTTTTATGACTCCAAGAGAGATTATGTCCATCGCAGGCATAAATCCAGATAGAAATTCTCTGATAGAAATTCGTGCGGGAGGAGTTGAAGTTACCTATAAAGATGATGTAGAGCATAAAATTTCGATTACTAAAAAATCGTGTTTTATCTCTTGTAAAATTCCGGTAGAAATAGAGTGTATAATCGTTAATGCAAGAACCAAACCATGGACTAAGGATACTATTTCTTTTGAAGATATAGTATTACTAGAGTATGGTTCTATCTCTACCAATCCGAATGTAATTTATACTATAAATTATGTAAAAGGTGTTCCCAGTAAGCCAGAAGGTAGTATGGTTAAAGGTGATGTGATTTATGTTAACAATAAAATGATATTTAATGTTACTCAAACAAATAAATCATAGCACAGATATCAAAAAACTTCGTAATCAAGGTTACGAAGTTAAGATAATCGGAAATTATCTTTTGGTACAAAGCATTCCATATTTGAATGCTAGAAAGGAAGTAGCAATGGGCACGTTAGTAACTAACGTGTCTATTGCAAATAATCGTGTTACAAAACCAAACACACATGTAATTCATTTTGTTGGTGAGTTTCCCTGTAACATTGATGGGACAATTATTAGTCAACTACAACACCAAAGTAATACTATGAATCTTGCAGAGGGTATCCTAGTAAATCATTCATTTTCAAATAAACCTGCTAATGGCTATTCTGATTACTACGAAAAAATAACGCAATACATTAAAATCATATCCGCTCCTGCGCGGCATTATGATTCTAAAGTTACTGCTCAAACTTATAAAGTGATTGAGTCATCGGAACAAGATTCTGTTTTAAACTACAGTGATACTAACTCGTCAAAAGCCGAAATTGATAATATTAACCAAAAGCTTTCGGGTTTAAAAATTGGTATAATAGGTTTAGGAGGTACAGGGTCTTATATTTTGGATTCTGTATCAAAAACTTTAGTTGGTGAAATTCATCTTTTTGATGGAGACAAGTTCTTGCAACATAATGCGTTTAGAGCACCAGGGGCACCTTCACTAGAAGAATTGGATGAATCAATCTCTAAGGTTGAGTATTTCAGTAGAATTTATTCTAAAATGCATAAACATATAATTCCTCATGAATTATTCATTAATGAATCCAATTTAGGACTTCTTAATACACTAAGTTTCGTTTTTATCTGCATTGATAAAGGTGAGATAAAAAAGATAATATTCGAAAGGTTAGAAAACCTAGGGATACCATTTGTAGATGTAGGCATTGGAGTTCAAAAAGTTGAAGACTCTTTAATTGGAATGGTAAGAACAACTACCAGTACAAAAGAAAAGAGAAATCATATTTGGGAGGGTCGTGTATCTTTTGCTGATGCAGAAGACGAAGATTATTCTTCAAATATTCAAATTGCAGAATTAAACGCACTAAATGCTGCTTTTGCTGTTATTAAATGGAAGAAACTTTTTGGATTCTATAATGACCTTCAAAATGAACATGATGGTTGTTACTCTATTAATGTTAATACCGTTACAAATAATGACTGTTGAGCATAGATTTGTAGATTATATTCCAGATAATATTGAAGATGGTATATTATATATCTCTTTAAATTTTGGGACGGTAATTCATAACTGTGCCTGTGGATGTGGCAATGAGGTTAACACGCCATTGTCACCTACAGCATGGAAAATGATTTATAATGGCGAGTCTGTCACTTTGAAGCCATCAATAGGGAATTGGAGTTTTAATTGTAAATCTCATTACTGGATTACAAATAACAAAATTGAATGGTCTTCAACTTGGAGTGATGAGAAAATTAAGAGAATTCGTAATAGTGAAGACAATGAAAGAATTGAATATTATGAAAATAAAAAATCAACCCCATCTATTACCAAGAATAGTAATGATGAAATTTCAAAAACTAAATCGAACAAAAAAAGATGGAGATTTTTGAAATATATTTTTGGATAAGTAGCAATAATAAAAAAACCTCTGGTTTAGAATTATCAGAGGTTTTATGTTTTAAAAGGATTTCGTATTGTCCAAAACAAAATTTATATAATTTGTTTTAACCTTTTTACATAAAGTATTGCTTCCTTTCAAAGGAATAACAGGAGTAGAATCGTTTAACATTTTGCCAAGAGTCAAACTGCTACTAGGAAACTCAAAAGAAAGTTGAACAAACTTCTTTTTTGTTATGTTTTCTTTTTTAGCCATTAATTAATCCACATTCTTTTAGAGAATGTATTGCTTGTTGTTCCAAAGTTGGTAATGCTTGTAAAGATTTAGAAATTTTTGGTTTAACGGTTTTAAAATCAACCTTGATTAATTTACCATTATTTTTTCTTTCTACAAAATTAGTAAAAAAAGTTAAATAATTTCTTGGAGCCACACCATCGAAAATCAATATTCTTACTTTATCAGAACTTTTTTCATCTTCAGTTATTGCATCATCATGTAAAGTCAAACATAAACTTTTCACATAAGGTTCTATATAATATACTTCTTTAATTCCAGCAACTATAATATGCCTAGCACAATTATGACAAGGATAAGTTGTACAAAAAAGCTTACCATTAACCATTTTTGAACCAGATAATTGGCTACCAGAAATTATTGCATGCATCTCAGCATGCACTGAACGAGAAAATTCAATTAAATCCTTAATTTTTGAGTTTCTAAGATTCTTTTTTAGTTTATCAATAATTGTAATATCTAAAAAACCATTTTTATCATTTAAAATAGTTTTCAATTCCTCATCGTTTTTAATAGATTCTATTACCTTCTCTACTAGTAAATCTTTCTGATTATCGTTACTGCAATAACCTTTATGTTTACACCTTACATCTAATTGATTACCTTCTCTATATAAATTACCTCCAAATTTAGGAACATCATTCCAACCTATAGAAATTACATCTCCTTTATCATCTGTTATTGAAGCTCCAACCTGTCTGGACAAACAAGCTGAGTTCCCTGCAGCTGATTTAGCTGAATACATTGCTGTTTCTTCTATAGTTGGTGTAATAATATCGCTTTCAAAAATTAAATTTAAATACCTTTCTATTTTACTACTTAATTTATCTAAATTATTATGAGAAACTCTAAGAAAGAAATCTCCTTGAGAAAATGTTCCTCTTACATTTTGTCCAAAATCGTTATTTTCGAATTCATCGATTTCAACAATATTATCTACTTCAGATTGTGATAAATCCTTATTTAAAAGAGTGTTTTTTCTTTCATCCATTGGGGAGAAAACACTAAACTGAAAGAAGTTTTTAGTGTAGATTCTTCTTAGTAAAAGAAGTTCTTCCTTATTTTTTATAGAATCAAAAATATAACATTTTCTACGACTCTTAAATTTAGTCGGATTTAATTCATTTGGGTCATCTAAATTAATTTCTTCCAACCTAGAAATATGAATATCTTGTATAGCTAATTCAACAAGAACAGAATTATTATGATACTTTTTTCTTATCTCATTCCCCTCTTTTATTTTATAAATTAAATCTGAATAAGCTTTTGTTTTTTCCTTTAAAGCTTCAGATTTATTAATCTTATATTTCTTGATAAATTCACTTAGTTTAATACACTCTACTTCATAATTATATTTATCCTTAATAATTGTTGAAAGTGAAGTTATAACCTCTTTTTTTAATGATCCTATCGGAGCACAAATACCAAAAAATAACTCTTCAGTTAATGTGTTATTAACCTTTTCTCTCGTAGTTCTGCCAACATTTTTATTTTCGTGTTGTAGTTTTTCTGCTTCCATAAATACTATTTATTCCCTAAATATAAATAATATAATTATATGAATGGCAAAAGAAATTGAGCAACAAAATACCCACTAAAGGGTATTGAAACAACCTCTTATTTGTTTAATTTTAGAGTATTTAAATCCTTAATTATCATGAAAAAAATCATCTTATTACTTGTAACATTAATCACATCTTCCGTTTTACAATCACAATCACTTACAGTTAATAAATTGGACATAAGTACAAATTTTAAAGCCAATGATTTAATTTATGCACTACCCGTAACAACATTAAATTGTAAAGCTGAAGTAAAAGAGTCTATTTTCAAAACACCAAAGAAGGATGTAGAAGAAGACAAAATATTTGTGTCAAGTCCATCTATAACTATCCCTAATGAAACTAATTCTGATATAATTAAACTAAAAATAAACAACATTAGTCTATTTACTAAAGCAATACCAGATGAAAAACATATTTATAAAATATCCTTAAAAAAGCGCTGGAATAAGGAAAACAAAGTTGGATTGAAAATTGGCAAAAATGGATTAATACAGGGGGGTGAATTGACTAGTGAGGATAAAACATTCAAAATAATAACAACAGCTATATCCAGTGTTGCAGGCCTTTTCAAGGTTAATTCAACAGGTAATCCCTACGACCCTGAAAAAGATGGAAAACGCTTGTTTAAAGAACTTAAAGTATCCGATATTAAGTCTTATTCAGACAACGGAAGCGAAGAATATAAAATCGCTGAAAAATTAAGAGTACTCCTTAAAAAACGTAATTCAATAGACAATAAAATTAATGGGAATAATAATCTGAATATTAAAGGTTACACAAAACAATTAATTGAATTACAAGATAATTTCGCTAGAAAAAATAAGTTTGGAAAAGATTTAAACGTATACAAGCATAGAATATTTACGCTGAAAGAACTTATTTCGAAACTTAAGTCTGACAGAGAAAAACTACAGCTTGAATTCATCAAAGTTATTAGTTCATTTTTAGGTACCAAAAAGTCAAGAACAATAGAAGTTGAGGGTCTTGTGAGTAATCAATTTAATCATGGTACTTTTTCTGATATCGATAATTATTATAAAATTAAATTTGATAGTGCTAGTGAGGAAATTGTTATGGAGACCTCATCAAAAGATGTATTTGATAAGACTGATGATGGTTCTAGATGTGAAAACTGTTTCAGAATAAAAATTCAAAAGGACACTGACGATTTCGGAGACAATTTTTATAGTAAAATTGGCTCTTCGAATAACGCAGGGCTTGCATATAAAGTACCTGCATCGTATGAAGCTAAAGTATTCACCAACGATTTTGGAGAGCTTGGAAGCTATAATTTTTATGCGGTAGGTAATATATATGGAAGGCTTTCATCAAAAACCAACATTAATAATTTGGTTTATTACTCTGACTTAGGTTGGTTCAAAGAAATTAATGCCACCACAAAATCTATAAACCCAGATGATATATCCTCAATTGGGTCATCGGTAAAGGAGGTAAAGGATTTAGTAAAAGGCAAATCTGAAACGGAGTCACTGAAAGAAGAGACCGAATTACTTGAATTAAGATTAAAAAAGAGAGACCTAGAAAAACAGTTGGAAGGAAACAATGAAGAAGATGAAGAATAAGAGGATAATTAGAAGAATTATTGTTATCCTAATTGCACTTATTGTCATTTTAGTCGTTTTAAAAAAATGTACAAATGTTTTAGAAATAGAATCTATAAGAGACGGAGAATATTCAGTAGAGAATGAATATCCTTATCAAGTAGCAATTGTACCAAAGAAAAAGAAAAAATTTGCAAACTGCGGAGGAGTAATAATAAATTCAGAATGGGTTTTAACAGCAGCTCATTGCTTTGATGATGTAAGAAACAGTGATTTCTTGATTTATTTAGGTAATGGTGAATTAAACGGAGATGGGACCTACCACGAAATCCTTCAAACTTACCCGTTTGATTTTTTAAACCATGAAAATGGAAAATTAGAGAAGTATGATAGCTCTAGTTATAGACATGATATCTTATTAATTCAATTAAAACAACCCTTAGAACCTGATTTTGACGTTGAATTGTTAGAACCTATTTCGGAAAGTCAACTAAATCAATTAATTGAGAGAAAAGATAGTATTACAATGGTGGGATGGGGTAAAGCAGGAAATTTTTTTAAACCCCAGAGACTAGTTAAAAAGCGATTACCAATAATTTCATTTGATAATTGTAAAAAAGGTAAAAACATTAAAAAAATTCTGTATCATGGAATGACTTGTATTGGTGAAAAGAACATTATATCTGCTTGTCATGGTGATAGCGGAGGAGGGATATTTTATGAATCTTCGAGTGATATTAAATTAATAGGGGTAATAGCCATAGGAAGTGACCATTGTTCAAATAATCCTAAGCATTTGGAATATGATGTTTTAATGAATATTATTTTTTATAAAGACTGGATAGATTCAATTATAGAAACATATTCATTACAAGACAATATTAACGTTTAAGCACAGATTAATGGTATGCATGGTGTTTTTCAAGTTGTGCAAACCTCTTCAACTCTTCATCAAATTGGTTCGACAAAACAATATTAAGGGGAGCAAAAGTCCAGCAGCAATGTTGGACTTTTTTGTGTTTAAACCCCATTATTATTGGATTTGTATTAAATTTCTGTACTTCTTAAATAATCCATCTATAATCTAAATTTATCTTCTTATCTAAACAAAAAAGAACCCAATTAGGTCACCCAATAAAATTTGGAAGTATCCTGATTCCCTAGCTGGCGCAAGTTTGCAACTTGTACCTTTATAACATGCATCTCATCCTGAAAAAGTTTACATATTTAACTAATATCCTGATAAACTTTGAGGGCACCAGAAACATTCTGGCGCTAGCGGGGGATTCTATACCATCAGTTGATTATGCGAAGCGTATTGCCGATGCTTTAGGGGTTTCTCTTGATTATTTGGTAAGTGATAATGACAAAGAAGATGTTCTGGATAATGATGCTGTAAAACGTATTAAAGAGATACAGGGTTTGCCTGATAGTGAAAAAGATAAAATCTATTCTGTGGTAGATGCGCTGATTAGAGATTATAAAACTAAAAAAGCATATACATAAAACAACCACCTCGTTTAAAGGTGGTTTCTTGTTATAAATTAATATATCGCCCTAATCTTTCTTAATTAGCGTATTGATAAGAAGCTCATTATTTTCATAGGTTTTTCCATTTAGATCAATAAAATTTTTATCAAACATTAAGGTAAAAGCTTTATCTTTTTTTGTGTAAAAATCACATACTAAATAAACTTGATTTTTATTAAATCCAGCTCCTGATTTTACTCTTGATGAACTCTTAATTTGCTCAACTATATTGTCTATTTTCGATGAATTATCAATTTGATAACTTTTTGTTTCTCGTACAGACTCTTCCACCATTTGAGTAGGAAAAAGTAATTCAAAAGAAATATGATAAACTTCAATTCTTGCAATATCATATTTCTCAATATCGAACTCTTGTTTACAAGACAATAAACAAAAAGCCACTAAAAGTATAACGATTAATCTATTCATGATTTTTTCTTCTTTTCTTTTTTAGGTTTTACCGATGTAGGAGATACTGTCCTATAAGCTTTACCTCTATGAGCATTTCTTGTTCTATCTCTCTTTAACTTTCTCCCTGATGGATTCTCAATTTTATTGATTACATCAAATTCTTCTTTGTTATCCCATCCACCTGTAAAAACAGTTTCTGAATCTTCCTTATGCTGTTCAGGATCTTCTAATGAGCTTTCTGCATGCCCCAATTCGTGTAATAACCCTTGAGCAGGTGAAACTAAGGCACTATGCTCATATCCATCGCCCATCACCCAATCTAAAACACTATTCTGTTCTTGATTAATTCCTACTTCTGGGTCCCAAATGACAGTATTATTATTACTATTAAAATAAGTTTCTTTACCTTCTTGACCGAAGAAAGGGTTATTTTCTTTTGTATTCTGAAGAACACTTACATCCCCTAATTCATCTCCCGATAAAGTTTCAATAACACCTGCAACATCTGCATCATTATCTATAATATGGTTAAGAGCAGAGTAAACATCTTTTATAAATTGATTATCTCCATCATAACTCCCTCCAAATTCATAAATATGCTCTTGGTCATTGCCATCAGCATCTTGATAATGAATAATTATTTGTTGACCATCAGGGTCTTTATAATAGATAGGATTATTTGCTGTGTAAGTATATGGTGAATAATTATAGTAATCTTCCGCTAGATTATCAATATTCATCCATCTACCTAATGCAGGATCATGATTTCTAAAACCAAAGTCTAACCACTCTAAACCAAGCTCTCCTTGTTCTTCTTTTCCATTGTAGCCATAAGGATGTTCTCTACCATTTATCACATTATTGTAACCTTTATGTTTTAGTCCAAAGGGATAATAATTATTCTCTTCAATAATCTCATCTTGGGTAATTGTTCCATTACCGTTAGCATCTTTGTATGATAACCTAATATTTCCTAAGTGATCAGTATATTGATAGATGTAATCGAACCCATTTGAGCTATTAGGTTCAGCATACCCCTCAGCAGTAGTAAAGAACTGTAATTGGTCATTCTTATAGACGTAATTCCCAGCATACTCCGTTTCTGTTAAAGAACTTCCACTTGGAGCAATTTTCTTTACTTTTACTCCAGTAGCGTCGTAAATATAAGTAATATTTCCTGTTCCCTGTGCATTAGATATAGAAACTGTTTTGGGTAGGTTCAAATGATTATACGTAATCCCTGTGATGCCTTTGTTTTGATCTATGATCATATTACCATTAGTGTCATACTCAAAATCATCGTTGGTATTAGTACCATCCTTAAATCCAAATGAGGTATTGCCAGTATCTGCAACTTTTAAAAGTTTATTACCTGCATCATAACTATATCCCAAATTATCCATCACTCCAAAAGAAGTAGCATCTTCATTAAGATGTCCTGTTCGGTTTAAGGATAGGATGTTTCCCATCTTGTCATAGGTGATACCACTTAAGTCATAATTACCACTACTACTTATAGCATTAGTAATTCTATTTAAGGCATCATAAGAATATGTATAAGCTTTGATACTATTATCCTGATTGGCCGTACGCCAATAGGTTTGACTTATATTTCCATTATACAAGGCTTTATCCTGGTATGCTGCAGCTACATCATCGTAGCGAATTCTAAAAGAAAACAGGTCATCACCGATAGTATTGATATCATTAATTCCTGTAAGCCACCCTCGTATGTTGTAGGTGTAATCTACTGTTTGTAACCCTTCGACTCCGCTCAGGGTTCCATTGCTGCCACTGAGCGAAGTCGAAGTGCCGCCCACAGCTTTAGATTCTAGTTGTCCAAGGGCATCATAGGTATTACTTACAATCTGCTCGGTATCCTGGGTATTGATTTGTTGGGTTTGCGTAAGAAGTCTCCCCATATGATCATAGGTAAATTGATCAACCGTTACAATAGCTGGATTACTACCTTTAGTATGTCGGGTAGTGGTTTCTTCTACTTTACCGACAAAATCCAGTTTGCTCTCTATGATATCAGTAGTATTAAGATAGTCATTTTTACTAGCTACATAAATAGGCCTTGACCTATCATCATAATAGGTTATGGTAGTAATCCAATCATTAGTATCTAGCACTCTTACTTTACTTCCAGTAGGTAAAGATTTGATATTGGTATCAATCGTTTTTCCATATACTGTTCCGGGATTGGTTAATCCGTCGATATCAAAAGTATAATCATCATAATAATTGATGGTAAGTACTTTATAAATACTTACAGGATAAGAATCTTTGGTATAATATACTGGCGTCCCTGCAATGGTAATTGGGCTTGTTGTTTTGGTTTCGTAAGTTTCATAAGTAGATGAACTGGTTTTGTTTCGTAGCAAAGCCTCTGTACTTCCATTCTCTATAAGACCTGTATACGCTACTCTACCAAAAGCATCATATTTAGTGAACAACCATCTACTTTTTGCTCTTAGATTTGCATCCTGGGTAAGTACGGGTTGATCTAATGTGTTGTAGATGATGTATTCCTTTCCTTTTCCCGGGATTTTCTTTTCTATTAATCTATTTCTGTGATCGTATGCATATTGGTAACACAATTCGGAAAGCTCTGCGGTACTTACTCCATCTACTGTGGTCACTTTTGGTGGGATCACATAGGTAAGATTACCATACCGATCATAGACATAATAGGTGTCATGTGCTTCTGATGTTGCTGAAGGTGTCGATGCATAGGTTCTCTTCAGGATTACTCTACCTTGTTTGTCTTTATATTCTTTGGTAGTATGTAAATCTCCATCTGCAGGTGTCCAGTTCTCATCCTTGGTAATGGTTACATAGAGTTGATCGACTGCATAATAATTGTCTTGTACTAGTTCTGGTTTTTCGGTATCACCTCCTGTAAAGGTTACAGTAAAATTCACTACTTCATTAGTGGTATTGGTACCCCAATCAAATTTGATCGTATGATCGGTATCACTGTTGGGATCAGCTTTCCATGCTTTTCCGGGTGCACCTTGTTCTATAACCCTGTTTAAAGGGGAGGCCTCAAACACACTTTCACTATAAGCATTAACATCTCCCAGATTGGTCGTAATCCCAGGAAAGTCGTCTGAATACGTATTTTTATAATACGCATTGATATCGGTATTGACATCTACGGTTTTATAACTTCCCACAGTATTGTTCGCTTCAAAAGGAAGGTGTTGTTTGGCTTGTCTGCCATAGACATCATACTGCATATGGGTAACGATATCTTTACCATCGGGAGAGGCTTTAATCGCTCGTTGCTGTATGGGTCTTCCCAGACCATCATAGTAGGTAACACTCTCAATGGTATTATCTACATCATTAGCATTAGCACAACTCACATTCTCCATATCAGCAATCGTTACTGCAGTTTGAGGAACCGTGGTATGGACATAATTCTTATCGGATAATACTACCTGGGCCTGTACCTGCAATCCCATAAGTAGCATCACTATGCTATGTATAATTTTATTGTTTATCATCTTACTTGTCCTATAATTTGTTTTCCTGGTACAATAATAGAAGATGCCAGTTTCATTTTTCGGGACTGGGAAAATTTTATGTCATTTTTTTTTGAATCCGAAAACAGGTGTCAGAAGTTCTATGCTTTTAGGCTCTCGAACCTCAGGTTTCTGACACTTGATTATTTTGTAACAAGTTCTGGAAACATGACTGATGAAATTATAATGGAGTATATCAAGAATCAAAATTTAGAGTGAGAAGATGGTAATTTCGAGATTGGCGGATCTTAAACTGACTTAAAGTCGGTTTCCAAATCTACCGGCTTCAAGCCGGTAGTAGTAGTTTAATTTTATTTTTCAACTACTTTATCGAGTTGTAATTTAGTCTTACTTCCATCGATATTTGTATACAATAATTCAATAAAACCATATTCAGTATTAAAAAATGAAGTTAATTTGGTTTCACCTAGCCTACTTGTTGCTGTGGCATCAATAGTATAACACTCTAATTTACCAAAAGCTGTATGTATCTTCTTTTTATCCGTTATTTCATAAATATACTTATTTTCAATTCCTCCCTTCCAGGTTAACCATCTTTTGTCTGCCCAAGAATCTCCTATCTCCAAATTCCATTTCCATGTATTTCCAACTTCAAAAGGAGTTTGTATGTACGGAAATGGATTTAACTCAAGAATCCTAAAATATTTATCCCTTGGTGGATGCATCCATACGTTTTTTTCATTTTCTATAATACCCGAAATTGAATTAAAAGCTGATAATTTACCCTTTGTTACGTAGTTATATTGAGCTACTGTTTGATTATAATCAGGAATATATTCTATCATAGCTTTCAGCCCCTCTTTTATCTTAATCTCAACCTCTAGAATGGTGTTTTCATCTATTGAATCAGCAGAAACAAACTTCCAAGAATGCCTCCAGTTGTCTATTGATGGATCTTCTTTAAAATAGTATTTGCTATTATTTTTTGTAATATGTTCATAAGAATATATAAATGATGTGTTTTTTGTGTAGATAGTATTGTTATCTGTATATCTAGTAAGTTTTACATTTGTAGAATCAAATACTTCAACAAATACACCTTCTTCCTTAACAAGTTTATAATCCTTATCGTTTTTTTCAAAGTCTGATTTACAACTTGTCATTATAATGGTTAAGATGAATAATCTTAATACTATTTTCATGGCTAATTTTTTTATTCCACGAAGTGGGAACCTTTTTTTAAGTTTCAAAGAAGCAGTGTCTCTACATTTTATAGTTGCCCGAAGTATGAAGCCAGATGTATGATGTGTTTTTCACTTTTCACTTTCCAAGCTCCAGCATCTAACTTCTTAAAACTGTCTTCGACAGTGCCTGACCTGAGCTTGTCGAGGGGCTCAGACTGACAAGGAATATACTGTTTTCTTCTAACTTCGGTCTTCTGACATCTAACTCTTTTCATTTTTCGTTTTTTTCTTTTCACTATTTCAAACCACTTCGACAAGCTCAGTGTGACAATACATTTTTCACTTCTAACTTCCGTCTTCCTTCACCCTACAAAAGGGTTTACTTCGTTAGGATTTTGATCCTTGGTATAGAATCCAAATGCAAAACTCACCGTTTCTTCATACACAAAACTTTGTATTGATAGGTCGTATGTTATAGGTGCATTTAATCGTCTCATGATATTAATAATACGATATAACTTGGTTTTTGAAATTCCTAAACGAGCGGAACAATCTTCTGGTGACCCCGTTGCTTGTAGCCGAATCAATTGATCGACACGTTCTATAATTTCGATATGTTTGATAATGATATTCATACTGTTTTCCCTTTGATAAATTAGTATGTGAGTATTGTAGCCAAAATTGGACTTCTGAAACTCATTCTTAGACTTTGCGGGTTCAAATTTGAGACACAACTATAAAACGATGAACCAAAAAGACGTTCCATTGGATCTTTTTGATGAAAATTTGGACGTTTAAAGCTCAACATTGAGTCATCAAGGTCCAAATTTGGACTTCCGACCTTCAAAATTGGACTTGTGACACCCAAATTTGGGATTTCAAAGTCTAAATTTGGGTATCCAATCTCTAACTGAGCGTCTTTTTGATCCAACAGAAGGTCTTTGAACCTTAACTCGAAGCCTTTCATTCTAGTCTAGATTTGTCATTCCAGCGTAGGCTGGAATCTATGGATAAGATTTACCTCTAATGGATTCCAGCCTACGCTGGAATGACAAGTACAATTATTCTTCTGTTTCACTAGTTTTGGAAACGCTTTTACTACGATTAAAAAACTGCTTAAGTTCTGCTACTTTTTCTGTAAATCCAGGTTTACCTGCTCCTTTACTATATTGTGAATATGAATAATCATTGAGTGCATCCTGGTAATTATCATAGTCATGTAGAATTTTAGTGCTTTCTAATCGATACGCCAAACTTTCTAGTCGTCCCAACAAGTTTTCTGTAAAGACTCGGGCTTTATAATCTTTTTCAAATTCGTCCCAATCCACATCTGGAGAACTTAAAACATTACTATTACGGCGATAATCCCAAATTTTATTCACAAACAGTTTATTGGTCTCATTAATTGCCTTGTAACTCCCACGCTCTTTTTCGGTTAATGCCGATAATTTATCTGTGAATATGGTCTCTAATTGATGTACCAAACTTTCTGCCTGATCCTTTTCTTCCTGACTCAATTGATCTTGAATGATGTTTCTCATACGTTGTTATTATTTATAATTATACATTTTGTTTTTATGATTGAGGCTAGATGACAGAAGTCTGATGTATTTTTATCGCCACCTACTGACTTATGACTTCCGACACCTGACATCTAACTCCCTACCACATTTTCCATTTCAATAACTTCTTAACTCCTATCTTCTAACTTCCAACACCCGACATCTAACTCCTTTTACATTTTTCATTAATCAACATGAGCATGTCATAGGACAAGATGACTTCTTGGTTTACAATTTTTATTGGGGGATTGATTTGGGATAGTATTTCGTGAACTATAGTTCTGGGGGCGTTAGTTCTTTCTACAATTTTGGTATTGACTAATCTTTGTTGCACTGTATCTAGTTGAATGTAGTTTGTAAACATCTCTGATCATAATTTTTAAGTTTTGATGTTGGAAGTCAGAGTTCTGGTCTTTTTTTTACTTCTCACTTCACTTTTCATTTTTCACTTCTTAATCTTAATCAGAGAGCCCTTTTGCATCACCTCTATTAGGTTTTGTTAAAGGACTCTCATTAGGGGGGTAATTACACAAACTATCTTTTGAGGTAAGTAGAAATCTATTTCTGGCTTTATAAATGAGTTGTATGGCTTCTTCTATAGATTTGTTTTGAGCATACAATTTGTTGATCCACACGTAGAGTACAATTTCATAAGGATGATAATGAATCAGGTTATACATAAAAATATCCATCTTAAGGTGTAACATTGTTAAGATATCAGACATAAACATATGTTTACTGTTGTGTGGGTAGGTAGCCATCTTGTACATTTTTTGTTGAGTCAAATGTAAGAGAGGTACGAGGGATTTTGCAAGGGGAGTGTCTCCAGATTCATGAAATTATAGTTCAAATTCATGAATTTGAACTATAATTTCAAAATAAAACAAATAATAAAAAGTTATAGATAACATGTAGAATATAAATTGATAATAACCTATAATTTATCTACTTTCATTAATCTTATTCAATAATTCTGATTAGCTTTAACTCTTCAGATTATGATTTGGCTGTATTATGATTAAACTATTACAATTAGGCTTCTTTTTTGTTCTCATTTCTTCTTTCGCTCAAAATAATGAAGAAAATTTTTTAATTACAGAAAATATAAATAAATTCAAGATACCGGATTCATTACAAAACCAAACATATAAATCTCTTAAAACTAGATTTCATAAGCATTCTAACTCTTTTGAAAAGGCAAATCTATATTCCAAAAGTTATATTAAAAAAAGTTTAATCGCGAAAGATAGTATAGAAATGGCTAGAGGATATTTTTTATTGAGTTCTATTTCTCATGATTCTTTAATTATATCCTATCTAGATCGTGCAATTGATTTATCCAAAAACTTTCATAGTAAATACTATCCAGCCTTGTTATATTATAGTAAAGGTGATTATTATTTTGAAAACGCCAATTATAAAGAAGCTTTGGATAATTATTTTATTTCCTATAACATGACTAAGGATAATAATCCTGTATTGGCATATGACTCTAAGTTTAATATTGGATCATTAAAAAATAGGGTTGGAAAATACAAGGAAGCACAAAAGATTTTTAAGGAATATTATGATTATATTTTATCCGAAGAATCTAAATACCCGAAAGATTATTATAATGAACTTATTGCTTTATTTGCGCTCTCAGATTCTTACACCAGATTGAAAAAGCTTGATACTGCAACAACAATTAATCAAAAAGGAATCAAGATCTCATTATTAAATAATGACAAAGATATGTATCATTATTTTATAATGAATGAAGGTGTAAACCTGTATTTTCAAAAAAAATATAAAAGTTCTATAGATAGTTTAAAAAAGGCAATTCCTAATATTATTAAACTAGGAGATCAATCCAATATCATGTTTTCTAGATTATATTTAGGAAAAGCGTATTATGAACTTAACAAAGTAAAAAAAGCAGTCAAACAATACAAAAAAGTAGATTCATTGTTCAGTGATTATAAAGACTTCTTCCCTGAAATTCGCGAAGGATATAAATCATTAATTGATTTCTATAAAAACAATGGTGACAAGGAGAATCAACTATTTTATTTAAACAGATTGATTTTTGTAGATAGTATCTATAATATTAATTATAAATATATAAATGATAAGATAATAAAAAACTACGATACCCCAAATTTAATCTTAGAGAAACAAAGGTTAATTAAAAAACTCAATCGGTCTAACTCATTCAAAAATAAAGGAATTCTATATTTACTTATAGTATTAGTAATCCTATCAATTTTTTTAATTAACAATTATAGAACTAAAAAAATATATAGAAAAAAATTTGAACGACTAATTGATACAGATAACAAGCAGGAGAATGAATTTATCAATAAAAAGAAACAAGATTTTACTTATCTTTCTGAAGACATTACTCAAAAAATAAAAATAGGATTAGAAAAATTTAAATCTAACAATGATTATTTAAATCCACACGTTTCTATTAGTACTTTGGCAAAAAAGATGGATTCTAATTCTAAATATCTTTCTCTTTTTATAAATCATTACGAACAAAAAAAATTCACTAATTATATTAATGATTTAAGAATTGAATATGCTATGGAAAAAATAAAAAATGACAAAAAGTTTAGAAAATATACTATTAAAGCAATAGCTTATGAAACTGGTTTCAGTAATCCGGTTTCTTTCTCACAAGCATTTTATAAAAAAACAGGCCTTAAACCCTCTTATTTTATTAAACAATTAGAAAGCAGTTCTAAATCTAAAAAACAACCATAAACATCTTACCGTAAGGTTTTTAATATTTAAAAATTACTGCAAATTCAGGAATTTTTAATAGCTTATAATTTATTCTCGATCGTATTATTAAAAATATTTATACTTTCGAAAAAAATTTAATTTATATATTATGGAAACAAAAAAATCTATCAAACTTGTAAAAATTCAAATATCAAAACTTAATAATCAAGGGTTAGGAAAAATCCGTGGTGGAGATGGAAATGTACTGAAGCCTAAAAACCAATCAAGACATGGTGCTTGTGAAACAGAAGAAGAAGTTTAATAATTAATCTTATAAAAATCTTTTGAGATGAAAAAAATATTCTTTGTGCTGTCGTTATTTTCGTTTTCCTGTATTGCTCAAGAAATGACTAATATTTCTAAAAACATAGTTGTAATTGGATATCAAGAAAAACGGCTTCCAGATACATTAATGAAAGTATGGCAGCACAAAGACATCATCGTAGATAACATTCCTGGAGTGAGTTCTGAAAAGGCATACAAGCACATTTTGTCCAATAGGAAGGATGGTGATACCATTATTGTCGCAGTTATTGATAGTGGTGTAGATATAGATCATGAAGACCTAAAAAACCAAATTTGGATCAACTCTAAAGAAATACCAAATAATGGTAAAGATGATGACCAAAATGGATATATTGATGACATTCATGGTTGGAATTTTTTAGGCAATAAAGAAGGAGAAAATAACCATTATGCCAGATGGGAATATGTTAGAATTCTTAAAAATAAAGGAATACTCGATAAAAGTGGTTTGAAAATCTCTTCACAGGAAAAAGATTCCATAATTTTACAAGCCGCCAAGTTTTATAAGGAAGCCAAAAATGTTTTGAAAGAAGATAAATCGTATGTCTCAGAGCAAAAATTAGAATACAAAAATATTAATGAAAAGTTAAAAGATTATTTTCCCAATCAAGAATACTCTATGGAAAAACTTATGACCATAGATACAATTAAACATCCTCATTTAAAAGTTCCTGTAAAAAAATTATATGATTTTTTACGTTACGATCTAACCCAAGAATGGCTGGATTATTATGAAAAATCCAATGATATTATCGAAAATTATAAGTTAAATCATGCCTATAACGATCGTAAAATAGTGGGAGATGATGTGAGTGATATTAATGATAAAAGTTATGGTAATAACGATGTAAAAGGTGACATAAAAATTGAAAGTCATGGAACAATAGTTTCTGGGTTAATTGGTGCTTCAAGAGGCAATAATATTGGGATAGATGGTATTGCTGATAAAGTAAAATTGATGATATTACGAACAGTACCTGAAGGTGATGAGTATGATAAAGATATTGCTTTAGCAATACGTTATGCAGTTGACAATGGTGCTAAGGTTATCAATATGAGTTTCGGGAAATTTTTTTCTCCGCAGAAACATCTAGTTACTAAAGCTATTGAATATGCTTCTAAAAATGATGTACTTATAGTTCACGCAGTTGGGAATGATAGTGAAAATATTGATCAATACAATTTTTATCCACTAGATTATGTAAATAATACTGAAATCAGTAAAACATTTATTAATGTAGCTGCTTTAAATTATAAACTAAACCGTAAACTACCTGCCTATTATTCCAACTACGGAAAAACAAACGTAGATGTATTTGCTCCCGGACATGATCTATATACTACTTCTGTTAATAATACTTACATTCTTGAAAGAGGAACTTCTGTTGCGGCACCTGTTGTTTCTGGAGTTGCCGCTATTATTAGATCTCAATACCCAGAATTAAAAGCAGCTCAAGTAAAAAAGATATTGATGGATTCTGGGAATTCTTATACTATGCAAGTAACAATTCCAGGGAAAAAGAAAAGTCCGAAAGTGCCCTTCTCGGAACTCTCAAAATCTGGTAAAGTAGTCAATCTATATAATGCACTATTAATGGCTGAGCAGATATCTAAGAGTAAGAATTAATACCTTATAGTTTTGTTTTCTTTATCTAGTATAATTATCAAAAAAAAGTTTCTCAGTTTCAAAAAATGAAACTAAGAATGAATATTATTGTTGAATAAAACAAAAAACAACAACAAAACTAATCCAAATTCATGTTTCTAAAGTCATATAAAATCTTTACTATATTACTAATACTTATAGTAAGTACTACAGCATTCTCACAAACTACAAAAGAAGTATCTCGGGAATGGGTAGCTTTTACTCAGGAAATAGATGTGAAAACAGATAAAAAAGTAAAATTTAAGCTACGTGCAAATCTTAAAACTGTCGGCATTAAAAGTAATAGCGCTGCAACACTTTATGCTTGGGTTAAAAACAAAACAGAAGAATCGGGGTTTAGCGAAAGCGTGCAAGACAGTGTTTTAAAAAACCCACAATGGACTCCTTATGAAATACAAGGGTATTTTGATGAAGCAGCAGAAAAGCTAACTTTTGGTGCATGGGTAGTAAGCGATGGTGAATTTTATTTTGACGATTTTGAACTCTTCTTTCAAAAAGAGGATGGTAATTATGAACCGGTTACTATTGCCAATTCTGGTTTTGAAGAAAAAGTAATGGATGACACTGTTCCTGGATGGCAACAAGATGTTGACAAAGAAGAAAATATTATAAAAGTAAAAGGATATACATTTCATTCTAGTGAGTCAAAACACAATGGTAAATTAGCTTTGATGATTCTGGGAAATGGGGTAAAAAACAATCCAGCAAGTAATATTAATACAGAAGAAGGCTTTACACCACAAATAGGAACATTGGTTTCTATGCTTAATAATTTAAGTAATCGAGTAGAACGAGTTGTTAAAGGTTTAGATATCAGACAAACTGATCATCTTTTGGATGAAAAAGCTAATAGGATTGGAGCACTAATTATGCACCTCGCAGCAGCAGAAGTATATTACCAAGTGTATACTTTTGAAAATCGCGCCTTTAATAAAGAAGAGAAAGAAAAATGGGAAATCGGCCTCGATCTTGGCGATAAAGCTCGGGAAGAATTTAAAGGGAAACCGATTACATATTACTTGGATATTTATAAAGAAGTAAGAAAAAAAACCATTGAAGAGTTAAAAAAACGTAACGATGAATGGTTAGAAGGATCATGGCCCGGATCAACAATGAATAATCATTTTGCCTGGTTTCATGTCATGGAACATCAATCGAGTCATTTAGGCCAAATTTTGATGCTTAAGAAACGTATTCCTGAAGAAGAAAATGATATTAAACTTCCTGAAGATAAAGTAGATCAATAATATTAATCTGATCTCAACAGTAAAACAAATCATACTCAAAGTCTTCATTGTATTATGAAGACTTTTTAATACTTCATATAAGCTCGTCTTTTACAAAAACCGTGAGCTACTTGTTATATTTTAAAGCACTAAACCAATAATCTTCTCCTTAATTAAATACTTTTGATTCCAACAAAAGCAATGATCATGCAGCTACGGTTTTATACTATTACATTACTTCTTTTACTTTCATTTGTTGGATTTGGGCAGGCGCTTAAGGTGCCGGATTCACTTGTTGATGTGAGTTACGAACAATTAAATGAATCCTACCTAAAAATTTATAATGACACTTTAAAATCGAATATTTATTTAAATACCATATTAACTAAAGCCATAAAAGATAATAACAGAGAACGTCAAGCCAGATCGTATTGTTATTTATCATATTATGCAAAAAAAGAATCTGAAAAATTAGCCTTACTTGACAAATCAATTAAGATTAGTGAAAATTTAAGTGATGCTTCCTACCTATTATTACCATATTCTTTTAAAGGCTCATACTATTATAATAAAGGAAATTATTCATCTGCACTAAACAATTATTTAAAGACCCTAGAAGTGGCTAGAGAAGTTAATAGTATTAACTACATTTATATTACACAACATAATATTGCTCTTATTAAAACTCATTTAGGTAAATATGAAGAAGCATTATCCATATTTAAAGAGGGCTTTTTGTACGAGAAAAACAAAAAAGATTTTGACTTAGAGCATTATCTTGAATCATTACTTTCTTTAGCTGATTCATATCGATATAACAAAATATTAGACTCCGCGACATTTTACAACAAAGAAGGAATTATCAAAAGTAAAAATGAATATAAAAAAATGTATTCGTCATTTGTTATTAACGAAGGGATAAATCAATATTACAAGAAGAATTTTGCAGCCGCCAAAGATAGTATTGATAAAGGATTATCCTTAAAAAATATTTACAACCCTTTAAATGCAGAAACAATTACTCTTGGTATGTTTTATAGTGGTAAAATTCAAAATAAACTAGGACATCATGAAAAAGCTTTATACTATTTTCTTAAACAAGATTCTTTAGTACAAAAGAAAAAAATATTCATTCCTGAAATACGACAGGGTTATGAGTTTATTATCAATAATTATAAACAAAAAAAAGATAAGGATAAACAATTAGAGTTCATAAATAAGTTATTACTATTTGATAGTATAACTAATAAGCAAAGAAATTTTGTTACTAACAAGTTGTTTACTGAATTCGACACCCCAAAACTCATCGCTGAAAAAGAAAAGCTCATTGCTGCTCTCGAAAAAGAAAACACTAAAATCTCATCTCAAAATATTATTATATCAATACTACTAGCAATAAGCCTGATTGGAGGGAACTATTATTACCATCGACAACGTCTTTATAAAAAACGGTTTTTAAAACTTCTTAATAAAACTAATACCACAGATCAAAAGAAAGGTCGATCTGATACTGATCCATCAGAGACATCAGCTATCAATAAAGAAACATTAAATCATCTTATGGATAAATTACAGATATTCGAAGAAAAACAAGGCTATCTAAAACAAGGGTTAAATGCCAAAGATCTTGCAAAAAGCTTCGGGTCGAATGCCAGTTATCTCTCTAAAGTGGTTAATACTTTTAAAGAAAAAAACTTTACAAGTTATATCAATGATCTGCGTATAGATTTTGTAGTAAACAAATTAAGAGAAGATCGTATTTTTAGAAAATATACTGTAAAAGCGATTGCCCAAGAAATCGGGTTTAATAATGCAGAGGCTTTTGCTAAAGCATTCTATAAAAAGACAGGAATCTATCCTTCTTATTTTATTAAGGAGCTGGAGAAAAGATAAATATACTTGCAAATCAATTTCTTAAAAAACATAGTTGCTTCATTGTTATCTCTATACCATAAGTATTACAACTATACGTTCTGGTGTTAACACCTTTATTTTGAAAGTTTAAAAAGCATCCTATTTGATTTTGTACAAAATCAAAAACAAAGTATTAACAAAATATTATCTTGTTAAAGAAGAACTAAATTATTAATTTTGCACCCATTAGTATTACACACCAAAAATTACTTACATCCCCCCTCTTAGTAATGGTAATACTGTAATTCTTAAAACCACAAAACCAAGAGAACATAAAATGTCTCTTAATTGACCCTAGTTTCTCCATAATTGGTTTGCTATAATGGCCTACCATTTTAAAATTAATAATTGACAATTTGTATATACCAAAATGTATATGCCATAATACTTTGTATTGTAAGTTAGAGATCAACTATTTTAAAACATTATAGTTATGAAAAAACTATTACTCGTTTGTTTATTTTTTATTTTGGGAAATCAATTCATTTCTGCCCAAGCTAATTATATCGATTGGGAACTTGGAGGAGGGAAACTTCTTGGTGTTGCAATACCAGGACCAGAACCTGCAGGATTAGATGTTGCAGAAATACCTACTTCAGATCACCGCCTTCCTTCAGTAGTACTGGCAGATCTGGATAATGATAATGATCTTGATTTTATTTCGGGAAGTCAGAGAGGAACGATTCATTATTTTAAAAATACTGGTACAGTTACAGCTCCTCACTGGGTTTCAACACCAATACCATCTTTAGATGCCATTAATATAGACGCCACTAATACAGCCAGAAATCAAAATCGCCCTCAATTGGTAGATATCGATGATGATGGGGATTTGGATCTGTTTATCGGAACCGAGCGTAATTTTGACGGAGATGGAGATGATGATATTCTTTTTTATCGAAATATAGGTACCCCTGAAGTACCAGTTTTTGAGTTTGTTCCGGATTGTTTACCTGGACTTTTAAACCAGGATATTTCAGAATATCCGGGTATGGGATTCGTCGAT
This sequence comes from Aquimarina algiphila, assembly GCF_947494415.1. Classification (NCBI taxonomy): domain Bacteria; kingdom Pseudomonadati; phylum Bacteroidota; class Flavobacteriia; order Flavobacteriales; family Flavobacteriaceae; genus Aquimarina; species Aquimarina algiphila. The sequence continues at coordinate 356,303 of NZ_CANLVC010000009.1, read as the reverse complement.
CTTGATGACGATACAGATCTTGATTTGGTTGCTTTAGGAAGTGATAAATTAATCTATTATAAAAATATTGGCACTAAAGAAAATCCCAATTTTGAACTACAGTCTGAAGCTGATAGCCCCTGGGATGATGAGGATGCCTACTCTAATATGGATGTCCCCATACCTGTATTTAAAGATTTTGATAAGGATGGAGATTATGATATGTATTTTATGATTGATACTGGTCTTGTAAGATGGATTGAAAATGTTGGGACAGCAACAAATCCTCATTTTTCAAATACGCAAAATGCAATGGACGGAGGTTTAGCAACCTGGGACGTAGGAAGTTTTCCCGTTGTAGATTTTGGTGATGTTGATGGAGATGGATTGCAAGATGCACTGTTTGCTAATTTTAATCCCGGTGGATTTGCCTGGTTTAGACAAGTTCCTGTTTGTGTAGATCCTGTAATTACTAATGTAACCGCTACACCTGTACTTTGTGAAGGAGAAACATCTACCATAACGATTACAGGGACACTTAATATTGCTTCGAAATGGTCGATATATACCGATTCTTATGGGGGCACCTTATTAGGAACAACCACTACAAATACTTCTACTTTTGAGGTTATACCTACTGCTCCAAGCACTACGTATTATATTAGAGGTGAAGATGGAGACATATCTTGTATTGATGAAACAACTGCAACCGGTATGACAGTCACAATTATGGTTAATGCTATTGATGATCCAAGTTTTAGCTATGATGCTGCTAACTATTGCAAAGGAGACATAAATCCCACACCAACAATTTCGGGAGTAACTGGTGGAGTATTTTCTAGTACAGCTGGATTAAGTATTAATTCTACTACAGGAGAAATTGACATTGCCGCAAGCATAGCAGGATCTTATACAGTAACGTATACCACCACAGGATCATGTCCTGACTCTAGTGATGTCGTGGTAATCATCACTGATTTAGACGATGCAACTTTTACTTATGAAAACTCTGCATATTGTACTGATGCCATAAACCCTATCCCTAACATCACAGGGATAACCGGAGGAACGTTTAGTTCTACATTAGGATTAATCATCGATAGTAATTCTGGAGAAATTAATCTAGTAGAATCCACACCAGGAACATATACTATAACTTATACTACATCGGGTATTTGTTCTAACTCTAGTACTGCAGATATAACCATTAATGCATTACCGGATGCAACAGTAACAGAAAATTCTCTGACATTCACTGCTGATACGACTGGTGCAACATATCAGTGGATTAATTGTGAGACTAATCAACCAATCTCTGGAGAGACCAGTATATCATTTACGGCTACAGAAAACGGTTCTTATGCAGTGGATATAACATTAAATGGTTGCACTAACAGATCTTCGTGTATTTTAGTAGATTCTATAGTGCTCCAGCAGGAAGATACTATTTCTAATTTTAAATTATATCCTAACCCAACCGATGGGATTATAAATATTACTATTCCGGTGCAAAAAATTTCTATATTTAATTACTACGGAAGAAAAGTGTTTGAAGCGTCAACATCCACTTTTGATATTTCTTCCCTAAGATCTGGAATATATTTTATGGAAGTAGAAACCGGAAATGGCAGAACTACAAGAAAAATTGTACGCCAATAGAAAATCGATACACAAAATCCAGGAGCTGCATAAAAAGTCAATTCTCTTTGTCAAACTAAGCTTGTTGAAGTTTTTAACACTTTGATTTTCAATATATTTTCGACAGGTTCAGACTGAGCGTTTTGAGTTTTCAATACTTTTTAGACAGCTTTAAAGACAATAAACTAGCCCAATATTTTTCTCCATATCCTTACCCAAATATTCCATTTGGTAATTTTCTTTTCATCCAAAAAATGATTTTCTACTTTATCAAAGGCATCTTCGATAAGCGCATTATGAAAAGAGCGTATAATAAATATCCAAAGCAATAATCCTTTTCCAACAGCATTCATTGCTATGGTATGTACCAATCGTGTTTTATTATCCCCAGATTCAAAAATCTCTAGTTTATGTATTCCATTTAGTCCGGTTGGTTTAGAAAATTTAAATTGAATTAATTTCCCAGGCTCGTATTTTTCTATAGTATATTTTATAGGTCCATGTCCTCCTTTTGCTCCTTCTCTTAATCCTTCTTTAAATCTCATTGCCGGCCATTTTTCATAGGGCCAGATTTGATCATTTGTAGTCGATAAGGTTTCTAATATTTTGACAATTACAGATTTTGGTTGATGTATTGTTCTTTTATGAATATTGATCACTTTCATAGCTCTCACATTAGGTATATCAATTACATCTTCTTTTTCTTAGTGGGTCTTTTCTTTATCTTACTTATAAATTCTGGAGATAATCCTAAGTAAGAAGCAATCATATATTGGGGAACTCTTTGAAAAAACTGTGGATTTGCTTTTAAAAACACTTGATACATTTCCTCTCCAGAAAGAACCCTTGTGTACTTTATTCTATTAGAATTTGCAATAACAGTTCTTTCCATAATAATCCTAAACAACCTATCTATCTTAGGAAGTTTTGTTGTGAGTTCTTCAAATGAATCCAAACTTAATTCTAATAATACTGTATCTTCTAATGCCTGGATAAAATTTTCTGAAGGGCTTTGATCTAATAAACTATTATAGTTTGTATACCACCATTTATCTATTGCAAAATCCATGATTTGCTCTACTCCTTTTTCATCTATATAATACGACCTTAAACACCCTTTTACAATAAAATATCTGGCACGACAAACTTTACCTTCTTCTAATACATATGCTTTCTTTTTGAGTTTTATCACCTTTAGATACTGATAAAACAGTTCCATTTCTTCATCAGAAATTTCGATATAATTTCTAACATATTCCGTTAGATTATTGACCATATACTTAATACTTTATATTATAAGTTCTTCAAAGTACTTTATGCTTGGTGCGGTTTCAAGAAAAGAAGAAAGTTCTTCCAAAACTCCATTTTTATTTATAAAATTAATATAATTTTGATGATCTTCTTTGCTTTTCCAATCTTCATAAAAAATCATTTCATTCGTAACATCATTCAAGAGAACATGGACAGACTTACATCCCTTATAACTACGAACATTTGGTAAATTTTCTTCCAAAAAAACCTGTATTTCTTCTGATACTTCCGGTTTAATTTTTGATTCTAATACGACTTTACAACTCATAAAAATTCATGTAGATTTTTAATAAAACTATATTGTGATTTTGGATTTTATCTTAATACTTTCTTTTTCAATATTTCGTATTGCTTTTTTTAGCATCATTCGCACGATCAATTGATGAAAAGGTTTTACCAGAAAAAAATAGAAATTCCCTGACCAGTGATTAAAATTTACAATGGTTGTAATGGTAAGTTTTTTATTCTTGGATTCATTTTCGTCATCCACTAATAATGAAACTTTAAAATCAAGATGTTTATCATTCTCTCCAAGAATAACTTCTGATTCGTTTTTTGCAAACACCTTCCAAAAACCAATCGATTCTCCTACTGCTCCTGAAAAATTATTTAAAAGGTCTTTTTTATTTTTAGGTTTTTTAGCTCCCTTCAGTCCAAAAAGTGGTACAATTTTATTACGAAGATTTAATAATATATCACCCCATTTTGGTGCAGAATTTAAAAACACTTTATTGATGAACAGCAAATCTATTTTATCATCTTTATCTACAAAAAAGCCAGTATAACTATCGGCATAATCATACTGGCTTTTATATAATATTGAATGACTGGGTATTGATACCTTTGCTATCTCCATATCTTATGCATAATACAATTCAATGCGCTAATCATTACAGTAACTAAGCGCACTATAAAAATACAAGAAGAATATCAATAAATGTTTAATCTAGATTAAGAAATATGAGGGTTATCTAAAATTAATTGTACAACTTTTTGATTGTCCAAACCATTTTACACGATTGCGAGAGGCTAAGGTATAGATAGCATCTCGTATTATTCTTGGAACAAAGACCAATAAAGCCGCAACACGTTTCCATTTTGGGATTTTGGCAACAATTTTTAGAAAACCATCAGAATGTGTATGAGACCCATTTTCGTCAATTAAAATTACAGTTTCTAACTGTTCTGTTGGATAATCAAAACTTTTAAGTAGTTGTTGTCCTTTTGGAGATTGAAATGGAATAAATTCAAAAACATCATCATTAGCAAATTTCATTAGCCACCCTACTACTCCATTACATAAATTACACTCACCATCGAAAATAATAATACTTTTTCTTAAAAGAGACTCCATTTGATTGGTTTTTAAATTGTTACCTCTTTATAGTCGGATAGAACCATCAATCATTTCAATAGTTCTATGAGAATTTTTATAAATTTTTGAATTATGGGTAGCTATAACCACAGTTTTTGCACGTTGTTCTGTAATATCTTTGAGTAGTTCAAATACCATATCTGTATTTTTTTGATCCAAATTACCTGTAGGTTCATCGGCAATAATAAGCATCGGATTATTAATTAACGCTCTTGCAATAGCAACTCTTTGTTGTTGTCCTCCTGATAGTTTGTACGATGGTCTTAATCCAAAATCTTTCATTCCCACTTCTTCTAATAAAAACAATGCTTCTTCCTTAATTTCATCCCTGTTTTTTTCTGCAAGTTTCATCGCAGGAAGCATTACATTTTGCAACACATTAAATTCTGGAAGTAAATAATGAAATTGATACACAAATCCTATATGAGCATTTCTAAAATCAGTAAGACATGATGGTGACATCGTTTTAATACTTTCTTTATTTATAATTAGGTCACCTTTATAATTAGTATCCAGGGTTGATAAAATATATAATAAAGTAGATTTGCCACTTCCTGATTCTCCAAATACAGAAACCAGTTCTTTTTCATCGATTTGCAAGGAAACATCATTTAACACTTGCTGTTTTTGTGGTTCATGAAAATACTTATGAATATGTTTTGCTTCCAGAATCATAGGCCTCGAATTATGGTTACGGGATCAACTAGACTTGCTTTTTTTGATGGAAAATACCCTGCTAAAATTGTTGTAAATACACCAAAAGCAAGTCCTAAAATGTAATATCCCAGGTTAAAATTAATAGGATAGGTATCGACAATAATAAAATCAGAAGTGTCTAAAGGTGTGGTAGAAATCACATAACTGATGATATATCCAAAACCCGCTCCCAAAAGAGCTCCAAACACTCCAATAATTATGGATTGTATAAGAAAAATGAAAATAATATCATTACTTGAATATCCCACCGTTTTTAATACTGCAATATCTTTTCGTTTTTGAAAGACTGTCATATTCATGATGTTGTAAATCCCAAACCCAGCAACCAAAAGCAATGCAAACGAGACCGACCAGGTTAGAATATCACGCACTTTATTGCCTATCACAATAGTCTTATTACTATCTTTCCAATCTTCTACAGTACTTCCCTCAAATTTTTGAATTAATGTTTTTTTAATCCCTACGTTATCACGATCCTTAAGTTTTATATGAATGTGTGTAATCGAATTTTCTTTGCCCAATAACCGTTGTAACGTTGTTGCGGGCATATACGTACGTACATTATCAATGGTAGTAATTCCGAAACTAAATATCCCTGCAACTAGAAGTTGTTCGCTTTTCCCATTAGGCAAAATCATTTTTAACGTATCATTTGCGGAAATTTGCAAACGTTTAGCCAGGCTAACTCCGAGTAAAATTGTATTCTCTTCAGAAAGGCTTTCAAAACCACGTCCTTCTATTAATCTACGATTCAAATCAACCATTTGACGCTCTTGCAGGGGAAAAATACCATTAATACCTCCAGGTAACTGATTGGTAGTACTGATCAAAATTGCAGGTGAAATTATCTGATGTGCAAAAGAATGCACATTATCATGATCTGATAACAGTGTATTAATTTGATCGATATTTTTAAGCGTGTTTAAATTCCCACCCAGAGATTGTTGTTTAGAAAACCTTTCCTGTTTTCCGCTTATAATTACATCAGGACTCCCTTTAAATACAGCATCATCCAAAAAATCATTAACCCCTGTCATAAAATTAATCATGACAATAAATGTAGTTACACCAAGCATCACTCCCACTGTCGCCAGAAAACTTTGTTTCTTTCTAGCGAATAGATATTGTAATGCTATAAAAAAATTGGTTTGGTTAAAAATTGGTTTAGGCATATCCCATAGGTCGGGAAAATTAAGAAAGAATTACAAGAATTGTAAAAGAAATACTAAACATTACAACTTAACAATCAACCTATTAACAAACACTCATCCCATTTAGTATCAAATGGCGCCAGATACGACAGTATAGATAATCCAATACCAGCAATACCTTCTAGTACACTAATCTCTGTTCGCCATCCCGGATGTTCGCCTCCTACCCACTGCATATATCCTGCATGTCCTTTTTTATGCACAGCCATATTAAGTCCTACATTCATCCAAAAACCAGCAGTTTCTTCAAATATAGGGTCACGCGTTTCAGTATACATATAATTGTACATATGCATTACCCCAAAAGCGCCATGGCACAATCCCGCATCATTAATCGATGTCTCTGTAAGGTCTCTTCTTTTTGCTGCGTGTTTTAATATTGCAACAGCTTCATTTTTATACTCCGTATTATCTAACACCTTACCAACTCTCCACAGTGTTATTCCTATCCCTAAATCTCCATAACACCACGCCAATCTCGAACTCTCGCTCTTTTTATTGTCACAGGTTATCCAACTAGGAAAAGATGATGAATCTCTACCTTCCTTGTTTTTTAAGCTAAAAATATACTTCACCGATTGCTGTAGTAAAGTAACCACCTCTTTATTAAAATCATCATATGCTGCTAATCGTGATAAAAAATTAATAATACTTGTGATTCCATGAGCAAAACTAAGGTTATACCCTTTTACATCCTCATCTCGTATTAAATACGATTCCCATTTTGCTCTATTGTCTTCTATCTGCGACGTTTTTTGAAGTAACGCCACGATCTCTAATAAAAGACCTTTATATTTTTCTTTTAAGGTTTTTGATTTGGTATTTTGATATCGTTTTACAAAGTAGAATCCCACACCTAATATCCCATGCAAGAAATCGTAAAAATTTTGATCGCTCTCTGTGTTCTTTATAAACTGAATTAAATACGTGTCAAGTCCTGATAATACCTCATCACAATCTATATCTATAAATTCTTCTTCTTGTAACAATTCTATTGCCCAGGCTGCTCCTGCAATTCCAGAGCAAAAAGTCGGAAGTGTATATCCTTCATTTATCTTTTGAAAAACCAATCCCAGGAGTTCAACTCCGATTTCTGCATGAGATTCTTCATTCATCAACTTAGCATAATAAAACTGAAACAAAGCAATTCCCGAAATACCGGACAATACTCCTATCTCTTCTTTATGGGTATATTCTTTTTGTAGGATTTCTGCAATCTCCTTTAGTTTTTCTAATAAAACCTGTTCTTGATTCATACTTTTTTCTTTCTATAAGAGAAAAAAGCCGCCTTTATGGGGCAGCTTTCTTGCTATTTAAACCTAAATGCTTGATAATATCAATACAAGAAAAATGTTTATGATATTCTGAAAAAAAATCTTGTATCGAATTTACTATCAATTATCTTAGAAGCACATGCGTCCAGGAGGAGGGCAAGAATTAAGAGCTCCTTCTGTTGGACAGCAACCAGAATGTCCACCCTGTACCTTATGTAATGCCGATGTATCTAATTTGCTTATGGTTTCTTTTTTAAGTTCTAAATTTTTCAATGATTTTTTCATGAGATATATTTTAAAAACTATCTACTCTGTTAAAGGCTTTTCGATTTCCGCCATATGTTTAAGAAGGTTGATACATCTAATACTGGTTTTTATATGAAATTGATCAACCCTATATCTCTAATTAATCTGAGTTCGATCTAAAGTGAATTAAAAAAAGTCGTCAAATTGAGTGGTTTTTCGTAATGGCCTCTCGATTATACTCGAGGTGACAGAAGAAAAATTGTACTTCGACAGACTCAGTAGAGCTATCGCAATTAGACTTTTTGAGTCGAAAACAACTATTCTCGATACAATCCTCCTTTGTCGGATCACTCGAATTGACGTTGTTTTCTAAAATCGAACTTACACTAATTAGAAGCATTGAACTCCTGGAGGAGGGCAAGAATTAAGCGCTCCTTGTGTTGGACAAAAATTTGTAGGATTACACATTGCCGTTGCATGCCATCCTCCTTTTACCTTGTCCAAATTAAGTTTACTAATGGTTTCTTTTTTAAGCTCCAGATTTTTTAATGATTTTTTCATGAGATATGTTTAAAAAAACTACCTACTCTATTTTAAAAGGTTTTCGGCTTCCCCTTATCAAAATCGATTTTAACAGTAAGATCTTGATCTCAAGATAACCTGAAATACAGCAAGTGAAAAATTAGAATTCCTCAAATTTGATAAAATAAGGAGCTAAAAAAAGCCCTGTGATTCACAGGGCTTTTTTTAAGTATAAATCATGGGATATGACTATCCTCACACCAGGCATCAGATTCAAAATTTGAAGATGTAGAAGGTGGAACACTACTCCCTCCTTTAATCTGGTTTAATGTATCATTGCTAATCCGTGCTATAGTTAGCTTTCTCAACATAATTTTGTGCGTTTTTTTCTTCTTCATACTAAAAATGATTTATTGTGAATTCTTAACCTTTTTTTGAAGATAGGAGTTACCAGAACTACATCATAATCTGGAAACCTTATTTTAAATAATTTGCGGTACTCTTTTTAAAGCTATTTCTTAGGATTGTAATTGCTCCTCCATATGCTCAATCTTCTTGATATAATACGATGGATTTAATCCTGTTTTTGCTTTAAAATGTTTGGTAAAAGAATTATCACTTTTATACCCTATTTCTTTGGCAATAGATACGATAGAAAAAGATCTGAATTTCTTATCGTTTTTCAACCTCCTTAACACATAATCAATTCGTAGCTCATTAATATAACTATTAAAATTTTTGCCTTTATACATTTTAATAATCTTGGATAAATAGGTTGTATTCGTCTTTGTTTTTTTTGCAATGGATCCCAGGCTACAGTCTGATCTCAAAAAATACTCTGTAGCTTCAAGCTTACTTAGCCCTTTAAGAACTTCATCGACCTTTATATCGTCAATTATGATTTCTTTTACCTCCTCTTTTTGTTCTCCTTCCTCTTGTTCACGAAGTTCTAACACTTCTATTTTTTGCATCAAATCCTGAAATAATACCGTATTCTTCTTTTGCTTCTTTCTATAGTTAAATACTACAAAAACAAAAGCTACTGAAACAATAATCAATATAATCAGCACATAGGTTTTAGTTTGCTTATCAGCTATTTGATCACTTTTTAAGTTCTCAATTTCGTTCTCTAATTTTTCTGCTTCAGCGGTATAAATTTTACTTACGGTTTTATCTTTATTCTTTTGATATTCCTCATTCAACTCCAGGTACTTATTATGCCAATACAGGGCTTTTTCAAGATCTTTCTTTTCTCCATAACAGTTTGCCATAAGCAAATGAGATTGAATCACAGGCATTTTATCCAAATCCGTCTCTTCAATTGAATCCAAAGTTCTATCTAAATACGCAATCGCTTTATCATATTCCTTTTGTTCATAATGGCAACTTGCTAAAAAATAATTGATATTGGTCTTAGGAAAAAATTTATTTTCAATATCAAAATTCAATATAATATCCTCCGCTTTTAATAAGTATTTAAATGCTTTGTCATATTGTTTGGTATGATAGAACACCATTCCCTTTTTGATATATAGATCTACCAATCCTTCCTTATAATCAAGATGTTTGCTTAGCGCAATTCCTTTTTCTGCATAATGTAATACCGAGTCATAGTGTTCTGCATTCAGATATACGTCATTGATGGTGGTTAATATCCTAACATGTTCTCTTGTATTTTTGAAAGAGGTTTTATCTATTAATTTTAAGATTCGTTCAGAAATCCCAATTGCCTTATCTAACTGATTCATCCTTTGTAAAACAAGAATAAGACAAGAATTGGTTATCATTTGCAGCTCAAGATCTTCATAAGACTTCGCCACATCCAAAGCAATATAGTAGGCATCCAAAGCACTTTGGTTATCTCCTTCTCTTAGATAACAATTCCCTTTTATCGTATAGGAATAACAAATAATTTTATACTCTTGTAGTTCTCTTGCAATGACTATTGCTTTATCTAAGTATCTGATACATTTTTCAAATTCTTCTTTACCATAAAAATAGCGTCCGACCCGAAGATATTGCTCCGCTGTCGCTAAATCCTGTTGCGGATAGTTCAGTAGAGTTGTTTCGTATTGCTCACGCTCATCCGGAGTTGCTTTCTTAATAAGATCAACCAGTTCTTGTGGAGTTTTATCACCAAGTTCTGTACTGTTTATTTTTTGATTGTCTTGCGCATATAATGCTGCAACCTGAAAAACAGGTAAAACAAAAAAGAAAAATATATAGCGTAGCCAAAGCCTTCTACAAAAAAACATCCTGTTGAGTGTGAAGTGATCACTCAAATGTAAGGATTCCTTTTAAATTATTTTAATACGAAAATAAGTGGTGAAAAGCGTCGAATGTTGGAAGACGGAAGTTGGAAGAAAACATATTATATCATACTCTAGACCTTGATTTTATATTTTCAAACTTCCGACCTTAAACCCTTAACAATTAATTAACATTTTGAAATTACCAGTCCCGAAAAATGAAACTGGCAGGTATTAATATTGTACCAGGAAAACATAAAACATGGGGAAACCCGTAAAATTTTTATTGAGAAAACATCGTTTTTTGTGCCGCTAAACACAAATTCGTAATGGGAAAATTAAAAACACTTACAAAATCACTTTTATGAAAAAACAAATGTTATTTATCCTTGGGATGGTATGTGCCTTAACTTTTGGGCAAGAAGTTCCTAATATTTCTCCCCCAACTCCAGAGGCTGCTGCTTTGGGTAAATTTATAGATATCCCAGTGAGCCTACATACAGGTACGCCCAATATTTCTATCCCAATAGTCAATATTGCAGAACAGGAAATAAACATTCCTGTATCTTTAAATTATCATGCTTCCGGAATAAAAGTTAATGAAATTGCGTCTCGTGTTGGTCTGGGTTGGGCACTCAATGCAGGAGGTATGATTACGCGTAATGTGAGAGGTATTGCCGATGATGACCCTCAGGGGTTTATTAATACCAGTAATACAGTAAGCAATTACTTTACTTCCAACGCTTCAGAAAAGAATCTACTTTTTCAAAATGCTATAGATGGACACCAGGATTATGAGTCTGATGTATATTATTTTAACTACCCTGGAGGAAGTGGAAAATTTTTCTTCGATCAAAATGGTGGGATATATAGTCATCCAAAAAATGATCTAATTATTAACTATACAAAAGACAACTCAAATAAGATTGTCGGTTGGGAAATTACTACCGAAACGGGGCTAATCTATACTTTTGGTACTATTCCAGGAACCTTAGATACAGTTCTTGAAACCAAACAAAGTAGGATTAGAGCTCAAAATCAGAACCTTCCCTCGGCAATTAATTTCTATACTTCTGGTTGGTATCTTACACAGATCAAAGATCATAAAGGGAATCGTATTCGTTTCAATTATACAAGAGGCACCAACGAAATTGAGTATTGGAATATATTGGAACAGAAAAAATACATACAAGCTTCTCTGAATGGAGATTGTACTACACCGGGAGTATCTCTTACATTTTCTGAAGATCGTTATTTTCCTACATATCTTACCTCTATTGTAACACCTAAGGGAAGTATCCATTTTGACTATACTATTTCCCGAACGGATCTCAAAAATGATAAAGCACTTTCTAAGATTGAGCTAAAAGATACTAATAACAAGATTGTTGATCGTTATTTATTTGAATATGGGTATTTCACTACTAGCGCATGGGAACATTTTGGAAACTATGGAGATCTTGACCAAAGAACTAAGAAATTGTACTTACAAAAGATCAAACAACAAAAAGGAAACACAATCAATCAGGAACATAACTTTACCTATTACCAGGAACACCCATTTCCTGAGCGATTTTCATTTGATAGAGATTTTTGGGATTATGCTAACGGTGTTGATAACCAATATTTATATCCAGAATTTGCATATACAACCAATACTGGCCCAGTACACGTAGACGGCGGGGATCGCACAGTGGATGAGTCTCACGCACAAACGCTATTATTGAAGGAAATAGAATATCCTACCAAAGGTAAAACAGAGTTTGTATACGAATCCAATACCGTGTCAGGTGGAGCAGCTTTCTTTGCTGGCAACAGGTTAACTTCTAAGTTAATTATAGGGTCACAAGTTGTAAACTCTAACGTTCCTGGAGAAACTGTTAGTTCTAATTTTACTCTCAATGAGAGTGGTATTGTTTCCTACAGAACCTCTTTTTCTCAGAATTGTCTTGGTGACCCTACTCGTGATTGCCCCACCATCAAAATCACTAAAGCCAATGGTGATTTGGTACTCACGTTTCGTAACGCTAATGAGACAGGAGTAATGGATCTGGAAGCTGGAACTTATACTATAAGCATAAAAAATGGCCCCTTCCTTTCTGACGGTGCAGCAGACATATCTTTTTATAAACAAACCATAGAAAATGACAATAACAATCCTTCTAATGTAGCAAAGACAGGAGGCCTTAGAATTAAAGAAATGCGATTTAAAGATGATAATGGCACTATCCTAAATACTAAGAAATACACCTATAATCAATTTGATAATACGGGTTTATCAAGTGGCTTATCGCTAAATCCACCTGTTTTTTTAATAAAAAATGCTCCTTTTCGCCAAGGTCCTAATTCTTGTTTTTTTAATGTTATCCAGTCCAATAGTATATTTCCATTTAACGGACAAAGCACGTATCACGTTGGATATACTAACGTTACGGCATATAACACTGATAAAGAACAAGGTAAAACAGAGTACACCTATAGTTTTTTTGCTGATGCTGGCGGGTTTGGTAGTTCTAATGAGTATGTTTGGTCAGAAAACTTTTATCCTTTTGCTCCAGCCGTGGATTATTCTCACAGAAGAGGGTTATTAATTCGTGAAAAAACATATAAATATAATAAAGACAGAGACACATTTGATGAAGTAGAAGAAATATATAATACTTATAAAAAACAAGGGGATATTCGGATTGATAATATAGCCATGGGCTATGTTGGTAGTGCGGGTGCTGGATATTTGGGATATGATAATCTAAGTGAACGCTATTTATTAGAACAAACCCAAAAAACAAATCAGTATAATTCTGGAGCAGTAAAGACAACCATTCAATACGGATATGATTCAGGCTATCAAGGTAGAACCATGCCCATACAGACTACAACCACTGATAGTAATGCAGAAACGGTAGTTACAAAAAGCTATTATCCAGATGATGTTATTTCTACAACTGCACTAGGAAAAGCTTTAACCACTGCTGAATACAATACCATCTCTAAGTTGAAGAAAAAAGCAACACAACACCGTATTGCAGCACCTATACAGCAAGAGACCTATATAAATGGAGAACTTACTTCCCGACAGCGTACCAAATACAAAGATTGGAATACTAGCATTGTTTTACCTGAGATCGTCCAATCTGCTAAAGGGGATGCAACCCTACAAGATCGTATCGAATATCTGGATTATGACACTAACGGTAACCCCTTAGAAGTGTCCCAAGTCGATGGGCGTCATATCATGTATGTTTGGGGATATAACAACACCCAACCCATTGTAAAAATTGATAATGCAAGTTATACGGGGATACCTGCAGCAGTAACGACACTGATCAATCAGTTAAAAGCCACATCAGATACAGAAGACACTGCAGGCGAAGAAACCACTATGCGTACCTTGTTTAAAAACTTAAGGGAACATCCTTATTTTGCCAAGGCGCAGATCAGTGGGTATACCTATGATCCTTTAATTGGAGTGACCACAGTTACCGATCCCAAAGGATATACCATGTCCTATCATTATGATGAGTTTAATCGTTTAGAGTACATCTTAGATCAAGATCAACATATAGTACAGCAAGTGCGCTATAATTATCAAGGTCAACAATCTGATGCTTTGGGTGGAGTAACGATTGATACTCCGGGTTCCGGGCCTAAGATCCCTAACCAGCCTGTCACTTTTACTGCTAATACTTCTGGTAGTGGGAGTGTTAATCTATATACATGGAGTGTGAATGGTACACAAGAACAATGTGGTAGTGGAGTAAGTTTTACCAAAACCTTTACTAGTGAAGGTACTTATGAAGTAAAGGTATTGGCCTACAATACAGAAACCAAACACAGAGTAAGTCATACCATGAGTGTAATAGTAAAATATCCTGAACTAACTACACCAGTGGTTAATGCAAATTATACGCATATTGTAAAAGGAACCAATGTTGATTTTAGTGCATCGAGTATAGGAGGTGGTACAGGGAACCTTCGCTATGAATGGTATGTGAATAATGTGAAACAAGCTGGCACAGCAACTACCTACAGATACAAACCTAATACACCAGGAACCTATAACATATATTTTAAAGTCATTGATACCGAGAGTGGAAAATCGGTAAACAGTGCAGTTCGAAAACTGTATGCGTATCATCCTTTAAACACACCCAATGTAAGTGCATCAAAAGCACATATAGAACGAGGAACAACCACAACATTTACAGCCTCTAATATAGGTGGGGGTTCAGGGTCTCGAAGGTATGAATGGTATGTAAATAACGTAAAACAAAGTGCTACAGGAACAACATACTCCTATCATTTCCCTAATACAGGAACCTATACTATTAAATTTAAAGTAGTGGACTTAACCATGCAGAATGCAAATTCTAAATGGGGTGCTAATACCCCTATCTTGAAAGTATATCCTAAAATGGTTGTCAGCACAAGCCAGTCTGCTACCTCGGTCTCAGGTTCTAGTGCAAACGTATCTTTTAATGTAACAAGCATTTCTGGTGGATCAGGATCACGTCAAATCACATGGAGAGCCTTTAAAGCTATTAGTCCATCACAAACTGCTGGTTCAGGTACGGGTACACAGTTCAGTTTTTCCAATTTTGCAACAGGGACTCATGAATATAATATTACGGCTACAGTTAAGGATAACCTAACAGGTAAACAAGTCACAAGGCTTATGGTGGTCATATCCAGTATTTCTTCTGGTGGTGACGGTGACTGCCAAAATTGTGGACCACAACATTAATCCCATTAACAAAATATTTAAGATGATAAATAATAAAATTATATATAGCATAGTGATGCTACTTATGGGGTTGCAAGTACAAGCTCAGGTAGTGTTGTCTGATAAGAATTATGTGCATACCACGGTTCCTCAAACCGCAGTAACGATTACTGATATGGAGAATGTGAGTTGTGCCAATGCCAATGATGTAGATAACACCATTGAGAGTGTTACCTACTATGATGGCCTGGGGAGACCCATACAGCAACGAGCTATAGCAGCATCACCAGGTGAAAAAGATATTGTCAATCATATGCAGTATGACGCCTATGGTAGACAAGCCAAGCAACATTTACCTTTTGAGGCGAATAATACTATTGGGAGTTATAAAACCGTAGATGTCAATACCGATATCAATGCGTATTATAAAAATACGTATTCAGACGACTTTCCTGGGATTACGACCAATCTGGGAGATGTTAACGCCTATAGTGAAAGTGTGTTTGAGGCTTCTCCATTAAACAGGGTTACAGAACAAGGTGCCCCAGGAAAAGCATGGAAAGCTGATCCCAACAGCGATACCGATCATACGATCAAATTTGACTGGGGTACCAATGTGGTTAATGAAGTAGTGAATTTTACTGTAACCTTTACAGGAGGTGATACCGAAAAACCAGTACTGGTACAAGACAATTATTATGCTACCAATCAATTGTATGTGACCATTACCAAGGATGAGAATTGGATACCCGCAGATGGAGATTTACATACCACCAAAGAATATAAAGACAAACAAGGTAGAGTAATCCTGAAGAGAACCTATGCATCGACACCTTCAGCAACATCAGAAACACATGACACCTATTATGTCTATGATCGCTATGGTAATCTTACCTATGTGATTCCACCAAAAGTGAACACCGCAGATGGAGTAAGTACCACTGAGCTTGCTGAATTGTGTTATCAGTACACCTACGATCACAGAAATCGATTGATAGAAAAGAAAATCCCGGGAAAAGAAAAAGAATATATTATCTATAACACATTAGATCAACCCGTACTTACCCAGGATGCAAGTCTAAGAGCAAAAAGTAGATGGTTGTTCACTAAATATGATGCTTTTGGGAGAGTAATCTATACCGGATTAATAGAAAATGGAAGTACAGTAGCTTTACTACGTAGTAAAGTTAATTCATCTAGCTATCAAGCCTATGAAACCAAAACTATAAGCCCTATTACTATTGCAGGTACACCAGTGTATTATACAAATGATATGTACCCGGTAAGGATGTATAGAATTCTTACCATCAATTATTATGATGATTATACTTTTGATATCGATGGATTAACTCATCCGGGAACTGTATATGGAAAAACGATTGATACCAATATCAAATCTTTACCTACTGGAAGTAAAGTACGGATATTAGATACCAATGATTGGATTACCACACTGACCTATTATGATGATAAAGCAAGACCTATATATGTAGGGAGTAAAAATGAGTATCTAAACACGACGGATATCATAGAGAGCAAATTGGATTTTCCAGGCAGAGTAGAAGAAACAAAAACCACACATACCAAAGGGAGTAATGCAGCTATTGTAACCATTGACAAATTTGACTATGATCATATGGGGAGACTACTAACTCAAACCCAAAAGATCAACACTCAAGATACCGAGCAGATTGTAAGTAATGTCTATGATGCCCTTGGGCAACTGAAACAAAAGGATGTGGGCGGCACTTCGACTCCGCTCAGTGGCAGCAATGGAACCCTGAGCGTAGTCGAAGGGTTACAAACCGTAGACTACACCTACAACATAAGAGGCTGGCTAAAAACCATAAACCAAGGTACAACAGCTAATGGAGATTTGTTTGGTTTTGCTTTAGAGTATAACACCGGGATAAATCCCATATATAACGGTAATATCGCTGCAACATCATGGCAAACAGCTAATGACAATACAATGCGTTGGTATAATTATGAGTATGATGCCTTAAATAGGATTACAAGTGGTATAAGCAATGATGGCAGGTATAACCTGAGTAATATATCTTATGACAAAATGGGAAATATTCTATCCTTAAACCGAACAGGACATCTTAATGAAGCGGCTACTTCTTTTGGAGTGATGGATAATTTAGGATATACCTACGATACAGGAAACAGACTCCTAAAAGTTGCAGATACAGGAAATACCACCTTTGGATTTAAAGACGGTACCAATACTAATGATGATTTTGAGTATGACATTAATGGTAATATGATCATAGATCGTAATAAAGGTATTACAAATATTACCTATAACCATTTGAATCTACCCAAAATAGTTTCTATATCCAATAGCGAAGGAACAGGAAATATTACTTATATTTACGACGCTACTGGAGCAAAAGTAAAGAAAATTACTCCAAGTGGAAGTTCTTTAATAGAAACGGAGTATGCTGGTAACAACATCTATAAAAATGACCAATTACAGTATATGTCTACTCCCGAAGGGTATGCAACACCAGAAGGTGATTCATATCGTTATGTGTACCAGTATAAAGATCACCTTGGTAATATTAGATTATCGTATAAAGATACTGATGGCAATGGTTCAATTACTACTTCTGAGATTATAGAAGAGAATAATTACTATCCATTTGGATTGACTCATAAAGGGTACAATAATGTAATAACATCAACAAATCCAGCACTAAAGAAAACCTATAACGGAAAAGAGTTCCAAGATGAGTTAGGGTTAAATTGGCATGATTATGGCGCTAGAAATTATGATGCAACTATAGGTAGATGGATGAATTTAGACCAATTAGCAGAAATATATCATACAGATACTCCTTATGCCTATGTTTTAAATAACCCTTTAAGTTTTATTGATCCAGATGGAAGGCAAGTGATAGGAGCAACAAAAGATGATGCAAAGAAAGTACATGATGATTTAAACACGGTATTTACAGGAAAACAATTTACTGCATTAAGAGCCTTATTTACAAGAGGCAAAAGGAATAATAAAAAAGCTTTTGATAAAATTGATGGAGATGCTTTAAAGTCTGCTTTGTCAGGTCTGGAAGGAGAGGATTTAGCTTTAGCAGAACTTATTACAGGAGCAATAAATTCTGCTGATGTTCATGAAGTTGAGTTTATTGAAAAAGGAAGTGACCCTTTGACCAGTAACGCGGAATCTAATATACCGTTAGTTCCAGCACTAAAAAAATACTTCGATGGTCTTGGAAAAACACCTCCTGCATCCATATTAGGCTCACAAACGACAAAAACAACGGATGGATCTTATTCTCTAATAATTGAAGATGATAAATCTCCAAGTGACTATTTTGATAGTATTACAAAAAAATATGTTCCAAACCCAGGCGGTAGATCAAATATAACTATTCATGAAGTAATAGGACATGGACGTTCACTTTCTTTAGGAAGAGGAGATACCAATCAACATCAAGATGCCATACGGACTGAAAACCTTGTATTAAGAGTAATAGGTAAAAAGAATATCCAAAGAGACGGAACAGACCACGGACCCAAAACTAAAATTAAAACCCCTAGTGCTAGTCCAGGGTTTAAATAAATATAAGATAATGAAAAACTCAATTTTAAGTTATTTATTTTTAATAGGATTATTAGGTAGTTTAAATGCTCAAAGTAATTCATATGAGAGTATAGCTAAATTAGATTCAATAAACATTAGTAGAGCAGAAAGACTTGCTATTAAAGTACTTGGTGTTGATTATGATGATTTTTCTTATGTGGTTTTTAGTGTAAAGAATAAAATCATGCTGATTAACAAAAATTGTAAAGGATATAGGATTTATTGTTTTGAAGAGGAGTTTGATTTTAAGAATCAAAAAAAAGAATTTATTAAAAAATATTATGACAATTTAGAAGAAACTAGTCTTTTAAAGAAAGTTTTTGATTCAATTGTTTGTAAAGCACCTTTTAGATATTCAACTTTTTACTCAAAAGATTATTCTCATGATACAGATTATATTTATTTTACTAAAATTGAGAAAGGTTTAAAAAAATGTGAATTAAATATCCCTACTATTTATAAGCAAAAAACTAAAGAGAAGGAGAGTGTTTTTGTAGAACAAGATGTTTTCGATTATCTCTTCTCTAAATTAATTAAAGAGTAAAGCCAGCCCTGCTGGGGTATATAGTATGCCCCCCGCTCCCGCTAGCGTCTCGCTAGAGGCCTCAAAGATTGGTTAGCGGTGGTATATAAGTAAAAAACAAGCTGGTTTCAAAAAATGAAACTGGCTTGTTATATTTTGTGTCCATGAGTAGAAACTATAAGTTCCATAATAAGTCTGGATTATACTTTGTTAGCTTCGCTACAGTCTATTGGATAGATGTATTTACAAGAGAAAAATATTTATCAATAATGGCAACAAGTATAGACTATTGTAGGAGAGAAAAAGGAATGGAAGTCTATGCATATTGTTTTATGCCAAGTCATGTGCACTTTGTGTTTCGTTCTACCAATGATGACCCATCAGGACTGATAAGAGATTTTAAAGGATATACCTCTAGAAAGATTATGCAGGCAATAGAAGAAAATCCCGATCGCTCGGATATGATAGCGCGGATTTGCAATCCGTGCCACACACGAATACAAATAAAAAACGGTCACATCATTAGTGATCGTTTTTTATTTAAGAAAGTTCAGTTTCAAAAAATGAAACTATCATGATCTATTATTGTAAGTTATATGTGTTAAGATAGATTACAGATGTCTACAAAATATAAAGCTACGATGCCAGATGTTGGGTATTTTATTACCATAACTACTATAGGTTGGATTGATATATTTACAAGAGTAAGGCAAAAATATGTCCTTATAGATAGTTTACGTTATTGTCAACAACAAAAAGGATTAGAAATTTATGCCTATAGTATTATGCCAAGTCATATACATATGGTTTGTAAAGCAAAAGAAGGGGGTATGTTATCTAATATTATTCGAGATTTTAAAAAGTTTACTTCCAAAAAGATCATTCAGACTATTATAGATTATCCAGAGAGTCGAAGAGAGTGGATGTTAGATTATTTTAAAAATGCATGTGAACATTTGAAGCGAAACCAGCAGTATAAGGTTTGGCAAGATGGATATCATGCGGAGATTGTTAATTCCAATTAGTTTTTAAAACAAAAAATAAATTATGTTCATAATAATCTTGTAGTAGATAAAATTGTAAAGCATCCAGAAGATTATCTATTTAGTTCTGCAAGAAATTATGCAGATTTAGAGAACGAATTAGAAGTTATAGTCTTAAATATGTTCTAGTTTTGTAGAAAGCACGGATTACAAATCCGCGCTATCGCTATTAATAAAAGTAAGTAATGAGAAAAACAACTATTCTAGCATCCTTAATTATTTCAGGGCTATTTATATTGCTAGGAACCTATGATTACTTTAGTAGGAGGAGCATATCTCTGTATTTTGATAATATACAAGATGATTTAGGTTATTCTATTATCCGACCAGCAAAACTTTTTGGCATAATGGCTAGATTTATTGGTAATTATATTTATGATTCAGACTTGTTTTTCGTTTTAGGCCAATTATTAGGATCTGTAATTTATAGTTGTTTGATTTGGGTATTTATAATGCTTTTAAAAGTAGCTTATAAAAAAGTAAAATAGAGAAAACCATTTTGAATTAAATTGTTGAGAAATAACCTTATGAGAAAATTTAGGGGTATAATTATTGTTTCAATAATCATTTTAATTGTGGCAATAATCCCCCGCTGGGTTATAGTATGTGCTAGTTCGAGTTTGCAACTCGGACTTCCATAAGAGTAAGTAAATAAATTATAAGAACCAGTTACAGAAATGTAGTTGGTTTTTCCCTCAATAACAACACCCTTATTAGAATTTATAATAAGGGTATTCAATATTGACATAAAATGTTCAAAATAAAATCTTTAAAATGCGCAAACCGATAATTGAATAGGACGACCATTAATTATTCTTTCGACTCCGCATATGCCAGAACAACAATCACTGTCATCAACACATTTTCGGGCTACGTTTTGACACCCATAGCTTCCTCCATGAATGGATTGTTGGTGCTTTCTTTTAAGAACAGCAACACCCTCTACTTTTAATATATTTTTAATCATTTGATTTGGTTTTATAATGATACGATGAGCTTTGAATTGGTCATTATAAAAAATTCCCTGAAGCAAAAACTCCAGGGAAAAATTATACATTAATCAATATGAAAAAAGCATCGTCCTCCTGAACAGGAACCTGAACAAAATCTCAAACATTGATCTCCATAATATGTCCCTGCTTTAATCGTTTTTTGTTCGTTTTTCTGAAGTGTAGTTACTCCCTCTAAATTTAAAATGTTACTTAGCATAATGATATGGTTTTGATTACCTACTCTATCCTTAAGGTTTTCGGTTGCCCCTTATCAAAATCAATGATACATAGTACATTGATTTTGATATGAAGGTATACACGAAAATGAAGGTATAAAAACGAAGTATCCCTATATTAAACAAAATGATAGTAGAAAAACCCTGCAAATTTTGCAGGGTTTTTCTACTATCATTTTTTGTTTTTAATTACTTTTCATCATAACAAATACCATCAGCTTCCATATTATATACTGTTGTATCAGAAACTCTACTGGTTCCTCCTTTTATTACCTGTAATGATGCTACATTAATTCTAGTAATAGTAAGCTTTTTCAAGCTAATTTTGTTTGTGTTGTGCTTTTTCATGGTATGTGATAAGTTAATTTTCCCTACTCTTTTATGGCTTTTCAGAATCCTCCAGTATAATAAAATGAGAAGGTAATTTTTTTACAAAATTAAAAATAATAAAGCTTCCCTATTTTGTTTAAAATAGGGTGTCTCTATCATACCGTTTCAAAGCTTGTTTCTTGCTTCTGTATATTCTTGATATAATACGATGGATTGATCCCCGTTTTTGCTTTAAAATGTTTAGCAAACGAATAGTCACTTTTGTATCCAATCTCTGTTGCAATAGATTTAATAGAGAATGATCTAAATTTCTTATCGTTCTTAATTCTCATTAACGCGTACTCTATTCGTAAATCATTGATATAGTCATTAAAGTTTTTTTCTTTGTGAATATTTATAATTTTGGATAGATAGGTAGCATTTGTTTTTACTTTTTTTGCCATTGCTCTTAGACTACAATCAGATTTTAAGAAATATTCCTGATCTTCTAATCGGGTTAATCCCTTAAGTACCTCAACCACCTTATCATCATCAATTATAATTTCTTTGGAAGATTCTTTTTTAACATCAATTGCTCCATTAGATTCTAATTGATTAATTTTTTCTAGCAAATCATTAAAAAGTATTTTATTTAATTTCTGTTTTTTAACGTATTTAAAAACAATGAAAATCAAAATCAAAACAAGTAAGGTTACTATTCCAAAGGTGATCTTTTTTATGTTTTCTCCTTTTTCTTTTTCTTTTTTTAAATTTTCTATCTCAGACTTCAATTTTTGAGCATCTTTCTCATAAATGCTATTTAAGGTTTCGTCTTTATCTTTCTGATAGTTTTCAATTAATCGTACATATTCATTATTCCAATACAATGCTTTTTCAAAATCCTTTTTTTCGCCATAACAATTAGCCAGTAATAGATACGATTGAATCACTGGTGGTTTCATTACATCTTTTTCTTCTGCAACATCGGTAGTTTTATGTAGGATCTCAATGGCTTTATCATACAACCCTTTTTCATAATAAGAGCTTGCTAAAAAATAATTGATATTTATCTTGGGGAAAGACTGGTTTGTAATATCATGTTCCAGTAAAATATCTTGCGCATCAAACAGATATTTAAATGACTTATCATATTCTTTCTTATAGTAGAATATCATTCCCTTTTTGATATAGAAATCAACTAAACCTTCTTTATAATCCAGATTTTTACTGACTTCAATTCCTTTTTTTGAAAAGAACAATACAGAATCGTATTGTTCTCGGGCAAGATATATATCACTTACCGTAGTAAGGATATTGACATGGTTATGTGTATTTTTAAATGAGGTTTGATCCAAGGACTTAATCATTCCTGAAGCAATTGTATGAGCTTTATCCAATCGATTCATCCTTCTTAAAACCTGAATAAGTCCAGAGTTGATAACAAACTCCTGATCCAGGTCTTTTGTTTTTTTGGCCATCGACAACCCCTTGTCATAAGCATCTAAAGCTTCTTTATTTTTTCCGCTTAGTAAATACGCATGCCCCTTCTTGGTATGTATATCCCCAATTAGAACATCATTTTTTGTTTTTTCTACCAGCGCTAAAGCTTTATTATAGTACGTTATACTTTTTTCATAATCATCTGCTTTATAAAAAGATTTTCCCTTTAGAATGTATTGTATTGCGATACTATCCTTATCCTGAGCAGAAATACGACCAGAAAACAGTACTAAAAAAAATAACGTAACACTAAGCCTAAAAGCTAAATTTTGTAGAGTAGAAAAAGTCATTCTGATGGATGTGTAATTATCCAAAAGTAAGAATTACTTTTAAATTCAGAGATTATAAGCTAAGACCATGAAGTTTAGCGTAATTCATGACTTACCTCTTTTTACTACTTTTTGCTAAAGGGTTAAAATCGAGACATAGTTCTACCCAATACTCCAAATCTTTATCAAGATCAAAACCATCTGGGGTTATAAAAACAAAACCTTTCATAGGTCTACCTGTAAAATCCATGGGTTGACATCCTTCTTTTTTCATAGCTTCTTCTGTAGCGTCAACTCCTATTCTTGCCATGAGTAAATCCATTTCTTTTTTCTTGCTAAAATGAATTCCACAGCACATTTTATCATCTACCATAAAACACAATCCTCCCATCATCTTCTTTTCATAGACATTGACTTTTTGTTCTCTAAAAATCCGGCGTATTCGATCTGCTAAAAATTCATTATATGCCATAATTACTGAATTGCTTTTAATAAATATTCATTTACAGGACGCATGGTATGCCAATATTCCATAATCTCTTCAAGAAGATTTTCGCTACTAATTAATCCTGAAGCTTCTTCACCTACAAAATAGAATTGTTTATTTGCGATCAGAGGTTCTTTTTTACATGCTTCTTGCCATTCTTTAGGAATACGTTTCATAGTTTCTCCTCTGATCTCTCCAAATTTTTGTACAAAATCGGCATGCTCTAACAGGCTTCTAAATGTTGTTGCATCCTTATTGATTGTAGTTCTTATCTTATGTAACTGCTCCTTAGATGGCCCAAAACATCCACCCATAATCCCTATCATTTCTGGCGAAAAACGTAAAAAAATACCAGGAATACTTTTATCCTTACGCCCTTCTCTCGAGATAAAAGCTGTGTAATGAAGATTATATGGTGATTTGTCTTTAGAAAATCGAATATCCCTATTAATTCGTAACATACAGTCTTTGGGTTGAACCACTATGTTAGTGTCGTATTGTTGGATTTCTTCAATTAATTTTCCAACAAATACTTCGAAGGGTTTTTTTATGCTAGTTTCATATCTTTTTTTGTTTTCGTGAAACCAGTCCTTGTGATTATTCTTTGCCAAATCTTTAAAAAAAGCAACAAAGTCTTCTGTAAAATAATGCATGGTAATAAATTTAAGAGAAAACATAGAGCTTATCGAAGATACTATCTTGACAACTTCGATAAGCTCTAAATAAAATGTATATCAAAATTAACTTAAACTACAAGAGAGTTATTTCATAGAGTGAAAAGCTACTCGATTTCCTTCGGTATCTAGAAAAATAGCCATAAAACCATTTTCTCCTAAAGAGGTTTTAGGCATAAGAATTTTTCCTCCAGCTTTTTCTACTCTAGCCAAAGGTACAGACAGATCATCGCCCCCATTAAGGTATGCAAATGTACCTTCTTGTGAAGGTTTATTACCATTACCATGGGTAACACAACCTCCTACTCCCCCATCTTTGTATGGAAAGAATGCCATTTTAAAATCCATTTCCATAGGCTGTAATTCGGCTTGCAAAAGTTCGTTGTAAAATTTTATTGCTCTTTCAAAATTTGTGCTTGGTATCTCAAACCAGCTAATTGCATTTGACATGATGTATAATTTATTGGTTTCTAATACTTCAAAGGTAAACGATCATATGAATCAAAAAAATTATATTTTTGTAAAAACATAGGTTTCTAAAATGAAGAAAAACGAAGAATTATTTTATCTAATCAAGTCATTAACCAAAAGCGAAAAACGATATTTTAAATTAAGTGCACAAGGAAATGAATCCGCAGAATACCTTCATCTCTTTGATGCTATAGAAGCACAAAAAATCTATGATGAAACAAAAATCAAAACGCTTTTTAAAGATAAAACCTTCGTTCTTCAATTAACAACAATAAAAAACTACCTGAAACAACGCATTTTACAATCTTTGCGAAGCTATCATTCTAGAATTTCAAAAAATGCAGAACTTATGGACATCATACGTAACGTAGAAATTCTGTATCACAAAGGACAATATTCAATCTGCAAAAGTGAATTAAATCGCGCAGAAAAGAAAGCTAAAAACTTTCAACAAGACATGTTGTTATTTCATATAGAAGACTGGAAAAGAAAAGTACACCAAGCCCTATATCCTCAGGATTTCACAACATTAAAAACCATCATAGAAAAACAAAAAGACACTCTTGACTCTACCAATGAGTATATCGATTTATTACTAGCTAATGTAGATCCTGCACAATTCTCATTATCACATAAAAAAAGTGTTTCTCTTCAAAACAAAACACTCAAAACCCTTCATAAATACAGGAAACAGCTCTTGTCTAAACACACAGATAAAGCAAGGCAAACGTTAGAAAACTTAATCAAAGAATGGGAACAGAGCCCAGAATTACTAAAGGAATATTTTGCCATGTATTTCTCTGTTAATAATAATCTTCTTGGTTTTCTGGTGTTTAATAAACAATATAAAGAAGCATTTGTGAGAATTCTTCTTTTAAAACAAAAAGCCCAAACAATAACTACCATCTCTGCAGCTATAATAAAAGAAACATTGCGACTCTACAATATCGAACTCGAGATCCATAGAAATCTAAAAGACCTACACACCACTCATGAAGTAATTAATGAAATTCAGACCTTCATCAACACACATAAGACTCTGGTCCCTAACAACTATTGGCTTTCATTTCGTTTTCAGTTTGCTAATATCTACTTCCTAAAAGAAGATTACAAAAAAGCACTGCAATGGATCAATGATATCCTGAATCATCAAACAAAAAAAGATCGCAAAGATTTAATCACACATGCGTATTGGCTCAACCTTCTTGTACATTATGAATTAGGCAATGGATTTACATTACGCTACCTAATTGATTCTATGAAAAAACAATTAAGAAAACAAAAAAACATAGTTTTCTATGAAAAAACTATCTTAAAATTTTTATCAAAAACTGTTGAATATGATGCTATAGAAAAAAGAAAAGCTTTTATTGATCTTAATGACCAACTCGAAGAGTATCCTATCCCTGATCATATTTTGGGGTATGTAGATTTTACAGAATGGATATTTAAAAAATGCTAAATAGCTTTCTTTCTTGCACTACAATGCTATACTACACAATATAAATACCGGAAAGTAAGCAGCGTAACACAAATTTTGGCAAATCTTTCTCAAAACCTATTTCACACCCAATAAATGGTAGCTCTATCCATACTTGTGTTTAACTTGAGACTGTATCATTATATAATTTAAAGCAGCTCCAGATAATTTTAAAACATCCAAAATTTCCTATTTCGATTATGTAGTTCTCCTTATCATATTTTATTAATGCAACTATGTCGCAATAAAGTAATAATTATTATCTTTGACAAAAAAAACCCAATGATAGATAACAATAATTTTGATGTAATTATTATTGGCGGAAGTTACGCAGGACTTTCTGCCGCCATGGCTCTAGGTAGATCTCTTAGAACCGTTTTGATCATAGATAGCGGAAAACCTTGCAATCGACAAACGCCTCATTCTCATAATTTTATCACTCAAGACGGAAAAAAACCCTCAGAAATCGCTTCGATTGCAAAGAAGCAAGTGCTACAATACAATACGGTATCATTTTTTGCAGATCTTGCCACTACTGCAAAAAAAACCAATAACAGCTTCGAAATTGAAACCCAGTCGGGAGCGTTATTCCTTTCCAAAAAAATAATATTTGCCACAGGGTTACGAGATATCATGCCAAATATTGAAGGTTTTGCAGCATGTTGGGGAATATCGGTTATACATTGTCCGTATTGCCATGGCTACGAGGTTAGAAACCAAAAAACCGGTATTTTAGCAAATGGTGATATGGCTTTTCATTATGCTCAGCTAATATCCAACTGGACAAAAGAACTAATACTCTTTACCAACGGCAAATCAACACTTACAAACGAGCAAACAGAAAAAATTAAGAAAAATAATATTGAAATTATTGAAAAAGAGGTTGATGCTATAGTGCATGAAAATGGAAAATTACAACACATTACTTTTCATGATCAATCAAAAACTGTTGTCGAAGCGATTTACTCCGGACCACAATTCGAGCAACATTGTGATATCCCTGAAAAACTTGGGTGTCAATTAACAGAAGAAGGTTTAATCAAAATAGACACTTCTCACCAGACTACCGTCGAAGGTGTCTATGCATGCGGTGATAATTCTAATAAAAGAACGGTTTCACTTGCAGTTTCTTCTGGTACTCTAACAGGAGTACATATAAACAACTATTTGATTCAAGAGGAATTTTAATACGTAGAACTATCTAAATAATTCTTAACAATAAAAAAAGAGGATAGGTTACATGTAACCTATCCTCTTTTACACTTAAACTAAGGGGTATATGTAGTTTGAGCTTTATCTCGAAGAGAAAAGTATTTTCTATGAAAAATAAATATAGATTCCTATGACAATTACACAGATTAATCCTCCTACTATTTTCACATTCTTCCAGGGAGTAATGTCGACTTCTTTAGTGTATTGTTGTTCATAAGGCACTTCTCTTGGGAAGAGTTTTCCTATAATAAGCATGATAATAATATTTAATACAAAAAGAATAGCCATAACATGTAAGAAATGAGGAAACTGATCTTTCATAACTGTGCTATCCAATACCACATAAATCAAATATAGTATTGCACCCGAAACAATGGCAATTTTTGCAGCAATAGCAGGTACATTTTTGGTTAAATACCCTACTACAATAATAGTTAGGATCGGAATACTATAACATCCATTTACTTGTTGCAGATATCCAAATAACCCATCAGGAGCATTTGCAATAAACGGAGCTATAAACATCGCCAACAGCGCCAATACCACTCCAAATAATTTACCGGCCTTCACCACTTGTCGCTCAGAAGCTTCTTTATTGATATATTCTTTGTAGATATCAATTCCGAATAAAGTAACAGAACTATTTAGAGCACTATTAAATGAACTTAGTATTGCTCCAAAAAGAACAGCCGCAAAAAAGCCTACCAGGGACAAAGGCAATACTTTACTTACCAGAGTTGGATATGCTTCATCGGCATTAGTAAGCGTATCCCCAAACATATGAAACGCAATTACACCGGGAAGCACTACAATTAAAGGACCTAAAATCTTAATAAAAGATGCTAATATCAATCCCTTTTGCCCTTCTTTTAGGTTTTTTGCTCCCAGTGCTCTCTGAATGATTGCTTGGTTCGTTCCCCAATAAAACAATTGTACCAGCATCATCCCGGTAAAGATCGTTGCAAAGGGTACAGAAGCTTCACCAGAACCTAAAGAATTAAATTTCTCGGGGTTATCATTCAGCAATGTCGTTAATCCTCCAGTAAGACTTCCATCTCCTATATGAAGTAATCCAAAAATGGGAATCATAATTCCTCCTATCAATAATCCAACTGCGTTAATCGTATCAGAAACAGCAACAGCTTTAAGACCTCCGAAAATAGCATAGATTGAACCTGTAATTCCAATTCCAAAAACACAAATCCAAATTGACATAGTTTTAGACACTCCTAATAATTCGGGAACATCGAACATAGTACTAATAGCTAAGGATCCAGAATACAAAACAATAGGCAGAAACACAACTACATAACCTGTAAGAAACAATCCTGATGCTATTGCTTTGGTGGTAGTATCATATCGTCTTTCTAAAAACTGAGGAACCGTAGTAATTCCTCCTTTAAGATATCTAGGCAATAAAAATATAGCAGTAACTACCATTGCAATAGCCGCTAGAGTTTCCCAAGCCATTACCAAAATCCCCTCGGTAAATGCTTGTCCGTTAAGCCCGACAATTTGTTCGGTAGAAAGATTAGTAAGTAATAAAGAACCTGCGATTACAACGCCTGTAAGACTTCTACCTCCCAAAAAATATCCATCTGATGTGTTTTCATCTGTTTTTCTGGTTGCTATGTAAGAAATAATACCAACAAGTAATGTAAATCCTAAAAAGGAAAGTATGCCCATGATTTATGCGTTTTTAATTTTTTAAATATATTAGGATTTTTTTAATTCACCATTTACAAATTTTCCTTAAGATGTTAATTTAAAAAGCTTATTGTATAAACCTTCTATTTATTACATCATGAGATAAGTAATTGCTCCTTGGTTTCATCTTCCTACCTTCATAAGCACGAAAACTCAGTTTTGTTTACTAAAAAAATGTTAATTTTTCATAAAAAGGTAATAACTCAAAACTTTTGCGGTTATTTAACACATAATTTAATAACTACAAACTCAACAAAATGAAAAATTGTAAATCGATGCTATTGCTAGCTACAGCGATAGCTATGGTCGCATGTTCGGACAACGAACCAATCTCAGAACTAGAATCCTTACAACCAGAAGTTTTAAAATTTGACGGAGCAGAAAAGGCTTTTGCAGATCAATCAGGAACTATCGAAGAAGGGTTTTTTCAAGGATTGGCTGTTACTTATGAAAAAATTAACGGTCAAAATATCCTGGAAGGAGATATTGTAATGCCCGAAAATCAAATCTTTAAAAGTGCAACCAATATTGTTCTTGAAGAAGGACAAGATCCAAATCAAGCAAAAAGTGTAGGGAGAACCGGAGGAAGATGGCCAAACAATACGGTATATTACACTATTGCCAGTGACCTTCCGAATCAAGCGAGAGTCACTAATGCAATCGCAAGCTGGGAAAACAACACTAATCTTAGGTTTGTTAGAAGAACAAATCAAAGAAATTATATCTATTTCAGATCTGGAGGAGGATGTTCTTCTAGTGTAGGAATGGTAGGTGGAAGACAAAATATTACTCTTGCCAATGGGTGTAGTACGGGAAATACTATTCATGAAATTGGTCATGCTGTAGGTCTTTGGCACGAACAAAGTAGAGCTGATAGAAATCAATATATCACTATCAACTTTCAAAATATCCAATCTGGAAAAGAGTTTAATTTTAGAACTTATGCTGAGCAAGGAAGAGATGGTGATGAATACACAAGTTCATTAGATTTTGGATCTATAATGATGTATGGTCCTACATCTTTCTCTAAAAATGGACAACCAACAATTACTAAAAAAGATGGTAGCTCTTATTCTGTGCAAAGAAATGCATTGTCTTCTGCAGATTTGCAAGGGATAAGTCAAATGTACCCATCTAGTACAGGCGGCGGCGGAGAGCCAACATATGCAAATGGACAATATTATACTGTAAACGGCTTAAGAGTATATCGTTATAATGATAAGTGGTACTACTATACTTCTAGTAACGGCTGGAGAGAAGTTGTATATAGAAACGGGGCATGGTACTACGCTTAAGGATTAAAAGCTAGAATCATAACTCTATTAAAAGTATATATTTAGACCTTGGATATTAATCTATCCGAGGTCTTTTTTTTGGTCACAGTAATAAATACCTTATTTTTGAGTCCTTACTTAAAAACGTAGAATGAAACGATTTCTTTTTATAGGAATATTACTAATTTGTATTGGATGTCAAAGCGAAAATACCGCAAATACCCAAGAAGAAAAACCCGTTGCTCAACTGGACAGTCTTTCTAAAGAAAAAATCAAATTAGAGCCTTTAAAGCTTTCTCCTCAAGCAGAAAAAAGTCTTGAGAACTTTGAGGATTTCCAAAACTTAAGAAATTTTGTAACATCTCTACGTAATGGAAATTCGTTTTATATTAATAAACACGCAGACAGTATAAATGTATTAATAGGTACATTTAAAGAAAATCTCTCTGAAGATTTAAATGTAAATACCATCAACTCTCGTATTGGTGTGCTTGCTACAGAATCTGGTTTATTAAGATTACTTACTGAAAAGAAAAATCCCGATTCAGAAAAAATAATGGAGGCTAATACCAGGTTGATTAAGGCCTATAATAGTTTAATTATTCAGCTTAATGAATTGTCATTAGCAATTCCTGAAAATATCGAAAAAGAACTTCTTAAAAAATTAGACTTAGAAGAGGAAGAATAAACAAAACATTATCCCTATGCAAAAACTAACATTGTTTCTCTTACTATTAACATATAGTTTCTCTTCTGCCCAACAGAAAACAGAAATCAACAACATATTAGAACAATGGCATAAAGCCGCAGCAGATGCCAATTTTGATGCCTATTTTGGCTTAATGACTAAAGACGCAATTTTTATAGGAACTGATCCTACAGAAAATTGGACTAATGCAGACTTTAAAGCATTTTCTAAACCTTATTTTGACAAAGGAAAAGCATGGAGTTTTTCAACCCTCGAAAGAAATATTTTTGTTGAAAATGATATGTCCATTGCCTGGTTTGATGAATTATTAGATACTCAAATGGGGATTTGCCGTGGAAGTGGTGTAGTTCAAAAAACTAACCAAGGTTGGAAAATAAAACATTATGTTTTGTCGATTGCAATTCCGAATGAAAATGTAAAAGAGATCACTGAGCTTAAAAAAACATTTGACACTGATTTAATGAAAAAACTAAGAGCTAAAAGTAATTAGATTAGCCATTCTTTAAACGCTGTTAAATTTGAAAAACAATTTTCTGCTCCGTTTTCAATGAGTCTTACTTTGTTTTTATCTCCGATCCCTACAAAATCAAGTGATAGGTTTTGAGCTGTTTTTAGATCCCAAAGGCCATCACCAACAGAGATAATAGTATCAAATTGTTCTTTGCTATAAAAAGTTTTTGCTCGCTCTATCGCATCCATCACAAAACCTTCTCTGGATTCATGTGTTTTTGAAGTAGCTAATAAAGATGTATCATACCATATACCACACTGATCTAGTTTCATAATTGCTGGTTTTGGCAAAGCTCCTGTAGCAAAACAAAATGGAATTTCATTATCTCTGAAAAACTGAATTAATGTCATGGCTCCTTCAATTTCATGAACTGGATCAAACCTCTTCATTTGATCTATCAGATGCTCTTCAAAATCTCCTAATAAGCTTTTGGGAGGTTTTTTTCTAAAATTACGCTCATAGTTATATCGTAAAGCATAACTATCAGTATGATGTTTATAATTATTATAATCTGTATCGATATCAGAAATTCCCAAAGCCATTAATGATTTGGTAACCGAAATTAGATACATAGGAACACTATCTGTAAGCGTACCATCTATGTCGAATATGAATAATGTATTTTTCAGAAAACAAATATTAGGTTAAACCCTTCTCTATAGCAAGTCTAGAGTAAAGGTTATTTTTATTAAAGTGTATATTTTACAGATAGAATAAAATTTCGCCCTGCTCCCGCAATACCAGAAGAATAAGGTCGATATCTTTGATCTGTTATATTTTCTACGGATAATATCCCTTGTATATTTTTACTTACTTGATATTGCGTTCTAAGGTTAAGCGTATACCAGGAAGGTGAATATGGGTTTCCGTTCTCGTCCTTGGCATATAAGAAATCATTATTTTGCTGAGAAGGTGCCAAATCTTCAAAACTAAATTTACCATTATACACTGCAAATGCATCAATAGTTATCTTAGGTAACGCATAACTAACTCGGGTAGTCCCGAATTGAGGAGAAACATGTCTAGATGGGGCTATTGTACCGTCATCTGATTCTTCTTCTCCGCCGACAAAGGTATATTTTGATGTTAATTTAAAACTCTCAAGAAATTTATATTCTAAGCCCGCTTCAAAACCATATACTCTGGCATTTGCCGCATTTTGAATTGCCTGTACTGTACTAAGCTCTCCTCCAAACTCAATCTCTGTTACTCCATTAAGGTTAAAATCTCTTCGAATCAACGCATCATCTAATAAGGTATAATACGTGGCTAAATCTAAAGATAAATTTTTATCCAAATTTAATCGTACTCCCAGTTCACCGTTATATGCGTATTCGGGTTTTATATCTGGATTAGGCACTACTACAGATCCAGGTTCTGAATCAAAAATCTTACCTACATCATCAATATTAGGTGCTCTAAAAGCAGTAGAGAAATTAAGTTTCCAATGTATAAAATCGTTAGGGAACCAACTTAATCCAGCAGTTCCTGTAACTGCTTCTGTATCAATATTGGCCTCGGTAAAAGGAAAATCAAAAAAGGTATCATCAAATTCTGAATACAGGATAATTCGATTATATCGTAATCCTCCTTGAAATCTTAATTTTTCACTGAATTTATGCTTTATACTTGCGTATGCTGCAATAGATTGCCAAGTAGAGCCATCAGGATAGCGTGAGGGAGCATCTGATAATACATTAGTTTCAACATTTCGTTCAAAACCGTCAGAATATACCTGATTTAATACATATTCTAACCCATAATACAATGCTGTCTTTTTATTAAAGTTTTTTTCAAAATCCCAATTTAAAGAGTATGCATCTACCTGCTCTTTGGTTCTCGATAAAATTGTACTACCAAAATCACGATCATTTCTACTCTCTTCAAAATATTGATACGCTCCTGTAATTCTCATTTTATCAAACAACTTACTCTCAGATTTATGTGAAACCTGCACATTACCCATAAACCATTTTTGAGGTCCATAAAACCATTCTGCTGATCTTAAATTACCATCACTTCTTCTAATCAAACGATCGTATCTCGGAAAATCTGAAGTTTCTGTATAAATAAAACTTGCATCAAACTCCCATTTATCAGTGGGAACAAATCGTACTTTCTGTAATACATTGAATTGATCATATCCTGTAAAAACTTGTTTTTTCGGATCATCATTTTGAATAACGATATCTGTTCCGTCGAATGTTTCTACATATTCGTTTCTCAAATAATCATCAGGACCATGGCTTCCCATTTTAAGATCATCAAAATCTGTATAACTGGCACTAGTTAAAAAGGCCCATTTCTCCAAGCCAATATTAAAGTCCATATGTCCCGTTCTTTCATTGCTTGCACTTGCATATCTTACTAATGCATTACCGCTAACTTTGTTTTTACCGCTTATTGCAAATTTGGGTTGCTTCGTATAAAAATTAAGTACACCTCCTACTGCATCACTTCCGTAAACTACCGAACCGGGACCAAGAATCACTTCTGTTCTTTCTACAGAAAAAGGATCCACAGAGATCACATTTTGTAGATTCCCTCCTCTGAAAATCGCAGTATTCATTCGCACTCCATCTACCGCTAATAATAATCGATTGGTAGAAAAACCTCTAATGATTGGGCTACCTCCTCCTAATTGACTTTTCTGAATAAATACTTGACCACTATTCTGTAAAAGATCCGCAGAGGTCTGAGGAGTAGATAAGGCAATATCATTAGAAGAAATACTTACTATTTTTTGAGTAACATCTTTTTGTTCCTGTTCCCATTTTGATACTGATATAACAACTTCAGAAAGTTGATTTTCATCAGGTTTTAAGTAAACAATATTTGATCTTAATATTTTCGATTTTACAAGGCTAGTTTTTAAATGGGATATATGTGCAAAATATAATATCTCTGTATCAGAAAATATAGAAATATCAGCAACGCCATCAAAATCTGTTACTGCGCTTTTTGATTTAATTTTATTATAAATTTCAACATTAGGAATAGCTTGGTTATTAGTAGAACTGTATACTGTTATCTTTTGTGCAACACTAGGTATCACAAAAAAAACAGTTAACAAAAAAGACACAAATAACTTCATTATTCTAATTAAAAATTTCGTTCAAAACCGAAAGTGATTTTGGTTTCTTAAAACCGTGCAAATGTAGCTCAAAATATACTAATAGCATAGCTAGAATATCACTTCTTATACTCCTTGAGAGTCTAATATTCATACTTGCCTCAAATGTTGTGCCTAAAAATTGTTTGAATTGTGCTATATGATTTCCTTTTACACAATACACATTACTGCTAGTCGTCTGAAAAAAACCTTCCTGCATATTAAAATACTCAGACTCTATCCCTGATGTATCTGGGTAAAATCCAAGATATTGAGTAAGCTTAATTAGAAATGTAATATGATAATTTCCAATTGTATCATGCTCGTCCAACCAAATAAATGCAGTCTCGAGATAATCGAACAGATCAATATTAGTTTCTTCTTCCTGAATAGAATTCTTTAGTATTTCTGAAATAAAAAAGACCAATGCACTTTTTACATAATCTGTATGTAATGTTTTATACATAGTATGAAGCTTAGCTTCTTTAATACGTTCTAAAGAACCTTTATCTTTATGAAATGCTTCTATTTCTAATATGGTAAGCGGTTGAAATAAAGATGACCTAATTTTACCTCGTTTTGATTTTAGAATTCTTTTTAATAAATAAGAACGTAATCCACTTGTCTTAGTAAACAATGTAACTATTAAATCTGCTTCTCCATATCGTAAGGAGTGTATAACTATTGCTGGAGAATGGACAATCATAATCGGGTAAAAATAACTTTAAAAAAAGAAGATTATCCTTTAAATCAAGGAATAATTCAATACCAATTGTTTTATAACAATTCCTTTTTCATTTTACACCTATCAAGCGAATCTTTTGCCCGATTAACTGTATTCTTATCTAAAGTGTTTAATGCACATTTTTTGTAAAAGTCCATTGCTTTATCTAATTTACCTTGTTGCTCGTACATAATAGCATATTCATTATAGATTGTGGCTTTAACGATACCAGGTATATTCATTGCTGTATCCAAAAGTTCTTTAAGCTCATCCCATTTCCCTAATGTAGATAACAAAACAGCATAATTATAATAGACGCTTGGATACATAGGAGATTTTTCTAAGCATAGTTTATATAATGTCTCCCCTTTATCAAACTCCTTAAATTTTACCTCATACAGATATCCCAGATGATTATATGCTTTACCAAAGCCAGGATCTATGTCAATAATCTTTTCTAATTTGTTGGTAGCATCATCATACAACCCATTTTTGATATCATCATTGGCCAAATGTAACATTTCTTCAAGTTTAGTAAGGTGATCCATAGTTTCTACTTTTTCTTTTTTGGAGGATATTTTGATAAAGATTTTTCGATTATTCTTCTAAAAAAGTCTGTATGTGCATTAGGAGAGCCATTAGGGTTAAAACGTTTCTCTGCTATCGCCTGCCACACTAATTCATCCCGTTTGGTATCAACAAAATCTGTGGTGAGCTCAAGATAGGTTTCTGGCCCACCTATAGGAATGGAACCTCCAATACCTATATTGACACCTCCTCCGCCTCCGCCTCCTAAACCAACACCGATACTATTTCGTGATGGGGCTTTAACCGTAGTTGTTTTAAAATTTATATAAATATCTGGAGTTTCTGATTTGACAAACCCCATAACTTCCATAACTTTTTCTGTTACCTGTATCAATCTCTTATGATCCAACTCACTAAGTCCTGAATTCATTTCTGGATAAAATGCATACGTTTTGTATACCAAAAAATCTTGCTGTTCGTCATAATCATAACTAGTATTGGTAACTCCACAAGAAGTTAGCCCTATAATGAATAGTATAAAAACTATAAGCCTCATAAAAATCAGTTTTACTATAAAAATACGTAACATAAATAATATACCTTAAAATTGATCCAATGATTTACCTTTTTCAAAGCCTAGGTGCTTTCTATCACAACATAAAAAACCAGGAATCAAAAGGTGCAACAAGCTATATGACTATAAAAATAGTTATATAACTATTTTTATAGTCATAATTTAAAATATTATCCTATATTTGCGCCTATGAGTGAACTAACAAAAGCAGAAGAGCAAGTTATGCAATACGTTTGGAAGCTAGAAAAAGCATTCCTTAAAGATATTGTAGAGCAGTTTCCAGAACCCAAACCCGCATACACCACTATTTCTACTGTAGTGAGAGTATTGGTTAGAAAAGAGTTTTTAAAATATGACACCTATGGTAAAATTCGGCAGTACCATCCGGCAATATCAAAAGAGCACTATTTTAAAAAACACATTAAACAAGTTATAGGTAATTTCTTTAGCGGTTCGACCAGTAAATTTGCCTTATTCTTTGCCGAAAGTGAAGATTTAAATCTTAGTGAATTAGAAAAAATGAAACTGATGATAGAAGAAAAAATTGAAACCCTGAAAGATAAAAATGAATAATTTAATTGTATACTTTTTTCAATCGACTTTACTTTTTATAGCGCTTTTTCTAATTTATAAATTAGTTTTAAGTCAACTTACATTTCATAGACTTAATAGATTTATATTATTGTCATTAATTCCTATATCTGTTTTTATACCATTAATGGACAATGTGTTTCCTCCAATACATTCGACAATTATAGAAGTACCTCAACTATTCGAAACCATAACGCTTAATCCTGATAACATAAGTAATGGCATTGAAAAACCAATGACCGATACTCCTTATACTTATTTTTCTTTTTTAATGGCATTATATTGTATTGGAGTTCTAATATGTTTGCTAAAATTCTTCTTTACCACTCGAAAGTTAATTATACTGAAACGTACGTCTAAAGTATATCAGAAAGAAGGATTTAAATTAATAGCAACCAACGTTCCTGAAATCTTTTCATATTTCAATTGGATATTTACTCCAGAAGAAAAATTAGAAAAATATGATGATTTAATTATTGAACATGAAAAAGCTCACATACAATTAAAGCACTCCTTAGACCTCATTATTGCTGAGTTTTTCATAACATTTTTTTGGTTTAATCCTGCAGTATATCTCTACAGGAAATCATTAAAATCGATTCATGAATTTCAAGCAGATCACCAAGTACTTAAAAACAAAGTTAAAACCTCTCATTATATGCAATTGCTATTGCAAAGTATAGCTGTTGAAAAACCAAATAATTTGTATAGTTATTTTAATCACCCAATACTATTAAAAAGAATAAATATGATGACAAAAACTAAATCTAACAATATCGCAAAATTAAAATATCTCTTGCTTTTACCTGTTTGTGCACTCTTTTTAATTGCATTTACAAAACCAACTGTTGATCACACCTTTATGGATACGACAACAGAAGTATTTGAAATAGAAAATTTTCCTCCTTCCCTTTTCCCTGTTCAAAATGGAAGTATAAATGACATCAGTAGTAAATACGGTTCTAATAGTAGACGTCCAAAAATTAGCAAGAAAAAAATTCATCGTGGGATTGATATACGAGCAGAAGAAGGCACCCCTGTTATTGCAACTGCCGACGGTATAATTTCAAAAGCATCTATGGAAGGAGATTGGGGTAATTTAATTGTTATCTCTCACTCTGGAGGTTATGAAACCTGGTATGCTCATTTAAAAAGTTTTAATAGCAAAGAAACGCAACATATTAAAAAAGGAGAAATCATAGGTTATGTTGGAAACACAGGTCTTTCTACCGGTCCACATTTACATTACGAAGTAAAGCTTAACGGAAATTGGTTAAATCCAATAGATTATATAAAAAATTAGAACCTTCTACGACTAGTCTTTAAACTCTAAATTTAAAATCATTTAATCAGATAATTACTTCTGTTTTTTTAAGCAGAATAGGATATCTATGCCCTTTTCACAACCTCATTAAAATTCAATATTATTTTATGAAATTACCTTTTTACCTTACTGTTTTCTTTCTTATCTCCTCAAGTGGATATAGTCAAAATGATACTATTATAGGAAAAATAAGGGATCAACCTGAAACTTCTGTACAGGATCAATTATTGAAACAAAGTGCTTTTAATCAAACAGATGATTCACTTTTTCTAAAATTAGATACTATCCCTCTAGATTCTACAAAACTGATTAAGCCCATTGACATTAAAGCAAATCATTGGAATACTACCGTTTTTAATCCGTATAAAAATATAAAACCCAAATTCCCAATTAAATTAGAATTCTCAGATAGTAGTTATAGCTCTCCAATTACAAGAAACAAAGTTATTACCTCTCGATTTGGATGGCGAAATGGTAGAGGTCACAATGGTATTGATATAGATCTTATTACCGGAGACAGTATTTTTTCTATGTTTAGCGGTATTGTTCGTTTTGCAAGATATAGTACCGGATATGGCAAAACTGTTGTAGTTAGACATTATAACGGTTTAGAAACAGTGTATGCGCACTTATCTAAATATGCAGTAAAAGCGAATGACACCGTAAAGTATGGACAACATATCGGTTATGGAGGAATTTCTGGTAATGCCAGAGGAAGTCATTTGCATTTAGGCATTTATTACCATGGTATAGCAATATATCCAGAGTATTTATTTGAATTTTCAGCAGCTAATAGTGTAAGAGCAAAAGAAATTTGGGTCACAAATAAATGGACACGTTCATACCTGCATAACCATAAAAAGCAGAGTACTTTGAACCTTTTTACAACTAAAGAAGAAGCGGTTAGAAGTCGTAAAAACCGAAAAAAGATTTACATTGTAAAACGAGGAGATACACTGTCTAGAATAGCTTTAAAAAATAACATTCCTATTACTACAATTTGCAAAACCAATTATATTAAAAGCAG
This sequence comes from Aquimarina algiphila, assembly GCF_947494415.1. Lineage (NCBI taxonomy): Bacteria > Pseudomonadati > Bacteroidota > Flavobacteriia > Flavobacteriales > Flavobacteriaceae > Aquimarina > Aquimarina algiphila. Next base: position 316,171 of record NZ_CANLVC010000009.1, on the reverse strand, counting down.
TGCTATTTTAAAAATCGGACAAAAGTTGATTATAGAATAAAATATGATATAAAAAACGGCTTAGAGAAAACTCTAAGCCGTTTTTTTAACCTTTATGTTTATGAAATTATATCACGCCTTGCGCAAGCATAGCATCTGCAACTTTTACAAAACCTGCAATATTAGCTCCTTTGACATAATCAATATATCCATTTCCATCTGAGCCATACTCAAGACATGCAGAATGAATTTCCTTCATAATTTGTTTTAATTTGTCGTCTACTTCTTCACGAGTCCAATTATAACGTAATGAATTTTGCGTCATTTCTAATCCAGAAGTCGCTACACCACCAGCATTGGATGCCTTACCAGGGGCAAAGAAAATCTTAGCCTCATGAAATGCCGCAATAGCTTCTGGTGTACTTGGCATATTAGCACCTTCACTAACACAAATACATCCATTAGCAATTAAAGCTTTTGCATCATCTCCATTTAATTCATTTTGAGTAGCACATGGTAATGCGATATCACCTTTCACTCCCCATGGAGTTTGTCCTTTATGAAACTCTGCTGATGGATATTTATCTATGTATTCACTGATACGTCCTCTTTTTATATTTTTAAGCTCCATTACAAAAGCCAGTTTTTCATCATCGATTCCATTGCCATCATAAATATATCCAGATGAATCTGATAAGGTGATTACTTTTGCTCCTAATTGTGTAGCTTTTTCTGCAGCATATTGTGCCACGTTTCCAGAACCAGAGATCACAACATCTTTTCCGTTGAAAGAATCTCCTTTTGTTTCAAGCATATTTTGCGCAAAATATACCGCTCCATATCCTGTAGCTTCAGGACGGATTAATGATCCCCCCCAAGTAAGGCCTTTTCCGGTAAGTACTCCTGTAAATTCATTACGCATTTTACGATACATCCCGAATAAAAATCCTATTTCGCGGCCTCCTACTCCTATATCCCCTGCAGGAACATCGGTATCTGGACCAATATGTCTAAAAAGTTCACTCATAAAACTATGGCAAAAGCGCATAATTTCGTCATCAGACTTTCCTTTTGGATCAAAATCAGATCCACCTTTACCTCCTCCCATAGGAAGTGTGGTCAAACTATTCTTAAATACTTGTTCGAAAGCTAAGAATTTTAAAATACTTAGATTTACCGATGGGTGAAAACGTAATCCTCCTTTATAAGGACCAATAGCAGAATTCATCTGAATACGATATCCCCTATTTACATGAATCTCTCCCTTATCGTCTACCCATGGTACACGAAACATAATAGCTCTCTCAGGCTCAACCATTCGTAACAGAATGTTTTTACCATTATAAATTTCGTTTGAAGCTATATACGGAATTACAGTCTCTGCAACTTCCTGTACTGCTTGCAAGAATTCGGGCTCATGTGAGTTACGAGCCTTTACTTCTTCCATAAATGCATCTATCTTTGCTTGCATATGTTAATAAAATTAATAGATTCTAATCTAATGGTTGAATTACTTCGTCAAATATATGATATTCTTAAAAATAGAGGTTTGTTTTTTTTAATTTAATAATCAATTAACCTATTGCTTGATCAAGATCGGCAATTAGATCATCTACATCTTCAATTCCTACACTTAATCTGATCAAAGCATCTACTACTCCTGTCTTCTCCCGTTCTTCTTTTGGGATCGAAGCATGTGTCATACTAGCTGGATGTCCTGCTAGACTTTCTACTCCTCCAAGTGATTCTGCCAACGTGAATATTTTCAGATTCTCAACAATCTTAATCGCTTTATCATAATCACTTCCTTTTGTGATAAAAGAAATCATACCCCCAAATCCATCCATTTGAGCTGCAGCGATATCATAGTTAGGATGATCTTCAAAACCTGGCCAATACACCTTTTCAATTTTGGGATGATTTTTCAAGTATTTTGCAATCGCTTCTCCATTCTCACAATGCCTTTGCATTCGTATATGTAATGTTTTAATCCCTCTTAAGACTAGAAAACTATCCTGAGGTCCACAAACAGCACCGCTTGCATTTTGAATAAAATATAAGCGTTCTGCAATTTTTTCATCCTTCACAATTAATGCCCCCATAACCACATCACTGTGACCTCCCATATATTTAGTGGCACTATGCATTACAATATCGGCTCCAAGATCCAAAGGCCTTTGTAAATATGGTGTAGCAAAAGTATTATCAACTGCTAATACAATATTATGTTTTTTTGATATCATAGCTACCGCCTTGATATCAATAATATTCATCATTGGATTGGTTGGAGTCTCTACCCAAATTAATTTGGTCTTATCATTAACGTACTGTTCTATTTTATCAGCATTTTCCATACCAACAAAATGAAACTTGATACCAAATTCTTCAAATATTTTAGTAAATAATCTATACGTTCCCCCATATAGATCACTAGTAGAAATTACTTCATCACCAGGTTTCAATAATTTGATAACAGCATCTATAGCTGCTAATCCCGACCCAAAAGCCAATCCAAATTTTCCATTTTCGACACTTGCAAAAGAATCTTCTAATGCTTTTCTGGTTGGATTGTGGGTTCTACTATATTCAAATCCTTTATGTCCCCCTGGAGTAGTTTGAGCATACGTGGATGTTTGATAAATAGGAGGCATTACGGCTCCATAAGCTGGGTCATGCTGTTGCCCTCCGTGTATCGTTTTTGTATTAAATTTCATTTCTCACCCTATTATTAAGAAGAAAAAATTAACTTGATCGTTTTTATCTTAAAAAACTGAACAAATGTATCATTTAATTCGTTCTAATCATATTTCAATGAATACCTTTAGTAGATGATTAACAGAAAACCTAACACTCGTTTTACATTCATTTATTTCCTTCTAATTTTCATCGTTTTTTATAGCTGTAATAACAAGGAATCCTTCACTTTTGAGAAAGAAAATTTTACCGTAGACGACCTACTCGATTGTAAGGTTGTGGATTGCGCTTCTTTAGAAATCAATCTACTTAAGGTAATTGATGATAACCAAATTTCGACAACCATTAATAAGGAAATTGAACAAGTTGCTTGCAGTATATTAAATATTGGTGAGCAGACATCACAGGAGACATTAAAAGAAGCTGCTCATCAATTTAATACATCTTACCAGGAGATTAGCGAAGAATTTCCTGATGAAACTGTTCCTTATGAGGCTTCTATTAATTGCGAACTTGGTTTTCAATGCAAGGGCTTACTCTCTGTTGTCATGGATTCATATGTCTTTACTGGTGGTGCGCATGGATATGGCAGTATCTCTTATATTAATATCGACACAAAAAGTGGTAAACGAATTGCAAACAAATCCTTATTTAAAGATTATGATGCTTTTGTGAGCTACGCCGAAAAGGTATTTAGAACACAACATAAAATCCCGGAAGAAGAATCTATTAATAGTACGGGCTTCTTTTTTGAAAACGATGTATTTACTTTACCAGAGAACATTGGTTTTACGGATAAAGAAGTCGTTTTATATTATAATCAATATGAAATTAACTCATACGCTGAAGGCCCTGTTGAGCTGAAATTAAACAAAGAAGAGGTTCTATCGTTTTTTGCTATTAAGGTTCAATAAGAAGTTATAGAGTTAGATTACTATGATGAGTGGGAGTTAAACTAAATTTGTTTTGAGGTTTCATGTATAGCCCAGTTTGCTTCGCAAAACGCATATATACATTTACAAATATTAGTTCTTGATTTCTTTTTTAATTAGGCCAGGTTCAATCCACTTTTTGTATATAAAAAATTCAATTACAGGTATACTCATAATAATAAATAATATGATAAAAAGAGATTTCACCATCGAATGGTATTGAGAATCTAGAAAAGAAGTAAGCCACGTCATTAACTTATCCTGCACAGCTACTTCAATTTCTTTATATCCAACATCTAATAAAAAGTCCATTGCGGCACTAAATTCATCATAAGACATTGACTCATTGATGTCAGCATGAACCTTTCCTCCAGCGAGATTAAGCATAGCATAGAGGCATGTCTTATAAATGTCGTCTCCGTATTTTTCAATTAGATACACAGAAATCTTATTTTTACCACGATCTATTAACGAAATTCCTGAATTATAATTCGTTGATGTTACTTTTAATAGCTCAACCAAATAATCAGATCCATCCTTTGCATATTCTGCAGATGCTTGTAATTCTTTAACAAATGTGTTTTTATTTTCCTCTGATCTAAAAATAAAGCTCAGGGTAATAAAATACACGTTAGATACAATAGGTTCTTTTTCTTTGTGCAAAATCTTGTAGACACCTCTTATAAAACCTACTTGTCCAAAAATATATAGAAATGCACATAGAAGTATTGGAATGTATAGTTTTACTGCCCAATTATAATATTTAGGCTTTCTTTTGAGAACTTTTTTTTTGGATAAAATAATAGTGTAAATGATCGATAGAAAAAAACCAACTATTAAAAATAAAATAGTATTAAAGATTAATGTGGCAGAATGTGGAACAATTGTATCCTTAATTACGCCCCAAACCAAACTCCAATCCAATTTTTCCAGATACTCCATGTTTTATCTCTCTTTTCTCTATTTTTAACCGAATATAGAAAAAATCTTCTCGTCTTTTAATTATTGATATTAAATAAAGCTATCTAATTCTTATGCGTCTCAATCCAATTTTTTGCTTCAGTAGTATACCAGTTTTTTGAAAAATTATCAGCATTAACAATACTTTCAAAATGATATCTTGCCCTGTTAATATCTCCTTTTCGATCATAATAAACACCCATATATACATGGCCATATGGATTTTCAGGATCTTCTTTTAACACCTTTGCGCCAATAGCTTCAATTTTTTCATCAAATTGATTAAACTCTCCTAATTCTTTATAAAATGCCACATCCTTTAGAAATGTAAGGTTATGCAACAAGTTAAGGTCTGCATACTCTAAATAATCTGGAGATTCTGAAAAAACCTTCTCTAGTAACATCGAGCTGGTTTGCATTTTTTTTGTTTCGAATCTTGCCATAAACGATGAGGCTAACGCTTGAGCCAAAAGTTTTCTGGTATAAAAATTCTCATTTTTATAATCTCCTTTAGTTTTACCAGACTCTTCTGATTCTAATAGCGGCATATCTTCTATTTGATAGATATAGTTTTTTATAAAACTTAGAGCAAAAAGTGATGTAGTAACATCTCCATAAATTAATCGTGCAGGATCACTCAATAAATTATTATTTGCAAGCAATACTAAAGTGATGTTTCTTGAAGGTACTTTAAGTAATAAACTCGAATAACAATCGTATTGGCCGTAAGCCCAAACTAATTTTAAGTCATCAAACTGTTGATTAAAAACTCCGTATCCATACGGTAAATTTTCATTAACTCCAGAAAGCATTAGATTTTTTGATCTTTCTGAAATGAGTTTATTATGATCAAAAGCTAGGCTAAAAGTTTTCAAATCATTTAGATCAGTAATAATACCAGCAGATGAAGAATACCCAAAATCAATAAATCCTTTTTCTATACCATTATCTAAAATATATGGAGAAGGTATTTTTAAGTTATTTTGACTTATCTGTACAGTGTCTTTTAGTAAATAGGTATTTTGTAAGGCTAGAGGTTTAAAGATTTCTGAGGTCATATACTCCTTAAACGACTTTCCTGAAGCTTTCTCAATGATAGCTGTTAAAATTCCGAATCTAGAACTATAATAAAATTGTTTTCCCACTTCTCCCTGAGAGGTATGAGACAAAACATGTTTTACCAAAATCGAGTCTGGGACATTCATTTGCGGAACATACTTTTGTATAGGTTCATCTAAAGAAATTTTCTGCTGCTCTACTAACTTCATCATCAAAACACCAGAGAATACTTTTGTAATAGAAGCTATCGGAAATACATAAGTACTATCTAATTTAGTTTGGGATTCTAAATCAGAATACCCCAAATAGTTCTGATAGATAGTCTTATCCTCTTTTATCACTGACACTGCAATACCAGGGACATTAAAAAAGTTCTGCAACTCTATAAGTTCATTTTCAAATTTTTCTGAACTATTAAATTGAAGTTCTTCTTTTTTAGCACAACCAAAGGTCAACAAAGTAATGAATGCATATTTTATTAGTGACCTCATTTTTGTGCTTTTTAATCGTTTATAATTAGAGAATTACAGAATCACTCCCGTTAGAATCCTTTAGAAAGAAACACTTCATACTCTTTAAATAGATGTTATACAGATTTCTTAAGTGCCAGAATATATCCTAAATGAATTCCCTCATGAAAATTATTAAAATTTAGAGCGTCCTGAACAGATTTTAACACAAATCCCGTACTGGTTGGGTATTCGTTATAATCTTTGAAAACTTCAGCTGTCAAATCTTCTTCGGTTTTATCCAGAGTGCTAAATAGCAATTCTTTTATTTTTAACACTTCTTCTGCCGTGACTTCTCTTTCGAATTTGGTTCCTTTTCGATATAAATTGACCATCTCCTCATCAATCATCATTGGTAATCCACTTAAATTATATACTAACAACTGTTGTGTCACTACAACATGAGCAATATTCCAAATCAAATTATTCTTAAATCCTTCAGGTACTTTATTAAGCTGCTCTAATGTATGATTATCTAGTATCTTTTCGATTAATTTTCGATTTACCCGAGTAATTGTAATTGGATCTTGCATGGTATTTATCTCTTTATTTTATTGCTTTTCAAAAGTCATACTTCAATATTGATTAGTAATAACATAATGAATGTATGATTTCATAATTTTTAGCCAAAAATATGAGTTTTAATTGTGAAATGAATTCCTTTGCAGTGATTTTGATACTTAAAATAATTAACTGTGAAAAAAATATATCACCTATCCACTTGTGACACGTGTAAACGCATTATCAATGAGTTAAATCTATCTTCAGATTTTGTGTCACAAGACATCAAAAATGAATCAATTACTTTAGATCAAATAGAAGAAATGCATCAACTGGCAGGTAGTTATGAAGCCTTATTTAGTAAACGTGCACGATTATATAAAGAGCGTGATCTCAAAAATCAAAGTCTTACAGAAGAAGATTATAAAAAATTAATTCTTGAACATTATACATTTTTAAAACGTCCGGTGATTATCATTAATGATCAGATTTTTATAGGAAATAGCAAAAAAGTAGTAGAATCGGCCAAATTGGTGATATAACATATGAGTAAAAGAACTTTAGCACTAATTGCAGCTAGTTTTGTGGCAATATTTTATGGAGCAAACTATACTATTGCTAAAGATGTAATGCATTTTTATATTCAGCCATTTGGATTTATTCTATTGAGAATAGCGGGCGCTACAATTCTATTTTGGGGAATTAGTTTTTTAGGGCCAAAGGAAAAAATAGAACGTAAAGATTTTGCCAGAATTGTCGCTGCATCTTTATTTGGAGTAGGTATAAATATGTTGGCATTTTTTGAAGGTTTACATCTCACCACTCCTATAAGTGCTTCCGTTTTAATGGTTACCACACCTGTGATCGTATTAATTCTGGCTGTAATCTTCTTAAAAGAAAAAATAAGAGCATTGAAAGTTCTCGGGGTTTTAGTCGGACTTTCGGGAACATTGCTTATTATCTTATACGCCACCGGAAACTCTGCTACCGCAACAAACCCGACTTTAGGAAATTTTCTGATTTTTGTAAATGCAGTCTCTTATGCCAGCTATATCATTGTAGTAAAAAAAATCACTCAAAAATATCATCCTTTTACTTTTATGAAATGGATGTATGGTATTGGTTTTCTATTTGTTTTACCTTTTGGGTATTCTCAACTTTTAGAAGTACAGCCTGATATAATTCCCATAGAAGGATACCTTAAAATTGGTTATGTTATTCTCTTTGCCACTTTTGGGACCTATATTCTCAATATTTTTGCTATTCGAGAACTTAAACCTACTACAGTAGCTGTATTTATTTACCTACAGCCTTTATTGGCTTCTATATTTGCGATTGGATTAGGCAAAGACACCTTGGATATTATCAAAATTGTTGCTACTCTTTTAATTTTTATCGGAGTATATCTTGTAACCAAAAAACCTAAAGCTTTACACTAAATCCACTGGAACCTTAGCAAATTTTCTAGTATCTTCTTTGGTTAATACTTTAAAATCCTTTGGGCGTTCTATTGTATTCAAAAACTGGTGCATCTCTTCTGGAAGCGCAATAAGTTTACGAGTCTCCAAATTCATCCATGCTCCCATCATCTCGCACTGAGCAAAATTTCTTCCTTTATAATCATAAAAATTATGCCTGAATTCAAAAAATTTCCCATCCTCACTTAATCCTGACACTTCTAAAGAAACCCGAACAGGTCTGCCATAAAAAACTTCTTTAAAATAATAGATATGTTCATAGAACACAACCGGACCAACATTAAACTTGGCCAATAAGCGCTGATCAAATCCTTGTTCTACCAAGAAAGACATTCTCGTATGAGCTGCAAATTCTATATATGCTTTATTGGCTAAATGACGATTAGCATCAATATCGTTCCATCTAATTTCAAAATCTTTTATATACATATTCCCTGATTTTTCTGAACTGCGAAAATACAAAAGATAGATTATGCACGCATAATATTATTGTGTTAAATATTACTTCCTACGGTATAATAAAAAGCCGAAAAAATGATAATAAAAAACTGATTTTATTTTTTTCGCACCTGATATTCTAATTATGTCTATCGTATGCCAAAAGTACCCTCATTTTACAAAATGTACTCCTAATGTACCCATGTATTTAATGATGTTATTTATCTATTTAAGAACCTTTGCCCCACAACAAAATGAATCAAAAACCAACACTATTACACACAAAAAACAACACTTCTTTCTCTTATCAACACAAACTCAACTCACTTAACACTTATTTATCTTGAAACCACAATTAATACTCTTCACTAACCCTTACATATCATTTCCATTCTAGGAAAATCGAAACGTTAATTCGTAATCGAAAAGTAGTTATCCCCATAAACTACTGGTATCCATGTGATCCAAAAAAGACCTGGCAGACTTTGAAAGTCTGTTGGGTCTTCTTATTTTTAACAAAAAACCGCACATGTACATTAAACGAAATATTAGTTGGGGAGTTATTCTTAGATATGCATGGAAGAACATTATCTTCTTCACCGTATATACCACAAGTATTTTTTCTATCTATTATTTTTTGGGCTGGGATTTTATTGATATTCCTTTTCAGCCATTATCTCTAATTGGTATCGCAGTTGCTTTTTATATTGGTTTTAAAAATAGTCAAAGCTATGATCGGTTTTGGGAAGGTAGAAAAATTTGGGGTGGTATTGTAAATTATTCCAGAACCTGGGCAAATCAAGTATTATGCTTAGTAAATGCTGATCATAATACAAAAAAAGTTCTTATCCACCGTCATATCGCGTGGATCAATGCATTACGAATTCAACTGCGTCAACCTACTTCATTTACCATTAAAGAAAATGCAGCTGTAGAAAATCTTTTTAAAAGACATGGCGAACAAAAACCAGCCTGTGATGCTACTCAACAATTTGTTTCTGAAAAAGAATATCAAGATTTACTCGAAAGAAAAAACACCGCTACACATCTTGTAAAAAATCAAGGACTTCACATCAAACAACTTCTTGACAATGACCAAATCACAGAATTCGATAAACAACTTTTTCATCATACTCTGGAAGAGTTTTATAATCTTCAGGGAAAATGTGAACGTATCAAAAACACACCTTTTCCTCGTCAATATGCTTATTTTAGTACTGTATTTACCTGGATCTTTGTTCTCTTATTACCCTTTGGACTACTTAATGTATTTGAAAGTGAATTAAGTGATATGTCGCAACACCTTAAACCATGGTTCATTTTTCTAATGATACCGCTTTGTGTTTTGATAAGTTGGATTTTCACCACTATGGAAAAAATTGGAAGTAACAGTGAAGACCCTTTTGAAGGAAGAATTAATGATGTCCCTATGACAGCGCTTTGCAGAACTATAGAAATTGATCTTCGTGATATGTTGGACGAAAAAGATTTACCAGAAAAAGAACAACCAAAAGATAACATCTTATATTAATGCCAGTAATAGACTCTCAATATAATCCTCCTTTTTTATTTAGAAACGGACATATCTCCACCATATATCCTAACTTATTACGTAAAGTAAAAGACATATCTCAAAAAAGAGAACGAATAGAACTTGACGATGGAGATTTTATAGATTTGGATTGGAGTCACGGCTCAGCTAAGCATTCTAAAAAACTAGCCGTAATTATTCATGGATTAGAAGGCAATGGACAACGACAATATATGCTTGGATTAGCAAGACATCTTAATCATAATGGTTGGGATTCTGCCGCAGTTAATCTTAGAAATTGCAGTGGTGAAGTAAATCGCTTGTACAAATCTTACAATGCCGGAGCTAGTGAAGATCTTGATCATATTATCAATCATATCCTTTCTATCTATGATTACAGCAGTATAACTATTTGTGGATTTAGTCTGGGAGGTAACCTTCTACTCAAATACTTGGGAGAAGGTCGTGTTCTTCCATCAGAAGTAAAAAATGCTGTTGCCGTTTCTGTTCCTTGTGATCTTTATGATTCGTTATCAGAAATAAATAAACCCAAAAATTATATCTATCAACAACGTTTTATTAAAAACCTTAAAGCCAAACTATATGATAGGCAGATTCAGTTTTCTGAGGTCCTAGATAAATCCGACATTAAGGCTTGCACTTCGCTTATAGATATTGATAACTTATATACCAGCAAAGCCCATGGCTATGAAGATGCCATGGACTATTACTCAAAATGTAGCAGCAAACAATTCCTAAAAGCTATCCAAATTCCTACACTTATTCTTAATGCAAAAAATGATTCTTTCCTTGGAAATCAGTGTTATCCAATAGATGAAGCAGAAAAAAATCCTAGTATATTTCTAGAAATGCCTGATTATGGTGGTCATGTGGGTTTTTATCTTCCAGACAAAACCTACTACAATGAGCGACGAACACTGGAGTTTTTTGAAAAACATATATCTTAAACCATCTTAAAGAAGGTTTTTTCCTACCCAAAAAACACCTTAAACGAACGTTAAGCGTTTGTTAAGGTTTTATGAAGTGTTTTTCTTTCACTTGATCGAAAATCTTTTTTTAATTAAGAATATTTTAAGAATTTTGGTTGTTTCCTTTTAATTTTTCAAGGAAATGTATTTAACACTAACTCAAATTCAATTAAAATGAAAAAAAGCTACAAAAGCCTCAATACTTCATTGAGCTTTATGGGCAAAGTGACTCCTGCAATGAGCACCTTTGCTTTTATGACAATGGTTTTACTATCTTCAGGACTTTTTGCTCAAAATGCTAAACAAAAGCAACAAATCGCACAAGAAACTAATCTTGCAAAATTAAGTCAACTTCAGATTGAATCTTCTAACAAAGCAACTTTACAAAAGAAAGAAGCTTTACAGGCTGCAAAGTCTAATGGATGGCAGGTAAAAATGACCAATGCCGATGGAAGTTTTTCTGAATTACAAAGAATTGCTAAAGACGGAAGCCCACTTTATTACACAACATTTAATGTAGATGCGGCAAAATCTACAAGAACAAATCATCTTAATTCTGGAGGTTCTCTAGGATTAAATCTTGATGGTCAGAATATGACTGCCCACGTTTGGGATGGTGGTCATGCCAGAGCATCACATCAGGAATATGATGGTGCTGGGGGTAGCAATCGTGTTACTATAAGAGATATCGCTGGAGAAGGTGGTTTAAAACTTAACTTTCATGCAGCTCACGTAACAGGAACTATTGCTGCATCTGGTGTACAAGCTAACGCAAAAGGAATGGCTCCTCATACAAAAATCGATGGATATATGTGGAACAACGACGTTGCAGAGGCAACTGCTGCTGCTGCTAACGGAATGTTAGTTTCTAATCACTCTTATGGTTTTAGAGGTGACCTTGTTCCTGATCAGTATTTCGGGGCATATATTGACGAATCCAGAAATTGGGATGAGGTAATGCACAACGCTCCATTTTATCTAATGGTTGTTGCTGCAGGTAATGATGGTAACAGAGATACATATAATGCTGCACCTTTAGACGGTAATTCTTCTTATGATAAATTAACTGGTCATTCTACTTCAAAAAACAACTTGGTAGTTGCAAATGCACAAGATGCCAATGTAAATAGTAGTGGTACTCTGGTAAGTGTATCAATCAATAGTTCTAGTAGTGAAGGACCTACAGATGATTATAGAATCAAACCAGATATTACTGGTAACGGTACAGGTGTATACTCTACTTATGAAAGTAGTGATACTGCTTACAACAGCATTACCGGAACATCTATGGCATCACCAAATGTTGCTGGTTCTCTTTTATTATTACAGCAACATTATAACAACGTAAATGGAAACTTTATGAAAGCGGCTACTTTAAAAGGTTTAGCTTTACATACTGCAGATGATGCTGGACCTTCTGGACCAGACGCCGTATATGGATGGGGATTATTAAACGCTAAAAAAGCTGCCGAAACAATCACTGATAACGGTAGTGAAACAAAAGTTGAAGAATTAACACTTACTAGTGGTCAAACATATACAATAACTGTAGATTCTGATGGTACTAGCCCTTTAATGGCTTCTATCTCATGGACAGATGTACCAGGTGCTGCAGTTACAGCTACGAATTCTAACACAGCTGTATTAGTAAATGACCTAGACATTAGAGTATCCAAAGGAGGAACTACATATAACCCTTACAGATTAACAGGAATTACAACTAATGGAACTGGAGATAACACCGTTGATCCTTATGAAAGAATCGATGTTGCTAATGCATCAGGAACATATACAATTACAGTAACCAACAAAGGTTCATTAACAGGAGGAAGTCAAAACTTTTCTCTTATCGTAACTGGATTAACAGGAACTCCTGTAGTATGTTCTGCAACAGTACCTGCAGGTGTTAACAACTCTAATGTTGGAAACACTAGTGCAACTATTGGATGGACAGCTGTTCCAGGAGCAACATATGATGTTAGATATCGTCAAACAGGAACTACTTCTTGGACTACCCAGACTGCTAGTGCAACTTCTTACGCAATTTCAGGATTATCAGCTTCTACATCTTATGAAGCGCAAGTAAGAAGTAAATGTTCTGACGGAACGACATCTTCATATAGTGCTTCTACTACGTTTACAACTACAGCAGTACAATTAAACTATTGTGCTTCGAATGGAAATAGTGTAGCCGATGAATATATTAGTAATGTACAATTAGGAACAATTAACAATGCTTCTAGTGCGGGAAGTGGTGGTTATACTGATTTCACTTCTATTTCTACAACAGTAGCAAAAGGAAGTTCTAATACCATTTCTGTTACTCCTACCTGGACTGGCACCCAGTATAACGAAGGATACAGTGTATGGATTGATTATAATCAAGATGGGGATTTTGCAGATTCTGGAGAACAAGTTTGGACACAAGCTGCTACACAAACTACTCCGGTAAGTGGAACTTTCACTGTTCCTGCAAGTGCTGCAGATGGGAGCACAAGAATGCGTGTATCTATGAAATATAATGGTATCCCAACTTCTTGTGAGTCTTTCCAATATGGTGAAGTAGAAGATTATACAATAATAATAGGCACATCTACAGGAGGTGGAGGTGGAAACACAGGTTGTACGTCTGGTATTTCATCTTTCCCATATAATGAAGGGTTCGAAAACACTCTTGGAGCATGGACTCAATCATCTGCAGATGACATTAACTGGACCGTAGATGCTAGTGGTACTCCTTCTAGAGGAACTGGACCTTCTAGTGCAACTCAAGGATCTTACTACATCTTTGTAGAAGCTTCTGGAAACGGAACAGGATATCCAAACAAACAAGCCATCTTAAACTCTCCATGTTTTGATTTATCTGGACTTACTTCTGCAAGTTTTACATTTAGTTACCATATGTATGGTGCTGCTGATATGGGAAGTATTGCAGTAGAAGCAAGTAATGATAATGGAGCTACCTGGACTAGTCTATGGAATCAAACTGGAAACAAAGGAAATTCTTGGCAAACTGCTAATATTGACCTTGCTTCTTATGTAGGTAATAGTGTACAACTACGATTTAATAGAGTTACGGGCGCTACATGGCAAGCTGATATTGCTATAGATAATGTTGCTCTATCTTCTGGTTCTTCTACAACTTCGATTTTTGCTGTAACAGCAGATACTTTAGGACAAGAGGTTAGTGAATTAAGCACTAAGATAACTGCTTATCCAAATCCGCTAGCGCCAGGAGACGTTCTTAATATTACTTCTCAAAACAGTGAAGCTAAACCATATACAATCTACAATACGCTAGGGCAAGTTGTAGATCAAGGAAAAGTGACAAATACTATCAATGTTGATGGATTAGAAGCTGGACTATATATGCTTAAAGTAAATTCAACAATGATTAATATTGTTAAGGAATAAAACCAATAGATAAACAAATTTTTAACCCTCAGGAACAAGAGTTTCTGAGGGTTTGTTTTTTCAAAACTATCGTTTGACAAATAATATAACACTTACATTATTTAAAAATATTTAGATTTGTACCAACTACAAACGGATTTTGTATTTTTTATTCGAACTGGGAACAAAACAAAAACATTATGATTTTTAGACTTTTAGTTATCTTTTTAGCTATAGCTGGGGCATACTATATTATAAGAAACGTATTTGGTAATTCTGAATACAAAAGCTGTAAAAAGTGTGATGGCAAAGGATATTGGATTGCTATGAGAGGCGAAAAAGATAAATGCGATATTTGTAAAGGATCAGGAAGAATTCCAAGGCAGTATTAAATAAAAATAATATAATAATATCTACTCATTATCACAGCAATCCAAATCAGATTGTTTTTTGGTTTATTAGGAACATTTTTCTTTCTTAACTTATTTATATCCCTTACCTTCTATATGGTGGGGTTTATAATTTTTTACGAGAATCTGAAAAATAAGGAAATAAAAACGATAAAATAGAAGAACACATTACTCAAAAAAATGAATCCACTTTAAATTATTAATCTTAGTGTCAAAAAATGAAACTGATATCTTGTATTCTTGCATTATAACAATTAGCAAATTATTATGAAATTGAAAACGATTATTACCTTATTGAGTCTTTCAATAACCGTAGCTATAAGTAATGCTCAAAGTAATCTTCATATTCCAAAGGAAATCCAGAATGCTTACAAAAATCAAACACGATCAAAAGATGGTAAACCTGGAAAAAAGTATTGGCAAAATAGTGTTGACTACAAAATTGAGGTAACAGTTACTCCAACCACAAGATTAATTGATGGGAAAGAAGAAGTTATTTTTACAAACAATAGCCCTGATGAATTATCAGAAATTGTTATTCGACTTTATTATGATGTTTTCAAAAAAGGGAATATCAGAGGAACTGCTGTAAATGAAGATGATATAGGAAAAGGAACTGATATCAGAAAAATTATTGTTAATGAAATGAGCTATGATCTTTCAAACTCAGAACAGATAGAGCGATCGGGCACAATCATGAAAATTAAGTTATCAAAGCCTCTTAATCCTGGTAACCAAATAAATTTAAAATTTGAATGGCAACAAAAAGTTCCACTAACACTTGATAGAGCTGGTACTATTGATGATTCTTCCTTTTTTGTTGGATACTGGTATCCACAAGTGGCTGTATATGATGATATTTTTGGATGGGACACCACTAACTATACTTTTGATACAGAGTTTTATAACAATCTTGCTAATTTTGATGTAAATATCACAGCTCCTGATAACTTTCTTGTTTGGGCCACTGGTACGTTAGAAAATAGTTTAAGTGTATTTCCTACAGAAATCTACAAAAAGTACAACCAAGCAAAGTCTTCTAAAGAACTAGTTCATGTTATAACAACAGATGATCTCGATAATTTGAAACTAAAAAACAATACATGGAATTTTAAAGCGACAGAAGTCACAGATTTTGCATTTGCAATGAGTGATCATTATTTATGGGATGCATTATCACAGAGAGTTGCTGGAAAAGATGTTCTTATCAACACAGCATTTCCTGTTAAAAAAGCCGATAAATGCAAAGAAGTAACTGTTATTCAACAAAAAACAATGAAACATTTTTCTGAAGATATTCCAGGAATTCCATATCCATATCCAACATTTACAACATTTATAGGTCGAGGAGGCGGAGGTATGGAATTTCCAATGATGGCAAATAATGGTAATTCCCGTGAATCATTAACGATTCATGAGATGTTTCACACTTATTTTCCTATGTATGTAAGAATAAATGAGAGTCGATTTGCCTGGATGGATGAAGGTTGGGCTGATTTTATTACTGCATTAGTAACTCACAAGTTTTTTAATGATAAAAACAACACTTCTTCTCTCTATTCTAATTTTATGTTTGGAATGCAAGGGATGATAGGAAGTATTGGCGATTTGCCAACAATAACTTCATCGCAATACATGAGTACTAATTATGGGTATCATTCTTATACTCTTCCTGCATTTACCTATTCACTTCTTTATCAACATCTAGGTGAAGAAAAGTTTCTTGAATGTTTTAGAACCTACATTCGTCGTTGGGCTAAGAAATCACCTTCTCCTTATGATTTTTTCTACACATTCGAGGATGTTAGTGGAGAAGATTTAAGTTTCATTTGGAATTCCTGGTATTTTAAAATGGGGTATCCAGATATCTCAATTGAATCATTCGAAGATGGTAATCTTAGAATAAAAAGAATTGGTGAAAGAATAGTCCCTATTAGTATTAAAGTAGAGTACAATCATCACGATGGCAAAAAACAAGCTCCATACTCTTCTATGATTTCTTCATCAGTATGGAAAAACAATACTTTGAAATATGCACTTAAAATTCCAAATGCGGATAACGTTAAATCTATAGCTATAAATTCAGATTTTCCAGATTTCAATCCACTTGATAATTATTTCCCTTCATTACCTGATCAATATAAAGCTGTAGATATAGATGATAATATATTAGGAGAATATTTGGCAAAAACATATTCAATTAAAATGAACATTTCAAAAGAAAATGGAGTATTCAAATTAGATTTCCCAGATTATGGATTAGAGAATTATCTAATACCATTAGATAAGTATGATTTTATTTCTCTAGATAGAACCATTACAGTTAAATTTAAAAACAAATCTGATAATCTTCAGCAGATTGAAGTCAGTTTTATAAACTATGGTATAACTCATGTAGGAGATAAAAAATAAATATAAGCATAAGGGAGAAATACCAATTCTACTATTATCTATATATTAGTGATGAATCTTAATTAGCTTAGAACATGAAGAAACTTATAATCCTCGCAATACTCGTTATACTCTCTATAAAAACTTATGGGCAAATCAAAACAATTCATGTTTTTGTTGCTTTATGTGATAACGAGAATCAAGGAATAGTTCCTGTTCCTGCAAAAATAGGAAATGGAAAAGACACTAGAAATAACTTGTATTGGGGAGCTGGATATGGTGTAAAATCATTCTTAAAACTAAAAACAAAAGACTGGAAATTAGTAAAAGAATTAGATACCTCCAACCCCAACATTTTAGATAGAGTATTATTTAAACATGCAACAGAAGAAGTCTACTTACTCGCCGATGCTTATGATGGCGAACAAATTAAAACATGTATTGAAGACTTTTTAAAGGCATCAAATGCGCAAGATCCTCAAAAAATTCAATTTAACACTAAAGAATTAGGGTTTGGCGGAGATTCTGATTTGTTAGCTTATGTAGGACATGATGGATTGATGGAATTTGATGTTTCTATTTCGTACAAACCAGTACAAACAAAACAGAAAGATATCATCGTTTTAGCTTGTTATAGTAGAAATTTCTTTTCTCCCGAAATTAAAAAAGCAAATGCCAATCCAATTTTATGGACTACACATTTAATGGCTCCCGAAGCATATACATTAAAATCTGCTATTGATGGGTGGATAAAAAATGAAACCGGAAAACAAATTGATGAAAGAGCAGCTCAAACTTATAATAAGTACCAAAAATGTGGAATACGAGGTGCGAGAAATCTGTTTACTACTGGGTTTAAGAATTAAATACTCTCCTAAATAAAAATAAAATTCCCAGTCCCGAAAAATGAAACTGGCGGCGTTTATCTTTGTTCCTATTAAGTCGAAAACTCCGACTAAAAGCTTTATAGCTTATCCATAAAATAGGAAAGCCCTATGATATTAAAAACTCTGTAAAATCTAAAAACAATGAAAAACCTCTTCATTAAAAAGTCTTTAAAAGGTCAAATAACTAAGTTATTGTTAGCACTATTAGTCTTATCAGGATGTTCTAAAGATGATTATATTCTTGAAGCAAACAAGGATACTTCATCCGTAAAATCATCATCAAATAATTGTTCTATAGGCACCGCGAATACTGATCTTATTAATATCGGAAGTGCTTCGTATCAAGTAAATAATTTAGCTAGTTTAAAACAAGCTATTATCGATGCAATAGACGGTGATATAATTTACATTGAAGACTCTGCCATAATAAATGTTCCTGAATTAGATTCTATTGTAGTAGACAAAGCTATTACAATTGCCAGCAGTCGTGGGGCGAATGGAAAATGCGGTGCCATTATAAAAACAGATGCATATGGTCTTCTAAATGCTACTACTAGTCCAAGTCAATACGTAAATAACAGTGCTTCTTCTAATGATCCTATTTTTATAATAAAATCCTCTGGAGTTAGAATTACGGGTATTCGATTTCAGGGACCATATGGAAATATAGGAAGTGATAGGACAAAATTAAAAGTAAAACAGGGAATCAATATTAAAAACAAAGAAAACCATACAACTGAAATTCAAAATATAACGGTAGATAATTGTGAATTATATGACTTTCCTTATTTCGCTTTGAATGTGGATAAAAATGTCAACAATAATATTGTAATCAAGCATAATTACTTTCACAACAACATACAAAGTGATCTCGGATACGGTGTAGCCATTGGTGGGGAACATACTTTTGCTCTAATAACTTATAATGTTTTTGATAATAACAGGCATGATATTACATCATCTGGACGAGAAGGTTCTGGCTATGAAGCATCTTATAATCTAGTAGGGTATGCTACTAATGGTAATTTTGACATTCATGGGTCTGATCATACTATCAATGCAATAGCGGGACACTTTACACATATACACCACAATACATTTACCAGTTTGGGGGCAGAAAATGTTTTGGTTAGAGGAATTCCAACATTTATGTGCCTTATAGAAAAAAATAAATTTGCAAACCCCAACATGAATCAAGCTGTAAGTCATGGAGTTAATTTTAATGGAATGCAAATTCTTTTTAGACAAAACCTCTTAGCATGGAATAATATATATGACTGGAATGAGACTAACAGTAATGGTAATTATAAAGGTGTTTTCATTTCTAGAAGTTGGGAGAAAAAAGGAAAAGATTTTGTGGTTTTACAGCCTTTCTATAGAATGAGTAGTGATAAAAGACCAGCCATACTATTTTCATCACCTACTACAAAACCTTATGAGCAAGACATCATGATGGATTTTGAACTTGGAGATTTTGATGGGGATGGAAAAACTGAGATTTTTAAATCTTTTGAAGGGAATTGGTATTTAGCCGAAATTCCATTAACCAATAATTCTTATAATGCCTTAGAATGGCAATGGAACTCTATAAATACTTCAGGAAAATCAGTTCTTGCTCTTGGTTTTGGAGATTTTAATGGAAACGGAACAACAGATGCTTTTAATGCTAATGGAGCAGATTGGTATATTTCAGAAGGAGCTCAATCCGGATGGAGTCTAATAAATCCGAATACAACAACAACATTAAACTTGTTACGTTTTGGAAATTTCAATCAAAATGCAACCACTGATGTTTTTAAAGCTAATCAAGAAGGTTGGCACCTATCAGAAGGAGGTAGCTCTGAGTGGGATAGAATAAATACTTCACAAAAACCTGTTATTGCTCTTGGTTTTGGAGATTTTAATGGAAATGGAACTACAGATGTTCTAAACGCTAATGGAACCGATTGGTATATTTCTGAAGGAGGGCAATCTGGATGGTCTTGGATAAATGCTTCTGAACATACTATTGATAAATTAAAATTTGGAGATTTTGATGAAAATGGAACAGCTGATGTTTTTGTTAAAAGTGATTCTTTATATTATAGAATCTCAGAAGGAGGTTCAACAAATTGGAAGAAATTAACTTATAAAAAATACTCAGGACGTTTTGATAATAATTAAAATCAAATGATGAAATACTGAATAGTAAAGGTATTTTGGCATTAGGTTTTGTTTTATGTTTGATTCCTAAATATTATATAATACAAAGGGTAGCAAGAAAGAAGTAGATCATCAAATTAGTACCATAAAAACTCTCTCTTCTTATCATTTAAAATGATTAGATTTACTCAAAAAGATATTTACTTTTTTGAGTAAATCTAATGCTAATAATCCATCGCCATGAAAATCTGTAGTGTACAGACTAAACCAATAACAGGAGATATCGAATGTAATATTGCAGATCATAAAGCATGGATAAAACTTGCTGTTTTACATCAAACAGATTGTATCATATTTCCAGAATTGTCATTGACTGGCTATGAACCAGAATTAGCAAAAAAACTTGCTATATTCCCCAATGATCATCGTCTTGATGATTTTCAAAAATTGAGTGACCAACATAAGATTGTTATCGGTGTTGGGGTTCCAACAAAAAGCAAGACAGGAATTTGCATTAGCATGATTATTTTTCAACCCAATACAGAGAGGAATACGTATTCAAAAAAATATCTACATATAGATGAAGAGCCTTTCTTTGTTCCTGGAGAGAATATAAAACCGTTAATAATTAATGAAGAACAAATTGCAATTGCAATTTGTTATGAAATATCAATACAAGAGCATATAGATCAAGCTATAAAACATAAAGCAACTCTATATATGGCTAGTGTTGCAAAATTTACAAACGGAATTGAAAAAGCCAATCATCGATTAACAGAGATTGCAAAAACACATCATATAACAACGATGATGTCAAATGCTATAGGAAAAGCCGATAATGGTCAATGTGCAGGAAATTCTTCTGTCTGGGATGAGGCCGGTCATAAAATAGGGCAATTAAACAACTCTACAGAAAGGTTTCTAGTTTTTGATACAAAAACAAAAAAATTGACTACAGCATATCGTCAATAAAAATCAATTCATCCTTGGGTTCAGTACATCCAAAAATTTGTAGTAGCATTAAATTTTTGTAAGTTTAAGGGGATAAACCCAATTGATAAAATTGGTTTAGCTACACCTCCTCTAGTTCTTTAATTCAGTCACATAATCCTCACTCTAATGAATACAAACATCATAAAAATACGTTTGCTTTTTACACTGATTACACTTTTTGTAGTAAATACATCATGCTCTCAAACTGAAACGATAGAAACGCAGATTGCCTGGGATACCTGGGGTGTTCCGCATATTACTTCAACTACTATTGAGGATTTATTCTATGCACAAGGCTGGGCTCAAATGCACAATCACGCCAACTTGATTTTAGAGCTTTATGGAAGTTCCAGAGGAAAAGGTGCCGAATATTGGGGACAAAGCAAGCTTCAAAATGATATGCTTATCCATACATTAGGGTTTGAAGAATTAGCAAAAGAGTGGGAAACAAAACAAGATCCCGAAATCAAAACCATTTACACTTCTTTTATCAAAGGTATGAATGCTTATGCAAAAGCTCATCCCGATGCAATAGATCAAAAAAATAAAGTTGTCTTACCGCTTACAGCTCAAGATATGAACATGCACAGTATGTATGTTATCTTCACTCGATTTATTGGTGGCAATGATTTGGGGCGTGTTCAACAATGGCCAGATATGGGATCCAATACGTATGCCATTGGTCCTAAACGCTCTGCTTCTGGAAATGCTATGTTAGTACAAAATCCTCATTTACCCTGGTGGCAAGAATTTTTATTTTTCGAATCACATTTAAATCTTAACGGAAAAAACATGTATGGGACAACGCTAGTTGGTTTTCCTGGAATTGCAATTGGTTTTAATGAAAATTTAGGATGGAGTCATACCGATAATACTATTGACAATGCAGATACATATGAACTAGAATTGAAGGATGGTGGCTATCTTTTAGATGGTAAACTAACAGCGTTTAAAACCTCTTCAAAAACAATAAAAATAAAACAAAAAAATGGTTCATTGATAGATCATAAAATCCCTTTGATGAAGACTATTCATGGTCCAGTAGTTAATAAAACTAAAGACAAGGTACTAGCATTGCGTATGGTGGGATTAGATCGCCCAAATATGTTATTACAATGGTGGAGAATGATTAATAGTGCCAATTTTAATGAATTCGAATCTGCATTAAAAATGGCACAAATCCCATTTTGGAATGTAATGTATGCTGACAAAAAAGGTGAGATTTTTTACCTGTTTAATGGTTTGGTCCCTAAAAGAAACCATGGTGATTGGAAATATTGGAATAGAATTATCCCAGGAGGTAAATCCAAAGATGTGTGGACAGAAGTGCATCCTTATGCCGATTTGCCAAAAGTAAAAAACCCTGCGAATGGTTGGTTACAAAACGCAAATGATCCGCCCTGGACCAGCACTATACCTATGGCCTTAAATCCGGATGACTACCCCAGTTACATGGCTCCTCAATATATGCCTTTTAGACCTCAGCGTTCTGCAAGAATGTTACTAGAGGATGAATCTATAACTTTTGAAGAATTGGTCGCTTATAAACTCTCTACTCGGTTAGAATTTGCAGACCGTATTTTGGATGATCTTTTTGCCGCTGTAGATGCTTCTGATTCCAAAAAAGCAAAAGAAGCAAAGGTAGTTCTCGAAAATTGGGACAGAGAAGCAGATACAGACAGTAAAGGGATGTTACTATTCTTTAACTGGGCTCGTAAATTTAATGTAAGACGAAGCTCTAATTATTCTAAATCATGGAATATCAAAAATCCCAACACAACGCCAGATGGACTTTCTGATCCCAAAAGAGCAGTTGAATTATTAGAAACCTCAGCAACCGAAATAAAAACAAAATTTGGAAAACTAGATATGCCTTGGGGAGATTATTATAGAATCAGGTATAACGGGAAAAACCTTCCTGCCAATGGTATTGATGGATCTATGGGTGTTTTTAGAGTAGCATGGCCAGGAGGTACTGATGAAAATCATATGTATGTAGGCGGTGGTGACTCCTGGGTAGGTGTCATAGAGTTTGGTGATACAGTACATGCAAAAGTATTATTAAGCTATGGTAATGCCACTCAAAAAGATTCTCCCCATAATGGAGATCAATTAGAGTTATTCTCTAAGAAAGAATTACGTGATGCATGGTTTACAGAAGAACAAGTCAAAGACAATACTGCTAAAGTGGAAATTCTTACCAAAAGTGGGTTTCAGGAAAAAGAATAAGGAATATTTTTCATCTAATACAAACAAAAAATGATGTTTTAACTTTAATCATCTTTAAAGATATTATAGTAATTGATCATCATTCATTCCATTTTACCAAAATAATAAAAACCGAATATTTCAAACAATGAAATTCATATTTTGTATCCTTGTAACCTAAAATCAATATTAATAAATAAGGTAATGAAAAATAAAAAAGCTCTTTTAGTGATCGACATGCAAAAAGGCTCTTTTACATCCAAAACACCCCGATTTGATACTAAAGGCGTGGTTAATAAAATCAATGCACTTGCCCAACTATTTAAAGCATCTGATTTGCCTGTAATCTTTATTCAGCATGATGGAACAAAAGAAAATGAATTTATACCTAGTACAGAAGAATGGGAATTATTAGACACTTTAGAGGTAGTTTCTAATGATATTTTTATTGATAAATATGCTAACGATGTATTTTACGAATCTAAGCTACAATCAACGTTAACCAATCTTGCTATAAACGAATTATACATTACAGGATGCGCAACGGATTTTTGTGTAGAATCCACTATACAATCGGCTCTGACTAAAGATTATAATATAACTGTTGTGAGTGATGGTCATACTACTGGTGAAAGACCACATCTCGAAGCCAAAAAAGTGATTGAACATTATAATTGGGTTTGGCAAAATATGATTCCAACCAAAGGAAAAATAGAAGTAAAAAGCTTCGAAGAAATAAAAAATGATATATAAACACCCCCTTTAGGGAATGTAAATTTTTAGACTACATAAAAACAAGTTATTTTTGAGAACAGTCGACTTAAAAAATATAACCCTTTATTGATCATGAAGCACATTTTTTTTATAATTTTTATCTTATTTATTTCATCCTGCGCTACAAATAAATCATCCAAAAATGTGGACATAATTATTTATACGGATTTTTTAAACCCGCAACAAACTTATGATCAAATAAGAAATAATATGATGCAAACGGGGCTTATAGACAGTCTTAAAATTATAGGTAGACCCATTACCGTTTCTTCTTTAGATATTCAAATCGATTCTGTAGCCGTACAACAACTTGAGATTTCGGTTGAAGATTTAGAAAATAAAATTGAGGCCATCTATACATCCAAAATTAGCCCTTCAGATGTAATGCATCAATCTATAAATAACAATAGTGGCAAAAAAATTCCGATAAGTGCTTTCTCAAAAATTATGATTAAGCCTATCAATTATGAGCCAAAAATATTTATACCGCTTCCAGAGGTTTATTATCATGAGGATAAAAAAGCGGTAAAGATTGAATGTTACCATAAAAAGAAAAACAGAAAAAAACTCCTCGAATTTATCCAAAAGACTATGCCTGAATATGCTGATGAGTTTTCTCTTCTAAAAATTGATTTTGAAATTATACAATAGAAAAATGCACAGTTCTGATGTTATAATAAACAGCATTTTTAAAGACATAACCTTCACAAAACCAGAGGTTAGTTTTATGGAGAATACGTTCGAAAGAGTTATACTAACCAAAGGGGAAATTGTCCTCAAAGCAGGTGAAAGAGTTACTGATCAATATTATGTATACGATGGATGCTTACGAACTTTCTTTATCGACAAGGCAGGAAAAGAGCATACTATACAATTTGCAATACAAGATTGGTGGATTAGTGATTATATTGCTTTTTTTACTGGCGAAAAGGCCGTGCTAAATATAGAATGTATTCAAAATGCGGTATTATATAAAATTTCTAAAAAAAATATAGAAAAAACGTATGATAAAATCCCAAAAGTAGAACGATTCTTTAGAAAGAAAATGGAAAAATCATTTGCAAGTTTTCAGAAAAGAATTTTAGCTAATCTCGCACAGTCTGCCAAAGAACGTTATGTTAATTTTATCTCTACATACCCCAATATAGAACAGCATATAAAAAATTATCATATTGCTTCATATCTAGGAATCACAACCGAAAGTCTAAGCAGAATTCGAAAAGAATTGACAACAAGTTAATTTATTACCATACATCAATTTTTTTAATCATCATTAGTTCTAATTTCGCAATTAGAACTAACAAACTATATTTAACTAGTAAGATAAATTACCCCAATTATAATTATTATACTATTCTCTTCTTGTGAAAATCATAGGAGAATCTCCCCCGTTAAAGAAAAATAAATCAACAATAAAAGAAACACAAAAATGAAAAACGTATTATTTGTCTTAACAAGTCATGAGGATTTAGGAAACACTGGACATAAAACTGGATTTTGGATTGAAGAATTTGCAACTCCATATTATCTTTTAAAAGATAAAGGAGTTAAAATTACTATTGCCTCTCCTAAAGGAGGTCAACCACCAATCGATCCAAAAAGTGCTTCATCAGATTTTGAAACAGAATCGACCAAAAGATTTGCCTCTGATAAGGAAACACAAGAAATTTTAGCAAAGACAGTACAATTAGAAACTGTGAATCATTCTGATTTTGATGCTGTATTCTATCCAGGGGGCCATGGTCCACTTTGGGATTTGGCTGAAGATAAAAATTCGATAGCACTAATCGAATCCTTTTATACCAGTAACAAACCTGTAGCTGCAGTTTGTCATGCACCTGCAGTCTTTAAACACACAAAAAACACAGATGGATCGTCTTTGGTAAACGGTAAAAAAGTTACCGGTTTTACAAATAGCGAAGAAGAAGCCGTACAATTAACTTCTATTGTACCATTTCTAGTAGAAGATATGCTACAAAAAAATGGAGGAATTTATTCTAAAGGACAAGATTGGACCCCTTATGCCGTAGAAGATGGGCAATTAATTACAGGGCAAAACCCTGCTTCATCAGAATTAGTAGCAGAGTTGTTACTTCAAAAATTGAGTTAAAGATAATTGATTGCTACATCGATATTATAGCGGCTTGGGTATATATCCTTGCCGCTATTATTTTTACTGCACCTCTATATCAATTAAAAAATAGAGTTTTAAAAATTAAATAGTAAAAAAAAACCTCAGTCCCGAAAAATGGAACTCACTCCATGTATTTTTGATAAATAAGTTAAACTCTTAAAAACTATCAAAATGAAAAAAACTTTTTTTCTATTATTTGCGGCAGTATTTATTTCTCTTACCGCTAGTGCACAATCGGTTTTAGCAACTTCTATTTTACCTAATATTCAGGATTTAAAGAATTTTGCTGGTAATGACCAATATGTTTATGTAAAAGGTTATTATACTCCTGATGATGGTGGTGGTGGTCTTTTCAAAAATGAAGTATCTAATTTTCCAGAAAATGGAGGTACCATTTTTAACGTTAATGGCAATCCAACCAAAAGATGGATTAGACTCTATGATGCTAGTATTAATGTAAAATGGTTTGGAGCAAAAGGTAATTTTCATGATGACGACACAGATGCGATACAAAATGCTATCTATGAATCTCAATATAAAGGGAAGATAGTTTACTTACCCAAAGGGGAATATAGAACTACAAAATCACTTAAAATAGATACAAGACTTGAAAGAATAATAGAAGGGGATACTACTAAAATAATAAGAAGATTGCGAATAATAGGAGAAGAGAAAACACGCACATCGATCCAGGCAGACTTTAATGGAGTTATTTTTGATCTTAAAATGGTACCAGATTCTGACACTATACAAAATATGGTCATAAAAGATATGACCTTAATTACAGTCAATCCTTCTACCAATTTAGTAACTGGTATTCAAATAAGTGAAAATCAAGGTGCACTAATTGAAAATTTAATTTTCCGTGATTTACGATACGATATTTATGCAGATCACTTCTGGTCAAGTACTATAAGAAATTGCAAAAGTTTAATAAATACTACAAATTCAAATTTTAAGAATAGATATCGTTTTAATACCCAATGTAATGATTTATTAATCGAAGGATGTGTCTTAAGTAATTCGGCGAAAAATGATGATTATTTAGTTGTAATAAGCGAACCTTCTTCAAGTATAACTTTTATGAGTTGCACATTCGAATTTGGAAAAGGTTTTTTTATTGACAGCAGAAGTACTAAAGCTGCGTTGACTAATATTTCTTTTATTGGATGCTATTGGGAATGGATACAATATTCAGCCATAAGCATTCATAACCAAGCAAATGTTAGAGGAATAAATATTACGAATAACTATTTTAACTCAATTACTGAAGGAACAGCATGTAATAGAGGTATCGACAGAAATCGATATGAGCCCAATTTTGCAATTGTTCTGGGTGGAGCAAAAGGCATGTCTATTACAGATTCTTATTTTACAAACTGGTGGAAAAATCCAATTTATAGTGCTGGTTTTGCAGAAGGAATAAATATAAACATGTGTACATGGAAAACCATCGAAAATATTAGAGTTGCAGATGCAAATATTTGTAGTAATAATCCTAGCATTATAGCCAATCCAGACTATCCTATAATAAATTCTATCCCCTTAAATAGTCAGGTTTTTAATCCAACATCAGAAAGAGGAAATTACGGAGGTTCTAGTTCATTAAGCAGCATAACTTCTTCTAAAAGTGATAAAATTAGTCTGGCTTCTCCTCCAAAAAATGGGAATTGGATCCAAGGAGACATTATTTTCAATACAAATCCAGTATCTGGTAATTATATAGGTTGGGTGTATTCAAATAATGAATGGTTAGGATTTGGTTTAATTCAAAATAACTAATAATATACCATGACAAATAAAAAAGAAGCTACTCTAGAGCAGCTTCTTTTTTATTCCTAAATCATTATAATATCTTCATTATCATATACTTACTTCAATAAAAAAAATCGATAGACCCCTAAGAGGAATACCAATAAATCTTAAAAAAATGTTAATAAAAATGTGATTTCTTAAGATAAATCTCTATATTCGCCCATTCAAAGTAGCTTCACAACCTCACACACATCATTTTAACATTTAGTATTTATTCTATACAATAGCTTAGTATTATTTCATTAATTTTTTTGACATTAAGCAATGTCATTTTTAATGAAAATAATAGAAAGAAATAATAGCATTAACAGTGCGGAAATTTTTCGCCTGCTTGCTAGTAATTATATCGAAGGGAAATTATCGAATTTAGCTGTAGTATCAGCATATAGTTCGAGTGTGTTGGGGGACACAACAGGTATATAATTACTGAATCCCTTCTCTGAGGAGAGGGGATTTTTTTATTTATTATAGTACATAATCTCTACATATCAAATTTTAAAAAAAACTGATATAAACTTCACAAAACAACTTTATAAGAATTTTCTCTTGAAAACATTTGTGTTTAGCAATAGAATCTGTATATTAGTTAGATACTTCGTAAATACTTCTTCCCCACATTTTTGTATATAAGCAAATAAAAGACTTGTTTCTTTTTCCAATATTTTATGCTTTAAAACCAACCATAAAACAAAAAAAATGATTACACCTCCTATAGAAAAAATACTTTCGGTAATGGATCAAAAAGGGTATAGAGTTTATAATACTCCCGCAATCGATTGGAATCTAAATATAGTTGGAATACGAAATAAGAACATAGTTCCCGATAAATTTGATGACACTCTGGTTATCTTTCATAACTTTCTTAACCATTGGCATATTTCATATTATCCTATCACCACCGATCCAAGTATTTTTTATCTAAAAAAGCCTCTCAATCCTAAAGGGACAGCTGTTTTATTAGAAGGCCAATATAAAAGCACATATAAAATCGATAAACATAATGGACGATATTATGCATTATGTCAAAGATTAGCAGACGTTTCTGTATATCGTGACAATGACAAAAATGGCACATTAGCTTTACAACCAGATACCATACAAACAGGTAGGTTTGGTATCAATATTCATAGAGGGCCGAGAAATGGTAATTGGGGTACTGATAATAACCCTGCATATTCTGCAGGTTGTCAGGTTTTTGCAGACTCCAGACATTTTAATGAGTTCATGAATAAATGTAAAAACGGTGAGAAAGCATTTGGAAACAAATTCACCTATACTCTTCTTAATGAAGCTGATTTTTTATAAAGAAATTGTTACCCCGTTTTATCAACTTGACTTCGTAAGCACTACGTCATGATTTAGCAAAATTATGGAATAAGAAAGGACTTGTTTCCTTTCTTTTCCATATCAAAAGTTAACTACTGTAGATCTTCTTCTTTAAAATACAATAATATAAGAATAAGTATTAATAAGAAGTCAAAGTACTTTACACAGATATCACTTCATCATCATCTAATAGTTCCTCTTGTCGAAGACGCAGCAAAATTTGGGCTACAGCAACAGTATCTTTTTCACAATAAATCACAATGCGATCGATATCCTCTTCTTCATAAAAAACCTGTCGTACCTGACTACCATTTATATCATCTTTTGGAGAGGGAATTCCCAGAATACCGGTAAGTAATTTTAAAGAAGTATAATGTTTGTAATCTCCGAATTTCCATAAATCTAAAGTGTCTAAATGTGGTACTTCCCAGGGTTTTTTACCAAAGAGATTAAGCTTGTGAGGTAGTGATATATTATGAATAATCATCCTACGGGCGATATAAGGGAAATCAAACTCTTTTCCGTTATGAGCACAAAGTAAATGATGCGGCCTGCTAAAATGAGTTTCTATTAAATTCTTAAAATCTATCAATAGTTGTTTTTCTTCTCCAAAAAAGGAGGTAGTTCTAAAAGACCTCGTTTCTCCTTTGGACGTAAAATACCCAACTGATATACATACTATCTTGCCAAACTCTGCCCAGATACCAGCTCGTTCATAAAACTCTTCTGGAGAGAATTCTTCTTTACGTTGATATTTAGTTTTATCCGCCCAGAGATATTTCATTTCTTCACTGAGTTCTTCAAAATCTTTATGTTCTGGAACTGTTTCTATATCCAAAAACAGGATATGCTCTAAATTAAGTTTATGAAGCATTCTCCAACATTTTATATGCTTCTTCAATGAAGACAAAGAAATCTTCTGTAAATGATTCTCCTGGAACAAACTGACCTCTGTTATGACCTAATCTAACTATCATAATATTATCTTCTGGTATGCAAATTACGTACTGTCCCAAAATACCTCTCATTGCAAATATCTTCTTGTCCAAATGATCTGATAACCAAAAGCCATACCCATACATTTCGCCATCTTCAAATCTCGCTCTAGTTGCTATTTCAGTAAATTCTTCAGGTAGTATTTGTTCTCCCTCAAAAACACCTTTATTCTTAAACAACATCCCGAAACGTGCAAAATCTCTTGCATTACTTGCTACACAACAATATGCTTTCTCCATACCGCTATCATCACTATCTAATTGCCAGATTGCATCCTGCTGCATCCCTAAAGGTTTCCAGAAACTTTGACTTAAATATGATGATAATTGTTGGCCCGTAGCTTTCTCAATCACCATACCTAATAACTGAGTATTTCCGCTAAGATATTTGAATTTTTTTCCCGGCTCGTCTACCACTTCTAATCCTAACATTACATCTCTAATATTGGGATCATAGTATACCCTTGCTGTAATAGAAAATGGACTTGTGTAGTGTTCTGTCCAATTAAGACCCGATGACATTGAAGAAAGGTCTCCTACTGTTGTTTTTGCTGCAAGTCCCTTAGAAAATTCAGGGAAAAAATCTCCTAAAGGTTGATCTAGACTTTTTATATGACCATCCATTATTGCTTTACCGAGCATCCCTGTCACCAAGCTTTTTGCCATAGAGAAAGAATTAGTTTTTGAATCTTTATTATATCCTTCGGCATAATTTTCATACCAAATACTATCATTCTTAACAATCATAAAAGCAACAGTTCCAAGTTGTTCATTAATTGCATCCAATTTATCAGTAGATTTTGCCTTATTATAATCTGGATGAACAGCCCAAGCAGATGTACTATTTCCTTTTTCTATTTTACGGTTATCAAAATGTGGATAATCATCTATATATGCTGTAGTATGCCCAGTCATATATACCACTCTTACTCCTTTTAGGATATAATCGTAATCAAAAATATATAATAGTGCTACGCAAAGGAGAATAATAATTAGAAAACTTTTAAGAAGAAATTTAAGTATACGTTTTATCATTTCTATGTAAGATTGAGTTTATATGATCATTTGCCAAACAAGTACCTTGTTTATAGCTAATGTATGAAAATTAATTGCACATAAATAACCACTACAAAAATTTAAAAACTCTAAAGTTTTTATGATTTATAGGATTAAACCACAATAATAGAACATCTCAGTTTCATTTTTTGAAACTGAATATTTCTATGACAATATTGTTTTAGGTTTAGGTTATAAAAAAGGAATTTTTAGAACAACGATTGTTGCTTTACTGGATTTTCATGATCTAGCAGCCATTTTTTTCGCCATAGTCCTCCTGCATACCCTGTAAGCGATCCATCACTTCCAATCACCCTATGACAAGGTATAATAATCCACAATGGATTCTTACCATTAGCACTTGCTGCTGCACGTATACATTTTGGATCTCCTAATCGTTTGGCCATATCCAAATATGTAGCAGTTTTACCAAAGGGAATATGAAGTAATTCATTCCAGACTTTTTTTTGAAAATCAGTACCCACAGGATTTAAAACAAGATTAAAATCAGTGCGTTTTCCTTCAAAATATTCGTGTAATTGAGAAACTGCATTCTGTAAATGAGAAGGTATATCAATCGAAGGTGTATTTGTAGATTCTTTGGTAACAGAAACACTAGTTATTCCATCCTTATTTCCTGTTATAGTAGCAATCCCTAAGGGGGTATCTATATACACTTCTTCTATCATTCTTCTTTTTTGTCGTCTAAAATCCCTAGGCGTCGGGCGCGACTTTCCCAATTCTTACGAGCAAGTACTTGCATATCAGTTTCGGTATCACTTTCATCAACGATCTCTAATCCTAAAAGGGTCTCAATTACGTCTTCCATAGTTACCAAACCACTTATTGAACCATATTCATCAACAACCAATGCTATATGATTTTTGGTTTGAATCAATTCATTAAATAAATCTGGAATCGGTAGGTTTCTCGTTGTGAAAATTATAGGTCTTTTTATATCTGCCAAGGTTTTATGACCATTTTGATTGGCCATTTCTTTAAAAATCTCATCTTTTAATACCTGTCCCGTGATATTATCCGCTTTCTCATTATAAATAGGTATTCTTGAAAAACGAAGGTTTTGATTCTCATTAAAAAATTCTTCGACTGTGGTTTTTTCTGATGCAGTTTTCATTACTGTTCTTGGAGTCATTACATCTTTGGTGAAAATCTTTTTAAAATTTAATAGATTTTTGATCACTTTTGATTCTGACTCTTCAAAAACTCCTTCTTCTTCGGCAATATCTGTCATTGCTGTAAAATCTTCTCTACTCAATACTGATCCATGATGGCCTTTACCTCCAATAAGCTTGGTAGTAAGTCGTAATATCCACAAGATTCCTGTATATTTTAAAGGAGCTATTAAAATAACTAGTGCTTTAGAAGTAAAATTTGCCAATTGCTTCCAAAATGTAGCTCCAATAGTTTTGGGAATAATTTCTGACAATACCAGAATCAGTAATGTCATGATAGTAGAGACAATCCCTACCATATTAACCCCAAAAATTTCATACTTATATGGTAATTGCTCTGCTTGTACTCCCACTAAAATTGCTCCAACAGTGTGGGCAATTGTGTTTAAGGTAAGAATGGCAATAAGTGGTTGATCTACATCTTTTTTTAGATTCTCTAATGTAGTTGCATACGATTTTCTTTCTTTCTTTTTAACATTAATAAATGTCGGAGTTACACTAAGCAATACTGCTTCTAATATCGAACATAAAAACGAAAAGAAAATAGAAAGTACGGCGTAAATAATTAGTAAGGTCATTTTATCTTAAATATGCTACTAAAGTAAGTATTTTGTAACTAAGTTATAACATAAACCTAATGTGTATTTTAACATTTTTCGTCATAAACTAAACCTTACATCAAAAAATAAAAGCATATAATTTTCTATTTAGTCTCTGTTTTGCCTATTTCATTCATATACACAGTCACAGCTTTAAGTTCTTCTTCTGTGAATGTTTTGATAATAGCAAAATTGGTTTTCATCACCGCATAAGTTTCTGGATCCACAATAGGTTCTGCTTCTTGTTTTAAGAATGCAATTAGATCACCATTTTGTTCTTCATATATCTTTATAATATCGATAACTCCGGGGCCTATAGATTTCTTATCAATTTTATGGCACGTATAGCACTTCCCTTTTCCATTAAAAACACTTTTTCCCAAATCAAAAGAAGAAATTTTCTCTTTCTTTGTCCCTATTTTTATCTCTTCTTTATCTTTTTTTTCTGATTGACAACTTGTTGAAAATAATAGTACTATTCCAAACAGTACTCCGATTTTATATATGTAATTCATGAAAGGTTTTAACTATATTTTTCTTTAATCTTTTCGATATCATTTTTAAAGCGTTCTAATAAATCTCTTGAAAAATTAGTAATCACTTTTTCTTCTTTGCTATTCATTCCCTCACTTGCATCTGCAATTTTGGCAAGTGCGTAAAGCATAAAATCATACTCTTCATCGGGTCCATTATCAGAAAACACTTCTATTACTTTCTTGTATAGGGTTTCTATATCATTTTGATTTTTATTTTCATAATCAAAAGACCACTTGATTACCGCTCCTTTTGGATGTCCTTTCAAAATTTCTTCGAGTGTTTCGACTTCTTCTTTCTGAATAACCCCATCACTCATTGCAATTACATAAAGTAATTCTCCAAAGGTCTGATATAATCTATCTCTGCTTACCATAAAATCATAGTTTTATTTTATTAACCCCATTTAATTTATTTCAAACTTGTTATGCACAAACGACATTTGTCTTAACTCAAAAGCTTAACAATATCTTTTGCAAAATAACTAGCGATAATATGCGCTCCTGCTCTTTTGAATGCCATAATCTGTTCTAACATGACAGTATCATGGTCTAACCATCCTTTTTCTGCTGCTGCTTTCACCATTGCATATTCTCCACTTACTTGATATACAGCTACAGGAACATCTACTGCATCTCTTACATCTCTTACGATATCCAGATAACAAAGACCAGGTTTTACCATGACAATATCTGCACCTTCATCGATATCCATAAGCGTTTCTTTGATCGCTTCATCCCGATTAGAAAAATCCATTTGATATGTCTTTTTATCTCCAAATCCGGGAGCAGAATCCAGTGCATCTCTAAAAGGTCCATAAAAGGCTGATGCATATTTCGCACTATAACTCATGATCCCCGTTTGTTTAAAACTCTCTTTTTCTAATACTTCCCGAATGGCCAAAATTCGTCCGTCCATCATATCACTAGGTGCAACAAAATCTGCACCTGCCTGAGCATGTGACAAAGACATCTCTGCCAAAACTTTGCAGGTTTCATCATTGATGATATACCCTTTCTCTACAATTCCATCATGCCCATATGAAGAATATGGATCTAATGCTACATCGGTCATTACAAGTATATCTGGAGCAGCCTCCTTCACTGTTTTAACCGCCCGTTGCATGAGTCCTTCTGGATTTATTGCCTCTGTTCCTTTATTATCTTTAAGATCATCGGGGACTTTTACAAAAAGTAATACTGATTTTAATCCCATAGACCAAAGTTCTTTTACCTCATTTGTAAGTAAATCGAGGCTATATCTATAATACCCTGGCATCGAAGGGATCTCGTCTTTTATTCCTTTTCCTTCTACTACAAAAAGGGGAACTAAAAAATCATGTGGAGTAATGGTATGTTCTCTAACTAAAGAACGAATCGCTTCATTAGTTCTTAGTCTTCTGTTTCTGCGAAGTTGTTGCATTCTTAATGGTAAAATTTGATATGTGTAAAGATACTCATATATCTGTTATTTTTTTCGTATTCGAATTTGTCTAAAAACAAAATATTTTTTTTCGCGTTTATACAAAATAGAAATTCAAAAGTGGGGTTTGATTGGTCAAATTAAAATAAAAAAATAGTACTAGTTCAAGCCAAGTTGATAATTGGTTATAAAGGTAATTTTACTTAAAAAATATATCAAATAATGTAACAAAACCTTAACAAAACCTACTAACATTGAAATATCTAACTCGCAAATTCAACTGTATGCTTACGATAAAAAACCTCAATAAAACATATCCCAATGGAACACAAGCTTTGAATGATGTTAATCTGTCATTAGAAAAAGGAATGTTTGGCCTTTTGGGACCCAATGGTGCAGGTAAATCTACCTTAATGAGAACTATAGCTACTCTGCAACTAGCAGACTCGGGCACAATTGATTTTGATGGTATTGATGTGTTTAAACACCCTGGAGAGTTGCGAAAAATACTAGGGTATTTACCACAAGATTTTGGAGTGTACCCAAAGGTTTCGGCAAAAATGATGCTTGATCATATTGCTAGGGTAAAAGGTATTACCAACAGCCAGGAACGTAAAGGTTATGTTGCTGATCTTCTTCATAAAGTAAATCTATACAAATTCAGAGATCGTAACCTCGGTGATTATTCGGGAGGAATGCGACAGCGTTTTGGTATTGCTCAGGCGTTGTTAGGTAACCCAAAATTAATCATAGTAGATGAACCCACGGCTGGTCTGGATCCTCTAGAACGTAACCGTTTTCATAACCTACTTAGTGAGTTAGGAGAAAATGCTGTTGTAATTCTAAGTACCCATATTGTGGATGATGTGACCAATCTATGTCAAAATATGGCTGTTTTTAATGAAGGGAAAATCCTGGTACAAGGAAATCCTCAAGAACTCTCGAATACTTTGAATGGTAAGGTATTTAAAAAGCGTATTGACAAATCAGAATTAGAAACACTTGAAAACGAATTTACCATATTATCAAACTACCTTAGAGCAGGACAATTTTATGTAAATGTATATGCCGAATCTAATCCTGGAGAAGGGTTTGAAGTAATAAACAATGATTTAGAAGATTTTTACTTCTACTGCATCAATAAGAAAGAACAGGAGGAGGTAACGGTATGATAGAAATCTTACGATTCGAATTACAATATAGATTAAAAAGACCCGCTACCTGGATTTATATCGTTTTAGGGTTAATCATAGCAGGAATGTGGGGTGCATTGATGCAATCTTCTACACCAGAATTTATAAATAGCCCAAACAATATTATTGGAATTATCGGTCCTGTTTCTATTATTTCGATCTTTTTTTATGCTGCAATTATGGGAGTTCCGATATTTAGAGATAAGGATCATAAAACTGCACAAACCTATTTTACTTTTCCAATTACACAAAAATCGTATGTTTTAGGGAGGTTTTTGGGGAGTTTTACCATAGTTACTTTATTAAATCTATTTATACTTTTAGGAATTATTATTGGTCTTGGTATAAATATGTTCCTTGATCGCCCTGATTATGGAACCTTTACTTCATTTAATTTTACATCATATTGGCTTCCTTTTCTATTTTTATTAGAAATCAATGCATTTTTAATTGGATCTCTATTTTTTTGTTTGATGGCATTTTTTAAAAAGATGCCCATTATCTATCTTGGCGGAATATGTCTTTTTCTATTATATAGTATTTCTGGAGATTTACTAAGAAGTTTAGATAATCAATGGTTAAGCGTTTACTTAGATCCTTTCGGAACTAGAGCCTTTAGTTTTGTTAAAAAATACTGGTCAATCAATGAGTTAAATACAAACCAACTTCCTATATATGGTAAATTTTTATTCAATAGAATATTATGGTTCGGCATAGGCTTACTTCTTTTTTTAATTACTTTTTTCAAGTTTGATTATAAAAAATTCTTGCTTTCCGGAAAGAAAAAGAACACTATAGAGAACGGAGAGTATACTCCATCATTAGTATCTTCGGTTACACAAGTATTCACCAAAAAAACAGAACGAAACAATTTACTTTCTCTTAGTAAAATTGAATTCTTATCTATTTTTAAAAGTCCGGTTTTTTTGATTCTCCTAATCATCGGAGTCATATTTTCTATATTTAGTATATATAGTGCCAATGAAACATACGGAACTCCTAACCTGCCACTAACCCGATATGTGGTTATGTATATCAACGGACTTATTTCTTTCTTCTGTGTTATAATTTTAGTCATTTATTCTGGTGAAGCAGTACATCGAACAAGAAGTAACAAGACGTTTGTGTTTTATGACGCATTGCCCATTAGCAATTCTAGTTTATATTTTTCAAAAATAATATCGCTTATCGGTATTGCTTTTACATTGGTTATCGCTAATATTTTTATCGGTATTTTGTTTCAGACTTTTAATGGGTATTTTAGATATGACCTGGGTATGTACATCATTTATAATTTTGTTTTGGTATTTCCCAGTTTTATCACCACTATTCTGGTTTCATTTTTTATCCATGTATTAGTCAATAATAAATTCTTAGGTCATTTTATTATTATCTTGATCTATGTCGGATTACCACTTTTGGTTGCTTTTGCTTTTAAAAGCGTCAATCCGATGTATATTTTTACAGGAACCACTCCGATCTTTTTAAGTGACCTAAATGGATTTGGGCATTATCTGGAAGGAATTACATGGCTTAATCTATATTGGATTCTGATGGCTTCAATCTTAATGATGATTGGTAAAGTTCTCTGGACTCGAGGTTTCTTTTCTACAGCCAAAGAACGTTTATCTCTTGCAAAACAAAGATTTGATGCCAAGACTATTTTAGCATTTGTAGTCATTTTATTGGCTTTTATATCTGTAACCGCATATAATTATTATAACCTTAAAGTACTCAATACTCTCGAAGATGGCAATTATGCAGAAGAAGTAGAGGTTGATGCAGAAAAGAAATACAGTAAATATATTGGTCAAGCTCATCCGCAGGTCACAGATCTAAAAGCATATATTGATGTATTCCCTAAAGAACGAAATGTAAAAGCAAAAGGAGAATATAAAATCATTAACTCTTATGATACTCCGATTGACACTTTACTGCTGGAGATTCAATATCCTGGTCCTAATACCTATCTAAAAAAAGTGATTTATAATGGTACATCATTACATCCCGTCGTATCTGACTCGGTATATAGAATGTATTTTTATAAGCTACCCAAGGCTATGCTTCCTAATGAAAAAGCAGAGCTTACTATAGAAGTATCATCAGAAACCAAAGGATTTGCTAATGATTTAGAAACCGAGGTATTACATAATGGGTCTTTCTTTAATAGTAGTATTTTTCCGAGATTTCATTTTGAAAGAAGTCTTATTGATAATGGAGTACGTGTAAAACACGGATTAGAAAAACTGGATTATCTCTATCCTCCCCGAACAGATTCTTTAGCCCTTAAAAAGAATCTATTTAACGAAGATGCTAATTATATTAATTTTGAAGCTGTAGTAAGTACTGCCGATGATCAAATCGCTTTAGCTCCAGGAAAATTAATAAAGGAATGGAATGAAAATAACAGGGCATATTATCATTACAAATTAGAGTCACAAACCGATCTGTTTTTTAATGTCGTATCC
Source organism: Aquimarina algiphila (assembly GCF_947494415.1). Taxonomy (NCBI): domain Bacteria; kingdom Pseudomonadati; phylum Bacteroidota; class Flavobacteriia; order Flavobacteriales; family Flavobacteriaceae; genus Aquimarina; species Aquimarina algiphila. Next base: position 277,168 of record NZ_CANLVC010000009.1, on the reverse strand, counting down.
GCCCGATATGATATTGAAAAATCCAGTTGGACTGCTCCTAGCGGGAAAGAGGTAGCCATAGAAATTTACCATTCTCCAAAACACAAGCGTAACCTCAAACATTTTGTTGAAGGCACACGAGTAGCATTAGACTATTGCTCTAAAAACTTTTATGAGTATCCTAACTCGGTGATAAGAATAGTAGAATTTCCGGCGCATGCTACCTTTGCACAATCATTTGTAACGACTATCCCCTACTCTGAAGATTTTGGATTTGCTGCTAATTTTGATAAAGCCGAGGATTTTAATTATGCCTTTAGAGTCACTACTCACGAAGTAGCTCATCAATGGTGGGGACATATTGTAACTCCTAGTAAAACCTCGGGAGCCAATATCATTTCAGAAACACTGGCAGAATATTCATCTCTTATGACTATGAAGCATCAATATGGAGAAAACGGAATCAAAAATTTCCTTAAATATTCTTTGGATGACTATTTAAGAAGCAGAGCTTTTAGCTTTAAACCCGAACGCTCCTTAATCAATGTCGAAGTAGGACCGCATATCTGGTATCGTAAAGGGTCTATGGTCATGTACGAGCTTCAGGATATTATTGGAGAGGAAAAAATAAATACTGCGCTCAAAGATTTTCTTAATGAATATAAGAATTTTGAAAAAGGGGTGTATCCCACTTCAGAAAACTTGTATAATGCCATTTATAAAGTAGCCCCAGATTCTCTAAAATATGCTGTAGAAGATGGATTTACCAAAATAGCCTTATACGAAAACCGTGTCGTACAGGCCAAAACAAAGAAACTGGATAATGATACCTATGAAACTACTTTTACTGTTAATGCTCAGAAAATCTATTATGACGATACAGGAAAAGAAGAACGTATTGATGACAAAACCAATTATATCGAGGTTGGATTATTTGGTAAAGATATCGTAGATGACCAAGAAGTTCCTCTTAAAAATCCATATTACCTGGAACGAAAATGGTTACACCCTGGTGAAAATACCTTCACTATCATTACGGATAATAAACCTATAAAAGCAGGTATTGATCCTTATAATAAATTAATCGACAGGAATTCTGGTGATAACCTAAGGCCTGTTGAAGAAGAGTAATTTTAGTTAGTTGTAAAAATCACGATTGAGAAGCGCTGTCTCGGCCGTGATTTTTTTATGATCAGGTAAAAACCTAATCCCATATCCACACTTCCAATTTTCAATTCTAACTCTAAACTTACGCATTCAAGCACCTGACACTATCCCACAAATGGATTTATCTGTTCTGGGCTTTGATCTTTGGCATAGAATCCAAATGCAAAACTTACGGTTTCTCTATAGACAAAACTCTGTAAAGAAAGATCATACTCAATAGGAGCGTCTAATGTTTTCATGACATTAATAATACGATAAAGCTTGGTTTTTGAAATTCCTAAACGAGCCGAAAAATCTTCTGGAGACCCTGTTGCTTGTAATCGAATTGATTGATCTACACGTTCTATGATTTTGATATGTTTCATTATAATATTCATACTGTTTTCCCTTTGATAAATTAGTATGTGAGTATTGTAATTTTTAACTTCTTCTAAAATTGGACTTCTGACACTCATTTTTGGACTTTGAGGGTTCAATTTTGAGACACGATTATAAAACGATGAACCAAAAAGACGTTCCATTGGATCTTTTTGATGAAAATAATGAAGAGAGGAAGCCAGGCAAGTAATACGTACTTGCCTGGCTTCCTCTTTTATGAATATCTACTATACAATGTGATTCACATCACTCTGAACTTCTTTCAGGGTCTCAAACTACAAAGCATTAGTCCTTATTAGATGTGAGTAGACCGTCTGAAAAATCGTCATTCCGAGCATAGCGAAGGAATCAGTCAAGCTTAAGTAACTAAAAAAAACAGATTACATCACACCCCATTGTAACAATTCTTCCATATTGTAGTCTTCCTTTTACACTATCAAAACCATTGTGTTTCATATGTTTTTGATATTCATTATTATTTATTGACATGTCAGGCAACTATTTGCGTCTAAATATTGTCTATAGGTATAGAAACGTGTTTGATATAAACTTCATCATAATGATATATAATAAAACCATCATCTTTTCATTTTTAATTGGTCTTGTGGGTACTATAGGCTCTGCACAAACAATTACTTCTAAAGTGGTAGATAAAAAAACCAACCAGCCTATACCATTTGCCACGATCCAGATATCAGAAAATGATGGGGTCATTACCAATGAAGAAGGAAGGTTTACGATACATATGGGTCAGGCAAATGCCTCTGCAGATTCTATCTATATCTCTTCTATGGGATATGAAAAAATAGGTATTGCAGTACAGCCCGCAATAGATAGTATCATTTATATCCAACCCAAGGCGATAGAGTTAAAAAGTGTATACCTGTCTAACAAGAATTATACTATAGACGAAATCATGGATAAAGTTGAGGAACGATTAGCACAGAATTATCATTTTGATATGACGCAAAAGCGTTTGTTTTTTAGACAATCTGAGTTTAATACCATGAAGAAACTGGATGTGGAGTTTAAAAAATCCACCATCGAAGAACTTAATGAAGAATTTATCGATAGTGTGATTACTATTATCCCAAGAAAATCAGAATATTATATAGAGACCCTATGTGATTATTATGGTAGTGTCGAAAAACGAAAAATCAATATCATTAAAGCTGCAGAATTATACGACAAAAATAATTCGGGTTCTATGGAAGCAATGTCAGAAAAGTTAGAAAAAATCTTTAAAGACAATGTAAAACCTGATTCTTATCTAAAAATTAAATCGGGATTATTTGGCACCAAAGTACAAGTAGATTCTATCCTCGAACAGAGTGAGGAAGCCAAAGCAGCCAAAGATGAGATCAATGATAAAAAAGAGGAAAAAAGTGAGTTTCTTAAATATAGAAGAATGGCAATAGAAGGGCTTTTTAAAAATATGTTCTTTCAGGAAGATCCCACAGTAAATTTTATCAGTAAATCAGGACGATATGAGTTTGAGTTGATTGATTACACCTATATGGATGACAGTAGCGTATACATCATCAATTTTTCGCCTAAAAGAAGAGAAGATTTTAAGGGGACTATATATGTAAATACCGAAGACTTTGCCATCATGCGTGTTGATTATACTAATGTAAAAAACTTACGCAATTTTAGACTGCTTGGACTTAGCTACCAGGAAAACCTTTATAAAGGAACAACAATTTTTACTAAAGGACAGGATAATAAATACACGGTAAAGTACCTCGAAAAAATAAAGGGTAATCTTTTTGGTGTGGATCGACCGCTAAAAGTAATCGAAAAGAACAAACACGTTAAGGGAAAACGCAAACAAAATGAATTATCTCTGGAGATCGATGCCGGTATTGGTAATGTTTCTAAATATGAAATAGTAGTTTTTGATTCTAAATCCTTAACCGAAACCGATTATAATGGTAGCATAGAAAACAAGTCCATCAGGCCTGAATACCTATCAAGATACAACCCAGAATTCTGGAAGGGGTATAATATCATTGAGCCCAATGCGGCCATAAAACAGTTTACCGTAGCCCCAGAGAGTGAATGATTGTATTATTGTCATCCCCAGTTTAGATTAGAAAGACAATTATAATAGATTCCGGATCAAGTCCGGAATGACAAAACTAAAATGTTTAAAATAATGATTATTAAGTTGTCATCCCAGCGTAAGCTGGGATCTATATGACTCTTTTAACTACACTTCGATAAACTCAGCAGGACTATCGAGATGCAACAATACCTAAACAATATTCCCATCCAACAAATTAATCACTCTCGATCCATAGGCCATATTTTTTTCAGAATGTGTTACCTGTATAATAGTTACACCTTCTTTATTAAGTTGTGTAAAGATCTCCATAATTTCTTCCCCTTGTTTAGAATTCAGGTTCCCGGTAGGTTCATCGGCAAGGATAAGTTTTGGACTCGCAATAAGTGCTCTGGCTACTCCTACCAATTGCTGCTGCCCACCACTTAATTGAGCAGGAAAAAGATCTTTTTTACCCACAATATTAAAACGATCTAGCATATCTCCAACGAGTGATTTTCGCTCAGAAGCACTGTGTTTTTTGTATAATAATGGCATTTCCAGGTTTTCCTTGACCGTTAATTCATCAATTAAGTGGTATGCCTGAAAAACAAATCCTACATATTGCTTATATAAGTTGGCGCGGTGTTTCTCTTTGAGCGTATGAACAGATTCATCCAAAAATGTATATTCTCCTTCATTAAAATCATCCAACATTCCAATTACATTTAGTAAAGTTGATTTTCCTGATCCAGAAGGTCCCATAATAGAGATAAAATCTCCTTCATTAACCCAAAAATTAATATCTTTTAATAAGAAAACCTTCTGTCCTCCAGAATGTACCCACTTCGAAATATTCTTTAAATTTAATAGCATCTGTATTTGTTTTATTTTTTATAATTAATATTTATATCATTTGATTTTACATACAATTTATAAGAATTGATGTATTGTTTTTATTCTTCTCTAAGCGCATGAATCGGATTTGCCAACGCTGCTTTTATGGACTGAAAACTACATGTGATTACCGAAATTATAAAAGTGATTAGTCCGCCACTTAAAAGCATCCAAATCGATATATCAATACGATACGTAAACCCTTCAAGCCATAAATTCATAAGATAATATACAACAGGAACGGCAATGATAAATGCCAAAGCGACTAAGCGCATAAACTCCTTTGTAAAAAAAGAAAGAATTTGCAAGATGCTGGCTCCCATCACCTTTCGAATTCCAATCTCTTTGGTTTTTCTTGAAGTAATAAACGACATCAAGCCAAAAAGACCAAGACACCCTATGCATATGGCGAGAATAGAAAAAATGGTAAATCCATTAAACACCAATCGCTCCAGAACATATTCTTTTTCGATAGCATCATCTAAGAAATCATATCGATATATCGAAGAGGTAAACGTATCTTCCCATACCTCCTTAATCATCGCAAGGGATTCATAATTCTCATTTCCAATTTTGATAAATGCCTGATTTTGATAATACTCCCAATTTAAAATAATACATGGAGTAATCTCATACTGAAAGGAATTATTATGATAGTCTTTTACTACTCCAACAATAGTGGCTTGACCTTCATTAATCTGAATTTTCTTTCCGATCGCCTCTTCTGGTGTCCAGTTATAGGATTTCAGTAAGGTTTCATTCACAATAAATTCATCAAAGGTTTCTTTATTGGAAGTAAAATTTCTTCCGGCCAGGAGTTCTAAATCATAAAAATCCAGATAATTAACATCTCCTATTTTCATCTCAGCATCCAAAGATTCCTCTACTGTCTGTTCTGGACGACGAAAACTTGTTCCTAACTGAAAGCCATGAACTGCCATAGGAGGACCAGAACCAAAACTAACTTTAGAAATGTTATTGTTTTCTAACAGTACGTTTCTAAACACTTCCAATTTTGAAAACTCTGGTGTTGGTGTCATCACTACAGCATTTGATGAAAACCCCATAGATTCATTCTTAAAATAATTCATCTGTAAGGCCACAACTATCGCTGCAATGACAAAAAGCTGAACAATAACAAACTGAAATACAATTAATGATCTACGTAGATTAAAATTTCCCGTTCCGCGTAGCTGAATTCTATTCTTTAATGCTTGTATTGGTCTATATGCAGAAAGAACGATAGCAGGATAAATAGCTGCCAGAAGAATGGTAAAACAACCGATGAGTAGAATCAAACCTATATGACTCCAGGCAAACTGAAGCTTCAAATCAATAATAGATAAATTAGTATTTAACTGATGTAGTAAGGCACTCACAATAGCAACAGAAATACATAATGTCCCTATAATAATGATACTATTTTCAAAGATGAACTGACGTATTAAATCTCTTCTTTTACTCCCTAAGACTTTACGAATACCCACTTCTTTTGATCTAGATATCGATTGTGCAGTAAGTAAATTGATAAAGTTAACGATAGCAATGACCAAAATAAATAAGGCTACAATCGAAGCCGTAAAGAGAATTTTTGACGGCAAAATATATCCGCCAGGGCTACTGCCATATAATGTTTCGTTATGAATTTCTGTTAATGGTTGGAGAAAATATGAAATACGTTTATCATCTTCTGGTTTTAGGTATTTTTTCTTCCAGCTAGCAATTTTAGCCTCTAGAGGTTTCCTCAATTCTTCATTTTGTAAAACTACATAGGTCGTTCCCTGGTAATTCCCAGACCAATTTCCTGAGAAATAGGGGTTATTAATTTTAAAGAATTCATACGGAATCAATATGTTGTATCGTTGATTAGAGTTTCCGGGAGCACTTTTTATAACACCAGTAACTTTAAGTGGATCTTTACTTTGTAGAGCTATGGTTTTGCCCAGAATCGATTGATAATTCTCGTTATGTTCGGGAAAATACTTGTTCGCCAATTCTTCTGTCAATATAATCGAATTGATATCTGAAAGTGCAGTATTGAAATCTCCTGCAATCCATTCGATATCAAATGTTTTAAGAAAGAAAGGGTCTGCAAACAATACATGAGATTCCTCGAATCGTATTAAGTCTCTTTCTCCGTCTTCAATACTAAACTCGCGACTTACTGGTCCAGCAGTCTGAGTAACCATATCAATTTCGGGAAAATCATTACGTAGTGCCGATGCTAAGGGGTATGCCGTAGTATTCCAATATAACGTCTGATCGGGTAATTGATTATGTTGAACTACCCGATACGTGTTTTCTGCTTTTTCGTGATAGTGATCAAAATTAGATTCATACCTCACAAAAATCAATATGACCATACAAGTACTAATCCCTATGGACAATCCAAAGATATTAATAGCAGTATTCACTTTATTTTTCAAAAGATTTCTCCAGGCTATTTTGATATAGTTTTTAATCATCACGTTTTCTTTTACTCGGTTCGTAAATTATGTATTGGATTAGATGATGCTGCTTTAACCGTTTGAAAGCCAACAGTTAGCAATGTAATAATCACCGCACATAGTGCAGCCAATATAAATACCCATATATCGATCGGGGTTCTATAGGCAAATCCTTTAAGCCATTCATCAACCAGAAAATAAGCAAGAGGTGAAGCTAACAGAATCGAAACTCCTATAAGTTTGGCAAATTCTGATGAAAATAATACTGCTAATTCTGATACTTTGGCTCCCAATACTTTTCTAATACTTAATTCTTTTACCCGCTGTTCTGCTGTAAAGGCAGCCAAACCAAATAATCCAAGACATGCAATAATAAGCGCCATAAGAGTGAATATATTTAGTACAACTCCCATTCGTTGTTCTGACTCGAAGGTGTTTTCAAATTCCTGATCCATAAAACTATACTCAAAAGGTACTGATGGATCCATCTGTGCAATCTCATCTTTTACATTTTCGACCAAAGCTTGCAGGTCAGTTGCAGTCTTCACTACTTCTGGATTGAGTTTCATGGAGTAAAAAGACAATCCTGCTCCATAATCCCAAACTTTATCATTTTGATGGTGGATAATAACCAATGGTCCTATTTCCTGATGTACACTATTAAAATTAAAATCCTTTACCACTCCCAAGACTTCAAATTCATCTTCGCTTCCAGAAGCGAGAGCCACTATTTTTCCGATTGGAGAGTCTGTAGCATACATTTCTTTTGAGCCCCAGCCTAATGTTTTAACTGCCTTCTCATTGAGTATCACTTTATACTTATCATTAGGTCGGGAGGAATCAAAATTACCTCCTGCAACAAATTCTACTCCCAATACATCGAGATAGTCCTCTTCTGCTCTTACATTTCTAAGCTGAACCACATCATTTTCGGGTCCCAGAGCTTTGTATCGATCTCCGGACCATATGTTTGGAGGTATCCCAAAAGATTTACCAACTTTAGAAAATGCAGGGTTTGATGCAAATTTTGCTTTAAGTGATTCTGTGTCAAATCCCATCTGTTCTATATTATGAATCTGCAAAATATTATCCTTTTCAAATCCTATATCAAGAGTAGAAGTATATGATAATTGTTTTTGAACAAATAGTGTACAAATAACCAATGCAATAGAAATGGTAAATTGAAATACCACTAGTCCGTTTCTAATTCCTTTTCCTCTAAACTTATTACTGATTTTTCCTTTTAGTGTTTCTACAGGTTCAAACATAGAAAGATAAAAAGCCGGATAACTTCCAGATATAAGACCTAAGCCTAATATAAATAGTACCACGATTCCCAAAAATATGGGATTGATGAGGTACGGAATTAATGCTAGTTGTACTTCTGCAATATCATTAAATGTATGTAAGGATACTTGTACTAATACCAAAGCGATAATCGTACCTGCCAATACAAAAAGTGTTGATTCTAATACAAACTGTTTGATCAATGCTTTTCGTTTTGATCCCAGAACTTTTCTTACTCCTATCTCCTTTGCTCTTTTGGAGGATCGCGCTGTAGAAAGGTTCATGAAATTGATACTGGATAAAATAAGTACCAGAATACCAATAGCTCCAAATATCTTCACAAACATAGGATTACCAGAAGGTCCAAAAACATTAAAATTAGGAGATTCTGATAAGTATATCTCTCTAAGTGGTTGAAGATCTAATGTCCAGGCATGTCCAGCTGTAAACTCATCAAATGTCTGGTTAAAAATACGTTCGGTTGTTGGTGGAGCCCATTTTGGGGGTATTGCCTGAATTTTATCAGTAAACGCCTTCATATCGGTTCCTTCTTTTACCAGACCATAGGTTGCAAATGCTGTCCATATCCATTTCCATCCATTAGCATCCATCATTTCTGAATAGCTTTTTAAAGAAACGATCATATCAAACTGAAGGTGCGATTTATAAGGAACCTCAGCAATAATACCTTGTACAGTATATGTTTTCCAGGAACCATCATAATCCTTAACCTCCAATGTTTTTCCCATAGGGTCATCATCACCAAAATAACGTTCTGCTGTTTCTTTGGTCATCACCATAGTAAGAGGCTCACTAAGTGCTGTTTTTGGATCTCCCTGAAGAAACTGAAAGGAAAATACATCAAAAACATTCTCTTCGGCTGCAAAGTAACGGCTTTCATTATAGAAATTAACTTTATTATTATGGTTAGCACGAATTGTTTGTCTTCCGGTACTCAAAAGTCTTGTTACTTCTTCAAACTCTGGTGCATCTGCTCTTAGTGCAGTAGCTACATTAGGTCCTGTGCTAGAAACCATTTCGTCCCAATCTCCCCAAATATTGGGTTGATTCACTCTGTATATACGATCTGCTTTTTCATGAAAGGTATCATACGTCATTTCGCTATGAACATATAAGCCAATAATAAAACAAGTTGCAATACCGATACTAAGTCCTAATATATTTAGAATTGTAAATTGTTTTTGTCGAATGGCATTTCTCCAGGCTATTTTGATATAGTTCTTAATCATAATTTTCCTTTTATTCTGTTCGTAAACTTTTAACAGGGTTAGATACAGCTGCTTTTATAACCTGAAAACTTACCGTTGCAAAAGCGATACCTAATGCTACTCCACCAGCAATAACAAATAATCCCCAACTAATATTAATATGATATGCAAAACCTTCTAGCCATCTGCTCCCCAGATAATATGAAATCGGACTTGCAAAAAGAATAGCGATAACCACCAACTTTAAAAAATCCTTAGACAGTAACGTGGTAATTCCTAATACAGACGCCCCAAGAACCCTACGTATTCCGACTTCTTTTTTTCGTTGTTCTGTTGTAAACGAAGCCAATCCTAATAATCCCAGACACGCTATAAAAATGGCAATGAATGTAAAACACATAATTACATTAGACATACGTTGTTCTCGTTCATAATTTCTTTGGAAATCCTGATCTAAAAAAGAATATTGAAATGGAACTTCAGGATTTATTTTTTTCCAAACTCCTTTCACACTAGACAATGCATTATCAAATTGCCCTTCTTTAATATTTACAATAAAATAATTGGGCTGATTACCCTTATCAAATTTTCGTATAGCATAAGGCAAAATGCTTTTATGGAAACTACGTGAATGAAAATCTTTAATTACACCAACAATTTGTAATGACTGTTGCTGATTATCAAACTCGTAATGTACTTTTTTTCCTATGGCATTATTAGCATCATATCCTAGTTGTTTAATAGCAGTTTCATTAAGTACTACTCCATCAAGATCTGCTTCTGGATTTGTAGATAAAAGCCTACCTTTTATTAATGTATACCCCAATGTTTTGATATAATCTTCATTGGCCTGGGCATAATGAATTTCGACTTTATCATCCAAGGATTTATCTTCAGCATAGATGAACATATCCTGTACCAGGTCAAAACCCGGATAAGTAGATCCCGCAGAAACCGAAGCTACTTTTGGGTTCTTAAGCATTTCATTTTTGAAAGCATTGTAATTATCTACTGCAGTCGTGCTTCGCAAGGGTAATATAATTTGTTGATCTTTTTTAAACCCAAGGTCTTGGTTCTTAATAAAATCTAATTGTTTTGCGATGACAACCGCTACTAAAATTAAGCATACCGATATTGCGAATTGAAAAACGACTAATCCTTTGCGAATAAAAGTTGCAGAAAAGCTATTGACCAATTTTCCTTTTAATACGGTTGTTATCTTAAAAGAAGACAAGTAAAATGCAGGGTACAATCCCGAAAGAAGGCCTGTAAAAAGTGTAAGGCCAATACCCCAGAATATGAGTTGCGGGCTCTCTAAAAAGACAAGCTCTTTCTGTGAAAACTTATTAAAAATTGGTAAAAATAATACTACAATCACCACAGAAAGGCCTAACGCCAATACAGACATCATCAAAGATTCCCCCAAATACTGAAATATCAATGATTTTTTATGTGCTCCCATTACTTTGCGTACTCCTACTTCTTTTGCTCTTTTTTCTGAACGCGCTGTAGAAAGATTCATGAAATTAATACATGCAATCAGCAATAAGAAAGCTGCTATAGAACCAAAAATATACAGGTATGTCATATTACCATTTACAGAAAGTTCATTACCTATATCAGATTTTAGGTAAATATCTTTTACCGGCTGCAGAAATAGTTCTTTAGAAAGATTCATTTCCTTAAAATCAACAGCAGCGTTACGTTCTAGAAAAGCAGGTAGCTTTTCTTCAAAAGCAATAGCATTGGTTCCTTTTCCAAGTTTGATATACGTATGAAAAATATTATTGTATGCCCAGTTGGTTTGTTGACCTACCCACTCTCCTATATCTGTGTTTTGCATAGAGAGAAAAAGGTTTGCATTAATATGCGACTTAGTGCTATTGTTTTTAAAAACTCCTTTAACGGTGTAATTGTATTTTCCGTAGGGGATTTCAATATTAATTACTTTATCAATTGGATTTGCATTACCATATAATTTATGGGCAATAGCTTCAGAAATCACTACGGTATTAGGTTGATTGAGTGCCGTTTTTAGATCTCCGTAAGAAAAATCATATGTGAATACTTTAAAAAAAGTAGAATCTACATAATACCCATTGGTTTCATAAAATTTAATATTAGTACTCTCATCTTTTAAAAGCATTTTATCTGTTGTCGGAAAATTAAGGATACGTGTTGCCTCTTCAATTTCAGGGAAATCAGAGGCCAAACCTTGGGCTAATGGTGCAGGACCTGCAGCCCATTTTTCTCCATCAGCTTCTAGAGCTACGCGATATATCTGATTTATATCCTTATGATGCTTATCATAACTTGTTTCACTAAATACATATAACATCAAAAGAAAACATGTAGCCAATCCTACTGCTAACCCAAAGATATTGATGAGTGAAAAAAACTTGTTTTTTAATAAGTTCCTCCAGGCTATTTTGATATAATTTTTAAACATAACTTTTTGTTTTTTGATATTCTGATTCTCCTTATTCTTCTTTTAATCCATCAACAGGGTTTTTATTTGCTGCACCTATTGCTTGTGATCCAACCGTGAGCAAAGCAACAAATAAGGCTATACAACCTGCACCTATGAAATACCATATTTTTAAAGGGATTCTATATGCAAAACTTGATAACCAATTACCTGCCAATAGATATGCTATGGGTATTGCAATACCTATAGCTATCAATACTAACTTCGCAAATTCGCCAGATAACATAATTGTAACCTGAGAAACGCTTTGCCCCAGTACTTTTCTAATACTAATCTCTTTTCGTCTTCGCTCTGCTGTATACATCGCTAAACCAAACAAACCTAGACAAGAGATTAAAATAGCTAGGCCCGCAAAATACTTTGATAAGGAAGCTACACGTTGTTCTGCTGCATACTGTGCCTGAAAATCTGTGTCTAAGAAACTATATTCAAATACATACCCAGGATTAAATTTGGCATATGCATCTGCAAGCATCGTAAGTGTTTCTTTTTCTGTTCCACTAGCAATTCGAACTACAAATTCTAAATTGGATCTATTATTATTTAATCTAAAAAACATGGGACGTACAGTTTCTCGAAAAGATTGAAAATGAAAGTCTTTTAAGATTCCTATAATCGTATATTGAGTAGATCCGTAACGAATTGTTTTTCCAATTGGATTTTTGATCCCCATCATCTTTATGGCGGTTTCATTAAAAACTATTGCAGCACTGTCTGCGGGAAACTGCCGAGAAAAGGATCTACCTTCTTTAATTTTCATATCCATGGTCTCTATAAAATCATGACCTATACGAAGTGTTTTAAAACGGGATTGACGTTCTTCTTCGTTACCTGTCCAAACTACCCCCCCGGTTGTATTAATGTTTGTTCCTATGATATTTTGACTGGTCATAGCAGCATTAACTATGTTTGGAAACGTTTTTAATTCTTTTAAAAATGCCTCAGCATTTTGTCTTAAGTGACCCTCCTGACTAAAATAAACAACATTGTCCTTATCCATTCCCAGGTTTTTGGACCGTACATAATCCACTTGTTGAGAAACTAATAACACTGCTATAATTAAAATAATTGATAATGAAAATTGAAATATCACTAACCCTTTTCTGACCCAAACTTCTCCCCAAGAATTTTTTAATTGACCTCTTAAAATGGTTACCGGTTTAAAACGAGAAAGATGTAATGCAGGATAACTTCCTGCCAATACCCCAGTAAAAAGAGCAATTAATAATAGTAAACCAAAAGTCAAAGGTTCAAAACTTAAGGATAATGTTTTACCAGTAATTACATTAAATTGTGGGATAAAAAGAAACACTACTAAAAGCGCAAATAATAGAGAAATAAACGCAGTCATTACCGATTCTCCAAAATACTGTGTAATAAGCGTAGTTCTTTTGGATCCCAATGCTTTTTTAACCCCTATTTCTTTTAAACGTCTTGATGCATTCGCTGTAGAAAGATTCATGAAATTGATACAAGCAATGGTCAAAATAAATAATGCAATACAGGAAAATAAGTATACATAATTCATACGTCCAGAAGTTTGTTTCCCATTTTCAAAATTACTGTACAGATAATTAGATGAGTATTTAGTGATTATAAGATCTGCTTCAACATCTTCGTCTTGTAGCTTCGAGAAGTTTTCTATTTTAGCAGCAAATTCCTGTACATTCGTTCCTTCATTTAGTAAAATATACGTTATCGGGTTATTATTAACCCAATCATTTTTTCCGCCATTATGTATAATTCCTTTTTTATATGCCGCTAATGGTAATATAAAATCGAAATGAGTTGTTGAATTAGTAGGAATATCTTTAAAAACACCACTCACTTGATGTTTTCCTAGCATTCCCATTGCATCCCATTCGATTACTTTTCCTACTACTTCTTTTGGAGATCCAAAAAGTTGATTTGCCAGAGATTCTGAAATCACAATCGAATTAATTTCCTCTAGTACCTGATTTTTATCTCCTTCTATCAAAGGATAAGAAAATATATTAAAATAGTCTTTGCCAGCAAATACACCAGCAGTTTTTATAATTTTGTTATTTACTCGAAGTGGTGTTTTAGCAAATTGTGTAGGCACTGTTTGAGATGCTGCATATTTTACTTCGGGTAATTTATCGGCCATTGTTTCTGCCAAAATACTTGGAGTCCAATTAAGGACTCTAGGACCTTCGCGGCTTTCAAACTTATTCCATACCTGATACAGGTATTCATCATTTTCATGAATTTTATCTACTTGAACCTCATCTAATACCCAAAGAGCGATCAAAAATACACAGGCCAATCCAGAAGACAGTCCTATAACATTAATCATAAATGTGGTTTTGTACCTCTTTATAGTTCTGAGAAATAGTTTTACATTGTGTTTAAACATAATTACTTGTCTTTGATTGAATCGTTGATGAAATTTATTCGTCTCTTAATGCCTCTATAGGATTTCTACTCGCGGCTATAAAGCTTTGCCAACTTACTGTCAATAATGCAATCGTTAGCGCCCCTAGACCAGCCAAAACATATACCCATAACCCCAAAGTTGTTTTATAAGCAAAATTCTCCAGCCATATATTCAATGCATACCAAGCAATAGGACACGCTAATACATAAGCAATGGTTACCCATTTTATAAAATCTTTATTAAGTGTAAATAAGATCTGTTTAACCTTTGCTCCGTTTACTTTTCGAATACCTATTTCTTTGACTCGTTTCCTGGTATTAAATAGTGCAACTCCTAATAAACCTATACATGAAATAAATAAGGCAAGTATCGTAGAGGAATTTAAAATCTGACTGAATTTCTGATCCTTTGCATATTGGTTTTGAAAAACTGTATTAGAGAAATTAAAGATAAACTCTTCTTTAGGATACAATTCATTCCAAATTTGGGCTATTTGATCCATAGTCCCCGCAATAGTATTTGATTTTAATTTAAATGAGTAATACCCAACAGCATGATCCCACTCCAGGTTCTGGATATAAATAGTTGGTTGTACAGTTTTGTGAAGTGAAACATGATGATAATCTTCTACTACACCTTGTATTCGATAATTTTTATTGCCAATAGTAATAGCATTTCCTATAACATTATCAGCTTGAATATTGCCCATTTTAGAAAGTGCCGTTTCATTAATTAATATCCCATTAGATTTCCAATTGCTTTCGGGGTTTAAATTCTTACCTGCAATTAGGGGAATATCATAAGTATCCAAATATCCATCATCAATACTAATCTGGTTAAAGGTCACCGGATAAGGCTTAGCAGCAACTACAGCTTTTACCTGATCATTTAGACGAGTAATCGCTTTACCTGGTATTGATGAACTCGCCGAAAACGAAGCAACACCTCCTAATGCAGATACCTCGTTTTTAAAAGTAGAGAGTCTACTCACAAGATCAGGATGTTGATTCATTGTCATAGGCGTAAAACTAAATATCGTTTGCGTACCATTAAATCCTAATTCCTTATCCATCATAAACTGCATCTGCTTATAAATTCCAACGGTACAAATCATCAATACAATGGTGATTGAAAATTGTAAGGTGACCATTACTTTTTGACTTGTCCATTTTTGATGTAGTTTTTGATCACCTTTTTTAACTACCGAGAAAGCCTTGTTCTTGATCACCGACATAAACGGCACAATAGAAGCAATACCCACAACAACTATCCCAATAGTTCCTAATAGTGCATATGTAGAAAATGTGATTCCATCAATTGGAAGTTGCGAATCGATCAAATAATGTGCTATTGGTATAGAGACAATAATAGCAACAATATTAAACAATATCGTTTCTACAAACATTAAGTAGAACACTTGATTATATCCAGAACCATTAAGTATTCTTATTGAATAGTTTTTAGCATTTTCGAGAGTTGTAATCGTATTTAGATTAATAAAATTGATAAGACATACAAGTAACACTACTAGAATAATTATCGACAGGAAAAATACTTGCGTTTGTTCTCCATTAACCGATAGTTCATGATCAAGTTTAGATTTTAAATGGATATCGGCTATAGGTTGGAATATAAAATTCATTTTAGCCTCCTTTAATTTTTGTGGAAGCGCCACCTTACCAAGCAAACCGCCTAATCGACTTTCTATCGCATTGATTGATGTATTTTTGTCTAGTTTGATATAGCAATAGGATCGATATTGTACTGGTGCTTGCCATCGTTTTGTTTCATATGGAGTTGCCCTTTGATATTCATAATCAGGATTGTCAACCAATACTTGATTTTTATTGTCAAAATTTTGAAGGTAATAAAACAGTGTTTTAAAAGTTCCAATAACATCAATATTCATGTGGCTATTACTGGGGATATCTTCAAAAACTGCGTCAACAACAAATTTCCACCCTTCATTGACCGTTAGTTCCTTTCCTAATGGGCTTTCTTCTCCGTATAATTTTTGTGCAAAAGATTGTGAAATGGCTATACCATGAATATTTTCTAGTAAAGAATTCGTCTCGGCAGTGATGATTTTACGATCAAAAACTGAGAAAAAAGAAGGGTCACTCCAAACAAAATCAACATCTTGTATTTTTTGTTGAGGACCATTAAAAATAGTTACCACATCTCTACCAAAATTACACTGAGCGACAACACCTGGTATTTCTGCTTCTAAAAGCTCTGAGGATCCACCAAAGTTTTTTGCAGACCTTACTTCTTCACCATCCTTATATTTTAAATCTAAACCTACTCTATAAATAGATTCAGAATCTTTCCAGAATGTATCGTAACTAGTTTCATGTTTTATTTTTTCAAGAAGAAAAATGAACACAGTAAATCCAACAATCAGCCCTAAAATTTTTGTTGATGACAAGAATTTCTTCTTCCATACATTTCTAATAATCGCTTTTAATATGTGTGTGTTCATAATATTATCTGTATTATTTTATTCTACAAATCCTGTATCCAACCAAAAAGCATCTATAATGGCCATTATCTGTATTAACAAAGGTTTTTATTAGAATCAACACTGCTCATTACAATCTTTTGTTTTTATAATCTCTTCCATCAAAAATGTAACAGAATGTAATTCCATCTCATTAAGAGCAGGTAAATTGTTAACAATGAAAAGGCGTAGTTCTAACCCTACTTTTTCTTTCTCTATTTGTTCTTTTATCTCTTCCATGGTATTAACATTTTTAGACTATTAATAGTTATTCATCTCTTAAGGCATCCACAGGGTTTCCATTTGCGGCTATAAAACTTTGCCAGCTTACCGTAAGGAGTGTAATTCCTAATGCCATAATCCCTGCCAGTATAAATACCCACCAGCTTATGTTAGTTTTTACTGCAAAGTTTTCTAACCATGAATTCATAGCATACCATGCTATAGGAACAGCGATAATAAATGCAATCCCCACCCACTTGATAAAATCTATATTTAATAGTTTTAATATTTTAAAAATCGAGGCTCCGTTTACTTTTCGGATTCCGATTTCTTTTTTTCGTTGTATACAGGTATAAGAAGTAAGCCCGAACAGGCCTAATGCAGCAATAAAGATGGCCAACGCGGTAAATACCTTAAACGCTTCACTAAACTTAGTATCCTCTTCGTACTGCGCTTGAAACTTTTTATTAATAAAAGTATAATTGAACGTACTTTCGGGAAAAACTTCTTCCCAAACATTTTGTAACTGTGACAATGAGTTTTGATATCCTATTGTTGAAGCCATCTCTGGATCTAACTTTACCAACAGATTGTTTCTTGTTTTTCCATATCGAATCATTACAGGCTGCATAGGGGTTTTCAAACCAAAGTGATGATAATTTTTGATGACTCCTATGATATTCCATTCTACATCCCAAAATTTTACTTTTTGATTGATTGCTGCTTTAGGGTTGGCAATACCTACTTCTTTTGCGAATTTTTCATTAATAACCAGGTTTCTATCATTTCTTTTACTATTTGGAAGAAAAGTACTACCTGCTAAAAACTCAATATCCATCAGATCAAAATAGTTTGATTCTACTCTATAATTATAATATACTACGTTTCCTTCTTCTGTGCCATCTGGATGCGTAATCCCCATAAAAGAAGATAGATTTTCATAACCATCTCCAGGATATGTTTGAGTTGTTGTCACATCTTTGACCATTGATAATTTTCTTATTTCACTACTAAGTGCAGTAAAATCTTGAATTAGCAAGGAATCAGATTTTTTATTTAAAATCTCTCCATGTATGGCTACAATATTATTAAGATCAGAACCAATAGGCTGTTTCTGTATATAATTGATCTGCTTTGTAACTACTATGGTTCCAATTAATAACACTATGGTAGCTAGAAATTGTGTAATAATTAGCCCTTTACGAATGTTTAATCCGCTAGCCGAAGTTCTTATTTTGCCTTTTAATGCTTTTGAAGGAGAATAATTACTTAGTAACATTGCAGGGTATAGGCCTGCAAGCATCATTCCCAGAAGAATGAATCCTAAAATTGGGAGGATATTTATTAAACTCGCTAGTTCAAAAGTCAATGCTTTTCCTGTAAACGAGTTGTACAGTGGTAATATAATAATGGCAATTGTAATTGCCATTATTATAGCAATCATATTAAGGATAATTGATTCTAACAAGGATTGAATAATAAGTTGTTGTTTTTGGGCACCAGCTACTTTTCTAATCCCTATTTCTTTTGCTCGTTCTAATGATTTGGTAGTAGATAAATTAATATAATTTAGCCAAGAGAGTATTAAAATAATAAAGGCGATTGCTGTTAAAAACTTAACTCTAACTACACTTCCATTTAATTCGGCTTCATAGGGTTTATTAGAATATAAATGAATATCCTCGATGGGTTCTATATTATGCCTTTCATCAGGATCATCTTCAAAATCACTTTCGACTATTTTTTTGCGTAAAGCTGTTATATTTGCGTTTGGGCTAAGTTTTAAATATGTATAAAACACATTATTATTCCAATTGGGTATTTTTTGATTCTCATCAATAGCTTCCCATCCCTTCATAGTGGTATAGGATAACAAATAACTAATCTTAAAATGTGTATTCTCAGGAATATCTTTCATTATTCCTGTAACCGTTGCCAAGGTAGGATCTCCCCAAAAAACAGATATGGTTTTCCCTAAGGGGTTATCATTTCCAAAGAGTTTTGCTGCAACCGTTTCAGTCAATACAATACTATTAGGTTCTACCAATGCAGTAGCTAAATCTCCTTTGAGTAATATTTGATTAAATATCTCAAAATAGGAAGGGTCAGCTACATTTCCGTTGGTTTCCTCTATTACTTTGTCTTCTATTTTAAGTGTAGTTTTGTCTAATCTATAAAACCGTGTATAATCTAGTACTTCTGGAAATTCTTTTTGGAACGTTGGGCCAGCCATATTGTACGTCTGTGCATCACCTTGTATAAAATGATCTCCTTTTTTATAGTCCATATATACCCTGTACACATTTTCAGATCCTGTGAACTTGTCATAATTATTTTCATAATTCACATAAACCATGATCAAAATAAAAGATGCTACTCCAATAGCTAAGCCCAGGATATTAATAAAAGAATAGAGCTTGTTCTTAAGAAGATATCTGATCGCTATTTTGAAATATAAATTATACATATCTCTGGTCGTTTTATGATTTTATTCTGTTCTCAAACTTTTTATAGGATTCATATTTGCTGTTTTAAATGACCTAATACCTACTGTAAGCATCACCATAATGATTGCAGCAAAACCAACAATCATAAAAATCATCCAGGAAATATTAATTTTTAATTCATATTTTGATAACCAATTATCTATAAAAATATAGGCTATAGGAAATGCAAGAATGCAGCCCAAAATCATGAGTACCATAAAATCAGCTGTCATAAGTCTAATAATATTTTTGAGAGAAGCTCCTAATATTTTTCTAATTCCAATTTCTTTATTGCGTTGTTCTGCCATAAAAGAAGAGAGTCCAAAAATCCCCAAGAGACTTATGAAAATGGCCATTATGGATAAAGAAGAAGCTAACTTGGCTACTTGTTCTTCACGCCATAATTTAAGTCCGAATTCTTCATTAGCGAATTTGATATTAAATTCTCCGTTAGGACTAAAACCCTGGAGTACTTTGGTCACTCTCGATCTACTTTCTGAAACGGATAGATCGGGATTCATTCGCATAGTGACAAAGGGTAGATTAGCCTTTCTCATGGTAAAAACTGTTGGTTTTACTTTTTCAAAAGGTGATTCCATCACTAGGTTTTTACAAACTCCTACAACTTTATAGTTAACTCCTTCCCATCGAATCATCTGATCTATCGGATTTTCAAATCCCATATACTCAACCGCAGATTCATTAAGAATTATGGCTTCTGTATCTGTTGAAAAATCTCTAGAGAAATCTCTTCCTTTTAAAATTTCCCATGCAGTAGTTTTTCCAAATTCGGGAGTAACTCTTAACGTGATAAAATTATCTCTTGATTCAGGGTTTTTACCTTCCCATTCAAAGCCAGAATTCATTGTCCACATTTCGGTTATAGGTCCAGACGATTCTGACATTTCTACAATTCCCCCAGAGTTTAAAAGATTTTCTCGCATAGCAAAAAAATGTCCTTTCAATTCGTTTGATCTTTTTTGAAAAAAGATCAGATTATTCTGATCATACCCCATAGGCCTATTTTTACCTAAATCAATCTGTTGATAAATAAAAACTGTACAAATTATTAAGCCTATAGAAATTGCGAATTGTGTAACAACCAATCCTTTTCTTAAAACAGATTCTTTTTTACTGTATGTTTTAGTTCCTTTTAGCGCTTTGACAGCTTTAAAAGAAGACAGATATAAAGCAGGGTAACTTCCTGACAAAAAACCTATTGCAAGAGTAAAAACAACAATTGCACTTATAAAAATTGGATGCAACCAAGGGATTTGTATTACATCATTTGTTAAAGTATTAAAGGTTGGAAGAAATAAACGTGCTAGGACCAGTGCGATTACTACGGATAAAATCACCATTATATAGGTTTCTATCAAAAACTGTTTTACCAATTGGCGATTTGATGAACCTATAGCTTTTCTAACTCCAATTTCTTTTGCTCTTTTTGCAGATCTTGCCGTACTCAAGTTCATAAAATTTATACTTGCCAGAAGCAATATCAATACTCCGATGATTGCAAAAAGGCGAACGTTTTTAAGTCCGGTTCCTATTGCTTTTCCATTCTTAAATTCCTGATATAAGTGCCATTTTTCCATAGGATGAAGGAATAACTCTGGCGTTGATATATCTTTTGTAACATTATATAGGGTATTCTTTATTTTTTCTGACACTAGATCCATGTCAGTTCCTGAGGCAATTTTAATATATATTGGAAAAGAATTGTTCCCCCAATCTTCTCTTGAATTTTTCACCCATAACTCCAGGTTTTCAAACAATTGAAAAGAGCCATAAAAGGAAATGCTTTTATATGTTGAGTTCTTAGGTAAATCTTCAAAAACACCAACAACTTCGACATCTACATTTTCATCCAAGCGAATTACTTGTCCAACTCCCGATTGATTTCCAAAAAGTGCCTTATTTGCAGATTCTGATAGATATATTGTATTTGGTTCTAACTGGCGTTTTAAAGTTCCTTGAATTATGTTTAACCCCAGTATATCAATACCTCCTTCTTGCATAAAAAGACCTCTTCGTATTACAGTTTTATCACCAATTCGTAAAGAACGTTCTCCTCCATATGAAGAAACCACCACCTCTTCTAAATCATCAGCAAAAAGATTTTTTAATTCCTGCCCTAATGGAACTGGATTAGAAACTTCTGTGAAAATACTTCCATTATATTGTCTGTTTTTATGAAGTAGTCCTATTCTGGTATAATCCTCATGATAATGATTGGCACTTAATTCATCTACCAACCAAAGTCCAACCAAAATTGCTGCAGCCATACCTGATCCTAAACCCATAATATTTAGAATTGTATATAGTTTATTTTTTGATAAACTTCTCCACGCTATTTTGATATAACTTTTAAACATTGTATCTATTTTTAATTAACCCTATTCGTCTCTTAATGCGTCCACAGGATTTCTATTCGCTGCAATCATAGTTTGGGTACTCACTGTAAAAATGGTTACAATAAGCACTAACACTCCGGCTGTAAAAAAATACCAAAGATTTAGTCCTGTCTTATAAGCAAACCCCGAAAGCCAATTATTAATTAGCATGTAGCTTATGGGTAAGCCTATAACAATGGCTACCAGGACTAGTTTTACAAATTCTTTGGATAATAAAAAAGAAATATGTGCACTACTATCACCCAAGACTTTACGAATCCCAATCTCTTTCTTTCTTCGTTCTGCGGTAAAGGATACTAGTCCAAAGAGACCTAAACATGAGATAATAATAGCTAGTACAGCAAAATAACGAGACAACTTAGACACTCTTTGTTCTGCAACATAAAGTTCTTGATAATTCTCATCCAGAAACATATAATCAAACAAAAATCCAGGGTTATATTTTTCATAAAAATCCTGAAGTGACGCTAAGGTTTCCTGTTCTTTACCTACTTCAATTTTTACCATAAACTTAGTAAGTCTTTCAGGCCATAAATTGACAATCATCGGTTTTATATCTTCATGAAGAGATTCAAAATGAAAGTCTTTTATTACTCCTATAATTTCTCTTTTTTTATTTCTAAACCCGATAAACTTACCAACAGGATCTTTCAATTGCATTCGTTTGATAGCAGATTCATTAAGGATAACTTTAGTATTTTCTTCGCTAAAATCTTTTGAAAACGATCTGCCTGCTAATATTTCAATATCTAACATTTCAATCAAACCATAATATGCTATCATGTTTTGAAATTGAGTATAATCATTAGGGTCTTTTCCTTCCCAATCAAAACCTCCTACACCCCAACCATCTCCAGTCATTGCATTACGAGTACTTGATGCATCTGTTACTCCCGGGATATTCTTAAGTTCTGCCAAAAAAGTATCTATATGATTATTATCCAATGTTTTTCCTTCTCGACTAAAATGGATAATTTGTTCTTTGGTGTACCCTAAGTTTTTATTTTGGATATATTCAATTTGTTTATGTACTATTAATACAGATACAATGAGCACTATCGAAACCGTATATTGAATAATAACCAGCCCTTTACGTGTCCATACTTCCCCAACAGAAGTGTTTAATTTTCCTTTTAATATGGTAGCAGGCCTGAAACCCGATAAATACAAAGCAGGATAACTACCGGATAATAATCCAGTGAATAATGTGATCCCTAATAATGCCAAAACAAAACCAGAACTTATCGTCATGGAAAGTTGTTTTCCGGTAATTTGATTAAACTCAGGAAGTAATAGAGTAACAAAAATCATTGCTAGCAATAGAGCTATAAACGCAATTCCTACGGCTTCTGTCAAATATTGAAAAATAAGTGTTTTCCTATTTGCTCCTATAGCTTTTTTAATCCCTATTTCCTTAAGTCTTCTCGAGGCTTTTGCCGTCGACATATTCATAAAATTAATACAAGCGATAACTAGAATAAATAAGGCTATAATAGAAAACAGTTTTACATATGTAATTCTGCCACCAGCCTCAACACCATTTTCATAACTCCCGTATAGATACTCATCTGTATATTTTTTTAAGAACGGAGTGCGATAAGATTGCCCCCTATTGGTTTTCTTGCGAATAAAATCATGAATCTTGTCATTAAAAGCAACAATATCGGTACCAGGCTTCATACTTAGGTATACATATGTTGATTGACTTCCCCAATGCAAAAGATTCGTTTGAGAAAGTGCTTTTTCTTCATAAGAAAGTACAAAATCAAATCGTTCTGAAGATCGCTGTGGAACATCTTCAAAAACACCAGCAACGGTATATTCTTTTTCTTTCTGAAATTCAATATTTTGTCCCATTGCGTCTTCTACAGAACCAAAAAGAGTTGTAGCTATAGTTTCTGATACGAATATGGTATTTGTATTTGACCATATATCATTTTTATCTCCCTTGATAATAGGAAAAGAGAATATTTTAAAAAAATCTTTGCTCACATAATGACCATCTCCTTTAATAGATTTGTCTTCTATAGAAAGTGTGGCATTTTGAGGATATTTTACTACCTGGGTTGCCATATTGATCTCTGGCATTTCTGCCAACATAAGCGGCGCTATATTTCCTGATGTAGTAGAACCTACTTTTGTCACTTGTGGAAATTCGGCAAGCTCCATCAAATGAAAAATATGATCACTATTCTCGTGAAACTTATCTGTATGCAATTCATCGTTTACCCATAGATATATCAAAATAGAGCATGTTAATGCAGTGGATAGTCCAATGATATTTATAAAAAAAGATGCTTTGTATCTTTTAATACTTCTTATATACAAAATGAAATGATGTCTCAACATAGCTGTAATTTTTTGATTGATAATGAGTTATTCTGCACGTAAACTTTTTATAGGGTTCTGTAATACTGCTGAAATTATTTTGCTGCTCACTGAAAAAAGCACTATAAATAAAGCCAGCAATCCTGCTATAATGAAATAGGTAAATTTGATTCCCTCATGATATGCAAAAACATGTATCACTTTGTTGGCGATGAAATAAACAGTAACAAGTCCTAGTGTTGTAGCGATACTAAATAATATCATGTACTCTTTAAGCAGTATTAGAAAAATGTTTTCTACATTGGCTCCCAATACTTTTCTTATGGCGATCATTTTTTGCTGTGTCTTTAATGAAAAAGAGACCAGGCTATACAGCCCAAGTACTGCCAGTAGGATGGCCAACACCGAGAAAAAAATAAAAATATTGATGGTACCTTTTAATGAATTCAAATAATTACTATCAAATTCATCATCCAAAAATCTAAACTCTATAGGGTTTTCCGGGAAATTGTTGTTAAAAAGTGTATTGACTAATGCTTGGGTTTCTGCCCTTTTATCTGAAGCTACTTTTATGGTTACATATGAGCTACCAGAACTTTTATCCATAGAAAGGATCATAGGTGGGATTTTCTTAAATGCCGTATAATCGTTAAAGTCCTTTACCACACCGATTACTTTTAAACGACCATTATCAATTTCTTTACCTAAGGCATTTTTCCATCCGAACAATTCTAGAGCTGTTTGATTTATAATGCAAGCACTTTGGATATCTGTAGCATAATCTTCAGAAAAACCTCTTCCTTCTGTTAGTATCATTTGATAGGTATTCAAAAAATCGTAATCTACCCTATGTAACCTAATCATAGCCTTTCCGTTGGTTGTATTTCCTTCCCAATCCATACTCTGATTACTTCCTCCGCCGAATGGAGCAGAATCTGATATAGAATAATTAAGAACATTAGGATTTTGTAGTAATTGCTCTCCTATAGTATTAAGTACTTCTCTGTTTTCATCATTTGTAATTTCTACATGTGACACCAATAAATCTTCTTTTACAAACCCAATATCTCTTTGTTCTATATATTTAAACTGTTCTATAATAAGTATTGAAGTAAATACCAATGGTATTACTAAAACTAACTGAAAAACAACTAAGGCTTTTCTTAAACCTGCACGACGTTTTATTGATGAATTACCTTGAAGAAAAGAGGAGATTTTTAAAGATGAAAGAAAGAAAACCGGGTATAAACCAGCCAAAATACCTATTAGAAGCGTTCCAAGGGCAGCATATACAAAAAACGGCCAATCTTGACTAAAAATAATCGATAAATTCTTTCCCACAATTTTATTAAAGAGTGGAAGAAATAATACTACCAAACCAATAGCAAGAATAAAAGAAATAGATACCATAACTAAGGACTCAGTAATAAACTGATATCTTAAATGACTTTTTGTACTCCCCATCACCTTCTTAATTCCTATTTCTAATTCCCTTTTCATGACCTGGGCGGTAGATGAATTTATGTAATTTAGCAGAGTGATTAAGACTGTGAAAATTACAACAGCAAGAAAAAGATACAAGACTGTAATCTCACTTCTATTGCCCCCACCTCCTCTTACCTTAGAAGTTTTCATATAAATATCGTTAACAGGTCTTAGACTAAGCAATTCCTCAATCCCATCTTCTAGTGTAAGATGATCTGCTAAAACTCCTTTTATTTTTTCTGATACATTATCAATTCTTGCATTACGATCCAACCGAACATAAACAGATGCATTATTTACACTCCATCCTGCATCAAGCGTATTTTTTGTTATAGTTTCATACGAACTAAAAGAAAGTAGATAGTCAATCTTTAAGTGAGAATTATCCGGATAGTCAGTAAATATGCCCGTAACTATACAGTCATATTTTTTATCAATACGTACTGTTTTTCCAATAATATTATTCTCTGGAGAAAGCTTCTTGGCTAATGATTCTGACAATACTATACTCATCGGGTTTTCTAAAGCACTGTACTGATCACCTTTTACGAGTTTTAGCGTAAATAGTTTAAAAAAATTATGATCTGCAAACAATCCATTTTTCTCATGATACATTACATCATTAATACTTAGATAATTTGTTGTAGTTCTTATACTGGTAGCATTAGTGATTTCTGGAATAGAACTTTTTAATTCACTTGATAATGCGTAAGGCGAACTATCCCAAATATCACTTTGGATACTACTTACATATGTTCTTTCTACTCTAAAAAGCTTATCATAATCATTATGAAATACATCATAACTATTCTCATGGCTGATATAAAAAAGCATCAAAATCACAGCCGATAAACCAATAGTAAGCCCACCGATATTTACAACAGAATACCCTTTGTTTCTTTTTATATTTCGCCAGGCGATTTTGATATAGTTTTTAAACATAATTATTCTTTTTTGATATTTTACTCCGTTCGTAAGCTTTTTACGGGGTTGACTATAGCGGCCTTAATGCTTTGATAACTTACTGTCAATATCGAAATACAAACAGCAAGAAAAGCTGCTGTAACAAATACCCACCAACTAATTTCTATTCGATATGAAAAATCTTCTAACCATTTACGCATAGCAAACCATCCTAAGGGAAGAGATATCAGTATTGCTATCCCAACAAGTTTCAGGAAATCAATGGTAAGTTTATATGTAATATGACTTACACTTGCTCCCAATACTTTTCTCACACCTATCTCTTTGGTTCGTTTTTCTGCATTAAATGCCGCCAGACCAAATAACCCAAGGCAAGCAATTAAGATAGATAGAATGGTAAATATGATAAAAATTCGACCTAACCGTTGTTCTGCCCGATAGGTCGTATTGAAAGATTCATCCATAAAATAATAATTAAAAGGCTGACCTGGAGATATTCTGTTCCAGATTGTTTCAATTTGTGCTATGGTATTAGAGAAATCTCCTGCATTTAGTTTTACTGCCATTGATCCAAAACTATTATTCAGAGAAAGTCCTAACGCATCAATATCCCTTCTTAAAGATTCATAATGAAAATCTTTAACAACCCCAATTACTGTTCTAAATACGACCTCATCTTCTCCATAATCAGATGATAATCTCATCCCCAATGCTTTTTCTGGGGTCACCCCCAAGATTGCCACTGCAGATTCGTTTAAGATCATGGCTGTTGAATCTGTACTAAATTGTCGATTAAAATCACGGCCTGCAATAATTTCTAAGTTTAGAGTTGACACATAGTCAAAATCAACATCCCAATCATTCATATTGATTGCTTTTTCATGATCATCTTTTAATCCTTCTCGATAAAATGTACTATTCCCTCGAAATGAAGGTGTTGGTAAAAATCCGCTAATCGAGGTACTTCTTACCTGACTTAATTGCTGTACCTCTTCTTTAAAAGATGCTATTTCATTTTCGGTAACATACACATCATCTATAATTAAAACCTGATCTTTTGTAAATCCTAAATCCTTGTTTTGAATAAATTTTAATTGCTGAAAAACAACTAGAGTACTTACAATCAAAAAGATAGAAATAGCAAACTGAAAAACAACAAGAGAATTTCTGATTTTTCCTCCTCCAATATTATTTTCTGCTATACCTTTCATTGCCTGAATAGGTTTAAATTTTGACATAAAAAATGCAGGATAACTCCCCGAAAAAAGACTTAATAACATTACTGAAGCCAGTAAAATCAACCAGAAAAAAGGATTGGTAAATGGTATAGAAATTTCTTTCCCTGCAAGTTCGTTAAAAAAAGGAAGTGCTACAGAAGCTACTATAATAGCTAATACTAATGATATAAAAGAAATTAAACCAGATTCTATTAGAAACTGCCTAATGAGCTCTGATTTGTTAGAACCTAAGGTTTTGCGAACTCCTACTTCTTTTGCTCGTTTTAGAGAATGAGCAGTAGACAGATTCATAAAATTAACACTTGCCAGAATGATTAGAAATAATGCAATAAAAGAAAGGATATAAACATTTTGAACATCGCTATTTACACTTAATTCTGGATATCTGTTAGAATATAGATGAATATCTGTTAGGGCTATAGTACTAAAATTAAGATAGTTTCCAGACGCCAAAAACTGTTCTTCTGTTATCCCTGGTGCATAATTTTGAACACCCGGAATTACGTAGGTGCCTAATGCAGATTTTAAAAAAGTATCAAAATCTTTAATATCTGATCCCGATCTCAGTTTAATAAAAGTTGGATAATTGTGGTTTCCCCATTCGGTAGAAAAAGAATCTTCATTTCCCGCCATTGCAATAAAAATATTGTGGTTTCTAATAAAAGAGTTCTCTGGCATATCATCTATAACTCCTACCACTGTATAGGTATCCCTATTATCTAATATCATATTTTGCCCTAAAGCTTCGCTTATCCCAAAGTGTTTTTCTGCTGCTGTTTTGGTTAGGATCAAAGTATTAGGTTCTTTTAGTGCTGTCTTGGGGTTTCCTACCAACAAATCAAGACCAAACATCTCGAAAAAAGTAGTATCCACATAAGTTATTCCAACCTCTTTAACATTTAACTCGGCATCACTTTTTCTTACAAACATACTCCCCAAATTCCTAAATCGCGTAGCTACTTCTATCTGTGGATAATCTCTTTTCATCGCTTGGGCCATTGGAGCTGACACCTCTGAATATTCTTCGGCATTTCCTCCAAACTTCACATCTACATTTATCCTATAAATGCGATCAGCATCTGCGAACATTTTATCAAAACTTAATTCATCGTAGATATATAAACAAATAAGTAATCCTCCAGCCATACCAATGGCAAGTCCAAATGTGTTTAGGAAAGTAAAAAAAGGTTGTTTTTTAAGACTCCTCCATGCTATTTTTAAATGATTTTTAAACATAACCTTTGTTTTTTGATGATACCGAAACAAGTTCAGTATAAGTTGATGAATTATTCTGTTCGTAAGCTTTTTATAGGGTTTACTATCGCTGCTTTTATAGCTTGATAACTTACCGTTATAAGTGCTATTACAAGAGCTAAAATTCCCGCTAAAACAAATGTCCACCACGAAATGTTTACTCTATAATCAAAATCTTCTAACCAATTATTCATGAAATACCAGGAAATAGGCACCGCCAAAATGATAGAAATTAAAACCAGTTTTATGAAATCTATCGAAAGAAGTGTAGTAATACTCCTAACCGATGCCCCTAAAACTTTTCTAATCCCGATCTCTTTAATTCGATTTTCTGCCATGTAACTAGCAAGACCAAATAGCCCTAAACAAGAGATAAAAATGGTAAGCAATGTAAACATGCTTACAAGTTGACCTGTTCTTTTTTCGCTATCAAACTTTCTAGCATATTCCTGATCGACAAATTGGTATTCAAAGGGGTACTCAGGATTATACTTCTTAAAAACAGTTTCTACCTCGGCAAGGCTTTCTGAAGTATTACTGGTTGTATTAAGTTTTATATGGATTACATTAAAACCTGCTTTAGCACCTTCTATAACCATGGGCTGAATTCTTTGGAAAGGAGAATCTAATACAAAATCCTTTGTTACTCCTACAACATGCCATTCTATTCCATTATCCTTAATAATCTGGCCAATGGGTTCATCAAAATTCATGAGTGCTACTGCAGATTCATTAATGAGTGCTGCGGTAGAATCTGTTGGATATTTGTTTAAATCAAAATCACGTCCTGCAACAAGTTCAATACCAAGTGTCTCTTTTATATTTTCATCCGCAGCAAATCTTTGAACAATGCGCTTATTTTCTTTATCTTTTCCCATCCACTCAAAATTCCAGGTATTACTCCAACCCTCTGTCACAGGCGAACTGGTTCTTGTTATAGAAGTAACAGCATTAGATGCCATAAGTTCCTCCTTAATAAGCGAATAGTTTTTTTCTGCATCCCCTTGAATTATTGAGTAAATCAAGTTGTTTTTTGCATAACCTGTTTGTCTATCTTGTACCTTTTTCAACTGTTGCATAACAATAATGCTCGAAGTGATTAATATAATGGCCGCAGAAAATTGAAGGACTACCAAAACTTTTCTTGGTGTAACCCCCATTTTTGACTTTGCAAAAGTTCCCTTTAATACCGAAGAAGGCTTAAATCTAGAAAGAAACAATGCAGGGTAACTACCCGCTAGAAGACCTGTAAAAACTATTACTACTATAGTTGATCCCCAAAACCAAATATTAGTCAAATCCAATGATAATGGCTTTTCTACTAATGTGCTAAAATGAGGTAAGGCTATTAAAACCATAATAAAAGCAAATACTGCTGCAATGAATGATATCAGTACGGATTCTCCTAAAAACTGGCTTACAAGGGTTAATCTTCTCGCTCCTACAACTTTACGAACACCTACTTCTTTTGCTCGTTTTTCACTACGAGCTGTACTTAAATTCATAAAGTTGATACAAGCTATTATCAAAATAATAGCAGCTATAATCCCAAACATTCGAATGATATCGATTCTACCTCCTATTTCTTCACCATTTTCAAAATTTGAATACAACCAGGAACGTGTAAATGGATACAAATAAGTAACCATTTCTGGAGAATCTTTATCATATACTTTTCTTAAGTTTTTAATTTTTTTAGAGAATGAGTTGTAGTCTACTCCTTCTTTGAGCATCACATAGGTAGCAATAGAATTATTACCCCAATATTTATCGTCTGAGCCTCGTTGTTTTAAATAGGCCCAAGGCATTAAAAAATCAAATTCAAAATCTGTATTTGAAGGTAAATCCTTTAAAATACCCGTGATCATAAAACTATCGGCATTATCTACCTTAACGGTTTTACCCACTGCTTCTTCATCCCCAAATATCTTTTTAGCAAAAGATTCTGTAATAACTACCGAATTAACCCCCTCCAAAACGGTTTCTAAACTACCTTCTACTAGCGGAAAACTAAATATTTTTAAAAAATCGGGATCAACAATTTTACCTGTACTCTTTATTCTTTTATCATCTTTTGCAAATAAAAATTCAGAGTCCCAATTTACTCTTGCAACGTGTTCTACATCGGGATAATCTTTTTGTATGGCAGATGCCATAACTTTAGGTGTAGAATTCCAGGTCCATATTTCACCGCCCACAGGATATTGATTATATACTTGATAGGTACGATCTTTATGTTCATGAAATTGGTCAATACCTATTTCAAAATTGATCCAGATGACAATAAGCGCTGTAACAGCCAAACCAATGGATAGTCCAACAATGTTTAATACCGAGAAACTCTTATTTCTGAGTAAATTTCGCCAAGCAATTTTTAGATAATTTTTTAACATGATTCTCGTTTTTTCTATACATTCATTATTCTGTACGTAAACTTTTTACGGGGTTCGTTAAGGATGCTTTGATCGATTGAAAACTCACAGTTACCAGGGTAATTCCGACCACAGTAATTCCTACAAGTACAAAAATCCACCAACTAATACCTGTGCTATAAGCAAATCCCTGTAACCATTCGTTCATAGCCCACCAAGCTAATGGAAAAGCTAACAGAATGGCGATCAAAACCAGTTTTATAAAATCTTTTGAAACCATTCCCACAATATTAATCACACTTGCTCCCATTACTTTTCTGATACCAATTTCTGAAGTACGTCTTGCAACCGTCAAAGTTGCTAATCCAAACAGCCCCATACAGGCAATAAAAATAGCCAGTAGAGAAGCAATATTTACGATCGATTTTGAGCGCATCTCGTTTTTATATTGGGTAGATAGCGCTTCATCCAAAAAAGAATATTCGAATTCTTGAGATGGATTGATCTTTTCCCAAGTATCTTTCAAAACGGCGATACCAGTAGTCATATTTTGGGTATTCAGTCGTACTGAAATTCTTGGTTGTGAATTATATTTCGAACTTGCATTCTCAATGGTCTCTAAAACAGGGCTTGGATTTATAGTGAGCATTAATGGCTCAATGCTATGATTGAGTGATTTAAAATTAAAATCCTTCATAACACCTAAAATTTTTATCTTGAATTTATCATAGGAGTTTCCCACAGGATTTTGGAGTCCGAATGCCTTAACAAAAGTTTCGTTGACCAATACACCATTTTGAGCGTCACTAGCATTCCCTTCTTGAAAATCCCTGCCTTCCTTAATTTGAATATTATACGTTTTCAAAAAGTCATGATCTACCGCATTAAAATTAAATTCACGGTATGAATTTTTACTATCGGTAAACCCTAATTCGGCCCATCCATTTTCGATGAAACTAAATATTGACCTTGAAGCTTCGGTAACTATGGGTTGCTTTCTAAGTTCAGCAATGTATAAGTCACCAAAGGTATCGGCCTGTTCTCCCGACATGTTGGTAGGCACTACTACTATTGTATCTTTTTGATATCCGAGATCTTTATTGACCAAATAGTCTATCTGTCTCCCTATTACCAAGGTACCAATAAGCATCACTATAGAGGTAACAAATTGAACTACTACTAAACTTTTCCCAAACAACCCCATAGAAGTTCCTTTTCCCATTTTTCGTCTTAAAACTTCCATTGGATTAAATTTTGAAAGTACTATAGATGGATAAATCCCAGCAATAAGAGCAATAAAAAGGACGAGACCAGATGCTATACCTAAGAAACTGATATTGAATGATAAATTCAATTGTTTATTTGTAAGGTCATTAAAGGTATTTAGAAGTATAAAAGAAAGAAGTATACCGACGAGTACGGCTATCAAAGTAACTAATAAGGCCTCTCCCCAAAACTGCCGTATAATTTGCTTGCGAAATGCACCTAGAACCTTACGTACTCCAACTTCAGTTGCTCTTGAAAAGGAACGTCCTATCGCTAAAGTCACAAAGTTAATACAAGCTAAAAGCAGTACCAAAAAAGCAATACATCCCATTACATAAGAGTACTTTGGATTAGAAATAGGTTCAAACCCTGGTGGTAAAGAAGTATCTAAATGTATTTCAGTAAGTGGTTGTAAATTTAGAAAGAATGTATTCTCCTTATAATTATCACCTAGGTATTGTTTGATTACAGTCGGAAATTTGGCTTCCAATTGGGTAACAGATTGACCTTCTTGTAATAATAAGTAAGACTCTACAGATACATTGAACCAGCTTTCTCTTGCTCTTTCACTAAAAAACAAAGCTTCATTTTCTAAGGAAACAAGAATTTCGAATTGAATACTTGATTCTTCAGGAGGATTGGCTACTACAGCAGAAATTTCGAAAAACTTAATCTCTTCATTAAATTCTAAAGCCAGGGATTTTCCAATAGGATTCTCATCACCAAAGTATTTTTTTGCAGAAGATTCGCTTAATACCATCGTATTAGCCGTTGCAAAAGGATTCGCAGTGTTACCTTTTAAAATATTGAAATCAAACAGTTGAAAAAAGCTAGGGTCTACCGCTCGTATCGATTCGTTAAATTCATTATTGTTTCCTTTTACCAAACTATTGAATCGAAATACCCGACTTCCCTCTTCAATTTCGGGAAAATTAGTTTTAAGAACTTCTACCATTGACACTGGTGTTGTAGTATTTACAAAATCTTCTTTTGGTCCATAGTTCTCATATTGCCATACCCTATAAATTCTATCCGCTTTTGAATGAAAGTGATCATAACTAAATTCATTTTCTACAAAGAGTGCTATTAATATAAAACAGCATACTCCAACAGATAATCCAGCTATATTAATGATGGTATACCCTTTATTTTTTACTAGATTTCTCCAGGCTATTTTGACATAATTTTTAAACATAACTGTTTGTTTTTTGACTTTGATACTAAAACAAGTTCTGCACGAGTTGATGTATTATTCTGTACGCAAACTTTTTAAAGGCTTGATTAAAGCCGCTCCAATAGATTGATAGCTAATTGTGAATATTGCGATAAGTAAAGCTATGATAGCTCCTTCTACAAATAATTCCCATCCAATGCTCATCCGATAAGCAAAATCTTCTAACCACCTAGACATCATATACCAGGCAATAGGAATCGAAATAAGTACCGCGACAAAAATTAGTTTTAAAAAATTTATAGTGAGTAGTTTATAAATACTCCTGAAACTGGCGCCTAAAACCACACGAATACTTATTTCCTTTTTTCGTTGTTCTACCATAAATGCAGATAAAGCAAAAAGACCTAAACATGCTACTAATATGGCCAGAAAGGCAAAGGCATTAAAAATCTTACCTATACGTTGTACATCCTCATGCATAAGAGCAAAATCCTGATCTAAAAAAGTATATCTGAAAGATTGATTTGGAACTTTCGTTTGCCAGACAGCAGCAATTGACGATAAAGCACTATCAATCTGCGCCGAGCTTAATTTAACAGAAATAATACCTTGACTATTTCCAACAGCCATGACTAGCGGAGTGATATCTTCTTTTAAATTGTTTAAATGAAAATCTTCTACCACACCTATAATAGTCTTGGGTCTTCCATTTGTAATTATTTTTCCAATGGGGTCTTTTAAACCTAATTTGGTAACCAATGTTTGATTTATAATGACATTCTCGATTGAATCCGATGCAAAATCAAGAGAAAAATCTCTTCCTTCCTTTAATTTAATTCCCAAAGTTTTGAGATAGTCATGGTCTACTCTCCAAATTTGTCCACCAATAGTTGTTTCTCTCTTACCATCTTCCCAAAACTGATTAGTATTTCTTTTCGTTCCTTCTATAGGTAGATATTCACTTATAGTTACATGCTTTACTT
Organism: Aquimarina algiphila; assembly: GCF_947494415.1. NCBI lineage: Bacteria > Pseudomonadati > Bacteroidota > Flavobacteriia > Flavobacteriales > Flavobacteriaceae > Aquimarina > Aquimarina algiphila. The sequence goes on along the minus strand of NZ_CANLVC010000009.1, from coordinate 242,205 downwards.
CTGGAAGTTGTAAAAGTTGATCTTTAAAATTTTCTACCTCATCACCCAAGGTACTTGTACCCTTTACGACAAGCACCTGATCTTTGCTATACCCTAATTCTTTATTTAGGATGAAATCCATTTGTTGATGGATAACCAAAGTCGAAATAATTAATACTATAGAGGTTGTAAATTGAAATATAACCAGTCCGCTTCGCAATTTTCCACTTTTACTTCCTATACTTAAAGACCCTTTTAAAACTTGAATTGGTTTAAATGAAGATAAATAGTATGCCGGGTATAATCCAGCTAAAAAACCAATAAACAATGAAGAAGCTACCATTATTAAGATAAACCACCATTGATCCCAGGGAATAAATAGACTTTTTGAAGCAACAGAATTAAACATAGGTAAAAGCAGCCATGCCAACCCGATACCGATCACAAAAGAACCTAAACTAAAAAGAATAGACTCTACCAAAAATTGTGAAACCAGATTGTGTCTAAATGCACCTATTGTTTTACGCAAGCCAACTTCTTTTGCTCGATTTGCAGATTTAGCGGTAGAAAGGTTAATGAAATTAATACATGCTAGTATTAGAATAAATCCGGCGATTGCAGCAAAAAGCCATGTAAAGCGAATATCACTATGCTTTAAACCATCTTGAATACCTCTTGACCTTAAGTGTATTTCATGAACAGGTTGTAATTTATATTGTAATGATTTTAAATATTTAATATCGTCAGCATTTCCATTTTCCTGCTCTATAGGTATAAGATACTTCTCTACTACTGAAAGAAGTTTTTGCTCTAATTGTTGAACATTAGTCTGATCATTTATCTTAATATAAGTGTAATAATTAGTTGCTCTCCAATTTTCGTTCTCACCGGGATAAAAATCTCTCCCTTCCATTGTTATGATAAAATCATAATCGAAATGTGATTTTGCTGAAGTATTTTTCATTACTCCAGTAATCTTATATGGTTTATTGGTATCGTTATCTAAAATTAAAGTATTACCTACTGCATTTCCATTTGGAAAATACTTATCTGCCTTATCTTGCGAAATAACAATAGTAGCTGGTTCTGAAAGTGCATTTTCTATCTTTCCTTCTACAAATGGAATTTCAAATAATTCTAACAGTTCCTGATCTGCAAATATGAAGTTACTTTCAAAATAATTTTGTATCTCCCCTTCTATACGAAGTTGCTTATTTCCGGCACCAAAAAGTTCACTGGTTAAATACCTACCTGATTTTTCTATTTCGGGGAAATCTGTTTTCAACGCCTTAGCAAAAGGTGCTTGAAACCAAGTTACTCTTTCTTTATCTCCATCATATACCCCCTCAGAATAAACTCTAAATACGTTATCTTTTTCAACAATATGTTGATCATAACTCAACTCATCTTGTATAAACAATGCAATCAAAGCACAAGCAGCAATACCTATAGCTAAACCTCCTATTTTTATAAAAGTGAAGAGTTTTTCATTTTTTATAGTCCTCCATGCTATTTTTAAATGATTTTTAAACATAACTGTTTGTTTTTTGATTGATTCTGAAACAAGTTCAGAACAAATTGATATATTATTCTGTACGTAAACTCTTTATTGGGTTTGTTCTAGCTGCTTTTATGGCATGAAAACTAACTGTCAATATTGCTATCGTTAAGGCTAAGCACCCTGCTAAGGCAAAAACCCACCAATTTACTTCAACTCTATAAGCATAAACATTAAGCCATTTATTCATCGCATACCATGAAAAAGGAGTAGCAATAAAAATTGCAATACCTACTAATTTGATAAAGTCTTTAGATAAAAGTGTTACTATACTTGTAACCTCAGCACCCAATACTTTTCGAACACCTATTTCTTTAGTTCTCTGCATAGCGCTATAAATTGCCAGGCCTAGTAGGCCTAAACAAGCTATTAGAATAGCTAGAAATGAAAATATGGTAAACAGTTTCTTAAACTTAAAATCGGCTTCATATTGTGTATTAAAAGAATCATCTAAAAAACTATATAAAAAAGGACGATGAGGAGCTAAGGCAGCCCATTTATTTTCTATATCCTTAATAGTTTTCTGAAGATTTTGAGATTTTATTTGTAATGAGAAATATCGACTGCTACCAGGATCTAATCGCAATGTTAAAGGAGCTACTTTTTGGTGTAAGGATAAATAATTAAAATCTTTTACCACACCTATGACTGTACCCTCTTTACCCCATTGTTCAAAACGTTTCCCGATAATTTCTGATGGATCTGCGTATCCAAAACTTTTAGCCGCCGCTTCATTAATAACCATTGAAGAAATAGTATCCGTAGCAAAGTCTCTAGAATAAGCTCTACCCGCAACTACTTCAATATCATAATGAGATATAAAATCAATATCTACTTCATATAAAAAAGGATCAAAGTTTTTCATTGGCCCTTCTTTTGTTTCTATATTGGTTCCTGCCGCTGGAAAATGACCTCCAGGAACTGTTCTTGAAGCTGAAACCGAACTAATATCGGGATGACTTAAAAATTCATTTTTAATGGTTTCTATATTATCGCGTACTTGTCCATCCCAATTGAAATCGATGACCAACTGTTGCTCTCTATCAAAACCCAAATTCTTGTTTAGCATATACTCCAATTGAGAATATACTATTACAGTACTTGCTATTAAAGCGATAGAAAGGCTAAATTGAAATACTACAAGCCCTTTTCTAAGGTTAATTCCACTTTTTGACGTGCTAAAAACCCCTTTCAGTACACTTGATGGTTTGAAATTAGATAATATAAAAGCAGGGTAACTTCCTGCTAATAATCCTGTGATCAATGCAGTTCCGAAATACAATGCAAGTGTAAAACCATTAAAAATTTCACTAATTAAAAATTGCTTTCCTGTTATGTTATTCATCCATGGAAGGCATACAATAACCAATGCAAAACCAATTATTGCAGATAAGAAAACCATAAGCAATGACTCTCCCAAAAACTGATAAATTAAGCCTTTTTTATCCGCTCCTATTACTTTTCTTACTCCAACCTCTTTTGCCCTTTCTAGCGAACGCGCAGTAGCTAGGTTCATAAAATTAATACAAGCAATGATAAGGATGAAAAAACCAATAATCACAAAAATGTAAATATTGGATAAATTACCTGTTACCCCCGGTTGTCGAGCAGCTTTAGAACTTAAATAAGCATCTTTTAAAGGTTCAAATGAAAGGTCATAATAATATTCAGCATCTTCAGAAGGTCTGTTCTTTTTTAGAAAATCAGGCATCTTAGCTTGAAATGCTGCTTGGTCAAAGTTATCAGCCACTAAAAAATAAGTATAAAAATCAACGTATCCCCAAACATCAAAAATACCTGGTCTTGTTTGATAAAAGGAGCTCATTGACATAAGTACATCAAAAGAAAAATGTGAATTGGAAGGCACATCTTTCATTACACCAGTAACAGTGTATATACCATCATTAGCTCTACCTCCTACACCATCAATACTTTTCCCCATTGGATCCTCATTACCAAAGTATTTTTTTGCTATACTTTCAGTTAGCACTATAGAGTATGGTGCTTTCAAGGCTGTTTTTGGGTTTCCTGAAACTAAGGGCCAACTAAATACATCAAATACAGTTGGATCTACATAAAAACAATTCCCTTCCTGGAAAGAACGCTCATTATAATTTAATAAAACATCGGATCTTCCTGAAAATTGAACTTTTTCAACGACTTCTGAAAAATCGTTTTTTAAAGCGGGTCCCACTGGTGCATTCCCCCATATCCATCTATCTTCTAAATTATCTTTACTACCATGGTGAACTATTCTGTATATATGATCCGCATTTTCATGATAATTATCATAAGAAAGTTCATTCCTTATAAACAAGGTTATAAGCAAAAAACAAGTCATTCCTATAGCGAGACCACCAATATTTATAGCAGAATATCCCTTGTTTTTTAATAAATTTCTCCAGGCAATTTTCAAATAATTCTTAAACATAACTGTTTGTTTTTTGATTGATTCTGAAACAAGTTCAGAACAAATTGATGTATTATTCTGTTCGTAAACTTTTTATTGGATTAACGGTAGCTGCTTTTATTGCCTGATAACTAATAGTAACCATGGTAATGGCAATAATTGCCCCTATGGCCAATACAAAGACCCACCAATCGATAGTGACTCTATATTTATAATTTTGAAGCCAGTTATTCATCGCATACCAAGCCAGTGGTGTAGCTACTATTCCTGCAATAAAGATTAGCTTTAAGAAATCTTGAGTGAACAACAATAAAATATCTCCAACTTTGCCTCCAAGAACCTTTCTGATACCAATTTCTTTCCTACGTTGAGCAACGAAAAAAGAAATCAATCCGTACAGCCCTAAACAGCTAATAAATATGGCTAATCCAGAAAATAATTTTGACATAGATAAAAAGCGCTGTTCTTCTTCATATTGTCTTGCTACACGCTCATCCAGAAAATTAAATTCATATATATATTTAGAAAAGACTTCTTTCCAACGTTGTTCAATTCCAGTCAATGCCGCATCTGCATTTTGACTGTCTATTTTGATTGCTATTTCATTAAATGCATTTGATTGAGGAGCTATAAAAACAGGACTAATTCCTTCATGAAAGTTTTGATCATGAAAATTCGCTATCACCCCTACTATTGAGGCTTTAATATCACCACCATTAAGTTCTATGTGTTTGCCTATAAGCTCTTCTGATGATGCGAGGCCTAATTTTTGCGCAACCATCTCATTCACCACTACTTCGGTGATAGAGTCACGAACATAAAAATTACGACCTGCTATCAACTCAAGATTAAAAGTGTTTATATAATTTTCATCTGCTAATTTTGCAGAGATAGAAAATTCTTCATACTCAGCTTTGTTATTATATCGAATACCTGTAATCCAGTTACTGTCTGTTCCTCCCGGACTTGTTAGGCAAGCTGAAGTATTTTTAACTCCAGAGATTTTCCCGATACGTTCTAGTAAACCATTTAACTTAATACGTTCTATATTTTCGGGGATATCTACCATAACAATGGCATCTTTATCAAATCCTAAATCTGCATTAATCGCGTAGCTAATTTGTTTTCCTATAATTACAGTAGCTACGATTAAAACAATAGAAATTGCAAATTGTACAGTTACCAAAACTTTACGGGTCATTTTACCTCCAGTATCTTTTTGAGTTAACTTTCCTTTAAGCGCTAATGTTGGAAGAATTCTGGCTAATAAAATACCTGGATAACTTCCTGCAAAAAGAGAAACAAAAATCAATAACCCCAGTACAAAACCAATGACCTTAACATCGAGTAAGGATATTACAGAAAGGTTAAGTGTAAATAAGCCATTAAAAGATGGTAAAACAGCTATGACAATGATTAAACTAAAAATCAGTGCAAACAAACTGATAATAAATGTTTCTGAAATAAACTGCCAAAAAAGATGCTGTTTGAAACTGCCTAATACTTTTCTGATTCCGATTTCCTTAGAACGAGTAAAAGCCTGAGCCGCAGAAATATTGATAAAGTTGATACAAGCTATTGTAATGATAAAAAATCCTATTAATGTAAAAATCCATAATAGACTTACATTAACTCCTCCATACTTATTATCAAAATGAATATCATCGAGGGATTGAAGTTTATATCGATGAACATTTTTACTGGTTGGACGATGCTTATCAACTAATTGAATCAAGTTTTTCTCAATCTCGGCAATATTTTGATTTGGATGAAGTAAAGCAAAACACATCAAACTACTATTAATCCCTCCCCAAGATTCACTATAAACAAAACGATCAAAGTGTTTTAAAGTTTCGTAAGAGAGAAATATGCCTCCTTGAACCACAGTATTTTCTGGTAAATCTTTAAGTACTCCAATAATCTGAATCGTTTCTTTGTTTCGAACTACTACTGTTTTTCCTAAAGGATTTTCATCACCGAACATTTTTTTTGAGAATCTTTCTGTAATGTATGCTGTATTGGGTTGGTCTAAAGTTTGATCTCCTAGTTGTTCAAGCAATGGGAAATTTAATATTTCAAAAAAAACAGGTTCTGTAAAAGCAACATTCTCCTGAAAGCGTTGTGATGTTTTATTGCCTGTACCATTAATCTGCCAGCCTTCTCTAGTAAAAATTTTTGTTACTTTTTCTGCATAATCATAATCAGTCTTAAAACCTTTTGCAAACCCTGGTGGTACAGCTGCATCATAGCCAACCTCATCACGATGTTCTTCTGTTACTACCCTGTAAATTCGATCAGAATTGTTATGAAAATTATCGAACTGTAAATGATGATTTACAAATAGAAAAATCAAAATAGCACAGCTAAATCCAAGTGATAATCCTAAAATGTTAATGCTGGCAAATACTTTTCGTTTTTTAAGATTTCTCCATGCTATTTTTAAATGATTTTTAAACATAACTGTTCGTTTTTTGATTTTCAGAATTTGATTGATACTGAAACAAGTTCAGTAGGAGTTGATGAATTCCTAGTTCATTTTTTGAATGGTTGCTTCTCCTAAAACTATTCCTTTATTAACTGTAGGGTTTCCGTTGTAGGCTACGGTTGTTTCTCCAAAAGCAGTAACTTTTAATCTATCAGACACATTTACTCTAAAATGACTTTCGCCGTAGGCTGTAATCTTTGTATTTTCATTACTCATACCCAAAGTATTTATTTCTCCTTCGCCATAAACTGTATATTTCTGGTTATTTGCTACTCCTTCTTTAATCTCTAAATAGCTTTCTCCATAAATAGATACTTGTAATGAATTTAATTTTACAGCATTCATTGTCATTTTACCTTCTCCGTACATTTTTAATCTAAAGTCATCTCTTTCTATTGGGCTTTCACATGTAATTATCTCTTCTCCACGAATCGAAAGCTCTTTAAGTTGAGTATATGTAACCGTAGCTGTCATCATGGTACCTTTATAAATAGGCACTTTTCTTTTCCATCCATTTTCTTTTATTGTAATGTGCTTAGTTGTCATCTTAGCATCATCCAAATAGATACGAAGTGTTCTTCCTATGACTTCTATATTGATTTTATCTTCTGGTAAACGAGCATTATCTATGGTAACTTTTTCACTATTACCTTCTTTAAAATGTACTTGAATATGTGGACTAACAATTACATTATCAAAGTGATCTACACTAATTGTTTTTGATTGACTATATCCAGTCATCATAGAAATAACTGAAATTAGCAGGGCTGCGAGATATAAAGATATTTTTGCCATGAGTTTAATTTTTAAGTGTGTTTTACTATATATTATGCGTTAACTTCGAACGGTTTATTTTGACTTTCTGTAACAATTTGCCCATCAAATAAATTAATCACTCGGTGAGCATAATGAGAATCTCTATCAGAGTGTGTTACCATAACAATTGTGGTACCTTCCTGGTTGAGTTCTGTAAGCAGGTTCATTACTTCGATTCCGTTTTTAGAATCCAAATTCCCTGTAGGTTCATCGGCTAAAATTAGTTTGGCATTTGTTACTACGGCTCTTGCAATAGCCACACGCTGTTGTTGTCCTCCTGATAGTTGTTGTGGAAAATGCTTCTCTCGATGTGCAATTTTCATTCGCTCAAGTACTTTTTTTACTTTTTGTTCGCGCTCGCTTTTTTTCATGTTGAGATAAATCAATGGAAGTTCTACATTTTCAAAAACCGTGAGTTCATCGATCAGATTAAAGCTCTGAAATACGAATCCCAGGTTTCCTTTTCTGATTTTGGTACGTTGATTTTCTTTTAAACCCCCTACTTCCTGATCGTTGAAGTAATAATACCCTTCATTTGGGTTATCCAACATCCCGATAATATTAAGTAAAGTAGATTTTCCACAACCCGATGGCCCCATAATAGCGACAAATTCTCCTCCTTCAACTTTTAGGTTTACACTATTTAAGGCAAGAGTTTCTACTTCTTCTGTTCTAAAACTCTTTTTTAAGTTTTCTATCTTAATCATTTTTTGATTGATTTATTTTAATACTATTTTTTCAGCGTCACCAAAACTATCATAGTTAGATGTGATTACTTTTTCTCCTGCTTCTAATCCTTCGAGTAATTCATAATATCTCGAATTTTGTTTTCCGATTCTAATTGATCTTTTCCAGGCTACTTCTCCAGAAGCATCTACTACAAAAATCCATTGCCCCCCTGTACTCTGAAAAAAGCTTCCTTTGGGCAAAAGAAGGGCATCATTAGATGCTCCTAATTGTAGTTTGATATTATAGCTCTGTCCTGTTCGTATCGTCTCAGGTTTTTGATCTGCAAAAACAAGATCAACTTTAAATTTTCCATTACGTACCTCTGGGTATACTTTTCTAAGACGTAGTTGATATTCTTTACCATTTCGATCCAAAACAGCCGTCAGGTCTCTTTTTACTCTATCAATATAATGCTCATCAATATCAGCTTCTATTTTGTAGTCTGTTAATACATTTATTTGCCCAATTCGTTCTCCTTGTCTGATATTTTGTCCAATTTCTGCATCTAAAAATCCTAATTGTCCATCAGCGGGAGCTCTTACATTTAAATGATCGATTCGTTCATACACCATCGATAGTGTTTTTTTCATACGTGCCAAGTCACCATCTAATTCGCTAAGTGATGTATTGCGTAACACCTTATCTTGTTCTGTTTGGATTTTGATAATATCATATTGTTTCTGCGAAAGTTCATAATTCTCTTTTGATGTTAGATACTCTTCTCTAGAAATCAACTCATCCTCAAACAACGCTTTATTTTGTTCGTAGTTTCTTTTTAGTTTCTGTAATTCATATTGCGAATTCACCAGGTCTTTACGACCTTCTACTTGTCTCGAGTCAAATGTAAGTTTGGTAGATCGCAAATCATTTTGTTTTAGAGCAAGATTGTTTTCACTAGCTAATATTTGCTCATAAAGTCCTCTATTCTCTAAAGTTAATATGATATCTCCTTTTTTGACCATCGCACCTTCTTCGATCATTTTTTCTGTTACTCGTCCCCCTTCATAAGCATCCATATAAATTGTACTTATTGGTGCTACCGATCCATTAATTGTAATATAATCATCAAATTTTCCGAAAGAAACCTCGGTAATCGATAACTTTTCTTTTTCTGTTCTAAAAGTTGCTGCTGAGTTACCAAATACCATTTTCCATCCTACAAAAAATAGAATTACACCAATAACAATATATCCATAATGTTTAGGTCTTAATCCTTTTTTCTTTTCAATCTTTATATCCATTTTATTGTGTTCTATTTATGTTAAATACAGGTAATCCTTTATAAAAATCTAAGGTACTTTCATTTACTTTTAAGCGCAATTGCACCTGTAAGTTTTCATTCTGCGAATTTGCCAATACATTTTTGGATTGGTTAAGTTCTATAGCGCTAATCAATCCTTTTTCATATCGTTTTTGTGCAATGTCAAAGGCTAATATTTGTGCTTTCATTCTTTGTGAACTCTGCTGATATTCTGTTTCTAAGGCAGTACCCTCCTGAACAAGTTGCTGAATAAGTTGATATAGCTCCTGTTTCTGAATTTCAAAAGTATTTTCTGCACGCATTACAGCTACTTTTTGTTGTTTTACACGTGAGCGATTAGACCAACCATTACTAATAGGTATCGTAATCGAGACACCAAAAAACTGCGCTGCATTATCTTTTATTTGAGTATTGAAAGGAATAACCTCTCCTGTATCGTCATTTATACCATTATCAACATATCTGGATCCATACCCCGCAAACAACGATAAAGAAGGATACAGATTTCCTCTTTCGACAGCCAACTGTCTTTTGGCTGCTTTTGCTCTTAGTTCCTGTGCTTTTATTATAGGAATAAAGCTCTCTGCTTTGGCAAAAATAGAATCCTTATCTTTTTGGAGATCAACCTCATTTTCATTGGTTTCTATAGTAGAGGACAAAATAGAAATGTCTGTAGTACCTTTTAGATTCATTTCCTGAATCAAGGACAGTTTTGCTGCTATAATATTATTCTCGTTTTGAGTTACTAATAATTGATCTGCTAATAGTGCTGATTCTGCTTCATAGACATCAGCTTTTGCCTTTTGTCCTATCTCAACTTGTTTTTTTACTAAGTCATAATTATTTTGTGAGACTTTTTCTTGTTCCTTAGAAATGGTTAACAAACCTTCCATAAACTGGATATCATAAAAAGCAGACATGACTCTAAATGCTAACAAGTATTTTTGTTGAAGAGTCTCTTCATTAGTCGCACTATATAAAAGCTTTGTAGCCTTTATCGTATTTACTTTTTGAAACCCTCGAAACAAATCAATTTGAGCATTTAATTGATATGCGTTTGAAACAAATTCGTTATTCTCAAAAATGTTAGTGTTAGGGTTTGGAGATCGACCAAAGTTTTTAATGTAATCTGCACTCGCATTAATACTCGGCAACAAATTTCTTATCGACTGTCTATACGTTTCTTTATTCGCATCCTGATTGTATTTAAAATCGTTAAGCTGTAAATTATGCTCTATTGCATACTTTACACAATCATCTAATGACCATAATTCTTGCGAATACATCGTATTTGATATTAAAATCAAGAGAAAATATAAGATTTTGTTTCTATAATTTATCATGTATAAACACTTAAATAACTTTTTGATGCCAATCCTATATCCTAATCTCGTGCCAAAAACACAAAAACTTATAAATCAAGTGGTTATATATAAAAATACAATATTACTGTTTTTAAAATGTAAAATTATTATACAAATAGTGTCTAATAATTTTACACCTTTGTCCAAGTCCTATTTCAAATTTGTAGTTTTACTTCGTTAAGTTAAATATGCTAACTATGCAGGATGCAAAAATTTTAATCATTGATGACAACAAGAGTCTTCTAAGTGCTTTAGAAATTCTTTTGCAATTTGAATACAAACACATCGAAACGATTTCTAACCCAAATCAAATTCCTTCTTTACCTAATTTAAGTGATTTTGATATCGCTTTGTTAGATATGAATTTTTCTGCAGGAGTTAATACTGGCAATGAAGGATTATTTTGGCTTAAAGAGATTAAAAAAAAAGCTCCCCTCACTTCGGTAATTATGATGACCGCATATGGAGCAATTGATTTGGCAGTAAGAGCATTAAAAGAAGGGGCTACTGATTTTATATTGAAACCCTGGAATAATGAGAAGTTACTTGCTACTATAAAATCAGCATATTTACTGCGTAAATCTCTTAAAGAAGTACAAGAATTAAAACAAAAAGAAAGCCATTTAAAACAGGTTATTAATCAAGATGGCAACTATATTATAGGAAATTCCAAAGCGCTAACATCTGTATTAAATCTCGTTCGTAAAGTGGCTAAAACAGATGTAAATGTCCTGATTACCGGAGAAAATGGAACTGGTAAAGAATTGATCGCACGCGAATTGCATAGGATGTCCTCTCGCAAAAATGAGGTTTTCATCGGTGTTGATATGGGGTCTATATCAGAGACATTATTTGAAAGCGAACTTTTTGGTCATACCAAAGGTGCCTTTACAGACGCCAAAGAAGATCGAGCCGGAAAGTTTGAGGCTGCAGATAATGGATCTTTATTTCTTGATGAAATAGGAAACTTATCTTTACAAACTCAGGCAAAACTACTATCTGCAATACAAAATAGAACTATTGTAAGAGTAGGGTCAAATAAGTCTATTCCTGTAAATATACGTTTGGTTTGTGCTACCAATTGCAATCTTAATCAGATGGTCGAAGAAGGAATTTTTAGAGAAGATTTATTATACCGAATCAACACTATCCATATAGAAGTACCTCCATTAAGAGAGCGAGATAAAGATATTCTCGTATTAGCAGATTTTTATTTAAAAAAATACGCGACAAAATATGGCAAACCATCCCTTAGGATAAATACTTCTGCCGAAGAAAAATTATTAGGTTATCGTTGGCCGGGAAACGTACGTGAACTACAACATACTATTGAAAGAGCTGTCATCCTATGTGAAGGAAATGTCTTGAAACCTACTGATTTCTTATTGAGTACTACTATTGGAATTTCTTTGGACAAGGGTCCAGAAACACTTGATGAAATGGAGCAATTAATGATTGCAAAAGCACTTGATAAGCATAACGGAAATTATAGCGCTGCAGCCAGTGAGTTAGGCATCTCAAGACAGACACTATATAACAAAATTAAAAAATCAGAGAAGTAATGGTAAGTCGCAGGTTTTATCTACAACTAGTTTCAAGGATAGTGGCTATTTCTTTTACCGGATTAATATTAGCCTTTATTTTCTTACAGGAATTGTATGTACTATCTGCTCTTATTATTCTTTTTCTCGTTTTACAAACCATATTCTTAATCAAAAACCTAAATCATAACAATCGTAAAATAGCTTACTTTTTTAATTCTATCAAAAATGAAGATTTCACTCTACGATTCCCAGAAAATGGTGCTCCAAAATCATTTAATGAATTAAATAAAAGCTTAAATACTCTTAATGAAGTAATACAAAAAATATATCTAAAAAATCAAACACAAGAACAATACTATCAGGAAATATTAAAACACGCAGAAACTGGTATTTTAACATGTAATGATAATGGGCATATTCTTTTTAGTAACCCTAAGGTCGAAAAATTACTTAATTATACTCCTTTAAATCATGTAAAACAACTAGAGCAGGTTGACAAAAAATTATATGAACTCTTTAGTACTATTGAACCATTTGAACGTAAACTTTTTCAGCTTACCAATGAACGTGAAACTATAGAACTTGCTATTAAATCTTCTAAAATCATTTTAAACGGAAAGGTTCTAAAATTAATTACCATTCAGGATATTCATAGCGAACTTGATAAAAAGGAAACAGATTCATGGATAAAACTTATTCGAGTATTGACTCACGAGATTATGAATTCTGTGACCCCTATTACTTCTATCTCAGAATCAATTTTACGGTATTATAAAGATGAAAATGGGATAATCCCTGCCATTCAGGTAGATGAAAATAAGATACAAAATACTGCCAAAGGACTTGAAGTAATTAAAAATCAAGGAAATGATTTAATGAGTTTTGTACAATCATATCGTAGCTTTTTAAATGTACCGATTCCTGATAAAAAGATAATCAAGGTTGATGAGTTATTAGAAAAAGTAAGCGTCTTAATTAGTCAGGAAATCGGTTTTGATACTATTTCTTTTAGTATATATAAAAACGCTGATGATCTTGAGATTTATGCTGATGAAAAACAAATCACTCAAATACTTGTAAATCTTTCTAAAAACGCTATTCAATCATTAACTGGGACAAATGAAGCTACCCTACAATTCATTTTAGGCATCACTTCTGATAGAGAAAAATATATCACTGTTAAGGATAATGGCCCTGGGATTCCTCAAGATATTATGGATCAAATATTTGTTCCTTTCTTCACTACAAAACAAGATGGTACGGGTATCGGTCTTAGTCTTTCTAAACAAATTATGCATTTACATGGAGGAAATCTAATCGCTCGTTCTATTCCAAATAGCGAGACTTCATTTACCTTGTTTTTTAAATAAAAAATACGATCATTTTACCTTATCCAATCGTAGTGTTTTAATCAAAGCATCAAAATAAAGGTCTTCCTGCTCAGGGACAATAATAACTTTATACGCTGTATTTTTTATGACATAATGTGATGAAGTTTCTGGATCTAATGTATGAGAATGAAGGTTAACAATTTTCTGGATAAAATCATTGATTAAAAGTACTTCATCATAACTTACCTCTCGTCGAAATGTAGGCTTATCACTTTTATACACTAAATAATCATTTCTAAAACTTAATGACTCTTGTCTACCATCTAAACGATTAAATTGAAAAGTAAAATCTTTTGAGGCAAATATAGTGTTGATATGTTCTACAGTAGGTTCTACGCTACGTGCACAGCTTATTGTGCATATCAAAAATAGAAGTAGTATAATTCTCGGCATTCCTAATCTTTTTTTAGTTAGTCGAAAGATTACTATTAAATACACATAAAAATACCGTAATTAGACATCAGTTTGTCTAAATACGGTATATAATATTATGATTTATCGTTAAAAACGACCAGGCACTTGTATTATTTTGAAGCTAATCGTTTTACAGATCCTTCAAAATCGATATCTTCCAGATTACTAATTAGTAATCCAATCCCTCCAGATTTTGAAGAAATTATATATTCTGTTTGAAATTTTCTGTCTTTTTTATACGCTTTTAAATATTTTAATTTTACAACTTTAGAAGTTGGCGTAAAGAAAAATCGACCATGAATTCTTTTGTATTTCACTTCTTGAATATTGGCTTCATCTTGTAATTGATCACTAAGCGATTGCACGACTCTAGCGGCTCTATGCTCATCAAATTGATAGAAGTCACAAGTATAAATAAATACGTAATTCTCTACATTTGTATCGTCAATAAAAAGTTCAAAGTCTACTTTTTTATCTTCTACTTTTTTTAATTCCTGTAAAGCAACCGTTTTAAATTTAGGTTTGTCTTTTAAAGAATCTAATCTTGTTCTAAATTCTTCTGGTGTAGCTTTTACATAATCGCTTGTAAGAACAATCGTATTATTCTTAAATTCGATCTTATTTTTTGAAAATTTAGAGAACCCCTCCTTTTTTTCAGGAATTAGTTCACACCCTACTAAAAGTAGTGCGGTAATCGTCAATAGTAGAAATTTTTTCATAAGGCATTTGTGTTAAATTGTCTAACATGTATCTTAAGGGCATAAGTAATTGTCTTGCAAGATAATAAAAAAAAATCAATTTACGACCATTCAACCGGATTTTTGAGCACTTTAACCAATTTTTCCTCTTCACTTTCCGGTTTCGGCACATGATCATATCGCCATTGTACATGTGGCGGAAGACTCATCAAAATACTCTCTATCCTCCCATTAGTCCTAAGTCCGAACAATGTTCCTTTATCATGAACCAGGTTAAATTCTACATATCTACCACGTCTGATTTCTTGCCAGTCTCTTTGTTCTGGAGTGTAAGATATTTCTTTTCTTTTTTCGACAATTGGTATATATGCGTCTAAAAAACTGTTACCTACCTCAGTTACAAAATCATACCAGTTTTCTATTGACATTTCATCATTTGCTTTACAATAGTCAAAAAATAACCCACCTATACCTCTTCCTTCTTCTCGATGTGCATTATAAAAATACTCATCACATTTCTTTTTATAAGTAGCATAAAAATCTGGGTTATGCAGATCACAAGATCTTTTGCAAACTTGATGAAAATGCTTAGCATCTTCTTCAAATAGATAATATGGTGTTAGATCCTGGCCTCCTCCAAACCAACTATCCACTATAGCCCCTGTTTTATCATACATTTCAAAGTATCTCCAATTAGCATGTACTGTAGGTACCATAGGATTCTTAGGGTGTAAGACTAGCGAGAGGCCACAGGCAAAAAAGTCTACATCACCTACATTAAAATAACTTTGCATAGCCTTTGGCAAAGCACCGTGTACACCAGAGATATTAACTCCTCCTTTTTCGAATACATTTCCATTTTCTATGACACGTGTTCTACCTCCTCCTCCTTCTTGCCTTTCCCAAAGATCTTCCTTAAATTTAACTTTACCATCAATGTGTTCTAACTTAGAGGTAATGGTATCCTGAAGTTCTTGTATATATTGATAAAATTTTTCTTTCATTCGTAAAATTAGTTTTATACTATTCTCACTACTGTGAAAATCTATTCTTTAATTTCTTTAGGTTTTTCTGAAGTATCTTTTATTGCTATCAGTTTCTTTTCTTCTAAAATCTTAACAGTTTCTGTAGAGGCTGCTACTACAGAAATAGGTAAGGTGATGATAAATCCTAATATTGGTATAAAGAGCATCAATACAAATACGATTCCGTTACCGATAGCTACTCCTCTGTTTTTTCTTACAAACTGAATGCTTTCTTTGTAGTTAAAATGGCGCTCCATAGTATAATCCATATTACCAAACCCTACATAATAGGCTTGTATTAGAAAGATCAATATGGTAAATACAATTCCTATCACAGGTATAAAACTTAGAATAACCAGTGGAATCATAAACAATAATTCTTTGGATAAGTTTCGTAGGTTAATCCGAATACCCCTTAATAGTTGTTGTCTAAAAGAAGTCTCACGATGTACATGTTCTGTTTGCCCTAAAAGGTGGTTTTCTACTTTTTCTGAAACCGGACTCATAAATGGAGCAGATAATGCCATTACTATATGCTTGTATAATATCAACCCTAAAACTAATATCAAAAAGCCTCCTAAGTATGTGCTAATGGTTCCAAAAGTCTCTGCTCCCCATTCCCATACCCATATTTGTGATATGAACGCACCAAGATTATCTGAAAAGAAGTATGCCAGTGCTACAAAAGATAATCCTGTAACAACACTAATTAAGATAGGAATTGCAAAATATTTCCATAACCCAAGTTGTGAAATGAGTTTAAATGTTCCAAAATAAGCTTTGATTCCGTTGAAAATGTTCTTGAACATAAATAACTATTTTTGATACTGAAATAAATTTAGTACAGATTGATCATTTACTTTTATAAGTACACTTTTAGTAAATTTTGTTTCAATATTCACTAAATGCTTTATTAATCTTCCGAAAGATAAACCAAATCCTTTTTATGATCTAGTATACTATCTATCTCAATTATTTTTTTAGCATTTTTTGTGTTTTCTTTTAAAACGGCTATCATTTCTTCTTCAGAATTATCAATCATAGCATCGAAAATAGCTCTTCCAACTTCATTATTACGTAAATCCATTGCAGTTTCTAATGGATCATTAGGCGCCAGTTTTTCGTGTAGATCAGTTATTTTTTTGGCCCAGATTATAGATTTTTCTCTGCTTTTTGTAACCCTGAACGTTCTCTGACATATCAACAGGTTCCATAGCCCATGTCGAAAAGCGTTTGCTTTTCCGTTTTTATGATGCTTTTTTTGATATAGTAAATCACAAACCTTTATGGTTTGCCTAGTCGCTTTTAATGTTGGATAAATCAATAAAGGTTGTAAAATTAATATGCGTGCAAGTCTAAAAATTTGACGAATACTTAATCCTCTTATTACATTCCAGACATTCATACCTACATCCCATACTCCTTTACAGCATCTACAAATGCTTGTGCGTTTTCTACAGGTATATTAGGTAAAATTCCGTGCCCCAAATTAGCTATATATTTATCTTTACCAAAGGCATCAATCATCTGTTTCACCATCTTTTTGATATCGGCTGGTGGAGATAATAATCTAGAAGGATCAAAATTACCCTGTAATGTGATATTACCACCTGTAAGATATCGTGCATTACGAGCAGAACAGGTCCAGTCTACTCCCAATGCCGAGGCTCCAGAGTTTGCCATTTCCTGTAAAGCAAACCAGCATCCTTTTCCAAAAACAATAACTTCGGTTTCATCTTTTAATGCATCTACAATTTGTTGAATATATTTCCAGGAGAACTCCTGATAATCTACAGGAGATAACATCCCTCCCCAACTATCAAATATTTGCACTGCATTTACTCCAGCAGCCACTTTTGCTTTTAGATATGCTATTGTTGTATCTGTAATCTTTTGTAATAATTGATGCGCTGCCTTTGGTTGTGCAAAACAAAGTTCTTTGGCTTTATCAAAATTCTTAGACCCTTGACCTTGCACTGCATAACATAAGATTGTCCATGGTGAACCCGCAAAACCGATTAAAGGAACACGATTGTCAAGTTGCTCTTTAGTAAGTTTAATAGCGTCCATAACATATCCCAGTTCTTCATACACATCAGGGACAACAACTTGCTCTACATCTTTTAAAGATCGAATAGGATTTGGCAACCAAGGTCCAATACCGTCTTTCATCTCAACTTCAATATTCATAGCTTGAGGAATCACCAAAATATCACTAAACAAAATAGCTGCATCAGGGCCAATAATATCAATAGGTTGTACTGTTATTTCAGAAGCCAATTCTGGAGTTCTACAACGAGTAAAAAAATCATATTTTGCTTTTAAAGCTCTAAACTCTGGCAGGTATCTCCCTGCCTGACGCATCATCCATACTGGTGGTCGTTCTACCGTTTCTCCTTTTAATGCTCTTAGAAATAGATCGTTTTTTAGCTGTGTCATCTTATATATGTTATCCTAAATTAATAGGCTATTTTGTTTTTATATTTTTAAATAGATTCTGGCTGGAGTCTATACTGAGCGTAGACGAAGTGCCAGAAGAATAATTCATTTATTATTAAAATATTTTACAGCTTGAACTATCACATTCTCTACTGTAGGTTTATTTGCTATAATAATATCATTTGTATATTTTTTAGCTTCTGAAGCAGTTGTACTTCCTATACAAAAGGAAATACTCTCTCCAATACTGTTTTCTGATACGTAACTTTGAATTCCAGAAGGGCTAAAAAATAGAATCCCATCAAATGAACGGTTAAATTTAATAGCTGTTTGATGTGTCTTATATACTATCTGTTCATCCAGATGTACATTATTTTGGTTCAAATATTCTGGTAACTCATCTCTTCTCAAATTTCCACAGAAAAACAAAAAAGATTCACTTTTATACTTTTTTACAATGATTTCGGCTAATTCTATTGCATTTTGAGCAGTTTCTACCACATTTTGTCCATTTTCTTCTAAAAGCTTTTTGGTCGTTGCACCAACACAAAAACAATTCTGAATATTGATTTTAGCATTTTGAATTGCTTTTACTGCATTTTTGCTCGAAAAAATTGCATTTTGAATTTGCTGTTTGATTTCAACATTCAAAAGTTCGATCTGTATAGGGTCATATTCTACAAAACGAACTCCTGCATTAAGTAATAACTCTTTTTGAGGTGTGGTTAGTTTTTTTGCAGATAATATGGTTGCTGAGATATTCAATCTATTTCATTTCTGCTTTTATCTCCTTCATTAATTCTCTTCCTCCATTATTCAATATTTCCTGCGCACACTTTTTACCAAAGTCTTGTTTATCACCAATATCAACCTGCTTGATCACTTCAATTTTGCGACTTCCATCAAGGCTAAACAAAGCTCCCGTAAAATCAATTGTTTCTTTCTTCATTACTGCCAATGCTCCAATGGGTGCTGTACATCCTCCTTCTAATTCTCTTAGAAACTCGCGCTCTATATGTACACAAATTTCAGAAGTACTATGATTCAATTTTGATAATGCTTCTCTACAATATGTATCTTCTTCTTTTGCAACTGCTAGCATCGCTCCTTGTGCTGGTGCCGGAATCATCCATTTTAAATCGATAAAATGTTCCGGTTTTAGATTAATGCGTTCTAACCCGGCAGCTGCAAATATAGCTCCGTTCCAATCACTATCGGTGAGCTTTTGCATCCTTGTATTTACATTTCCTCTTAAATCAACAACGGTATGTTTATTATATTTATGAAGCCATTGTGCTTTACGTCTAAGACTACCTGTGGCAATGACACCATCTTTTTGTAGAAAATCTAACCCTTTATGTACCAGAATATCATTTACATTTGCTCGTTCCAAAACAGCACCTTCGACAATTCCTTTGGGCAACGCCGTCGGAACATCCTTCATAGAATGTACTGCAATATCAACATCACCATTTAACATGGCTACATCCAACGTCTTTGTAAAAATTCCTGTAATTCCTAATTCGTAAAGTGGTTTATCCAAAACGATATCACCCATCGATTTTACTGCAACAATTTTGGTTTCATACCCTAAATCTTCAAGATATTTTTGTACTGTGTTAGCTTGCCAAAGTGCTAATTCACTATCCCTTGTACCTATACGAATTGTTTTAGCCAAGACTATTTATTTTGATGTAGTTGGAAAACTTTTTGAATCAGTTCTATGCTCTCATCTGCCGAAGTATGTTCGTTCTTGAGATGATTTGCAAAATGATTGGTGATTTTTTGAATAATTCGATTACTCACTATATCTGCATGTTCCTCATCAAAATCTGAATATTTCTTTCGCTGCAAATTAATCTCTGCTTCTTTTAACGTAATCAGTTTATTCTTTAGTGCTTTGATGGTAGGAGCAAATTTTCTAGTCTCTAACCAGCTATCAAATTCTGCTTTTATTTCCTCGATAATGCTTTCTGCTTGAGGGATGTGTTCTTTTCTTCTACGTAATGTCCTATCTGTCATTTTTGATAAATCATCCAGATGTACTAATGTTACATTTGGTAATTCTATTACATCAAGAGCTACATTGCGAGGGATTGATAAGTCAAGAATTAATAATGGCTTATCAGAATGAATTAACTGTTTAGATATTGTAGGCTTTTGAGCTCCTGTTGCTACAATAAGAACGTCAGAATTCTTAATTTCTGACTGAATATTAGCATATTCTTTTACCAAAAGATTAAACTTACCTGCTATTTTCTCTGCTTTATCTTTGGTTCTGTTAATAAGAACGATATGCTCATTTTTGGTATGTTTAACCAAGTTTTCGCAAGTGTTTCTCCCTATTTTACCCGTGCCAAAAAGCAATAAATTCTTATCAGATACATGAGGAACTCTAGCAAGAATATATTGTACTGCTGCAAAACTCACTGAGGTTGCACCACTAGAAATTTCAGTTTCATTTTTAATACGTTTACTAGCCTGAATAACCGCATTGACCAAACGCTCCATGAAAGGATTCACCATATTCTCCTTTTTGGATTGTTTAAAACCATTTTTTATTTGACTAATAATTTCAAAGTCACCAAGAATCTGGCTATCCAAGCCAGTTCCTACTTTAAAAAGGTGTGAAACGGCGGCAGTATTTTTATGAACATATGCTACTTTCTCAAATTCTTCGACAGTACCATGTGTATGTTCACAAAGTAATTTAATTAACTGAAAAGGATGTTCTGCAAAACCATATAATTCTGTCCTATTGCAGGTAGAAATTACAACTAAAGAAGGAATTCCTTCATTTTTGGCTTGTCTAAGAATATTGTTTTTAGCCTCATCATTGATACTAAAGTTACCCCTAACTTCGGCATCAGCTTTTTTATAACTGAGGCCAATTGCATAAAAATATTTTCCTATAGCTCGCATTTGGGGCTCCATGTAAATCCTATTCCTTAATTTATTGAGAACAAAACTAATTTACAAATGCATTATAAAGTAACGCTAGAAGAACAATAAGTAACGGAAAATGGTATTTTTGACATTTTTTATATCAAAAACTCCCGAAAACCCTTATTTTTGTTATGATTATGTAAAACTCATAGCGATAGTTTAGATTAATTCTAAATTGAAAAAATTAGTAATCATGGAAATTGAATTGAAAAATAACGCTCCAGGGATTTTGGAAGAAACTCAGATTGAAGATGGTTTTCATATTCTAAAATTTCAGAACGAAACCAATGATGATCAGTGTGTTATAAGAGAAATCAACAGTAGTTATATTCAATTTCATTTCTGTGTAAAAGGGGCTGTAAAATTTAATTTTAACAATGGTAGTTATGCCATCAGTTTAACTGAAGAGAATTCACTTTTACTTTACAATCCTCAACGCGATTTACCAATGAATCTCGAAATGGAAAATGATTCCTGGTTAATTACAGTTCTTATTTCTATAAAAAAGTTTCACTCTTTATTTTCCAGAGAAGCAGACTATATTCCGTTTCTTGGAGAAGGTAATCGCGATAAAAAATATTATACTGATGCAATAATTTCTCCTGCGATGGCTGTAGTTTTAAATCAAATCATGAATTATAGCCTACATAAATCTATTAAACTATTATATTTTAAAGGAAAAGCTTACGAATTACTAAGTCTTTACTTTAACAGGCCAGAAAATGCAGATATAGAACAGTGTCCTTTCTTAGTAGATGAAGAAAATGTATTAAAGATTCGAAAAGCCAAAGAGATCATTATCGCTCGTATGGCAGAACCCCCTACATTACAAGAATTATCCAACGAAATTGGACTTTCATTAAAAAAACTTAAAGATGGTTTCAAACAAATCTATGGCGAACCAGTATATACATTCTTATTTGACTACAAAATGGAAGTCGCCAGACAACTATTAGCTTCAGGAAGTCATAATGTAAATGAAGTTGGACTAAAAGTAGGCTACAGTACGGCAAGTCATTTCATTGCCGCGTTTAAAAAGAAATTCGGCACTACTCCAAAAAAATATGTAATGAGCCTAAACTAATATTGTCATTACTAATTAGATATTACTCTTTAGGAATCCCAACACCTTTTTGTAAGGATACTATAGAATCATACATCCCCTGATCATCATCAGAGGCATCAGCCAAAACCGATACAAAATCAAATTGTTCTAGAAGTTCCAAAACAAAAGATAATTTCTCTTTTTCGACATCCACAATTATTCGTTTCATGTGTTTTTTTTATTTTGTTTGTTAACCATCACATGGAAACTTTAACAATTAAAATAAACATTTAGTACACAACACTAGATATTATTTTAATTGAGTCGGTTTCATCTTTGCTTTTTAATCATTTAAAAATACTAAAAATAAAATTACTCGACTTTCAGTTTGTTACAATTTAACGTAATTATAAATTCTTCATACGTATCTTTACATTAATCTATTAAATTTCAAAGCTCTATATGTCTTCTTCTCCTAATTTAAAAGAAATCCTACAAGAGTTTTATACAGATAACAATTTTGGTGAACATGGTAATGCCTACAATAAAATTGCATGGTTCGACTTCAAAGTGATAAAAATACCTCTTCCAAATCCAAAAGGAAGACAAGAAGTACTCTATATACATGATCTTCATCATTTACTACATAATAAATCTACAAAATGGAGTGACGAAGTGTTTATAACTGGATGGGAAATCTCTACTGGATTAGGAACTCATTATATGGCTTGGGTATTTTCTTTTACAGCTTTTTTTATTGGAGTATTCACGTATCCAAAACAATTATTCCTTGGATTTAGTAAAGGTGCTAGTACAAAAGGAATTATTAGCCTCAACCTCAGCAAAAAAGATCTTCTTTCTTTATCTCTGGAAGAACTAAAATCTAAAACCCTAATTGACATTCATCATAATACAAAACCTTCTTTTTCATTAGTACTTAGGTTCTCTATATTTGTATTGATAAGTCTTATCATCTTTTTATTACCAATCCTCCTAATAGTTCGTATTTTTGTTTTCTGAAAAAGAAATACTATGAGTAAAGGAGTTCTCCTCGTTAATCTTGGGTCACCAGACAGTACTGACCCAAAAGATGTGAAAAAATACCTTGGTGAGTTTTTAATGGACCCAAGAGTAATTGATGTTCCTCTTTGGGCACGAACCTTACTGGTAAAAGGAATAATTCTAAATACCAGACCAAAAAAATCTGCCGCAGCATATAAAAAAATTTGGTGGGAAGAAGGTTCTCCTCTTATCGTATTATCTGAAAGATTGCAAAAAAAAGTCGCCGATCGCACGTCTGTCCCGATAGGTTTGGCTATGCGTTATGGAGCAATGAGTATCAAAAAAGGATTGCAAGAATTGCATGATAAAGGTGTTAATGAAGTTATGATAGTACCTTTATACCCTCAGTTTGCAATGGCTACCACTGAGACTATTCTGGTGCTGGCAGAAGAGTTACGGGCAGAGCATTTCCCCAATATGAAAATTACGGATGTTCCTGCTTTTTATAACAAACCTGAGTATATCGAAGTCCTTTCTGGCAGCATTAAAGAACATCTAGAAGGTATTGAATATGAACATCTTTTATTTAGCTATCACGGAGTACCCGAAAGGCATATAAGAAAGAGTGATATTAGTAATGGGAACTGTAAAATGGATGGAAAATGTTGCTTTAAAAAAGGATCAAAGCAACACGAGTTCTGTTATCGTCATCAATGTGAAATGACAACGGTGCAAGTAGCTAAAAAACTAGGACTTAAAAACGGAACCTATTCTACTTCATTTCAATCTCGTTTAGGTTTTGATCCATGGTTAAAACCTTATACCGATCGTACCATCGAACGAATGGGAAAAGAAGGTATTAAAAAAATGGCTATTGTAACTCCTGCTTTTGTTTCAGACTGCTTAGAAACATTAGAAGAAATTGCGATGGAAGGAGAAGAAATATTTCACGAAGTTGGAGGTAAAGAATTTACTACTATTCCTTGTCTTAATGATCGGGATGATTGGGCAGAAGTTGTAGCTAACTGGATTAATGAGTGGGTTTCAGTAAAAACCCAACTTGTATAATGGCAAAAGTCTCCTCTGAAGCCCTAGGAAATGAACCTATTGGAAAATTGCTTATCAAACAAGCTGTTCCTGCTTCTATTGGAATATTAGTAATGTCTCTTAATATTCTTATCGATTCTATTTTTGTAGGGAATTGGATAGGCTCTATTGCATTTGCTTCTATCAATGTTGTACTCCCTGTATCTTTTTTTATCGGAGCAATAGGTATGTCTATTGGCGTAGGAGGTTCTAGTATTATTTCACGTGCTTTAGGAGCAAACACTAGAGAAAAAGCTTTAAGAACCTTCGGAAATCAGATTTCTCTGGGATTTCTATTTATGGTTTCCCTAGTAGTTCTGGGACTAATCTTTGTTGACGACATTATTCCAAGATTTGGAGGGAAAGGTGATATTTTTGAACCTGCAAAGATTTATTATACCATCCTTTTATATGGAGTTCCTATTCTTGGATTTGCAATGATGGGTAATACTGTGATCAGAGCAGAAGGCAAACCAAAATTTGCGATGACTGCAATGATTATCCCCACGATCAGTAATTTACTTCTAGATTACATTCTTATTAAAGTATTAGATATGGGAATGCATGGAGCAGCTTGGGCAACCACAGGTTCGTACTTAGCATGTTTCTTATACATTTTTTGGTTTTTTTCTTCAAAAAACTCTGAGCTTAAGATTAGTTTTCGTCACCTTAGATTACAAAAGGATATTGTTTCTGAAATTGCCAAACTAGGAGGAGTAACGCTCTCTAGACAAGCTGTAGTAAGTGTCACCTATTTATTGATGAATAATATCCTTTTTGATATAGGACAAGAAGGTTTAGTAGCCGTATATGCTATCATTGGGAGAATGCTTATGTTTGCTTTATTCCCTGTTTTTGGAGTTACCCAAGGGTTTTTACCTATTGCAGGGTATAATTATGGTGCTCAACAATACCAGCGTGTACGTGAAACTATAAATACTGCAATTACTTATGCAGCAATTGTAGCAACATTAGTTTTTATTGGGTTAATGATCTTTCCATCAGAAATTACTTCTTTATTTTTGAGTAACGATCCTAATTTAGCCCCTAAAGAGCTTGCATTAAATCGGTTTGTTTTATCTCATACTTCAACGCCCATGCGGTGGGTTTTTGCAGCTACCCCAATTATAGCCCTTCAGCTTATCGGTGCTGCTTATTTTCAGGCAGCGGGAAAAGCAATTCCGGCTTTACTACTTACACTATCCAGGCAAGGATTCTTTTTTGTCCCTTTGATTCTTATACTTCCAAAATTTTATGGGGAGCTCGGAGTTTGGATCTCCTTCCCCATTGCAGATATACTATCCACAATTGTTACCGGGTATTTTTTAAACCGAGAAATACGAACAAAACTTTCAGTTACAAAAACTACCTGATTTCTATCTGCATTTTATTCAACCCTTTGTCAATTAAATAGTCATAAAATTCATTTTGAGCTCCAACTTTGGCATGATGCAACAAAGTAAAACCATGAGGTCCTTTAGCAAAAATCAAATCTGGATACATTTCCAAAATCGGCTTTACCAATTCTATCTTGCCAAGCATTGTTAACACAAAAAGGTTAACCCTGGCTCCTTGAGAGATTAAATATTCTGCGACCTCTTTATTGCCTACATGGCCAGCTCCTTCAATAGCTTCTTCAAAATCTCCATTTCCCCAATCATAGCGACTATATATTAAATTGGGTTGTTCTGCCAACATTTCTTTTACCTTTTTAATATCCCCGTGACCTGCCGACACAAATTCTTTTACCAATTTAACATCGACTGGATCTGGATTTTGTATAGATTCTGAGTAGATTAAATGTGGAGTTGCAGTTGCTAAAGCAATCCCTCCCAATGAGTTTCTAATAAATGTTTTTCTGTCCATCTGGTTTTTGTTTTAGTTCGTTTTTGTTGCAGCTTTACTAATAATCTTCCACTCTCCTTCAATTTTTTTTAGCAAAAAAATATCCACATATCGTATGTCTTTTCCTTTAGCCTTAATTTCGGCTTTTGCCATCGCAATATCATTTTCTTGATCTATAGATAATATTTTTCCAATTCGTCCATTAAATTTGCCTTCTTCTTTCTTTTCAAACCAAGATGCATACTCTTGTATAGGTACGATCCATAGTTTTTTGTCTTTATGCGTGAGGAACAAATTTGCTTCTGCATAAAAAGCCTCTTTAATAGATTCTGTTTTATTATATGAAGTCCCTTCAAGATACGCATTGATTGTAGTTCTAATTTGATCTTCTTCATTGGTTTCAAAAGAAGTTTTACCCAAAGGATATATTGGTTCTAAAACCTTACGATCTCTCACGACACCATTAGCGTCCTGATAAAGTAAGTATGAACCTCCCCATAACATTTCTGGAAATTTAAATATTTGAGTAGTCATTTCAGAAAAAAATCTTATGGATACTCCTGTTTTAGGATTAGATATCTTTTCTATAGCCTCTGAAATAGAAAACCACTCTGCTTGTTTCATATCTGATGGTGTTTTCAATATACCTCCATTCATCTTTGCAGAATAATGACTACGATATGATACTTCATTCTTAAATTCATATTTATATGTAAAAAGTCCCTTTAGTTGATGTTCTGATATTTTTAATCCAAATTTGGAAGCTAAACTATCAAGTGATTCTTTAATAGATTGTCTTGTATTATTCCTTATCCCTGGTGTAGACCACCCATATTCATTATTTTGTAATAAGACTTCATTGTTTTCATTAAAAATCAATAGACGTTGAACAGTATAATTGTCAATTTTATTTTTTTCTTGTGCTAAGGAAATCTGCACAATTAATAGTAATATAAAAGCTATTTTTTTCATTTCTAAATTTTAGTTACACACAAATTTGATTGGAAATCATTCATGAATAGTGACACTATTCTTTATTCGTACTATCTTACCTTGATCTTCATCGGTCAACATATAGAGTTTTCCTTTTGGGCTTTGCGCTATTTTTCTTGAGCGCACTCTATCATCAACAAATAATTCTTCTGCACTTTTTATACTTTTATTTTCTATTCTAAATCGCCAAAGGCTACCTCCAGATAGTCCTGGAACCAATAAATCATTTTTCCATTCTGGAAATTCATCTCCCGTATAAAACATAAGTCCGGTTGGAGCCACGGTATGTTTCCAGTACCAAACAGGATCTGTAAAGGACGCTCCTTCAAGTCTGGGAGGAACATAATCCCGACTTCGATAACCACCAGTAGTAATGATTGGCCATCCATAATTTGCTCCCGGAGTTAACAAGTTGATTTCGTCGCCCTGACGAGTACCATGTTCGCTAAACCAAATATTTCCAGTTTCTGGTTGTACTGTTATTCCTTGTGCTGCTCTAATTCCCGCTGCATAAATACCCGGAATAGCTGTTGCACCAAAATCTGGATTATCCTTTGGGATACTTCCATCAGAATTTATTCTATAGATTTTACCTCGTTTGTCTCTTACATCCTGAGCAATTGGCATTTTGGGTTCATCAATTTCTTTAAACAATCGCTCTCCCATTGTAATGTATAGCTTATGATCAGAACCAAATGTCATTCCTCCTCCGTAGTGAAAATATTCTCTCATAAAAGGTCCAGCTTCTAGTAAGGTTTTAATATTGATTAAAGAGTCATTCTCCAGTACAGCACGAACCACTTTGGTAGCACTTCCTTTGCCTTTTTGTTTGGCTGCATAAGAAAGGTAAATATGTTTGTTACTATTGAAATCTGGATCCAATACCACTTCAAAAATACCCGAATTATCTCCTCTGTACACTACTCTCAGACTATCAGTAAGGTCTTTGGGAAATCCTTTTATGATTTCTTTCTTCTTAGAAATTAAATTTACTTTTAAAAGATCTCCATCTTTTTCGGATACTAAAACTTCATCTTCTGATAAAAAAGCAATACTCCATGGATGATTAAGACTATCAATTATAGTTTCTTTTACAGGAGATGTTTTTGAAGAAATAGTCTGAATAGGTTTTTCGACTTTACTACAACTTAGTGTTCCTAAAAGCAATAAGAGGATTACTCTGTTCATGTTTTTTGATTTTGAATTCTGACCGCAAAATCCAAAAGATGCTATTAAAAACCTTTAAAAATCATGATCTTTAAAACGAAAAAGATCTTAAACCGTACTAAATTGATTTTTGTACTGTGAAGGAGTGCGTCCAGTTTCTGATTTAAAAGCCAAATTGAAAGAAGTTACATTACCAAAGCCACAATCATATGCAATAGTAGCCATTTTCTCTAATGCATAATTGGGGTTAATCAGTAAAGTTTTGGCTTTTTCTATTCGATAATGATTTACAAATTCTGAAAAGTTTTTTTGCTCATTTTCATTAATCACCTGAGATAATTCTCTGGTAGTAACCGATAGTTTATCTGCTATGGTTTGTAGTGAAATCTTTGGATTCAGATACACTTCCCGATCTTCAAACATCTCCTTTACTTGCTGAAGTAATTTTTTTGAAGCGGTACGATCAATCGTTGATTTGCTATATTTTTCTAATGCAAAAACATGTCTTTTTAATAATAAATAGGAAAAACCATAAACCAATATAGAATAAAGAATAGCTCCTCCAATATAAAAAGGGATGAATCCTATAAAATTACTTAGATAAAAACACCAGATAAGACAAGCTCCGATTACAATCGTACGATACCATTTTAAAAGTTGAGGATTAGCGACTTTCCTTCTTTTATAAATGTAAGTCCAAGATAAAATAAGATAAATGGCCAGATGAAAGACTACCAATCCATAACTTAAGTAGGATTCGAAATTTTTGACATTAGGAATCAATTTACTGCATAGAACAAAAAGTACAAACGGAACTAGGTGTAGATAATGTAGCTTTGAAAAAACGGCATTTTTGTTTAGAAGTGCTTTTCCATAAAACCATAAAAACGGACCAGACAATAAAATTCCTGAAATACCAAGATTGCGATACCAGGGATCAAGAACCATATAATTATTAAAAACCGATTTGGTAATTCTTATGGTTAATCCCAATAATACAAATGCCAGAAATGTATTGGCTTTTCTGTTTCCTTTTTTAAGGGTAAACAAATAAAAACACAAGAATAGAGCTTGGGCTAAACCCAAACAGCTTAAAACAAGTATAAAACCATCTTTGACCATATTTCAAAATTAGGAATGATCTTATAAGGTAAGGTTAAAATTACGTGAAAATCTTTTGGAATAATTTTTAATTCCAGACTTTAGTGCCCCATCAAATCTACTTATTACAATTTTTCTAAAAAGTGCTAAGAGTATGTTTAAAAAGAATATGAATTGAAAATGAATAGTTTGAGGTTTTGATGAAGTTTCAAATGCTGAGCATATCGAGATATTTGAAGTTTTTGAAACAAAGTCATAGTTTTCAAAATAGTAGTTTTCAAGAAATAAGGTTTTTAAACATACTCTAAGGTATTTTTCAACTAAAACACAACTCACATGTACTCACATTTTACTAAGGCAATTTGTATTCTGTTTTTTGCTTTTGGAAGTATTTTCACAATCAATTCTCAATCTTATAATCAAGAGCTATATGATGCTCTGGAATATAGACTAATTGGACCTTTTCGAGGCGGGCGTAGTGCTGCTGTAACCGGAGTTTCGGGAAAACCCAATTTATTCTATTTTGGCGCTACTGGTGGTGGAGTATGGAAAACTACCGATGGTGGTCGTACATGGTCAAATATTTCTGATGGTTTCTTTGGAGGGTCTATTGGATCGATCGCTGTATCCAAAAGTGACCCAAATGTAATTTATGTAGGTGGTGGAGAAAAAACGTTGCGTGGTAATGTATCCTCTGGATACGGGGTTTGGAAAAGTGTTGACGCAGGAAAAACATGGGTACAGGCTGGTTTGCCTAATAGTAGACATATTCCTAGAATAAGTATACACCCTACTAATCCAGATATCGTATATGCCGCGGCTTTAGGAAATATATATAAACCTACAGAGGATCGAGGAGTATATAAAAGTAATGACGGTGGTAAAACATGGAATAAAGTACTATTCGCAAATCAAGATGCGGGTGCTGTAGATTTAACGTTAGATCCTAATAATCCAAGGATTCTATATGCTTCTACCTGGAACGCCAGAAGAACACCATATAGTTTAAGCTCTGGAGGAAATGGTTCTGCGTTGTGGAAAAGTACGGATAGTGGAAAAACATGGAACGAGATTTCGAAAAATAAAGGATTCGCCAAGGATACCCTAGGTATCATGGGAATAACGGTTTCACCGGTAAATAGCGAACGTGTTTGGGCCATAGTAGAAAATAAAGAAAAAGGTGGTGTGTATCGCAGTGATGATGGTGGTGATACATGGAAACAATTGAATAGTAGTAGAAGCTTACGTCAACGTGCCTGGTACTATAGCCGTATCTATGCCGACCCACAGGATATAGATGTGGTGTATGTGGTAAACGTTTCTTATCACAAGAGTAAAGATGGTGGTAAAAATTTTAGTAGTTATCGCGCACCACATGGAGATCATCATGATCTTTGGATCGCTCCAGAAAATCCAAAACGTATGGTTATAGGAGATGATGGTGGTGCACAAATTACTTACGATGGAGGAGAAACCTGGAGTACTTATCATAACCAACCAACTTCTCAATTTTATAGAGTTACCACAGATAATAGCTTTCCGTATAGAATTTACGCAGCACAGCAAGATAATTCTACAATAAGAATCAAGCATAGAAGCACAGGTCGATCTATATCAGAAAATGACTGGGAAAGAACAGCTGGTGGAGAATCAGCTCATATCGCAGTTGACCCCAAAGATAATGACGTTGTATATGGCGGAAGCTATGATGGATTTCTGACACGCATAAACCACAGAACAGAAACCGTTCGATCTGTTAGCGTATGGCCAGACAATCCTATGGGACACGGAGCAGAAGATATGAAGTATCGTTTCCAATGGAACTTCCCGATACTATTCTCAAAGCATAATCCAAACAAATTATATACGTTTTCTAATCGTGTGCATGTCACTGAAAACGAAGGACAAAGCTGGAAAGTAATCAGTCCAGATCTTACCAGAAATGATCCTGACAAGCAAAAATCATCTGGAGGGCCCATTACACAGGACAATACTTCTGTAGAATATTATTGTACAATATTTGCTGCTGCAGAAAGTCCAATCAAAGAAGGATTGCTTTGGGTTGGAAGTGATGACGGATTGATTCATATAAGCCAAGATGGAGGTGCTACATGGAATAATGTTACACCAAAGGGAATGCCCGAATGGATGATGATCAATAGTATTGAGCCTAGTGCTTTTGCTGAAGGAACCTGTTATATTGCAGGAACCAAATATAAATCTGGTGACTTTGCCCCATATCTCTATAAAACTACAGATTATGGGAAATCATGGACCAAAATTACTAATGGAATCAAAAGCGAGCATTTTACCCGCGTACTTCGTGAAGACCCTAAACAAAAAGGATTACTGTATGCTGGTACCGAAACCGGTATGTATATCTCTTTTAATGACGGAGCAGCATGGCAATCTTTACAGCTTAATTTACCAATTGTTCCCATTACTGATTTAACGATCAAAGATAACAATCTGATTGTGGCTACTCAAGGAAGAAGCCTTTGGATTATAGATGATCTTACTGTATTACATCAATTAAATAATACGATAAAGACTCAAAATCACATTTTATACAAGCCAAAAGATTCGTATCGAATGAGTGGCGGAAGTATTAAAGACTCTAAAACAGAAGGTACCAATCATCCTGCAGGAGTGATGACCTATTTCTATCTTAAAAATTATGATAAAGAAAAAGATACCATCTCGTTGACTTATTTTAATACTAAAAATGACACCATAAAATCCTTTAGTACAAAAGCAAAAGAGAAAAAAAATCAATTAAAAATAGAGGAAAAAGGAGCTCAAATGTTTGCTTGGAATATGAGAGGGGATGGAGCAGAAAAATTAGATGGTATGATCTTATGGTGGGCTAATCTTAATGGGCCAAAAGCCGTTCCTGGCAATTATAAAGTTAGCCTTACTATAAATGGCAAAGAAGCATCAAGAAAATCTTTTACCATTTTAGCTGATCCCAGAGCAGAGTCTACTGTGCAACAAATGCAGTCTCAATTTGATTTCATCACCAGTGTAAACAAAACTGTAGACAGAGCTCATAAATCTATAAAGAAAATCAAAAAAATAAATAAGCAACTAAAAGCATTTGCAACGCAGTATAAGGATAATGAATCAACAAAAGATTTGGTAAAAAAGGCTTCAGAATTACAAAAACAATTTGGTGAGATCGAAAAAGCTTTATATCAAACAAAGAATAAAAGTAATCAAGATCCATTAAATTTTCCTATTAAGCTGACCAATAAGCTTGGTCATCTTAATTCGTTAGTTGGTATGGGAGATTTTGGACCTACAGAACAGGATATCGCTGTAAAAAATGAACTTACCAAAAAGATTGATGAGCAATTGAGCGCTTTTGACAAATTAATTTCTGAAGAAATTAAAAGTTTTAATACAGAGTTCAATACCTTGCAACTTAATTATCTTTTTGTAGAAAAATAAATGCTCGAATATTATAATTACATAAAATCCCTGCACCTCATCTTTGTGATTACATGGTTTGCAGGGTTATTTTATATACCCAGACTATTTGTATATCAGATCGAGGCTTCGCAAAAACCATCTCCTGATAAAGAAATTCTGGGAAATCAACTTAAGCTAATGGCCAAACGTCTTTGGTTTATCATCACATGGCCTTCTTCTATCTTAGCCACTTTATTTGCAATTTGGTTACTGGTTTTAATGCCTGGCTGGCTAGAACAACCATGGATGCATGTTAAGTTAGGTTTTGTGGTATTACTCATCCTTTATCATCTTAAATGTCATCATATCTACAAACAGCTTCAAAATGATATCATAAAATGGTCTTCTAATCAAATGCGAATGTGGAATGAGGGCTCTACAATTATACTTTTTTCAGTAATTTTTCTCGTCGTTGTCAGAGATGCTGTTAACTGGATTTATGGCGTCATCTCAATCATATCTCTATCTATATTACTTATGATGGGAATCAAACTTTACAAAAGAATCAGGGATAAAAACCCTGAGGCTTAGTACAAATTAAAACTGCGTTAGGGATAGAAGTGGCATCCTTTTTTTCTTGTCATACTGAGCTTGTCGAAGTATACAAGCAAAAAAAGATAAAACGAATAGCCCGGCCCGAACACCCAAGAAAATAATCAAAGTAAAATCGCAAGTATCTTGAATTTTATTCCACAAACATATCAGACCAAATCAGGAAAATCTGTAGTCATTCGAGAAGCTACTCCAGAAGATGCCCAAAAGTTATTAGATCTTAAACGTCAATATCTTAAAGAAACAGATACTATACCCTTATTCGATTATGAATACACTAATACCATAGAAGAAGAAGGAGCATTAATTCAACGCCTAAAAAAGAATCCTAATTGCTTACTACTTATTGCAGAGAATAATGGAAATATAATCGGAAACATTGATCTTACAGGCAGTTGGAGAAAAAAAATGGAGCATACTGCCATGATTGGTATGGGTATACATACAGCATGGCAAAATCAAGGAATCGGTACTTTATTGCTCCAAAATGTATTGACATGGTCAACACAAAATACCCTATTAAAACTACTCTGGTTAGAAGTTTATGCTACGAATCTTCCTGGTATTAGATTATATAAGAAAATGGGATTCAAGGAATCTGGATTTATTGAGAATTTCTTTCTTGAAGAGGAAAAATATATAGATAAGGTTACAATGATTATTAATCTTTGAGGTTACTTTTTTCTCAAGATGTGATAACAAAAAGACTGCCTAATTATTTTTAGACAGCCTCTTAATTTATAAGTGCATTACTTATTTTATCTACATAACCTGTTACTTCTATTGCTATACATTCTTCTTACAGCCCTACGATCGTTTACAGAAACATTGTTTGCATTAAAAACCACACTAGGATTTGATCCAGAAGTCATAATCGAACTAGTATCATTATTAGGTGTTCCAGGCACCTGTGTTCCAAAAAACCCTTGTTCTGCATGAAGAAACCCGATATTATGTCCAATTTCATGAGTTAATATATTACCCCATTCTCTAGCCGTTACTGGATCTCCATCAATACTAGGTTCATTAAGATTCAAAATAATCAGACCTCCTTCTACTCCATTGGTAGGAAACTCTCCTAGACCCCAACCACCTATTTCACCAGGTCTTGCCAAACGGACGAGAATATCAGGATTAGAGGTAACTTCTACTAATCGAAGCGTTGTATTATTCACCCTATTCCACAAGTTAATACCTCTTTGAAATCCTCTTCCTGCGGCATTATTACCCAAAGCATTCTGAATACGAATATTACCTGCTCTGTTACAATTAACAATACCAAAAAAAGCTTGTTTTTGGTAGTTATCTTCTTTTAGTGTTTCTTCGGTGAAGAAAATATCTCCATCTACAATATATCCTCCTTTAGTGGATGTAACGGATGTTTTATCCATATCAAATCCCATACTCTGTAATTTTGATAAAATTTCGGAAGATATATCCTGTTGAGTAATTGTACTGTCTTGTTGAACATCATTGTCAACATCACTAGAACATCTTGTCATACCAATAGCAATAACTATCAGCATAGCTAATTTAAAAGTTTTCATAATTTGTATATATTTAAGTTGAATGTTGAAATTATTAAAACACTGATACTAAAACAACTAAATTGTTACATATTTAACATTTTAGACTAATTTGTATTTAATTCTTGATTCTTAGTTAAGAGAAAAAATAATGATGGTCAGGTGTATAAAATTTGGTTTTATGTGTTAGGGTGACGTTGTTAAGACTTTTCATTATCTTCGTGCAACTTTTTAGCATAATTCTATGATCAAATCCATGACAGGCTTTGGGAAGTCGGTTCTACAACTTCCTACAAAAAAAATCACTATAGAGGTTAAATCACTCAACAGCAAAAACCTAGACCTTAATGCTCGAATTCCTTCACAATACCGTGAAAAGGAACTCCAGATGAGAAATACCATAGCAAAAACTTTGGTTAGAGGTAAAGTTGATTTTGGATTATATGTAGAAGCTACTGGTGAAGAAACATCAAATAAAGTTAACGAGGCTATTGTAAAAGAGTACATCAGGCAACTATCCAATGTACATCAAGGTGATACTACAGAATTGTTAAAAATGGCTGTTCGAATGCCAGATGCCTTAAAAACTGAACGTGAACAAATTAATGAAGAGGAATTTAAAGCCATAACCGATGCTCTTAATACAGCACTTGTAGAAATAGAATCCTATAGAAATGATGAGGGAAAAGCATTAGAAAAAGATTTTAACCTTCGTATCAAAAACATAGGTGAATTACTAGAAAAGGTAATACAAATTGATCCGGAACGTATGACTGCCGTAAGAGAAAAATTACAAAAAGCTGTTTCTGATCTAAAAGAAGAGGTAGATCAAAATCGTTTTGAGCAAGAATTGATTTATTATCTTGAAAAATTCGACATTACTGAAGAAAAAGTGAGATTAGCAAATCATTTGGAATACTTTGCTACCACATTAAATTCTGCCGATTCTAATGGTAAAAAACTAGGGTTTATAACTCAGGAAATAGGTCGTGAGATCAATACTATTGGTAGTAAATCTAACTACGCACCTATGCAACAATTGGTGGTTCAGATGAAAGATGAACTCGAAAAAATTAAAGAACAATTGCTAAATGTATTGTAAATGAGCCAAGGTAAACTTATTGTACTTTCGGCACCCTCTGGAAGTGGAAAAACTACTTTAGTTAAATATTTACTTAACCAAGAGGAATTAAATCTTGGATTTTCAATTTCTGCTGCTTCCCGAGAACCTCGTGGAGCTGAAATTCATGGGAAAGATTATTATTTTTTATCCTTAAGAGAATTCAAAAACAAAATCAAAGCTGATGAATTTCTAGAATGGGAAGAAGTATATCGGGATAATTTTTACGGAACTTTAAAAACCGAAGTGCAGCGGCTTTGGGATAGTGGTAAACATGTGATTTTTGATATTGATGTCGTTGGCGGTTTGGATATCAAAAGAATCTATCCAGATCGTACTTTAGCAATTTTTGTAAAGCCTCCAAGTATTGAAGAGCTCAAAATTCGTCTTAAAAAACGTAAAACAGAATCTGAAGATAAGATCAATATGCGGGTCGCTAAAGCATCTACAGAAATGGCAACTGCCCCACAATTTGACGCTATAGTCACCAATGATGATCTTGAAAAAGCAAAAGAAGAAGTATCTCAATTAGTGAAAAAGTTTTTATCTTAGAAGAAAAACAATGAAACCAGCACTCGATAATACGATAACTGATCTTTTAAATAAATTTTTATTAGAATTAGAAACTCACTTTAAAGCGGATATATTATCATATTATGGTCCTTTTGAATCTGGAAATGAAAATGATTTCTTAAAAATTGTAGAAGAAATTGCTTATGATAAAGATAAAAAAGACAAATTATATATTATTCTAACAACCGGTGGAGGAAGTGCTAATGTTGTAGAAAGGTTTGTAAATATATTAAGAAAGCACTATAATGAAATAAATTTTATTGTTCCGGATTATGCTTATAGTGCAGGAACAATATTCTGTATGAGTGGAGATAATATTCTCATGGATTATTTTTCTGTACTTGGCCCTATTGATCCCCAAGTACAAAATAAAGAAGGTAAACTTGTAGCAGCTTTAGGTTATTTAGATAAAATAAATGAACTCATTACTAAAGCTCAAAGCAACACTTTAACTCAAGCTGAATTTATAATACTAAAGGATTTTGATTTAGCTGAATTAAGAGGATACGAACAAGCTAAAGATTTAACCATTGCTTTATTGGAAAAGTGGTTGGTTAACTTTAAATTTAAAAACTGGGATGTTCACAGAACTAATCCGAAATTAAAAGGACAACCTGTAACTGAGCCTGAAAAAATTGAAAGAGCAAAAGAGATTGCAGATTTTTTAAGCGACAATAACAAATGGAAATCTCATGGAAGGCCAATAAACATTGATGCTTTGAAAGAACTTAGATTAGAAATAGAAGATTACAGCAACAATATAGAGAGAAGAAAATTAATTCGAAACTATTATGAATTATTATCAGATTATGTAATTCGAGGAGGAGTACGTAACTTTGTACACACAAGAAAATTTATTTAATGTCATGGAAAAAACTATCGAAGAAAATTTAAATGAGACCATCAAACTTGTTGAAAAAGAGTTTTCCAAGGATGATATTACTAAGGAATTTGAAGAAATATCAAAAGAATTTGAGGATTTAGTAAAACAAGGTTTAATTAAAAAAAGAGGGAATAATTTAATGTCTTTAAGTGATTTACACCTTCAAAAAACTATATTTAATGTGAAATAATTATTTTCCATTAATCATAATTTGAAAAACATAGGATTATATTTCGGGACATTTAACCCTATTCATATAGGTCATTTAGCCATTGCTAATCACATGGCTGAATTCTCTGATCTCGATGAAATCTGGATGGTAGTGACTCCTCATAATCCACATAAAAAGAAAAGTTCCTTATTAGATAATCATCACCGTTATGAGATGGTATATCGTGCTACAGAGTTATATCCAAAGCTAAAACCCAGCGATATCGAATTTGGTTTACCTCAACCTAATTATACGGTATATACTCTAGCTCATTTGCAGGAAAAATACCCAGAAGATCAATTTCATCTCATTATGGGTGAAGATAATTTAAAGAGTTTTCATAAGTGGAAAAATTATGATGTCATCCTAGAAAATCATAACATCTATATATATCCTCGTATTGCAGAAGGGAATGTAGAATCTCAATTTAAGGATCATCCAAAAATTCAACGTATTAAAGCTCCTATTATGGAGATTTCTTCTACATTTATACGTAACTCTATTGCTAATAATAAAAATGTAAAACCATTACTTCCTGTTTCTGTATGGGAATATATCGATGAAATGAATTTTTATCAATAAATCGTTATAAACTATTTATAGACGAACCTCCTCCCATAGTCTCTTTTATTCTTTTCATAAGTCGATGTACTCTACCACTACCTCCCGCTATAATCCCAGCTGTAAGAACAATATCAATAGATTGAATAATCGTAATTTGAATACTTGACAATTCTGTCTCTGGGCCATTAAATACTATTCCAGCCATAAGTCGTAACCCAGAAAAAGAAAGAATTAACCCTATCGCAAATGCAATAATCGTTGTTCTTCTTTGTCTTTTTAATCCTCTTGTCATTAGAAACTCCTCTAATTCTTTTTTTTCTTTCATCATTTTTGCCACTTCTGCAGACTCAGGTTTTTCTTCGGTAGATTCTGGATCTGTTAATGCAGCAACATCAATTGGATTATTTAAACGCTCCAGGAACTTGTTAATATCAGTAATACGATCTTTACATTGTATTTTTACTTTCTGATTAGGGTCATCAACAAAGATCTCAATAAACTGTTCTACAACCAGCATAATTACCGATATATAACCGAGCATAGCCATTACATTTCCTGGAGTCAAATGAGAAAGATCAATAGCCGGCAACTGTTCCTCAAAATAGATAAAACTTCCAATAGCAAGTATAATGAGAATTATTGCTATTGGGTTCCTATATAATGCTTTCATGGTCTTAAAAGTATATAGATAAAAATACAAAATCTATCTATAGTTGATTACTTGTATAAAGCAATTCTTTTATTAGGTTTTGAAAAACAATACAATTATCAATTAAAACCCTTATTATTAAAGTTTTTATGATAGGATAGTATACAATAATTCAAAAAAATCGCAGTAGTTCTTTTTGTTTTTACTTTATGAAACTTTTGAAGGGTAAGTTCATTATTATCTATTTTAAAGAATACTTAATTTTATCATGTTTAGTATTAAACCTCACATTAATTTCATCTACGGTAAAATGATCAACTGTATCTGATTTGATATTGATGAGTTTATCAATACTATTTAATTCTGAAGGGGCTAATCCATAAGAATCATTAAGATGCTTTGAAGCCGCTATCACCTCTTTTCCATTATTTACATAAACCCTTAATTGATAAAATTCTTTATCTTTTTCATTACCATAAGTTATACCTTTACCAAGTTCTCCATTTTGAAAATAAAAATATAACTTCCCATTTTCAAAATAATATTGTTCATCCATTTTTTCATGAAATCCGTTATCTCCCCATTCATCGTTATTAAAGCTTTGATGTTGAAAAAATACTATATCTCCCCTATTATCATATCTAACATTATATCTATCATATGATGATTTATCATCTGATTCTTTGACATACTTTTTTACTGTATAGGATCTTATATTTTTATTGAAATTTTGAAATTTTTGTTTTATCAATAATACTTCCCTTTGTGCTATATCATTATTTCCTGATAAGTTTTCTGCAATATATTTTACATAATCTTGCTCTACAGCTCCCTTACTTTTTAAAAATGAATATGTTTCAAAATGTCTTTTTCCTTCATGATAACCAGAAAAAGAACCTAACCTTAATATCGTTAAGGCTGTTTGGCCATTATAATTAGCAGCATTAAGGTTTGCACCTGATTCTGCTAATAATTTCATGTTTTTTTTATAGCCTTTTTTAGCAGCTATCATAAGAGCAGTATTCCCTCTATTATTTTTTGCATCTAATTTAACACCAGCTTCTATCAACTCGGTTATTGGAAAATCGTTACGACTTGCGGCAATTATAAGAGCAGTATTCCCTTCTTTATCAATGAGATTTAGTTTAGCTCCAGCATTTATTAATGGCATAACATTTTCTCCATATCCTTTTTTAGCAGTAATCATAAGAGCAGTATTCCCTCTATTATTTTTTATATCCAATTTTGCACCTGCTTTTATTAATTCAGCTATAGGTGGAATGCCAAAAAGAGGATTTTTTCCTATAGCTATCATTAGAGCAGTATTCCCTTCATTATCCACAATATCCAATTTTGCACCTGCTTTTATTAAGAGTTTTGCCTTTTCCGGATAATCTCTTATCGCAATCATGAGAGCTGTTTTTCCTTCTTTATTTTTCAAATCCAATTTAGCTCCAGCCTTTATTAAGAGTTTAATCATAGAAAGATTATAACCTCTAGCTGCAATCATGAGAGCACTATCTCCTTCACTGTTAACAAGATCCAGTTCTGCACCTGCCTCTATTAAAAGTTTAGTATTCTCTTTACTGTCTGAGGCAGCTATCATAAGAGCGGTATATCCCTTGTTATTTTGGGAATTTAGATTGGCCCCAGCCTCAATCAACTTGACTATTGGAGAATTATAATGACTTGCAGCTATCATAAGAGCTGTTTTTCCTTCTTTATTTTTTAAACTTACTTTGGCTCCAGCTTCAATTAATAACGTAGCACTTTCTTTATTTTTTCTGAAATAATTAAGAGCTATCATAAGAGCAGTATTCCCCTTATTGTTAACAAAATCCAATTCTGCACCTGCCTCTATTAATGGTTCAACCATTTCTGGACGATCACTGATAGCAGCCATTAATGGTGTATTACCCGTTTTATTTTGGGCATTTATGTCAATACTTGAATCGTTTAAATTGTCTAGAGTTGTATCACCTCTTCCATAACATTTCAAAAATAAATCTTCTGTACTAGTTTGCGCTAACAGGGTTGAGTTTATTAAAAGCAACCCTAATAAGTATAATTGTTTCATCATTTTTTTTAACCAGTTTCCGCGAATGACCAAAAGTTTATAAAAAAAGAAATCTGTGTCGCAAAATACATTTTGATAGAGTTTTGATACATCCCTGAATCCAGTGAAACTTATGCCAAAGTATTTTTATACGATATGTATTAACATGGAATGAAAGTAATTTATATATGAGAAAGAACATGGACCCTTTGAATATTAATTCTGTTATAAGAAAAACAAATAATATTACTTGAAGCAAAAAAAGCACAACTCTTAAAAGTTGTGCTTTTTATTCATTATCTGTATATACTTTTAGATCTTATACTATGCTTTTTTCCATACCCGATCTTTAAAAACATCATCAACAGCTGTAT
The DNA here is from genome assembly GCF_947494415.1 of Aquimarina algiphila. Lineage (NCBI taxonomy): Bacteria > Pseudomonadati > Bacteroidota > Flavobacteriia > Flavobacteriales > Flavobacteriaceae > Aquimarina > Aquimarina algiphila. The sequence continues at coordinate 200,928 of NZ_CANLVC010000009.1, read as the reverse complement.
TAAAAATATGATTAAAATAGTTACTCATTGTCTTAATACCCACCACCGTGATAACACCAAGAATATGTTTTTCGGTATAACCAGCACTTAGAAAACTATCAATATCTGTTTGTAAGGGTAATCCTCTTGTTGAAGTAACGATTTTTGTAAACAAACTTAATGCCTTCAATTTATCATCTGGTATTTCAGCATTATCACGAATTGCATTGGTTACTTCTGCAGGCACATTGGTCATATGATCTCCTACAAAACTATGTGCTGCCATACAGTATTCACAGCCGTTTTCAAAGGCAACAGATAGCAATACAACCTCTTGTTCTTGCGGAGTAAAACCAGAATTTGCCCTAAATGAATTATACCCTGCAACATAACTATCTAATAACGCAGGGTTATTTGCCATACCTAAGTACATATTGGGAATAAAACCTAGTTTTTTTTCTGTATTCTCCAGTATTTTACTCGAAACTCCATCTGCATTTTCGATTGTTTTTGGTTCTAAAGTCATTGTTTTTAATGTGTTCATGGTACTAAAAAATTTAAATTAATATTTCTAAGCAATTGCTTAGTTTTGGTATAAAAAAACTTACACGTTTTTGAATGTAACTTCAATAAAGTCATCCAACTGTTTTGCATTAAACATTTTTGATGCTACAGATAACCCTTGTAATGCTACCATAAGATAATTTGCCTGTTTATCTATTGTAACCTTATCCTTTTGAGAATTAAAGCTTAATTTATTTATAAAAGACTCCTTAACATTTGTAGCAAATTTTACAATTTCTGACATAATTAATGTATCTGCATTCTCCCCGAGTTCATTTACTGTATTAGTAAGCAAGCATCCTTTATTGCTATTATTATCTTTTGAAAATTCAATAAAATTATAGAAATATTGTTTTATTCCTTCTACTCCATCAGAGTTATCTAATCTATCAATGAGTTCAAATTGTGCTTTTTTCTTATAACATTTTATACTTTCTAAAAATACTCCTTGTTTATTGCCAAAACTAGCATAGACAGAAAATTGGTTAATCCCCATCTCTTTCTCCAACATTCGCACAGAAGTAGTCTCATAGCCATTTCTCCAAAAAAGCTGCATCGCTTTTTCTATTACTTCTTCTTCCTTATATTCTTTTCTTCTTGCCAAAAACTTATTTTATGATTCAAAACTAATCAATTGCTTAGAAATAAAAAAATAATTCCACAACTAAAAACCAATAGTATCTTTTCTTGTATCTTAAAAGTACAAACCCCTACAGATAAAATCTATAGGGGTCATATGTTTATTATCTTAATAAACTAACTACTTCCCAGGAAAGTCTGCTTTACGTTTTTCAAGAAAAGCTGTAGTTCCTTCTTTAAAGTCTTCGGTACCAAAACAGTTACCAAACTGTTCGATTTCCATTTTAAATCCATTCACTCCATCTTCGTATGCGGCATTTACCGATTTGATCGCTGCACCAATAGCCACAGAAGAGTTTCTCATAATTTTTCCTGCCAGTTTTTCGGCTAATGATATTAATTCTTCCTGACTGGTAACATGATTAACCAAACCATACTGTGATGCTTGATTAGCATCAATCATTCCTGCTGTCATGATCATTTCCATAGCTCTACCTTTACCAACCAATTGTGGTAATCGCTGCGTACCGCCGTATCCCGGGATCACTCCTAAAGAAACCTCTGGTAGTCCCATTTTTGCATTGTCGCTGGCTATTCTAAAATGCGCAGCCATTGCTAATTCTAATCCACCTCCTAACGCAAAACCATTGACAGCTGCAATTACAGGTGTAGAAAGATTCGCAACAAAGTCAAACAATACTTCCTGACCTTTTTCTGCCAGTTTTCCTCCTTCGGCAACAGAAAAATCAGCAAATTCACTGATATCTGCTCCGGCTACAAAAGCTTTTTCTCCACTTCCGGTAACAATAATAACTTTGGTATCAGCATCAAGATCAGCTACTCTAAAAGCAGCATGTAATTCTTGTATTGTTTCTTTATTAAGTGCATTTAATTTTGATGGACGGTTTATTGTAATCCTTGTAATTCCTTTGTTTTGAGATGTGAGAATATTAGTGTACATAAAAAGTTATTTTCTTTCTCGCATTTACGAGACTATAATTGTTGTATAAATTAAATTATTTCAAAATTTACAGTTGTGAGAGGCTTTTTGATTTACTCCTTGGGAAACCTGACTTTAAAAACAGTTCCTTTTTCTTCCCGAGAGGTAAAGGTAATACTTCCATTATAGGTTTCCACAATATTTTTTACCATTCCTAAACCTAATCCCATTCCGCTTGTCTTTGTTGTAAACTTGGGTTCAAAAACCTTCTTTTTATTTTCTTCATTAATTCCGATTCCATTATCTGCAACAGTAATTACCACATCATTTCCGTCGGTAAAAACATCTACAATAATTTTTGGAGTACGATCTTCTGGAATTGCCTGTATTCCATTTTTTACCAAATTGGTAACTACTCTTATAAGTTGGGTTCTATCGAATTCTGCTATGATTTTTTCTTTTTCTGAAGGGAAAACAATATATCCTTCGTTAAATATATCTAGTGCCAATCCTACAATCTTTACTACATCCAGAGTTTCACTTTTTTGAGCAGGCATCTGCGCAAAATTAGAAAATGCAGAAGCTATAGAACTCATTGTATCTATCTGTTGAATTAAGGTATCGCTATATTCCTGTATTTTCTGATCAATATTAGGATCATTAGCATCAAATTTTCGTTGAAAACTCTGAACAGTTAACCGCATCGGTGTTAATGGGTTTTTGATTTCATGCGCTACTTGTTTTGCCATTTCCCTCCATGCTGCTTCTCTTTCGCTTTTAGCCAACATGACAGCACTTTCTTCTAACTCATCAATCATGCTATTATACGCATTCACCAAAGAGTAGATTTCATCACTTGCATCTCCAATTTCGATTCTCTTATTTCGTTTATCAAGCCGGGTTTGATCAATCGTTTCAGAAATTGTTTTCAATGATCTTGTAATATATTTAGACAGAAAATAGGCTAATGCAATTGCAATCAAAAGCATTAATAAATATACTTGCCCTAAACGCTTTAAAAATTCAAATAACTCTCTAGTAATCAAATCATTATCTTCTAAATAAGGAAGATTAAGTATTGCTAATGGTTTTGCTTTACGATCAGTAATATAAGTATAGGAAGTCAAAAATTTCCCCTCATTCCTCTCAGACTCCACCAGGTATCTCTTATCAAATTGAGAAGAAAGTGTATCTATAATCAATGAGTTCAATTGCACTGTGTCTTTTATAAAAGCTGCTTCTGACTTGATCAATAACTTACCAGAAAGACTATAGATATTAATTGGCAATGAATGTTCTTCTGAAATCTGATAAATACGATTCTTTTCTCTAAAAATAAGGGTTATATTATCTTCTTCTACAGGATATGTTGTACTCTTTAAAACATTATCAATAGCAATTTGTATTCGTTCTTCTTTTCTTTCTAAACGTTCCCTGTGATATTCTTCTGCTTCTTCTTTATATTGATAAACAGTAACAGCTGCAATCAATATTGAAGCTAGAAAAATCAATAAAGTCATCGAGATAAAAATTCGTGTACGAAGAGAAAGTCTTAGTAGCCTCATATTATTTTTTGAACCATAAAGATAGCAAATATCGCACCAAAATAGTTGTAAAAAGAAATCTCAAAAAGCTTCGAATTTCCTAAATTTACCTAGCTTTTACTTTATGGACAATTCTACATTACTTTCTGTGCAAAATCTTTGCGTCTCTTTTTTGTCAGAAGACAAAGAAAATCAAGTTCTATTTGATCTATCTTTTAGTATTCAAAAAAACGAGATCTTAGGAGTTGTAGGAGAATCTGGTAGTGGTAAATCGGTAGCATCTCTTGCCATCCTTGGTTTGCTCCCCAATAAAATCTCGAATATCACCAAAGGAGACATTAATTATGATGGCAAATCTCTAACTGGTCTTAATCAAAAAGAATATAGATCAATTCGTGGTAATGAGATAGCTATGATTTTTCAGGAACCTATGAGCTCTTTGAATCCATCTATGAAATGTGGAAAACAGGTTGCCGAAATCCTGCATCAACATACTGACTTATCCAAAACCGAGATAAAAGCCGAGGTCCTTTCTTTGTTTCATAAGGTAAAACTTCCTGACCCTGTTCGTGCTTATACTTCATACCCTCATCAATTAAGTGGTGGTCAAAAGCAACGAATTATGATTGCTATGGCGATTGCGTGTAAACCAAAACTACTAATTGCTGATGAGCCAACCACAGCACTTGATGTTACTGTACAAAAAGAAATTATTGAGTTGCTTAAAAGCTTACAGGCAGAATACAAAATGAGTGTTCTATTTATTTCACATGATCTATCTCTGGTTTCAGAAATAGCAGATCACGTTCTTGTCATGTATCAAGGGAAAATGGTAGAATACAATACGACACACAATATATTTCATAATCCCGAAAAAGAATATACCAAAGCGCTAATTAATGCAAGACCTCCTATGGATATCAGGTTTAAAAAACTACCAACTATAGCCGATTTTCTTGATGATGGTGATAAAGACCGGGAAGTGATTACTAAAGAAAAGCGAGCTCAAAATCATCAAAACTTATATAGCAATCCACCTTTATTAGAAGTTCTTAATGTTGAAAAAAGTTACTTTTCTAAAGTAGGGTTATTTGGCAAAGCAGAGTTTAAAGCCGTGGATGATGTAAGTTTTAAACTATATGAAGGCGAAACCCTGGGGCTTGTAGGAGAATCAGGCTGTGGAAAATCAACTTTGGGAAATACCATTTTACAATTAGACAGAGCAAATAAAGGTCAAATTATTTATAAAGGTGAAGATATTACACGATTATCAGGCTCTACAATAAGGTCTCTTCGAAAAGAAATCCAACTTATATTTCAGGATCCTTTTGCATCTCTTAATCCAAGAATTACCGTAGGAAAAGCTATCATGGAACCTATGCAAGCTCATAAGTTATATCAGAATGATGCAGAAAGAAAAGAAAAAGTATTAGAATTGCTAAACCGAGTAAGCCTTAGCGAGGAACATTTTAACCGTTACCCACATGAATTTAGCGGAGGACAAAGACAACGCATCGGTATTGCCCGAACCATAGCTTTACAGCCAAAGCTCATTATATGTGATGAATCTGTAAGTGCACTGGATATATCTGTACAAGCTCAGGTACTTAACCTATTAAATGAATTAAAAGATAATTTTGGGTTTACGTATATTTTTATTTCTCATGATCTTGCTGTGGTAAAATACATGTCTGACCAATTATTGGTAATGAATAGTGGTAAAATAGAAGAGCAAGGAGATGCAGATACAATATATGAAAACCCACAAAAAGAATATACTAAAAAGTTAATACAGGCAATTCCTAAAAGCAGGTAGATACATTTTCATATAACATCATAACCAAAATAAAAATAGCGACTCCTTCTGCTCTATAAAATTTCTTCTAAATTAAGACTCAACGATACACGTAACTTTTCTCGTATTGGGTTCTCTTCTTCTGATAGTCCTAATAAACTAGCAACGTCTAAATCAACATATTTTCCTTTGAAACCAGCGCCAATAGAGACAAAAGAATCTGTTAGTCGATTTATACCATGAGAATAACCACTTCTTGCTATTAATTTTTCTTTATATGCAAACTCTAAGCCCAATGCTATTACCGAGCCTTCTAAACCAAAACCAAGGTTTTCTCCATTAGTATTCTCAACATATGAATCAAGTAATGTTTTATACTCTGTAGTAATCCCAAGTATTTTTTCCTGGTTAAAAATAAAGTCAAAACCTGTTCCTATACTTAGAGTAGAAGGAGCATAAATTTCAATAGGTTTATTGTCATTTAAAGACCTCCCTCTTAAATTGGAAAAATGAAACCCTGCTCTCCATCTACCATTAAATTTCTTGTATGCTATTTCATTTCCATAATAGAATCCTGAAACATCGATACCATATAGACTTGATACATCACTAAACTCATCTAAAAGAAGAACTTTATCCTCTAATAAAATGAAACGCCCCCCAACCGACATTGCAAACGTATCACTCAATCTTAGCGAATAAGAACCATCTATAGATAATTCTAGAGCGGCTTGAATAGTTCTAGTTCTGAATGCCACAAATTTACTGATTTCATAAGCATAACCTCGAAAACCTAAGCCATAGGCACTGCGGGTATCGAGTTTATTATAAAAACTTAGATTTAATTGATTAAGCTCATTAAACTCTTGGTTATTTCCAAGAACTTGAGTAATTCCTATTTCACATGCTTTATCAGAAAACACATGTTTTGCAGGATTCCAAAATTGAGAAAAAGCATCGGTAGATGTTCCTACCCCAACATCACCTTGACCAGCCGCCCTACCATCTGTTACAATACCAATAAAACCATCTCTTACTGTGGTCACATTATTCTGTTGAGCAGACAGACAGCCGAAACATGTTAAAGTGAATATGAAAACATTTCTCATAATTTTAGTTACGTTACGTCGTATAGCAGTTTACCGCTCTAGGTAAACAACGCCATAGATACCGTCTAATTGTTTAGCAATTCAAAAGCACGTTCTATTCCGCTATCTTTTTCTTCTTGAAAATCTATAGTTGACAAAAATGGCACTCGATTTTCTTGATTTTCAGGTCCAATTCCAATAGCTTCAAATACTTCTCCTTGTGCATCACTATATATTTCGTTTGATAATCCTATTTCTGCTCCATTAGGCAATACATGCGTAAGAATAGTAGAAAAAGCGCCATTTGTATTTTCTCCTACTAGGGTTACATTCGGTAAATCTTTCATGCATAATGTAAAAAGTTCTGCTGCACTTATGGTAAAAGGGCTTGTAAGCAATACAATATCTCCAGTGAATTGAAAATCCCCGCGTGGCCCAACAGAAAAGGGTTTATTTTCTGTAAAACCATCACCTAATCTAGCTTTTTTATAATATGAAACTCGCTCCTGATCCATAAAACGGGATACCATATTTAAAGCTACAGTATCATATCCTCCATCGTTAAAACGCATATCGAGAATTAGTTTAGAAACCCCAGATTCTTTAAGATCATTCATTATCGTATCTAAAACAGTATTTAATGTAGATAATTCATTATTAAAATTTGTTCCATATCCTTCCATGGCCGAAACAAGAATATACCCAACATCATCATTAATCAACCCCCATATAATCTTCTCTCTCTCATCTATTTCAAAATCTCCTCCTAAATATTTTGATACTATTGTTATCGCTTTTTGATTGAAAAGAGCATCATAATCGTCCCCATTCTCTATGATAAGATCTCCACTTAGGTTAGCATTTAATCTTTCATATAATTTAGGATTTCCTGATTCAATTTGAATAGCATTATTTTCATCTGTAATACTTACATGACCATCTTCTAATAAAAAGACTAACTCTTCTAAAGTATCATAAAAATTTTCTGCTGTTATTTGATCTCGTAAACCTTCATATTGAGACCAATCAATATTTCTTGTTTCAAAAAAAGCATAATAATCATTAAAGATGTTCCAGAAATGATCAAAATTTACTTGAGGGTCTTCTGTGTCAGAAATTTGATCAGGTAGGCAGTTTGGATTCTGATTTGGTAATCGAACAAATTTTATTTCAGAATCTGATAATTCTGAAGAGGCAACAAGTTCATTTTCGCTGATAAGATCAAAGTCAAATCCAAAGAAATCCTGAAGAACAAAATCATCGTTTTGAATTGAGCAACCAGCAGCATTTGTGTTGTAAAACACATCATTTCCATCGGTAAATTCAAAAATCCAACCTTTATCTGCTATTGACCAAAATCCATTGGTTGAATCTTGTGGCGTAGCAGGCATGTCATCATCAGATTGACAAGCGGTAAAAATTAATAAAATGAGTATTAGCAAACACGCATTAACATACTTTATTGTTTCTGTTTTTATGTTGATATATGAATTCATCATAGTTTTATTTTTGAAATTATTATAGTTGAAAATTGTAACGTTTGATCATCTATTCAAAAAACACTTGATCCAAAGAAAACGGTATTCTTTGCTATTTAAGGATTATGAAAATTGCTAAAAACGATATCCAATATTGCCATCTATTCTTTTATTTTTATCAGCCGTTTTTTTAGATTGTAATACCAACGAGGTTCTAATGCTATTACAGGTTTAATATTTGATGTATTAAGACCTCCAAAACATATTTCACTTCGTAATGCAATTTGATTTGATAATTTTAATTCATTGTGCGCCCATATACCTAATAATCCTGTTTGAATACCAAAACTGATTTTTCTACCGATATGTCTTTTTCATTTTGAGAAAACCCTAAATAAGAACTCATTGCTAAAAAGGAGGCAAAAACTATTTTAGTCATTATTATGTTTTTTTGATTAACCGAAGTAAAAGTATCTGAATCAAAAAAATAAAAATGCAATTTTAGAATTGTAGAAGTCCTAATACGGGATAATTATATAAATTAGGACTGTTTTTGAAGCTTTCTGTAAGCACCAGGCGATACTCCTTCACTGGTTTTGAAAGTACTATAAAAAACACTTTTAGATTTAAAACCGGCCTCCATACCAATCGCCTCAACAGAATATTTATTAAATACTGGATTTTGCAATAGGTTTTTAGACGCTTCAATTCGATATTCATTCACAAATTGAATCACACTTTTGTTAAGCTCTTGATTTATAATTTGCGATAAATATCTTTCGCTAGTTTCTAATCGATTTGACAGGTCTGATCTACTCAAAAGAGGGTTTTTATACAGTTCCTCTTCATCCATCATCTCATATAATTGACTAATAATTTTGGAAACTTTAATTTCGTTTATTTTCTTTTTTGTCTTAGTACTATTTGTCTTTTTTGAAACTAAATATTGGTGTATTTCGTCTTTTTGCACTACTAATTGTAGTCTGAACACTCCGTAATACAACACCCACCACGATAAAAAAGAAAGCAGTACCCATAGAAAACTTGTAGCATATTCTGAATCGAATACATAGAATTCTATGGTAGACAACAGCCACATAATAATAATGTATATCATAAAAAGGTTTAATCTTAACAGCCAACGCTTTTTATCTTCTGAAATAGTCTTAGAACCTTTTATTAATTTCCTCCCCCAAAAGATCAAAAAAACATTATAGAAAAATGATCCATTATCCATAATATGCAATTGCAGATCAACAAAATCTGAATTATAGAAGTTAAAAATAGTATCTAAATAAAGAATAGTTTCTATAATCAAAGCGCCAATAAAAGGAAGATAAAGCCATTTATACCAGCTTTGTTTAAGGTACTTATGTTCAATTTGAATTAGAAAATAGGTAAATAGAGTAACTCCTACCAGGTACTCCAATACAGGATTGTTTAAAAATTCTAAAACCGTATCTTCTATGTTAAACCACCCTAACAAAGTCAAACTTGTTAGCAAGAACAATGACAGAGAGAGATAGTTATTTGCGGGATTTTTATAAAAAGGAGTGGTGACCAATGAGATACTGATAAAATATCCTATAATTCCACTGGCAAGAATTGCAAAACCTAATAGTATAGTATTCAATATTTGAAAAAATTAATTGAGCTTGATGTATTGTTAATGTTAGTTGGTCTAAAAAACTCGTTTTATTTATAGGATAAATATAAGTTGATTTGCTAGTTTTTTTATACATCAATTACCTTATTAGGTATTTGAACTATACTGAATTAAGGTTATTTTGATACTTTTAGAAACTATTCTCTATCTGAACTTCATAAATTTTTAAGCGTCGTAATCATCTAATCGGTCGAAATAAAAAAACCTGTTAAGCTACGTAAGTCTAACAGGTTTAATTCATCGCGACTTGGGGAGGTTGCGACTGATTAACAACAAAAAATCACATCAACAAAAATACTTTCTTCGCAACATACATACAATTAGAAATCAATTCCATTGTGGGTCTAACTGATCTCTGTATACGATTAATACGCTTTTTCATAATAGGGGAAACTTGTGTGGGTTAATAATTTATTTTAATCTCAAAAAACAATGTTAATAGGGGGCATTCTTTTTTAAGGGGACACTAATATGCAAATTATTTTCAATAATAGCGTTTAAATACGTAATAAATCGACAAAATACCCAAAATTTTAACATTTAAGGTTGTGGAGCTTGTTTTTACAGGTTAAAGTAAAGGTTTAAGACAATAGAAAAACCATTGAAAGTGTAGTATTTTTCTTTCAAAGAAGAGCAATTTGGTACTGTTTTATATCAAACGTTTCTTTTATTAATTTATTATCCGTAAACCTTTAATTATTATTCGTTAGGATATCAAAAGAATTAGATTAAATCAATCCAATATCATTTCAGGAATATCTCCTTTAATTATGAGATTTCCTTCGGTTGCATTTTTAATATCCTCAACAGAAACTCCAGGGGCTCTTTCTAAAAGTTTAAAACCGTCATTGGTCACTTCAAGAAAACCCAAATTAGTAACTATTTTTTTAACACAACCTACTCCTGTAAGAGGAAGCGAGCATCTTTTAAGTAATTTAGATTCTCCTGCCCTATTGGTATGCATCATGGCTACAATAATGTTCTCTGCACTTGCGACTAGATCCATTGCTCCTCCCATTCCTTTTACCATTTTACCAGGGATTTTCCAATTTGCAATATCTCCGTTTTCAGCAACTTCCATTGCTCCCAGGATGGTCAGATCTACATGCTGACCTCTAATCATACTAAAACTCATAGCCGAATCAAAAAATGATGCACCAGGCATAGTAGTAATGGTTTGTTTTCCAGCATTAATGACATCTGCATCTTCCTCTCCCTCAAATGGAAAAGGTCCCATTCCTAAAACTCCGTTCTCACTCTGAAACTCGACTTCAATACCTTGTGGTATATAATTTGCCACCAGCGTTGGTATACCGATTCCTAAATTAACAAAATATTTGTCTTTAAGCTCTTTAGCGATACGTTTTGCTATTCCGTTTTTATCAAGCATATCTATTTTCTTCTAATCTTATATGAATTAAAATCACTTGTTGATTTACCTTCCTGAATCCACATTAATATAGGTAATGATATTACCAAAGATCCTATCAGTCCAAACATAAAAAATAAAACAACCGAAATCACCATACTTATAATGAATACAATCAAAATCTTTTTATTATCTACCACTGCATCAATTCTATTAATATGTTTTTTATCTTTTCTATTACAATACTTACACTCAACCTCAACCTCATCCCCAACTTGCATTTGTAATTGTCCTCTTGTAGAAACGACTGGAACGAATTTGTTCTGAATTTTACATTGTGAACACGTAAATTCTAGCTTCATATAAAAGTTTTGATTAATTCAAATTAGGCTGTGGTGTCATCCTAAGATATGGTTTGATTTCTTTATGTCCTTTAGGAAATAGATTAGGGATTTCTTCATTAGTTACAGAAGGAACAATAACACAATCCTCTCCGTGATTCCAATTTGCTGGAGTTGCCACTTTATGATATGCTGTTAATTGAAGTGAATCTATAACGCGTAATAATTCATCAAAATTTCTACCTGTAGATGCCGGATAAGTAATAGTAAGTTTAATTTTCTTATCTGGTCCTATTACAAAAACAGATCGCACCGTTAATTGGCTATCTGCATTAGGATGGATCATATCATACAGCTCTGATACTTTTCTATCCTCATCAGCTATAATCGGAAAATTAACTGTAGTATGTTGTGTCTCATTAATATCTTTTATCCATCCATGATGAGATTCTACACCATCAACACTTAACGCAGCCACTTTTACATTACGCTTATTAAATTCTTCTGTATATTTTGCTACCGTTCCTAATTCTGTTGTACAAACAGGGGTGTAATCTGCTGGATGCGAAAAAAGAATTCCCCAGTTATCCCCTAACCAGTTATGAAAATTAATTTCACCTTCTGTAGTTTGTGCATCAAAGTTTGGTGCCTCATCTCCTAATCGTAATACCGCCATGATTTATGTGTTTAAAAATTTAAAATATCAAAAATTATTCTCTTGTACGTACTGTACGTTGTTCTATTCTTTTTTCGTAGTCTTTTCCTTGAAAAATTCGTTGTACAAATATCCCAGGGATATGTATTTCATCAGGATTAAGACTTCCTGCAGGAACTAATTCTTCTACTTCGGCTACGGTTATCTTTGCCGCTCCACACATACAAGGGTTAAAATTTCTAGCGGTTCCTTTAAAAATAAGGTTTCCCGCTTCATCTCCCTTCCATGCTTTTACAAATGCAAAATCAGCTTTAAATGCATGTTCTAACACATACATTTTACCATTAAACTCTCTTGTTTCTTTTCCTTCTGCTACTTCGGTACCGTAACCTGCTGGAGTATAAAATGCAGGAAACCCGCCTTGTGCAGCACGACATCGTTCTGCCAGTGTTCCTTGTGGGATAAGTTCTACATCCAATTCTCCACTTAGCATTTGTCGTTCAAATTCATCGTTTTCTCCAACATAGGAAGAAATCATTTTGTTGATTTGCTTTTTCTGAAGTAAAAGCCCTAATCCAAAATCATCTACTCCTGCATTATTTGATATACAAGTAAGTCCTTTAATATTGAGTTTTACAAGTTCTGCGATAGCATTTTCTGGAATACCACATAACCCAAACCCTCCCAACATAAAGGTCATATCATCTTTGACTCCTGTCAAAGCTTCGGTAACATTGGGTACCGTTTTACGAATCATAATGTTCTAATTTTAGCAGACTAAAAGTACTAAAAAAATAGGATTAGATCGTTTGAAATAAGATAGTTTTATGAATAATTTAATCGATGAACAAAGTCCTCTTTACATACTAAACTCATCTATATTTTCATCTTGAATATTACTCTCTCTAAAGACTTTACAATCTACTTCAATAGTTAGTTCTTCTGGCTTAGGAAATGCACCTGTAGAAACCTCCAAAGTCTTATCTGTATAGCATTTTTTCATATACAATCCCCAGATTGGCAATGCCATTGTAGCTCCTTGTCCGAATTTGGTAGTCTGAAAATGTGTTGCTCTATCATCTGCACCAACCCATACTCCTGTAACCAAGTTTGGAACAATTCCCATAAACCAACCATCACTTTGGTTTTGGGTCGTTCCTGTCTTACCTGCAATTGGATTTGTGAATTGATAGGGATGTCCAGTAACTACATTTTTTAAATCATATCTTGAAGAAGCCCCTGTTCGTAAACGCACTCCTGAGCCTGAATGTGTAACTCCTTCCATTAAATTAATAGTAACATAGGCTGCTTCTTTACTAATTACATCTTTGGTTTCTGGAACAAATTGATACAATATTGCCCCATTTTTATCTTCAATACTGGTAATCGTAACAGGTTTAGTATAAATTCCCTGATTTGCAAAGGTGCTGTAGGCGCCTACCATTTCTGATAATTTTAAATCTACCGATCCTAGTGCAATCGAAGCGACTGGTGTAATTGGCGATTTTACTCCCATTTTTGTGGCTAACCGGGCAATAGGTTCTGGACCTATTTTATCCATTAAGCGAGCAGAAATTGTATTCACAGATTTTGCTAAAGCAGATTTAAGGCTTAGGTATCCTGTATATTCTCCATCGCTATTTTTAGGAGTCCAATCTTCTGTAACTCCATGACTACCTGCAGAAATAGTTATTTGTGACAATGGTAGTGTATCACAAGGAGAAAGTTTAAGCTGATCTATTGCCGTAGCATACACAAAAGGCTTAAATGTAGATCCAACCTGACGTGCCCCCTGGTACACATGATCATATTGAAAATGTGTATAGTTAACCCCTCCTACCCAAGCTTTAACATGCCCCGTTTGTGGCTCCATTGACATTAACCCAGATCGTAAGAATTTTTTATAGTATAAAATTGAATCTCTCGGGGTCATAATGGTATCAATATCACCTTTCCAGCTAAATATGGTCATCTCTGTCTTTATGTCAAAAGATGCATTGATTTCTTTCTCACTTTTACCAGCACTAAGCATTTTCTTTCTTCTTGCAGAACTTTTAATCGCTCTTTTGAGAATTGATTCTTTCTCTGCCTCTGTAATGTTTCTAAACGGAGTAGTTTTGTTTTTCTTCTCTTGCTTATCAAACTCTTTTTGAAGGTTAGACATATGTTCTTGCACTGCTGCTTCTGCATATTTTTGCATACGAGAATCTATAGTTACATTAATTCGCAACCCATCTCTATAGATATCATAATACTCTGGATCTCCTTCTTCATTTTCTCCTTTAGGGTTCTCTTTTACCCAGTTTGCCATCCAACTTCTCACATATTCTCTAAAATACTGTGCTGTTCCATCTTTATGGCCTTCTGGAGAATACTCTAATTGTAATGGTAATTCTTGCAAAGCATTTTTTTCTTTTTCGCCAATATAACCGTATTTATACATTTGTCCAAGTACGGTATTCCTTCTATCTCTTACCAGTTCGGGTCTGCGTAATGGATTGTATAAAGATGAATTTTTTAGCATTCCTACTAATACAGCAGCTTCTTCTATTTTAAGATCTTTTAGTGTTTTACCAAAATAAATTCTAGATGCAGAACTTATCCCTATGGCCTGATTAAGAAAATCATACTTGTTGAGATACATAGCAATAATCTCATTTTTAGTATACTGTCTCTCTAGGCGGGTAGCTATCACCCATTCTTTAAGTTTTTGCGTGATTCGCTCCCATATATTTCTAGACCCTCCTGTAAATAATTGTTTAGCCAATTGCTGTGATATTGTACTTGCTCCACCTTTGGTTCCCAAAAAGACAAATGCTCTTACTGTACCTCTACCGTCGATACCAGAATGACTATAATACCTTGCATCTTCTGTAGCTACCAATGCGTTTACCAAATGTTCGGGTAAATCATTATAATTTACAGGAGTACGGTTTTCATCAAAAAAAGTTCCTATTTGCACCCCATCAGAAGAAATAATCTGAGTTGCTAAGTCATTTTGTGGGTTTTCTAAGTCCTCAAATGTTGGCATCTCACCAAATACTCCCCAACTCGCAAAAAGGAATAATAATATAACTAAAAATATCCCTGATCCAAATAGTATCCAGAATCCTTTTATAAATTTTATGGTATTATTTGCTGGAGTCTTTTTTCTTTTTTTTGTCGACTTGGGTGTTGCCTTTGCCATATCCTAAGGGTTTTGCGCGTATTCTATTCTAAATCCAATATCTGTTATTCCTTCTAACGATGTTATGCCATTTACTTCACCATTCTTTCTCATAGCATGCTGTAACGTTATCATATATTGTCCTTGTTCTTTAAACTTTACTTTTTCCTTGTACCACAATTTATTCTCTTTAAGTTCAGAAAAGCCAGTGCCTAACCATTGTCCATCTGGCGCGGCCAAACGATATTCTAAAGTGTCAGTGATTACTTTTCCATTAGGAAATTTCATCTCACTGATCAAAAATAAATTGCTGTATCTGTAAGAGTTATTATTACGAACATTAATAAACAAATTATAGTCTTGTAGAGAATCGAGTTCTGGTATTGTAAAACTTACCTTCTCATTTATCTCCCATGCATCTGCTACGGTTTGATATTCATCAAAAACCTGCTTGTCATCACAAGAAACTATTCCAATTATAATAAAAACTATTAAAAAAAATCTAAGATTTACCATTGTTTTTATTCCTAGACCTACGTTTTTTATTAGGTTGATTGTTTGATTTATTTGAGTTTTTGTTTTCAGAATTTCCCGCTTTTGATTTATTTGAAGCTACAGTTTGTTTTTCTGAAGATCCTCTTTTTTTATTTTTCCTTTTATTACGATTTCTTCTTCTATTACTACGTTTAGGTTGATCAAATCTCGTTAGACTATCCTGTCCTACAACGTTCTCAAAATCTGTTTTAGTATCCTCTATAAGTTCAGAAGCAAAATCTTCCAGACTTGCTACTTTTTCGTTATTTATATTAGATGCAATAATTTCATTTACATCTTCGGCGGTTATTTTATGCCAATTCATCCATTCTCCTTCATAAGCATACCACAATACTCCTTTAAAAATGTCGATTTTCTGACATACTGCTGTTCCTTTTTCTGTCTTGAGTTTTGTTTCAGTTTTAGGAAAACTATTCAATGCATCGATATAAGCATCTAACTCGTAGTTAAGACAGCATTTTAATTTTCCACATTGACCTGCCAGTTTTTGTGGATTTAAAGACAATTGTTGGTATCTCGCTGCACTAGTATTTACTGATCTAAAATCGGTAAGCCATGTTGAGCAACAAAGCTCTCTCCCACAAGAACCAATACCCCCTAATCGAGCTGCTTCTTGTCTAAAACCTACTTGACGCATTTCTATTCTTGTGCTAAATTCATGGGCAAATTCTTTAATCAATTGCCTGAAATCTACACGTTCTTCTGCAGTATAATAAAAAGTAGCCTTAGATCCGTCTCCTTGAAATTCGATATCAGAAATTTTCATTTGGAGTTCTAATCTAATCGCAATTTCACGTGCACGCACTTTCATGCTCTCTTCTCGATCACGCGCTTTCTGCCAAATATCAATATCTTTTTGAGTTGCTTTTCTGTAGATTTTCTTAACATCTTCGCTATCTTCTTCTACTTTCTTTTTCTTCATCTGGATACGAACCAGCTCACCAGTAAGAGTAACTATTCCAACATCATGACCTGGCGAAGATTCTGTAGCTACAATGTCGCCAATACTTAGAGAGAGATTCTCTGTATTTTTATAAAAATTTTTTCTTCCGTTTTTAAATCTAATTTCAACACATGAGAAAGGTTTTGCCCCACCAGGGAGCGACATATTAGACAACCAATCAAAAACCGTCAATTTATTACATCCATCGGTACCGCAAGTACCATTATTCTTACATCCTTTCGGTTGCCCGTCATTTCCGGAGGAACAACTGCTACACCCCATATTTTCTATCTATATTGAAATTTGTCTGTAGCTTTAAACACTACAACAAATATGGTTCTTACTAAAATCAGAAACGATTACCGTATCTAATATCTTAATCGATAAAGATACTATGAAAAAAATTATCAACATAGTATCTTTTGCATTTTAGCAATTACTGTTTATATTTCAATACTTCAGAACGACCTTTTTTAAAGATTTTATTACTATTTGCTTTGCCTTTTCTAAGAGCTTTTTGTTCTTCGAATGGTAATCTATTAATCTCCATGCATTCTGTCGAACAACAATTTTCAAAGGTCTCGGCACATGTTGAACATTGAATAAATAGTAAATGACACGCCTCATTATCACAGTTTACATGAGTATCGCATGGCTCTCCACATTGATGACAGTTAGCAATTACATCTTCTGATATACGTTCTGCTCTTCTGTGATCAAAAACGAAGTTTTTTCCTAAAAACTTGTTTTCCAGACCTTGTGCTTCTACTTGTCTTGCATATTCTATGATTCCTCCTTCTAATTGAAATACATTTTTGAATCCTTTATGTTTATAATAAGCACTAGCTTTCTCACATCGTATACCCCCTGTGCAGTACATTACTAGTTTTTTATCCTCTTTATGTTCTTTAAGATCTTCTTCTATAATATCCAAAGAATCTCTAAACGTATCAACATCTGGTGTAACGGCTCCTTTAAAATGTCCGATTTCACTCTCATAATGATTACGCATATCAACCAATACAGTATCTGGATCTTCTATAAGTTGATTAAATGCCGAAGCATCTACATGTATTCCTTTATTAGTCACATCAAAAGTATCATCATTAAGACCATCTGCAACTATTTTGTTACGCACTTTTACTTTCAGTTTTAAAAAGGATTTTGCATCCTGTTCTCGTGCAATATTAAGACGTACATTTTCCAGGAAGGTAATACTATCTAAGTGTTTTTTGAAAGCCAAAAAATTAGGCGCAGGAACAGATAACTGCCCATTAATTCCTTCTTTGGCTACATAAATTCGACCAAGGACATCGAGTTCATTCCAATGAATAAAAAGGTGATTTCTAAAGATTTCTGGATTACCAATATTTGCGTATGCGTAGAAAGATAGCGTAAGTCGGTCTGTACCCGCCTCATCGATAAGAGCTGCTCTTTCTTTTGCGCTTAATTTGTTGTACAGTTGCATGCTATACCTACGTTTTAAGTTAAAAAGAATAATTTATTTCGCACAAAAGTACAAATAATTTTTATTTTCATCTCAGGGTCCAATACTAGATTCAACTTTACTTTCTCTTTATAAAAAAACCCTATCTAACTTTAAAACCCAAGTCCCAAAAAATGAAACGGATACTACATATCTATTATGAAAGTCTAGATATGAGAATAATTCTGTAGAAGTAAAATCAATAAATTGTATTTTCTGAATATAAAAAATGCCTTGAAAAGAATTCAAGGCATTTTTTTGGCCAATTCGTTAATACTTAATTTAACGATCTAAATCAATATAATAACGAAGCTAACCACCTTCTACTCTACAATTGCTAATACTAGCAATTGTAGAGTGGTTAAGGTTATGTCTTACGACCTTTTTAAGAAATTTCATCGATCACCTTCCTCCTTCTTTTGTTCATATTTGCTTTTATAGTAGATGCAAAAAAAATATAAGGTTGCGTGATATAATAGAAAAAGTACTTTTTAGGTACTATATCATGATTCTTATAATTCTAGAAATATTATATATAAATCCATTATATTCTGTTGTTAATAACGATTTTAGAATCCATATCACAACTACAAAAAGAAATAGTACTTTAGCAAAAAGTTTACAATAGAATGTCAAATCCCGATATATTTGATCAACAAATGAGTACAGAAAAAGACGCAAAATTAAAAGCACTAAAACTTACCTTAGATAAATTAGATAAAGCATACGGAAAAGGAACTGTAATGAAAATGGGGGACAGTGCCATCCAAGAGGTGGAGGTTATCCCTACAGGATCACTTGGTTTGGACTTAGCTTTAGGTGTTGGAGGATATCCCAGAGGTAGAGTTGTAGAAATTTATGGACCAGAATCTTCTGGTAAAACAACCCTTACACTGCACGCCATAGCTCAAGCACAAAAAGGTGGAGGTATCGCAGCATTTATAGATGCTGAACATGCTTTTGATCGTTTTTATGCAGAAAAATTAGGTGTAGATATTGAAAATTTAATTATTTCTCAACCCGACAATGGTGAACAAGCCTTAGAGATTGCGGATAATTTAATTCGTTCTGGAGCTATTGACATCATAGTTGTCGATTCTGTAGCTGCACTTACTCCTAAAAGTGAAATCGAAGGCGAAATGGGAGACTCTAAAATGGGTCTTCATGCAAGATTAATGTCACAGGCTCTTAGAAAACTAACCAGCTCAATTAGTAAAACAAACTGTACTGTAATCTTTATTAACCAGCTTCGTGAAAAAATCGGAGTGATGTTTGGAAATCCTGAAACTACTACTGGTGGTAATGCATTAAAGTTTTATGCTTCTGTTCGTTTGGATATTCGCCGTTCTACACAAATTAAAGATAGTAATAGCGAGGTACAAGGAAATAAAACACGGGTAAAAATAGTCAAAAACAAAGTTGCACCACCATTTAGAACTGCAGAGTTTGATATCATGTACGGACAAGGTATTTCTAAAAATGGAGAAATCATTGATATTGGTGTTGACTATGAAATCATAAAGAAAAGTGGTTCTTGGTTTAGCTATCAGGATACTAAACTTGGTCAAGGCCGAGATGCGGTAAAAGCATTACTTAATGATAATCCTGAGCTTATGGAAGAGCTCGAACAGAAAATTATTGAAGCTATAAAAATTGTAAAAGAGTAAAACTTTCTTAATACCATAAAAAAAACCCCGAAGTTTCGGGGTTTTTTTATGTGTAAAGGTAACTATATCCTGATATAATTAAAATAAGTGTAAATTTAAGCTTACCTAAGCAACCTTATTTACTTACTTACATCTACATAATAGAATAATTGTATTATTTCTCGAAACCCCAATTATGAGAAGGATAAGAATAATATTGATATTTTTTATTGTAGCTGTATCTACAACGTGTTCTAATGATGATAATGAAACTAGTTTTTTTTATGAATTAGTTACGGTACAAGATGCTTCGGTCCCTGAGCAATTTAACCGTGGTGAGATTTATACAATTACTGTTTCTTATTTTAGAACATCAAATTGTCATTCTTTTGCAGGGTTTGATTATGACAGATTAGCCAACGAAAGAACTGTATCAGTAATCAATTTGGTGGTTAACAGAGGGAATTGTGAAGAACTAGACATGACAGATCTTGTAGAAGTTTCTTTCGACTTTTTGGTTGGAGAAGAAGATTCTTACATTTTTAGATTTTGGCAAGGAAAAGATGAGAATGGAGATAATCAATTTTTAATTAGAGAAGTACCTGTATTATAATTAAACTAAAAAAGTTATTAGTGAGTTTAGACCAACTCATAAAGGGATGTAAAAAAGGAAATGCGGTAGCGCAAGAACAATTGTATAGACTATACAGTAGCAAGTTATTCTCTATTTGCTTAAAATATTCTAACGATTATTCTAGTGCCGAAGATACCCTGCAAGATGCTTTCATCACCATTTTTGATAAAATAACCCAATATAAAAATAAGGGTTCTTTTGAAGGGTGGATAAAACGGGTAACTATAAATACAGCTTTACAAAAATATCGGAAACAAAAAGTTTTTGATATTATTAACGAAGAACAAATTGAAGAAGTAGAAGTACAAATTGACGATGATGAAGTTTCATTAGATTATCTTCTTAAAATTATTCAACAACTACCTGATCGATATCGATTGGTATTTAATCTTTATGTGCTAGATGGGTATTCACATAAGGAGGTTGCTGAAATGCTTGAGATATCTATAGGAACTTCTAAATCTAACCTTGCCAGAGCAAGAAATATTTTAAAAGAAAAACTAGAAACCAACCAAGAACCATATGTTCGCTCAATTGAAGGACGAAGATGAATGATAAAAAAAATATAGATCGGTTATTTCAGGAAAAATTCAAAGATTTTGAAGTTATTCCTGATGAAATAGTATGGGAGAAAATAAAAGCCCGGAAAAACCAAAATAAAAAGAGAGTTTTTCTTATTCCTTTTTGGTATAGAATTGCAGGTATTGCTGCTTTAATTGCTATTATATTTGGTATCAGCAACCTTCCTTTTAATACCACCACCCAACAACAAGATCAGACGATAACCAATTCTGAAACTAAAACCAATGTCGAAGAGATTCCTGATGATTCTTTTGAAACAACTACAACTAATAAAAAACCAATAGTCAATACAGAAAAAGAAAAAGCCTCTGGTTCTGATAAAAGTGAAGAAAAAAATGATTACGATACCAAAACAATTCAAAACAATTATTTTGATCCTTCTGGAACAAAGGAAAATATAACTATTGCTGATACTAAAGAAAAGCAATCACAATCAGTAAAAAATAATGCGACAAATACTCTTACAACTACCAATGATGAACAACGTATAGTTGATCATTCTTTAAAAAACACAACTACTAAAGACAAAGCTCTTAATTCTGAAAAAGAGGATATCGTTCATGAAAAAATTTCGACTACTTCTTCTACTGCTGCTAACTCTTCAAATAAAGAAATACAATCTGATAAAGAGCATTCTACTTTTATCTCTCCAGATCAAAATAATACAACAAACACTAATGCTATAGTTGAAAAAAGTAATGATCATTCTAAAAGAAATAAAACTATAAATACTCCTACAAATACTAAAGGCAAAACCTTTAGTTCTGAAAAAGATGATGTAATTCGTGAAAAAAATTCGACTACGCCCTCTACTGCTGCTAACTCTCCAAATAAAGAAATGAAATCTGATAAAGAGCATTCTACTTTTATCTCTCCAGATCAAAATAATGCAACAAATACAGATGCTATAGCCGAAAAGAATACTAACAATACTGAAAGAAATAAAGAAAATAATACCGTTCCTGAAGAATCTGAACATCTAGATGACAAAGGTAAAAAGTCCATCTTTGATGTAGTAAATCAAGAAGAAGAGGTTGTTGAAACCCCATCATCTTCAAAAAAATGGAATATTTCACCAAACATAGCTCCCGTATATTACAATTCTATTGGAGATGGATCTCCGATTGATCCTCAATTTGCTGACAACAACAAAAATGGACAGGTAAATATGAGTTATGGAGTTCAAGTTTCTTATGCTATTACTAAAAAACTTAGTGTCCGCTCAGGAGTAAGTAAGGTAGATTTAAGCTACAATACAAATGGTGTTGGTTTTGCTCCTTCTGCTGTTGGACAAAACCTAGAAAGTGTAAATTATAATGAAAATGCCGGAGCAATTCTTATCTCTGATATTGGAAACACAAGAGATATTGAAGCTTTTGATATTAACAGAAATGCACTAGACCAAACTCAAAATGTTGGATTAATCAATCAGAGTATTGCATATATAGAAGTTCCTATGGAAATGAAGTATTCCTTAGTAGACAAAAAGTTTGGTGTCAATATGATTGGCGGTTTTAGCACATTATTTTTACAAGATAACGAGGTTTCCCTAGAGGCCGGAGATTTTGAAACTTCTATTGGTGAAGCCAATAATCTTAATGATTTAAGTTTTACAGGTAACATCGGACTTGGTGTTGATTATAAAATATCAGATCAGTTCGAGATTAATCTCGAACCCATCTTTAAATATCAATTTAACGCATTTAATAATAATGCCGGTAATTTTAAACCTTATTATTTTGGAGTTTACACAGGGGTAAGCTTTAAATTTTAAGATCTATACAAAACCTTTTTTAGTTGGTTAGGTAGTTATTGCAACACATAATAAGCAATGATGAACAAAGTCGTTCCTGGGGAGGAACGGCTTTCGTTTTTCTAAATATTATTTAGACTCCTGTTCTCAATAAAAACAATCTCTATTGTGTTTGTATTGATCTGTACTATAATGGTAAGACCGAAAACCTGTGATGATTCTCTAAAAAAACCTTTATTAATAATTCGAGATATTCTGTAGTAGTACTAGTTTTTCATTCCCTCTATGAATTTATTAATTTCTTTCAAGTTACTATTCTTAAGTTTATAAGAATAAAATAGTTTTTGTTCTGATTTTTTAGCAGAATTAATTGGAGTCTTAATTAAGTTATCTTTTAATTCTTTTTCAAACAAGTGTTTAGGAACTACACTAAACCCATTATTCTTTTTTAAAACCTCTATTATATCCAGATAAGAAGGTAAAATATATCTCGGGATTATTTTGAGACTCTTGTTAAAATTTGTCTCCCAAAAAAAATTAATATCACTCTGATCATTGTCATAGACAAACCAAGTTTGCTTTTGCAACCATTTGGTGAGTTCTCGCTCATTATTTTCTATATTTTCTGGAATATCTATAGTATTAGAACAGATTAATTCTAATTCTTCATTTTTTATATACGCAAATTGATGATCATAAATACCATGTTTTTTTATTCCGACTAATAACTGAACTTTATCTATTTCAAGAGCTTCTATTAGCTCTTTTTCTGTCCCAAAATGAGTTACAATGTACATATCAAATGAATACATTTTATGGATTAGTTCTTTATTAAAAAAGTCTGTAGTACAACCAATTATTATTGCAGAGCGTGTTTTTTTTCTTCTTTGATTCGAATAATACTCTACCTTCTCTAATTCTTGTAATGGATTATTAACTTGTGAATACAAAAATTTCCCATATTCGGTAGGTGCTAATTTTCTGGTAGTCCTTTCAAACAACTTTTTGCCAATATGGCTTTCGAGAGCTGACAAATGTTTACTAACCCCTGGTTGAGTCATATTTAATTTTAATGAAGCTTCTGTAATATTTTTACATTCATATATAGCCCTAAAAGTTCTCAACCACTCCAAGTTAATCATAACATTTATTATAAATAATCAAACAAAAATAATTAAAATTATTAATTGATTGAATTTACATTTGTTCAAAAATAAAAACATGACAAAGACATTAGTAATAAATTACACTCCCAGAAAAGGCTCTTATACAAAAATTTTATTTGATGAATTTGTGAAACTAGCTAAAGGAAAAACAGAAATAAGGCATCTAAATTTAGCCGAAACCCCACCTGATTTATTATTAACAAAAAATTTGAATTTAATAATGCAATGGAATCAAGGCAAAAGAGATTTTTCAGAAACAGAACTCTTAATTCTATCGAATCATCATAAACTCATAGAACAAGTGCTTGAAGTTGACAATATTGTACTGGCTTTTCCAATTTATAATTTTACAATGCCAGCTGCCGTAAAAGCTTGGATAGATGCTATTATTGTTAGTGACAAAACATTTTCTTTTAGCCCCAAAACCGGATTTACAGGTCTTTGTGCCAATAAAAAAGCTTTATCAATTATAGTAAGTGGTTTTGATTATAATACTTCGAATAATGTTAAAGAATATGCTTCATCTACGATTAAACAAAATTTTGATTTCATAGGCATTCCTACAGAACAGATTTTGGCTTTTGGAGTTGATCAAAATAGAGACCAATTAAACTCAATTCTTAGACATGCAAAATCAGAAATAAAAACCCTGATCGATAGTTGGTTTTCATAATCTAAAATTTCATTCTCCATAAGCTACATGAAAATATTTGGTTATTCGATGTAAATTCTCATAACTAATATCAAACCTTAGCACTTGTCCAACATAAGGTTCATATTCTTCATTTTTAATGGCGTTTTGAATTTCTTGATCAGGATATAAATCTTTGATATCTGCAGAATTTACATCTCTTAATTGATTATACCAATATTCTTTTCTGATGAGAAACCATTTTAGGTCTTTTGATTCATAGATGCTTTTATCATAAAAAGGTTTTCCATTGATCCATATTTTTGGGTTCTCAGTTACAGAAGGTGGTGACTGTTGTATTACCAGATAGATATGAGTCCCAGCATTCCATTCTGCACCGTTAGGCCCACCAGCATTATGATCAAATAAATCATTACTGTTAAGCTTTCCTGTTTTTATGATGTCGGATTCTTTTTTTATCCATTCTTGTATTTTAATACTATCATTTTCATTCGAATATTTATCATCTAATTGATAAAAACAAAAGGTTATAAATTCTTTACTATTTTCTTTAGCAACCTCTTCTTCTTTATTTGACTCTTCTATCAATTTTTCTTCCTTCTCATCTTTATTGGTATTTGATTTGCATGATATTATCAAAATTAAACCAAGCAAAATATATTGTAAGTTCATTTCTCAGTTTGATTTATTCTAATTAAATGATGTTTCAATCTTTTCAGAATAAAAATAAGTGTTCCTTCTTTCTTAAATTACCTTGTTTTCAGTGAAACTTACCTGAGAATTGGTTAAGTTTTTTAAACTTTTAAATCTATATATCAATCCTTACACTCTGTTTAGAAGATATGTTGAATAACATACAAGAGCATAAAGCAAATTAAATAATGTATACCCTTAGTATTTAATAGTATTTCAAAGCTAAGGAGTTAACAAGCACATGCATTCGGTATCACATGCTTGGTTTTAATTTTTTTATTTTAATTCCCACGTTCTTACCCAATCATAAGAGGTTGTTCTTTCTTCTTCGGTTCCTGTCATACCCCCATCAGAAGGAACAGGGTTCCAGTCATATGTCTCAACAACCATTCTTAAATACATTGGTAAATCAAAATCTGCTTTTGGAATAGCCGTATACACTTTTTTACCATCTAAATAAAATTCTATTTCGGTTGCACTTTTCCACCAAGCGGCATAAATATGATAATCTGACCATACTTTCCCTCCTACTTCGGTATTACCTCCCACAGATCCTGTTCCTGTTGCTGGACAATCAGCTTGTCTACTGTGTGTATTAGAGTGAATAGTTTCATCAAATTGCAAAGCCCAATCTGCAGTTGCTGTAACTTGTCCTACACATTCCTGAATATCTAATTCTGTAACTCTTCTATCGCAACCTGTACCTTCATTTCTATGATTAATTAACCAAAATGTAGAGGACATAAACGTTTTATTAGCCTTCATTCTACATTCAAAATAATACCCAACCTGCGCTGCTGCCTTGGAACCAATATATGACCCTGCATGTGTAAATGTATTACCATTTACCATTTCTGGTGTATCCAACTTATAGGCTGTTAGTCTAAGATTATTTTCAGTTTCTGTCATTGTATTTTTCTTGAAAATCCCTGGAGCTCTCCCAATCCATCTCTTTGGATCTGTGTTTAACCATTTACTTTCGTCAAAAATACCATCATCAAACTCATCAGATAAGTTTTCTACTTTACTCCATGATTTACCAGAAGGAGCTGGATCAGCAGACCCTATAAAGTAAGGGGCATTTGATGAAGGTTCGTCTCTTGTTACTACAACGTCAAAACTACAAGATACCGTATTGCCAGCTGCATCCTTTACTTGAAATGTATTTGTGGTAGTTCCAACGGGGAATACCTCACCAGATGCTAAACCTTTTGTTTGTGAAGTGACAGCTCCTGGTAGGTTATCAGAACCAACTGGTGTAGTATATGTTACCTCTTTACCATTTGATGAAGCATCCACAACTTCACTAATATTTGAAATACATGCTATAGTAGGGTCTATATTATCCTTGGGCTCTTCTGTTTCAACATCGCTCCCATCATTACTACTACAACTAGTTACAGATATATTGACAGACATAAATAAAAATACTATTAACTTGAAGGGGGGATTTTTTTTGAACATGATGGCGTTTTTATGCAAATCTATAAGGTTTCAACCTATATAATAGAAACATATGTTTCAGAATTAGCAACACATGTTTAGTCAACTATGTATTCAAAACTCTCTTTAAAAAGCATATACACAATATCCCTGAATCTCTTGGGGGTTAAAAATCTTCTCATGCCTACTAGAGTATTGGTGTCTTTTTGAGCAATTTCTTGCTCACTCTGTTAGTAATTTATTCAACTCACTTATCCTAGCAAGGTGGTGATCATCATGTTCTGCTACAAAAAGAAACAGATCCATGGTTCGCATTGGCGTTTCTAGTCTTGGATGTAGTGCATATTGATAAACTTGTTTTTCTGTTACTAATTTCAAGCTATTTATTGTCCTTTTTCGAATATCTTGAAATTCTTTTAACAAAAGTTCAACTGGTTTTTTATTATGTTGTGCAAAATGAGTTTTTCTGTTTTCTAAGTCAGCGGTTCTCAGATATTTTTGATTACTAAGAATATCTTCTAATCTACCTTGCCAAATAGGTTCAAGGTCAATCAAATGCCCTACATTTTCCTGAATCGACCAGCTATTATTATTACGTTTGGTTAATTGTTCTGTTGGTATTTTATTAATCTTATCATTCAGTCGCAATGAAGTACCATCTAGTCTCTCTAGTATTGAAGGAAAAATATTCTGCTCAAAGGAAAATTCAAATTTCCGATCAAACCATTTTATTTGTTTCATCCTTTATATTTTTAATTGTTTCACGAATAATTAAGTACTCTTCACAGAATACTTACTTTAAATGTAATAGATTTTGTAAGCATACAAAAGGAGTAGTTGTTAATTTTCTTTTCCAGAACTATGAACCCGAATTAGAGTATAGGAAAATCCTTTATCATACTCTCCCAGAACAGATACAAGTAACTCATCTTTATTAATAATTTTATATTGAATTTTTTTTGGAAAGTCATGCTGCAAATTCTCAAAAGAAAATAAATATCTCTCTGACTGTTTTAGTATAAATCTAATACCTTTCCCTTCGTTTTGATTGAATACTGTGGCAATATATACTAAATTATTATCAAACAATTTTATCTCTAACTTTTCAGAAACATATTTTTTTTCATCTCTTATTTTGTAAGATTCTCCAGTAAATTTACCATCCTTATTTTGCCAGATTTCATAACTCTCTTTCCCTTCTATTTTCCATGTTCCGATTAAGAAGTTTATTTTTTGCATTTCTATCTTCTGTCCATAGACATGTTGCAAAACGAATACTACTAAAATGATACTTAATTTTATAATCCTCATTATTTTACTTTTTAATACTGTAAAATTAATTTCTAAGTATGTTTAAGGATTGTAAAAAACCGACACTTTATTTTTTCAAGAATAAATTTGCCATATTTTCTTCAAAGAATTTGTATTGAGATGGATCTTCGCCAGTAAATTCTTTAAAATTTTTAATGAAATGAGATTGATCATAAAACCCAGCTTGAAAAACGATATCCGACCAATCGATATCACCTTCCTGAATTAATCTAAAAATATAGGAAAACCTAATAATCCTAACATAAAACTTTGGAGACAAGCCAATGTGTGCTTTAAAATAACGTTCTAAACTTCTTTCGCTAATTCCAATTTTATTTTGGATTTCCTTTAAGCTAAGTTTTCCATTATTCCTGATAATTAATTCGACTATCTTTTGTCCTTTTGAAGGTTTTATTTTCAATTTAGAAATACACAACAAAAACCAATTTTCAATTTGTTTTACTTTTTCATCAAAAGAAAGAGAACTAGTAGCCACTTCTTTAATTGGTTTCAGAATTTTTAGACTTTTTAAAGGGATTTCGACCACCTTATCCGTTAAACTCGTAATTTCAATATCAAATAGTTCGGTCAATGCCCATGGTTGCATCTTAATAGCAAACATTTTTGATTCACCTGTATTTTCAAGGAAAAAACTATTTTTGATCTGACCCGCAATTAAGTCTTTACCTTGTAATTCCCAAACTCCATTTATATTAGTTTTATATGCATCTCCCAAATGAAAAATAAGTTCTGGATATCCATCTGGAATAATTTTTTCTCTTTGAATAGTAAGATCACCTTGTTTATCAATCCACCAAAAGCTTTGAATCATCATTGACACCTTTGGATCGGCATCTTTCTGAATGTATATTTCATTCATAATTGCGACTAATCATTAAATAATTTCAATTAGATAATTTCTATACTACTATAAAAATCAACCGCTACAAAATATCTCCCTTTAATACCAGGATGAAAAACACATATATGACTTAGCTATTCCTGGGTCCTGATTCCAGAGTACTTAAAATTGTATCCCGCGTTTGTTCGCGCAATTCTTTCTTCTGTTCTTGTGT
Organism: Aquimarina algiphila; assembly: GCF_947494415.1. Classification (NCBI taxonomy): domain Bacteria; kingdom Pseudomonadati; phylum Bacteroidota; class Flavobacteriia; order Flavobacteriales; family Flavobacteriaceae; genus Aquimarina; species Aquimarina algiphila. Next base: position 171,824 of record NZ_CANLVC010000009.1, on the reverse strand, counting down.
TAGCCCTTTTGTTGGAATTGCTTTAAGAATACGAGCCCTCATAATACCAGGGCCGCCACTAAAGAAGGTATACGAAAATCGTTTTTTATTATCAAAAAATGCAAGTGGTAATATTGGGATCTGGTGATCTATAGCTAATCTAAAAGCTCCGTCTTTAAACTGATCTAATACAATAGATTCATCATCTGGAACGCCTCCTTCAGGAAAAATACAGATACTTGTACCATCATGTAATCTGGCCTGTGCCCTATCAAAAACCTCTTTACGACTACGCTGGCTATTACGATCAACAAGAATACAGGTTCGTTTGTAGAAAAATCCAAAAACCGGAATCTTTGCCAACTCCTTTTTGCCAACAAAAACAAAAGGATTTTTTACACAGTATAACATTAACATGATATCAGTCATCGATGCATGATTAGCCACAAACATATAGCTCTTCTTGCGATCAACCGATTCTTCTTTGGTTACTCTAGGTATAAAGCCTGATCCATACAATACAATTTTTGCCCAAAATCTTGCTACTACAAAAAACTGTGGATATAACTTTTCTGTTGAAGAAAGGACTAATAGTAATGGAAACATAATAAGTATTGGAATACCCATAAGGATATAAAACCAGATACGCCACAACAGAATAAGTATGTTCCTTAATAATTGCATTGCCCAAAAATACACAATTGGTTTGAGCTATGTGAACAAAAAAATTACCTTTGCCAAGAAATTAGAAAAATTATCATGTCCAGAATTCTAACAGGAGTACAAAGTACAGGGACTCCGCATCTAGGAAATTTATTAGGAGCCATACTTCCTGCTATCGAAATGGCAAATCAGCCACAGAATGAATCGTTTCTGTTTATCGCTGATATGCACTCACTTACACAAATCAAAGATGCTAAAGTATTACGGGAGAATACCTACTCTACTGCAGCTACCTGGTTAGCTTGTGGATTGGACATAGAAAAAACAGTTTTTTATAGGCAAAGTGATATTCCGCAGGTAACAGAATTATCGTGGTACTTAAGTTGTTTCTTTCCTTATCAACGACTTACCCTTGCTCACTCTTTTAAGGATAAGGCTGATCGATTAGATGATGTAAACGCTGGGCTATTTACATACCCTATGTTAATGGCTGCAGATATTCTATTGTATGATGCAGAGATTGTCCCTGTAGGAAAGGATCAATTACAACATCTAGAAATGACACGTGATGTAGCTTCAAGAATACATGCTCAGGTTGGTGAGGTATTTGTATTACCAGAAGCTCAGGTACAAAAAGAAACAATGTATGTCCCTGGAACCGATGGTATCAAAATGAGTAAATCAAAAGGCAATATTATCAATCTGTTTTTACCTGACAAGAAACTGCGTAAACAGATTATGACGATTCAGACTGATAGTACCCCTTTAGAAGAACCAAAAGATCCAGATACTTGCAATTTATTTGCTATATATAAACTTATTGCTACTGAAGAACAGCAAGAAGAAATGCGAAAAAATTATCGTGGTGGTAATTATGGGTATGGTCATGCAAAGCAAGCATTATACGAGCTACTTATCGATAAATTTGCTACAGTTAGGGAACGCTACAATTATTATATGAACAACCTTAATGAAGTTGATGAAGCTCTAGCTATAGGTGCCAAAAAAGCAACTACAATAGCAGATAGCGTATTGACAAGAGTGCGTAAAAAGGTGGGGTATTAGTTAATATATCAATTTTTAAAAGCTTTGTTTCAAAACAATTAGATTCATTTACTAGTTTATGACAAAAAGTGTTTATTATTCTTTTTTACTATTATGTATATTCACTTCTTGTTCTAAAGAGCACCTATCTAAGACTAGTATTTCTTTCTATCATTGGAAGTCTGAGGCAAGTTTTAATGAATCTTATACAAAAGCGATTCATACTGCACATACTGATAAAATCTATCTTCATTATTTTGATATCACAACAAAAGGAAGAACAAACAGCTATAATACTGAGGTTTTTCCAACCTATGTTGTAAAAAAGGTTTCAAAAGAATATCAGGATTTTGATATTGTGCCTGTTGTATATATTACAAATGAAGTATTTAAGATAAAAAAATTAGATCTTGTAGGTTTATCTGGTAACATCACCAAATTAATCCATCAAATAAGTACAAAACATTTTGGTAGAGAGATTAAAGAAATTCAGATTGATTGTGACTGGACACAAAGTACCAGAAATGTTTATTTCGAATTTTTAAAGACATTATCAACACAGTTTGATATTGATGTAACTATTAGGCTACATCAAATAAAATTTAAAGAAGAGACAGGAGTTCCACCTGTAAAAAAGGGAACTTTAATGGTTTACAACATTGGTGATCTAAAAAACAAACAACAGAATTCTATTTTAGAAAATACAATTGTAAAACAATACATAAATTCTAAAACCACATACCTCTTACCGTTACATATTGGTTTACCTTTGTTTTCTCAAACAGTTGTTAGCAATATGGATGATAAAATTAAAATCATCAAAAATACAGAACGGCTCGTTTTGGAAAACGATATTCATTTTAAAAAATTAAATGAATTCAATTTTGAGATTGTAAAAGACACACTCTATAAAGGGTTTTATCTTAGTAAAGGGTATACTTTAAAATTAGAAGAATTAACAGAAGCCGAAATTATAGCATCTTATAAAACAATTAAAGAAAGTAAATTACAAACTAACGATATCATTTTTTATCATTTGGATGAGCAATCACTCTTAACCATTGATTTAAAAAAAATAATAGAGCAGTTATGAGAACTATATTAACCTATATATTGGTCTTTATCTCTTCAATTATCTTTGCAAGTGATCACAATTTTGTTTGTGGTGGTGATGGATATTGGGAGGGTGATAGTTTCTATAATTTATTCGTACAAACTAACATTTCTGCAAAAGAGTTTTACCCTTTTTTAAGGGATGAATACAATAACTTTTATGGTGAGAATTATTATGATGAACAGAAAGAAATTGTTTACCCTAGAGGGAATGTAAATCTATGGAAAGAAGTTTTGCTAGACTGGAGTACCAAGGATATAGAAAATGCAATTTATAATTTTGATAGTTTTAACTGGAAGAACAAAACCACTAAAGCTGAAAAAAGCGCTAAAACCTATATCGAATTTGCTCAACAATGCAGTGAAGCTTTTAGGTATAGAAACAAGCGAAACTCATGGGATTATGATGAGATCTTAGCCCAAAAAACTGTAAATACCGAAGCTTTACTTGTAAAAGCAAATTTGTTGTTAAGTGCTGAAACCAACCAGCAATTAAAAGCAAGGTATTATTATCAAATTATTAGGATTTTACATTATTCTAAGAGCTTTAGTGAAGCTGTAAATTTTTACAAAACAAAGGTTGAGGACCAGTTACCAAAAAATGAGATCTATTACTACATAACCGATCAGGTTGCTGGTTGTTATTATTCTTTAAAAGATTACGAAAAAGCAGCGTATCTTTTTACAAAAGTGCTAAACAAAAGTATCGATAGAAAAAAATCTGCCTTTTTAAGTTACAATTTTTGTGCAAATAAAAACGCAGAGGGTAAACCATATTTTTCGGGTATCGATGACGAAAAAGATGTGTTGTTAATTGCTAGCTTAAGAGATTTTTCTGATGAAGTTAACAACATCAATAAATTTATACATCTAGATGCAAAAGATCCAAGGGTAGAACTTCTTTTTATGCGTGCATTAAGTAATGTAGAGCGTGATATTTGGCCAAGAAATATTGGTACCTTCGACAGGACATTACCAAATATCCAAAACAATAAAAATTATAAAGAACTCCTACAAATAGCAGAGCAACAAATTGAGAATACTCAAATCAAAAATAAAGATTTTTGGAAAATTACAAGTTCCTATTTATCATTTATTAATAATGATCTTACCACTGCAAACCAGAAATTAAATAAGGTACAATCATTTCCAGAACAAAAGAAAACATTATCCATCATTTATAAAGTTTTTAGTTGGGATACTATTATCCCAGAAAATGAAAATTACTTAATCAAAATTATTGAAGATCATCCTACCAATGAAGATTGGAAACCCCTAATTCTTGATAGAATTTCACATATATATTATAAAAATAATAAAATAGGCAAAGCATTTCTAGTTCATAATCATCTTGAAAATGTCAAAAATATTAGCTCATTAGAATTACTAAATGCTTTAGAAAAGTTTTACCATAAGCCCAATAAAAGCAAGTATGAAAACATGCTTTTAAATAATAAATCTCAATCTTCTCTTGATTTTATAAGCTATATAAATCATCAAAAAGGAGTCTATTATTTATATCAAAAAAAACCTAAAGAAGCGCTGATTTATTTTAACAAAGAAAAAAATCCTCCAAGAGAGGCATCTATTCCTGGAACTATTTTTAGTAACAACATAAAAGAATGTTTTAGTTGTCCTGAAAAAAATATTATGGCAGACGAAGTGTATAAAGCAGATGTTTTTTCATTCATTAAAACCAATTTCTCAAAAAAAGAATTAGCTATAAATTTGATCGAATTAAAAAAATTAACTCATAATGAGAAACAATGGAAATCCAAATTAGCCAATTATTTATTAGCCAATTATTATTATAATATATCCAATACTGGATATTACAGAGGCATCTTAACCAATAATGGTAATTGTTGTGATTATAATTATATCGACTATGCCAATGATAGATATAAGAATACTAAAATAGGCGCTAATATCATTGCAAATAGATCAGGGTATACGTTATCTGATGTTAGTTATTATGACAAACATTATTTTGGATTAAGCGACACTGCGATAGAATATTATCAAAAAGTAATCGATTTGTCTACAGATAAAGAATTAAATGCTCGTTGCCTATATCTAATGGCAAAATGCGAACTTAATGACTACTATAATAATGGTAGTTCTAATACTTTTGAAATAAAATTATCTGAATATCAAACTATTCAATTACCAAATTATAATAGTTTTAAAATATTAAAAGAACAGTATTCAGATACCGAATTTCATAAAATGATTATACGAGAATGTAGTTATTTTAAAGCTTATAGTTCTCATTTCTGATTAAAAACATCCATGCCTCAACTAATTTTGAGATTGATAAAATGAAAATTCTATTCAAAATAGTATATGATTTTCTAAAATTTCTTGAAAAGTTTACCGGGTTATCTTATGAGGAAATTAATATTATAATTTGGTTTATTCTCATCCCATTAAGTTGGGCTATTTTATTGGATACAATTTTTAAAAAACATTACTTCAAAATCTGTTTTTTAACGATCATAATAGTCTCACTACTATATATTGATAATTTTAAAATATTTTCAAATACGTTATTTGATCAATCGGTAAATTTTCTTAATCTTTTTAATCATTTTGGGAGCAACTATGTTGCTTCATCTGTAATTATTTGTGTACTTATTCCATTATTGATCTATATTGTACTTATTCGAAAAGCCTATTTTAAAAATAAATAACTAATCCAAGCCTGTCAAAGAAGTATTGGGAGAACCAACTTCAACAAGCTTAGATATAGAAAATAGTGTACTTATAATAATCTCTTATTCGTACATTCCTTTTTCTACTTTTAAAATCACATTATAGGTTTTGTTCTTTTTGTTAAAAATAACTGGGTATTTCCCCGCTTTTATTACATTTCCTTTAAGTCCCAAACCTTTTAAATATGAGGCATCCAAAGTCAAACTATTTTTAAGATAAAAAATATTAGCTTCTGGATTTGAATCACCATATTGTATTGACATTAAATCATTCTCCCCATAAAACTGTACTCCAAGAATGCTCTCATTCATGGCAAACAACATCCCTTCTGTGTTGGATTTAATATCTAATTTGAGTACATCTCTAAAGGACTCAAAAACCCTTGGATCGGCTTTATGAACTAGAATCCATGGATCATTATATACCCAGTCACATCTAATAATTTTACAGGGATCAAAAAGCTCTAGTGGAGGAGTAATTGCGAGTCCGGGGTTTGTTTGACACCTCCATTCTATACATGTACTTCCTGGGTCAGATTCACAGCTTTTTTCACCGGTGAAAGGGTTTGTAACTTCTTTGGCATTAGAGTGAAATTTATATACGCAAATCTCTCCCCAACCCTTTGCGTTGGCTTGAATGTCTTGATCAACTGCAATTTGTTCTTCGAGGGTATTTTCCTGTTCACAAGAACATACAGTAATTAATAAGATAGCAATTATACTTAATGATACTTTTTTCATAATTTCTATGGTTTTAATATGAGTTAATAGTTGTTCTGGCCCCAAAACATGATATGATCGATCGATCTGATCCAAAATTAAACAGGATCTAATAAGCACATTTGTAGTGATGTAACAAATCCTAGAAAATATGTAACATCCTTATAAAGGGTTATTTACCCCCTTGGAGAAAGTGACAGAAAACTTTCTCTGGATAAATGAGGCAAGTAAAACCTTTAACAAAAAATTCACATTTCATCTAAAAATATTATCTTCGCACCAAACTTCGTGGATACGCCCCAAATCGTAATCACAAATTTTATTTAATATAAAACGATAGTTATAATGTTGTCAACAACATATATGTGATCATAGCTGCTAGAGATTTAATCGAATGGTTATTGTGTTTTGGAATGACGCCGCACTTGCTGAAAAAAATGTAGCAGCCAATGTGCAGAAAAATCGAAAAGCTAGGTAACATTTTTCAATGCTACAACACATATATTAAATGTTTACTATCTAAAAATGAAAAATTACATCCTTTAGAAATTTCATCTATGAATACAATAGAAGGAATAATTCTAAACTATGTATAAAAAATAACTTATACCCTACTATGAAGAAAATTTACCTATTTACATTATTAAGTATTTTATTTTTTGGTTGTTCTAGTGATGACAGTTCACCTGACGCACAATTAAATATTCCAATTATAGATGATATCTCTACTACTAATGCAACTGCTGGAGATATTATTACCATTACAGGAAAAAACTTTGATTCAAACCAAACCTATATTATTAAGTTTAACGGCACACAAGGCACGGTAACCGAAATAACTGCCACATTTCTAAAAGCAAAAGTTCCTGAAGGAGCAACAACAGGAGATATTACCCTTACTATTAATACACAAACAACAGTTGTAGGTACGATAACAATAGATGAAGAACCTCAAAGCCCAACTATAGAAAACATCTCTACAGACAGTGCTGTTGTTGGAGATATTATAACAGTTAATGGTACTAATTTTGATCCTGAGGAAACATATATCATTAAATTTAATGGGATACAAGGTACTATAACAGAGATAACGACAACCTCTTTAAAAGTACAAGTTCCTGAAGGAGCAACCACAGGAGAAATTACTCTTATATTTAATGAAAAAGCAACTGTTATAGGAAATATTGAAATCCTAGAAGTTGTAATAGATTATGGATCTAGACTTTTTGCTTATAAAGATGGAATAACACCAAGTCAAATTGTAGAAATTGACAAAAATACCGGAGAACAGATTAGTGTTATCGCCGATATAGATCATGATAATTATTTGAGTGATTTTATTTTTGATGATGCTAAAAACGAAATTATTTGTAATTATACAGATAATAATATCACTTATCTCTACAAAATAAATGTAGATAATGGGCAAACTACATCAACCCAAAGTAATCCTGCTACAGGTCGTTATGAAAACTGGATTATAGGTCGTTATAACAGTCCAAACTTTCTTTTTGCGTACAAGGATCAAATTACACCTAGCAAAATTGTACAAATTGATCTCGAATCCGGAAATTTTGTTGATGATGTAACAGACATAGATCACAACAATTATTTGAGTGATTTTAATTTTGATTCTGATGCAGATGAAATTATTTGTAATTATACCGATAATAACATCACTTACCTGTACAAAATAAATGTAAATAATGGACAAACAACATCAATCCAAAGTAACCCAACTACAGGTCGATACGAGAACTGGATTATGAGTGCAAATAATAGACTTTTTGTTTACAAAGATGGGGTAACACCTAGTCAAATCATAGAAATTGATAAAAATACAGGAAATCAAATCAGTGTCATTGCTGACATAGATCACGACAATTATTTAAGTGATTTTGTTTTTGATTCCTCAAAAAATGAAATTATTTGTAACTATACTGATAACAATATTACTTATCTCTATAAGATAAATGTAGATACCGGAAAAACAACATCAATCCAAAGTAACCCAACTACAGGTCGGTACGAGAACTGGATTATGAGTCTTGTGCAATAAGAAAATATAACTATAACAAAAACAGAGATGTAAAATACATCTCTGTTTTTATTCTTTACTCATATCTAGAAATGGTTATTATTGTTTTTGATATACTAAATATCAAAAAAAAGTGACTTAGAAACTGATAAAAATCATTTTTGAAAATTAAAAAACAAGGTATCATTGATTTTTATATACAGATATGGAAGTCTCTAATGATATTGTTCTGCGTCCTCGTTTTTTTCAAGAGTTAAATATTTCATCAGAAAAAGCGCTAGATGCTTTTGAAAAAATCGGTAAGACAAATCAAGATTTTAAAATAAGTCGGGTAGATCATCATGTCTTTATACGTATTCCTAAAAACAAACAACACTTTTGGTCTCCTCAATTACATCTTGAGATTTATGATATGGATAACGGACAACCAAAACTAAAAGGTCTTTTTGGTCCAAGTCCAACGGTTTGGACATGTTTTATGTTTCTGCATTTTATAGTAGCTATAGTATTTATAAGTGCTGCCATCTGGATGTATGTAAATATACGCCTCGACAAACCCTATGTATACCCTATTGTCTCCATGTTCTTTCTTATTATTATTTGGTTTGTACTTTATTTTGCAGGACGAATAGGAAGACAAGCTGGTAAAAAGGAGATGCGAGCTTTATATCTTTTCATGCAAAATACAATAAATACTACATCAAAGATTTAACTGTTTCACTTAAACTCAAAAAACTTTAATCCCATACGGATTTCCGTAAGAAAATTTTAAAGTTTTATGATAGCTTGCGATCCAAAAATCAATCAAAATTAAGTGGATAAGAACTTCATACAAATTAATTTTTAATAATAAATACATCTAATATAACATGTTTACAAGGCCCACTTTTTATAAGTTTCGCAATAGCGAATTTATTCAGTATTTAACCTACGTGAAAAACATTGTAATTCTGCGAGATCCACAAGCTTTAAAACTTGCACCACAATCCGCCACTCTAATCCGAGAAATTTTTGCTATGGATGAGGTGTACAAGAAACAAATAAATACAATCTCTAAAGATCTTGAAGCTATAGATAAACGAAGAGACCTTGCTATTATAGGTATAAGAATAGTTTTAGAAGGGTTCATTTATCACTTTGATCATACAAAGCGTAATGCGGCAAAAGAACTCCTACAGAGTATAGACAACTATGAGAAAAGAATTGCTAAGCAAAATTATCATGTAAAGACCATTACTTTGGACCATCTTACTTATGATTGGGAAACAATTTTAGAATTAAAGACAGCTTTGATAACTCTTGATCTTACTGATTGGGCAAAAGAGCTAAAAGAAAGTAATACTACTTTTAATAAAACGTATCTAAAACATAATGCTGAGTATTTGTTCGACAGCAAAACCGATGTCACTCAACTTAGAAATAAAGTAAAAGAAAGCTATACTGATCTCATCAATCATATCACAGCTTATGCTACGCTACATTCGTCTGAGGTATATGAGAATATCATAAAAGAAATTAATATACTTACTAAAAAATATAATGATATTGTAGAAAAAAGAGAACCCTTAGATGTTGAAATAGTAGAGAGCCCTTTTTGATTATCTTCTATAAATCTAATTCTTCATTATATCATATAAGAAAAAAAATCTTTCCTCTGATATGGATTCCCGTAAGAAAGCTTCAAAGTTTTGTAGTAAATTAGATTAAGAAATCTTTTAACCCTAAAAAGTTTTGAAATAAAACCGCCCCTACAAGTTTGCTACATCAAAAAAACAAGTTGCCATTAAGGGTGTATCAAATAGGTAATAAAGTAATATTAGTAACTGGTTAAAACAAAATTTAAAAATCATAATCGTCTATTGTAAGGTAAGCACATAAAAATGTAAACGGATACACAATAATTGTTTTTAATAACTTTTAAAACTCTTAATGCCTTATGTTTACTACACCTGCTTTTTATATGTTTCGAAATAGCGAGTTTATCAAATATCTAATTGATATAAAGAATATTATAATTGTACAAAATCCTCGCGCTCTAAAAATTGAATCACAAACTGCTGTTTTAACGCAACAAATCACCGTTATTAATGGTGCATTAAAAAAACAACTAGAAAATCCAACAATCTCGAATACTGATCCCAATGAAATAGATCAACGTAGAGATCTTGCTATTGTAGGTATTAGATCTATCGTAGAAGCTTACACATATAATGTTGATGAGATAAAAAGTGCAGCCGGAGCAGCTTTATTAGAAAGTATTGACAAATACGGAAGCCCGATTGCCCAACATACTTATGAAGCACAAAACAATGCTCTGGACAATCTTTTACATGATTGGTCTACCATTCTTATTCTAAAAGCTTCCATAGCAATTCTAGGATTAACTAGCTGGGTAGAAGAGTTATCAGAAGACAATGAATCTTCTCCCCAAATATCTTTTAATCACAATCTAACATCTGTACCTAATAGTAAAATAAATATATACAGACTTAGAACTCAAGCTAAAAAAAGCTATCATAATCTGATTAATCATATTGCAAGTCATGCTTCTTTAAATCCAAAAACTTATGAAGGTGTAGTACGAGAAATTAATATACTAACAAGTCGTTATAACACTCTGGTAGAAAAAAGAAAAAATACTGTTTCTGATACCATAAAAGGCAAAAAACGCTTTAAACCATCTTATATGTTCTAAGCAAGAAATGTTATGTTGAAACAAACTATTATTTTTCAGAAAAAGAATACTTAATTTCATTATTGTTCATTCGAATCATCATTACTTCTTAGCTAATACAAAAAAAATCTTTTGTTCTCGTACGGATTTCCGTAAGACAATCTCATATTTTCTTCTTAATTTAATATCAGGAAAATTTCATATTTAGAAGCTTTTCGAACAATCTTTATCGTTCTAATACTTTATAGGGATATCATATGTATATACCAACATATACAGACTAGTACTTGAATTTAAAAAAATCAGAAAGAGAATACTCAAGTGCTATGCAAAGCAGTCTGATCACTTCTACAGAAGGTCTAGTATCTGCCTTTTCGATATCAATAATTGTGCGATAACTTACCCCAGATTTTTCGGCTAATTCAGTCAAAGTCAGTCCGGCGTCTAACCTCAAACCCCGTAATCGATTGCCTAGTGCTTCTTTAAATTGATCATCCTTAGCCATCCTCAAAAATGGCTAAATTCCTGTTAACAAGATAGTTGCAGATGAATTTATTTACGTAAAACACTGGTTATCTGTAATAATTATGCAGTATATTGCATAATTTATTATATTTGTCTCAGACAAAACAATAATGACCAAAGAAGAGCTATATCGTTATATGTTGGCCTATCAGCAGGAGCACATGTTTACTAAAAAGGATCAAAGTAATTTTATTATTGTCCTCAAAAGTTTACAAGCTGATGCTGACCCAAAAAAAGGAAAAACATAACCAAAAATTGATAGACATGACAGAAAAAAAACTATACGAACGATTGATGCACTATAAAAGTAAGTATGGTCTTACCAGAGAAGCATTACAGCAGTATCAATGGGCATTAGAACTCATTAAACAAGGAAATAGCGACCAAGAAGAATAAAAATATAGAATTCCATACTATCTCCATACTTCTTATAAACAGAAACAAGTTCAGGTCTCAAACGATGTCAGAAACTAATATTTCATCGTTTGAGATTCTGAAATAAAATAATGCTCAAAATACGATCAATTGTTTTATAGTACTCTGTCAATGATTTTTTTATTTATCGTGACTTCATCAAAACATTTTTCAGCCCAATCTTTTGACATACGTTTTTTTGCGAATTCACCATATCTAAAATCCGTCCATTTTATGTTTTTCTTTTGTTTTATTTTTTCCAAATTTTTATGTGAAATAAAAGATTGAGCTCGGTAATAAATCGTCTTATATTGTCCTTGATGCTCTGTTCTTTTTATTAAGCGTAGATAAAGGTATGGCGTTCTAACAAGAAGAATATATCCCATTATTGTAGTTACTATAAAAACACCTAAACCGTAGAAAGTCCAAACTGCGTTTATGATTAATGAAATCATCATTAAGCCAAGAAGATATACAAAAAAACTCAAGCCAAGAGCATTTATTTCTCTTGGAGACATATTATGTTTTTCCATAAATCGAATATAAAATTCAGGTTTCCATATAGCTTTTCTAACTTCGGACACTACAATTTCATCCACTTCTTTCTCGACTGTTAATTGATCAAAAAATAACTCAGCTTCTTTTTTTGTTAATTTATTCGAACTAATATATCTCCATTTTATACTTTTTTTACCTACTATTTTTTCTGGCTTTTTGTTAGAAATACATGATTGGACCATATAATATACCTCTTCTTCTTTACCAAGCTGTTCTGTTCTTTCAATGATCCTATAATAACGATGATAATATGTAGTATATAATTTAAACGATGCTGATACTACTACTATAGAGATTCCTAAAACAAATAAGGTCCATGGACCAAAAAGAGCTGTTGCTAAAGAAGTAAGAAATAAAATCACCAATGGGATAAAAATGATTAGTTTTTCAAAATTCCTCACATGTTCACGAATAGTATTGTCATATCTAAAGAGTTTATGTATTGACTTTCCAATCCGTTGTGTTTCTTTCATTCTATTTTTCTATACTAACCGAGGCTATTATTTCCGAAGATAGGTTTTTCTGAAGATCAATTATCTTTGAAGAATCATAAAATCTCATCAATAACTTTTTTTTCTGTGGTTTCCCCATTAAAATAATACTCTGCATTTTCTCTGGAAAGATCTCGTCTAAATTCGTTGTGTTTGTAATATTTCCATTTTATATTTTTATCATCTTCTATTTTTTCTAATCCTTTTCTGGAAATAAACGATTGCATATAGTATGATGTTTTTTTATACCGCCCTTGACTCTCTTTTCTTTCGACCAATCTAAGATAGCGATGGTTTTTTCTAATATAAAGTACACATACTACTATAATACTTAATATAACGATTCCTAAAATACTAAAGGTTTGTAAAGGGGCTAAAGGAAACCTCGTCAAGAAAAGTAATCCTTTAAAAAAAAGAAAGAATGATAATATCCCAAGTAATATACCTGGAACTATTATTTCTTTAATATGTAGATTATTTTTTTCTAAAAATTTCTGTCGGAATCCAGGTTTATAAATCGATTTTTTAACCCGAGAGATTACAAGGTCATCTACTTTATTTTTAATTGTTTTTTGGTCAAAAAAAAGTTCAGCTTTTCTTCTCTCAGAAGGATCTTCTCCATTAGAAGAATAAAACGACTCTACATCTGTCCATTTTATGTTCTTATCAAGGACTATTTTTTCTGGTTTTTTGTATGAAATATAGGATTGAACAATATAATATACAGCTTCTTCATTTTGACCTTTCTGTTCTGTTCTTTTTATAATTCGATAATACCGATGATATAGATTGTTATACAACTTAAACAAGAATATTACTACTATTATAGATATCCCAAAAATTGGTAAGAACCAAGCGGTAATGCTTAAATGCATTATTACCGAACAAATTAAAAGTGGTATCATCATAAAGAATACCATTTCTAAATTTTCTGCATGACTATTAATCGTATTGTCATACCGATAAGGTTTATATATTGATTTCCTAATCAGAGGGGGTTCTTTCATTTTTTTCTATAATATAACAATCAAGAGTTAAATATCAGTATTGTTTATTTAAAAGTAAAAAAATATTCGATCAAAATAGCATCTCCATAAATTGTATCGGTTCAATAAATCTGGCGTCAAATAAAATAAAGCTATTTTTATATTTTAAAACATTGGTGATTAGTTTTTTAGCTGATCTAAAAAGCAAAACACAATAAATAAAACATGTTATGATTTTAAAAAGAGGTCATTATTTAGCTCCTAACTATCAAACCTATGATTTTAATGATTTTCTAGTGGGTACAACAAAATATGAAGCCCCGGTAGAAACCGGAGTTTGGCATTCTCATGAAAAGCCAGTCATTAGTTTTGTGCTCTACGGGGGTAATAAAGAATATCGCAAAGGTAAAGAGATCGAAAGATTAGAAGGAGCAATAAATTATTACCATGCTCATGAACTTCACAAGAATATCTATACTAAATTCCCTTCGAAACACATAAGCCTGGAAATAGATGATACTTTTTTAACAAAATATGAGCATACAGAAGAGTCTATCGAGTTAGCAGTGACAAAAAACCATGATGCTCGTTTTACTTTTATCAAATTACTCAATGAAGCCGAAATTAATGATCTACAATCCTATAGCTCAATAGAAATGTTATTATTAACTTTTCTAGAAAACTCCCTTAACTCAAAAGATGACTTATTATTTCCAAAATGGATGCTATCTATAAGAGATATTCTAAATGATAGATGGAATGAAAATATTTCTTTAAAAGAATTAAGTGATAACGTTAATGTTCATCCTACTACAATTTCGAAGAATTTTAGAACGTATTTTCAATGTACTCTAGGCGAATACTCTCGTAAACTAAAAATAGACCGTTCACTTGATTTATTAAAATCTAAACAGCATTCTCTTACAGAAATTGCATATATATGTGGTTTTTCTGACCAAAGTCATTTTACCCGTGTTTTTAAATCTATCTCTGGTTATTTACCTAAAGAATATACTAAAGTCTAAATAAATCTTGCGTTATCTCTTTTTATCATTCTTATATGTTTTGGAAATCAGAAGATGATAACTTTTATCCAAGAATGGAAAATAGTCCGTGCTCCTTTTCATCAAATCTCAGTATATGAACATCCTTAGTTTTTACTTTAAAGAACCCATTGAAAGTTGTAAATCAGGCTCTTTAAATAAAAAAAACTATTTTTAATATTTAGTGTCATGCACAAAATTAATGTTACTTCTTGCAATTTTATTGTTCTTTGATCATTCAAAACTTGCTACCAGACTTGCAAGATTAAGTTCATAGGAAGAAAAAAACATGAAATCAACAGAGATTTATAAATGGCATGGTAACATTTTAATATGTTACGACACTTACTTTTATAACACTGAAAACTATGATAATGATTTCACTAAAATCAGGGTAATATTACTATTCTTTTTAAAACTACATTTATCATCATTATCTCTATTCATATAAACATTAAAGTCAAAACAATTTAAAAAATGGATAATTATTACAAACCATCAGGAAAATTTTCTGCAACCTCATTACTTTACTTTATACTACTATCATGTACAGCATTCCCAATTCTTGGGCTTGTATATGCATACTGTATATGGTACATCCCATTCTTTTATATTAACTTTCTTATCACAGGAGCATTTGGTTTTGCTATCGGGTACCTAATCAATGTTTTTGTTATCGGAAAAGGAAAAGTTAGAAATACAATGCTTGCAGTTATCCTAGGAATATTAGGCGGACTTATTGCAATGTATTTTCACTGGTCGGTTTGGACTGATCTGGTTATCAACTCTGGTGAAAGCTATGGGACATCACGAATAGGTATTACTGTAAGTAATATAAAATTTTTACAAGTTTTCACTCTAGTAACACAACCTGATGTTTTATTTAGTTTAATTGGAGAGATTAATGAAGTTGGAGTCTGGGGAATTCGTAATGCAACTGTAAGTGGAGTTTTTTTAACGATCATTTGGATCATCGAATTATTAGCAGTAATTGGTATTAGTACATTAACATCATTTCCTAAAGCCGGAGAGCCCTTTTGCGAAACCAATAATAACTGGTTTAAAGAAAGTGTTTTACCTGCTTTTAATCATATCCCTGAAACCTCTAAAATGATTGCAGATCTGGAAAAAGGAGATCAGAGTGCCTTTAATGAATTAGCACCTTCTTCTAATATAGAACAAGATCATAGTGTATTTACATTATATACATCTGATCAAAACAAATGTTATCTTTCTATTGAAAACAAAAAAGCCAAAAGAGATAATAAAGGAAAACTTAGCTTTGATACCGATACTTTTATCGAATATATTTCTTTAAATACTACTCTTAAAGATATATTACTAGCGAAATAAGTTATCAAGAGAGGTATAGAAATTTGATATTTCTATACCTCTTGTTCTAAAAAATGGGAAATAAATCGAGAAAGGTTTTAACATTAAATTGTAAATAAACAGGAATGTTCCTTTTATTTTTGAGCATGATCAATTTAAATTGATGATTCTAATCAATGCATAACAAATGATCCTGCACAAACTAATTTTATTTGCTCTTATTATTGTTTCATGTAATGCCTTAGCACAACAAAAGCATACAGAACCTACCTCTCCATATTGGGAAATCACGAATAGAAAAAGTATTGTTTGGGATATAACTAAAGAAAAAAGGCTTCCCCATAAGGAAAATATAGAAATGGCAGGCAAAAATGTAGCTTCCATTATCTACTACAAAATTGACGAAAACAAAAAATTATCTATTACAAAAGATGTTATCTTCCCTCAACTTAGAACATATAATAAGTCAAATGAACCTGACTGGAAGAAATATAGAGCGTATTTCAGAAAAAGCATCTCAGATCAAATCGCTCCTTCTATTGCCTATAAAAACAAAATTATAGTCCCATCTACAGTAGATTCTGTTGAAATTGGTGGCATGCTTACTTTTTATCACACCCCAGTAGAAGACTTACAAATTATAAAGACGATATACCCATCTATGGAGGACAGGTATATTGTAGAACGATGGGAAATAAAAAATGTTAGTCAGGTCATCAAAGAATTATCTATTTCGAATTGTAAATTAAAACAAAGTGAAGTCGGTTATAAAGGTGAGTATACTTTTGAGATGTTTAGTGATGCTTCAGAACAACTTAACTTATCTCCTGGCACATCTTATAGTTTCCCTGTGTATTATGGAGCTACTCTAAATAAAGAAAAAACCATAAATTTTGATTTTAGAAAAGCAGAGCAACAGAGAAAAGATTTTCTGTCTACAATGCAAAACAATCTTGTCTTAGAAACTCCTGACAAAACAATTAATACGCTTTTCTATTTTTCAAAAATACGAGCTTCAGAAAGCATATTTAACTCCTCTATGGGACTTGTACATTCTCCGGGAGGTGGAAACTATTATGTTGGTATTTGGGCCAATGACCAAGTAGAATATAGTGGCCCTTTTTTTCCTTACTTAGGATATCAAACAGGAAATATAGCGGCCTATAATACTTATATTCATTTTCAGAAAAATATACCCGCAGATACTGCTGCAATTGCATATGCTTTTGAAGTTGATGGAAATTTTGAGATGGATCATCTTGATCGTGGTGATGCTGCAATGATTGCCTATGGAGCATCGCATTATGCATTGGCTTCTGGTAATCAAAAAACAGCCAGCGAATTATGGCCTTTAATTTCCTGGAGTTTAGAATACTGCCATAACCATAGAAATGCATCTGGTGCAGTACTATCAGAGTCTGATGAAATGGAAGGACGAATAGCAACTGGTACTGCAAATTTATCCACCTCTACATTGTATTATGGAGGATTAAAATATGGTATTCGTCTAGCTGAAGAGCAAAACATGAAAGATTTAGCAAAAACCTATAAAGCTCGTTTGTCGGCAATGAAAAATGTCATCAACGACTATTTTGGTGCTACATTAGAAGGTCTTGAGACCTATAAATATTTTGATGAAAACAAACATCTACGACATTGGATGTGCCTTCCTTTAAGTATGGGGATTACCTCTCGAAAAAAAGGAACTATAGATGCTCTATTAGGTAAGTTATGGACAGAAAATGGTGTTTTGGTAGAATTTAAGCATGAGACTAATACTGACTCTACTACTTTCTGGGATAGAGCTACATTATATGCCTTACAAGGAGTCATGAAAGTGGGTGAGACCGATAGAGGTTTTAAAAAATTAAGGAGTTTTTCAGAAAAACGACTATTAGGTGACCATGTGCCTTACGTTGTAGAAGCATATCCTGAAAATAATATGAAGCATCTCTCTGCCGAAAGTGCTTTGTATTGTAGGATTATTACCGAAGGGTTATTGGGATTAGAACCTTTAGGTTTCAACAAAATAAAAATCACCCCGTCTTTGCCAAAGACATGGGATCATCTTAAACTACAAGACATTGCATTATTTGGACAAAAAACAGATATTCTACTGTCTCGAGACCTTAAAAGATTAAGATTAAAAGTTATATGTAATGAAAAAATCATTTTTGACGAAAGTATAAAACCTAATACTGAACTCTCTATAATATTACCTGCCAAAAATTAACAGTGTTATGAAGATTTTTGATGCTCATTTTCATATTATCAATCCAGACTTTCCATTAGTAGAAAATAATGGGTATTTACCTCCTGCTTTTACTGTCGAAAATTACAAACAACAAACTAAAGAATTTAATAGTGTTGGTGGTGCAATTGTATCTGGTTCTTTTCAAGCTTTTGATCAGGAATATCTCATACACGCACTTCAGAAAGTAGGTAATAACTATGTAGGTGTTGCAAATATTCCTTTTAATCTTGCTGATGAAGAATTAAGGAGATTACAAAACTCGAATATTGTTGCTGTTCGATTTAACCTTAAAAGAGGTGGTTCTGAAACTATAGATAAATTGCCACAATTGTCAAACAAGCTCTTTGACGATTATGGATGGCATACCGAACTCTATGTAGATGCTAAAAATCTTAAGGAATTAAACCCTCTACTATCAAAAATTCAAAAATTCTCTATTGATCATCTTGGTTTATCCAAGGAGGGATTACCAGAACTATATGCATGGGTAGAAAAAGGAGTTCGGGTAAAAGCAACTGGGTTTGGACGAGTTAATTTTAACCCTATTCCTGTCATGAGACAGATTTATGATATCAACCCTAAAGCATTATTGTTTGGGACTGACTTACCATCAACAAGAGCAAAAATACCATTCTCTCAAAAAGACATCAATATCATAATAGACAATTTCTCGATGTCAGAACAGGAAAATATTTTTTATAAAAATGCTCAACAATGGTATAATAAATCCAGACATTTTTAAAATATTATGAATTGCTGACATACCGTTGTCATTATCCCATTTTACTTTTACATCAAACCAAATAATGGATCATAATGGCAGAATTGCTTAAAAATATTTACACTCGCGAGTTTTTTGAAACCTTTACAAATTCACTTCAAAAAATAGTTCCAAATTTTAATACCTCTTCTTTCTTTAAACATATTTTCAATACCGAATGGGAACATAAAGAATTAAAACAACGCATGAGACATATTGTGATTGCTTTACAACATCATCTCTCACCCGAATACTCTAAAAATGTAACTACGATTATTCAGGTCATTGATCAACTTCAAAAAGACGGTGTTAAAGAGAATAGTTTAGAATACATGTTTTTTCCTGATTTTATAGAATATTATGGTATTTGTGAGTACGATATTTCTATAGCTGCAATTGAGAAAATCACCCAGTTTACAAGCTGTGAATTTGCTATTCGCCCTTTTATCTTAACATTTCCAAATAAAGGAATACAACAAATGATAACATGGTCTCAGCACAAACATCCTATGGTACGAAGATTATCCTCTGAAGGGTGCAGACCCCGATTACCTTGGGCTATGGCACTTCCATTTCTAAAAAAAGACCCTACTCAAATCCTTCCGATTTTAAAACGTTTAAAAAATGATGAGTCCGAATCTGTTCGAAGAAGTGTAGCCAATAATCTAAATGACATTTCAAAAGATAATCCAGATATCGTTATTAACCTTGCATATAACTGGTATAGTAAATCAAAAAACACCGATTGGTTAGTTAAACATGCCTGTAGAACCTTACTAAAACAGGGAAATATAAAAACAATGAAACTATTTGGATATGGAGCCATTCATAATATCAAAATAGAAGATTTAAAGATTCATACTCCAAAGGTGAAAATAGGGAGCGTACTAGATTTTACATTTGAGCTTCATAATATTGGTAATTCATCATCCAAATTACGATTAGAATATGGTTTATATTATCAAAAAGCAAATGGGAGCTTATCTAAAAAAGTTTTTAAAATAAGTGAAAAAATATATCCTGCAAAATCATCAACAGTAATCGATAGAAAACAATCTTTTAAAGTAATTACCACCCGAAAATTTCATATAGGGTTGCATCGATTATCAATCATTATTAATGGTCATGAATTAGAAAAATACGATTTTGAACTTATTATGTAAGAGATCGTTTATCAAAATCATAACTCAACAATCTGACAAAATCATAATTCTGTCAGACGATTTCATCATTTAAAAAGGTTTTCAAAATCATTAATCGTTACTTAGCTTTTTAGGTATTAATATTAGTGAAAATCGAGATTGTGAAAAAAAGGATATTCTATTTTTTTAAAAGGCTTTTAATTGTAATTTTTTTGGGAATTACAATCATCATTGTAGCCATATTATGGCCTTTACCAAAACTTAAAGTCCCTCAGGAACATAATGTTATACTAATCAAATCTATCAATATCATTGATGTAAAAACAGGAGCCGTTATTCCTGATTACGATATACTTATCAAAAAGAATATCATTACCAGGATTGACAGTATAATACACCCCAGGCAACAATACTTTATAATTGACGGAACAGATAAATATATCATCCCCGGATTATGGAATATGCATACTCATTCTACACAACATTCGGCGTGGTTACATCATCCACTTTATATTGCTAATGGAGTCACTGGTATCAGAGATATGTCTGGACAGCTTAACAAAAAAGATAGTTATTGGGCTGGTACCAAAGAACGTTTACAGTGGAACAAAGAATTAGCACAACACACTCGAATTACTCCTAGATATGTACTGCAAAGCAGTTATCAAATGGATGGAGAATCTTCTGTCCCCAGTGATTTTCCAGAGTTTTTCAAACTAAAAGAAGAACGAGATATTAAACCTTTATTGGAGTTTTATCAAAATGAAAATACTGACTTTATTAAAGTGTATATGCAAATCCCTCCTAAATCTTATCGTAAACTTGCTCTCGAAGCTCCAAAATACGGAATGCATATTGCCGGACATAAACCTATACATATATCCCTGAAAGAAGCAATACAATTGGGACAACGTAGTTTTGAACATGGTCGCATTTTTATGTATGATTGTTTTCCTGGAGCGGATAGTTTAAGAACTTTGAAAACCTGGAAAGCCTTTTACACAAAATCAAAGCCTTTAATGGTTTCAGATTTTAACAAAGAAAAAGCAATACGACTTATGAACCTTATGAAAGAAAAGAATGCACATTGGGTTCCAACATTACAAACTCTTAAATCTGATGCATTCGCTCATGTTTCAACATTTACAGATGATCCAAACGTAAAATATGTTCCTACACTAAAACGAAAATTATGGTGGAATCCGGGGATCAAAAAAGCAGCTAAAAAAAATAAAGCTCCAGAAAGTCAAGATGAGAATCTAAATTTTTATCGTGCTTCACAACAACATGTAAAGATGGCCCATCAACAAGGGGTTCCAATTATGGCAGGGACTGATGTAACAGATGTTAATGTTTTTGCTGGTTTTAGTTTACACACAGAACTTGAAGATTTAACAAAAAGTGGATTATCCAACCTCGAGGCTTTACAAACTGCTACAATAACTCCAGCAAAATATTGCGGATTAAAAAGTAAATATGGTACAATTGCCATCGGGAAAACCGCAGATTTGGTTATTTTAAATCAAAACCCATTAGAAAGTATAACAAATACTAAAAAGATATATGGGGTTTTATTGGATGGAATATTTTATGATGCTAATGATATAAAAGAATTGAAAGAATTTACTGCTTCCCTTGCTTCAACTTTCCACATGAATATTAAAGTGGCATTCAGTTTAATTAGTAGCCCATTAATACGTGTCCAGCTTGCAGATTAAATAAAAAAAAGCCTGTATATTAACTACACAGGCTTTTCTTTTTTTTACAGGAGTTAGGTTAGTTTGTGGACTGCATCCTCGAATAAATAAACTTAAGGGTAGTATCATCTCCCACATCGGGATCATTGTATACTACAGTAATCTCTAAGTTACCATCTTTAAGAATTGCATCAGACTTTGTAAATGATAATAAATTCTTTTTTTCATAGGAAAAATAATATCCTCCATCAGATTCTTCTTTCCATCCACCTCTGGTTTCTTCTGTGTGTTTTATACACTCTCCACCAGTACCAAAATCCTCATAATAGCTGTTCTCGACAAATTTGCGAGTCACTAGAACCTCTAGTGTTGTCAATTTTTCGCAAGGAGAAAGAGGAAATTCCTTAAAAGGCGTGTCCTCTCCTTCATTACTGAATTCTTGCTGTAATTGCCATGTGCCTATTATAGTTGCATTGGAAGTATTTGCATCATTGCTTCCGCAGGAATACATTCCAAAAAATAATACAACACTTAGCAAAGCATAAGTAGGTAATCGTTTGTTCATATGTTGTATTTCCAATTACAGATACAAAAATCAGAAAAATACTTCTGATTAACAAATAATTAACGTTAAAAAGTGCATTTTATCGATATTTAATGTTTTTTGTCGATATAAATTATAGTTCATTACACTTATGATCAATTAAATTTGTATCTATGTTCTAACTTTTTGGTTCATCATTTAATTTCGAAACTACTCACTATTAAAAACTAACTATGATTATTTTTTTCGGAACACATTCGATACGAATAAAAACATACACATACAAAGAATTAGGTCTGGATGAAAAATATAGTGGCTTAAAGTTTCAACTATATCAAAACTTCTTTTTTATATTCTTTATCCCGGTGTTTCCGATAACCAAATTTTGGAAAGTAAAAAATAGTCTTACAAATAAAGAAGTAGGTACTGATGCTGAGTTACGCACGCAACTAAATCTGGTTACAGCCAGAAAAAAAACTCCGTATTGGGCTTATACTGGTTTTTTTATACTTATTACCCCTGTTCTCTTTTTAGTTGGGTTATTGTTACTTAATCTCACTCAGGAAATAACCAGGTCTGCAGAAAAAGGAATTGAATCTATCGAAAGAAGAAAAGAAAATGATAAACTTAATGAAGAGACCATTGACCTCATTAAAAATCCCGAAGTAGGCGATCTATATCATATAAAAATGATAGAAATGATTCCGAAAAAAGACGTTAACGGAAAAAGAAAAGGTTTTAAAAAGGGAGAAAGAGAAGAGTTAGAATATGAATTAACACAATTTTCGATTGATAGTTTAACCCTAAAACTAACTAAAATTCCTAATTACTTTGCAGCAGACTTAACACTTAAAAATGATGTAAAAGTTTCTGGTAAAGATCTTATTACTATTGCAGATAGTTTTAAAACGTTATATCTGTATGAGACTATTGACGCTTCAGAAGCCGTATTTGCAATACAAAAGATTGATCGTACCGATCAATAGTTATTTTACCAAAATCCCACGTTGATCCATTACAGGAAGATCCCGAAAAGCATTTTCGTTAATCGTATTTTTTCTAAAAACGTATTTTTTATCATATAACTTACTCTCTACAAAGAATGTGACCGAAAATTCATTATTCATTTCTAGAAGTTCCTCCTGAAGCATTTCAATTTTGGCAGAAGATTTAGCTTCTATAGTTCCTATGCCATGTCTCAACATAGAAGTTTTTCGTTTATCATCATATCCTTTGGTAACCACTAATACCATTTCTATAGTAGTATCCAAATCATTAATAATATAAGAATTCCAGCTTTTTACCAAAAATTCTTCATCCCATTCTTTGACCACGGCTATATATACACCTGTTACAACTGGTATTTCTATGTCTTCCTTCATGATTAAAAGCCGATTATACTATAATGCAGATTTAAACTGTTCTAAGAAGCGAATATCATTTTCGCTAAGCATACGAATATCTGAAATCCCATATAACAATAATGCTATACGATCAATTCCCATTCCAAAAGCAAAACCGCTATACTCTTCTGGATCAATACCACAATTCTTAAGTACATTAGGATCCACCATTCCGCAACCCATAATTTCTAACCAACCTGTCCCTTTGGTCATTTTATAATCGGTTTCGGTTTCTAACCCCCAATATACATCTACCTCTGCACTGGGTTCGGTAAATGGGAAATAGGATGGTCGTAACCTGATCTTAGATTTACCAAACATCTCGGTGGTAAAATACTGTAAGGTTTGCTTTAAGTCTGCAAACGATACATCTTTATCAATATACAATCCTTCTACTTGATGGAAAAAACAATGCGATCTTGCAGAAATTGCCTCATTACGATATACTCTTCCTGGTGAGATTGTTCTGATCGGTGGTTTATTATTTTCCATATATCGTACTTGAACAGATGAAGTATGTGTTCTTAGCAAAATATCTGGATCTGTTTGAATAAAAAATGTATCCTGCATATCACGAGCAGGGTGATACTCTGGCAAATTTAAAGCTGTAAAATTATGCCAGTCATCTTCTATTTCTGGTCCTTCACTTACATTAAATCCGATACGAGAGAAAATATCAATAATTTGATTTTTCACCAAAGAAATAGGATGACGCGATCCAACATTAATAGGCTCTGCTGGTCGTGTAAGATCTCCATAAATCCCCTTTTCTTGTTCATTAGATTCTAATTCATCTTTCAGAGATTTCACCTTACCTTCTGCAGCTACCTTAAGTGCATTAATTGCCTGTCCAAATTCTCTTTTCTGATCGCTGGCTACATTTCTGAATTCTGAAAAAAATTCATTAATCAGTCCTTTTTTACCAGAAAATTTAATTCTAAATGCCTCTACATCTTCTTTGGTTTTGGCTTTGAATGCATCTACCTCTGCTATATACTCTTTAATCTTGTCTATCATCACTATTTTCTTAATAGAAGGGCAAATTTACGTAATTTAGGTTAAGTTAGGATAGCACATTCAGCTATTTTGATCTCTATTCTTTTTCAAATACAAAAAGTGTCCATTTCAGAACACTTTTTAACATTAAAAGTTTAGTAATCCTTTGTTTCTTAAACTACTAGATAGAAAAAGAAAAAACATATCCCAGCCCTTCTTTTTGAGGCTCTAAAACTAAATTTTACAGAAAAATATGATTAACTCTAATCTATATCGATTATTTATAACCCTAGGTGGTCCATTTTATTCTTTTCGTATCTACTATCTTCTGCTGGATATCTTAAAATTTCTTCAAAATCCCCAGAATCTTTTGCTAATGCCCAGATTAGACTTTCACCTGCATGATTTGGGCTTTTATTAAAAATTGGATCTTTATATGCTTCTTCTGCAGGGATTATATTCCATCCTTTTTCTTTAAACATTTGTATTAAATCATCTAGAAATAATGCTGCGGTTAAATTATGATGCAATAGTAATGTATGATTAATATGTCTACCAGTCATTTTATAAGAAAGGTTTTCATAAAACGTGGCTCTTTCGAAAATATGCTGGAGATAAAAATTTTTGAACCCTTCTATATTTGCATCAGAATTTTCTTTTAGTCTCTTTCTTAATCGACTATCAATATACCAATCGGAAGCATCTATAGTAACATGCCCGTTTTTATATTTTTTTTCTTTCAAAAATTGACGAATACTATCTACTTTTCCTTGAGTATTCCCTTCCTTTAAATATGGAAATCTAAATAGCCTGATATAGTTGCTATAACTATTAATCACTTCATCAGTTCTGATTAATTCTTGAGAAAAATCATTAAAACTAACCTTCTCACTATTATAGTATGGATGTGTATATGTATGGTTTCCTATCCTATGTCCTTTTTCATTCCAGCTATTTAATAAAAATTTTCCATTTTCATCTATTTTATTCTTTCCTGTTACAAAGAAAATTGTCTTGATATTTGCTTTTTCAAGATGACCCAGTAACATCGCATTCCAATCTTTAAAAGAATATTCACATCGATCTTCTGTAATACCATCGTCAAAAGTAAAACTTATCGTAGGTTGCGATATCATCTTTATAGAGATCAATAAGATGATAAATAAAAGTATGTTTTTCACTAGTCTTAAATTATGAAGAATTATTAATTTTATTGAAAGCTTATTTTAGTTCTTCACCAACATATCCTTTTGTATTATTTGTTCTCCCTGAAACTCAAATCTATCTTCTATAGAAAAAACGGTACCTGCTTCATTTATTTCACATGAATAATAAGGTTCTTCATCACCTTCTGTAATACTATATTTATTGTTTCCAAGGTTTTTCCATGTACCAACAGCTTCGTGCGAGAACTCACAGCTATTATTTGCAATCCTATGAAAAGTAGATTTTAAAGTTCCGTCTGCCAAAAAGACGACAGTATTTGTTTTGAAACAATCATCCAACTCAGTTGTTGATCCATTTTGAACCCGTTCAGAAAGTGTCCATTTTCCTATAATGAGGTCTTGAGATCCTGCATCGTCGTCGTCAGAGCTACAGGAAACAAAAAGCGTAAAAAAAATTGCTATACTTACTAGAGTAAAATTTTTCATGAATTTATATTGATTTTGTGGTTGATATGTGCATTGGTTATTTTATAGACAGAGGATAATTATTATATTTTTAATTCCATTTCATATTGGTCTACTGTGTTTTTAAGACCTATAGCATTTAAATACTTTAGTTTATTATCAAGTCTGTCATCTACATTATTAATTTTTACGGTATTTGAAATAGCCTTAATTCCTGAAAATAAACGATCCCAACTCGACTGATTTTCACATAAAACATCAAACTGAGCCAAATAACCGTTAGAGGAGTTAATAATAAAATAGGATTCTGGAATATTATCTTTTATAATTTGAATGTAACGATAATCTCCATTTTTGATTGAATTTTTATGATTATCCCAAGAATAGAATTCTTGATGGGGTATACTGTCCCAATTCATTTGGTCATAGGTTATTTCTTTTAAATCAATATTACCTATATCTTGCTTTTGTAACTCTCCCTTAAAGCACTTATAATGTTTACACTTTTGAAAACCAATACTTTCATAGGATTTAATAGCAACAATATTATCTTGTATTACTTCCAAAGAACATTTGGTAATATGCTGCCGTTTTAAATCTTCAATAGCATACTTATAAATAGATTTTGCGATTCTTTTTCCTCTGTATTCAGGAAGTACTCCTGTTCCTGTATTAAAAGCGATGACTTCTCCATTTCGTTCATCAATGCCATGAATAATAAATCCAATAAGGATATCATTATCGAACATCCCATATGACAAATCATAACGAACCTTGGCATTCTTCCACCTTTTTTTATAATACTGAAAATCAGTTGGCATTTCGACAAAATAATTTTTAAACGAAGCCAGAAAGCAATTCATTATCGATTCGAATGGTACATTTTCTAAGGTTTTAACTGTCATGTATCTAATCAATTATAAGGTTTTGTTTTTTGTACTTGCACAAACAAAAATACTAGTCCTTAGATACAATTTATATTGAGATTTGTTAATCTTAGCATAATATATTACAATCCTAATTGCCTTCTTAAAATTGAATACGGTAACAATCCTCTTTTTAAAATATTTCTATGAAATTCTTTAAGGTCAAACTTTTTATTTTTTTCGAGTTCTGATTTCCATTTAAGAATTTTATTTGATCCATATTTATAGGTAATAACTTGTACAGGCCATCTTTTCATTCTATTGATTTCTCGAAAAGCAATATCATCCTGCCCCTTAATGTGCTGTTGCCAAAATTCTAAAGCCTTTTGATCACTCCAACCATAATAATTTAATCCAACGTCCAGCACGACTCTTACTGAACGGATAATATCCCATTCCCATTTTCCTAATTCATCATATATATTTTGATACGCTCCTATTTCATTACCTAATTCTTCTATATATGCAGCCCATCCTTCTCCGACTCCTCTATATCTAAATATCTTTTGTATTTCAGAACGTGATGTAGATGACTCAACCATGATTTGATAATGATGCCCTGGCATTGCTTCATGAATATATAACCATCCCACCTGTCTTTTATTAAAAGGAGTATTGAAATAATTATAATAAAAAGTACCCTCACTATAAAAACCAGGTACTTGAGATAAATTTTTATTAGTGCCACGTTTTATGCTTACTTCTGGTACATTATCCAAAAACGGAAACAATTCTGGTAATTTCTTTGATACTTGCTTTTTGACTTCCAAAAAGCGCTGTTGAATAGTATCAATATTGGTATAAAAAAATGTAGAGTCCTTGATATACGTACTAAAAGTAAGGCTATCTATACCAGATTTAACTTGTATAGCTTTCATCCTGGATGTAACCTTTGCTATTTCTTTTATTCCCAGAGCATAAATTTCCTCTGGCGTTGTTTCCTTGTCTACCCATTTTTTTAAGAAATATGCATACCACTCTTTTCCATAAGGGACATCGAATATTTTGGTTTCAGGAATACTATCTTCTTCTCTATTCAACCATTTTTTCTCAATATCTATTCTATGACGATTAAGTTGACATTCATAAAGCATCAAATCATAATCCAATTTAGCATGATCTGGCAATTGATTTTTATTTATTTTTTGAAGTGTATGTTCTAAAGCACTAAACATTGCTTCTTGTGCATGAACGGATTTCTGGCTTTTAATATTTTTAATATTATCTACAAAGGAAAGTTGAAGTGAAGGAAGATTAAATTTCTTGTAATCCTTTATGAATTTATTGGTAATCTCATCCCATTCAGCAGATTGACCGTCAACTTTATATTGACAACCCAATAAAATAACTGCACATACTAAACCTATAATTTTTATAGAAAAATTATCTCCTTTCAAACTATTTTTTTGATTTTTCAAACCTATTTCTTTAATCACAAGAATAAGATGAATATTCTAATATGATTTGTATCATCTTGCTATTTTATATAACGAGAAGGAGAAATTTTATAATACTTCTTAAATCGTTTAGAAAATAAAGCTAAATCTGTATACCCCAATTGATAAGCTATAGATGTTAAAGAAATATGATCTTTAAGGATAAGCTCTTTGGCTTTTTTCATTCTCAATTGTTCCTGCATCTCTAAGGGAGTCATTTTAAAACAATTCTTAAAAACTCTTGCAAAATGAAATTTTGAAATTCCTGATACCTCAGCTAATACCTTTAATGTTATTTTATGTGTATAATACCTATGGATATATTCTCTTGCTTTAAAAAGCTTAGAAATCAAGAGTTTTTGTGTCTCTACTCTCTTTGTTATACACTGTACTGCATTTCCAATTATATTCATTTCTCTATGAAAACCAAGTAAATCTTCTTTAAAATCATGAATAATATTTACAGCGTCTTTCTTAAAATCAAAAATAGAAAAAGCATTAGAAAAATTATTTAAGGATGTACCTAATTGTGTTGATAATACTCCTGAAAATGGTTGATTAAACAGCAAATCATTATCTAAAAAATCTGATACTTCAATATTTAGTAATTCTGGGTTGATATCTAGACAGCAACCTCCAGTGTATATGTTTTTAGCAAACATTGTATAGTTTACATCTTCTCTCAAAATGATGAACTGTCCTTTATGTACATCTAATTGACCTGTATTAACATCATAGGATTCCTTTCCTTCAATAACATATTTTAAAGCTATTCCGGTAGTTTTTCCTTTATATTTAATAGAGGTATTAGATTGAGAAATATTAATTTTCCCAAAATTAGAATCTTGATATTTGGTTTGGTTATCGATACTCTTGTATGCTAAAAACTATTATAAATCCTAACACAAGATACTAAAACCAATATTTTTATACGATGTATTGGCTAATCAAAAAATAATTCACAATAGCTTCTTTCATCAATACCGATTGTTCTCCAGCCTTTAGATTGGGTAATTGTTCTTTGACTTTATAGTGTGGCCATCCCTGATCATCATAGAAATCAAATTCGTAGTATCCATATGGTTCTAAAAGACGACATATTGCAATATGCATCAAGTCTAATTTTTCATCTTTTTTAAATTTGCGATGAATCTGACCCAATTCCTGAACACCTATAAGATATATGATACCGTCCAGATCTAAATCTTCTCCTTCTGAAAACTGATCAGAAAGTTTTTGTACCAGATTATCCCATCGTTCCTTTAATTTTTCATCTCTTGCCATATGCCTCAGTCAATTATTGTTATCTATTATCCATAAGATAATTGGTAAAAATCCCGTTTTTTTGTTGGATTAATTCAACTCATTTTCTTATACTTTTTTACTCCACAAGAAAAAGAATACTAAAAAAGTTAAGCGTTACAAAAGTAACGCTTAACCAAAAAAAACTGATATAAATAAAGGGGAAATCTTACAATTTCCATAGAATGCCTATTCCTGCATATTGATTCCTATAATTTCTGAAGGAACGAGCATCTATATCTGTATAATTTGTACTTCTTATTCTGGAATTTATTTTGGCTGTTATCGAAAAACCATTGCCAATATCGTGAGAAGCATTTACACCAAAATTTGCATATTCATAGGTAAGTTTTTCTCCTATTCTACCATCGGTATTCCTTGCTTCAATACTTGAATAGTTTCTGGTAATAAATGAAAACGACCCGTTTATCGTAGTCTTTTCACTCTTATATTTTAGAAGTATTCCCGGGCCAAATTGATTAAACCCAGAACGGTCTGTAGAATTATCCACTCGAGTATAATAGGTTAAGGTTGGTTTTATTTGGAACTGTTCACTAAAAGGTAACTGATAAAACAACGTAGCCTTAACATAGTCCCAATCTCTTTCTCCATCGGTTATGACCTCACTTGCATTAAAAGTATCATACAATCTCTTCTTTGCATATGCATTAATCCCTAATTTATGTTTTAATTTACCTACTTTAAAAGTCTGAACATTAGACACCTCTAAGCCGAATTCATCAAACTGTAAATCCCTAATTCCAAAAGCATCAAAATCTTTAAAATTATAGAATACTTTTGTAATCAATTTGTTATTGACAAAAGGATTAAAATCAACACCTGCATTAACTCCGTATAACGTATACCCTAATGGATTAATCAAAACATCCTGATCTCCACCTAACCCTTCTCTATTCATTCGTATAAGTTTAGTTTCTGCCAAAAGCTTAACGTTTTTATTAAACTTATAATCATATTTTGCCCTAAGGTTTGCGCTCCAATAGCTATCATCAATATTTTCGTAGAATATTCTTGCCGATGGTTTTACAAAAAAGCGTATTCTATTTTTCCTATCCCACTTATTTGTATATATATAATTGGCCAAAATATCTTGATAAATACTACTTGCAATCAAATCTTCCTTGGTTAAAACACTATCGTTTACTCGTACCTCTTCTGGACTTTTGAAATAATTATATTCATATCCTCCTTGGGTTTCTGCGTTAAAAACATGCTTACTTTGTGAGAAACTTAATGTGTGTACTACAACTGTAATTACTATAGATATTATAATTCTTGTTTTCATATTTTTTTGTTTTGTGACTTTGCAATAGTTGTCCTGCACTTGCTGATAGGCAAATGAAATTCTACAAACAAAAATTAATCGCTTTAGTCTTTTTTGTAGTAAGGATTAGTTTTGTTTTTTTACTATTTTTTTATTGATTATTTACTTTAGATAGCGTGTTTAATTACTTCTTTTAACCCTGTTTTATTTACGAGTTGAATCCCTAGTCCAGGTCTAACATTGATTTCCATGATTTGTGGTCCCTTGTTTTTATCGATTACAATATCAATACCCAGATAGTTGAGAGGGAATGCTTTAGCAGTGGCTACAGCTATTTCCAAAATTTCTTTCCAATACGGTATGGGGGCACCGTTGACCAAAAAAGTACTATCTGGGTGATGATTGCTATATTTTTTACCATCATATACTTCTAATAATCTTCCTTCTTGCATATCAACTCCAATACCCACTCCATTTTGATGAAGATTTGCTTTACCATCAGATTTTTCTGTAGGCATTCTTAGCATTCCCATTAACGGAATACTGTTTAAGGTAATAATTCTAAAATCTGGTACTCCAGAAGGATATATTTCCTGAAAAAACGGATGTGGTTCTATACATTCTTCAATAAGTACTCGATCATGAGATCCTAATGAGAAAAAACCCATAATAATGGATGCCATATGCTGAAATATTTCACGATCAGAAATGATCTCACCACTACTCATCCAATTTCCTTCTTTATCCTTTTTGAGAATTTTAATTCCTCCTCCTCCACAACCATTTGCGGGTTTTATAGCTAAAGCTTTGTATTTTTTACAAGATTCCCACGCACTTTTTATATCACTATTATATTCGATCACTGCGTATGTTTTTGCACATGGAATGTCGTTTTTATGTAGTACTTCTTTAGTTAATACTTTATCATCAGCCAGAGGATAGTACTTCTTAGGGTTATTAGGATAAATGAGTCTTATATTTCTTTCATTTAACCCAATCACATTTGATGCAGAAGCAGACTTTTTATTGAAGATTATTGAGAACATAATGATATTTTTAATTTGTTTTTTTCGTTTGTTTGTTATAGAACAGGCTACTTTATATTTACCCTACCAAAAAGTTGATTTTTATTTTTCCGGCTCCAAAAGAGGCCTGAATCTTACTAATTCTACCCATCTTATTCCTATATATCTGCCTAAAAATGTTGCTGATCCAATAATTACAAGAACAATCTCTGGAAATAAAATCAAGATAGAGGGTAACCATGACAATGAGAGAATCAGGTAAGAAATTGAAGTAGCAATTAATGTTTGGAATAATTTATCTATTGCTTTTATGTATCCATCTTCTAGAGTAGAACGAGAAAAACGTTCTGTGGCAATTGTAAGAATGATGATAGGAAAAAACGTAAGTTTTGTTAACCAATCTATATCATTCTTTATTCCAAAATGAGTAGCAATAAGGATTACAGACACCATTATCGTTAATGATATAACCAGTTTTGGTGTATATAACAGTCCTAATTTATCAAAAGGATAAGATATTAATCCAATAAACATAATGAGACCTACAAAAATTGCAATCCCAGAAACATAACCGGTATGTAGTAACGAAAATGCTATTAATACTGGTAAGAATACTCCAAAGGTCTTCAGTCCGACTATATTTCTTAGAAAAGCTACTAATAATCCTCCTATAGGCAATAGCAATAATAATCTTAGAGATCCCATAGGAATCACTTTTTTATCTACCAATGTCCAAAGTGAAAATCCTGGTAAATTATTAAGTTCTTCAGAATTCATTTTTAAAAATGATACATGATTTACTTCTTTAATTTCATAAGTATAATCAAACTGAATCCCCGGAGTATGTGTAATTAATGATTTATCTCCATGATACAATTCTAAATAATTTGCTGGCAGATATGCAAAATGATTGTTTAAAGCATCAAAAGGAACCCAATTTTCATTAATGAATACTTCTGCCCAGGCATGTGATGTTCTTTTATCCGCATTTTCAACGATAATTCCTCCTTTGACTCTAGCGGGATACCCCAGGCTTCTACTTAGTGCCACGAACAATCTACTCTTCCCATTACAAGAAGCTCTGTTTTGTTCTATAGTGGTTATAGCATCGGTTAACGTAATAATGGGAGCAGAAGGAATCCCATATACATAATCAAAAATATTTTTAATAACTTCTCTATCGTTTTTAAC
Organism: Aquimarina algiphila; assembly: GCF_947494415.1. Taxonomy (NCBI): domain Bacteria; kingdom Pseudomonadati; phylum Bacteroidota; class Flavobacteriia; order Flavobacteriales; family Flavobacteriaceae; genus Aquimarina; species Aquimarina algiphila. Next base: position 137,938 of record NZ_CANLVC010000009.1, on the reverse strand, counting down.
ATTTTGACTTAACCGAGTTGCCAGTGTTCTAATAATTTCATCCCCAGATTGAATATTGGTTGTTGGGTTTAAATATTCTATGATATGATTCATATGTTTTTCTGAAACCAAATCAAATTTTTGAGGAACCTTAAACCCTTTAGCTTTTCCTGCAAAAGTAAATTCATAATCTACCGAATTATAGGTGTCTTTATTTTTAGTTTTCCAGATAGCCCTTATGTTTTTATGCTCCTCCTCTTTCTTACTAAAAAAAAGTGCCGTATCATTTTTTATTTTTTCTTCAGAAATTCTTTGTCTAGAATTGCTCCTTGGCAAGTATGTTTTTAATGACGTCTCTCTATCTAAGGATTTAAAAAAGAATCTATATTTTATGGTGTAGACTTTCTCTGGGTTAAAATTATCATAATGATCAAGAATGGGGTTTATTTTAAAGCCAATTGAAGTTATAGCAATTGCTATAATTATAATTAATGCGATTGTAAGATTTGTTTTGGAATTCATAATCAGTTATTTTTGGGTAATAACAGGTAGAATTGATTTCACCCTACCTCGAATCGAAAAAAAATTCTTTTTATATGGTGCAATTCTCTAAATCTGTTTGTGAACAACCTGTTTTCACCAAACTATTTGAAACACATGCAGAGGATATTAGAAATTTTGCCTACTATAAATGTGGAGATAGAGATCAAGCAGAAGATCTCATGCAAGAAGCCTTTATAAAACTCTGGCATAACTGTAAAAAAGTAATCTTCGAAAAAGCAAAAGGTTTCTTATGTACGGTAGCAAACAATTTATTTCTTAATCAAGTTGCGCATAAAAAAGTTAGGTTAGAATACTCAAAAATTCCCCGAAGTAATCGAAATGTAGAATCCCCTGATTTTGTGATGGAAGAAAAAGAGTTTATGTATAAACTTCAAAATGCTATTGGTGGTCTTTCTGATGGTCAGCGAGAAGTTTTTCTATTAAATCGTATCAATAAAAAAACATATAATGAAATAGCTGATATGCTTGATATTTCGGTTAAAGCTGTAGAAAAGAGAATGCATAATGCATTAAAAGAATTAAGAAAGTTGGTAAAAAATATATAAAGCTAAGTAGGGTAATTTAAAACTCACCTGTTTTTTTGTTATAGGAGATAGAAAATATGCTTAATGAAAATGAAAATACATATCTAGCAAAGTGGTTGAATAATGATCTCAATGCTGAAGAACTCGAGGAGTTAAAAAAACTTCCCGAATACGACGATTATGAAAAAATCATTGAAGGGCTCGAATATTTTCATACGCCTTCATTTGACACTCAGCGTTCGCTAGCAACTACGCTAGGTAAGATTTATCATCCTAAAAAGGCAAAGTTAATACATCTAAAACCAATTGTGTACGCTATTTCGGCGGCGGCTTCGATAGTATTAATTATTGGGATTTTCTTTAATAAAGTAACCTATTCAACAGATCCCGGAAAACAATTAGCTATAACATTACCCGATGGAAGTTCTGTTGATCTAAATGCTGCTTCTACACTAACTCATCAACGGTTTTTCTGGTCAAAAAACAGAGAAGTCTTTTTACAAGGTGAAGCTTATTTTAAAGTAACTTCTGGAACAAATTTTGTCGTCTCAACGTCAATAGGAAAAGTCGAAGTATTAGGAACTCAATTTAATGTAAAAGGCAGATCAAATGAATTTGAAGTTGGCTGTTATGAAGGAAAAGTAAGAGTTGCAACTCAAGATAATCAGCAAAAAATATTGGAAAAAGGTCAAGGAGTCTCCTTACAAAATAAAAAACTTATAGATAAGGTGATTAATGATTCTGAACCCTTATGGAAAAACAGGGAAAGTGTTTTTAACAGCATTCCGCTAAAAGATGTTCTTGATGAGTTAGAAATACAATACAATATCACTTTTAGACGGGACAAAATTGATCAAAACCAATTGTTTACAGGAGGATTTAATTATGATGATCTCAATATTGCACTCGAATCTGTATTAGTTCCTATGGGTATTAATTATGTTGTAAATGGAAATACTGTATCGCTTTCTCCCCTATAATTATTAATCATATAGTAACCAAACACACAAAATCATTTAATAATCTTTACGTTTTAGAATCATACTAAAACTAAAAACCGCACTATGAAAAAAACGCTGCTACTATTCTTTTTTTGTGTTTACTCTCTTCAAGCACAAGTGACCAAAGATTATAAAGAAGCGCCTTTACAAGATGTACTCAAAGAAATATCAGAATCGTATGGACTTATTTTTTCTTTTAGTAACGAAACCGTGAAAAATAAAATAATCACTCTTGCTATTAATAACACGCCAATAGACGAAATTTTAACTACACTAAAAGTACTTACTAATCTTAATTTTAAAAAAATATCAGACCGACAAGTAATCGTTAGTGCCCCTAATAATAAAGTAGAGGTGTGCGGATATCTCTTTGATGAAACGACTAACGAGCCTCTATCTTATGCATCAATAATTATAGAAAGTAGTAAAACAGGAACCATAGCAAATGACGACGGGTTCTTTCAACTTGGAAATATAGACCTTGATGACACGATCTCTATACAATATGTTGGATATAAAAATAAAACAATGAATGCTTCTTCTTTTAAAGCATCCAGTTGTCCTAGAATACCTCTTTTTGCAGAAAGCACTTCATTAGAAGAAGTTCTCATTGTAGAATATATAACCAAAGGAATCGATAAAAAAATTGATGGATCCTTGGGAATTTTAAATGAAGAACTTGGTATTCTCCCAGGTCAAAGTGAGCCTGATATTTTACAAAGCATTCAATTGATTCCCGGGATAAATAGTCCCGACGAATCCGCATCCGGAATACAAATACGTGGAGGTTCGTCTGATCAGAATCTTATTCTTTGGGATGATATTAAAATGTATAATACAGGCCATTTATTTGGAATGATTTCTGCGTTTAACCCTAATGTTGTTAAAAATGTGAAAATCTTTAAAGGAGGAGCAGATCCAAAATATGGTGATAGAGTTTCTGGAGTAATTGATATCTCTAGTGATCAGAACGTACCCGAAAAATTTAATGGTGGCGCTGGTATTAATGGCACTCACGCAGATGCCTTTATGAAAATCCCTGTATCCAACAGGATAGGATTGATCGTCTCTGGCAGGAGGTCTTATACAGATTTCTTAGAAACACCAACCTATACTGCACTTTCAGAAAAAGTGTTTCAAAATACAAAGATAGTACAAGGAGCAAACCAAGTATCTCCGGGAGATGAAGAGGATGAAGAAGATGAAGAAGACATCGGAGAAAATGATTTTTTCTTTTATGATGCTACTGCAAAACTCATTATTAATGCTGGCAAAAATGACAAAATTATGGTGAGTAGTCTGTATACAAATAATGATCTCAAGTTTGAAATTAATGATGATGAAGATCTTATCACTGATGATCTGGAGATCACAAACGAAGGAGCTAGCTTTTCTTGGGTTGGCACTAACAAAGGTCGTTTTCATCACAGCCTAAAAGCTTATTTTTCTAAATTCGATTCTGATTATCAATTTTCTGAACAGCAAGAACAAATCATCGAAGAACAATCTATTAGAAAAAACACAGTCGAAGATATTGGGCTAGATCTTAATATCACATATGATCTTAATACAAAAAATTCACTAACGCTTGGTTATCAATTTTCTGATAATGAAGTGTTTTATGTGGTTACAAGAGAAAGTGAATTTGAAAACCCAATAAATGAATCTGATAGAGTACAAAATAAGGCAAATTCTATGTATGCAAATTATAAATTCTCTCCAGAGAATAAGGGTTTTATTAATTTGGGAGTAAGAACATCTCATTATTCTGTATTAGATAAATTCTATATAGAGCCCCGAGTAAACATAGAATATCCTATTACAGATTTTCTAAGAATAAAAGCAACAGGAGAACTTAGATATCAACCGATTAGTCAATTAGTAGAATTTGAAGACACACAACTTCGTTTGGAGAATAATCTATGGATACATGCCAACGATGAAGTCCCTGTATTAGAAAGCACTCAATTCTCTGGAGGGTTTTTATTTTCTAAAAATGACTGGAATTTTGAGATCGATGGATATTACAAAAACATAGATGGCCTTACATCTGTAACTAACGGTTTTAATACCATTAATAATGATTTATCTGTTGGGAAAAGCGCTATTTTTGGAGTGGATGTACTTCTAAAAAAGAAGATCAAAAACTATAGAATCTGGTTGGGTTATACCTTTAATGATATTGAATTTACCTTTCCTGAAATACAGGAAGCTTCTTTTCCGGGCAACAATGATATCACACATAATTTTAGAATCTCTAATACATTTGAAATTAATAATTGGGAACTTTCGGCAGGTTGGTTATGGAGGTCTGGAGCTCCTTTTACCGATGCAGACCTTGTAAATGAAGAAATTGAATTTGGAGCAGCTAACGCAGAACGGTTAAAAGAATACCATAGATTAGATATCTCTGCTATTTATAGATTCAATCTTAGTAAGACCGGGAATTGGAAAGGTCAATTTGGAGCTTCAATACGAAATGTATATAATAGACAAATTCCTATTTCAATAAGTTATCGATTAGATGACAATCCGAGTACAGGAGAAATAGAATTAGATCAACTTCGACAAGAGTCCTTGGGTATAACTCCTAATCTTGTTTTTAGAGTATCTTTTTAAAAACGATGTATTAGTTATCTATCAAGTACTTGTGTTAACACATCTTTATGTAATAACCTCATAAGTATTATTTCTTGTTCTGAGGACATGATAGCAATTAGAAAATAAAACCCTATACCCATTTTATAGGCATTATCATTACCATGTATTTTTCTAAGCTGAGACACGTGATCCTTGTTTTTGGCTGATTTTAGCATCTCTAAGACATTTTTTACTTTTTCTTGAAGAGAAACATCTTTTACCAATTTAAAGTCTTTAGCAAATTGTTCTGAAATTTTTAGCTTCATGTTTTATCAGATGTAAATAATTCCTCCTCACTTATTGTAATAGATGGGTTAGCTTTTTGCATTAAAAGTAACAGTCCAAGGTCTTCTTTTTGATCTAAAGACATTGCTTCAATTTGTTCTTTTTCCTTTTGTTCGATATACCACAGTATAGCGTCCTCCATAACTTTCTTAACACTAGAATCCTCTATTGCCGCTATTAGCTTGAGTTTAGGGATTATTTGCTCATCTATATCTATAATTTTTCTCATGGTATATATCATATATATTATATGCTAAATATATACAATAATATTTAATTTTACAATATAGAACTATGCTACTCTATATTGATGGCATCTCTTTATAAAACGGCAAATACATATCAGATCTTCGGATATGGGTATAAATGAATTATATTTGACATTATAATCACTGATTAATGAATTACATTGATATCATTTTGGGGATTCTTTTATTATGGGGATTAATAAAAGGTCTTAGTAAAGGCTTATTTGCTTCTTTAGCCTCTTTGGTTGCTCTTATTGTTGGAATATATATTGCAGTTCATTTTTCTCATATTATTGGTGGGTATCTTGGTCAATATGTAGATTGGCAAGAAGGTGCTATGAAACTTGTGGCTTTTGCCCTCACTTTTATTCTGGTTGTTATACTCGTTTCCCTTGCTGGGAAAATTTTAACCAAAATTGCTGACTATGCAGCATTAGGGATTTTGAATAAGATACTAGGAGCGGCATTTGGAGTTTTAAAAATGGCTTTTATTTCAAGCGTCATTATTATATTTATTGATGCTATCAACAGGAACATCACCATTATCAAGGAAGAAACAATCAACTCCTCATATTTATATAAACCAGTTCGTAAACTAGCTCCTATGGTATTGCCTAGTATTTTAAAAAACACCAATAACAATTCTCAAGAAAGTTAATACGATCTGTATTAGGTCTTAAGAACTTGTAGAATCTTCTTCAATTGCATTGTTTAAATAGGCAATACAGGAGTCAAAATCTTTGAATACACGATCTTCAGGTATTAAATCTGGTACTATATCAATATTTTTGGCGAGATATAATGGTTGTTGCTGGATACCAACAATATGAGTTTTAACTCCTTTTTGTTCCAGACCAAAAATAATCTCTTCTAAAGTATACACCCCGGATTGATCCATATAAGGAACTCTATCCATTCTTAAAATTACATATTTTGCTGTTTCTGGGATTTGCATTGCTAATTGCTGAAGTTCACTTGTAGATCCAAAAAACACAGGGCCATTAAGATGTTTAATAAATATATTTTCTTTAAGTTGCTTGGGTATATTAATCTCATCTTTCCATACGCTCTCTTTCAAATTATTACCTTCCAGACCCTCAAGAGATTCTACTTTGGATTTACTTGCAGTAACATCTCCCATTTTTTTCATAAACATTAAGGAAGCAATAACCAAGCCTATACCTACAGCATAAACCAAATTCCAAAAAACCGATAAAACTAAAACAATGATCATAATAGCCACTTCAATCTTTGGCATGTGCGGCATGGCTTTAAGTCCTTTATAATCCATCACTCCAATACCCACAGTAATTAGAATTCCTGCCAAAACTGCTGCCGGAATCTGAGATGCAACTGGCCCAAGAGCCAGTAAAACTACCAGTAGTAAAACACCTGCTATCATTCCTGATAATTTTGTTTTTCCACCTGCATTAATATTTACCACGGTTCTAATTGTAGCACCTGCTCCCGGTATTCCGCCAAAAATTGCAGCAATACTGTTCCCAATCCCTTGTCCAATTAATTCTTTATTTGGTTTATGCTTGGTTTTAGTCATGTTATCTGCTATCACAGAAGTCAACAAAGAATCAATTGCCCCTAAAAAAGCAAGAGATAAGGCTGTAAAGATATATGGCGTTACGGATGATAAGCTAAATTCTGAAAATATAGATAGATTAGGTATTGGAAATCCGCTAGGTATCTCTTCTATTGGTCTATATTTTAATCCAAAACCATAGGCTACTCCAGAAACTATAACCAAGGCAACCAATGTACTAGGTATTGCGGTGGTAATGCGTTTAAAACCATAGATAATAACAATAGTAACCAGACAAAGAATAAGCTCTAAATAATTAATATTAGACAATGCATTCGGCAAACTCTTTATAGCTCCCATAACTCCTGAGGCAGCGTTGCCTGCAAGAGTCACAGCTTCAAGATAAATTTCATCATGTGATATATTCTCTGCTCTTTTAATCGTTTCTTTAAAATCCTCAAGCACAAGAATACCTTCTCCTGCTTCATCTTTTAGAATTTTATTCAAAATCACCTCTTCTGCCTGTGGTTTGAATTGATTTACAAAAGCCTCATCTTCTTTTGGATAATAACCAAAAGCAGGTAAAAGTTGTGTAATTAATATCATAACTCCAATAGCGGTCATAAAACCCGAGACCACTGGATAAGGTATATATCTGATATATTTTCCTATTCCTATTGCTCCTAGACCGATCTGAATTATTCCTACCATCAAAAATATAGTAAGAATCGCTGGTAATGCTTTTTCAACATTTCCATCATTAGCACCTATTATACCAGCAATAACCAACATACTTACTGCTGTCATTGGCGCTGTCGGACCAGAAATCTGAGTATTTGTTCCTCCAAAAAGTGAGGCAAAAAAACTAATAAAAATTGCCCCATATAAACCCGCACTAGGACCTAATCCAGAAGATACCCCAAATGCTAGTGCTAATGGTAAAGCCACTATTCCAGCTGTTAATCCCCCAAAAGCATCTCCTTTAAAATTGCTAAAAAATCCTTTCATATATTCCTTTTTACTCTTTGTCCTTATAATAATAGTAAAACTATCAAAACAAATATAAAAAAAGTCAATGCATAAAGCATTGACTTTTTTTGATAAAACTTTAAGATTTGTTGTTCTTAGAAAAAGGTGACTTTTCCGTTGCTTATATCATACATTCCACCTACGATTAATATTTCTCCATTATCTTCCATGTCTCGAAGCACTTCGCTTTCTTTTCTAATATTGTCAATAGTCATATGAACATTTTTTACTGCTACTTCATTTACAAAATCAATATTCTTAGATGTTCTTAATGAAGTATCTTCTGGTTCTACAACTGCTTTAACTGCTGGTTTAATTTTACTGATTAGTGCAGTTAGATTACCTAGTTTTGCATCATCACAAGCTCCTTTTACAGCTCCACATGCAGTATGCCCCAAAACCAACACTAATTTGGTTCCTGCTAATTTACAGGCAAATTCCATACTCCCCAAAATATCCTCATTTACAAAATTTCCTGCAACTCTTGCACTAAAAATATCTCCAATCCCTTGATCAAAAATTAATTCTGAAGATACTCTGGAATCAATACAGCTTAAAATTGTGGCAAATGGAAACTGACCGCTTTTGGTGTCTGCTACTTGTTCTAACAAGTCTCGGTCAGATTTCATTTTTTTCTGAAATCTTAAGTTTCCTTCTTTAAGCAATTCTATCGCTCCTTTTGGAGTTACCATTGCTTGTGTTTCTTTAGTATATGCTTTCATGAATATAAAAATTTACGTTTGATTTGATTTAAACTGATTTTGGCCTAAGGTTAAAAAACTGGATATAACTATCAGGGTTTTCAACAGTACCTCGCTCAGAAATTAGCTTTATATCAATATTTTTATTCTTTGCTTTTTCAGAAAAATCCTCCAAAATTTCAATAATATCATTATCCAAATATCTTGTTTTCCTTACATCAAGAGTAAGATAAGTGTCTTCTGGTAATTGATCCAGTTCTTTTAAGATTGCTCCTTTATTAAAAAAAGTAACCTCTTCTGCTAGAGTCATAACAATTTTATGTTTTCCATTACTCTTATCTTCAATGTGCAAGAAATGGGAATTTTGATAACTTTTAATTAAAATTACTACAATTCCAACCATTAATCCAAGTCCAATTCCCATCAAAAGATCTGTAAATACAATCCCTATTACAGTAACAGTAAAAGGTAAAAATTGCTTCCAGCCCAGTGCAAACATCTTTTTAAACAATGACGGCTTTGCCAATTTATATCCTACAACAAGTAATACAGAAGCCAAAACCGAAAGAGGAATCATATTAAGCAACCTAGGTATTAAAATTACTGAAATGAGTAATAAAAACCCATGAATGATTGCAGACATTTTAGATTTTCCCCCTGATTGAATATTTGCAGAACTACGAACAATTACCTGAGTAATAGGTAATCCTCCTATCATTCCTGAAATAATGTTTCCAGTTCCTTGTGCCAGTAATTCTCTATTGGTAGGTGTCACATTTTTATCCGGATCAAGCTTATCGGTAGCCTCAACGCACAATAATGTTTCTAAACTTGCCACTAAAGCTATGGTAAATGCAGTAATCCAAATGTTTGGCTGAAAAATCACTTCAAAGTTAGGAAAGCTAAATTGACCCAAAAATGACGATACATCTTCGGGTATTGGAACACTAACCAAATGATTTGAAGAGATTCCCAGACCAGAACTATCTTTAGTTAAAACATAAAAAATAATACCTACGGCTACTGCAACCAATGGTCCTTGTACCAATTGAAAAATCCTGGCTTTTTTGACTAACACTTTATCCCATAATATGAGTATCCCTAAACCTAAGGCAGCTACTAATGTAGCACCTGGACTAATAAAGTTAAAAGAATTAATTATTTCTGAAAATGTATTCTCACCATCTATCTGGAAAAATGAGAAATCTCCTTCGGGATCAGAATCATAACCAAAAAAATGAGGAATTTGCTTTAAGATTATAATAATACCAATACCAGTAAGCATTCCTTTAATTACCGAAGAAGGAAAGTAATATCCAATAATCCCTGCTCTTAATAACCCAAATACCAATTGTATTATCCCTCCCAATACGACAGCCACTAAAAAGTTTTCATATCCACCTAATTCACCTATTGATGCAAGTACAATCGCTGCCAATCCAGCAGCAGGTCCACTAACACCTATTTTGGAACCACTTAAGGCTCCCACAACAATCCCTCCAATGATTCCGGCTATCAAACCAGAAAAAAGAGGAGCTCCACTAGCTAACGCAATACCCAAACATAATGGTAACGCTACAAAAAATACTACAATACTTGCTGGTAGATCATTTTTTAAATTCTTAAAAATGTTCATATTTATATAAATTAATTGCTCTTGTTAATCAAAATGATTAAAAAAAACTTGAGTAAAATTGATTTGATGTCATTTAAAACTGAAAAGACGTATCCCTATAATCGAAAAGCTCGATTTTAAACATATAAGTGATCGTAAATTGCTATGAATATTTAGGTGGCGGTGTCTTATGTTCTAGATATACCAAAGAATTCAAAATATAAAACTCTGGATATTGTTTTATAAATAAATCTACCAAAGTAGCTTCTTTATCATCATAAAACTGCGAAATTTTGTCTTTTTCTTTGTGATCATCCTTCTCAGAGCTTTCCTTCTCTTTTTGTTCTGAATTATCACTCTCTTCAAGCACTACAGAAGTTTTATCTTCACAAGTGTAGAAATTGAATAATCCAACACTGTAATTGGTCATACTTAAAAGAAAACCAAAAACAATTAAAATTTTAGCTATTTGAAGTTTAGTTGTCACTATACAAAATTTTAAAATACTAAAATAACAGTATTACTTTCAAAAGTTGTTAAATGAATTGTAAAATTATTTAACAAATCTAGAACTTTATCGCACAAAATAGAGAAAAAGGAATGTATAAATAAATCATATGATTCTCGTTACAAAACAAATGTATTTTTGTAATTGATTATGGGTTTTAGAAATCAAACCAAAAAGGAATGAATAGAAAACTAATTGCAAAATAGTATTAAGCCATAATTATAAGTATCTTTTTGCGCACAACAGATTATATGAAACTCGCTATATGAAAAAATATACGCTAAACTCAAGAGTAATACTCTTTACTATGATATTAATTTCTGTATGGGGATGCGGAATCGATTCTTCTGTTTCCGTAATTGAATTAAATAAAAATTGGAATTTCAAATCATCCACCGATACTCAATGGAATACTGCCAGTGTTCCCGGGACAGTGCATACTGACCTTATCACTCTTGGTAAAATAGAAGATCCCTATTACCGATTAAACGAGCACAATCTACAATGGATAGATAAAGAAAATTGGGAATATCAAAGCAATTTTAAACTTTCTAAAAACGACCTTGATAAACAACATATAGAATTAGAGTTTTTAGGTCTTGATACATATAGCAAAATATATCTTAATGACTCTTTATTACTCCAAACAGATAATATGTTTAGAACATATACTAAAGATGTAAAATCACTATTAAAAATTGGAGATAATAAACTACATATTCTTTTCGATTCTCCTATAAAAAAAGGAATTAAAAAATATGATGCTTTACCCTATAAAATCCCAGTATCAGATAATGATTTGTCAAAAATAGGAAAGGTTGAAGATGAAAAACAAGTAAGTATATTTACCCGAAAGGCAGGTTATCACTTTGGATGGGATTGGGGTCCACGCCTAGTGACTTCTGGTATATGGAAACCAATAAAGCTAAAAAGTTGGAACCATCATAAAATCGAAGATTTGTTTATACAACAAAATAGTATCGATGAAAAAGCAATGTTAACTGCCAAAATTGAAGTAGATGCAGATCTCGAAAACAAAAAAACTAAAGTTGAAATTTTTGTAAACCAAGAACTTATAAAAATCGTTGACACTCAAATCGCTAATGGAAAAAATAATCTTGAAATTCCTTTTGAAATAGAAAACCCAAAATTGTGGTGGCCTAACGGGATGGGAGCACAAGTTTTATATGATGTAGAAGTAAAAATAACCGCCGGTTCTTATATAGATACAAAATCACATAAGATTGGATTAAGGACTATTGAATTGGTTCGTGAGCCTGACGCCGTAGGTTCTTCCTTTTATTTTAAAGTAAACGGTCATCCTGTATTTATGAAAGGCGCTAATTACATCCCTCAAGATGTATTTTTAACCAGAGCCAAAAAAGAAAATTACATCCATATTTTATCATCAGCCAAAGAAGCGAATATGAATATGTTACGCGTATGGGGAGGTGGTATTTATGAAAACGATGAATTCTATGAATTATGTGACGAAATGGGACTCTTGGTTTGGCAAGATTTTATGTTTGCTTGTGCAATGTTTCCTGGAGATTCATCTTTTTTAGACAATGTTAAACAGGAAGCCATAGACAATGTAAAAAGACTAAGGAATCATACTTCTATAGCGTTATGGTGTGGAAATAATGAAATTCTTTCTGCCTGGGAAAACTGGGGTTGGAAAAATAAAGTAATTGAAGAACAATCAAAAGAAATTGCTGATACCATTTGGAAAGCATATGATGACATATTTCATAATGTTCTTCCAGAAGTAGTTAATATGTATGATAACAATCGCGCATATTGGCCATCTTCTCCTGGTAGTGATTTTGGAGAAAAAGAATCTTTTGAAAAAGGAGATGCGCATTATTGGAAAGTTTGGTGGGGTAAAGAACCTTTTGATAATTACAATACTGCCATCCCTCGTTTCATGTCTGAATATGGCTTTCAATCCTTTCCTGAACTAACGACAGTAGAAAAGTATACACTTCCAGAAGATCATGATGTGTATTCTGACGTGATGAAATCTCATCAAAGATCAAGTATCGGAAATGAAACTATAGAAGAATATATGCTTAGACATTATAAGAAACCCAAAGATTTTGCAAGTTTCTTATATGTTAGTCAACTATTACAAGCTCATGGGATAAAAGTGGGAATCGAAGCGCATAGAAGAAACAGAGATCGATGCATGGGAAGTCTTTACTGGCAAATTAATGACTGTTGGCCAGTAGCATCATGGTCAAGTATCGATTACTACGGAAAATGGAAAGCATTGCATTATACTGCCAAAAAATCTTTCCAAAACATATTAATTAGCTATGAAAATAAAAAAGATACTATAAATGTATTTGTTGTTTCTGACTCCTTAAAAAGGGTTCCTGCACTATTGAATATACGTTTACTGGATTTTGACGGGAATCAAATCAAAGAATGGAAGAAACAGCTTACTATTGATGAAAATCAATCTAAAAAATATCTGACAATATTAAAAAATGATTTTCTAAAAGAAGCATCTCATAACAATGTGGTATTGCATACCGAATTATTAGTTAATGAGCATATTTTATCTGAAAATACATTATATCTATCTCCCTATAAATCACTTGATTTTCCAGATCCTAATCTAAGTTATTCTATTACTGAAGACAAGGACCATTTTAAAGTACTGCTCAAAACCCAAAAAATAGCAAAAGATGTTTTTCTTTCTTCGGATTCTAATGCCAACTTCTCTGATAATTATTTTGATATGCTTCCCAATACCGAGAAGAGGATACATATTAAGAAAAGTAATCTAGAAACTCTTGAGTCTTTTAAAAATACCTTTAAAGTAATGACGCTGATCGATAGTTATAAAAGAATAAACCATGATAATAATATAGTGAACCACTAACGACTATTTTATTTAAATTAATAACCCGTACTTTTTTATTTTTTTTAGTAGGGTATTTTTAGCATCATTTGTTTTAGGAAAAAGAAATGTATTATGAAGACTATGCTTATTTGTGTTTTTGCTTTCTTTAGTTTTTTATCTAGTATTGCTCAAAACACTAATACCAATAATGGTTTTGGAAATTTCAAAAACAATGTTTACCAAAACAAAAACTTTACGAATTTTGTTAATGCTAACCATTATAATACTACCAATTATACTTTTGGTTCATCAACAGGTTTTTATATGCACCATGATAACTACTTTCCTCCCGCATTAAGTCAGCAAATAACATCTAACATCTTAGTAGGGTTCGATACTAATGTAGCATGTTTAAATCCTGCAGCTTCTATCATGTTGACTTCAGGTAATCAAAACACAGCCTATCAATTTTCAACAACCGAAATAGTAGTTGGAAGCGTTATTCAGGTATTAGAAATATTAAGCTGCTTTTAAATAACTAATCAGTTTTGATTTTACGTTTTCAATATCATTACCCTGCAATTCTCTTACGTTCAATTTCATTTTTATTCTTTTTTTAATGAAATACAAGGTTTTGTGTATGGTTCTGTTTCTTAATTATTATGATGTGAAAAAAAAAGATTTGATATACCGTCATTCTTGAAGCATTATTTTAGAAAAACGGCTTGCCTTTTATACTTTTCATAAATGGGTTTGAATTCAGTAAAATAGATATTAGTATCTACACTATTAAGACTATTACTGCTTGTAAAAAAAAGAGTTTTTCCATCATGTGTTATATGAGGATAAAGGTCACTCCCAGAGGTATTTAATTCTTTAATATTTTGAGGAATAGACCATTTGGTATCTGATTTAAAACTTATATAAAGATCACCATATGAAGAAACATTTTCTTTTCTACCAGAAGCTTCAAAAATAAGTAGATTACCTTTTTTATTAACTTCTAAATTCCATTCTCCATGTTTTGTATTAATAGAATTCCCCAAATTGACAGGTGCCATAAATTTTTTATTTTCTATTTTGGCAATATATAAATCCCCTTGACCGTACCCGTTTGGTCTATCAGATGCAAAATATAAATTCCCTGCATCATCAGTACAGGGGCTATATTCTCTATATTCAGAATTAACAGGATTATTTAATCTAAAAGGAATACCCCATTTTCCTGTTTCATCCTTTTTTACAACCCAAATATCTGAAGAAATTGGAACGCCTTTAGAAGGCCTTTTAGAAACAAAATATAAAGTGTTTCCATCTGTAGTTAAATGGGGAGAACTATCGTCAAACTGACTTGAGAATGAAACCTGTTCAGGAATTGACCATTTGCCATTTTTTTTAACGGAATAGTATATTGAGGTTTTCATGTTTCCTGTACCCCATTTGTTATTACTTCTGGTAAAGTATACTTCTATTCCAGACGAGGAAAACGAAGAAGAATATTCGACCGAATTTGTAGAGATATTTTTGGGTTCAAACATAGTGATAAATGCTTCTTCACGGTCCTGTGCCAAAATGAATGTATTACATAAAAGAAACACCCTCACTGTACTCCTAAATATTAAATCTTTCATTTGTCATGCATTATACTTTCATCCCTTTAATGAGAAAGCTTGATTTAATGGATTCTTCTTTAAGATGTAAAAATTCTTTTCTTCGTTTGTCTTTGGCAAAATTTACAAAGTCAGATTCAGATTCAAATGACAAGAAATGAATTTCATATGGTAATTCATCTTCGTGAGAAATAAAAGATTCTTTAGTCGGCCTGAGTCGATAAATTAATTTCCCTTTATAATCCTTCAATAACGGGATTGCTAACTCTTCAAATTGATGAAAAACCTCTTCTTTTCCGTCTTTTACAAAAATCATCATTGTCAAATAAATCATATTTTAAGTCGGTTTAAATCTTTTCCTTAGTTGAATACAGAAGCACACCAACTAGCAAGCACACTATAACAAAATAGTAATTTATTTTTTATCTAGAGCAAGTATAAGGGTTTTGAAGGGTCTTTATAATTCTTTTAAATCTGTTGCAGGTATCCATCCGATTTTTCCATCGGCCAGTTTAATTTTTTTCCAATCATTCACTGTCTCGGTGACCTGTACCTTGGTTCCTTCATGAAGCTCAAAAACTTCCTCACTTCTTAAATTTGGTTCACTTTTGATCGTAGTTTCCTGAGCAAAAATAATGGCAAATTGATTGTTTTTATTAAAATTATACTGTTTAAAGGCAAAAAAGACTGCAAATAGACTAAAGACTAACAATAACCACGAACTCGCAAAGAATAATCGTTTTTTCGAAGATATATGAGTGGTATAGTACAAGATAAATAAAACTACAAACAAGACAACGCAAATTACAGAAAACCATGCCCATCGATCGAAGCTAAACATATTGGTAAACTTCTTAATTATTTTCGAAATAAAACCCTCAGGAATTATATCTATAGCATCTATGGTTGCTTTTTGCGCAAACGCAAGATTGTTCTTAATATCATCATCATTAGGCTTTAATTTTAGTGCTTTTTCATAATAAAAAATACTAAACCCAATATTACTTAATTTATAATGGGCATTACCCAGATTATAATATAGAGAGGCTGATTCCTGACCAGTATCCAAAATTGTTTTATACGCATCGATTGCCTCTTGATATTTCTCTTGATTATATAGTGAGTTACCTCTCTGAAAGGCCTCTTCATCCTGAGCAAGCCCAGATGTAATGATTAAAAAAATTAGTATTTCGACTATCCTTTTCATCTTCATGCCTGTTTATAATTGTTTATCTATGGTTGCAATTACTCTAGAAGCCTTATCATAATCTTGTTGCATTGCCGAGGTAGAGGATGGCGTATATCTAGCAAACTCACAACTTTCCAGTAATGCAATAAATTCTATAGTAATGGTATCTTCTACACCACGTTCTTTGAGCAATCGTTGTATACGTTCTTTACTCATTTCACTAGTCTGTATATGTAATTTTGCTTTTAGATAGTTATGTAATGCCCGTTCCATAGCAATATAAAACTCCTTTTGATTCCCCAAATTCTTTCTAGCTTCTGAAAGGTATTTACGAGCCAGTTTATCTGCTTTACGAACCCTATTTCCGCTTACATCACTTAGTCTTTCTTGTCTCTTTTTTCCAAAGAAAAGAAATAAAGGAATAGCTAATAATGGAGCAGTTAATGATAACCAGTACGCGGTGGATTTAAAAAAGTATTCTTTTTTAATAGGTTGAAGGTTTGCATTTAATTTTAGAAATCTAAACTGGCTTCCTGTTTGGGTTACAAGTTTTTTATTTGTGCTACCTTCTGACTCAGAAGTAACCACAGTATTTCCTCCATCAGGGCCATTCTTTACACTAATTACGATTTCATCTGATGAAATTCGTTTATAGGTTTCTGTTTTAAGATCGAAATAAGAAAATGAAATTGAAGGTATCGGATATTTACCTTTATACTGAGGTACCAAAGTATAGGTATCTGATATATCACCTGCCATCCCAGTTAGATTGGTACGAACTCTTTCATTATGCTGAGGTTCATATTGTTCTAATCCATTAGGAACATTAAGTTTTGGCAAATCAAAAAGCTTTAGATTCCCATTTCCTGAAACCGATACTTTAGCATCTAATGATTCTGTAGCATCTAATTCTTTTTTATTCGTTGTTACCTTAAAGTTAAATGATCCAACTGCTCCAGAAAAATCATCTGGTTTTCCTTGTGTTGGTAATGATTTTACATTAATTGTTCTATTTCCTGCTGCAACAGTTTTATTCACTGTGGTATACAATCTACCTCCAAAAATATCTCTTCTCTTTGTTGGTACATCTACAGAAACTGTTAAAGTAAGAGGTTCTATGTTTAATTTACCTGTCTTTTGAGGATATAACACTGTTTTACGCAGGATTACATATCGATATGGTTCTCCTTTATATTCTCCGTTTTCGATTTTAAGCTGTTTCATATCGATAGCTTGACTCCAAAAATCACTATACTTTGGGCTATCTAACTCTCTCCAGTTACTCACACTAATTCTTGGACTAACATATAGTTTATATACCACTGTTATTGCCTCGTTAAGATATGGATTTGCTTTAGACACCTCTGCAATAAGATGTAAATTCTCACTGGCAACAAAGTCTGTGTCATTACCGTCTTTGGGTTTATCTACCGCACCAGTTACCTCAATTTTTAAGGGCAAGGTTTTATACGTTTGCCCATCTATTTCTATAGTTGCCTGCTTTATAGTAAAGCTCCCTCTACGCGTAGGTTCAAGAAAATAACTAAACGTTTTGGCATATGATCTTTTACCATTAATCCAAGAATTACTAATTGATTGATTAGGTCCACCCACCACTGTAAAACCAGAAAAAGAAGGAGGTGTAAAATTATCTCCATCTTTATTCATTTCAAAATCCACTCGTAACCTTTCATTTACACCCAACTTTTTCTTGCTTACTTTCGCCTCAAATTTTACCTGGCCCAAAGCAAGATGCATTGTGCTTAGAAATAGCGTTAGAAAAATTAGTTTTAACTTCATTTTTTACTTGTTTCTTCTCTGGCCAAAAAGGCCTTTTCTATATTTTTACCAATCTTTATCTGTTCTGGTCTTTGCTCCTTTTACTTTCTTGGCATTGATCTTGTCCTGCACCTTCTTTTCCTGATTATTCATGGCTTCTAGCAAGCTCTTAACACGTTCAGGTGATAACTGTCCTTGAGGGCGTGGTTGTGCTTGCTCATCCTTTGGTTTTCCTTGCTCATCTTTTTGATCTTCTCCCTTATCCTTTTTATCATCCTTAGGTTCACCTTTTTCATCTTTCTCTTTATCACCTTCATTTTCTTTTTCCTCATCACCTTTGTCACCTTTATCCTTTTTGTCATCCTTAGGATCTCCCTTTTCATCTTTGTCCTTTTCTCCTTCATCACCTTTCTCGTCCTTTTTATCGTCTCCTTCTTTTTTATCTTTATTATCGTCCTTCTTGTCTTTGTCTTTATCTTTATTTTTGTCCTTATTCTTCTCGTCTTCTTTCTGTTGCTGCTCCAACATTTTCTTTGCTAACGCCAGATTATATCGAGTTTCATCATCTTTTGGATTGCTTCTCAGTGCATTTTTATACGCTTCTACTGCTTCTTTATATTTTTTCTGCTCCATATAGGTGTTCCCCTGATTATGGAATGCTTTGTGCTTCTCTGATTTGGCCGTTGCCACCTTCGCCGCTTCTGTATAACGTACAGTCGCTTCATCATATTTTTCTGAAGTATAATATGCATTTGCCAGATTATACTTTGCAGTAGGATCTACTGGGTTTTTAGCAATGGCTTTTCTATACTCTCCTTCTGCTTCAGGAAAATTACCATCATTTACCAACACTTTATTACCCGTAGCAATAAACTGATTTGCTTCATTAATAGTTTTTTCACGGTTTTCTTCCTGAGAAAAAATTATCCCAAACTGAAAACATAATATAATACTTAAAACCTTCTTCATAACTCACTATTGTTCGTTGAACAGATTTAATTTTTTAACCCAAGATGTCTTTCTTTCTAATAAGAAAATATCTAAAAACAATAATAACAACCCTGCTCCCAGAAACCACTGAAATTGATCTTTAAAATCTGCAAATTGTTTGGCTTCGAATTCTTTTTTGTCCATGTTTTGAAGAATTTCGGTCACCTCTTCTACAACTTGCTTTGTATTTCTACCCTCAATATATACACCATTTGCCTCATTAGCAATTTCTTGCAATGTTGTTTTATTTAGCTTGGTTATCACAGTAGCTCCTTCACTATTTTTCTTATAGCTTTGCACAATACTATTCCGTTTTATAGGAATTGGTCCTCCTTTTTCAGATCCCACACCAATGGTGAAAATCTTAATACCTTCTTTGGCTGCTTCTTCTGCTATAACTTTTACATTACCCTGATGATCCTCCCCATCACTTACAATAAACAACACTCTATTGGTTTGTTCTTCGTCGTTATAATACGTCTTTGCTAACTCTATGGCTTCATAAATAGCAGTTCCCTGAGAAGAAAGCATATCGGTATTCATCGATTGTAAAAACATCTTACCAGCAGCATAATCTGTTGTAATTGGTAATTGAGGAAATGCACTTGCAGCATACGCAATAATACCGATACGATCACTCGCCAAATTATTAATAATCTGAGTTACCAATTGTTTTGATTTCTCTAACCTGTTAGGAGCAATATCCTCTGCTAACATACTTTTTGACACATCCAGTGCAAAAACAACATCCACTCCTTCTCTTTTTACTGTTTCTAATTTGGTACCTACCTTTGGATTGACCAAAGCAATAATCATACATACCAAAGCCAGACTAATCACTATTATTTTTAAAACAGACTTGAAAGTAGATTGATTTGGACTTAGTTTTTTAAGCAATGCTAAATCTGCAAACCTTTTCTGTGTTGTTTTTTTCCAGACTAAAACACCTAAAAACAAAATAATTAGTACCGGAACACCCAGTAATAACCATAAATATATTTTCTCTTCTAATAAATACATATTCTTTATACTAAATCTGCACTTTAAAACAAGTACACTTCAACAAGCTCAGTGCGAAAGCTTAATGTAACCAAACATTAGATAAAACTTCTAAACACTGTATATCGAAGTAAAAACTCTATAAAAACCAGAAACCCAGCCAGCAAAACAAGCGACCTAAATTTTTCTTCATAATTATAAAATTTGAACTCTTCTATATCTGTCTTTTCTAATTTATCAATTTCTTCGTAAATCTGTTCTAACTTTTTGTTATTTGTTGCTCTAAAATATTTACCTCCTGTAGCCTTGGCAATTTCTTTTAATAAATCTTCATCAATTTCTACCTGTACTCTCCCATATTGAAAAGATCCATTGGGTAACATTGCAACCGGTGCAAGAGCCATCCCATTGGTACCAATACCAATCGTATAAGTTTTTATTCCATATTCTACTGCTAATTCTGAAGCAATTTTAGGATCTATAAAACCTGCATTATTAGAACCATCGGTAAGTAAAATAATTACTTTACTTTTAGCTTTACTATCTTTTAATCTATTCACAGAGGTTGCTAACCCCATTCCTATTGCTGTACCATTTTCTAAAACATTATCATATTTTACATCTTTCATACTACTTAGCACAATGGATTTGTCGCTAGTAATCGGTGTTTTAGTAAAGCTTTCTCCTGCATAGACTACCAACCCTATACGATCATTAGGCCTATCTTTTATAAATTCTGCTGCTACCTCTTTGAGCGCTTCTAATCGGTTTGGTCTAAGATCTTTTGCAAGCATACTTGCTGATACATCAATAGACATTACAATATCAATACCTTTGGTTGTTTTGGTTTTTGTAGACACGTCTACCGTTCTGGGTCTGGCCAAAGCAGTAATGATTAGTGACAACGCAATTAATCGAATTACAAATAACAATGGTTTAAGCTTAGTCAACCAACTTCCTGAAGTTTTAAACCCTTTAATACTTGAAATTTTTAACGCTGCCTGTTGCTTATTTCGTTTCCAAACATACCATGCTATTGCCAGCGGAAGTAATAAAAACAACCAAAAAAACTGTGGATTCTCGAATGTAAAATTTTCAAACATCGTTATTTGGCATTTCTAAGTTCAACAGAATTAATAATTCGTTCGGCAACATCTTTTGCATAGCGATCTTCAATATCATATACCAAAGTGATCTGCTGGAATCCTCCATTTTCTGCAAAATTCAACATCAGATAATCATTTTTTTGTTTCTTTTTGGTTACAGGGTTTACTATTTCCAGGCTTCCGAATACTTTCACTCCTTTTGCTCCACCCAAAGTCTCATACTCTTCGTCCTTTACAGAAATGTTCTTAGCTCCTAAGGCTTCAAAACTACCTACTACTCCTTCTACCACTTTATCTAATTTTACTTCTGTAGGCTGGTTATATTGAATTGTAGTTACTACAACATAAAAGTTTCCTATTAAACTTCCATATATAAAAGTTTCGTTTCCTTTAAGAATTTGCTTTTGCTCATCAGACATTTGATATGCATTACGAATAAGCACTTTTGGTGTTGTAATTGTAACGGGAGGAGCACCGTATCCACTTGTAATCCATTCACTCTCTGCTAATTCTTTTGTAGGGTGACCAACTAATGTATCTTTAACTACATCATAACCTTTAACCAATATAAAAATGAGTAGTGTTATGGCTACCACAGCTACTCCTCCTAAACTCCCGAAAATAATTTTCTTCTTGCGTTTTCTTTCAGCAACTGCTTTTCTATATTCTTCATCTGCTAATAGCTCCTCTTCTGTTGGTTCTGGTATTGCACTCTTTGTTTTATGAATTACCTGTTCGATAACATTACGATCTGCTTTTGCGGTAATCACATCAGGTTTGGATTTGGCAAATTTTGCCATATCAGCAGTTTTTAAAACATTCTTAAGGTCTTCAACTGTATTTTTGTCCAAATTAAGACTACCCGATTTAATCTCTTCATCAAGTCGAGCTATCAATTCATCGGTAGTACTTTCCATTGCATGGTCATACACTTCTTCATCTATATATTTACGAGCAGTATCACTTAACTGCGAATAATATTCTTTATGCGAATCTTTTTCTAACAAATGAGACTCATCAATTCTCTGAAGTGCCAATATTGCTCTTTCATAGGCCGGTAACTCATCTTCTTTATTTGCTGCACGTTTTTTTCTTCTAAACACAAAAAAAGCAATCACTCCTAATAGAAGTAATGGAATACCGATCCATAAAAGCCATTTCTTCCAATTAAAAGTAAACTTAGCATCTACATCTACCAGAGGTTTAATTTCGTACATTTTTTGCTTGGTTGTATCTACCAAAACATCCCGAACTTCTACTTTAAGAGAGTCTGTAAAGAAAACCTGATCTCCTACCATTACTTTTTGTCTCGGTATGGTATAGTGACCAGAATCGAATTGAGTTAATCCATATTCTTTAACCAGGTTAAATCGTTTTCCATTTCTGGAAGTATCTATTTTTTGAGATTCGATTACTTCGAGTGGTGTAAAAGTTTGCCCTTCCGGGAAAACAACAATTTGAGTTGAGTCTACTTCAACCTGCATTCTATATCGAATCTCGTCTCCAATATCTATTGTGGTAGAATCGATCGTTGCTGAAACCTGTGCGCTCCCCTTAAACCCTATAATCAGGAAGAAAAATACTAGAAAAAACTTTCCTACCTCATTTTTGTTCGCACACAACCATGGTCGTGACGCACTAAAAAGCGGAATAGAAAATCTCATATGTATACTTCTTAATTTATAATTCGTCATTCTTAAAATCTGCCTTATCCTCTTCTTTTAAAATATCCTAATAATTTTTTTACATAGCTTTCATCGATTCTACTGCTTAGTGAACCAGCTCCGCTTCTAGTAAAGCTATCTTTAAAATAATCAACTCTCTCATGATAATATTTACTATAATTTGTACGCGTCTTTTTTGAACTTGTATTCACTAATAGAAGTTCTCCTGTTTCTTCATCTTCTACCTGTACAATTCCTAGGTTTGGAATTTCTTCTTCTCTTCTATCATACACACGTATTCCTGTTACGTCATGTTTTCCTCCAACAATCTTTAATGTTTGTTGATAATCTTCTGTCATAAAATCCGAAAGAATAAAGACAATCGCCTTTTTCTTCATCACATTCGACAAGAACTTTAGTGCATTGGTAATATTCGTCTTTTTGCTTTTGGGTTCGAATTCTAATAATTCTCTAATAATGCGCAATACATGAGACCTGCCTTTTTTGGGAGGAATAAATAATTCTATTTCATCTGTAAATAAAATCAGGCCAATCTTATCGTTATTCTGAGTTGCAGAAAAAGCTAAAGTAGCTGCAATCTCGGTAATAATTCCTTTTTTAAATTGCTCTTGAGTACCAAACAATTGGGATCCCGAAACATCTACCATTAACATCATTGTAAGTTCTCGCTCTTCCTCAAAAATCTTTATATAGGGCTCATTATACCTAGCGGTTACATTCCAATCAATATTACGAACATCATCTCCAAATTGATACTGGCGCACTTCACTAAAAGTCATACCTCGCCCTTTGAAAGTAGAATGATATTCTCCTCCAAAGATATGATCACTCAGACGACGTGTCTTGATCTCAATTTTTCGAACTTTTTTTAATAACTCCTTGGTATCCATTGTCTTGATTTACGATTTATGATAAAGTGATTTATGATTCGAAAATCATAATTCTAAAATCCAAAATCTCTATGGTACTTCAATTTCATTTACAATTTTATTAATGATATCTTCAGAAGTTACATTTTCTGCTTCTGCTTCATAAGTAATACCAATACGATGACGAAGTACATCATGAATAATTGCACGTACATCTTCTGGTATTACATATCCTCTTCGTTTTATAAACGCATAACATTTTGCTGCAGTAGCCAAATTAATACTACCACGAGGAGAAGCTCCAAAGTTGATTAAAGGTTTTAATTCTTCTAGTCCATATTTCTCTGGATAACGAGTAGCAAAAATAATATCAAGGATATACTTTTCTATTTTTTCATCCATGTATACTTCTCTCACTGCTTTCTGTGCAGTAAGAATCTGTTCTATCGAAACTACTGCATTTACCTGCTCAAAAGATCCTTTTAGATTTGCTCGGACAATAAGTTGTTCTTCGTCTAATTTTGGATAATCAATTACCGTTTTTAACATAAAACGGTCAACCTGTGCTTCTGGTAATGGATATGTACCTTCTTGTTCTACCGGGTTCTGAGTTGCCATTACCAAAAATGGTTTATCCAAGGTAAACGTCTCATCACCAATAGTTACTTGTTTCTCCTGCATCGCTTCCAGCAAAGCACTCTGTACTTTTGCAGGAGCTCGGTTAATTTCATCTGCTAATACGAAGTTTGCAAAAATAGGTCCTTTTTTGATCGAGAAATCATTCTCTTTCATATTAAAAATTAAAGTCCCTGTTACATCTGCCGGTAATAAGTCTGGTGTAAACTGAATACGACTAAAACTACCATGAACAGCTTTTGACAGGGTATTAATTGCTAATGTTTTTGCTAACCCCGGAACACCTTCTAATAAGATATGTCCCTGACCCAATAATCCAATTAGTAATCGCTCGACCATATGTTTTTGACCTACAATTACCTTGTTTATCTCTAAGGTTAGTAAATCCACGAAAGCAGATTCTTTTTCTATTTTCTGATTGATTGAAGCAATATCAATAGCACTATTCTCTTCCATCTATTTTATTTTTTTAAAGGCGTGAATTTAATACTCATAATCCAACATTGCAAATTGTAGAAATAATTTTCGCACTCCTGTTAATTCTTGGTTAAATGTACCCCGAAAAACCCACAATAAGCACAAATTTTACAGTATATTTAAACCTCTTTTGCAAAAAATTGGACATACCAATATTCATCATTTTCATGATGAGTTTACAAAAAGACGAAATACACATAGTCGTGTTGCAAATTTTAAAACAATAAATACATGCCGGCAAAGACAGCATTAATTACAGGAGCTACTAGTGGAATCGGAAAATCTACCGCTATAGAATTATCAAAACATAACATCAATCTTATTCTTTGTGGTCGAAGACAGGATCGATTAGATCAATTACAAAATGAACTAAGCAAAACTGTTGATGTACATACATTATGTTTTGATATTAGAGATAAACAAAAAGTTTTTTCTGCGATAGAAAGTCTTCCATCAACATTCGACTCCATTGATATTCTTATTAATAATGCCGGAAATGCACATGGTCTTGATCCTATACAAACCGGAAAACTTGAGGATTGGGATGCTATGATGGATATAAACGTAAAAGGATTATTATATGTTTCTAAAGCTATCATCCCAAAAATGATCAATCAAAAATCTGGTCATATTATTAATATTGGGTCTACCGCAGGAAAAGAAGTATACCCAAACGGAAATGTGTATTGTGCTAGTAAACATGCAGTAGATGCCATCAATAAGGGGATGCGTATAGATCTTAATACACATGGCATTAGAGTTGGAGCTGTTCATCCCGGACTAGTGGAGACAGAATTTAGTAATGTACGTTTTAAAGGAGATGACAAAAAAGCCGATAATGTTTATAAAGGATTTGATCCATTAACTCCAGAAGATATTGCCGATATTATTGCTTTTGTAGTTACACGGCCTTATCATGTTAATATTGCAGACCTTATTGTTCTCCCAACGGCACAGGCAACCAGCACGATTGTAAACAAAACTTTATAATTTCTTTATTCTCATTGTATTGCTAGCCCGATAAAAATGGCTAAGTTTATCTTGGGAAAAGTCTAAATTGCTATTTACGAAAGGAATGATCAATAAACGCCTCCTTATTAAAAACCTACTTGCACATAATGACGAGAATAGTTTTTATGATAAGAAGCGTAAGCTTAATATTGGCGAAAAAGAAGGTAAAGCCAAATTCTTAAAGCATATTTGTGCACTTTCAAACTCTAATCCTAAGAACAATTCTTATATCGTAATTGGAGTTGAAGATGAGGATAATCAAATTATTGGAGTTGATTTTTTTGATGATAGTAAAATTCAAAATTTAGTCAATGCATATCTGGCTAATCCCCCAATAGTAACCTATGAAAACATTCCATTTCCACACTTACCCAGCGACAAAGTAGTTGGTCTGGTTTCTATTAGATCCCAAGGAAATAAAATGTGCTCTCTTCGTAAAAATATATGGAAATACTACGGCGGAGCAGTTTTTTTTAGAGACGGAAGTATTAGTATGCCCAAGGTGTTTGATCTTGAGATCAAAGATGTTAATTCTGAAATTGTGAACGCCATAGAAAGCCATGCTCAAAATAATATAGAACTTACTTTGGATGGGGTCTTTCATTTCATGAACTCAAGAACAGACTACAACCCTAATTATAAGGTATTTAAAGAATATTTTGTTGTTTGTTGGGCTGGTAAAGAAAAAAGACAAAATGGAGAAACATACTATTCACGAGTGGATATTGAGCTAATTAATGAACATGTAAAATTATTCTACTCAGAGCTGGATGAAGTAAGTATATCATTAACCGATGATCGATTTAAAATTGTAGAATATGTACAATTAGGTTTACAAGACACATTTCAGTATTACCCTTTAGAAGAAGTTGTAATTACTTTTAAAGACAATGCTAGTTATGATATAGAGAGTAAACTTCTTTTTGAACCTCCTAAGTTTGATCGAAAGACATTATTTCATTTATATAATAGCAATAATGCACTCATTGAAAAAATAAAAAATAAAATTCCGTTATCAAAAAACGAAGCAAAAGATATTGTAAATCTTCCTGCTACCTATTTGTTGTGTTATTTTAATGATTTTAGCGAAGCAAAGGAAAAACTGGAAGAAGCAAAACCATATTTAAAATCCTATAACGATACAATATATTCACTTTGCAAAGAGAGCATTAGAATATTAAGAAAAGTACGATATAGTTAATACAAATCAATAACCACAGACCAAACATGGGTAGAACCTTAGTAATTGGAGATATACACGGCGCATTAAAAGCATTAAAACAACTACTCGTCAAGGCAGACGTAAATCAGGATGACACACTTGTTTTTTTGGGAGATTATGTAGATGGATGGAGTCAAAGCGCTCCACTAATTTCATTCTTGATTGAACTTAAAAAAACCCATAATTGTATTTTTATTCGAGGAAATCATGACGAACTTTGCTATACCTGGTTAACTCAAAAAACGTATAATCCCGAGTGGATGAAACATGGTGGTCAAGCCACAATGGACTCGTATGCAAAATTATCTCAGGAAGAAATCAATGTCCATCTTCTATTCTACAAAAACTTGATCAATTATCATATAGACGATCATAATCGATTATTCCTACATGCTGGATTCACTAATCTTAATGGACCAGACAGAGAATTTTTTAGTAAATTATTTTATTGGGATAGAACTTTATGGGAAACTGCCCTTG
Organism: Aquimarina algiphila; assembly: GCF_947494415.1. Classification (NCBI taxonomy): domain Bacteria; kingdom Pseudomonadati; phylum Bacteroidota; class Flavobacteriia; order Flavobacteriales; family Flavobacteriaceae; genus Aquimarina; species Aquimarina algiphila. Next base: position 110,406 of record NZ_CANLVC010000009.1, on the reverse strand, counting down.
CTCTAGATCTCAATCTTAAAAAAACCGATCTAAACTATCCTAAACGACTACTCCTTTTTAATGAAGTTTACATTGGTCACACCCCTGTTACCAGGATTAATAAAACCACACCTGTACAAGCCGCTTGTGTATGGAACATGGATACAGGAGCAGCTTTCAAAGGACCATTAACCTTAATGGATATTGCAACCAAACAATTTTGGCAAAGCGATCCTGTATACCAATTATATCCTAATGAAAATGGGAGAAACTAAAGTTTCACACTAAAAAATTCAATGTGATATAAAAATTTTGGGGATTAATTCTACATTTCATTCACAATCAAGTAGAATGACGTAATAGTTCTTTTTCAAACAAGCTAGTTCTAGTGCTCGTTAAAAAAAATAATGAAGTAGGGTATCATTTTTGATAGACGTTATTATAATAATTGCATCTTCTATATACAATAAATGATTAAAGTTTATATTCTATGAAAACAATAATAAATTTTTTAGCGTACTTAATGATGGCTTTTTCCTTAATTTTTATAATTGCATCAGAAAAATTAGGTGTACTTCAGAAATCAGATTCTAAATCAAATTAACCCTAATATTAATTTCTGAATTATTTTTAGACAATATAAGATAATCAAAAAAACAAGTAAAACAGCCTGTTATCACAATCATTTGATAACAGGCTGTTTTTACAACATATCCAAACCTATCTTATTTTTTATTCTTTTTCTTCTTCTTAGATTTTGATGCCTTCTTTACTTCTTCTTTCTTAGATGTAACTCTATCAATTTCTTTATCAAGGAAACTTCTAAAATTAGTATTTAATGCAGAACGTTTAGCTGCTTTAAAACATTTTTTAGCAGTAGTATACATCTCATACTTTTCGAATAAGATTCCTTTCAAAAACTCTAAAGATGCTTTATCTGATCCAGGAATTGTAATCCCAATATCAAGTACTCTTTCTGCTTCCTGATAGTTATTTAACAGAATTAAAAGTTCTGCATAGTAATAATATGTTGGAGTAAAGGTATGATCCAAATGCAATGCCATCTGAAAATAAAATTTTGCATTTTTATAATCATCCAATTGCTCCATGTAGATTCTACCCATTAAATAATGAGCCCCTACGTGAGTATTATTTGCTCCGATTACATATTGTAATTTCTCAATACATTGTTCTATATCAAAAGGATAATTATCCAATGCTTGTATATACAATACTTCTTGTGTATCTATTGCCATTTTATTTGTTTTTATTATTAGAGCATTACCACTCTGCTTAAGCAGAGTGGTCGGGCTATCCGTTATATCTTTTTTACGTATTCTCGACTGCATCGAACCCACGCAAAAAAGGATGCCACTCTTATCCCTAATGCAATCTGTATTTAATTTTTATCCATTCGTACAATTTTAGGAGTAAACATTCCAACAACTTCTACCAATTCAGTCTGATTAGCCATTACTTTATGAATGTCTTTATACGCCATAGGAGCTTCATCTAATCCACCACCTAACACCGTTACTCCATGATCTTGTAACATTTTTTTGACTTCACTACCTGTGAGTATTGTTTTTGCTTTTCGGCGTGATAACTGTCTTCCCGCTCCATGTGAAGCAGAATTTAACGAAGCCTCATTTCCTTTACCCCGTACAATAAATCCAGGAGCGGTCATTGAACCCGGAATGATACCTAAAACATTTTTTCCTGCAGGAGTAGCTCCTTTACGATGCACAATCATCTCTTTGCCTTCTACTTCTTCTTTCCAGGCAAAATTGTGATGATTCTCGATGACAGTTAGCGGTCTTGATCCTAATGCCTTGGATAATCGTCTATGGATATCATCATGACAAGCAGATGCATAATCCCCTGCTAAGTTCATTGCAATCCAATATTCCTGTCCATCATGAGTATTAAGGTCTAACCATGCTAAATGCTTCGCTTCCTTAGGTAAAGGATTTTGTTTCATCGCTAATTTTGTGTAATGCTTAGCAATGTTTGCTCCTAACCCTCGTGAACCACTATGGGATAAAATACCAAGATATTTCCCTGGTGGAATATCAAATTCATTATCAGGATCAGTGATTTCTACACTACCAAATTCTACAAAGTGATTTCCTCCTCCAGAGCTTCCCAGTTGTTTAAAGGCCTTATCCTTTAATTTTTTTACTGTCGGAATTTCACTAAACCCCTTATGTTCAAAAATCTCATGCATAGGAATATTTTTATGCACCTCATAGCCTCCAAACTTACTATGATCCTGAAGCATCTGTATATATTTATCCTTATGTCCTTCTAGATAGGAAACATTAATATCATAAATACTCAAACACATTCTACATCCTATATCAACTCCTACTCCATATGGTATTACTGCATTTTCTGTAGCTAGTACACCTCCAATAGGTAATCCATATCCCGAGTGCCCGTCAGGCATTAGAGCCCCTGCTTTGGCCACTGGTAGTTTCAGCGCAGTATACAACTGGTGTTTTGCTTCTTCCTGAATCTCATTTTCTCCAAAAATAGTAAAAGGTGCTCGCTGAGTATTCAGTTTTTGAGCTTCCACTTTTACCGGTTGCATTAATTCTTCTGCGATTTTTCCCATAATACCATCTCCTATGTATTTTTCGGGAGTTTTGAGTACGGTTTTTAATCGCTGTACCACTTTGTCTTTTCGGTCACGTTTATAATGCCTTAACATGATATCAATTGCGATACTAATTACTTTTCCTTGTGGATATCCTATTGCTATGAGATCTTTTCCTCTTAATTTTAATTTTGCCATAATTTTTAAATTTAAAGCCATTTTGAAATTGTAAGACCTTCTGCAACTGCCCATTTGCCCATAATTTCCTTTGCTTTATTACTAATTGGTTTATTAAATCTTGCTTTTGACTGCACAATCATTCTATTCGATATGTTCACCTCGATTGTTGCCAAAATCTCCTCATAATTCAATACACTTTCTTTTCTCAAAGTAAAAATAGAAGTCCTTTTCCTGTAGCAGGAGGATGCATAACTAACCACACAGTGGTTCATTCTTCTTCCTTCAATTCTAAGTTCTTTTGTACTTCTTAATTCACTTAACCTATAAGTCACTCTTTTTTCTTCTTTTCCTTCAATAACTGTCAAAGGAGAAATTGAACTTGCTTCCCAAATCAAATCCTTACCTTGTTTGGAAGTTCTGTTGATCTCAATATGCCATTGATCAGAAGCTCTCATTAATGAGGTAATAGTTCTACCTTTAATAACATAAGAATCATCTTCGTCTATACAGTGATATAAATAATCTAGCAGTTCCCCTGTTTTTTGAAGATCTAACATCGTTTGTTTCGACATAAACTGAATTACTTTATCCCAGAAAAATTCATTTTCAAAATGATTTCTGCTCAAAAAAGTATTTGCTATATAGTCCGCAAAAACCTCATCTGCTCCGTATGATAAAGACTGTGCCCATCTTAATGCCATAAAGACATTATAATCATCTGGAGCAGTTCTAAAAAAATGCGCTCCTTTTTTAGTCAGTTGAATAGGGAGTTTTAAACTTCTTATACTACCACCATTTGTTAATTCAATAAACCAACTGATCTGCTTTTTATCGCTGGTAAACCAAGTGCTATATAAGAATTTAGGAACTTCATACTTCTCAAAACAATGTTCTAATAAGGATAGTATTTGTTTATCACTGTTATGGCTTTTTCTTTTCCAAGTTCTATAATCATTTTCAAAATGATTCGTATACCATGCCATATTAAATACTACATTAATATATCGTTGTTCTTGTAGTAAACGATAGCATTTGTTTTTATAAAGAAATAATAATAACTCCTTAAATCGAGTTCTTCTCATCATATATCTCCTTCGACTCAAGTTCTTAAAATAAACATGATAATGACTCGTAAACGGCACTATTCCCTGATGATCACTAGTCCCATTAATGTAGAACTCTTCTATGATTATTTCAAATGGAATTCGTCTGACTCTCTTATGATTTTTTAAAGCTTCCTGAAGCCGAATTTCTCTTTCTGAAGCTTTTTTAATTTCATCTATTCTATTTTTTTTGGATAGATGTCTTCTTTTATATGTTCCCATGATTGTAAACTCATTGAGTATTTTTTAGTATTTGTTTTTATTAAACTTTATAGCTGAAAACACACTCCCGAGTCTACAGCCAATTTTATTGACTTACATTTCGTTTCATAAAAAAATTTAAGATTAGTAGTTGATCTCATTCGACGTCTCGAAAATATTGATCCATAAAAAAACCCTGAGTTTTAATGCTCAGGGTTTCAATTTTGAAAAGTATCGTGAATATTCACTAACTACAATATCTAACCATGAGCTGCCTTTGCACTCCAGGATTTATTTGATATGTATGTAGCTTGAACATTTTTTTAGTTTTTTAGACAATGTCTTTATGACTATTGCGATGCAAAAATATTCCTTTTTTTGAAAACTCAAAATTCAAATAGTTATTTATACTCATTCTAATTCAATTATTTAGAAGATTTATTCTTTAATAAAGTGTCAGAATTAGAAGTATACTTTGCACCATACATTCTAATTTTGATGGTTATGTACTTTTGATATTTTCAAAAAAAAACTTCACGTATTTTATATTCATCTATCATATTTATTATTTTTAATGCCATATGAAATTGTCCTAAGTTAATTAAGTGAATATTCACTTAAATTATTATAGCATATTTTGTAGTTTTAAAACACGAATTTAAAATCAACTCATCAATGGGAATTTTTGACAAAATAAAGGAAAAGCTTAGCCACGAGTTTATCGATATTATAGAATGGTTAGATTATACTGATGACACCATTGTACACCGTTTTGAAAGATATCAAAACGAAATAAAAAATGGCGCACAACTTATCGTAAGAGAAGGGCAAACCGCGGTTTTTATAAATGAAGGACAATTAGCAGATGTATTCACACCTGGAACTTATACATTAAACACACAAAATTTACCCATTTTAGCTACGCTAAAGGGATGGAAATATGGTTTTAACAGCCCTTTTAAAGCCGAAGTATACTTCGTCAACACTCATCTGTTTACTGATGAAAAATGGGGAACCAAAAACCCAATTACACTTAACGATGATCGATTTGGCCTGGTAGAAGTTCGTGCTTTCGGAACCTATGCGTTTAAAATTAGCGACGCAGGAAAATTTGTTGTTGATATCGTAGGAACGGATGCAAATTTTACCAATTTTGAAATCAACGAACACCTTAAAAGTTTAATTTCTACACGTTTTACAGACACCATTGGTGAAGCTAATCTTCCTATAGAGTTGTATGCTGCTAATACTACAGAATTATCAGAAACTTGTCTCGAAGTGATGCAACCAGAATTTAATTTTGTTGGTATTTCGTTAGAAAAATTCTTTATCGAGAATGTCTCAATGCCAGAAGAACTTAAAAAAGAAATCTTCGAATACAGTAGAATTGATAAGCTCGATCTTGACAAATTAACCAAGTTCAAAACCGCGAAAGCTATCGAAGCTGCTGCTGCTAACGAAGGAGGTACAGCTGGTGCTGGAATGGGTATGGGAATGGGATTTGTCCTTGCTCAACAAATGGGAGGTATGATGAGCCCTATGGCAGGGCAACAAGCACAGGTACAGCAACAACAAAACGCACCTGTTACTCCTCCACCGATGCCTGTTCAAGTACAGTATTTTTATGCATTAGAAGGACAACAAGCCGGACCAGTTTCTTTTGATCAACTCAAAGTATTATTTGCAAACAGAACCATCAATAAAGATGTTTTGGTTTGGAAACAAGGAATGGCAAATTGGACTCCTCTAAAAGACGTTGAAGAGTTAAAGTCATTTTTAGGGGGCAATACTCCTCCTCCATTACCTGGTAACTAAGAAAACTTCTCAAAATATTTAATCGATCTTGATACATACCGGGGTAATCATTTTATGGAAGAAGAAGAAAAAAAAGCAATTTCAGAACAAAAAAGGTCCTGTGTTAATTGTGGTGCAGAATTAAAATACAAGCCTGGAACCACAAACATTAACTGCGAATATTGCGGTCATCAGGAAACCATTACACAAGATGAGGATGGGTTTAAGGAATTAGAACTTAAACCTTACCTTTCTGCTATGGGTTCTCAATCCCATTCTGAAGAGATCATGATGCTTCATTGTAAAAACTGTGGTGCAAATCAGCACGTCGAAGAGAATTACAAATCACTTCACTGTGTATATTGTACCATGCCCCTGATTATAGAGGACGCCTATAAAGAAGATTGGATTTTGCCAGGAGCTGTTCTTCCTTTTCAGTTTGACCAGAAGAAATCTCATCAGATATTTTCAAAATGGGTAAAAGGATTGTGGTTTGCTCCTAATAAACTAAAAAAAGCAGCCTTAGATCCACAAAACACCAAAGGGTTGTATTTACCTTACTGGACATTTGATGCACAGTTATATGCCGATTATACAGGAGAGCGAGGAACATATTATTATGTTAGTGTCCCATATACAACAACGGTAAATGGTAAAACAGTTACAAGAACAAGACAAGAACGAAGAACGAGATGGTCACCAACAAGCGGAAATATAACCGGATTTGTAGATGATACTTTGATCAAGGCTTCACATCAACGTAATAACGCTATCCCAAAAAAACTATCACATTGGAATCTCGATGCTCTTGAGCCTTTTAATACAAGTTATCTGGCAGGTTTTGTTACTGAAAAATATACTATTCCTCTGCAAGACGGGCATCTATCTTCTACTAAAGAAGCAGAACGTATTGCAAGATCCTGGGCACGACAAGATATTGGTGGAGATACTCAAAGGGTACACAGTATTGATATGCGTTTAAGCCAAGAAACTTTTAAGCATATCTTATTGCCGGTATATATTAGCGCATATCGTTTTAATAGTAAGAAATATAATTTTTTCATTAATGGCCAAACCGGAAAAATCTCAGGAAGCAGACCCTACTCTTTTTGGAAAATCTTCTTTTTGGTGTTGTTTATACTTAGTATTATTTTAATCTTATTGTGGTTGTCTAATAAATAAAATAATTAGTTAATTACTTTAAAGCTTGAAACAACATAAGCTGTTTGGCTCATATTCCTACATAATCCTTCTTCAACAATAAAAAAGAATTCTTGGTCTTTAATAAGTTTTTGTTTTAATACTTCAAAATCTTCGGCCATGTATTTTCTTATCCCAAATGTAATTTCTTGACCAGTAGAAATCATATTTACAATTCCAGAACCCGAACCTTTAACACTATTAACTTTTACTGTTACTATAGCTTTATATGATTTCCCACAAATAGAAGCATCCTTAGTAATTTTAGTTACAGAAGCTATAAGGTGCACCGTTCCTGGGTTAATTGGGTCCTGAGAACTAATATATGTTGGTTTTTTAATAATTGGTGTATTAACGTTAGACCCTTGGTTTTTTACTTCTTTTTTTTGATGGTTCTGTTCTTCTTTTTTCTCCTGCGTATTACCTGTTGTTTTGCAAGAAAATAAGACCATCATCAATAAAAGGTATACTACTTTATCCATAGTGGTTAAATTAAAAAAAGGAGTTGAAATTTTCAACTCCTTTTTTATATTTTTATTTATTATACTTTCAAAATTATTTTTTGATCACTTTGAATTGTTGTGTTGTGTTCTGTTCATCAACAACATTTACAAAATAAATTCCAGGTGCATTACTTGTTGCATCCCAAACAAAACCAGAACTTAAATCCACTCCAGACTGTGAGTAAATTTTACTTCCCATAAGATTATACACATCTACATTAACTTTTTTACTTGTTTTTTTGTTAAGCGTATCAAAGTTAAAAGTAAACCTATCGGCAGATGGGTTAGGCGAAACCGTATTATCTGATCTGGTATCAATAGTTGCCAGAGGTTCAGAAACATTAGTTTGATTAGATTCTGGATTTTGAACTGTTCCAAAAATTTGGAATATTTGATCTATAGGAATCCCTGCGAAGGCAGCACCTGCAGATGTCCAATCCAAAGAACCAAATACACCTAATTCATCTCTAAATAATGCCTCATTACCAGTAATCTCACTTTGAGCTGACCAGAACCATTGTCTTGCTCCAGGATTAAAAGCTAAGTTTACATAAATCGAAATCCAATAATTTCCGCTTTCTAAAGCTACTGGTTCTGCTAGTGCCAAATTAAGCGTAGTATCATTTGGCTCAGAAATTGGGGCAATTTGCCCACTATTAAATATTTCTTGACCAGGCACACCTTCGTTATCTTGGTATATAACTACTGTAGCATTTGTAAGTGCAGGGCGATTATTTTCACCTCCAAACGCTAATATCCTTTCGATATTCCACGTAGTTCCTGTAGGTACTACAAAGTCGTCTGCAGACTGTATTAATCCTCCAAAATCAGGGAAAAATTGAGAAATTGTTGACGTTATGCTTGCACCACCTTGATCATAAATCGTATTAACCACTGTAATAGTAAAACCTTCGGCTACTTGTTCATTGCCAGAAGTAGCTACTAACGAAATAGTTGCTTGGTCACCTACAGTCAACTCCTCACTATATACTAGTTTAATGGTATTACCTTCAAGCGTTGCCGTAACTAAACCAGGGTTAGAATTTTCAAATTCGATATCGATAGCCTCTCCATTTGATTGAACAAATAAATCAGTTATATCAATTTCTTCTGGTGAAGCTGCAACATTATTTATATTTAAATCTAAATCATCCAATAAATAAGATACGCTTAGCGCAGATTCTGGTAATTCGTTAATAATTGGGAATCTAGCACTAAACAATCCATTACCATGAGCTGCAACTGCAATAAATCCATCTTTACGGGTAACAACTTCGTCAGTAACTGCATTACCAATTGCAAATTGTTCTTTTCTCCAAACGGTATTTTCACCCATTAACCTATTCGTATAGTAAAGCCCTGTACTTGTAGCTGCATAGATTTTTTGTAATCTAGAACCAAAGAACCCTTGACTACCACCAAAAAATGCAGTACTTCTCACTGATGGACCATTACCAGACCCGTCTCTATTCTCTTCTAAGTTACCACTAATATTGGTCCAGGTTTCACCTGCATTTTCAGTTAAAAACAGACTGATAATACCATAGTTTGAAAAAGTAATAATAACTCTATCTGAATTGGATGGATCTACATTAATATCATTAACAGTTCCTATAGGTAATCCTTTTCCAGTAGTAATATCTATAACCTCTTGATCATCAATATTTGCATTATCCATTCTGTATACACCACCTTGGTTTGTGCCATAATACAATCTGTTAGCAACAGGATATTTTGATACGTCCAATGAAGAGATTCTAGTCCCAGCTGGTGTATCAGAATTTGGTAGTTCTACCCAATTATCCTCTAATTCATCTAAATTATTATTTCTCCACATTCTATTACCAGCAGGCAAATACATAATATTATCATTATTATGATCTAGGATAAACGGAGCAATAAAAAAGAACCCTGTAGCATTAGGTGGTGTCACACCTACAGATGAAACAAACTCTCCAGCTTCATTATAATTCTGTCTAAAAATATTTCCTCGCTGAGATGAAACATATCTTGTTCTCCCTCCATCGGCTATGGCGCTATAACCTCCATCACCACCGAACAACTCTTCCCAATCAGCCTCTGGATCTGTAGAGTTGGTATACCATGTACTATTATCCTGAAAACCTGCTAATAAATCATCGCTATTCGCTTCTGGATCAAAAGATACATGATAGGGTTGTGTAGTTAAATATCCATTATTTAAAGAGGTCCAATCTACAGGTTCTGCTCCTGCATTAGTTGCAGTAATGTCTTCGGTTACTGCTACCCCTCCGTCACTACCAGTTAATACTCTATTTGGATTAGAAGGATAAAATACTAACTCGTGCTGATCAGGATGCTGATCAGTATATACAGTAACATTATTTAATGGAGAATAACCAGCTATCCAGCTTTCTTGTCCAGCTGGAGTGGTAAATCCTGTTGTGGATCTATATAAGTTAGTCCCTCCTACAAATACCAAATTAGGATCAGCTGGGCTTACCTTTACAACCATATTATACCCAGTTTGTAGGTTTAAATTTCCAACTCGGCCTCCAATTGTTGTGGGTAAGTTAGCTGTAAGATCTGTCCAAGCTTCTTCTGGAGTTTCTGCAGATGCATCATATCTGTATAGTACTGCTTCATTTCCTGGATTAAGATCTCTGGTCAGAAAGTAAACTATATCTTCGTTTGATGGATCAATTCCCGCCTTAGTTCTTCCATAGGCAGGTATAAAATTTTGTGGGGTAATATTTTCCCAGGTATCTCCACCATCTACAGATGTAAAAAATCCCGCATTTGGATCTCCTTCAGAATCTATATTTGCATATAGTATCCCTGTAGAGGTTACACTAATCTCTACATTATTATCAAAACCTGATTCAAGTACCTCGGTAAAAGAGTTTCCTCCATCCTGAGATCTCAAAAGTCCGTCGAAGGTAGCTACAAATAAATCACCATTAACAGGATTTACCACCAAAGAATTTATAATATTAAAAGGCGAATTAAAAGCACCGGGGTCAGTATTAACGGTAGCTCTTAATTGTTCCCAGGTACGTCCACCATCTTGTGATTTATATACACCATTTCCTTGATAGAAAGCTCCTGTCCCTAAACTTGCTGAGTTACCTATATCTTCACCTGATCCATAGTACCATGTAAAACTACGACCGGGTCTTGGATCTTGTACAATAGTGGTAATACTTGGACTTTGGAAACGTCTGGTCACTTTTCGCCAACTTTGTCCTCCGTTTTCAGAGCGCCATAGCCCTCCTGAAACTCCTCCGGCAAGGATTACATTTTCGTTGTTACGATCTATAGCTAAGGCTCTTGTTCTACCTCCTACATTCCAAGGCCCTCTGTTTTCCCAATATGAAAAACGCTTAGCATTGGATGATTTAGCAATACTGTTTAATGATTGTTTTGAATCATTACCAACTTGTATTTTGCCAGAAAACTGTATTTCAGCATTTCTAATTCCTTGAGGAATTTCATTAGAATAAGGATTCTTAAGTCTTTCAAATTCGAATTCTGCACGAGCAATAGCATCATCCTCTTTGTTTATAAGTTTTCCTCCATTCTTTTTTGCTCTACTATTATAAATCATTTTAGCTTCTTTATAAAGCCTGTGAGCATCTGGTTTAGATTTTTTTTCGTTTTCCTTTACAGAAAGTTTTGGTTGTTGCGCATTTACTGAAATAATGGTTCCAACGATTGAAACCGCCCAGACAGAACGTCTGAGATAGAATAGTAATTTTTTCATTTTTTAAGCTGATTTGTGAATAATCCGCAAATCTAAATTAAAATTTCGACTTTTTTTCTTAAAATTTAAGGAAATTTAGCAATTTATTAGTTTTTCCTTAATAAAACCTCTAGAATTTCGGTAATAACGTGACATATATCTTCCTAGACAATAACAGGGCCATTTTAATAGTAAGAAATATAATTTTTTTATTAATGGACAAATCAGAAAAATCCCAGGAAGCAGACTCTATTCTTTTTGGAAAATCTTCTTTTTTTATTGTTTATACTTGCTGTTATTCCTTCAATATATTGGATAACTGAGTTCCTAAGCTAAAAATCTTCACTAATAATTTATAATCTTAAAAATAATAATCTCATATACCGTCTTTGCAGAGTCAAAACACAGTCCTTCTCTAACTTTAAACGAAACTTTCTGGTCTTTGGCCAATTTTTGTTTAAGAGCATCAAAGTCTTTCGAATGTAATTTCATAAAAGCAAAAGTAATTTCTTGTCCAGCAGAAATCATATTTACAATGCTCGAACCTAAACCTGTAATACTTTTTACCTTTACTGTAGTAACTGCATTATACTTTTGACCACAAATGGAGATATTCCTATTTACATCTTGTATTACTGCAACCAAATGTACTGTATTAGTTTCTAGAGCATCATGATGCTTAAGATCACTAAACTTAGGTTTTTCTACTTTAGGTTTCTGTTGGCCCTTTTCTGTTTCTTTTTCTTTGGCAACACTATTTGACTTACATGAAAATAGTCCTATGAATATTAATATATAATATTTTATTCATTCTATAGAAATAAAAAAGGAGTTGAAATTTTCAACTCCTTTTAAGTTTATCATTATTAAAAAATTAATTTTTAATAAGCTTATGAGTAGTTTTAGTATTACCATTAGTAACTCTTGCAAAATATAGTCCGGATCTTGCATTTGATGCATCCCATATTTCATTAGTACTTGCATTCTTATTTGAATATATCATATTACCAATAGCATCATAAATTTCGATAACTCTAGGTTCATTTTCATTAGATTTTAATGAGGTGTCTTTAAAATTAAATGAGAATATATCAGTGGACGGATTTGGTGCAACTGTATTCGATATTTCTATAGTAGCTAATGGCTCTTCTACAGCCTCTGGAGTTGTTGTTCCATCAGTGTCATTATTAGAACCGTAAATTACAAATATTTGATCTAGTAAAGGTCTTCCTAACGCAGCTGAAGCAGACGTCCAGTCTGTAGCTCCTGTTCCAAATAAATCAATACTATCCCTAAAATGCGATTCTTGGCCAATTCCTCCTTCTTGAGAAGCCCAAAACCACTGCGTCACATCTGGTAAAAATGCTAAATCAACATAAACAGAAATCCAATAATTTCCTCCTTCTAATACAATTGCTTCTGGAAGTACTAAGTTTAAATTAGCATCATTAGGATCAGAAATTGGAGCAATTGTCCCACTGCTATATATCTCCTCTCCAGGAACCCCGGCATTGTCTCCATATATCACAACATTAGCACTAGTTAATTGAGGCCCTCCTCTTACAGTACCAAAAGTCAAAATTCTCTCAATAGTCCATGAGGCTCCCTCAGGAATACTAAAATCATCTGCCGATTGAGCTAAACCACCAAAATCTAAAAAGAACTGAGATGGTAATGTAGATACGTTTTCTTCTATTTGATTATAGATTCCTCTTTCGAAAACTGATATTGTAAACCCTTCAGCGACACGCTCTTCTCCTGATGTTGCAATAAGCCCTATTGTAGCTTCAGTCACCTCAGGAATATTTTCATTAAATGAAAGTGTAACTGTATTTCCATTTAATGTTGCAGTGACCAATTCAGGGTTAGAATTCACTAATTCAATATCAATAGCAGCTCCATTAGAACTAGTAAACAAATCTGTTACATCTACTTCTAAATCTTCTAAAGCTTCATCAAATTCTTTTACTACTCGAATATCATCTAATAAATATGCAACACTTAATGTAGGTTCTGGTAATTCATTAAACACAGGGAATTTTGCACTAAATAATCCATTACCATGAGCTGATACAGCAATAAATCCATCTTTACGAGTCTTTACCTCATCAGTAACAGCATTACCAATAACAATGGGTTCCTTAATCCAACGTGTTCTTTCTCCATTTAATCTATTTGTGTAATATAATCCAGTACTTGTCGCTGCGTATACTTTTTGTAATCTAGCTCCAAAAAAGCCTTGACTACCTCCAAAAAAAGCAGTACTTCTTGCAGAAGGACCGTTTCCTGATCCGTCAGGATTTTCTTCTAGGTTACCACTAATATTAGTCCAGGTATCTCCTCCATTAGTCGTAAGAAATAAACTTATGACACCATAGTTAGAAAATGTAATGATAACTCTATCTGGGTCAGATGGATCAACATTAATATCATTCACAAATCCTTCTGGCAATCCTTTACCCGAAAAGATATCAATTACATCTTGATTATCAAGATTTGCATTATCCATTCTATAAACACCACCGTTATTCGTTCCAAAATATAACCTATTAGCTACTGGGTACTTAGAAACATCTAGCGATACTACATTAGAACCTGCAGGAGCACTTGTGTTTTTAAGTTCTACCCAATTTACATTAGTATTTGCATTTGAAAAAAGTGGAATCTCATCTAAATCGTTATTTCTCCATATTCTATTGCCAACAGGCATATACATGATATTATCATTATTAGGGTCTAGGATAAATGGTGTAACGAATGCAAATCCACTTGCTCCTGCTGGTTGTACTCTAGTAAATGATTCAAATTCTCCAGCCTCATTAAAATTAAATCTGAATACCACTCCTCTTTGTGCAGATACGTATCGTGTTCTTCCACCATCTGCGATAGCATTATACGACCCGTCTCCACTAAAATCTTCTACCCAAGGCTCAGTTCCATTTGTAGAATTTGTAAACCAAGTACCATTATCTTGAAAGCCTGCTAATAAATCATCACTATTTGCATCCGGATCAAATGAAACATGATACGGTTGCGTAGTTACATATCCGTTATTCAAAGAAATCCAATCTACAGGTTCTTCTGCAGAAGTAGAAGTTGTAATATCCTCTGTTACAAATACTCCTCCATCATTACCTGATAATACTCTATTGGGATTGGAAGGGTAAAAAAGAAATTCATGCTGATCTGGATGTTGATCTGGATATACACTAATATCATTTAATGGAGAATATCCTGCAATCCAGCTTTCTTGACCTGCAGGGGTTGTAAATCCAGTTGTAGATCTGTAAATATTAGTCCCTCCAATAAACATCAAATTAGAATCTGCGGGACTAACCTTAACTACCATATTATACCCTCCTTGAAGGTTTAGACTACCAACATCTCCACCTATCGTTGTAGGTAAATTAGCTGTTAGATCAGTATACGCTTCTTCTGGTGCAGCTGTAGCATCATACTTGAATAAAAATGCTGGCACTCCCCCGCTCTGATTCTGGGTGAAAAAGTATACTATGTTTTCATTAGAAGGGTCAATTTCCATCACCGTTCTACCATAAGCCGCTGGTAAAAGGTCAGTAGTAATTTCTGTCCATGTATTTCCATCAGTTGTTGTAAAAAACCCATTATTAGGATCTCCTCCAGAACTTATTGTAGCATAAATTCTACCCGTAGATGTAATTTCAACTTCTGTTCTATTATCATTTCCTCCTACCAATACTTCTTCAAATGAGCTTCCTCCGTTTTGAGATCTAAATACGCCGTCCCATGTTCCTATGTAAAGATCTCCATTTACAGGATTAATGTCTATAGAATTTATAATATCAAAAGCTGAGAGTGTATTAATATCATCATCATTAGTAGCATTAAGAAGTCTCCATGTTCTTCCTCCATTGGTAGATTTAAAAATTCCTGTACCTCCAAAAAATGCTCCACCAGCACTCGCAGAATTACCAGTATCCTCTCCAGATCCATAATACCAAGTATTGTGTTGACCTGGTCTTGGGTCTTGTACAATACAAGTAATACTAGGAGATTGTCTACGATTCGTTACTTTTCTCCAAGATTCACCACCATTGGTAGACCTCCATAACCCTCCTGAAACACCACCGGCAAGGATTACATTTTCGTTTGTTCGATCAATAGCTAATGCTCTTGTTCGACCTCCTACATTCCAAGGCCCTCTGTTTTTCCAAAACGAAAAGCTCTTCGAATTTGAAGATTTTGCTGCATTGTTAAGTAATTGTTTTGAATCATCTCCTATAGCAATTTTGCTAGAAAATTCATCCTCTGCTCTTTTAATATTAGAAGGAATCGAATTTGTATTAGGATTTCTAAACCTTTCAAAATCATACTCCATCCTTTCTATGGCATTGTCACCTACCTGTTTAGGTCCTTTAAGATTGTCATGAAGTTTAGTCATCTTATAAAGTTGATGACCCTTTTGAATTTTTTTGTCTTGATTAGCCTGCGTATGAAGCTGCTGCGCATTAACTGAAATAATGGTTCCAACGATTGAAACCGCCCAGACAGAACGTCTGAGGCAGAATAGTAATTTTTTCATTTTTTTAAGCTGATTTGTGAGTAATTCTCAAATCTAACGTAAAATTTCGACTTTTTTTCTTAAAATTTAAGGAAATTTAGCAATTTATTAGTTTTTTCTTAATAAAACCTCCAGACTTTCGGTAATAACGTGACAGATATCTTCGTTGACAATAATAGGACCATTTGTACTCGTAGTATATCCAGTTTTATTGATCACAATCATATACGCTCCTTTACGCTCATAAGCACCCACAAAGACATTAGTACCTATTATATTCTCAAGGGTTTCTACATATTCATTATCAGTTGCTACTACTTCTACCTCTTCTACCAAGAAAATATCATCCATAGCATCCTTAACGGTAATTTCTAACCCTGGTCTCGCTTCTAATGTACATAATACGGGATCTTCAGTCTTATCATCATCATTACAAGACAATAAAATAATACTAATTAGTAATAAAAGCTTCCTCATCTATTTTATATTTTTATACAATAGTACTTGTATATATTAAGATGCATTTTAAAAGTTAAGGTTGCGTTCTTTTAATGTTTTAGGAAATATACTCCTTATATACTGCGATAGGGATCAATGCAGTCCATCCACAAAAATCATTTTTGGACGGCATCCCATAAGAAACCAAATCAGGAGCGTAGTTTTCCCAAAAAGTATTAGTCATTTTAAAAACTTCTGCTATAGATTGATATGTTTTTTCAGCCAGTCGTTTTGCCAATTTATCCTGACCACAAACTGTTAGTCCTTTTAGCACCATATAGGTGGTAGGAGCCCAAACTCCACCACGCCAATAATCTCCCCAACCTTTATAGTCAGGATCATCTGCAGAAAGAGCAGGCAATGGTGTTCGTCTTCCAAATTCTTTTGGATTCTCGAGATGGGATAGAAATTTATCCATTCTATCTTCAGGAATAATTTTTCCTAATAGTGCCCAGTACATTCCGATATGTTTACGTTGTATTTGTTTTCCAAAACCCAGATCATAATAGATTTGATCTTCTTCATTCCAACAATGTTCATTGACAGCTTTAGCAATCATACTATGAATTTCTGTATACTTATTTATATCTTCAGACGGGGCTTCAATTAATCCCGCAATAGTTTTAAGCTGGTCGGCCAGCATAGCCATTTGGCAAGAGAAATCAACAAGTCTTCCTTGTTTGTTCCATACTCCTTGTAAAGTTTTTGGGTATTCTGTGATAAACATAGTTAAGCTTGCTTCACTACTAACATTCATCTTACCGATCTTTTCTCCAAGTTCGTGGTGTGTCATTCCGTTTCCATCATTGTTCCATCCCTCTGGATAACGCTGAATGTTATCCATTCCCATTCCTAGAGTATCGGCATAAAATAGATGATCTTCTGTTTGATAAGTCTTAACAAGAAATTCAAAATTCTTTTTCAGCGTTGGATATACTTTCCGTAATCGTTTTTTATCTTTTGTAATAGAATAGATCTCAAGCTCTGCAAATGCCAGTAATGGAGGGTTTATTGAAACCGGATGTTTCTTTGACCAAAGTGGTGATCCATTATGCCGATATTCTCTACATATATACCCATCTTCATCCATTTGATCGTAAAAATTATCCAGAGCTTGGTAAACGGGAAGTTCATCTAAATGATATTTTGCAAAACATACCATAAAACAAGTATCCCAAAGGAAGATGTTCTTAGAAAAAGCAGCATCTATAAACGGTTTTTTAAAAAACTCTTCGGTATCTCCGCCTCTCACTTTTGTTTTTGTGATTTCTAGTGCTCGATCATACATTTGTTTTGATAATTCTGGAGTAATTTTAAATTCTGGATGACAATCAAGTTCCCTTTCTTGTTTGGATACACTTGTTTCTGTATTGCAAGCATAAATACCCGAAATTCCTAATAGTCCCGCACTAGCCCCTAATTTTTTAGTGAATTCTCTTCTTTTCATAATAAACCCATTTGTTTTTATGAAGTTACTAAATAGAAAATGATCAACAAAAAAGCACTCCATACACGGAGTGCTTTTTACTATATTATTATAAAATATCGAGCTATAAATCAAATTTGATTCCTTGAGCCAAAGGTAATTCTGTAGTGTAATTTATAGTATTGGTTTGACGACGCATATAGACTTTCCAGGCATCTGATCCCGACTCACGACCTCCACCTGTTTCTTTCTCACCTCCAAAAGCACCACCAATCTCTGCTCCTGATGTTCCTATATTTACATTTGCGATACCACAATCTGATCCTGCATGAGAAAGAAAGCGCTCTGCTTCTCTTAAGTTATTGGTCATAATCGCAGAGGATAATCCTTGCGCTACTCCATTTTGAACATCAATTGCATTTTCGATATTGCCACTATATTTAAGAAGATATAATACAGGTGCAAAGGTTTCATGTTGTACAATTTTAAAAGAATTGTCGGCTTCTGCAATTGCTGGTTTTACATAACAGCCACTCTCATATCCTTCTCCAGAAAGCACTGCTCCCTCGACTACGATTTTCCCTCCTTCTTCTACTACTTTTTCTAGTGCATTTTGATATCCTTTTACAGCATCTTTATCAATAAGTGGTCCTACGTGATTATTTTCATCTAATGGATTACCTATTCTTAATTGTCCATAAGCATCAACAACTGCATTTTTTACTTTATCATAAATAGATTCATGAATAATTAATCTACGTGTAGAGGTACAGCGCTGCCCTGCAGTTCCTACTGCTCCAAAAACAGCACCAATTACTGTCATTTTAATATCAGCATCAGGCGTTACTATAATTGCATTGTTTCCTCCTAATTCCAAAAGAGATTTTCCAAGACGTTCTCCTACGGTAGCTGCTACTATTTTACCCATTCTGGTAGATCCTGTTGCAGAAACCAAAGGAACTCTCTTATCCTTAGTCATCATTTCTCCAACCTTATAATCTCCATTGATTAAACAAGAAATTCCTTCTGGAAGGTTATTTTCTTTTAGGACTTTTGCAATTATATGCTGACAAGCGATACCACAAAGTGGTGTTTTCTCACTTGGTTTCCAAACACACACATCACCACATATCCAAGCTAAAGCTGTATTCCATGCCCATACCGCCACTGGAAAGTTAAATGCAGAAATGATTCCCACAATCCCAAGAGGGTGATATTGTTCATACATTCTATGTCCCGGACGTTCTGAATGCATCGTTAATCCATGTAACTGACGTGATAATCCTACTGCAAAATCACAGATATCGATCATCTCCTGAACTTCTCCTAAGCCCTCTTGATATGATTTTCCCATCTCATAAGAGACTAATTTCCCAAGAGGCTCTTTTAGTTTTCGTAGTTCTTCACCAAACTGTCGTACAATTTCTCCTCTTTGAGGCGCCGGCATAACCCTCCATGATTTGAAGGCCTCACTTGCAGTCTGAATTACTTTTTCATAATCTGCAGCTGTAGTAGTTTCTACAGTACCTATTAACTCACCATCTACCGGAGAATATGATGAAATTTTCTCTTCGGAAGAGAACCAATCAGAACCTGTAGATGTTCCTTTATTATGATTTGAAACACCTAATTGCTCCAGTGCTTTTTCAATTCCGAAATCTAATATTGCTGTTGCCATGATATGTTGCTTTTTGAAAAGGTAAAGATACTGTCTTTTACAGATAAATTAAATTTTGGTCGATTCTAAAGTTGATTTTGAATGATTTTTCAAAAAAAAGGTTTCAAAAAAATCAAATTAATAATAAAACACACAAAGCCTAATAAATTTGACTTCTCATTCTTCAGATACAAATCGTTTATCCACAGACATTATAGTTCCACAATTATCACAAGTTCTTAAGCCTTCATTTTCATAAAAATATTTGAAATGTTTTAAGAAATCCTTTTCTATATCATCAAGCTTAAAATAAACATCATGTAATTTTGAATTACAATTGTCGCAGAACCATAATAACCCATCTTCTGCTTCTAGATCTACTCGTTTTCTTTCAATCACCAAACCAATTGAACCTTCATGACGAACCGGAGAATGAGGAACTTTGGCAGGGTGTAGATACATATCTCCTGGACCAAGACTCATTGTTTTCTTTTCTCCATTTTCTTGGATATGAACTTCGATATTACCTTCTAATTGGTAAAAAAGTTCTTCTGTCTCATTATAATGATAATCTTTTCTAGCATTAGGTCCAGCCACAATCATTACGATGTAATCACCAGCTTCTTTATATAAATTTTTATTCCCAACAGGAGGTTTTAATGTATCTCTGTTTTCCTCAATCCACTGATTAAGGTTGAACGGTTTTTGAATTGCCATATATGCTACTTTTTTAGGAATATAAAAATACGGAATTGGGACGGAATCTGATTCGTTTAATTCGACTTGATTAACTCTTCTTTTTATTTATAATTTTTCTGAATGATGTAACCAATATATATGCTATAATATGTGAAACTGCACTTATTGAACTTATCAACTATTATGGGTTCTTCTAAAATTGTAAGATAACTTTTCCCCACAACTAATTACCTACTGCATTTAATATGAACTAACGAAGCTGTCATTAAAAAGAAATCGCTCAAACAAGATTCATCTTGTAGAGCGATTCCCAACTAAATAACCAACCAAAAAGTTTAATATTGTTTAAGTGCTAACCTTACTTTTTATTTTGTAAGCTTCATAAAGTCAGCTTTTTTAATTCTTTTTCTCTCATTCTGAGTAGGTTTACCTTTCTCAGCACTCTTAAACTGTATATGTCCTCTACCCACAAATCGGTATACAGTTTCAGAACTTGGATGAAACAATTCTATCTTGTTGTCATTGATAACGGATAATTCAAAGAATTCATTGTCCGGAGAATCGTAATCAAGTGTTAAAGTTTTCCTATCTAAAGTGTTAATAATGTCATTAATCTCGTAATGACCGCTATAATCGTAGAAGATATCATTAATCGGAATTCCATTTGCATCCTCAGAACTTTTAAAATTTTCTCCTGCTCCGAAATATTCGAACTTTAAATAATTTTCATTATCAAACTCATTCAATACCCCAAACTCACTTGTAAATATTTTTTCCCATGTTTCATATTCCTGAAGGAAATAATGAATATTATCATAAAACACCTGATCATAATCAAAACCATTACGCTGATAACCAACAAGGTAATAACTTGTATTTGTGACTCTATCGTATATTTCTATCTCATCGTCTGCAAATTGCGTAACTTCAAGCTCATACACTCCATCAATATCATGAGCAATATCCAAATTCATTCGAAAAGTATCGTAAGAGCCAACATCCAATCCAAAGCCATTTCCGTTATTTCCTAACCCTACCAAGTTATTATTGGCAAAAAATGTTCCGTTCCTAAAAGAAACTGTAAATGCCTTTTGTAAAAATGGAATCTCACCCGTTCCTTTTGTACGTTCGATATCTACATACCAAATCTCATAAGAGCTCAATACAGTATTCAAACTAATTACAGGTTCTTCTATATAAACATCTTCTTCGACAACTACCTCTGCAACGCAAGAAGTTAGTACCATTGAACCTAAAAAAATAACCGAAAGTAATTTTAACGTCTTCATAAGCTGTGTGTTTTCAATTTCATTTATGAAGAACCAAAACATGTGCCAAACTTATAATAAATTGATTATCAAGCTTTTATTTTGAAATGTATTTTCCTTATTTTTGACGCCTCAATCTTTTTTATGGAAAAAAATCCGAAATTTGCAGTCTTAGGTGGTGGTAGTTGGGCAACTGCTATTGTGAAAATGCTTACCGAAAATCTAAATGAAGTTGGTTGGTATATGCGAAGTGTATATGCAATAGAACATCTCAAAAGACAGCAACATAATCCTAGCTATTTAAGTTCTGTAGAGTTTAAAACCGAACAACTTAATCTAACTAATGATATTAATGAAGCAGTAGCAAATGCAGATTATTTGATTTTTGCAATCCCTTCTGCATTTTTACATAGTGAACTCGAAAAACTTACTTCTTCTCTAAAAGATAAAGTTATTTTTTCTGCCATTAAAGGAATCGTACCCGAAACCGGATTAATCGTAGGAGAACATTTTCATGATAAATATGCAATTCCTTTTAACAATATTGGTGTAATCACAGGACCATGTCACGCAGAAGAAGTAGCACTAGAGCGTTTATCGTATCTAACCATTGCCTCTAATGATGAAGAAAAAGCCAAAATCATGGCCAATCATCTAAGCAGTTACTATATCAAATGCAAAGTAAGCGATGATATTATTGGTACAGAATATGCCGCTGTATTAAAGAATATTTATTCTGTTGCTGCTGGTATTGCACACGGACTTGGATACGGCGATAATTTTCAAAGTGTTTTAATGAGTAATGCGATTCGTGAAATGAAACGTTTTATCAAAAAAATACATAAAATGAAACGTAATATTAATAATTCGGCCTATCTGGGAGATTTATTAGTAACGGGGTATTCTACGTTCTCTCGTAATCGAATGTTTGGTAATATGATCGGTAAAGGATATACTGTAAAAAGTGCCCAAATGGAGATGAATATGGTTGCCGAAGGATATTATGCTGCAAAAACGGCATATGAACTTGATGCTACAAAAACCACTCGAACACCAATAATTGATGCTGTTCATGCTGTATTATATGAAAATAAAAATCCCAAAAAAGTATTTAAGAAACTCGCGGATAAGCTAGATTAATTATTCTTATCTTCATAGCTCCTATTTTTACTATACAATCTATGAAGGAACTTATTGAAACTTTCTACACAGCCTTAAATAATCGCGATGCTAATACTATGATCTCTTGCTATCATGAGGATATCATTTTTATAGATCCTGCTTTTGGAGAATTAAAAAGTGATCGGGCAAAAAACATGTGGAGAATGCTTTGTAAAAATGGAAAAGATCTCAAAATTGCATTTTCTCAAGTCGAAGCAGATGAAAACACAGGAAAAGCGCACTGGGAAGCTTGGTATACCTTTAGTAAAACTGGCAGACCTGTTCATAACAAAATCGATGCTCAATTCGAATTTATGGATGGTAAAATCATAAAGCATATAGATCATTTTAGTCTACATCGATGGGCCTCTCAAGCTATGGGTTGGAAAGGAAACTTGCTAGGCGGCACAGGTTTTTTTAGGAAAAAACTCATACAACAGACAAATAGAATGCTCGATAAATTTATAGCTTCCCGATCGTAATACAAAAACATGAAAGAGCTTATCAAAACTTTTTATACTTCACTAAATGATCATAATGTCGATCTTATGATGTCATGCTATCATGATGAAATCATTTTTGAGGATCCTATTTTTGGGAAATTACAACCTGATAAAGCTAAAAAAGTTTGGTATTGGCTTTGTGAGAATGGAAAAGACCTGACTGCAAAATTTTCTGATATACAAATTGAAGATCAAAAAGGATCTGCATACTGGGAAGCGCGATATACTTTTGGTGATAGAAAAAGACCCGTTCTTAATAGAGTAAATTCTTATTTTGAATTTAAAGATGGTAAGATTATAAAGCATTTAGATCATTTTAGTTTAAAACAATGGGCTTCTCAAGCTATGGGTTGGAAGGGAAAAGTCTTAGGGGGTACTTCATATTTTAGAAAAAAAATACAACATAGATCGAATCGATTACTTGATAAATTTCATATTGACTCGTAAAAACCAATGAAAAACTTAGAAATCACAACACCTCTTGTTTCTGTTAGTTGGCTCTCTAAACATTTAGATCATCCAGACTTAATAATTCTTGATGCTACCATCAAAAAGGTAACCTCTCATGATACTATCAAAAAACCGAATGTAAATATAAAAAATGCTCGTTTTTTTGATATTAAACACACGTTTTCTGATACAAATACTGACATCCCTAACATGCTATCCTCTCCAGAAACATTTTCTGAAGCTTGTAGAGCATTAGGGATTAGCTCTCATCATAAAATTGTGATCTATGACAAATTAGGGATCTATTCTAGCCCCAGGGTATGGTGGATGTTTAAAGCAATGGGGCATAATGCTGTAGCAGTGCTTGATGGTGGTTTACCTTCTTGGCAAAAAGCAGGATTACCGTGTGAACCCGAGGAAAACTCAATAAAGATTACAGCATCAGGAAATTTTGAAGCCACTTTAGTTCCCAATCTAATTCAGGATGCAGACGCCATAGTAAATGCAATGAATAATAATGACATTCTAATTCTGGATGCTCGCTCTCCTGGTAGGTTTACAGGTATCGAGCCTGAACCAAGAAAGAGTCTCAAAGGAGGTCACATCCCTAATTCTATCAATTTATATTACACCAAAGTGCTTAACAATGGTAAAATGCTACCTACTTCAGAATTATTAGAAATATTAAAACCCTTTTCTATTGAAAATAAAAAACTGATCTTTACATGCGGATCAGGAATCACCGCTTGTATACTTATGTTAGCTTCAGAACTTGTGGGATATCATAAGGTATCCATATATGATGGTTCCTGGAGCGAATGGGGGCAACTAGATGGTGTACCCATAGAATGTTAAATACAAATCAAAAGTACCTGCTTAATTATATACTATGAATTATTTTTTTCGATTTGCTTTTTGTTTTGGGCTTATAACTATACATACTTCTGCCCAGGAAATACCTAAATTTGGTTTACAGGACTTTTACACTAATAATATAGAATTAGATCGTACTGTTGATTCTATATTCGATGTACTTAGTGATCGACAAAAAGTGGCGCAAATGATCATAACTTCTGCTGGAGAATTAGGCAAATCAGAGGCTACTGTTCAAAAGTTAGCGTCACAGGATGCTATTGGTGGTGTAGTATTCTTAAAAGGCAGTAAGAAAAAGCATACCGAAAACATAAATACCCTTAATGCTATTGCCTCAAAAAATAAAACCCTACCACTACTGTTTAGTATGGATGCAGAGCCAAGTCTGTTTGCCAGTAGAATTAAAGGAGCCAAAGACGTAGGTAAAACTATTGATATTAAAAATGATACTCAATCAGATTCTGTTGTTAGCATTATCAACCAAGAACTTAGAGATATTGGAGTCCATCATAACTATGCCCCTGTTTTGGATATTAGTCCAAATAACGAGGCTATCAAATCCAGAAGCTACGGAAGCAATAAAGATTCTGTAATTAATCTGGCAAATCAATTTATAAGATGTACTCAGGAAGGAGGAATTATTGCTACTGCAAAACACTTCCCTGGTCATGGTCTTGTAAAAGGAGATACACATAAACAGAGTGTATATATAGACGGACCTTTACAGGAAGTAGATAATTATAAAAAAATTATAGCAGATGGAGTACTTTCTATTATGGTCGCACATATTACAATACAAAATAATACAGAATATGGCACCGATGGATTGCCCTCTAGCTGTTCTAGAAAAATTATTACTGGCCTTCTAAAAGAAAAAATGGGATTTAAAGGTATTGTCATTTCTGATGCACTAAATATTATGAAAGCGGTCACAATTTTAGATAACGCACCTTTACTTGCTTCTAAAGCTGGTTGTGACTTGATCCTAATGCCACAAAATGAAATAAAAACGATTAATGCTATTCTTGCAGAAACAAAAACCAATCCTGACTATAAAAAACAAGTCATGCAATCTGTAAAAAAAGTTCTACGATTAAAAATTTGTGCTGGAGTCATTTAATGTATTATCAGGTCTAACTTTGTATCAAGCATATCAAAATCAACATATCCTCTGGATAGAATAATATCATCTGTACCATTTTTTAATACTACAGATGGAAATCCTCCAACTTCTTGGGAAGCAACATATGTAAACTCTTGTTGGGCCATTTTTATATATTTTTCGTCTCTCATCTTTAAATTGAGATCTTCAATATTTACACCAATTCCTTGTAAAATAGTCGAGTACATACCAATATCGCTTGGGTCTATCCCATCAAAATAAATAGCTTTATGTAGCACCTGTGACAATTCTATTGTTTTTTCTGGATAATTCTCTTTTATAATACAAAGGGCAATTGCTGGAGGCAAAGAGTCCAGTATCATTGCATCATTTTCTAAAAACTTCTTTCCAAATTCTATCCCTGTTCTCTGTTCTACTGTTTTATAGGCTCCTTCTTTGATATAAGGTGCAATTTCATTAATTGCCCCTACTCTATGACCAATAAATAAACCTCCGCTTAGTATTTCAAAATCTACTTTTTCTTTATATTTCATGTAGATTCTATTCATTACCGGACTAAATCCATAACACCATCCACATAGGGCATCATAGTAATATGTAATTTTATATTTCTTCATTTTTTTAATTTCATTTCCGAATGGAAAAATAAAAAAAGCCTCACTGATCACAATAAGACTTTTGAAAGGTTAGTTAGCCCAACTCACAGAATCAACCCATTCATCAAGTGTCTGTGGTGTCACAGATAAAAGTTTATTTGTATTTTTAAAATCTTTTTTCAAAAATTCTGTTTGGTTTTGCTCTACATAACGATATAAATTAGAGATTTCTCTTGCTGCAAGTTCTCCAAATGCCGGAGCAAGTTGTTTTTCAAAATCATCAGGTAATACTCCTACAAAATTTACTGGTTTTTTGATCTTATCTGAAATTGCAGCTGCGATTTCTTCTCCAGTAAATAAATTGCCTCCAATAGGTAATGTCTGACCTGCTAATTCAGGTTTATCGATAGCAGATACTACATATTTTGCTAAATCTATATGACTTATCCATGGAACTTTTGTACCAGAAGTAACAGGATAAGGCAAGATATTATCATTTAAAATAACAGGGATAGACCATGGTGCTGCCAGATTATCAATATAAATATCCGGTACTAAGGTGATTACATTTAACCCTGAGGCATCAAATAACCTTTTCATCTCTACCTTTAGATTAAGCGCCAATAATTCTGTTTCTTCCTTTGGTAAATCAAAAGTTGCATTAAAAATAACAAGATCAACCTTTTGTTCTTTTGCTGCAGCAATAAAATTCGATGTATATTCTTTTGCAAGTTTCATATCAAAAAGTAGCGGAAACGTATACACAGCAACATTTGTATGTTGCAAAGCTTTGTTCAGAGCTTCTTTATCTCCTAACCCTCCCTCTATTATATCTATTCCCTCTCTCACCGGTACTCCTTCTCCTATTGTCCTCTTAAGCGTAGAAATTTTATGATTTTTTGCAATCAACTGTTGTGCAATGTTACCCCCCTGAAACCCGGAAGCTCCGGAAACAAAAATTTTCATAATATTTATTTTTTTAGGTGTCTTTACGACACATGATTTTTTTAATATCTTTGGCAAAATTACAGCAGTACTGCATTTTTCACAAGTACTTACCTTTATGTATGGTACTTACATAAAAGTATGTAATACTGATTATCAAAATGTTATCAATGGAAAAAGATGAAAAAAATATTGAAGTTTGCCCTGTAAAAGAAGCATTAAAGGTTATTGGAGGAAAATGGAGGTTACAAATAGTACACGAAATAGGAGAAGAAAAGAAAAGGTTTGGTGAAATGAAAAGATTGATTCCTGCCATTAGCGAAAAAATGTTAATTCAGGAGCTTAAAAATTTAACTGCTTATGGAATTTTAAACAGGAAAGCGTATAAAGAGATTCCGCCTAAAGTGGAATATTCTTTGACAACTATCGGTAAAGAAATTCTGCCTATTATAGAACAAATAGAGATGTTTGGAAGCAAGTTAATTAAAGATGAAAACCAATAAAACAAGTACTTTATGAGTACCTCAACAGGATTATCACAATGGCATCAATTTGTTAGAAATCGAGACTTTGCTGCCTTAGAAAGCCTTATTGCAGATGATGCTGTATTACATTCGCCAGTAGTCTGGACTCCTCAAAAAGGAAAGAAAATTGTGTGTATGTACCTTATTGCCGCTGGTAATATTATTGCCAATGACCATTTTCAATATGTTCGTGAAATAACAAATGGACTGCATAGTATTCTTGAATTTACTACTGTGATTGATGGAGTAATTGTAGAAGGTGTAGATATGCTTACTTTTGATAAAGATGGAAAATTAGCAGACATTAAAGTTATGATTCGTCCTTTAAAAGCAATACAGATCGTACATCAAAAAATGGGTGAGTTTCTGGAAAATATGAAAAAAAACTGAGTTTTTAGTCTGGCATTGGCCTTAAAGCATATTTTTTTGCTGAGTCTGAAGTCTAATTCGTAATGCTATATAAAAATCAAAAACAACTTCGTCTGTAGCAGCACTATCTTCTGCGTTTACCTTTATAGAATAACTACTTAAAGTCTTATGATACCATTCTAATAAGATATCGGTTCGATTATCAAAACCAATTAATGATAAAATTGCCGTGCCAAGTTCTACATTAAAAAAAGAGGTGTCAAAGCCTAATGTATTCAATTGATTCATAAACCTATTTCCTAGTAATTCATTTCTAATCAAAAACAAGATCAAATCCTGATGTGTTGACAATTTAAAATTTGGAAAATTCAGAGTTTCTAGGTCTATTTTCATTAGTTTATATTTTATTATTTCGCATGGTCAGAAATACCAACAAGAATTACCGGGTAGGAAATGTAACTCTTATCAAGAAAAATATCTTATCTTAAAAATACTCCTCAGTATTTTAGGAGTAAAATTCAAATCATCTTTGCTATTTTTTTAATGTTCTACGATATTCTGCCTTTTCTTCGGCCACTTTTAGAATTTCTGTAGAACAATTCATCTCATAGATCTGTTTTGCAAGTCGATCACTTATATATTCATTGTGCAATTCTTTTGGGTTTAACTCAAAAACCATTGCTAATCTATCAAGTCTCTTCTCATCAAAATCGCGTTTTCCATTTTCAATTTTACTGAGATTAGCAGAGTCCAGATCCAATTGAGCAGCTAGCTGAGTCAACGTTAAACCCTTCTCTGTTCTAAGTAATCTTATATATTCTCCAAAAGTTTCTTTCATTTGACTTGTCAAAGTTTGACAAATTTATTGTTTTTTAAGATCATTACAAAATGATTTATTTCTTTAATATAACCTATAGAAATAATGAAATTCCTATTCTGCTTATACATCAACACAATCATCTATTTTTTAACGTTTTATTCTAAAATTAATATTGCTCAAGTTTAGTATCTTTCCTCCTTCAATCAAAAACTTCTTCATGATCAAATCAATTTTAACTTCAATTCTTTGCTTAGTATGTACGTTGATAATATATTCTCAAGAAGCTTATTTCACCATGGACCCTACGTTAACTCCAGATGGTCAAACTATAATATTTAGTTATGATGGTGATTTATGGAAAGTTCCTTCCAAAGGAGGGGAAGCATCTAGATTAACCGGTATGCAGGGTAATGAAACACTACCTAGTGTTTCTCCAGACGGAAAATGGTTAGCATTTAGCGCCACTCAATATGGGAATAAAGATATCTACATTATGCCAATGAATGGTGGAGAAATTCGGCAACTTACCTTTCATGATTCTTCAGATGATATGGATAGTTGGTCTTGGGATTCTAAAAAAATATATTTCACCTCCTCCAGAGAAAATCGGTTTAGTGGTTATGAAGTATCCATTGAAGGAGCAACTCCTAATCGTTTATTTAATCATTATTTTAATACCGTGCATAATGTAAAAGCTCATCCAAAAACTGGTGAAATCTTCTTTAATGAGAGTTGGGAGAGTAAAAACTTCACCCATAGAAAACGGTATAAAGGAGATTACAATCCAGACATTAAATCTTATAATCCAAAAACAAAAGAATATAAACAATACACTTCCTATAGAGGAAAAGATTTTTGGACTACTATAGATCAAAATGGTAACCTCTATTTTGTTTCTGATGAAGATAATGGTGAGTATAATTTGTACACCTTTAAAAGTGATCAAAAAACAAGACTTACTGCATTTGAAACCTCTATCAAAAGACCCCATGTAAGTGCAAATGGAAAAAATATTGTTTTTATAAAGGATTATCAAATCCATTTGTATAATATCACTACTAATACGACAAAAAAAGTCCCTATACGTATCTATCTCAACAACACATTAGGTAAAACCCAGGATTTTCAGGTTAAAGATAAAATCTCATATTTTGATATTTCTCCTGATAACAAAAAAATAGCTTTTGTGTCTAGAGGTCAGTTATTCGTTTCAGATATAAAAGGCAAATTTATTCAACAAATACCTACTAACTCAGAAGAAAGAGTAGTAGAAGTAAAATGGTTAAAGGATAATCGTAATTTGCTATTTAATCAAACTGATGGTGGTTACCTTAATTTGTTCACCATTTCTGCCGAAGGAAAAAGTTTAGCAAAACAAGTCACTTCTGATTTAAGAAACAATGTAAATATCGAAATAAGTGCCAAACATACACAAGCAGTATACATAAGCGGTAGAGACGAATTACGGATTCTCAATCTCGAAAACCTAAAAAGCACTACAGCCGTAAAAGATGAATTTTGGGCTTTATATGCTCCACAACCAAGGTTTTCTCCTAATGATGAGTACATTGTATATAATGCAATTCGCAATTTTGAGAATGATATTTTCACCTATCACATACCATCAAAAAAAATAATAAACCTAACTCAAACGGGAGTAACCGAAAACAGTCCATTTTGGTCAAAAGATGGCAAGTATATTTATTTTGATTCCAATCCAACACAACCCAGTTATCCTTATGGATTAAATGAAGCTAATATTTATAGAATGCCATTAGATAAGTATGAAGCCCCATATACTTTTAAGAAATTCGAAGAACTTTTTGTAGAAAATAAAGATAATGAAGAGGAGAAGGAAAAAGAGAAGACAAAAGATAAAATCGAAGCTATTAAAATCAATATCAACAAAAAAGGGTTAATGGATCGTATTGAGCGTATAAGTCCATCTTTTGGTTATCAAGGTGGGGCTTATGTAATTGATAAAGAAGAAACTTCATACATCTTTTATGTATCTAATCATGATGAAGGAGATACCAAATTATGGAAAACAACTATTAAACCCTTTGAAGAAAACAAAACCGAAAAAGTTGGGGATCATAAAATCTCTTATTTTCAAATTGCTTCTGGAAAAGAAAAACAATATATACTACTAGATGGTAACATTCATACTCTGGATATCGAAAGTAATAAAGTAGAAAAAATAAAAATCGACTTTAAATTTAGAAAAACATTATCCAATGAATTTAAACAAATGTTTCAAGAAGCCTGGGCTGGTTTTGAAGAGAATTTTTATGATGGTGATTTTCATGGAGAAGATTGGAAAAAGCTTAAAAATCAGTATGAAGTATACCTCCCCTATATTAGTAATCGTTCTCATTTAAGGCTATTATTTAACGATATGTTGGGTGAACTTAATACGTCACATTTTGGTTTTAGATCAACAGGTAAAGAAGAGGAAGGCTTTTACAAAACTAACACACTGGCTACTGGGATTGTGTTCTCAAAAAAAGATCCATATCTGGTTGAAAGGATTATTACCGATAGCCCTGCAGATGTTGCAAATAAAAACATTCTCCCTGGAGATCGTTTACTGCAAGTGAATACTCAAAAGATTAATCCAAAAAATAATCGTGAATCTTATTTTACTCAACCCACTTTGGATAAGGAAATAAGATTAACTTTTGAACGTAATGCTCAAAAAATCCTTGTAGATCTTCACCCGATCCAATCAAACAGCCTAAGAGGGTTACTTTATGATGAATGGGTAGATAATAATCAAGCATATGTTGACCAAAAGGGTAATAAAAAAATTGCATATGTTCATATGAAAAACATGGGTGGTAATGAACTCCTTAATTTTAAAAAAGAAATGGTGTCTGAAGGGTATAAGAGGGATGCTTTGATTCTGGATTTAAGGAATAATACAGGGGGGAATGTTCATGATGAAGTATTACAATTCTTATCTCAAAAACCATATCTCAAATGGAAATATAGAGGAGGGAAAACGACTTCACAACCAAATTTTGGACCAGCAGCAAAACCCATAATAATCCTAATCAATGAGCAGACATTGAGTGATGCAGAAATGACTTCTGCAGGGTTTAAAGAACTGGGGTTAGGTAAAGTTATTGGAACAGAGTCCTATCGTTGGATTATTTTTACTTCTGGCAAAGGACTCGTTGACGGTTCATTTTATCGTTTACCTTCATGGGGGTGTTATACATTAGATGGTAAAAATTTAGAAAAGACTGGAGTTGCACCAGATATCTATATAAAAGAAACATTTAAAAATCGAATGGAGGGTACTCAACCACAATTAGACAGAGCTATTTCAGAAATAATAAAACAACTAGAACAAAATTAGATTTCTATTCTAATTATAAATTCAGGACTTCGCAGGTCTATTTGGTCTGCGAAGTATATAAATATTTATCTCATAACTGTCCAAAACAGACAACTATCAAATGATATTCTATTCGTATCTTTCTTAAAAATGATGTATAATGAGTAATCCTACACAACTCGAAAGATATAAATCTCTATTAAACTTTTTGGACAAAAGATTTAAGGAAGATATTACCATCAAGGACATAGAAGAAGTATCATTTTACTCTTATAGAAATATCAACAGAATTTTTCTTGCCCTACACCACGAAACCATAGGAAAATATATCAAAAGGATCAAGCTTGAAAAAGCAGCACAATATCTAAAGTATTCTGACACTTCTATTTCTGATATTGCCTTTAATATTGGGTATAGCGATATTGCAGCCTTTAGTAAGGCATTTAAAAATCAATTTAATTGTTCTCCTTCTCAATTTAGAGAAACTCAGGAACTCAAACTGCAAATACAAAAAAGAGCTGTTGATACAGATTACATACATAAAAAACCTTCAATAACATTTGAAATAGAAGAATTACCAAGTCTTGATATTCTTTACTTGACTTATCATGGGACCTATGAAAATATCGATGGTATCAAAAATACCTGGGAACAACTTGTTGATTATGCCTTAAAAAATAATCTCATCGATGATGATACTATTTGCGTGGCAGAGATTTTGGATGATAATGATATTACCGACACAATTCATTGTCGATATAATGCTGCAATTGTTATAGAACTACCATTAAAATTTGAGGTAGAAGGGCTTTTTAGAACCAAAACAATAGCACCACAAAAGTATATCAAATTCCTCCATAAAGGCAGTCATGAAGATTCTCTAATTACTTATGATTATATCTATACCCATTGGATGACCGACATACAATTCGAACTTGTTGACAAACCAACTATAGAATTTTTCCTGAATGATGAAACCGATACTCCCGCAGATCAATTACTGACCGAAATTTATATTCCTATTAAATAAAGGATTGTCCAAAATTGACAAACACACAGATTGATCTTCCTATTATTTTTGCTTAATAAGCAAGAATAATATGAATAATCTTACATTTCAAAAGCATTGGTATTTAGGAGTTTTAGGATGTATTGGTTTCTACTCCTTTCAAGATGTAATCGATTTTTATCATGGTAATGGTTCTGTCTGGGAATTATTAAGCCTATTGTGGTTCCTTTGGTTCTTATATTTTCTTCCTCAAAAAAACAATAAAAATAAATTATGAATATCGAAGAAATAATAACTCTTTTTGAAAATTCGGAAGTATTGACATATATAGGATATTTCTTTATTCTAAATATTACGCTTACTCTGTTCGAAATTTTTCTGGATATTTTTACTGCCAAAGAACGCAGGTGGAAAGATACCGGAGCAAACATTATTATCTTTTTTCTTGGACAATTATTAGAAAAAACAATTTTGGGTTCTATAGGAATCATTTGCCTTTTACCCTTTTATCATCTTTCTCCATTTGAGATCGAAATGAATAATTGGACATGGGCTTTAGGTATATTAGTTGCCGATTTTACATACTATTGGATGCATCGATTAGAACACGAACATCGTATTTTATGGGCAAATCATAGTGTACATCATTCCTCAGAAGACTATAACTTATCTATAGCAATGCGATTAAGCATTGTCGAAAGCGCAATAGAATGGATTTTTCTTATTCCGATGATATTGATAGGGTTTAATCCTTTTCAGGCTATAGTGTGTTTAGTTTTTGTAGCCCAATATCAAACCTGGATACATACAGAAAGAATTGTCAAACTTGGATGGCTCGATGAAATATTTAATACTCCTTCTGTACATAGAGTACATCACGGTTCTAATGATATCTATATTGATAAGAATTATGGCGGAATTCTCATACTATGGGATAAGGTATTCGGAACTTTTCAAAGAGAAGAAGAAAAAGTAGTTTATGGACTCACAAAAAATATACACACCAATAATCCCATCACAATTAATTTTATTGAATACAAAAATATCTGGAAGGATGTAAAACAATGTAATACATGGAAAGATAGATTCAGAATTATTTTTGGAAATCTTATCTGGAGACCTCCTTATTTTAAGCAATCTAAAAAAAACAACATATGACTATTACAATAGCTAATCAACTAGTAGGTTTACTAAAAGACAAAAAGTTTTTAGAGGCTCAAGAGCAGTTATTTGCTTTGGATGCAGTAAATATCGAACCAGAACAGTATCAGGAACGATCTGTAATTGGTTTAAAAGCCATGATTCAGAAAGAAAAGACATTTCTTTCGAATATAAAGCAATGGAATCGTTTTGAGGTTTCTAAACCTTTAGTGAGTTCAAATCACTTTAGCATAAGAATGATAACTGATGTCACATTAGTAAATAACACCGATGTCTGTATAGACGAAATTATTGTGTATGAAGTTGCAAACGGAAAGATTATAAAAGAACAATTCTTTTATCATTAAATTTATTTCAAAAGCAAATTCTATTCTATTTTTTTAAATAACCATTACCTTCCTTTGTCAGTGTTATTTAAATTAAATAGTATGAAAAACAATTCATTATCAGCAGTATATATATGCCTTTTGATTTTGATTTTCGGTTGTAACACACCTAAAAAAGAAAGTGAAAAAATTAGTAAGGAAGGATATACTACTAGCGGTCAAAATCCAAAATGGGTACGTAGTTTAATCAATGCATATAGAACTCTAAATGATGGTCAAAGTATTGAAGCTGCTAATCAACTATATGAAGCAGCAGAGCTTACGCCCAAAAAAAACTGGGAGATCTACTTTATGGCAGCAACTGTGTATGCAACCAAAAACAAAAATGAAGAAGCCTTTCAATCATTACATAAAGCAATACAAGCCGGACTTAGAGATTCTGTATTGACGGCCACCTATCCAAGCTTATCCAACCTAAGAAACGACTCAAGATGGAATACGCTACTACACACTATAAGTAATAATAGAAAGAAATATATACAGTCCATTAAAAATCCTGAGTTATTAAAAGAATTGGAAGAAATGTGGGCACAGGATCAACTTGCATTATCTCAATACGAAGAAAAAACAAAATCTCTAGATAGTAATGCTTCTGTAGAGGAATACCAATTACTTTTTAAAGCTGTCGAAGATCGATGGGAAATAAATAAAAATAAGCTCGATAGTATAATTGATATTCATGGTTGGCCCGGAAATGAACTTGTTGGAGAGGACGGAGCAAAAATCAGTTGGGCAATACCACAACATTACCCCGATGTTTTTTTTAAACAAAAATGCCTATCCTTAATCAAAAAAGCAATGAAAAAAGGAGATATGAATCCCAATCATTATGCAGAGCTCAATGACAGGATAGCAAGAGATACTTGGCAGAAACAAACCTATGGAGCAAGTATGGGGCAAGGCACCCCTCACCCTATTCAAGATCCTGCCAATGTAGATCAAAGAAGGGTAGCATTAGGGCTTCTAGAGCCCATAGAGGTTTATGCCTATTTTCATGGCATCGAATATCAAAGACCTAGTCAAGAAGAAGCTAAAATAGCCTTAGCAACCTCACATCAAAAAGCACAACAAAATTTTAAAACCTTTAAAAAATTTATAGCTCAGAAAAATATTGATTCTGCAAATACACATATTGCAAGTGCAATATCATTTTACGGAGAACTTAGTAATGACCAACTCTATCAGGCATCATTATATCTTGCTCCTTTCGAGAATAAACGTTCTAAACGAATCTGTAAAAACATTCTAAAAGTTCTTGTCTGGAGGAAATGGGAGAATAGATTTAAACTAACTAAACAACCAGAATTTATTTCATGGTATAATAAAAAGGAATGGTTAGAAATTACAGAACTCCTTCAGAAGAGTCAATAATTACTATTTTCAATCCTCAATATCAATTTCTTTCAGACCCAAACTATCAAAGAAAATATCGACATCAAAATCATTTTCAAAAGCTAATGTATAAAACATCTTAGCTTTTTCTTCATCGTTATCTACTTCCTCTCCCATAATATACATTGCTGCCAATTGTCCTGCCGCTTTACCATGGCCTAGATTTGCAGCCTTAGTATAATATGCTATTGCCTTATTAATATCTTTAGAGATACTTTCATATCCTGTAGCATAATATGTGCCTAGATTATATATTGCTCTAATGTTATTATTTTCTGCTGCTTTAACACACCAATCTATTGATTTTTGTGAGTTCTGCTCTACTCCCATACCATAATGATAATAAATACATAGCTCAAACATTGCATCTGCATTTCCCTTTTTAACAGATTGCTGAAGCGCAAAAAAAGAAGCTTCCAAATTTTCGGTATATGCGTATCCTTGATTTAGCATATACCCTTTAAGCAAATAAATCTCTCCGCTAGTATCTTTATCTTCGAGATCAGCGACTAAATCCTTAATCCTATCTGCAGGGATAGAAGTAAGTTTAGCGAAATATGCTATTCTAATATATTTAATCCACGCATCTATACCATATCCCAATTCTGCAGCCAATTTGAAGTAAGAAACTGCTTTTTCAGCATCGTGATCGACACCAATACCTCTATAATAAATCATACCTAACTCGTACCAACCTTCAGCATTACCAGAATTTCCTGATCTAGTATATAGGTCAATCATTTCATCTACCATTTTGATATCCAAAATACCTATTACCAAATCTCCTCTCTCAATTTTTTCTTTAATTTCTTCAGCATTTTGATAATCTGTCATAGAATTTTTCTTTTTAGATGTTGAGCAAGAAACAAACAAAAACATTATAATTATGCGTATTGATACTGATTTTATTATAAAATTTTTCACTTAAAAATCTTTAGTCTTTGTTTGTTAAATTTGATTGGTTTGATGATTAGTTATAGAATAAAAAGAATGTTCCTAAGCCACTTCAAATAATTTACCAGGTAATGGTTTTATAACTCCCTTTAATTCCATATTAAGCAATACAGAAGCTACTTTAAAAGTGGGTAAATCACATTGCAATGCGATAACATCTAATATTTCTTTCCCATTTTTATTTAGAAAATTAAAAATTTTCTTTTCGTCCTGTTCTAATTCTACAAATAGTTGTTTTTGTATAGCAGGCTGTTCTTTTTCATCAAGTTCCCAATTAAGCATGTAAATCAAATCCGCAGCGCTGGTTAGCATATGAGCACGCTGTGTTTTTATTAACATATTACAGCCTTTACTTAATGCATCATCTACGCGACCAGGAACAGCAAACACATCTCGATTATACGAACTTGCAATTTCGGCCGTGACGAGTGAACCTCCTTTATCTGCACTTTCGATCACTACTGTTGCTTCACTAAGGCCAGCTATTATACGATTACGCCCCAGAAAATTTTTACGGTCAAAAGCATCTGTACTCCAGAAATCAGTAAAAAAACCTCCATTTTCTTCTAGTTGTGCTACATATTTCTTGTGCGCTTTGGGGTAAATTTGATTTAAACCATGCGCTAAACAACCTACAGTTTGAAGCCTATGTTTTATAGCAGTTTTGTGCGCAATAATATCCACACCATAAGCAAATCCAGATACAATAATGGGATTAATAGGAGCCAATGTTTCTATTAATTCTTCGCAGAATTTTGCGCCATAACTTGTTACTTTTCTTGTACCTACTATACTTAATATTTTTTTATGTTGAAGGTTAATATTTCCCGAAGAAAACAATACTACAGGACCATCAATACAATGTTTTAACTTCTCTGGGTATCCTTCCTGATCATATATTTGGTAATTAATATTATTTTCTTCTATAAATTTTAATTCATTTTCTGCTGCTTTGCGATGTTGTGGATTATGCAAGTCTTTGATCTTTACAGTACCAATACCATCTATCTTAAGTAAGTTACTAGTTTTTTCAGTGAGTACTTCTTCCGCAGAACCCACCTCACGTATCAATCTTTTGATAGAGTTATCTCCTAAATTTGCTACCTTTTTAAGCGTTAGTAACGCCAGAAGTTTTTCGATGATCATGTAATGCATTATAAGTCAGTGCAAGAAACAAAAAAAAACCAAACTGTTGATAAATTCAGAAACTATAGTTTCGATGGACTCCATTTTTTCATACCTTTGAAATGACTAATCACGTTGAAGAAACAGCATATTTTAGAAGGGGGCAATGAATAATACAGCCAAATACATAAGTGAATTATTATATAGATATGAATGTGTAATCATGCCAGGTTTTGGTGCGTTTTTAACAAGACGTCAACCAGCTATGATTCACGAATCTACAAATGCATTTTACCCTCCTCAAAAACTGATTTCTTTTAATAGTCAATTACAGAATAATGATGGCCTGTTAGCCAACTATATTGCTTCTGCAGAAAACATTTCTTATACAGATGCTGTGGCTAAAATCCAACGTTATGTATTATCGCTTAAGGAAAAAATGGCTCAAGGTCAGCGTATAGAGCTAGATAAAATTGGTTCTTTATTTACTTCTGTAGAAAATACGCTTCAGTTCGAACCTTCTCAGGAAGTAAATTATCTAAGTGAAGCTTTTGGATTATATTCATTTGCTTCTCCAGAGATCAATCGTGAAATTGAAATCGCCAGAGAAGTTTATAAAAAAGAAGTTGAAGCAATTGAAGAAGTCACTCCTCTTACCTTCACTCCAGAAAAACGTCGTGAGCGACCATATTTACAATATGCAGCCGTTGCAGCCATAGTATTAGGTATTGGTGGATTCTTTGGTCTAAAACAAATTAGTGACAATACAGTAAGCTATAATAATCAAGAATGGCAAAAAGCCAATCAAGAGATTGAAAACAGAATTCAAGAGGCTACTTTTGAAATATCTAATCCCTTACCTACCATTAGTCTCAATATCGTTAAAGAAGAACAAAACACAACAACGGCTAGTACTAATGAATCTATAGAAGTATTATCTGGAAAATATCATATTGTTGCTGGTGCTTTTAGAATTGAATCTAATGCTAATAAAAAAGTTGAAAGCTTAAAAGCTCAAGGTTTTAATGCTCGTTTAATTGGAGTTAACAAGTATGGATTACACCAAGTAGTGTATGAAACTTATGAAAACAGATCTGAAGCACTACAAGCATTAAGAAAAATTAAAAATCAGGAAAGCCCAAAAGCTTGGTTATTCATTCAGGGAAATTAAAAATTATTCTAACATTAGTTTTTTACTGCATTTTATGCCTATCCAAATAGGTATATTCTCTATCTATTCTTATCTCTAAGTATTTACTTTAAAGCTAAGGATTAAATACCCTATAACTTATTTTCTCATTACGGTATTACCTCATATCTTTGTCAAAAATTAAAATGCCTATGGAAGCTAGAACCCCTTCAGAATCTCTTGCAATACTAACCGACTTTGTATTAACTGGAGAGACCAACTCACTTAATAATTTGTTTGGGGGAGAGCTTTTAGCACGTATGGATCGTGCTGCTGGAATCGCTGCTGGCAGACATTCTAGACGTGTTGTGGTAACCGCTTCGGTAAATCATGTTGCATTTAACAAGGCAATTCCGTTAGGAAGTGTTGTCACTGTTGAAGCCAAAGTTTCCAGAGCTTTTACTTCCTCTATGGAAGTTTATATTGATGTTTGGGTAGAAGATCGTCAGAGTGGAGAAAAAACTAAAGCAAACGAGGCGATTTATACTTTTGTTGCTGTAAACGAAAGTGGAACCCCTGTTGCTGTGCCTTCAATTAACCCGCAAACAACTTTAGAAAAACAACGATATGATGCTGCTTTACGTCGTAAACAATTAAGTTTGGTGCTTGCAGGAAAAATGAAACCTGATGATGCTACCGAGTTAAAGGCGCTCTTTGTATCATAATCTTTTTACATTTTTTTAAAAACTGTTATTGCATTGTGCCCTCCAAAACCAAATGTATTGTTCATAGCAATTTCAATATTCTTGGATATTGCTTTTTGTGTTATGATATTTAGGTTTTGAGGAATTTCATCTGAAATATGATCTGTATTAATTGTTGGTGGTATAATTCCGTCTGTGATAGCTTTAATACATAATATACTTTCTATAGCTCCAGCGGCGCCAAGTAAGTGCCCTGTCATCGATTTCGTTGCGCTTAACACAAGATTTTCAGGTGCACTACCGTATACTTTGGAAATTGCTTTAACCTCGCTTAGGTCTCCTACTGGAGTCGAAGTCGCATGAGTATTTAAATAATCAACTTCTTGCGGATTAATCTGCGCCTCTTGTAATGCCAGTTCCATGGCTTTTGCAGCTCCAAGACCATCTGGATGGGTAGCGGTCATATGATACGCATCGGCAGTCATTGAAGCTCCCACAACTTCTGCATAAATCTTTGCTCCTCTTTGTTTTGCATGCTCAAAGTCTTCTAGAATAACAGCTCCAGCTCCTTCTCCCATTACAAAACCATCTCTCTCTTTATCAAAAGGTCTTGAAGCTATTTCTGGATGATCATTCCTTTTTGACATTGCTTTCATCGAACTAAACCCTCCTATAGAAGCTTCTGTAATAGGCGCTTCAGAACCTCCTGTGACAAATATTTTGGCCTTCCCTAATTTTATATAATTATATGCATCCATTATAGCAGAATTTGATGTTGCACATGCCGAAACCGTAGTATAATTAATACCCATTAGATTAAATTTCATAGAGATCATACCCGAAGCCATATTAGCAATGAGCTTAGGCACAAAAAATGGATTAAACCGAGGATTTTTATTGTTTAATGCATACTCTTTTACTTCATTTTCAAAAGTATTCATCCCTCCTTGTCCTGTTCCCCAAATGACACCTACGTCAAATGGCGAAATCTTATCCATGTCAATTCCCGAATCTTCAAATGCTTCTGATGCTGCATAAAGTGCATACTGAGTAAATAGATCACTTTTTCTGATTTCGTTTCGTTCCAGATACTTTTGTGGCTCAAAGTCATTAATTTCGCAGGCAAACTGAGTTTTAAACAAAGAGGGGTCAAACTTTGTAATTTTTGAAGCTCCACTTTGACCAAGGATTGCATTATTCCAAAATTCTTCAACAGAATTTCCTAGAGGAGTCACTGCTCCCAAACCTGTTATTACTACTCTTTTTTCGTTCATATTTGCATAAATTATACTTACTAATAAGTAAGTTTTATGAGTTAAAAAAAATTATACTCCTTTTAATATGGAGGCTTTTACTGATTTAAAAATATTCTCCCGAATTACTTTATCAAGGATAAGAGAAGAAAGTAGTGATGCTATGATAAGATCTGCTTTTTCATTAGGTTTTTCTGCAAAATTAAATTCTTTTTTGGCAAGTCCTTCTTTAAGCAACTCCATCATCCATATCCTAATCTCTCGACTCATTTCTGAAAGGTTATTTTGCATATTCTCTGGTAATGATTCATAGGATGATCCCAAAGCTCCAACTAAACAAACCAGATTGAGTGATTGATTTTCTTCATATAAAGCTATAAAATTATCTAATCTTCTCTGTGGTGAATAATGGCTCCATTCTTTATTTTTTAATTGAAATTTCTTTCTTGTTCTTTGAATAATTTCTTCTCCCAGATCAGATTTTTTTGGAAAATGGTAATGTACAGCAGCATTTTTTATTTGTAATGGTCCTGATATATCTCTATAGCTAAATGCATTATACCCTTTGGTTCTAATCAAATTTTCAGCCAGATTCAGTATCTCAATTCTCTTATCAGACATAGTTCCAAATATACTTACTTATCAGTAAGTATGCAACTTTAAAAATT
This sequence comes from Aquimarina algiphila, assembly GCF_947494415.1. Taxonomy (NCBI): domain Bacteria; kingdom Pseudomonadati; phylum Bacteroidota; class Flavobacteriia; order Flavobacteriales; family Flavobacteriaceae; genus Aquimarina; species Aquimarina algiphila. The sequence goes on along the minus strand of NZ_CANLVC010000009.1, from coordinate 68,550 downwards.
AAGTTTATATTTCAAAAAAACCATCAAACTTAACTTTGACAACTTTTTTATACTGACCATTTAATAGATTACATCTTATAAATCCAACTTTGCGGGTTCAATCGCTTTGCATTTTGGTAGATTAAAAATTTCATGATTGCTCTACCTGTAGTTGGATTGGTACGTACTGCACCTATAGACTGTTTGGTTGCGACCTTATCACCCTCTTTAACTGTTATATTTTCTATATTATAATAGGTAGTGATATAATTACCATGTCGTATCTGAACTAATCGGCTGGCTCCTCTAAGTTTTTGTATTGCGATTACTTCTCCTTCAAAAATAGCTCTCGCCTTCTCTCCTGTTCTTGTTTCTATTTCGACTCCACTGCTATTAATTTGTATATTGGGTAATGTAGGATGTGGCTGACGTCCAAACTTCTTAGTTATTCTTCCTGTTCCCACGGGCCAAGGCAATTTTCCTTTATTCGATGTAAAATTATCAGCCAATATCTTAGCTTCTGCAGTCAGAGCAAAGGTCGTTGCTGAACCTTTTTTGGTTACCTTTTTACCCGCTTTCTTATTTGCTCTGGCAATCGCTTCTCTAATCAGTTTTTCGATTGCTTTATCAATCGCACTAGCTTGTTCTTGTTTTTTCTTAATTTGTTTGGTATACGTCCCTGCTTTCTTCCTAATTGAAGCCATTAATATTTGTTGCTCCTTCTTCTCTTCTTTAAGATCTTGTTGTGCCTGTCTATTTTCTTCAATCAACCCTTGCTTATCCTTTTTTTGTCTTGAAAGATCAGTATTAAGTGCCTGAAGCTCTATCGTACTATTTTCAATCCGGTCTGCTTGTTCTTTTCGATGCTCATTATACTGCTTCATATACTGCAGTCGTTTATAGGCCTGAGCAAAATCTGCAGAAGAAAGTAAGAACATTATTCGGCTTTGATGAGATTTACTTTTATATGACTTGGTAATCATCTTAGCATAATCTTTTTTAAGAGCCTTAAGCTCTTTGCGATATGCATCTATCTTCTTAAAATTTGTATTAATCTCACGAGTCAACAAGTTTGCCTGCTGGTTTGTAATTTTAATCAAATTCTGACGTGTACTAATCTGTGAATTGATCGTTTCAACTTCATCCAAAACAGAGCGCTCTTTAAGTTTATTATCAGCCCGCAATTGTTTCATTTGCTCAATTTCTTCTCTTAAGCGTTGACGTTCCTCTTCTAGTTGTTGTTGCTTGGTACTTTGAGAAAACAAGGGACCACAAACCAATAATAAACCAATAAAAAATATGACTTTTAAAAATCTCATTGAATAGTAACTTGCTTGTATCCTGATGGTATTTTAAACGGAAAACTTACCTTAGCATTGTAATCTACCGTTTTATATTCTATTTCAATTGTTGTTTTCCCTTTATCTTGTAAAGCTTCTATGTGAATTTCTTTAGGAAATTCTTGATTTCCTACCTTTTGATATGTTTTATAATAGATTGTTAAATCTCTATTTTCTGATGGTTGTTTAAGTTTTTGTTGAGCCATTTTAAAAGTATCTGGTCGTACTAAAAACAATCGCTCGAATAAAGCTAATTCTGTTTTAGGCTGTAATTGATAGGATTGATTCATAATGGATGATTTATACTTATCATCCCTTAAGTTAAATAATGCTTGTCCCAAAAGCATTTGTTGTACTTTCTTAAAATCTAAGTCTGTTCCTAACCATTCACTTAACAACCTAAAATCTCCTTCGAAGTAGGTGCTATTGATTTTCTCATAATAACTTACTTTTTCTGGTGTAATTAATGCTTTTGCAAGTGTGATCCCTAACATTTTTACACTAACCCATATTCTTTTATCTTTTTCAAGACGTAAAGTGGCGATAGGACTAAAGGATTGTTTCCCATCATCATATTTGACCTTTACCTTGGTATTAAGTGTTTCAAAATTGAAAGATCGGTTATAATGATTTGCAATGATTTTTTCTGCGCTTAATCTTTTTACACCTGATTCGGTCACACTTTTGGTACCTTTACAAGAATTGAGGGCAATCAAAGAAAAAAACAATAGACCAAAAAATATTCTGTTCATTAACTCTTATGATTTTTTCTGAAGTTGATTTACTTTTTCTTGATATTCTGAAGCTTTTGTTGCATCTCCAAGTTTTTGATATGCTGCACTAATTTGTTGATAAAAATCTGATTCCATTTTAAGATCATCTATTACATAATCTATACCTGTAGTGAGAATTTCGATCGCTTCTTCTGCTTTTTCAAGATGAATAAGAGATACTCCATTTACCAAATAGAAAATAGGTTGTGCAGGGAATAACTCTAAAGCTAATTCACTTCCACTCATTGCTTTTTCGTATCGTTTTAGATCCAATTGTAAAAGTAGAATTCTTCTTAATAACGAAAAATCATTAGCATTACTTTTTATACCTCGTTCATAAAAATTAAGTGCTTGTTCTTTATCGTCCTTTTTAAAGTAATAATTTCCAAGTTCTGTAAATACTTTTCCATTCTCCTGACCATTAGAAAGCAAAGCAATAATATCGGTTAATTGAGATGCATACTGTGGATTTTTATCAATGAAGAGAAGAAAATCATTGACCACTTTAAATTTAGAATCCATATCTATTTTATTGCTTTTTAGTGCAATTTTCATAGATTGAATCGCTTCTTCTGTTTTATTTCCTTCTAGATAAAACTTATACAATGCCAAATGTACCAATTCTGATTTTGGCTTTTTCTTTAATAATAAAGTTGCAACCTCAAATGCTTTTTCTTTTTCCCCACTTTGACTATAAAGATAGATAAGATTAAGATAGTTTTGTTCTACCTTAGGCTTGTCTTTTATCATCTTTTCTAATCTGGAGATTTGATTATTTGGGTTTGTTATTTTTGAAGAAATGCGTTTTCGTAATCTACTTCTATACCCATCAACACCATATTCTTCATCCAGCTCATCAATTAAAACCAAAGCTTCATCATAACGTCTTTCAAGAAAATAAAGATTTGCTAACTGTTCTTTAAACATAGAATTAAAAGTAACCAGCTTTTCTACAACTCCTGTAGATTCTTTGTATTTTCGTTGTTGAAAATACACTTGAAACAATAGTTCCAATACAAATTTATCATTAGGTTTTACCTCTATTACTTTCTTAAAATTATCTTCTGCCTTTTGGTATAACTTTAACTCTAAATAATTTTTTCCCAGTTCAAAATACAGGTAATTCGGTTCTGGATCAATAGCAATACATTTCTCTAAAGCTTCAATCGCCTTATCATAGTTGGTGATTGCTTTTTGCTTTAATGCTTCAAAAAAAGATTCTTGAAACTCATCTGAAACATTCCCCAAATCATCAATATTAATCTCTTGTTTGGGTTCTATATCCTGAGTATAACCAACATTATACCCTAATACAAAGAGTATACTCAAAATACAAATATGTTTCCAATAATTAATCATATAAAATTTACTGAAGTACTTTTACTTCATCACAAATTATTCCAAAATAGAATAGTCTCCTATGCTTACTGTAGTGAAGTTTCCATCATACACAGCATTATTTCCTATCATAGCATTGTCTAAGTTAGCATTTTTTATGACAGTTTTGGTTTGAACCAAACTATTTTTGATAGCTGTATTCTCGATTACACATCCATTCCCTATTGAAACGTTCGGTCCAATTGTTGCATTTTTCAGGGTTACTCCTTCTCCTATATAACATGGACTAATAATGGTAGAATTTTCCTGTTCTACCTGATCACTGACCAATTGCTCTCCATCATTCTGTAAAAACCCAAGCATCCTTGTATTGGTTTCTACAGTAACATTTTTATTTCCGCAATCCATCCACTCATCTACTTGTCCGGTTACAAAAACTTTACCATTACTCATCATTCTTTTGATACCATCATTAATCTGATATTCACCTCCATTAATAATGTTATTATCCAATACATATTGCAGTTCATTCTTTAGCACTGCTACATCTTTAAAATAATAAATTCCGATCACTGCCTGATCCGAAACAAACTTCTGAGGTTTTTCTACCAGTTCTACAATATGTTTGTTTTCATTAAGTTTTACCACCCCATATGCTTCAGGTTGTTCTACCTGTTTAACCCAAATTACAGCATCTGCCTCTTTATCGAGATTAAAATCTGCTCTAATTAGTGTATCTGCATATGCAATTACTGCAGGGCCTGAGAGGGATGCTGCAGCACACATAATTGCATGTCCGGTTCCTAAAGGTTGATCCTGTCTGTAAATAGATGCTTTTGCCCCCAGTTCTTCTGCTAATTTAGTTAAACTCGATACAACATCCTCTCCAAAAAAAGCAGGATCACCAAGTACAAAGGCAATTTCATCAATTGGTTCTCCCAAAACCTTAGCAATATCAGATACTAATCTGTGTACAATTGGTTTCCCGGCTACCGGAATTAAAGGCTTAGGAACAGTAAGTGTATGAGGTCTTAGTCTAGAGCCTCTTCCTGCCATGGGTACTATGATTTTCACTTGATTATTTTTTTAATGTTATTATTTTTTGTCTTATGGCATACATAACATATACCTATATGCTAAACTATTTTCTTTAATTCAAAAACCTATTCTCGATACATTTTGTATTCTGTCATCTAGAACAGAGTCGAGAGATCAGTACTAAAAACGTCTAGAATAAACAGTTTTTAATTATTTAACTCCAGTACTACCAAAACCGCCTTCACCTCTTGATGTCTCAGAAAGTTCTTCTACAACCTGCCATTCTGCACGTTCATGTTTGGCTATTACCATTTGAGCAACCCGTTCTCCATTTTCGATGGTAAAATTTTCGTTAGAAAGGTTTACTAAAATCACCCCTACTTCTCCTCTATAATCAGCATCGATAGTTCCTGGTGCATTAAGTACAGTAATTCCTTTTTTGGCTGCTAATCCGCTACGAGGTCGAACCTGCGCTTCATAACCTACTGGTAGCTCGATAAACAATCCTGTTTTTACAATCGTTCTCTCCAAAGGTTGTAACGTAATAGATTCTGTTATATTGGCTCTCAAATCCATCCCTGCAGAAGCGATAGTTTCATAATGAGGCAAATCATGTGATGATCGGTTAATAATTTTTATTTGCATAGGTACTTTACACTTTCAACCAGAGGTTGTTTATTTTTTTAGAATTTGTTTTAACTCTCTCTTTTCTGAGGCGTACAAAATTACTAAAAACACGAGTAACAATGGAATAGAAATCATATAATTACTATCAAAAATGTAAAACGAAAGAATCGAAAAACTGATAGAAAGCGTAAGATACATTCCTATCTTTTTTAAATTATAGGGGATTGGATAATATTTTCTTCCAAAATACCATGATAATAACATCATAGAACCATAAGCAACCAATGTCGCTATTGCTGATCCAAGATAACTATACCTTGGTATTAAAATAAAATTTAAAAGCAATGTAAGTCCTGCTCCTACAACAGAAATATAGGCGCCAAATTTAGTTCGATCCGTAATTTTATACCATACCGAAAGATTATGATAAATACCAAGGCATAAATTAGCTAATACTATTATAGGAACAATTTTTACAGCTTCCCAATATGCCTGGTCTCTAATAATGAACACTTTTAAGATGTGAACAAAAATAACCACTCCTAATAAGATAAGGGCTCCAAAGGCCACAAAGTATTTTGTAATTCTCGCATACGTTTCTCGAGCATTTTTATTTTCAGAATAGTTAAAGAAAAAAGGTTCTATTCCCAGTCTAAAGGCTGTTGAAAATAACGTCATAAATAATGCCAGTTTATAACAGGCCGAATACACTCCAACAACATGTTCTGCAGTATCTTCTGGTAACAAATAGTCAAGTATAATTCTATCAAATGTTTCATTAATTGAAAATGCAACTCCAGCTATTAAAATTGGAAGTGAATACTTCATCATCCTTTTCCATAATGCTTTATCAAAACGGTATTTAAGATTGATATAAAAAGGAACCAATAACAAAAGTGTTAATCCACTTGCCACCAAATTTGAAATGAAAATATAATTAATCTCATAATTATCAATGACAATACTTTTTAAGCTTGAAAAATCATCAGATAGTTTTTTTAGATATATCAATAGAAAAACATTCAATCCAAGATTAATAAATACATTTAAAATCTTTATAAATGAATATTTCATCGGTCTTTCATTTGCTCTTAGCCAAGCAAAAGGAATAATCACTAAAGCATCTAACAAGAGTATCCAGATAACTAAGACAATATAATCTTCTTTTATCCCGGTTAACATCGCAATTTGGTCCTTAAATAACAGCGCTAATGCAAAAAAGCCAAAAGAAGATATCAAGAGAGATATTGTCGAAGTACTAACAACTTTTTGTTTATCTGATTCTTTATTAAAAAAACGAAAAAAAGCAGTCTCCATGCCATAGGCTAGTATCACATTGAATAAAACGAAGTATGAAAATATGATAGAAACTTTTCCATATTCATTTGTCGGCAATACATCGGTATATAATGGAACTAATAAAAATGACAACATACGAGGAAGCACTGTCGCTACTCCATAGATAAAAGTCTGCTTAAAAAGTTTTTGAAATATGCTCAATTGGTGAATCTAATTGTAGTCGTAAAAGTACAATTTTTTATCGCCTAATTTACATAGGAAAGTTCTTTAAAACTATTTGTTTGAGGTTCTCTATTTTGAACAGTTTTTCTTCTCTGTTTTGGATGTATTGAAGCATACATTCATTTGCTTTAAGCTCGAAAGGGATTTTCCTTTCTATTTCTGGTAATTGGTTTTTAAACTCTTCTTTAGAATCACCGCTCATAATCAGGTCTTGCATTTTAGCCGGATACACGTAATTCCCTTCATATATATTTGGATTTGAATTCGTCTTCTTCAATTCAATTTTTTTACCTCTAAAAAAAGCATAAGTAAGCTCAACTTCATTGTTTTTTTCAATTTCAAAACTTACGAACAAGGTGGTGGGGCCATCAGCCATTCCCGAAGGAATTTCTTGAAAATAAGAGTCTTTGATTTGTAGAGAAGCTTTCATGTCTATTTTTTGACTACTTGCACATTGTGTAAAAGTAACTACTACCAAAAGCATCAATACCTTAATGCATAATGTTTCAAAGTTTTTCATAGTATTCTTTATTTATCTTATTTAAAGACAAATTTAATGCCAAAATTATTTTAACATTTGATAAAGATAGAAAAACGGCAGTATAATACCCAAAGTAAAGCTTAAGGATAAAGTCTTCAAATTTTTCAGGTATCAAGGTATATTGGATATTTATATTGCACTTTCTTGGTAAAATGAGGTATTGCACCAAGCCTTTTTCTGTGATACAACCTTATATCCCAAAAATATCCCATTGAATCCTTGTAAATATTTAATAGTAAAAACCCTCCTATCTTCTGATAAACTAATAATTTCGATTCCAAAATCTATTAAGTTTTCTTCTTTAATAAATTCGGTATTTAAATTTATTTCTTCCGTAGAAAACCCCCAAGTGATTTCGCTACTAGCCACATTATCTTCACTCCCATTATAGATCCTAATTTCATCTATATTTTGTACAGAACTCTTATCCAAATCCAATGAACAATACACTGTACCGGATATGCCTGCATCTCCTAAAATGATTGATCCACGTAAAGGTCTGCCATCATCATTAGAACAAGAAAGAAGAAAAACCATACAACATTGAAAGATGATCAATAAAACTACCTTATTTTTTAATCGAGATGTTGTCTTTGGCTGAGGGTTAATTATTGCTGATTTATTATGTTTTTTCATGCTAACCATTTTGATTACGTATTAAGTCTTTTCATTTAAATAGTCTTAAATACATACAAATGGTTGCGTAAAAGGAAATCATAAAATACAGTCACAGGTATAATAATAAAGCCCACCAAAAAAGGGTGGGCTTTATTATTATACTAAAAACTTAATATAGTATTAGTTATTCAATGCTTCTGCACCACCAACAATCTCAAGGATTTCATTGGTAATAGAAGCTTGTCTTGCTTTGTTATATGACAATTTAAGTGCATCTCTAAGCTCTGTAGCATTATCAGTCGCTTTATGCATTGCAGTCATACGCGCACCATGCTCTGATGCAAACGAATCACGTAACGCTTTATACAATTGTGTTTTAAGCGACTTAGGTATCAATTGTTCTACAATCTCTTCCTTAGAAGGCTCAAAAATATAATCCAAATTTGCAGTTTCCTGACCAGCTACAGGCACAATAGGTAAAAACTGTTCTGTAGTAACATCTTGAGAAGCAGCATTTCTAAATTTATTGTATACAATTACGATTCTATCATAAGAACCATTAGTAAAATGTTCCATTAATTCTTCAGCAATTGCTGCAACATTAGTAAAAGTAAGATCATCATATACCTCACTTTTATTTGCAATTACAGTATGCGTTTTAGAAACTACATCATTAACTTTTTTACCAATCGTCACAAAATCTACTTGCTTACCAGCATATTCATTCTCATAAAGCTCTCTTACACCTTTAACGATATTAGAGTTAAATGCTCCAGCTAAACCACGATTAGAAGCAATTGCCACAATGAGCACTTTATTTACTTCACGTTGTTCTGCATATGTACTAGCGTTATCTCCTTCTAAAGAAGCGCTTAAACTCTGCAACAACTCAGTAAGTTTATCAGAATAAGGACGCATTGCAGTAATCGCCATCTGTGCTTTATTCAACTTTGCAGCAGATACCATTTTCATGGCACTGGTAATTTGCATCGTTGATGATACAGAGGTGATTCTACTACGTAATTCTTTTAAATTCGCCATTTTTTATACTTATGAATTCAGAATTCTTTATTCAGCGTTTAATTATGCTTTGTATTTTGCTGAAATCTCTTTACAAGCAGAAAGTAATACATCTGTTACTTCGTCTGTCAATTTTCCAGCCTTTAAAGTGTCTAAGGTGTCTCTATGTTTTGCATTAAGATACTCAATAAAATCACTTTCGAATTCTTTTATTTTATTTACAGGTACGTCCCTTAACAAGTTTTTAGAACCTGCATAGATGATCGCAATTTGATCTTCTACAGTATATGGATCATTTTGAGCTTGCTTAAGAATCTCTACGTTACGCTTCCCTTTTTCAATTACATTTAAGGTAGCAGCATCAAGGTCAGATCCAAACTTAGCAAATGCTTCTAGTTCACGGAACTGTGCTTGATCCAGTTTTAACGTACCTGCAACTTTTTTCATTGATTTAATCTGAGCAGATCCCCCCACACGAGATACAGAGATACCTACATTAATTGCAGGACGAACCCCAGAGTTAAATAAATCTGATGTTAAGAAAATCTGGCCATCTGTAATAGAAATTACATTGGTTGGGATATATGCTGATACATCACCTGCCTGAGTTTCAATAATTGGTAATGCCGTTAAAGATCCGCCTCCTTTTACTTTGTCTTTTAAAGAATCAGGAAGGTCATTCATATCTTTAGCAATACTATCATCTGCAATTACTTTTGCAGAACGCTCTAATAATCTTGAGTGAAGATAAAATACATCTCCAGGATATGCCTCACGACCTGGTGGACGACGTAATAACAAAGATACCTCACGGTATGCTACGGCCTGCTTAGATAAATCATCATAGATAATCAAAGCTGGACGTCCTGTATCACGGAAATACTCTCCGATTGCAGCACCTGCAAATGGAGCATATACTTGCATAGGAGCAGGATCAGAAGCATTTGCAGCAACGATAGTTGTATATGCCAATGCACCTTTATCCTCTAGTACTTTAGCAATAAGCGCTACTGTAGACGCTTTCTGTCCAATAGCAACATATATACAATATACTGGCTCACCAGCATCATAAAATTCTTTTTGATTTAGGATAGTATCAATACAAACTGTTGTCTTACCAGTTTGACGGTCACCAATCACCAACTCACGTTGTCCTCTTCCGATCGGCACCATAGCATCAATAGACTTGATCCCTGTTTGAAGTGGTTCGTTTACCGGTTGACGAAAAACTACACCAGGAGCTTTACGCTCTAATGGCATTTCAAAAGTTTCACCTTCGATAGCACCTTTACCATCAATAGGATTACCTAATGTGTCTACTACACGACCTACGATTCCTTCTCCAACATTGATAGATGCAATACGCTGAGTACGTTTTACAGTTACCCCTTCTTTAACTTCTGTTGAAGAACCTAAAAGTACTACCCCAACATTATCTTCCTCAAGGTTAAGTACAATACCTTCTAGTCCTGATTCGAATTCTACTAATTCTCCATATTGAGCATTAGACAATCCGTATACACGAGCGATACCATCACCTACTTGTAATACTGTTCCTACCTCTTCTAATGAAGCTGATGCTTCAAATCCAGATAATTGTTGTTTTAATATTGCTGATACTTCAGCAGGATTCACTTCTGCCATTTTATAATAGTTTAGGAGAACGAGTACAAACTCTCATTCTCTTATTATTAAATTTATATTTTAAAACGTATGTATTAATTGCTTAATTCTCTTCTTAAATTCGTAAGCTTATTTGCTATACTAGCATTATATTGTAAATCACCAACTCTTAGAATAAATCCACCAATAATAGCTTCGTCGATTATATTTTCTATTGTCGCCTCGTTACCTGTCAATTCTTTTACTTTGCTTAAAACTTTAGCCTTTAATCCTTTATCCAAAGGAACAGCCGTAGTCACTTTTGCTACCTGAGTATTATTTAATTGGTCAAACAAAACGATATATTGCTTTGCTACATCCCCTAATAAATCAACTCTTTTGTTTTGAACTAAAGTATCAAAAAGTTTTTGTGTAATATCCCCAGCGCCTTTAAATATCTCACGTAGTGAAGCTAGTTTTACTTCACCTTTGATCAAAGGACTACTCAATACCATTCTGAGCTCGGCGCTATCGCTAACAGTAGCGATAATACTTTGCATATCTTTCTGAACATCTTCAGTGGCTTTTTTATCTTGAGCTAAACTCAAAACTGCCTTCGCATAACGTATTGCTGCTCTACTCATGTATGATTAGTTTAAAGTAACATCTCCTAACATAGACTCAACCAATTCCAATTGTTTGTCTTTGTCAGCTAATTCTTTTCTCACAACTTTTTCTGCAATCTCTACAGAAAGTCCAGCTACCTGGCTCTTAAGATCAGCAATCGCTGCTTTCTTTTCGCTTTCTATAGTTGCTTGTGCTTGTGCTACGATTTTATCTGCTTCAGCTTGTGCTTCAGATTTTGCATCGGTGATCATATTTTCTTTAAGCTGTCTTGCTTCTTTAAGCATACCATCACGTTCTGCTCTTGCTTCATTTAAAATACGTTCGTTATCTGCTTGAAGGTTTTGCATTTCTTTTCTAGCTTCTTCTGCAGATTCCAGTGCATTTTTAATACCTTCTTCACGATTATTTACAGCTTCTAATATAGGTTTCCAAGCAAATTTTCTCAATAATAAAAGTAAACCTACAAAAAGTAATATCTGCCAGAAAAACAGACCGAATGAAAAATCATTTATTAACTTCTCCATAATTAATTATGTTATCTTTTTATCGTCTAATTTTTTAAAAATTTAAAATGAACAACTGCAACCAACCGTTACAGTTGTATCATCTGTACTAAATGAATTATGCAGCAAATAATGCAGCAAATCCAATTCCTTCAATAAGAGCGGCAGCAATAAGCATCGCAGTTTGAATCTTACCAGAAGCTTCTGGCTGACGTGCGATAGCTTCCATCGCAGATCCACCAATTTTACCGATACCTAAACCAGCACCAATTACTATTAAACCTGCTCCAACAATGTTTGGGATAGTCATAATTATATAATTAAAAATTAAACGTTCAAAACTAGTGATGTGCCTCTTCAGTTGCCATACCAAAGTATAGCGCAGACAACATCGTAAATATATATGCTTGTAATGCAGCTACCAATAATTCTAATATTGATAATGCAAACGACAATCCAAATGATAATGGGCTACCAATCCAACTTTTAAATAAGAACATCATACCGATGATACTCATGATCACTACGTGACCCGCAGTCATATTCGCATACAAACGAATCATTAACGAAAACGGCTTGATAAAAACTCCCAACAATTCTATTGGTGCTAAAACTACTTTCATAAAAGTAGGTACTCCCGGCATCCAAAAAATGTGACCCCAGTAATTTTTATTAGCAGTAAGGTTCGTAATTAAAAATGTGATTAGTGCCAAAGCAAATGTTACAGCAATATTTCCAGTGACATTGACTGCCAATGGCGTCATTCCTAAAAGGTTTAATAACCAGATAAAGAAAAACACTGTAAGCAAAAAGCTCATGTATCTTTTATAATTTTTCTCTCCTATATTTGGAATAGCGATCTCATCTCTAACAAAAAGCACAAGAGGTTCTAAAAAACGCCCAACTCCTGTAGGAATACCATTATTTTTCTTGTACGATTTAGCCAGACGGCTAAACATAAAAAACATAAGTAAACCAATCAACAGAATACTCACAACGTTTTTTGTAATTGAGAAATCTAATGGTTTTGTATTCGTTGCATGGTGATCCTCATCATAATTGATTGTACCAGATGCATCTGTTTTATAAATCTTTGAATGGTATAACTTATAATAATTGCCATCAACCTCGGCAACAGTTTCTCCATGATGAAATTTGGAAGAAGAGAAAAGCTTTAAACCATTATCCCATAAAATAACAGGTAATGGAAACCCATAATGCTTGTTTGCTTCTTTATCAGAAAATAATGTGAAATCGTGTGAGTCTTGAAGGTGATGATCTATAAATTCTTTGATTTCTGTTTTTAAATCTCCTTCTCCTTCGTTCCCCTCTTTTTTAGACTCTTTTGCGAATAGATTTGAGGTGGCAAAGGCCAAAGTAAAAATCAATAAAATTTTAACTACAGTACGGTTTTGCATTACACGTAAAATTTCGGTTCCTAAATTTCGGTGCAAATGTACATAATTAAGTTAGATTCTTAAACTATTTTTAGTAAATAAGTTCGAGATTATTGCAAAAGAAATAAAACATTGAAAATCAATTATTTAATCGTATTCAAAATCTTGGAAACACAATACACCTCGAGAGCTAAACAGATTGCATAGGCAATAAAGAAATCCAGAAACACATTTTTATTGATATCCAAGTTGTTTAGATTACTTATCAGCAAAAAAACTCCAATCTTTACTAAACTTCCTGCCATAAAAATAAAACCTAGTTGGTCTTTAAACTTTTTACTGAGCACTATAATTGAAGATGTAAAAATCAATGTAAATATACCATTGAAGATATAAGAAAAGTTAATAATATCAGTATTCCTTTCTAGCGAAAAATAATTGACAATGCTGGTATGAGTAAAATAACCACCGATAATGATTATAACAAAAAGAAACAAAAAACGAACGAAGTTTTTCTTCATATACTTAATAAAATCTTTTGCTAATATAAACTGTATTGAACGAATGAAAAGTACAATAAGAAAAAATTAACGATCAGATTTATTAATTCTATTGAGTTGTTTAATTACCAGGTATATTGAAGCAGTTACTCCAAAAAGGACAAGACCCATCGTGAACCATTGTTTTTCTAGTTCATAATAGGCGTCCAATTTTTTACCTCCGTAAGCACATAGAAATATAGTACCCCCCATCTGAAAAGCTATTCCAGAAAGAGCAGCATATTTTCTAAGCTGACTTCCCTTGTCCTTGGGTTGCTGATTGTGCTTGTGGTTGTCCTGTTTTTTGCTCACTTTTTCCTAAAGATTTAACAGCTCCTTTCATAGAACAAGATGCATTAAAGTTTGCTCCTGGCTCAACGGCCAACTTGCCTACAGTAACTTCTCCTTCAATATGTGCCGTTGGCTTTAATGATAAAGTATTTGAAACATTGAGAGTTCCTGCAAACTTTCCTTCAAAATCTGCATCAGAACATTCTAGTGTTCCTTTAATAAAACCAGAAGAACCTACTACTACTTTACCTGTAGTTTTGAATGTTCCTTCGATAGTACCTTCGATTCTAAAACCTCCTTCAGAAATAATATCGCCAATGATTTTAGTTCCTTCAGAAATTTTATTTTGATTGCGAGAAAAATCTGTGCTGTTGCCGTAGTCTCTTCCTTTTTTATTGTCTGAAAACATAATATACAGGGGGATTAAATAATTATTATTCGGTTTCTTCTTGTTCTGTTTCTATTGGTTTATATTCTTCCAGATTTTTATGAATCTGAAGAATTCGATAATTAGGAGATGCTATAATAAAAAATGGAGCATCTATTTTTTTATAATATTTCTTTTTTCTATTCCATTTGGTTAGATCAGCTTCTCGAGTATCTTCGGTTTTACCCAAAGAAAGGAGTTCTGCAAGACCTTCTGCTGCTAACTTATTACCTCTTGTATGTACAACTACAAATTGTTGATCTTTATTATATACATCAAACGAAACTTTCATTTTTTCGTACCTCAGATCTTTAAGGATATTTTCTAAATGTTCCTTTAAACCTTGCGCCTGGTTATCCCCAAATGTTGAAAAAGGATAAATCAATTTATGATTTTTTTCTTCTTCCAAACCAGTTAAAAATTCACTATTCTGTACCTGAGGTATAGTAATTTGATAAATTAACTGTGCCTTTTTACCTTCTGGACTTTGTGGATAGTTTAGAGACACATAATTAAGCGCTTCTTTATATGCTTCAAACCCTCTGTAGCGACCTACAGCCTGAGCTTTTAATAACTCAAATTTAGGTAAGAATTCGTCATCTCCTCCAAATTTTGTAATTAACACATCACTCTCTTTAATAACCTCTGCATATTTCTGCTTTTGAAAATCATGGTACAATCTATTATACATAGATTTTGGGCTATTTTTATCATCTTCTAAAGTAGCATCTGGGTTTTGAAGAATTTTAGCATACCTTGATTCGCTATGATTATTAATAATATCCTGTTTATAAGTATTTGACTTTGTAATATTTCCTTGTAATAAATAAATTTTATACAGGTTATATTTTGAAGGTATAATTAAGCGCTCTTCGGGATTACTTTGTAGCAAATTTTCTAACTTATCTGTAGACAAATCATACTCCTGAAATTTCTCTTTATATATTATACCTAATTGATAGTACGCAAAGTTTCTCTCTGTTTTAAGACTATCAATTACCACTGGATCGGTTGGTAATTGTGCTATATAGGTTTGAGGGTCAAAAGCAGGATCTGTGTCAATAGAGTACTCTTCTTTAACCTCTTGCTCTACAGTAGAAACTGCACTTGGATTAGAAATACTTGAAACTCTCCAGTTATCTAGTAATTCTCTATTTCCATATGTTCTTTTAAAAGCTGTCTTCCCAAAAGCTACTGTGGTTTGATTATAAAAATAAAACGGACCTTCTTTACCCTTAGCACCCTGGGCTTTATTTCCTATTCCTGTGCCTGTACCAGGTTGATTAAATCTTTGCTCTACAGGTAATCCTTCTTTTATTTTTGCTATTTCTTCTGCTTTTGCTGCCAGAACAGCTTTTAGTTTTATCCTTTCTGTATACTCTGAATAATATGCTAATCTTTCTTCTGGGGACATCGCTGCGATAGTAATAATACTATCATTTGTTTTGGCTATTCCTTCATACAAGATAACATCATCCAGATTATCACGCTTTTTCTTTAAAACCCTATATCTTTTAGAATCTACCACCATTCGTTGAAGTGTACTATCATAATATGCCCCCGAGGCAGCATATTCTTTATTGTCAAAACTAATATCTCCTAAAGTGTAATAGTTTATAGATTCTAGATATTTGTCATCAGAATTTGTACGTAGTGATTTATTATAATACGTTACCGCCAAATCAATAGAATCTAATGTTTTAAAGTATACTGCCTTTTGATTATAAATTTTATCTAGAAAAGGTCTGTTTTCTCGATTCTCTTCGAGGTCTGTTAGTAATTCAAGAAACTCTTCCCTATTACCTGTTTCGTAATTAAAATTTCTAGCTTTAGCCATATATGCATTCAGCATATATTTTCTAGGCGCTTTTCGATTGAGTTCTATTACCTGATCAAAAGCATAGTTTGCACTATCTTTAAACCCAAGTTCATTTAGCAATTGTCCTTTGATATAAAGGTATCTCCCTTTTTCTTCGTTTTTCTTGGTATGAACTGCTGCTTTGGAAATATAGCTAACCGCAGAATCCTTTTGTTTAAGGTTAACATATGCCTGAGCTATCATAGCAATAGCATCTGCATAATCCTGAGGTTTCATATATTCTTGTGTTATCATTCTGTCGAGATCTTCGATAGCTTTATCATTATTATCGAGACGAAGATTTGCTTTGGCTCTCCAGACTTTAGCATGATTAATTGTATTACTTGCAGGGTATTTATACAAGATGTAGTTAAATGCCTCTAATGCGGGCACAAAACGCTGCTCAAAATAGCGTGCTTTACCCAACAACAAAAATGCTTCATCAATCTTCGGATTACGTTCCTTTCCATCAATAAGCATACTGTGCTTTTGGATTGCTTTAACCGCTTTTTCTTCTGCTTTATCAAAGTTTTGATTAAGTACTTCATTAGGTAAACGAACATCTTCGCTCACAATCATTCTTTCTATAGGAAGAAGTTCCCAAAAATTATCTTTATAAGATTGTACAATGTCTTCTTTACCTGTATCAAAAGCCAAACGACCATTATACAAGGTATTATTTTTTGTAGTAACATCATGCCATGTACGATTCACAAACTTGTCCTTTTTACGAGAACAGGCAAATCCTACTATAACCAAAAGTAACACAAGGGTGATTTGTGATATTTTTTTTCCCAAACCAGATAATTTATAAGTGTGATAACTAAAAAAAAATCTTTTTAGTGTGTTTAAAGTGCACAAAAATATAATGTGCGTCGTAAAAATACATTTCTTTCGTTAAAAAACAGGTTGTTAACATATTTTTCTCCAAGGAGAAATGATTTTTATTGTATTTTCTTAGGTTATTAACAATCAACAGTAACTCATTGTATATCTCAAATAGCCATACCAAAAAAATAAATTTCACCGAAAACAGGGTAGTCCATATTCTTTTTCTTTATGATTTTTATCCCTTTTTGTAAAACTATTAATTTTTTAATTCAGTTTTTTAATTCAACCGCATCATGGACAGTATCTCTTTGACAAAAAATGATATTCAGCATATAAAAAGACTGCTTGATGCTAATAGAAAAATTGAGGCTATTAAATATATAAATGAAAATTATAAACTAGGCCTTAAAGAATCAAAAAAAATAGCAGATCTTGTAGAAAAAAAAGGTGATTTCCAATACAATTCAACTTCTTCTCAAACCCTTTTTATTGATCGTGAAAAAACAAAATCTAATAGAACAAATTCTATTGTTTTTCTTATAATATCTGGTATAGGATATGCGCTATTATTATTGGGATTATATCAGTTAACAGATAAATTACTTTTTATATCAGAAGCTAAGAAAGTTGATGGGATCATAATAGCTTATGATTCTCACCAAAGCCGTTCTGATAATAAAGTGACTACTATGTATACTCCAATTTTTGAATTCGAAGTACATGGAAAAAAATATAAACGAAAGACAGATACATCTTCATCTGCTCGCGAATATGTGGTAGGAGAAGAGATATCATTATATGTCAGTAATGATTTCCCAAAAAACAAAAAAGTATGTCTCGATGAATTCTGGGAAAAATTTGGACTCGCTACTGTAATTCTAATTTTTGCAAGTGCTTTTATCGGCATTGGATATATTTCCAAAAATGCTTTGGGGAAAAACTTTCCTTAATTAACGGTTTCACACTGCATATAATTTAGTCTTAGAAGAAAATTAACGTATTACTTATTGAAATGCTCTTCTAGTTCTTTGAGTGTTTCTTCTGATCTGGCAATATCTTTTACTACTTCTCCTTTATCCAAAACAACGATTCGATCACAGACCTCGGTTACATGCATAAGATCATGACTAGACACTAAAACTGTGATTTCCGGATCTGCCGATAATTCTTTAATAATTTTTTTTAATCGTATCTGAGTCGTTGGATCCAAATTAGCAAAAGGCTCATCGAGAACAATCACTTCTGGATTTCCGATTAAGGCTGCAACTATACCTGCCTTTTTTTGATTTCCTTTAGAGAGGTCTCTAAGATACTTTTTTTGGCCTAAAATTTCGCCGTGAAAGAAATCTTCGAACTGAGAAAGCAGTGCATCCACATCTGCTTTGTTTTGTCCTCGCAATTCTCCAATAAAATAAAAGTATTCTTCTGCTGTTAAATATCCGATTAAAAATGTTTCATCAATAAACGCAGAAGTGATGGATTTCCATTCTTCATTCTCGTTAACTTTGATCCCTTTATTTTCAATGTACCCAGAAGTAGGCTGAATTAGATCTAATAAGGCACTAAATAATGTTGTTTTACCCGCTCCATTATTACCAACAAGGCCAAAACTACCTCCCTTATGTATCTCTAGGTGATCAATATTAAGTACTGTATTTCCTGTATATCTTTTGGTAAGATTATGTATTGTTATCATCCTTTACTTACTTTTTTTGTTTGTATGCCCAGATCGTTTTATACTTTTCTGTTCTATATATTTTTTCAATTTTACTAAAAACCGCATTTTTAAAGGCAAACCCTGCTACCCCAGCAACAGCAACCACAGCATACCCAGCATATGGACTATATGCATAATGGCCAATAGCATATAATATCATTGGTAGTGCCATTTTTGGAAGTGATAACAATAGTGTTTTGGCATTAAAAGCTTGTTTATCACCAAATGCCTTTTTATTACTTGTTAAATCAATTGGTGTTTTTACATACGCTCCTGCCCATAGGACTACATGAGAGTTTACACCAATATTATAAATAGCACCTACAATAATTGCCAAATACACATCCCATCCATAGTATAAATATCCAGATGCTAAAACAGTAGAGATCAAAGTTGCAATGACCATCAACCACCATTTTGAAGATAAATATTCTTTATACCGAATATTCTGGCTCATCATTAGGGGATAATATGAACTATCCCAACTAGGTACAAACTGCCCAAAACTTAATAGAAATCCTCCTGTAACAAAAATTGCTGCAAAAATTCTCCAAACAGGGCCTTCATAAGTTTCGACAGCCCCTGTAAAGAATAATAATCCATAAAACAGAAACAAAACACTCACCATCACGGTAGATCTTGCTCTTTTATTTCTCTTGATTAACTTGATATCATTCTTTAGAAAAGTTGCGGTTTTACCAAATCGATTTAACCATTCCAGATTCTCAGTTTCAACATTTTTTGCCTTTGTGGCAAGGCCAGCATCCAGGTATAAATCTTTTACAAAAGATCGAAAAGATATGATTACCAAGAACACTAATAGACTGATAGGAATTAGCACTAAAAAAGGAATGTTATATAATCCTTCAAAAAACGGCGCTGTATACTTTGTAATATCAAAATATCCAAAATACTGTAATCCAATGCATAGTGCTAAAACGCCTCCTATAATAAATATGAGATTGTCTTTTTTATTCAGAATAATATTTAGAAAATTACTACTATAAATCAACGCTATCAGTCCTATATTCCAAAGTAGTACATTAGCAATTGGATAATCCTGTTGTACTAATACCACAGAGAATGGTATAAAAAAGAAGGCATGAATAATATTAAAAAAAGAGAATATGGTTTTTCCAAAAGCGAAAGAGACTATTTTTCTTTTGTTAAACGGAAGGATTAATAATGGTTTTATATTAATCACGGGCATTTTTTGTAGCGCATATCTAAATATGAGATCCATTACAATCCAATACACCATCAATTCATTTATAACCACTAAAGGATCTAGATTAAGTTTTTCCTCAATCAGGAAAAAAGCTCCTACTCCTCCAGACCCCATCATAACAATAAACCATAAAGCCCAAAACCCCATAAATAGTTTCATAAACAATCCTGAGCTCATTGAAGCTGATCGCCAGAAAGATTTCCATTGTAAAGTGATGAAGTGGGTTATCATAATTTAAGATGTATTTAATTATTTAGTAATCAAAAACATCATTTTGTTACAAAAATAGGCAGATTACTCACCTTGCATTTGTTATTTTTGCCAAAAAAAAGTGCAATGCCCGATTTTCATAAATTATCAATACAACAAATTACACGAGAAACTCCACAAGCTGTTTCTATAGGATTTGAAGTCCCTTCTGATTTAAAGAGTACCTATTCATTTATTCCCGGACAATACATTACCATAAAAACAGATGTTAACGGTAAAGAAATACGTAGGGCATATTCTATTTGTAGCACACCAAAAAGCGGAGCATTAATAGTGACCGTTAAAGAAATACCAGAAGGAACGTTTTCTGTTATTGCTAATAATCAACTAAAAGCTGGTGATATATTAGAAGTACACCCGCCTGAAGGAAATTTTATACTTACAACAAAGGCTGAAGCCAATAATACGTATGCAGCTTTTGCAGCTGGAAGCGGAATTACTCCAGTAATGAGTATGATCAAAACTGTACTCGAGGAAGAACCAAATAGTCGCTTTGTGTTGGTATATGGAAATAAGACTCCTGAAGAAACAATTTTTCAAACTTCATTATTAGAATTACGGGCAAATTATCCTGAACGTCTATTCATTGAATTTGTGTATAGTAGAGCTCAAGAAGAAAATGCTCATTTTGGCAGAATTGAGAAGCCTACTATAAATTATGTTCTTAAAAATAAATTTAAAGACACTGTTTTTGCTGGTTTTTATCTATGTGGTCCAGAAGAAATGATCAATACTGTAACCGGTATTTTAACTGAAAATGGTATTGAAAAGGATAAAATTCATTTCGAACTCTTTACAAGTAGCACCGAAGAAGTAGAGATTGATGCTAATCTTGATGGAAAAACTAATATTACTGTAATCGTAGATGATGAGGAGTTTAACTTTGTTATGGATCAGAAAAAAACTATTCTTGATGCAGCCCTAGATGAAGATATTGATGCTCCTTATTCTTGTCAAGGTGGAGTATGTAGTTCTTGCATTTGCAAGGTTATTGAAGGCAGCGCTGTAATGGAAAAGAATAGTATTCTTACTGATGGGGAAATAGCAGAAGGGCTAATTCTAGCTTGCCAGGCACACCCTACTTCTAATTTGGTAAAGATAGATTTTGACGACGTATAACCTTTCGATTTCGCTCAGGGTAAAGATTATAAAGTGATTATAGTTTATTCACTGCATCCACCACTATTTCTGGTTGGATTGTGTGCATTACTTTTTCATACCCAGGAGGTACTTTGTTTCCATAAATTGATGTCGGAATCTGATCATACTTAGCCAGATTAGGTAAGATAGCATGTTCTATTGGCTGTCCAAAAGGCATAAAACCAGCAAAAGGATGTGTTACTCCCCACAAAGTAATCGTTGGTATACCATACATTGCAGCAAGGTGAGCATTACCACTGTCCATAGATATCATTGCGTCTAAATTACCAATCAATTTTAGCTCATCTTCAAAAGATAGTTTATTTACTACATTGGTTACATTGGTGTATTTACTTCCGATATTATTTAAGATATCTGCTTCTCGTTTTCCTCCTCCAAAGAGAAAAATCTCAAATTTATCTTGATTATCTATGGTTTCAATGACCTTAATCATCAATTCCAAAGGATACGTCTTGCTTTCGTATTGAGCAAACGGTGCTATTCCCAACCACTTTTTGGTAGAATTCTGTGTCAATGAAAGAATATCCTCTGTTAATGGTTGTTTTTTGGGAAACTTATGGGTTTCAAGGTCAATAGGATACCCTAAAGCCGAAAATACATCGGCATATCTTTGATGCGTTGTTTTAAGTTGTTTAAACGCTTTATTCTGTGATCGAGTTAATGCTTTTTTCTCAGCTCTACCTTTATCTATTTGTGTAACTTTTATTCCTTTTAACGAGAATATTGTTTTTAATACGTTTGATCGTAATACATTATGTAGATCAGCCACACTACTTATCCCTAGTTTACCCAACTCATTTGCCAAACGAGTTAATCCTAAAACACCTTTATGTTTTCCTGTTACATCCGCATGATAGACTTCAAGATTTTCAATATCAGAAAATATGGGCTCAAAAAACTTTCTTGTAAGCACAATGAGTTTTACATCAGGGTAAGTCGCTCTAAAAGTTCGAAGAACAGGAACAGTCATAGCAACATCACCCATTGCCGAAAGTCGAATAACCAGAACGTTCGTTTCAGATGTAGTTGGCTGTCCAGTATTACTTTTCTCCACGTAATACTGGGTTTAATTCATCATCGTTATACATCTTCATCTGCTTATATACTTTCATATATTTATCTCCTTCTTTGATATCATTTAACAGGGTATCGATAGCTGTAGACAAATCTACTTGCTGTTCTAATAATATATTTAATTTATTTTGACATGTAGCTTTATGCTCTTCTGAAGCTCCATCTCGAATGGTCTCTACATGCATATGATATACTTTTAACGCCAAAATAGATAATCTATCTACTCCCCAAGCCGGACTTTCGGTATTGATAGTCGCATTATTTTTGGGGGTTACGTTTTTATATTGTTCTAAAAAATAACTATCAATATACTCTACCATATCTGTACGATCCTGGTTAGAAGCATCAATCTGTCTTTTTAACGTAAGTGCAGCAACTGGATCAATTTGTGGATCTCGTATGATATCTTCATAATGCCATTGCACTGTATCAATCCAGCATTTACGATATAACAAATGCTCAATAGCTTGTGATTTACTATCATATGGATTAGAGAATTCTTGATCCACACTATCAATCACGTGGTATTTTTCTATAACTTCTTTAAAAATGGAATTTGCTTTATCAGTAAACATCTGCGTTTTAATTTTTCTAAAATGTGTAACTATTCTATTGGTTCTATCCCTTTATATTTTTGATGTATCGCTTTATCTACTATACACCTCATATATACTGATGCAAAGGTATTATATTTTGCAATAGTATTTAGCATCTTCTATTTCAATCTGTACTGTAGAAAATTATATAAAGTCTCAAATATTGAATATCGTCTTCTATCCTTCTAATACGTATGTCTCTACTATAGCATACGAGTACATTTGTTCTCAAAAATCAAAACAGTAATATGGTAAACGGAATTAATATAAATATCCAAATATTGACTTCTTTGGCAAACCGATTATAATTCATCTCAAGATATGTAGTCCCAATCAACGCAAGTGGTGTCGCCAAAAAAAATAGCTCTGAAGTATCTTTTTCTGGTGCAATAACGGCTATTGCTATAGCAACAATTAAATATGCAATAACCACTCTTAATATTGGTTTTGTATTGGCTGTCTTTCTTCCAAATTTAATAAGGTAGATAGAGAAAAAGAATACGATACAAATAGATAATACTCCTACAGAAAAAAGTGATTCTTTTGTGAAATATTCTCGAAATGAGAATGAAACAGAATCAACATATGTGGTAAAAGTAAAAAATGAATCATAAAAGAATAATGTAAAACAATTTGCAAATACATAGATCATTATAATTCCAATACCAGGTATTAACCAGTTTCTATAGTTATTGGGTTCAAAATACAATATTCCCAAAAAAACCAATGCTATAAATCCAATGCTCCAAAAATACGCTAACGATGCTAAACCGATACATATAGAGGCATTAAAAATTTTAGCCTTTATATGTTTTTCATTTCTTAGGTGTAGAATATTCTGTACGGCTAATAATATCAGAATATTAGATAACAAAATCGGAAAACTTGTTAGTGAACTTGGCAGTATTGTGGTAAGAAAAGCAAACAATAGTATGGTAAATGTTCCTTTATTTGTTAAATCATTCTTTTGAGCCACAAAATTAAGTGCCAGCATAGGTAAAATATACAAAAAGACACTCGCAATGACTTTTAAAATATAGGTACTTTCTACCTCAAATCCCTTTTTATAGTGCGCTATACTAAAGAGTACTCCCATGTATAATGCCACGGCAATGTAATTAATGGGTTTTGATTTACTAAAAAAGCTTGATAACACTACTATTTTTTATATTTTTGCATCAAACAATTATTATAATTGTTTTTTATGTATTACAGAACTAATGTATAAAAAGTTTTTAGTTTACTCTTTAGACTTTTAAAAAAGAAAATATAGAACACATTATGAAAGATTTTTTTGGAGCTATCGAATCCCTATTTGTAGATGTATTGTTTGCACCTTTTGATGCCTTAAGAGCATTAGAACTAGAAAGCTGGACTGCTGCTAATGTACTTAACTGGGTTTTTATGATTATTGGTTCTTTGGCTTTTCTTTATTGGATGAAAGAATTGAAGAAATTTAATGACAATGATGAAGAAAATAGAGATCCTAAAGCACATTCATTCCTAAATTAAACATCAGAAAAGTTTTATTTATATTTGGAGATATAAATCGGATTATCAATTTATATAAAAGTCCCTATAAATTTTATAGGGACTTTTCTTATTTTAATCTTTTTGATGTTGATACTATATTATAAATCAAACCCCAGATCTTTCCTATAATACATATCTTCAAAATGAAGTTTCTCAATATTTTGATAGGATTTTTTTAATGCTTCTCTAAAATCTTCGTCAAACGAAGTTATTGCGATAACTCGTCCTCCATTTGTAACAACCTTACCATCATTCAAGGTTGTTCCTGCATGAAAAACAATAGATTCTGAGATCGTATCGATACCTGTAATCTCTTTTCCCTTTTGATACGCTTCAGGATATCCTCCTGAAACAGTCATTACGGTTGTAGCACTTCTTTTATCCAATTCGAGATTAATTTTATCCAATGATTGAGATCCGACATGGTTAAACAATTGAACTAAATCGGTCTTGACTCTTGGCAATACAGCTTCGGTTTCGGGATCTCCCATACGTACATTATATTCGATTACTTTTGGATCATCACCTACTTTAATTAGTCCGATAAAAATAAAGCCTTTGTAATCGATTTTTTCTTTTGCCAAGCCATCAACTGTAGGCTTAATAATCTGTTCTTCGATCTTTTTCATAAACACCTCATCGGCAAAAGGAACCGGTGAAATAGCTCCCATACCTCCTGTATTTAAACCTGTATCTCCCTCTCCTATTCGTTTATAATCTTTTGCAGTTGGTAGCGTTACATAATGTTTCCCATCTGTAAGTACAAAAACACTTAATTCAATGCCATCAAGAAACTCTTCGACAACTACTTTTTCACTTGCAGCGCCAAATTTTTTATTGGTTAGCATGTTTTCTAATTCAGCTTTGGCTTCTTCAATATCTTGTAAAATTAACACTCCCTTACCCGCTGCCAAGCCATCTGCTTTTAGTACATATGGTGCATTAAGAGTTTCCAGAAACTGTTTTCCTTCATTAACTGTTGTAGCTGTAAAACTTTGATAAGCTGCTGTGGGAATATGATGTCTGAATAAAAATTCTTTGGCGTATTCTTTGCTGCCTTCTAATTGCGCCCCTTCTTTAGAAGGGCCTATTACTACAATATCATTAAGTTGACTATCTTTTACAAAAAAATCACTTATCCCTTGTACCAGAGGGTCTTCTGGTCCTACAACAACCATTTTAATATTTTCTCGTAGTACCAAATCTTTGATTGCAGGAAAATCTGTTACTGCAATAGGCACATTGGTTGCAATAGCAGCAGTTCCTGCATTACCAGGAGCTACAAATAAAGTATCACAAAGTGGACTTTCTACAATTTTATAAGCAAATGTATGCTCTCTACCTCCTGATCCTAGTACTAAAATATTCATGATTTGATATAGCTTGTATTTATGCGCTCAAAAATAGTTTATTCGTAGTTGTATTGCTAATTGTTTTGTATAAAAACTTAAGATAATGGTATCAAGTCTATACGAACTAATTACGAATAATCCTGCTACTTAAAATACTCCTCTTTTTTAATAGTAGCGGTATCACAATAGAAAAGAATACAATTCCATTAAACCGAACCAGCATCGATTCAAACAATAATGATACGAACACAATCAGAAAGACAGAAAATTCATTTCGACTTCTTTTCATGCGCATCCCCAATACAATAAAAATAATAAGCAAAACGCTAAAACCTATAATACCGCTTTGAAGATACGTTTGCAAAAATTGATTATGGGCATTATACTTGTTTTCATGATTAGGCATATATCCTAACTCTTTATACTTTTTCATTAGAACATCATTTGCATCTCCTACTCCATAACCCAACATAGGGGCTTCCTTAATTAACTTAACACTAGCGTCCCATGCCAATATTCTGGATTTTTCTAAGGTTGTAGTTTCATAAGCTGCCTCTTTACTAAAATCTTTTACCCTCTCATAGAAATTAGTCACCCTAGGGTTCCCTAAAAACAATGCGACACCCATTATAAACACAATGATCATCATATACTTTTTTTCTTTATCTACGATATTAAAAATCAACAATAAAGACATCACAAACAGTATTAAATATGCCGCTATAGATGCTAATAAAAAAAGATAAAGAAATAATAATGTTACTACTACTAACTGAAATCGAGACCTTAATTTATTTTTAAGGTAATAGCTAAGTACTAACAAGATATATATTGAAACATAATTAGCATTTACAGATCTGGAAAAAACAGACCCTACAAAAAATTGAGACCAATTTTTTACTATCTCTTCTAAAAACATGAATACTCCAGTAATTTCTTTTATATCAATAAGGTATCGGTATAAATTATTTGAAGCGATACAGATATTGATAAAAAAAGATACAATCAAACCAAAAAGTAAAAAGTCAAATAACCTTTTTACGGTATTAGCATCCTCTTTAACAAATAAAAAAATAATTGGAAACAATAGTAGGGATAATGATCTCTGTACTAAATTCAATCCACTGCCCAGGTCGTCAGTATAAATTAAACTTAGAGTCATTATAGTAAAATACAAAGGAAAGAGAAGTACCGATTTATCCAATACAAATTTCTTTTGTGGTCTAAATATCATCATAATTCCAAAAACGATCGAAATTATAAAAAACGGAGTAGGGAGTGTAATACCTAACGGCATTAAAAAAAAAGCAATATAAAGACTGTTCCAAAAGGTCATTACTACCCAATGGTCTTCTTTATAGAACATACTGGTTGCCTGAGTTAGTATCTTGCCAAATTGCACTTGTTATATAAATAGATTATGAAGTGTTTAACGTTTTTTGAGGTTTTGAATTGTATTGTACTTACATAATCAAATGTACAGTATCTCCTGTTACAAGCAAAATACAAAAACGATTATTAGGTTCCTGTTATTGCATGATACAAAAACATCCACTCTTCTAATTTTAAGATAAAATTAATATAGATGATAATTATCTATGTCTTTTTTTAAGAAAATCAAGTATTTTAATACGCTTTTTCTTCTCCTCTAATAGCATTAATTATTGTAAGGATTATAATTTTTATATCTAGAAGTAACGACCAGTTTTCTACATAAAAAATATCGTATTTCACCCTATTCACAATGTCTTTATTTGTCTCTATTTCTCCTCTAAAGCCACTTACTTGAGCCAATCCTGTTATTCCTGGCTTAACAAAATGACGTACCATAAATTTATCTACACGTTGAGCAAAATCTTCATTGTGTTTTACCATATGTGGCCTAGGCCCTACTACTGACATATCTCCTTTAAGTACATTAATAAACTGTGGTAATTCATCAATACTTGTTCTTCTAATGAACTTTCCTACTTTAGTTACTCTAGCATCACCCTTAGTCGCTTGATTTACACTATTGCTGGATTTCATAGATCTGTATTTATAACAATAAAACTCTCTATAATCTAACCCATTACGACGCTGTTTAAAAAAAACCGGCCCTCTAGATTCTAATTGAATTAGCAAAGCTATTAATGGTGTTAACCAAGAAAGAATTCCTATTAATACAAATAATGACAATAAGATATCAAAAGTTCTTTTGGTAAATTTATTGATTGAATAATCTAAGGGTATTTCTCGAAAAGATAATACTGGTATATATTCGTAGTAATTAAAATTTAATTTTTTAGTGAAAATATCCCGATTATCCGGAATAAATTTTAAGATTTTTAAATTGTTCTCTGTAAAATTAACTATATCTCGCAATTGGTCATTTGATAGCTCGGCAATAGAACAATATACTTCATCAATTTCATTTTCTACAATATAATAAAAACAGGCCTCCAAATTAAAATCTTCCTTTTTGACACAGAATTTTTTTTGAAGTTTATAGCCAAAATCAGGCCGCTCTTTAAAAATTTTAATCAATTGATTCGTCTTTTTATTATCTCCAATAACGACAACTCTCCTGATATTTCTTCCAAATACTTCTCGATATTTAGACAACAAGTAAAGTAAAATAAATTTAAAAAATGTAACTAAACCAATAATAGAAACAAGATACTTACCCATCTCCCATCTACTTATATTTGGTTGTTTAAATAAACCTATATAAGCAAAAAGAATGAGTGCAAAAATTAAAAATTGTCGAATTAAGGATGCAAAAATCTGAACTATTTTTGAAAACCTTTTAATATCATAAAATTTGTTCTTCATAGAAAGAACAATCCATAGAAACGATATATAGAGTGAAAACAAAAAGTTTTGATCAATATTCGTTTGAAAAAATAAAGGTGTAAGATTAATAATCAATAAATCGATTAGGCAGAAAAGTGGATTTATATAAGCTGAATACCTTCCTATTTTACTCTTCATAAAATCCTAGTTGTTTTTTCTGAAATCCCTGTGTTCACTTTTCTCAAGTTCTTCTTTAGAAAATCCCTTAAAATACTCAAGCGTTAGTTTCATTCCATCTGACCTGCCCATTTTGGGTTCCCAGTTTAATATTTCTTTAGCCTTAGTAATATCCGGTTGCCGTTGCAACGGATCATCGACTGGTAGTGGTTTATAGATTACTTTTTGATCTGTTTCTGTAAGTCTTACTATTTCTTCGGCAAATTCTTTAATAGTGACCTCATCAGGATTACCGATATTAACCGGGTAAACATAGTCACTCATAAGCAATTTATAAATCCCCTCTACTTGATCGTCAACATAACAAAAAGATCGTGTTTGCATACCATCTCCAAATATTGTTAAATCTTCTCCTCTTAATGCTTGTCCGATAAATGCCGGTACTACACGGCCATCATTTAACCTCATCCTAGGACCATAGGTATTAAAAATACGCACTATTCTTGTTTCAACTCCATGATAGGTATGGTATGCCATTGTTATTGATTCCTGAAAGCGTTTTGCTTCATCATATACCCCTCTTGGTCCAATAGTATTAACATTTCCGTAGTATTCTTCATTTTGAGGGTGTACCTGAGGATCTCCATATACTTCACTTGTGGATGCTATTAAGATTCTTGCGTTTTTCTCTTTTGCTAGTCCTAAAAGGTTGTGCGTACCTAAAGACCCAACTTTTAATGTCTGAATAGGTATTTTAAGATAATCTATTGGACTTGCTGGTGAAGCAAAATGTAATATATAATCGAGTTCACCTGGTACATGAACAAATTTGGTAACATCATGATTATAAAACTCAAACTGTTTTAATTTAAATAGATGTTCAATATTTTTTATATCCCCAGTAATCAGGTTATCCATGGCAATCACATGAAACCCTTCTTTGATAAATCTATCACAAAGATGAGAACCTAAAAAACCCGCTGCTCCTGTAATTAAAACTTTTTGCATTTTATAATATTATATCTTTTCTACCAATAGAGAAATAAGAAACCCCTTCTTTTTCCACATCACTAATGTCATACAAGTTCCTACCATCAAAAATAACATTCTCTTTTAGGCTATCTTTTATTTTCTTGAAATCAGGAGTTCTAAAAATACTCCATTCTGTACAAATAATCAATGCATCAGTATTATCAAGTGCTTCATACATTGTTTTTGAAAATTGAATTTTATCCCCATATTTTCTCTTAACATTATCCATTGCTTCAGGATCAAATGCTTTGACCTTTGCTCCTGCATTTAGTAATTCATCGATAAGATACAATGCTGGTGCTTCTCTTATATCATCGGTTTCTGGTTTAAAAGCCAGACCCCAGATCGCAAAAGTTTTATCCTCCAAATCATTATCAAAATACGTTTTTATTTTTGGTAGTAATGCTGTTTTCTGGTTTTGATTCACTTTAATTACTGAATCTAAAATCTGAAAGTCGTAGTCTACATCTTTTCCTGATTTATGCAGAGCTTTTACATCTTTTGGAAAACATGAACCTCCATATCCGATACCTGGAAACAAAAATCTTTTTCCAATCCTTGAATCTGTTCCCATTCCTCTTCTTACTTTATCTACATTCGCACCAACTTTCTCACAATAGTTAGCAATCTCATTCATAAATGTAATCTTTGTTGCTAGAAACGAATTAGCTGCATATTTAGTAAGTTCTGCAGATTTCTCATCCATTATGATAATTGGGTTACCTGATCTAACAAAAGGTTTATACAGTTTTTGCATCAGTTCTGTTGCTCTTTGAGAGATAGATCCTACCACAATTCTTTCTGGTTTCAAAAAATCATCTACCGCAAACCCTTCTCTTAAAAACTCTGGATTCGAGACAACATCAAAGTCACATTTGGCATTTCTTGCTATAACTTCATGTACTTTTTCTGCCGTACCTACAGGTACTGTACTTTTATCAACAATAACTTTGTATTCACTAATCCTTTTTCCTATATCGTCTGCTACACCCAAAACATAAGATAAATCAGCCGAACCATCTTCATCTTCAGGAGTTGGTAATGCTAAAAATATAATTTCTCCATGCTCTAAGCCTTCTTGCAAAGATGTCGAAAAAGTAAGCCTGCCTGCTTTTATATTTCTATCAAAAAGTACATCAAGGTGCGGTTCATATATAGGCACCTTACCATTTCGCATTTTTTTGACTTTTTTTTCATCAATATCAACACAAACTACTTCATTGCCAGTTTCTGCCAAACATGTTCCTGTAACTAAACCAACGTACCCCGTTCCTATTACTGATATTTTCATTTACTATCTTTTTGATTTCTATTCAAAACATTTATTATATAGTTTTCATATTGTGAGTTAATAATATTCCAATTATAAGTATTGAAAATTTTGTTCTTGTTATCATCACAAAACTTACTTTTATTTTCGAAATACTGATCTTCATCTATTATAAACTTAACATCTTCTGCAATATTAAAATATAATGCCTCATTTTTCAAAATACTTCTATTAAAAACATTGTCGTTTGCAATAATCAATGCATTTG
Source organism: Aquimarina algiphila (assembly GCF_947494415.1). NCBI lineage: Bacteria > Pseudomonadati > Bacteroidota > Flavobacteriia > Flavobacteriales > Flavobacteriaceae > Aquimarina > Aquimarina algiphila. Next base: position 37,227 of record NZ_CANLVC010000009.1, on the reverse strand, counting down.
ACGCCATCGCTTCTAAAAGAGAAGGATTTGTACCTCCAACTGAATGTCCATGGAAATAATATCTTGAAAAAAAACGTAAATTATTCAAATCATCCATATTATATATCCCTCCTAGGAAACGAATTCTTGAATCTTCTTTATATTTTTCCTCTAGGTACGCACCAAAATTATTGATCTTTCCAATTACCAAACAGGGATATTGTTGCTTAGAATTATGGATCCCATCCAAAATGGTTTCAATATTATTTTCTGGTTCCATTCTAGCAATAAGCATTGAATAGTTTTCTTTACTCACCTGATACTTTGATAACGTTTTTTCATTAGGATTGATAAATACATCTGCTCCATATGCAATAAATTCTGATTCCTTATTGTATGTTGACAATAGGTGTTCCTGTATTCCAATTGAATCAGAGATAAGATAATCACTATACTTTGCGGCCAACTTTTCTGCAAATTTTAAAAATTTTCTTACCAGTGTACTGTATTTTGATCTTTTCCATTCAAGACCATCCATATTGGTTACAATTATTGACTTCTTTGGAAACAAAAAACTCCATATTGAACTACTTGTATAACCCAATTGAAGAATGATATCAAATTTTTCTTTTCGACAATCTAGAATACAATTAAAATCATATATAAACTGTCCTGCCGTTCCTATTTTATATTCTGGATCATATTTGTGCACTATGTTAACACCTTTCCAAACTTTTTCCTGATAAGGATGGTCATGGGAATTATAGACGTAAACTTCATGATCTTTATCTGCTAAGTATTTAGAAAAAAACTCAGCAAATTGCTCAAAACCTCCGTGGTTATTTGGCACCCCTCTTGTCCCTAATATTGCTATTTTCAAAATTCGAATAATTTAATAGAAAAAGTGTGTTAAAAAAATAAAAAAGAATAAGCCCTTTGTTTCTAACCAAAGCCACTTCAAAAATAAAAACAAAACAAATTGTAATTAAGAAAAAAAGATGCAATAAACTTTTAAATTTAATTGCATAATAAAAGCTGTAGACTAAATAACTTAAAAAAAAAGCTAAAGTAAAAATTCCATAACAAATCAATATATGTAAATATTGATTGTGCACATTATACCCTTCATACCAATTCGGAGCCAAGCCATAAGTCATGTAGTAATAATCTAACTTATCCTGAATATCTCCTTGGCCATAGCCAAAAAAAATCTCGTTATCCTGAACTAAATGATATAACCCAATACTAATAAATATATAGCGCAATTCTAAGTCACTAATCTCATTTTTATCATTATTATTAAAAACTTTGATTTCAGATAATTTATTTGTCGGTTTAAAATTTGCAATATTGAATTCTAACCCTTCGACAAATCTGTTTTTTAGTAATGGAATATTAATGACACTAATGCCTACCAATAATAAAAAAGAAAGTATAGCTATTCGAGCTTTCCCTTTTTTCAAAAAAGAAATTAAATGAATACTGTAAAGTATTGAAAAAACAATAATTACTGCTTTAGACGCGGTTAAAAAAATACCTAATAATAGTATAAAAAGTGAAATTACTATCAACCAAAACTTTTTTTCTTTAACAGAGGAGTCTACCAAATAATAATGAGTAATTGTAAAAGCGCTTATCGCCAAACAAATTGCATAATAAACGGCATGCAGGTCAAATAAAATTGAAAATTCATGAAAGAAAAACACCTCGAGGGATTCTCCTCCCAAAATCCTTATAAGACCATATACAATTAGAATTATTGTAGCTAGTAATGTAGAGAACGAAAAAACAATTAATGTTTGTTTGAGAGCGTCATTATTTCGTTTAATCGCAAACAAAACAAATGGTATTAAAACCAAAAGCAAATTCTTATCAATTCCTCTAACACCTTCATGAATATTTCTACTAGTCAAACCACTTATCACAGTAATTAAAAAAAAAGCTAATGGAAAATAGAACCCTATGTGTTTAAAGTTTTGTTTATTAAGTTTTTTTGAAACTCCAAGATACAGTGCAAAAATGAAAGCTATGATAATAGCAAGATTACCGACGTTTATTTTAAACGGTATCATAGCAGCTATGAACAAAATAAGTGTTTGTCCTATATTATTTTTAACAAAATATATAACTTTATTCATTAACATATCCTTTTAAGATTTCAAGTAGCCTATTTCCTTTTCTTTCCCAAGAATGTTCTTCAATATTTATAAAAGGTTTTTCATTTTTTAGATCTTTTAATTCTGCCGAAAATTCATTTGCATCATCAACAAGGTAAATATATTCATTTAAATCTTGTAACCCATTTCCTTTAGTTCCTACGACTTTTTTTTGAGTTAATAAATACTCATAAGCTTTTATAGAATCGCCTCCATGTTGACCTTCTCTTATATTATATGGAACTATACATATATCGAAATTTTGAACATATTTTGGGTACACACTATAGTGTTTGTCTCCCAAAAAAAAGACATTCTTTCTCTTTATTATTTTCTCATAAACATTTTTATCTAAAACCTGTCCTACAAATACAAAAGATGATTCTGGATTTTCTTTTGTAATATAATTTATAAGTTCATAATTCAGTAAATATGAAATCTTTCCTCCAAAACCAATTATTGGTTTTTTAATACTTCTCAAATCATCTGGTATTTCTAGTTTTGACGAACCAGAAATAAAGTTTGTTTTGACACCATTTTTAACGAGACCTATGTAATTCACATTAAACTTATCTTTAAAAAATTTAATATTCTCTTTGGAGTTAGTCGTCCAAAATGATATGTTTCTTGCGAGAAGTTCATAACCATTTTCCAGTTCATTTTTAACACCTTTATAAGCCGGGAATTTCAAAAAATTATCCCAAGCATCAAAAAGTTTTTCTTTTGCGTCTATCTTAACCGCAAGTTTATAGGAAAAAATATTTTGTGTTATCAAATACTTTGTATCCATATCTAATTTTGCACAAGAATCATCAATAAAACTTAAATAACCCTTACTATTATATTTTTCAATAAACCATAAATGTTTTTTTAATAACTGATTAAAGACATCATTAGAAAAATAGTCGGTTACAAATATTTCGGGCGCTACTTGCGTCAATGAAAACTTACCTCTTTTTAGAATTACTTTTCCCTTAAGTTTTTTCTTCTGTCTCTTATATAAAAATTCTAACCATGTTGATGGTCGGTTTATTACTAATAATTTTTGAACATTAGAATTTTCTGAAAGTGATTTAATAAAATGAACATCCCTGGTTCTAAATCCTTCTTTTTCACTTTTCCTCCAATCATGAAAGGGGACGACTACTAAATTCATATTTTTTAGTTTAATTAAAACATTTTAACTAACATGCAAAGTATCTATTGCTGAAAGCTAATTTATAATAAAGACATGTATTTTTCAACTTTACAGGAAACAACAATATCAGGATTAATTTTATTGATCAAATCATCACTATAACGTTCATTCACATAAATCACTTCAGTAAAATGTAGTGAAATAAACTGAATTAACTCTGTCGTGTAAGAATCTCTAAATATTAATACTCTTGACTTATTCTTACAATTTTCATTTTCTCGTTTTTGAGCAACTGAAATCAGAATTCCTACTATATAATTAACACAGATTGACCCCATCATAACGAGCACCAATATATTTTCGCCCCATACATAAAAAAACAAACTGCAACAAAGAATAAATATATTTCTCAATTCTTTTTTTAACAAAAAACTGATAGTCAAAATCAAAGGGAGAAATAAAAACAGAAATGCTGTAGAACTAAATACCATACTTATTAACCGTGTATTAAAAATAATTTCAATCTAATTTAGTAGCTTTTACATAATTCGTCTGTTTTCTACTAAAAATAAAGAACATACTAAAAATAATAGCAATGTCTGAAAAAATTGGTACGTAAAAAGAATACACAAAAAAAACTCCGAAAAAAAATAAGGTAGGCAGACCTTTGTCTACGTCAAGATATCTAATAAAATACCTCATTAAACACAAAACAACTATAAGACCTAATATACCGAGATCAAAATAAGTCCAGATTAATTGTGTGAAATGTTGTGTTTTTTTAAACTCTCCTGTTAATATGTTAAAATAAGAATAAGGGCCATCTCCAATCCATTTCGTTTCCAATTTCTTTACTGCAACTATAATAATCTGAAATCGTTTTGCTGTACCTAACTCATAAAACTTCTCTGCTGCTTCAATAGAAATTTGTCTTTCAAGAGTACCTCCCAGTCTTTTTTGTATAAACTCTTTGTCTTTTAATAAATATCCTGAAAACAACAATGTAATCGACAAAAAAACAATTCCAAGTTTAAATTTTAAACTCTTCCCGTGTTTTTTATATAAAGGAATCATAACATAGGACGAAATAAGAATTACCAAAAATAGTTTTGAAATATTAGATTCTGTTAGAAAAATAGTAATCCCAAGATAAGCTATTACAATTTTTGGAAACATCACAATACTCTGTACATGATCCTTTTTAAGAAGTATAATCGCTATTAATAAAAGTAAAAAAACACCCAAAGAATGATCCGACTTTATAAAAAAACTTCCAAACATAAAATCATACCAATCTATAGTTTGACCACTATTATTAAATTGGATGAAAAAATCATAAAAGTTCATTTGCAGTAATAAAATAGGAAACTGTATTAGTCCGATATAATAAAAAAGGGAGAATATCTTCTTTTGACTTATGAACCCTTCTTTATTATTAATATAACAGTAGAAAAAAATTCCTAGTGGTAATAATGGAAAGACAAAATAGACTATCATTTTAATAATATCACTTTTATTGACACTAGCCGATAGTACTATTAGTATTAAGTATACAATAGAAAGTAAAACAATTCTGTTAAAAACTACCTTCCTTCGCAATAACATATACAGAATATATATCCCATATAATAAAAGTGTAATAAAAAAAGTAATAACAGTATTTGAAATACTAAAAAAAAACTGAATAAACCCACCAAATACAAACGTAACTAATATGATAAAATAAAAACTAATTTGGTATATCGGTTTAAAATAATTCATTGAAGAGTCTTGTTGTTTAAAATCTAAAATTCATATATAAAATTGACCTAACATATTCCTTTAAAGAAGCTCCAGTCATCTTATGAACTAAGAACTTCCAACTGGGAATAAAAAGCAATAACATCGCTAAAGTTAACGATATTGCAACCTCAACAATACCAAACCTAGCACCTACATATATAAAAATTGGCATTACTAATAAACTCAGGATATTCCAGATAAATTCCAAATCAGTTCTTCCAGTGGCGATCACTAAACTTCCTACTGGATTACTAACTGCCCTAAAAATCATATAAACACTAAGTATTCTTACTAAAATCTCAATATTTTCAAACCCACTTCCATACATTATTTGAACTATTAATGGAGCAAACAATATAATTCCAAAATAAACAGGAATATTAATTGCTGAGACTACTTTTATTAGTTTTAAATAATTTGTTTTAAGCAAAGTTATATCCTTCTGGAATTTAGCTAATGTTGGAGAAGCCACCTTAACCAATATTGGATTAATAATTTGGGTTGGTCTAAAAACTAATTGCTTTGCAAGACTATACCCCCCTAAAACATCTGTAGAAAAAAACTTTCCTATCAAAAGAATATCCAAATCTCTATTAAAATAATTTGCAATCTGTCCACCAACTTGATAGATTCCAATTTTTAGAAAAGGTATTGTTTCAGACCATTTGAAATGAAATAATAGTCCGTGTTTTCTAAGACCTAGTATCAAAAAAAAGGAGTTCATTATAATATATTGAACCAATGCAGAGTAGACAAGAGATAAAACACCATAATCATTAACAGCTAACCAAATTGCCAATACTAAAGATATTACGGCTGCAGCTATTTCAATAATACTAATGTTTTTAAATGATAAATTCTTTGTTTCAATCGTCTTAAACTGAAGACCTACTCCTGATATAATTAAGTTAAGGCCTAATAATTTAATTAAAAAATCAAGTTCTGGTTCATTGTACAGGTTTGATATTAAAGGAGTTGTTACAAATAAGATTAGATAAAGCAAAACACAAAGAGTTATATTAAACCAATATAAACTGGCATATGTCTTTTTATCTATTTTTTGGACATGCAAAATTGCTGTTGACAAACCCATATCGCTAAACAAATTCATAAACCCCATAACAAATGTTACCAATGCCATCAAACCAAAATCAGATTTTTCTAAAAATCTTGCTAGTATACTTATTTTTAATAGTGCAGCTATTGCTACACTAATTGTAGCAAAAGAAGTCCACTTTAACCCTAATATTACTCGACCTTTTAGCGACATAACAATTCTGTTAAATTTCTAATATCTGTCAACACTTTTTCCTCATTAAATATTAAACCTAACTTACGTTTATTTTGAACTATAATTTCATCCTCTAATCTTTTGTTTTGGAAACGTGAATAATCTTTGTCAAAATCAAATATTTTTATTTCATTTTTTTTAAAAAAATGGTATGCGGGGTTTTTTGAAGACATATATATTCTAGCTCCTATATATAACATCGCTATTATGTTACCCATTGCTTGTTGTCTGTAATGATAAAAAATACCAACCGAACAAGACCTAAGTAATAAAATGTAATCACTCCTTTTCATAAATTTCAAAAGTGGTATAAAGGAGTTTCCCAGTATCTCTCTTCCTTTATTCAAAACTTCACTCTGATACTCAATATTATTTCCATAACTCAATGGAGTAAATATTTTGAAATCATTTATGCTGTTATCTTTACTCATACGCTTAAATACGTCTAAATGATTTGATTCTGGTGAATTTGAATTTCCGACTAAGATATTTTTTGCATTATCTTCTATTTGGACATAGCGATTTCCGCTAAGATACTGATCGATAGTACTAAACGGACAATTGACAAATTGCATTTGATTGGTATAGTATGAAGAAAAAACATTGAAATCATTTTCTATATACGTCACAAAAAAAACAACCCTTTTTAAAGCAGAAAAAATAATTGAATATCTATCTTCATTTTTTACATCTATTCTAAAATATATCTTTCTTAAGAATTTATATTTAAGTGCAATCCGTCTAAAAAAAAGCCCTGGATTCTTTTTTAATAAAAATTCGTTTGTTAATAGCGCGTAAGTACTAGGCTTAATTCTTGGTAAACCATAAATATCAAATCCCCAAGGATACCAAGCAATTGTCAAATTCGTTTTGATCTTTATTATGGCTTTCGCATATTCGATATGCAAAGCATGTAAGAGTATTGCTTTGGGGTCTAATTGTTTAATAATTTTATTTATATCATCCTCACCTATTATAAATTTAATCAGCTTATCCTTTGATTTAGTAATATGTTGAAAGTTTTCTTCTCTTCTATTTCCAAAAACTAAAAAACTATTATTTTCATTAGCTTTATTAAAGTTTTCAATTATTTGATCAGTCACTTTTTCATCAACAACAAAATGTAAAATCATTATAAAATTGATTGTTTTTTAAAAAGTTTATGGAACCCAAAAAAAGTGTTCTCGACTTTAAAATCAAAATAATTATATACATTAAAAACTCCGACATTAGCAGACGAAATCATCGTTTCAATGCTAGAAACACCTCTATATTTATTGTAAATTAGAATTTCGTTCCATAGAGATTTTACGAAAATCTCTCTTCCTTTAGCACAACCAGCCAAAATAAGTTTCGATTTATTATTATCCATATTAGTCTCTTGAATAGAGAAACCAATAATCTTATTTCCTTTTTTAGCTACTTTTACATCTTGATTTTGGTTTATTAAATCATCGATCCAATTATAATACCTATTACGAGCAGAGTTCTCTGTAATATTCGGATCTTCATGAAATCTACTATAATCGAAAGAATCTCTTGCTATTTCTTTCAAGTTATTCATATACTGATCTTCAAAATCTACAAAATCAATATTGGGACATTTATAGGGAGTAAATTTTTGCACTTTATTCTTTACTACCGAAATACTGGATTCTGCAAAATAATACCCTTTCTCCTGTAATATTTTTTTTGCAATTATATTTTGTGCTTTTATTCTAGTATAAACAAAAATTACAGATTGTTTTATAAGTAATTTTTCTACCATATTTAGAACTTCTATAAGCTGTTGTTCAGTATCAAGATTATCAAGGTCCAATAATTCTGCTGTTTTGAAGCCTAGCGACTTTGTATCCCAAGGGGTAAGCCTATAGTTTTTCATGAAGTTTTCTTTTTAAATCGACTTGTTACCTGTAACCCTTCTTCAAATATAATTTTTGCCGGACGTTTGTATTTTTCAAGAGTATTTATACAATGCTCTTTTATTTTCTTTTTAATCTCATTCTTATTCTTAATGTCATTTAATACTACTTTGGCACATACCATTTGCCCAGTAATCGCATTCTTTTTTGAGAAAACCGTGCAATCTAATACTTCATCAATTTCATTTATTACTCCTTCTACTTCCAGAGGCATTACTTTTAATCCACCAACATTGATAACATCATTTATTCTACCTATAACTTTTATATACCCTTCTTCATCTACCTTAACCAAGTCACCTGTAGCAAACCATCCATCTTCTTTAAATTGATTGCTTTCAAGCCCTTTATAGCCAATTACCGATGTTTTGGTTTTTAAATACAATTCACCTTCAATAATCTTATAATCGACATCCTTATCAGTAATTTTAAAATATAAACTATCAGAGGATTTACTTTGTGTTTTTACAATACCTGTTTCACTTGTTCCGAAAGTCTGCAAAAGTTTTACATTTGGTAAAAAAGTATTTAATTTTTTAAGAAGCACTTCTGGCATACGCTCTGTGCCATATGTAATCATTTTTAGTGAAAGTAGATCATTTACTTTTAGGTCTTCCTGCATAAGAAGAAGATTCAAAAAAGTCGGACTAGTTGGTAAAACCTGAACTCCATGGGTTTTAATCAACAATGTTATTTCTGAAGGGTTTCTTCCATTAGGGATAACCATTGGAGTACCTACATTTAAACAACTGAGTAATGTATTTAAACCACCGATATGATCAAACATTAAAAACATTATAAAGACCAATCTTCTTTGTTTTCTTGGAGCAGTAAAACTATTCAATAAATTAGAAAAATCATGAACCATTACTTTAGGTTTTCCTGTAGTACCACTAGAAAACAAAACAATTCCACTATGTTGTTTATTAAAAAGATCCGAATAATCTGTTACTGTTTTTAGCTCCCGTAATGTTATATTAAAATTAGAGTTTTCCGAAATGGTAATGATTTTATTTGTTCCTGAAGCTTTAATTTTACTAGAAAAATCTTCTTCTGTGGTGTATACAATGGGTACAATGATTACGGTGTATTTCGAAAGCGCTAACAATAAAGAAATTGTATAAAAATTATAATCTCCCCTAACTACTATAACATCATTTTCTGATATTTTATTTTGAAGCAAAGAATAATATTTTTCAATTTGATTACTTAATTCTTTGTAATTATATTCTCCTGAACTATCTATTATAGCCGTACCCTTATGTTTTCTTATAGTATCAATTATCATAACCCTCCAAGATATAAAATTTGACCTGTTACAAATTCACTTTTTTTATCAATAAAAAAACTTATTATATTTTCAATATCTTCAAATGTTCCTAATCGTTTTATTGCTTGCTTTTCAAGTAATTCATCTACTTTATCTTTTGGCACAACTTTTAAAAGATCAGTAAGAATTGGGGTAGGTCCTATTGAATTAACAGTTATGTTGTAATTTGAAAGTTCTTTTGCCAAAATCTTAGTCATCTTTTCAATAGCTGCTTTACTTGAAGCATAAACCATTTCGCCATCTAGATTCATTGGTACAGCCACTGTAGAAAAATTAATAATACGACCTGACTTTTTTTTCATCATTTGTTTTCCACACTCCCTACTAAAAAAGAAAGACCCATAAAAGTTAGTTTCAAAAACTTTTTTTACAGTAGACCCTGGTGTAAGCAAAGAGTGATTTAAAGACGCAATTCCAGCATTGTTGATTAAAATGTCTACACCTCCAAATTCCTGTTTAGCGACTTTCACAACTCTTTTTGCAGATGCTTCCTGAGTAACATCACATATGACATGTCGATAAGCAGAATGTTCCAAATCTGATTCTGTTCTACTACAACCAACTACATTGAATCCTTTAGACAAATACAATTCACTTAGGTAACGTCCAATACCCTTTCGATTACCTGTAATTAAAATACACTTTTTACTCATCGTTTAGGCTTTCAACAATATATGAAACTAATGTTTGGATATTCATAAAAGGACTAGTTCTTCTTGACATTGCTTTTTCATCAGTAAGTTCTAAATCAGATGAAAATTCATCATTTACTCTTTCTTCTAATTCAACAATAAAATTAACTAAATCCATAGAATCAAGAAAAGAACTTGCTCCTATGAGTCTGGTGTTTTCATCTACTTTATCAAGGTTCAAATCATTTTCTTGAATATACTCTTCTAAAGTCTTAAAAACAATATTTTTAATATTTATTTCTTTAATCTCCATATTTATAAAAACTATTAAATTTTACTACTCAACTTTAGGGTTGCTTAAATTATACAATTGCTTTCGACGTAATATTTTTTTGTTAGCTTAATGATATTTCAAGCAACGAATTGATAACTCTGTCTAAATCTTTATCAGATAAATCAAAATACATTGGCAATCTCAATAAACATTCAGAATAAGTGTCGCTAAAAGTCAATTTTCTATCATCATGGCGAGATTTATAAAATTCACTATCATGAAGACTTAAATAATGGAATACAGATAAAATATTATCACCCTTTAATTTATCTATGACTTCCGAACGTTTATTATTACTGGCAAAAACAATATAAAACATATGTGCATTATTACTAGCAAAGTCAGGAATATGAGGGAGCATAATATTATTTCTTTTACACCAATCATTTAATTCATTAAAATATTTCTCCCATATGTGTATTCTTTTCAGTTGAATTTTATCTATATGTTCGAGCTGAGCCCAAAGAAACCCCGCAGTAATCTCTGAAGGTAAAAAAGAAGACCCTATGTCTACCCAACCATATTTATCAACTTCTCCTCTAAAAAATGACGATCGATTTGTTCCTTTTTCCCATATGATTTCAGCTCTATTTTCGAACTGAGAATCGTTAATTGCTAACATTCCTCCTTCTCCAGAAATAATATTTTTAGTTTCATGAAAAGAAAATGCAGCCAAATGACCCATTGAACCTAATGCTCTTTTAGTTCCGTTTTTATCAACATAATAACTGTCAATAGCCTGTGCTGCATCTTCGATGACAAATAAATCATACTTTTCTGCAATTTCTAAAATTTTATCCATATCACATGCTACTCCGGCATAATGAACAGGCACAATAGCTTTTGTCCTTGGCGTTATTAACTTTTCAATAGAATTTTCATCAATTCCTGGATGATCACTCCTACTATCGGCAAAAATAACGTTTGCTCCTCTTAAAATAAAGGCATTTGCTGAGGAAACAAAGGTATAAGAAGGTATAATCACTTCATCACCAGCCTTTATATTAATTAATAAGGCCGCCATTTCTAATGCATCAGTACAAGATGTAGTCAGAAGACATTTACCAAATCCATATTTTTTTTGTAAAAAATCCTGACACATTTTGGTATACTTTCCATTACCCGATATTTTACCCGTACTAACAGCATCATACATATAATGCATTTCTTTACCTGTTAGATAAGGTTTATTGAATGGTATTTTTTCTTTCATTAGATTTTACAAATATTTAAATTAAAAAAAATATTTTGTTTTTCTTTTTTACAAATTTATATACATTTTTTATCCTTTATACATCTACACGAAAAAGATGCCTATGCATAAAAGCAATGGAAGGAAGTTATAATTATCCTTTTCATGATTCCTTCTTTATTAATTAGTTACCCTCATATATTCATCAAAATTCCAACTCCATTTTTTTATTGAGTAATGGTGTTGATGATAAAAACGGATCATATCTACTTTCAATTGATTGTCTCAAAAAAGCTTTATCAACTTTTTCAATATAGATATTTGGTTTAAAAAAACGATCTAATACCAAATCATTTATCTCAATAACTTTGTCATTATGTTTAAGTTTCACTGATTTAATTTCAATAGGAGATTCTTTTTTGTTTTCTCCTAAATCAATTCTAAACATTTTGGGCAAGACGTTATTTGGCAATTCAAAAACTATTGTCTGAAATTCTGAAATTCCTTTTACTTGGATTGTTTTTCTATTTTTTTCGGAATAACCTGACTCCAAATCATCGATATAAAAAACCTGAAAGTTATCATCTTCAAGAACCTTAATATCTATAAAAACTCTAAAAACATTTTCTTCTTTCTTTTTACAAGAAAAGCATAGCATCAACACTATTATGAAAAAAAAATTCTTCATTCAACAAGCATTTTCTTCAAACTTTCGTCCCAATTTGGTATTGAAACCTGAAATGTTTTTTCTGTTTCCAAGGTACTTAATAAACTGAATTTTGGTCTCTTTGCTGGTGTTGGATATGATTCTGTTGGTACTGGCTCTATTTTTATAGTTTTGTCTGTAATTCTAAAAATTGTTTTGGCAAAATCATACCAACTTATCTTGCCTTTATTACAATAATGATAGATTCCAAAATAGTCTGGAAATGCTATTATATCTACTATAAACTTTGCTAAATCTGGGGCATAAGTTGGTGCGCCTATTTGATCATTTACTACCCCTATTTCTTTTCGGTTATCACCAAGTTTCAACATTGTTTTTACAAAATTACCCCCATAGATCGAATACACCCAAGAGGTTCTTATAATGTAATAGTTATCTAACAACTCCCTAATATATTCTTCTCCTTTAAGTTTTGATTGTCCATAAACGTTTAACGGATTGACCTTATCTGTAATTTCATATGGTGTTTTCTTGGTTCCGTCAAAAACAAAATCAGTAGAGATATGAATAAATGTAGTTTGATGTTTTTTGCAATTTTCAGCCAAAACTTTAACCGCTTCTGCATTTATTTGATAAGCTTTACTTATTTCTTCTTCTGCTTTATCTACAGCTGTATATGCCGCACAATTAACTAGAAAATGAAAAGAATCATTATTGAATACATTTGCTACTTCTGCTTCATTTGTGATATCCATTTCGTTAGAGGACATAAACGTCCAACGGATTTTTGGTGAAGACCCTGCGGCAATGTCTCTAAAACACTTTCCTAATTGTCCATTGGCTCCAGTAACTAATACACTTATAATCATAGCTTATACGAGTAAAGGTTATAATATACTATAAAGAATCTATTGTAATACCTTTATCTAAGATATTTTTAACATCAAAAATAATCTTATTCTTGGCCAAAGTTTTCCAATCATAATCTAGAAATTCATTATGTGCAACGGCCAAAATTATTCCTTTATAATTATTAATGTTCTCTGACTTTACCTCTATTTGATACTCTTTTTCGATTTCTTTAGTATTTGCGATGGGGTCATATATATCGGCTTCGACACCAAACTCTTTGAGTTCATTATATATATCTATAACTCTAGTATTTCTAATATCTGGGCAGTTTTCTTTAAACGTAAAACCAAGTATTAGCGTTTTCGAATTATTAATATCAGCTTTAGATTGTAATAATCTTTTGATATACTTCTTAACTATTTTGCTACCCATTTCGTCATTAATACGTCTTCCTGCCAAAATAACCTCAGGGTTATATCCTAAGCTTTGTGCTTTATGAGTGAGATAGTATGGATCCACTCCTATACAGTGTCCTCCTACCAGTCCAGGTTTAAAAGGCAGGAAGTTCCATTTAGTACCTGCTGCTTCAAGAACTTCATTTGTATTAATATCCATTTTATCAAAAATCATAGAAAGTTCGTTCACAAATGCTATATTAAGATCGCGTTGTGTATTTTCTATGACTTTTGCTGCCTCAGCTACTTTGATGGACGATGCTTTGTGTGTTCCAACGGTAACAATTGTATTATACAAATCATCCACCACATTTGCAGTATCAATCGTACTACCAGATGTAATTTTTACAATATTATGTACTCTTCGTTCTTTATCACCTGGATTAATTCGTTCTGGAGAATAGCCACAAAAGAAATCTTTATTAAATTTTAAATCACTTACGCTTTCAAGAATCGGCACACATATTTCCTCAGTACAACCAGGAAAAACAGTGGATTCATAAATAACTATATCATCTTTACTGATATAATTACCAACTAATTTGCTCGCAGAAATAAGAGGAGATAGATCTGGTTGTTTAAACTCATTTATCGGTGTCGGTACAGTCACAATAAATATATTCGCTTGTTGTAACTCAACGGGATTGTATGTGTATATTACATCCTTTGCTTCACTTAAATCTTCTTTTGAAACTTCTAATGTGAAGTCTATATTTTTATTAAGCTCGTCAATTCTTTTTTTATTAATATCAAAACCTATTGTGCTTATTTTTTTTTTACCAAACTCAACTGCTAATGGTAACCCAACATACCCTAAACCTATTATTGCTATTTTTTTCATCGTTTCATAATTAACTACAATCTTGCTTTTTTAAATAATGGCAATGATCTATCTTTTTCAGAAATTATTAATTCTACATCTTCTTCTATGGTCCAATCTATGTTTAAGTCTTTATCATTATAAATTATTCCCCCCTCAGCCGATTTATTGTAAAAATTGTCACATTTATAAAAAAAAGTCGCTGTCTCACTTAGAACACAAAATCCATGTGCGAAGCCTCTTGGAATAAAGAGTTGTTTTTTATTTTCTGCCGATAATTCTACAGCGAAATATTCTCCAAAAGTTGGAGAATTTTCACGAAGATCTACAGCAACATCTAATACTGTTCCTTCTAAAGCTCTTACTAATTTTGCCTGTGCATGTTCACCTACTTGATAATGCAAGGCCCTAATCACTCCTTTTGTAGAGTAGGATTGATTGTCCTGTACAAAATTAACTTCCTGACCAATAAGCTCATTAAGCTTATTTTGATTATAGCTCTCAAAAAAATAGCCTCTTTCATCTTCAAAAACTGAAGGCTCTAATATAAAACACCCTTTGAGCTTGGTTTCAATTGCTTTCATTAAATTATTTTTCTATAATACTCAATAAATGTTTTCCATAACCACTTTTGACAAGTGGTTTTGCCAGCACTATCATTTTTTCTTCTGATATATAACCCATTTTAAAAGCCACCCCTTCTATTGCTCCAATTTTAAGTCCCTGTCGTTCTTCTATTACTTGAACAAATTGACTTGCCTGCATAAGAGAATTAAATGTTCCCGTATCCAACCATGCGGTTCCTCTATCTAAAATACTCACATTTAATCTCTTCTTTTCCAAGTACACTTTGTTGATATCAGTAATTTCTAGCTCTCCCCTATGACTCGGTTTTATATTCTTTGCAATATCAACCACTTCATTATCATAAAAATATATTCCAGGAACCGCATAATTTGATTTAGGTACTTTAGGTTTTTCCTCTATAGAAATTGCTTTCCCACCCTCATCAAATTCTACTACTCCATATCGTTCTGGGTCGTGAACATGATAGGCATATATAATACCGCCATCTGGATCATTATTAGCTTGTAAAAGCTTTGCTAAACCTGTTCCATAGAAAATATTATCCCCAAGAATCAAAGCTACTTTATCATTTCCAATGAAATCTTCACCAATTATAAAAGCTTCAGCCAATCCATTAGGTGCTTCTTGTACAGCATATTCGAATCTACATCCATACGCTTTTCCATCTCCAAGTAATTTTTGGAACGAAGGTAGATCATGCGGTGTTGAAATTATGAGAATCTCCCTTATACCTGACCACATCAATGTTGAAAGTGGATAGTAGATCATTGGTTTATCGTATACAGGCATTAATTGTTTACTAACCGCTAATGTAAGAGGATGTAATCTTGTTCCAGACCCTCCTGCTAAAATTATTCCCTTCATGATATTATTTTATTTTTTCTAAGTACCAAGCTACAGTTTTTTCGATACCTGTTTCGAAATTTTCGTCGGCTTTCCACCCCAGTTCATTTTCTATTTTAGTAGCATCAATGGCATAACGCATATCATGTCCTGGACGATCTTTAACATATGTTATAAGCACCTTATAAGATTTACCATCCTTACGAGGGATCTTTTGGTCTAATAATTCACAAATTTTGGATGCGATATAATTGTTATTACGCTCATTTCTTCCTCCAATATTATAAGTCTCACCAGAAACTCCTTTTGCATAAGCTAATTCTACACCTTTACAATGATCCAACACATATAACCAGTCTCTAACATTTTTACCATCTCCATAAATAGGAATATTTTCTCCAGCTATTGCTTTTCTAATTATAGTTGGTATAAGTTTTTCGTCATGCTGCTTTGGACCATAGTTATTAGAACAATTGGTAGTAACTACATTCATCCCGTAAGTATGAAAATAACTTCTAACTATAAAATCTGAAGAAGCTTTTGAAGCACTATATGGACTGTTTGGCGCATACGGTGTAGTTTCTTCAAATAATCCTGTTTCTCCTAATGTGCCATAAACCTCATCTGTAGAAACATGGTGAAAACGACAATTTTTATACTGATCTTTATAATTATGCGGAGATTCCATCCAATAGTTTCTAGCAACATCAATTAATGTAAATGTTCCAAAAACATTTGTTCTAATAAATTCATCTGGGCTTGATATCGAATTATCTACATGGGATTCAGCCGCAAAATGAATCACTCCATTTATATCATTTTTTTTAAACAGCTCTTCTATTAAATTTCGATCACAAATATCTCCCTTCATAAAAGTATATCTATTATGACTTTCGACTTCTTTTACATTTTTTAAATCTCCTGCATAAGTCAACGAATCTAGGTTCAAAACATTAAAATCTGAATTGTTTTTAATAAAATAAGGAATAAAATTAGAGCCTATAAACCCCGCTCCTCCAGTAATTAAAATAGTTTTCATATTTTTCTATAAGTAATTAAAAGTGATAAGTCAATTGTCAACAAATCTACAATATTAATGTTTTGATGCAAAAATAGCTTAATTATTGGGTTTGTCAATATGCTTTCCAATTTATATATTACACTTACCTTTTATCTTAACTCTTAAAAAAACTATCTATTTTCAATCCTTAATTATAACCTGCCAAATATTTATTTAATGAAATCATAATCAATGTCAAAAATAAAACACTAACAAATAAGATCGGTGTCAAAACGATTTTTTTAGCAAAAAAATCATTTATTAATGCTCCTTTATTAGGGAATTCAGAAATAATATTAATAGTGTTCTTTGTATTTGCTTTCTCATTGTTTAGCTTAATTTTTTCATCTTTTAATTTTTTTTCATGATCCAGCAATTCAAGTTCTGAGACTTGGTCACTTTTATTTTCTGCCAAATTAATGCTTGTTGTTCCATCTGGTTTTTTGGCCTCTAAAACTTTTATCCTTTTATAAAATTCCTGTAAATCATTGATTTCCTTTTGTTGTTGTTCTATAATCGAATCTCTTAGCGCTATATTATCATCATTAATATCTTTCTGAAGTTTAAAATATTCATTGTTTTCTATAGATGTAACAATAGCTTTTTGGCATTTTTTTGCAATTCCGGGAGATGTTGTTTCTATTTCGATTTTATGAAACTTTGCATTAATATCATTAAAGTTCTTTAAGTAATCTTCATAATGCACCTGTTTTTGTGATACCGAGTCTAGTTCTTGAATAAACTCACTAAATTGTTTTATTCGTTGTGTTTGATCTGAAAACGAAGATATTACTACTTTTTTTACATCTACTGCTGCAGATTCGGAAATATGTAACGCCTCTGCAAGTGCTTTACTTTCTTGCTGTTTTGCTAATTGATCGTAAAATTCGATATTATTATATAATTGTTGTACACTATTAAAGTTAGGCTGAACAATCATTGAAGACCTATATCTGGGTAATGCATTATGATCTATAACTCCCCCAACTATAACTCCAAGAAAAACTGCCAAAACAAGTTTATAGAAATGTACTCTGATAAATTGAAGTAATAGAATAAAAAAGTGAAATACGTTTTTAAAAATATTTGCTATAAGGGTAAAACAAGCACTAAATGCATTTCCTATAAGTTTGAATAATTGACCTAAATCAACATCATCTGAAGAATTCTCTTTAGCATTCATAGTATTTAGTAGGTTAGGTTATAAGATGGGAGAGTTTCAAAAAAAACTCCTTATCAATACATATAAATCATTTATAATTCTATTAAATCTGTTTATTTTTTCTAATACTACTTCTATGATTAAGTATTAGAAAAAATAACCTTTACGAATATCATTTTTAAATGTATCGCAGTAGAACGAATATTGCTATATACTTATTGAAAAAAGTATTGGGTTTAACTAAGTTTTAAGGACTTTTAACAATAATAGCGACTCTTGTTAAACACTTCATAATTAGCCATATAATCAAGCTAATTATTTTACGATATCTTTTAAATATGGTAGTTCTTTATCTTTTTCGGACAATTGAATTATTGAAGAATCTAATTTCCAATCAATATTAAGATCCGGGTCGTTATATATAATCCCAGATTCTGAAGATTTGTGATAGTAATTATCACATTTATAAGCAAATATTGCACTTTTACTTATTGGAACAAATAATTGAAAGTTATTTTGATCATTTAATAGGATTGCAAAGTGTTTTTTATAGGTTTTGGAATCTGGTCTTAGGTCCACGGCTACATCCAACACTTCACCCTTGATCACTCTAACCAATTTTGCCTGTGCATGGGCACCTGTCTGAAAATGTAATCCTCGAAGAGTTCCTTTTTTAGAAATCGACTGATTATCCTGAACAAAATTTACATTATATCCAGAGATTTCCTCAATTTTTTTTATTAGAGCTTTCAAAAAAAGACCCTCTATCGTCTTCAAATACGGTAGGTTTTATTACAAAACATCCTTCAATAAAAGTTGATTGAATTTCCATATTTAATCTAATTGTAATAGGTATTTACCATAACCGCTTTTGATCAGGGGTTTTGCCAGACGATGAAGTTGTTCTTTATCAATAAAGCCTTTTTTATACGCAATTTCTTCTATAGCTCCAATTTTAAGGCCTTGTCTTTCCTCTATTACCTGAACAAATTGAATGGCTTGCATAAGAGAGTTAAATGTCCCTGTATCCAACCATGCTGTACCTTTGTCCAGGATACTTACTTTTAACTTCCCTTTCTGCAGATATGCATTGTTAATATCTGTAATTTCTAGTTCACCACGAGAACTAGGAGTTATAGCTTTGGCAATTTTTACAACTTCATTATCGTAAAAATAAATTCCTGGCACTGCATAATTAGATTTTGGAGCTTCAGGTTTTTCTTCTATAGAAGTGGCATTACCTTGGGCATCAAAATCAACAACACCATATCGTTCTGGATCTTGTACGTGATATGCATATATAATTCCTCCATCCGGATCATTATTTCTTTCTAATAATGCTTCTAAACCAGAACCATAGAATATATTGTCTCCCAGTATTAGAGCGACTTTATCCTGACCTATAAATTTTTCACCAATAATAAAAGCTTCAGCTAATCCATTGGGGTGTTCTTGTATTGCATATTCAAATCGACATCCATAAGTAGTACCATCTCCTAATAATTTTTCGAACAATGGTAAATCTTGTGGAGTGGATATGATTAATATTTCCCTAATTCCTGCCGAAATTAATGTAGAGACTGGATAATAAATCATCGGCTTATCATAAACGGGCATCAACTGTTTACTAATTGCCAATGTAAGTGGATGTAAACGCGTTCCTGAGCCTCCTGCTAGTATTATTCCTTTCATTATTGTATTTATTATCCTAAATGGATTTCTGTCTTCAATAAAAGTTGAAAGTCCAAAATAGTATTAGTTTTTATACTTTTTTAAATACCACTTAATAGTTTTCTCAATCCCCGTTTCAAAATTCTCCTCTGCAGCCCACTTTAATTCATTTTCGATTTTAGATGCGTCAATTGCGTACCTAAAGTCATGACCTGGACGATCGGTAACAAAAGTAATAAGATCTTTATAAGATGTTCCTTTACTTCTTGGTACAACTCTATCCAAAATTTTACAAATTGTAGTGGCTATATATAGATTTTCTCTTTCGTTTTTGCCTCCAATATTATAGGTTTCTCCTAATTTTCCAGTCTTTAATACCAAGTCTATGCCTTTACAATGATCTAAAACATATAACCAATCCCGTACATTTTTACCATCACCATAAATAGGAATATTTTCTTCATTAACTGCTTTTCTGATAATAGTCGGGATTAATTTTTCATCATGTTGTCTTGGCCCATAGTTGTTTGAACCGTTTGTCGTAACCACAGGCAATCCATAGGTATGAAAATAGCTTCTAACCAGCATATCTGAAGATGCTTTTGAAGCACTATATGGGCTGTTTGGTGCATAGGGTGTGTTCTCGCTAAAAAGACCCGTTTCACCTAATGTTCCATATACCTCATCTGTAGAAACATGCAAAAAACGAGCATGTTTATATTCTGAATCAAATTCATTTGGTGATTTCATCCAGGTTTGATAAGCGGCCTGCAATAGATTAAATGTTCCTACAATATTAGTTTCGATAAACGCTTTTGGACCAGTGATAGAATTATCAACATGGGATTCTGCAGCAAAATGGACAACGGTATCAATTTGATATTCCTTAAAAATTGTCTTAACTGTATCCCAGTCACAGATATCTCCTTCAATAAAAGTATAATCTGCATTTTTTTCGTTCTCAATATTTTTAAGATCAGCAGCATATGTTAGTTTATCGAGATTAACGATTTTTGATGTTGTATCTTTTGCAATAAGGTTTATATAATTTGACCCTATAATCCTGCCCCACCTGTTATTAAGATATTCCTCTTCATGTTATATTTAGATATACACTTCTAACAATTTCATTTCATTATTATCGCTTTCTATAGATATATTTTCAATCGTGCGAGGAATGAGTATTGTTTCACCAAATGAAATTTTTTCAGAATAGTCTATAGTACTTATTGTCCCGCTTCCTTCTACGCACATTAAAATTTTAAACGAATCTAAGCCCTTATACTCTCTTTTTAAGCTATTATCAACCTCTATCGTACTTGTTGTAAAATACGTTCCAGAAATAAGGTTATTCACCCTATTTTTATCCTTATCATATTCTAATTTAAAAGACCTATCTCCTTTAAAATCTAAGGCGTCCAATGCTAGATCAGTATGTAATTCTCTTTCATTTCCATCACTGTCTTTTCGATCCCAATCATAAACTCTATAGGTAATATCAGAAGTTTGTTGAATCTCTGCAATCAAAGACCCTCCTCCTATGGCATGTATTCTTCCCGCTTTTATAAAATAGCTATCTCCCTTTGTAATAGTCTCGAAATTGAGTAATTCTGTAATTTTTCCTTCTTTAAGGAACGTTTCATATTCTTCTTTGTTAGTGTCTTTATTAAATCCAACAATTAACTTAGCATCAGCATCGGCCTGGACGACATACCACATTTCTGTTTTACCAAAAGAATCATGCCTCTTTTTTGCTAAGGTATCATCGGGATGAAGTTGAACAGATAAGTCTTCTCTGGCATCAATAAACTTAATCAATAATGGAAATTGATCACCAAACTCTTTATATACCTTTTCTCCCAGTAATTGTGATGAATACTCTTTGATAAGATCATCTAATCTTTTCCCTGCATGTGCACCATTTGAGATCACCGAGACATCATCATTTACCGTAGAAATCTCCCAGCTCTCACCAATATTATCTTCGACAGAAGGCTTATTAAGGATTGTTTTTAGTTTATTTCCTCCCCAAATTTTTTCTTTTAAAATTGGATGAAATTTTAACGGGTACAACATAATTATGCCTTTTAATTATCTATTGATTGATTTGTTTTTTTCTATATGTATAAAATCTATTCTTCATCATTAACAAAATTCTTAACCGATTTGGACAAGTATCTTGAAAAGTAAAAGAACGAAACTAATCCTATCAAAAGTAGAGGGATCATGAACATAGTACGATTTAATAGTTTCTTTTGTTTTGAAATAATATCACCATAATAAACAAAGGAAAATACTTCTTGATCTAAGGTCAAAATACGTTCTTGCTTATTAATCAATTCCATTAGAAGTTCCTTCTTTTGCAATAAAGAAGCAATAGAAAGCATAGGTAAGTCTTTCCGAGAAGAAAGAACAACAGGTTCATTTTCAGTATTTAAAGGACTTTTTTCAAGATTTTTTAAATATGCATCAATAAATTCTAACGATGTTTTATTTCTCTCTAAATCTGTTTTCTTTTGTTTTAAAGTAAGTTTTGATATGTCTTGATAATATTTATTTGATTTTATATAGTTTAAAATAGATGAAGCTATTTTATTACTAGCTTCATTGTTCACATTAAACTCAATTATTAGTTTATGATGTTTATAAAAATCTCTAAATTTTTCTTCCTCTACTTGATTTCCATCATAAGCTTCCATAATATCCTTAAAAAACTCACGGTTTTCATATCTTTCCTCTAGATTATCTAATACATCTGTTCCCTTTACTACAGGTTCTATCTCAACCTTATTTACATTTTCAATATCATCTTCTGTAATTCCTAACATACTCAGAAAAACTTCGTCTTTGAGATTATCTTCTAATTCATCAATAAAATCATAAATGTACTTTACACTATTATATTTAGGCTCAATTATAATTTCTTGTATATATTCATTTTTTGAATCTTGACTTTGATCAATAAAAAACCCTATACCTCCTCCAACTATTAATAAAATCAGAAATAAAATTGCCTTTTTCTTATAAAATGCAATTACTGTAATGATTAGTTTAAGGAAGTTCCTAAAACCTCCTTTTATCATGCTAAAAATTTGCATCAAATCTATTTCATCATTATTATTTTCCATATTTATTATATATTACTATCTTTCTTTAAATATTTGCTCTATTATTTTCTCAGTTATGAGATATGTTGGCTTTACTCCCGTTGTTCCTAATCCTCCTGAAGCTAAGGTGCTTCCTGTTTCTAATGGATTATCTGAAGCATAATATGCATATCGTACTTTAACTTTTGGGCTTATACTTCCTCTAAGTTTTGAAGCAGATTGTATTGCTTTTTGATAATGAGCTCCTTCCATCTCTAAACCGATCACATTCCAGGTGGAGTCATGAAAAAACTTTAATATATCTCTGTTCTGTAATGATGTTCCTAAAACGGTAATCATAGCTCCATCATAAATATCAATACCATGACCTTCTAATTCTTTCTTTTTTAGCTGATTTTTAAAAGGGTAATTATCTGCTGTCCCTTCAAAAACGTGAGCAGAAGGTATCATAATATCTCCTTTTCCTCCTTCAAGAATACCAGCTTTACCCATAATAGAAACAGACTTGACATCCAGATGTACTTTATCACCTTCAATATTTATATAAGGTTTTAATAATTCATCCATAGTTTCATACGCTTGTTCTCCAAACGCATAGTCCATAACAACAATTACAGGTTTATTCTCATTTTCTAAATCAGCAATATGGTTTTTGTATTCACCTTCTGGGTATTGAATAGTATCAAAAATCTGAACATTAATATTTGCTCCACTTTGATCTTCGATATATGTCATTCCTTTCTGTAAAGCTAATTTCTCTACTCTAGCTCTTAATTTATCATTTTTGCTTTCGCTTAATGATTCATAAATATCAAATGTACTCTTGTTTTTTAATTCGGTCTTTAGAGCAATTGGTGCATATAATGCATTCATTACACTGTGCATGTTTGCACTTATAATATGAATTGGGCGTTGAAGTAAATTAAGTTCTTCTAATTTCTTCTTAATTGTATTTGCCCAAATCTCTCCATGAATATGGTGTCCTAGCCTTTCTCTTAATACTGGACTAAAAGTAACTATTCGTTTATTGTCTTCTATAGATTCCTCTATCGCTAATTTACCTAACCAATAAATAATCTCTAAAAAACGTTCTTTGCTTTCAGGGCAAGAAAAATCATTATAAACAGAAGAAACTTCTTCAAAAGTTCTTCCTAAAATATTTGCGGTATGTGTAAGTGCTACTTCTCTTTCGGCTTTAGTTAAGTCTTTTTTTGATAGCACCGCTTTTTCTAATTTTTGCCAATCTCTGGTTACTTTTCCTTGTTCATTAATCACAACTCGATTCATAATCTTATGTGACTCTATAAACAGGAATGTAAGATGCGTAAGTATATCATAAATTTCAGACCTTCCTCTGGTAATTTCAATATTCATCTGCTCCTCATCAATACGATAACAGTTTCTTCTTCTTTTTGGAGGAACAATTGCCTTAAAATGAGAGTTTTTATACCCTTCTTCACTAGTAAGATTAATATATCGACATTCTTCAATACCAAAGGGTAAACGATCTATTACATAAAGAAGCCCATTAAGTTCTACTTTTTCTTCTGCTACAGAACCATAAATTTCGGGGCGAAGAATAAGAAGTGCTTCTCTTAATGTATCTCCAGAAACACCCATAGGCTTATAGAAACCTCTATTAAAAAGATGACGCATAGTAATGTACATGCGTTCGATCGCGCTTGAGCTTTCCTGAGCCCTTGTCCTACCTTGTAATATTAGATTTGCCATAAATTTTTCCTAGCAAATATAAGTATACTAACCGAACATTGAAATGTCATGTATAATTATGTTTCTTTTTCGTTCAAATAATGATTTAAACTATTTATCAATCATAGCGGTAAGTTTGTCTGCAATATTTCTATCATTAGACAATCTGGGAAGCTTATTTTGTCCTCCTAATTTACCAACTGATCTCATGTAGTCTTTAAAACCATCTTTAGGGACTGGGGTTATTTTTAGAGTTCTTAATATCTTCCCTTCGATCAAATCATCATAGTACGAGTTTTGCCTTCTTAGTGAATTTTCTATTTCTAATGCCAGTGCCTCGATATCAACTGGAGCTTCTTTAAACTCTATAAACCATTCATGGTATGGTAATTCAGAATTATCGGGATTAACCTGTGGTGCAACGGTAAAGTCATTAATCATTGCTCCTATGGTGTCTGCACCTTCTTTAAGGGCTTGATCTACTTCTTTTCCAATTACATGCTCTCCAAAAGCCGAAATAAAATGTTTTATTCTTCCAGAAACGATTAGCCTGTAGGGTGTCGTACTGGTAAACATTACAGTATCTCCAATATTATAAGACCATAATCCTGCAGTAGTAGAAACAAGCATTACATAATTAACACCTTTTTCGACCTCACCAATAGTTAATCTTTTAGGTTTCTCTTCAAAAAACTCTTCTGCCTTTACAAATTCATAAAACATCCCAGAATCTAACTGCAGTAGCATACCTTTTTCATTTTGCTTATCCTGAAAAGCAAAGAATCCTTCTGATGCAGGGTATAGTTCGATACCTGCAACTTTTCTTCCTATCAATTTTTCAAATGTAGCTTTATAGGGCTCAAAATTAACTCCGCCATATATGAATAATTCAAACTCTTTAAACAGGTCTCCTATAGTTTTATTCGTTTTCTGCTGTAGTTTTTCAAAATACATTTGCACCCATGGTGGTATACCACTAATTACAGTCATATTTTGATGTATTGTTTCTTCAACAATTGCATCTACCTTTTCTTCCCAATCTTCGATACAATTTGTTTCCCAGCTTGGCAATCTATTTTTTTGTAAGTACTTAGGTACATAATGTGCCACGATCCCAGAAAGTCTACCCAGCATTACTCCATTTTTTTCTTCCATCTCTGGGCTTCCCTGAAGAAATATCATTTTACCATCAACAAAATCAACTTTTCCGGTCTCTTCTATATAGCATAAAATTGCATTACGTGCTGCTCTAATATGAGTAGGCATCGAATCTTTGGTTAATGGAATATACTTGGCTCCACTTGTAGTTCCTGATGTTTTTGCAAAATATAAAGGTTTCCCCGGCCAAAGCACATCTTTTTCTCCATCTACAACTCGATTAACATATGATTTTAATTGCTCATAATCTCGTATAGGAACATTCTTTACAAAATCCGAATGTGTTTTAATATTCTGAAAATTATGGTCCTTACCAAATGCAGTATTCCCAGCCACTTTTATTAAATCTTTAAAAACCTTCTCTTGGGTTTTTATCGGATTTGATGACCATTTATTAATTTTCTTGCGAATGCGCTTAGCAAATATTTTAGCTCCTAATGATTTTAAGGACATAGATAATTATTGTTCAAAATCAATAAAATTAGACGGATCAGTAGGGTATCCATCTCTCCATAATTCAAAATGTAAGTGAGGCCCTGTTGATAGTTCTCCTGTAGAACCAGCAGTAGCAATTACTTCACCGGCTTTAACTTGTTCTCCTTGTTGTTTTGTCAACGAGGCGTTATGCTTATATACTGTAAGCAAATTGTTACCGTGCTTAAGTATAATCACATGGCCCGTTTCTGCCGTCCATTCAGCAAAAATTACAGTACCAGAAGATGCTGCTTTTACTGGAGTATCTTTTAGAACTGCAACATCCACTCCATAGTGTTTTTCTGTCGCATTATACTTAGAAGTGATATTACCTTTTACCGGCGGAAATAGTGAAAAGTCTAAACTCGATTTTTCACTTTCGAACAGGCTATATCTATCTTCTTTAGACACTTCTTCACGAAGTTTAATATCTTGCTCAGAAGGTTTTAAATCAATTTCTTGTGGGTTTATTTTTTGAGACTGTATTGCAGAATCAATATCAAATTCTACCGTTTTTACATCTCCTGTCAATACTTTTTTAATTGATTTATAGTATTCTTGATTTATCATGATTCTGGATTCCAAAGAATCGGTGGTAGCAACTAATTGAGTTGCTCTTAAGTTTAATGAAGTAGAAGAATACCCGGGAATATATTCTCGAAGTGGTGTAAAAGCGATTAAAAAAGTTGTTCCTGCTACCAGAACTATCGACGTTATGGTAACCATTACAAAAACATTAAGTCTGTTAAGCTTAAAAGATATACGTTCCTCAAAAGTATCCTCATTAAGGATAACTAAGCGATACTTATTAAGCAGCTTTTTAGTAATCTTCTTCTGTTCTTTGTTCTTTTTTGCCATGGATTACATCTTCTGTAAAGAATGTTATCAAATAGGTATTATTCGCAAATATACATAATCTACAAATATCAAAATATAAGCTTTTTGATATATAAATGTTTCTTAAATAACGTATCATCAAGAACGTTTTCTCTGCTCCAAAAATTATCTAAAACACAATACAATTTAAGGAATCATCATTCTTTAATGGTTAAAGATTATATAAATTGCATCAGTTTCATCATTTCTTGCTAACTTTGTCATCTAATAGTTAAGATCATGATATTATCTAGTATAGTTTTAGGAATGATAGGTCCATGGCAAATTGCTTTAATCGTAGGAATTGTACTCCTTTTATTTGGAGGAAAAAAAATTCCCGAATTAATGAGAGGCCTAGGGAGTGGTATAAAAGAATTTAAGGATGCTTCGAAAGAAGAAGAGGAAGAAGATCCAAAAATTGATGAGAAAAAATAATTTTTCTCATCATCAAATACATACAAAAAAACCAACTCAAAAAGAGTTGGTTTTTTTGTACACACTAATCATTATCATTTATGCAACGTTGAAAAACATAAAGTCCTTATTATAGCTACATGCCAATAAATTAAGTGTTTACAAATAATTTTATATGTTTGTATCTAACACTAAACAACAATCGAATGAAAAAAATAGGTTCGTACATAGCTATTGCAGGAGCTATATCAATTCTTTTAAATTTTTTTAATTACAATCTTAAAATTCTCATATGGATTGATTCCTGGGGACTAACAACAGGATGGATAATCAGAGTTGGAATACTTGTTTTGGGATTGATTTTATTTTTTATGGGATCTAAACAAACGAGCGAAGAACAACCTGAATAAAATATCAAGCCTTATAGATATTAGATATTTCTATAAGGCTTTTTTTTAATCCACAAGAGATAACTGTATCCTCTTTCTATTCATATCTACATCTACTACAGTAACCATTAGATGTTGATGTAATTGCACAACGGCATTTACATCGCTTATATATTCATTCGCCAGTTTTGAAATATGAATTAATCCACTTTCTTTAACTCCTATATCTACAAAACATCCAAAATTTGTAATATTATTTACAATTCCTGGTAGTTTCATTCCTGCTTTTATATCTGCTATAGTTTTTACGTTTGGATCAAATTCAAAAACTGTAACTTTCTTTCTGGGGTCTACACCAGGTTTCTCTAATTCTTTAACAATATCGGTTAACGTAGGAAGCCCCACTTCGTCGGTGATATAGCCCTGAAGTTTAATTTTTGAAATAGCTTCTTTATTTCCTATTAACTCAGTTACAGGAACTCCTGCGTCCTTAGCCATTTTAGAAACCAATTGATATCGTTCGGGATGAACTGCAGAGTTATCTAGTGGGTTTTTAGGGCTTGTAATTCTTAAGAATGCAGCAGCTTGTTCATAAGCTTTTCCTCCTAATCTATGCACTTTTTTTAATTCTTCGCGAGACTGTAATGCGCCATTTTCTGATCGATAAGCCACAATATTTTCTGCTAGTTTTTCTCCAATCCCTGAAACATAACTTAATAATGGAACACTAGCTGTATTTACATTAATTCCTACACTATTCACACAACTCATTACTACAGTATCCAATTCATTTTTAAGCTTGGTTTGATCTACATCGTGCTGGTATTGTCCCACTCCAATAGATTTTGCATCAATTTTCACTAATTCTGCTAGTGGGTCTGCCAGTCGTCTGCCAATAGAAACCGCTCCACGTACAGTCACATCATAATTAGGAAATTCTGCTCGTGCTATTTTGGAGGCAGAGTATATAGAAGCGCCGCTTTCATTTACCATAAAGACTTGTATAGGGTTTTCGAATGGTATTTTTTTAATAAAAGCTTCAGTTTCTCTTGCGGCAGTACCATTTCCTATTGCAATTGCTTCTATCTTATACGCATTTACAAGGGATCGTATCTTTTTAATTGCTCCTGTGACTTCTCTTTGTGGAGGATGAGGGTAGATATTCTCGTTATGCAATAAATCTCCTTGCTTGTCAAGACAAACGAGTTTACAACCTGATTTAAAACCAGGGTCTAATGCTAATATCTTCTTCTGCCCTAAAGGTGATGCCAGTAATAACTGTTTTAAGTTTTGCGCAAAAACTTTAATCGCATTATCATCTGCTTTTTCTTTTGATTGATTTAATATTTCTGTAGAAATTGCAGGAGCTAATAGACGTTTATACGCATCAGAAATTGCTAAAAATACATGATCGGTACAAGCTTCAACATTTGTTCTAATCATCACATCATCTATAATATCCAATGCATCATTTTCGGGAACGGTAATTTTTACTCTTACAATTTTTTCGTTTTCAGCCCTTAGAATTGCCAGTAATCGATGTGACGGACATTTATGAAGTGGTTCCTCCCAATCAAAATACTGTTGGTATTTCTGAGCTTCTTCTTCGTCTTTTTTTGCCTTGATCACGGTAGAAGCTATGGTCGCTTTACGTTGGTATAATCTTCGTAATCTATTTCGAATTTTTTCGTCTTCATTAATCCATTCTGCAATAATATCTCTAGCTCCCTGTAGTGCCAATTCTTCTGTAGAAATTTCATCGTTTAAGTATTGTGATGCTACAAAAAGAATTTCTTCTTCTTTCTGTTCTATAACAATCTTTGCTAACGGTTCTAAACCTTGTTCTTTGGCAACAGAAGCCTTAGTTTTTCTTTTTTTCTTATACGGTAAATACAGATCTTCTAATTGAGTAAGTGTATCTGCCAATAGAATTCTCTTCTCTAATTCTGGAGTTAAAGCTTCTTGTTCCCGAATTGCGGTAAGAACACTTTCTTTTCTTTTTTGAAGTACTTCAAAAGCCGTTTTATATTTTACTATTTCGCCAATAGCTACTTCATCCAAATCACCTGTCATTTCCTTACGATATCTGGAAATAAAGGGAATGGTAGCTCCATCATCTAAAAGAGAAATGGTTTTGGCAATTTGTTTTTCTGAAATAGGGATTTGTTTAGCAACAAAAGAAACAACACTCATAAAAATCATTTTTTAACATCGCTAAATATATTATAAACCACAAAGAATTCAAAGGTGAATTAAATTCTTACCCTTACTCTTTATAAGCACTTAATTTGCATCAGGATAGAGGCCAAATTTATTCTAGTTCTATCATTTCCATTTTGGAAATCAAACTTCCATCAGTACCCATTCCTTCAATAAAAAGTCTAATGTTTTTTGTAAATGTATCTGGTATTTTAAGCGTAGCAACTCCTTTTGAGTCGAAATTTATATACGGTTGCCAATGAATTGTACCAAAATCTCTAAAAAAAGGATCCTGATAACTGGTATAGATGGGGTTGTAAAACTCTTTAATCGGTTGAAATCCTTTTTTAGTAGTATACTCAGAAAGTTTTGTTGCTAGTCCACTTGATACAGAGTTCGTATTTGAAAATGTTTTTTTACTATAAATTCTAATCACACCGTTACCGCCAACACCTCCTCCTATTCCTGAACCAAATCTATCGTAATATACATTTTCTACATCTCTGGTACGAATACTAAGTAAAACACTAATGTCTATAAGTTGTATATCATCTACATACACTACAGGTGCATTTGGATTTGAAGGAATTCCTGAAAACTCATCTGGTGGTAATCCCGAGGTTGTTCTTGTATCCGTATTAAGATTTAACCTTATTCCCACAACCTGAGTTAAATAATCTGTTATGTTGATGAAAATATCTCTTTCTTTTTCACTAATTTGTATGGGTTTTCCTTTTAAGAAATCAAAATCAACTTCTTCTTGCCTTTTTCTCCCTTGTATAATTACCTCATCTAATAATTCTGCATCATCAAAAAAATATTCTGGAATCAAAACATCTAATGCTCCTCTTTCGTTTATATTTATATTAGAAGCAGTTAAAATCAGTGGTTTTTTTAATCGATTAGATTGTATTTGAATATATGTTCCTTCCTTTACAAATTTGCCATTAGATTTCACTGCAGAAATACTAATCACTTCACCCTTCTCAGGATAAAAGTTTTTAATTGTAAATGCCCCTTCGCTGTCAACATCAATTAATCTGGAAGTATTTTTTTTGGTTGGATACAGATATACTTGTTTGATATCTTTATTCTTTGTGTTCTGAAGTTTTCCTTTTAATGTCAAGCCATTATTAAAATCATACATTTTCTTTGGCTTTTGATTAAAAATCGTATTCCAATTATACCTGCTCCACCCCTGGGTAATCAATAACAAATCCAAATCATATGCTTTTCTTCTGGTACTCTTATTAGGAAAATAATATTTTGGGTTTTCAACAAATCCTTTAATGTATGGATTAAGCAACATGGCTGAGTGTATATTATCCTGATGCGTATATGATTTTGTTCCTCCCGGCAATACAGAAACACTTAGATTATATGCGATATTATCTTTCTGAGGGGCTTTTATATTAAGTAACAATGAATCATTGATGGTTTTAAGGTACGTCACTTTTATATCTGTATATGTTTCATCGATACGATTAAAAAGCAAACGTTCTAAAACAGGAGTGTTATCTTCAAAAAGCGTAACCGTATTTATACCTGAATATAATTCTTCTCTTTGTATGGATATGGCTTTACTTATTTGACCAGGAGAGAAGTTGATTGCTATCCTTTTTGAAGCATTGTTCTTATGAATCAATAAATAATAATTGTTATCTTTTAATGCATCTACCGTATTTGCATTTGTATTAAATTCTATGATTACATTATCTTCATAAAGATTATTAATACGTATTGCTATCCCTTTACTCTCTGCTTGAGGGAAAGGTACTTTTATTTCACTTTTATTATCTAATACTAAAACAGCAGTATATTTTATACCAGAGCGTGGTTTAAACTTAAATTTACCGATACCAAATTGATTAGATTTAAAAGATCCAACAACAATACCTTGGTCATCAAGTATACTACCATTATCAAAAGAAACTCCATACCCTCGATTATTAATCAATTTGAAGCCTATAGTGTTTTCTGTATCAGAAACCATATACCCTCCTTCTGGTAGTAATTGAAAATCATATCCTTCTTCTTGCTGATTTGTAGTTTCATTTATAGACTTATTTACAATACTTATTTTTTGAACATAAGAGTCATCCTCTATAAAATTATTCATCCAATTTGTAGAAGCTCTTAAGTAATAGTTTCCGCTTGCCCAGGTAGAATCTATTTTTATATTTCCTTGTGTACTGCCATAATATCCCAAAAACAAACCGCTATATACTTCGTTTCCTTTATCGTCAAAGAGTTCTACATTTAGGTTTGTTGTAAATCGTGACGGAAGGTTGTTTTTTCGATCATAAGTATATTCTTTAAACCATATTTCTTCTCCATGAAGATAAGTGCTTTTATTAAGGTGAACGTATACTGTTTCTCTTGGAATATCAAAGTATTGTGCATTAGCTTCTTCTGGAGAAATCTGAGTTGTTTCTTGTGCTGATAATGATAGTATAAACAAGAAAGAGATGACGATAAGCAACTGTCTCTTCATAATGATAATTGTGTGAAATAAAATGGTACTTATTACCCAATAAATATCAATTATCCTCTTAAACCAACCGAGCTAATATAGTCTTAACTACATAATCTGTATCGTTGAAATAAAACAGTGATAAATTTTGACAACATATATGTATTCGGTATTCTAAATTCAAACCAGATACCTTATGGGTCTACTCGAATTTTATAGATTTCATTATAGCTTCCAACTCAAACATATTATCTCTTTTATTAATTGAAGGGGCAAATACGAAACCTTCTAATACTACTAATCTATTATTTACTTTATCTTCTATTGCATAATTAACAAATGGGCCCGCCATAAACCTATCTTTAATCTCCCATGTTCCTTTGGTTTCAAAAGTAAATCTCCCATCCAGAGTTGTCTCATACAAATATGGAGCATATGCTTCTTCTGTAATAAAATGACCTACCTCTGAAGTTGGTATTTTTATTGCGCCTATAGAATCTCTCATTTTTATAATACTAGAAACGGTATTTGAATCTTTAGTTACAATTCCTAAAGGAAGTTCATATAGCATTAAATTCATACTTCCATTAGTCAAATCTTTACGTATCCAGAAAAAATCTTCTTCTTCTATTGCGATACGATAAGCTGTAGGAATCTTAAGTGTAATTCCTAGTTTTTCCTTTAATTGAGGGATTTTCTCAAGTGATTTCTGTATTCTACTCTGTTTTTCTAGAGTTTCTGTGGATTTAAATCTTGAAACGATCGTTTCTTGATGTTCTCTAATCAATGAAATAATATCGGCATCACTCGAACCAGAAATCACAACACCCAGTTGAGGAGTTGCAAATTTATTGTTCAATACTCCGTACTTTCTTTCTTCTTCTTTTCCTTTTTTGATCCATAAAAAGGTACGATTTTTTCTTGCTAAACCAGAAAATGCAGCCATTGGCATTTGTCTCATCGAAAATAAAGGTTCCTGTTGAGGTAATCCAGGTACTTCTGCACCTAAATATTTACGTATTGTATCCCCAACATTACTTTTCCATAAATCATTCTCAATAACAACAGAGAGTTCATTTATTTTTCCTACAGAGTGAGCCATGGCTCCCTGATTCTTTGTTTTTTTGTCTTTTTTGGTCTCTGTACAGCTAATGATACAAAGCAGGCAAATAATTGCAAGCGATAATTTCCTCATAAAGTGATGATATTTGCGGTTATGATTTCGAAAGTTTCAATGTCATACCTGGTTTTATACCACTACCGCTAATATCGTTCCAATTTTTAAGATTTTCTACAGAAATACCTTTAAATTTTTGTGAAATACTCCATAAGGTGTCTCCAGTTTTTACTGTATAGGATGCTTAAGGCCTTTGTTGCAGGCATAGAAACTGCTTTTGGTGTCTTCTTCTTTTTTTATTTTAATCATGATGAAGCTATAGTGATTTTACGTTAACGTAATCCTAACAATCTTTTTTGCCAATACGACTTCATCCAGATCATCTGTCATTTCCTTACTGTATTTGAAAACAAAAAGAATGGTAGCTCTATTATCCAAAAGAGAAAGTTTTTGAAAAAGATTCGAAGTCATTAGATAAATGATAAAATCTAATTGAGATTGACGTTTTTTATCGTTTGAGTTTTTGAAATTAAACTTCCATCACTTCCCATTCCTTCAATATAAATAATAAAACTTTCTAATCCAGTATTTGGTATTTTAAAAGTTCCTAAACCCTCTTCGTCAAACTCCACCCAAGATTGCCAATGAATAACACCATAATCTATGAATCCTGAATCCAAATAGTTTGAATATCCAGGATTATAGTACTCCTTTACCTTCTCAAAACCTTTGATCATTTTATGTTCTGAAGTGCTTTTGTAGCTAGTAATTTCTGATCCTAATGGAATTTTTCTAGTATATATTCTTATAGATGAACCTCCACTTCCTCTAAGACCTAAACCATAGTTTATCTTATCAATATAAATTCTATCTACCTCATTTGTTCGCAATACAGTCAACATACTTTTATCTCCTATTAACTGTACATTGTCAATAAATATGGGAACCTCTCCCTGAAAATTTATAGAACTTGGTGCACGATCGTAAATAGTAATATCAGAAGTAACGGGTCTCTGATCTCGTATAAAAAATTTTCCTACAGATGTTATATAATCTAATATGGTAGGAAAATCCCTAGCCATACGCTCTGTAATCTTAGTAGAATTATTTCTAATATACCTAAGCATAGGTACTTTACTTGTCCTTTCTTCTTTACGCTCTCCTTGTAACATAACCTCATCTAATACCTGAACTTTATCAGTAATAAAACCTTCAGGGATTTTTACTTCTGTATTCATTTCTATATCTTCTACTATGTTTTCACGAAATAACACAGAAGTATCAAATGGCATTTTATGCTGATCTAGCTGTACTTGTAAATACAAATCAGGCTTCACAAAAACATTGCCAGATTCTACTCCCGAAATCTCAATATTTTCTCCTCTTTCAGGAAAAAAATTGGGAATTTCGAAAGAATTATCCTCATCTATATCAATAAAATTACCTTTTTGATATATTGTTGGATTCATATATAATTTAGTGATATTCTTTTTCTTTCTACCTTGTAACTTACCCTTAAGTTTAAAACCTTGATTGAAACTATATGAAATCTTAGGTTCTTTATTAAAAATGCTATTCCAATTGTATTTACTCCATCCTTGAGTAATTAATAACAAATCAAGATTATATCTCTTTTTTCTATCCATTTCAGTAAAATAATATTTCTCATCTTCTATAAAACCCCTTACATAAGGTCTCAATATCATAGCTGAATATATATTATCGATTGAATTATAACATTGGGTTCCTTCTGGTAATACCGAAACACTAACATCATATCTTACTCCTTCTTTTTTAGGTATTTTTACGGCAATGGATAAAGAGTCCTTTGCGGTTTCTAAGTCAGTACTAATATTTTTGACAATATGATCAAAAGAACTATACAATAATCTTTCTGCAACAGCTATTTTTCCTTTAAACAGAGTCACCTTATTTATCCCTGGGTAAAATATGTCTCTTTTTAATGAAATCCTTCTTTGTGTTTCATTAGGTAAAAAATGCAAAGGAATTTTCTTAGATAGATGGTTTTGACTCACCAATAAATAATAATCATTACTAGCTAAATTTTCTAAGGTTTTTATATTGGTATTAAGCTCCACTATCGCATAATCCTTTGAAATATTATTAATGGCAATTGCTATACCTCTGGCATTGATTTTAGGAAATGATTTTTCTATCTCATTTCCATTTTTAAATCGTACGACCGCTTTATATTGTGTGGTTAATTTTGGACGCATATTAAATTTACCTATACCGAATTGATTCGAAGCAAATGAAGCAATTTTATTTCCTTGATTATCAATTACATATCCCGTTTCAAAAGGTACACCATACCCCCTATTATTAATCAACTTAAAGCCAACACTATTATCTGTATCAGAAATCAAGTGCCCTCCTTCAGGCAGAATCTGAAAATCATACTGTATTTCTTTTGGTAAAATTTCTTTTTTGACTGATTCCTTTATGATTTTTATTTTCTTGGTATACGATTCGTCTTCCAAAAAATTACTCATCCAATTCGTAGAGGCTCGAACATAGTAATCACCATCGTTCCAAATAGAATCTACTTTAATATTTCCCCTAAAATTACCTCTGGAACCAAAAAACAAACCTTCGTATAATTCCTTACCTTCCTCATTAAATATCTGAACATTGAAATTTGTAGAACCAAAAGAAGGAAGATTGTTTTGACGATCGTATGCATATCCCTTAAACCAAATCTCCTCGCCTTTGATATAAACACTTTTATCCAGATGTAAAAAAAGTGTCTCTCTCGGGACACTAAAATAATCTTGATTAGCCTCTGCCGCAGAACGTGAACTCTGATCCTGTGCAAATGCTCCTAGCGAAAGAAAAAGTATATATAATTTAAGTAATAAACGATTCATAAGCCTCCGGTTTTATATGTGATTA
Organism: Aquimarina algiphila; assembly: GCF_947494415.1. NCBI lineage: Bacteria > Pseudomonadati > Bacteroidota > Flavobacteriia > Flavobacteriales > Flavobacteriaceae > Aquimarina > Aquimarina algiphila. The sequence goes on along the minus strand of NZ_CANLVC010000009.1, from coordinate 523 downwards.
CCTTTAAATATAAATATCAAAAAACTTATATCTTTTGAATATCAAGACTTTAACTTAAAATTAGGATAAACTAATTTGTAAAATTCCTCTTAAAAAATAGAGATAATTAGTAATCATACTTCCATTAGTCAAATCTTTACGTATCCAGAAAAAATCTTCTTCTTCTATTGCGATACGATAAGCTGTAGGAATCTTAAGTGTAATTCCTAGTTTTTCCTTTAATTGAGGGATTTTCTCAAGTGATTTCTGTATTCTACTCTGTTTTTCTAGAGTTTATGTGGATTTAAATCTTGAAACGATCGTTTCTTGATGTTCTCTAATCAATGAAATAATATCGGCATCACTCGAACCAGAAATCACAACACCCAGTTGAGGAGTTGCAAATTTATTGTTCAATACTCCGTACTTTCTTTCTTCTTCTTTTCCTTTTTTTGATCCATAAAAAAGTACGATTTTTTCTTGCTAAACCAGAAAATGCAGCCATTGGCATTTGTCTCATCGAAAATAAAGGTTCCTGTTGAGG
>NZ_CANLVC010000008.1:0-827695 GCF_947494415.1 Aquimarina algiphila | reverse complement strand
TCCGAACAGAGAAGTTAAGCCCATTAGCGCCAATGGTACTACAATCGTGGGAGAGTAGGTCGCCGCCTTCCTTGAAACCCTTCAATATCAATATTGAAGGGTTTTTTTTATACATAAATCTAAACAAAATACTATACTATATACAAGAGAGTGAGAGAAACTTATCTCATTTTGAATATCTTTTTCTGTGCCATTTCTGTTTTTTCTTCAAGATATATGGTGTATTACTTATGAATTATGTTATAATTAACATATGTAGTTCTTTGTAAATCATTAGTGTAGATAAGATTTTAACTCTTATTTATCATTTGTGTTATCTAAATAACCATATGTTATATCATAAAAATCGTTATCATTTTTTTTCAGAGGACTTTATTTTTAAGTTTGAATAAATAAACATAACTATTATTATGAGAATAATTACAAAATTACAAATTCTATGTATCGTATTGTCTTGCGCAGCACTTATTTCATGCAGTGAAGATGATGGAACAGGTATACAAGAAGTAGATGTAACAAGAAATTTACTTTTAGGCGAATGGAATTTAGAAACTCTTAAAGTCGGTAAGGGGTCAAAATCAGCAACCATTACAGAAACTACTAATGTATTGTCTGCAGATGGGGTAACTTTTGAAACAAAACAGTTTACTGAATATAAATTTACATTGAATAACACTGGTGGTGATTATGGGATTAACTTTTTTGATGATTCTACTTTAGGAGAAACAGATAAATTTGATGATTCTAATGAAACAGTATTGGCAACTTTAGAGGGTGACCGTTTGTTTGAAGAAGAAGAAGATGGAGCTACAGTTTTAGAGTATCAATCAGCATTTTTTGATAATGCATTAAATGTTACAAATATAAGATGGGAGATAGCAGATAAAAATACGATTATCATTAGAGGTACAGCTAGTGACGGTGAAGAAGTTTCTACTACCTTAGATGTGTTTTTCTTTAGCGATTCGTCAATGAGACTGAGTTATGAGTTGTCTAATAGCTCTCCTTTTTTCGGTAGTGATGCATTAACATTATTAGAGCAAGGTACATTGACAATAGAAGATGGATTTACATTAGTAGGAGATCTTCTTAGACCATCATCAGGTACTGTGTTTATGACTTTTAATAAGTGATAAAAAAATAATAGTGTATTTTATTTATATTAAAATATACTTTAAGAATTAACAATCCACATAAAAATTATTTTTATGTGGATTGTTAATTATATTCAAGATAAGTGATTATCCTTTTTATTACTTGAAGATGTTTTGAATAAAACCACAACGTTTTTCTATTTTTGTTTTCTATGAAAATACAATCACAAATAGAAGAGCGTTGGAATTGGATAACGCATGGAGTTGGGTTCATTCTTTCTATAATTAGCTTTTTTATTTTGCTAAATTCAAACTCTAATAAAACATTATATAGTACGTTTGTTATAATAATTTATACAAGTTCATTGTTAATTCTGTATTTTGCTTCTACTGCTTATCATTATACTTCTGATACTACATTAAAAAGAAAATTTAGGGTACTAGATCATATAAGCATTTATCTGCTAATTTCAGGTACCTATTCTCCAGTTACTCTAATATCTTTGATAGATAGTAAGGGGATATCATTATTTATAATTGTTTGGTCTTTGGCTGTTATCGGAACAATACTAAAAATATTTTTTACTGGTAGATTTGATGTTTTATCAGTTATCCTATATCTTATCATGGGGTGGCTGATTATATTAGATATAGATACATTATCTAATGTGGTAGGTGATGAGGGAATTACATATTTGATGTTAGGGGGAGCTGCATATACTATTGGTATAGTTTTTTATGCATTAAAACAGATACCCTTTGGACATGTTATCTGGCATCTTTTTGTACTCGCAGGTAGTATTTTTCATTATATGTTTATTCTTAGGTATGTGATTTGATAAAAAAATAGACATCAAAAGAAGTTCAATGCCTATTTTATAATAATTTTTTATCCTCTACATCCTCGAAGTACTCCAAAGACATAATCGTCTGCAGCTTCATTAAATTCATCACCACAATTTCGATCACTACCGCCACCACTAGAGAAATTCACATTACTACATTGATCATGATCTAAGCAATCTTTTGTCCATGCGCTTGGTATCCACCATCTACCACAATCACCACCACATCTTCCCATACATCCATAATTATCTCTTGCTTTGCTTCCCACTCTTATTCGATCAGAGTGATTTCCTCTTGAGTCGTCATATTCTGCATTTACATAAGTGTTCTTCCTAATGCAGGTGATACCCTCGTTTCTACTTTTGAGATTAGTTGTATTTACTTCTGCCTCAATAACTCTTTTAGTATAGGTGTAATCAGGAGGTGATTTTGCCCAATATTCCATAAGACTTAATAGTGTGTATTCTGTCATTAGGATTTCTCCTTTTTTTGTTTCCAGAAGATAATTAGAAATTGTACCACCTAAGGTAAGAATACTCTGTTTTTCTTTTTCAGTTAAAATAATATTATGACCATCGATAAATAAACTTTCATTCTGATAGTTAATATCTGCCTGAATGGATTTTTTGTTGATTTCAATGATGACAGTAAATACAAGTTCTGATTTGGCTTTTACAGAATATCTAATCTCTGAGTTTTGAATTCTAATTTTACCAATAAAAGAATTTGAATCTTGCTGTTCTAATCCCAATTCTTTTGCATCAGGAATAACAGCATCAGAAGTACATTTTGAGAAAATGAATGCGAATAGCAGTATTGCTATTATTTTAAAATGATTTTTCATAAATAGTGAGTTTGTATTATTGCTAACTAATTTACAAAAAAACACTTAAAATTATTGATAATATAAAAAATTAGCTAAAAAACAAAAGAATTGTTATTTTTCTAGTCCTTAATATAATCTTTATATTCTAAAAAGAATATTTCAAGCTGAGACATTTTTTCATTCAAAAATTTCATAGTTTCTTTCCAGCATGTTTTATTATGGATACTAACATTTGTTAATTCAGTATAAACTCTGGAAATAGTTTTTCCATTATCTAATTCATAATATTCATCAAAAACAATATCTGGAATATATTCTGAAGTTAGAATATTTCTTAAACTCACTAATTTTTCATAATAATACGCTCTTATTATTTTGTCATAAGGTTCTATGTCTATAGATACTTGTGCTTTTTTTGTAGTAAATGTAAATTTTAAAGTTACATCTTTGATTTTGGTGTTATATAGTAACCATTTACGGGAGTATTCTTTTCCAAAACTAGTCCAGAATTCTTGTCGAATTATTTTTGATTCAGATTTGCTAAACATGTTTTTATATCAGATATGCCGCCGCAGTTGCCGCAAGAATAACTAAAAGTTTTGTAACGTTAAATTTATGCCCCTCATTACTTTCAAAAAGGATAGTTGTGGATACATGAAGAAATATACCAATCACTACAGCAGTAATTTCTTTATAATAATTTTGAGCTAATGTGAAGTTCTCAGAAAGAAAAGTGCCTAGCGGAGTCATTAATGCAAAACCTGTTAATGATAAAATAATAATGAATCTTTTTATTTTAGTATGTAATAAAAAGGTAGTTAATATCATTGCTACCGGAATCTTATGAATTATTATACCCATTAAAATTCCATCGGTATGATGCATAGGAAAACCCTCTAATATAGCATGTAATCCTAAACTGATGAATAGTAGTTTTGGTACTCGATGGGTTTCTTTATCTAAATGAATATGGCCGTGCTCCGCACCTTTAGAAAAATATTCTAATACCTTTTGTAACAAAATACCAATCATTATCCATACACCTGTTCGTTTTGCAAAAGGATTATTTTCAAAAATCTCTGGAAGTAAGTCAAAAATTGTAATTGCAAGAAGAAAAGCACCACTAAAAGCTAGAAGTAATTTTAAGTTTTTCTGATTAGATGCCTTGAATATAAAAACCAACAATGCTCCTATAAATACGGCGACTATGGATAGTATATAATTGTACACTATTTAAATATTAATATAAGTCGTGGTGAATTATTTTTATTAAATTTTTGTAATTGGTAATTACCAAAAATATCTAGTAAGTCAACATTTGCTTCTTTAAAATAATTCTCAAAATCAGCTAAGGATATACTTTTTACTCTTTCTGTAAAAAAGAAATCTTCATCATTATCTCTAAATCTTATTTCTTTTATTATATATCCATTTTCATGATATCTTCTGATTTTAAAAGAAATTCCATCAACTTCCTTTATTTCATCTTCAATTAGATTATCTATAATGTAATCGACATTCATAAAATCAATAACTCCAAAGCCTTTATTGTTTAGATTTGATTTAATGGCTTTAATAGTATTGAGGTTGTCTTCTTCTTTATCAAAATAACCAAAGCTTGTAAATAAATTAAAAACAGCAGAAAATTTTTCAGAATAGGGTTTACGCATATCATGAACTCTAAACTTTAATGCTTCATTTTCAAATTGAGAAGCATAGGTTATACTGTTTTTAGAGAGGTCTGCTCCAGTAACATTATATCCTAATTTATTAAGATATATGCTATGTCGGCCTTTACCACAGGCTAAATCTAAAATTTTTTCATCAGCTTCTAAACTTAGATAATGAGTTAGATTATCCATAAAATTTTGAGCTTCAGTATCATCTCTATCTTTGTATAGGATATGATAGTATGGCGTATCAAACCATGATGCATACCACATTGTTGAATCTTTTAGCATAGGGCGCAAAATTAATGTATTTTTGCGGTTTAATTATAGAAGTTGTTTAAAGTTTTATCTCTCGTCTTAGAAAAATTAAACGACTTTATATCGAAAACTTGGATAGTGAGTAATTCATTTAAAATGGTAGCCAAAACCCTTTTTGGTTTTGAAGAAGTTCTTGCAAGAGAACTTAGAAAATTAGGAGCGCAAAAGGTAGAAATAGGGAATCGCGTAGTCAGTTTTTATGGCGATACAGGATTTATGTATAAAGCAAATTTATGCTGTAGAACTGCTATTAAAATATTAAAACCAATTACTTCTAGGAGAATAAAGAATGAACAAGGTTTATATGATTTTATTCAAACTATTGAATGGAAAGAATATTTAAGTATAGATGATACATTTTCAATTCATGCTACTGTCAATTCTACTCTCTTTACTCATTCACAATTTATAGCTTTAAAAACCAAAGATGCGATAGTAGATAAATTTAGAAAAGAAACAGGCAAAAGACCCAATGTAGATATAGAACATCCAGACCTTTCTATAGATGTTCATATTCAGCAAGATGTATGTACGGTTTCTTTGGATAGTTCTGGAGGCTCATTGCATCACAGAGGGTATCGTACAGCGACCAATATAGCGCCAATTAACGAAGTTTTGGCCGCAGGATTGTTATTGCTTTCTGGCTGGGATGGTCAATGTGATTTTTTGGATCCGATGTGTGGTAGTGGTACCATGGCTATAGAAGCAGCTATGATCGCTTGTAATATTCCGGCAAACCTAAATCGTAAGGAATTTGCTTTTGAAAAATGGCTGGATTGGGATATGGATTTATTCGAAAAAATAGAAGAATCATGTCTCAATAAAACCAGAGATTTTCATCATTCTATAATTGGGATGGATAAAGCTCCTTCTGCAGTAAGAAAGGCAAATGTCAATGTAGAAAATGCAAATCTTACTGATTTTGTTAAAATAAGAGAAGGAGATTTTTTTGAAACAACTAAAGAAAAAGAGGGACAACTTCATATAGTGTTTAACCCACCTTATGATGAACGTTTAGAAATCAATATAGAAGAGTTCTATTCACAAATAGGGGATACATTAAAACAAAATTACCCAGGTACTAATGCATGGTTTATTACTGGAAATCTTGAAGCATTAAAATATGTTGGACTCCGACCTTCTCGAAAGATAAAAGTATTTAACGGGAAGTTAGAAGCCAGGCTAGTAAAATATGAAATGTATGCAGGCAGTAAAAAGGCAAAGTATCAAAAGTAATATGATTTTACCCTTATATATCTTCTGATTTTTCTTCTTAGGATTTTTTTTAATAGTTTATGTTTTTGTTAAGAGATTATTATTGAAATAACAATAATTTTCTGATAACAATTTGGCTATTAACTAATCATCCTATTTGATATGAAAACAAAATTCACACAATTATTTTTCATAGCATTCTTGTTCATCTTTACCTTTTCAATAGACGCGCAGCGATCTAAAGTGAAACAAGAAGTGTTATCAGTATTCTCAGATTCAGTTTTTTCTGGATTAAAGTTAAGAAATATAGGTCCTGCATTTATGTCTGGTAGAATTGCAGATGTGGCTATTCATCCAGAAAATGAAAGTATATGGTATGTTGCTGTAGGTTCGGGAGGAGTTTGGAAAACTGTAAACGCAGGAACTACCTGGAAGCCTATTTTTGATGATCAAATTTCATATTCTATAGGATGTGTTACTATTGACCCCATAGACCATAATGTTATATGGGTAGGTACGGGAGAGAATGTTGGAGGTCGTCACATGGGATATGGTGACGGGGTTTATCGTAGTGAAGATGGAGGTCTTTCCTGGAAAAATATGGGGCTAAAGAATTCTGAACATATTTCTAAAATAATTATACATCCAGAAGATTCTAATGTGATTTGGGTTGCCGCTCAAGGGCCATTATGGAAAAAAGGAGGAGAACGGGGACTATATAAATCTGTTGATGGTGGAAAAACATGGAAAAAAACCTTGGGAGATGATGAATGGGTTGGTGTAACAGAAGTAGTAATAGATCCAAGAAATCCTGATCAACTCTATGCAGCTACATGGCAAAGACATCGCACTGTTGCTGCTTACATGGGAGGTGGTCCAGGTTCAGGCTTACATCGTAGTGTTGATGGAGGAGAGACCTGGGAAAAACTCAAGAATGGACTTCCTAAGTCCTGGATGGGTAAAATAGGATTGGCTATTTCGCCACAACAACCAGATATTTTATATGCCGCTATAGAGTTAGATAGAAGAACAGGAGGAGTATATCGTTCTACAGATCGTGGAACAACTTGGGAGAAACGTTCTGATGCAGTAGCAGGTGCTACAGGACCTCACTATTATCAAGAGTTATATGCTTCTCCACATCATTTTGAAAGATTATATCTTGTAGATTCGAGGATGCAAATTTCTGAAGATGGAGGAAAAACATTTACAAGAATGAATGCAAAACATAAGCATGGGGATAATCACGCTATTGCTTTTAAAAAAGAAGACCCAAACTATCTTTTGGTTGGAACCGATGGAGGGTTATATGAAACATTTGACCTTACTGCAAATTGGAAATTTGTAGACAACCTTCCTGTAACGCAATATTATAAGGTTGCTGTGGACGATGCTGAGCCGTTTTATAATATTTATGGAGGTACACAGGATAATAGTACCCAAGGAGGACCTTCAAGAACTGATAATTTACACGGGATTCAGAATTCTGATTGGAAGATTGTATTAAATTGGGATGGACATCAACCTGCAACTGAACCGGGTAACCCCAATATCATGTATGCAGAACGTCAGCAAGGTAATTTATCACGAGTTGATTTAACAACAGGAGAAGTTGTGGATATCCAACCCCAACCTGGAGCAAATGAAAATTTTGAACGTTTTAACTGGGATGCGCCTATTTTGGTAAGTGCACATGATCCAAAACGTATTTATTTTGCTTCTCAACGTCTATGGAGATCTGATAATAGAGGAGATAAATGGATACCAATTTCAGGAGATTTAACTAAAGATCAGGAAAGAATAGAGCTGCCTATTATGGGTAAAAAACAATCTTGGGATGCTCCTTGGGATTTTTTGGCAATGTCTAATTATAATACAATTACATCAATAGCAGAATCTCCAAAGAAAGAAGAGATACTTTATGCAGGTACTGATGATGGAATTATTCAGGTGACTGAAGATGGAGGAAGTAATTGGAGAAGGATTAACGTTGGGATACTTCCTGGGGTACCAGCTACAGCTTTTGTAAATGATATTAAAGCTGATCTTTTTGATGCTAATACGGTGTATGTAGCTTTGGATAATCATAAATATGGTGATTTTACACCCTATCTATTAAAAAGTATGGATAATGGGCGTACATGGAAATCTATTAAAAGTAATTTGCCTAAAAGAACATTAGTTTGGCGTATAGTACAAGATCATGTGCAACCTAATCTTTTGTTTGTTGCTACCGAATTTGGAATTTATTTCACAATAAACGGGGGAGATAACTGGATAAAATTAAAAGGAAATATGCCTACCATATCATTTAGAGACCTTGCTATTCAACGTAGGGAGAATGATCTGGTAGGTGCTTCTTTTGGGAGAGGGTTTTTTGTATTTGATGATTATTCATTTTTGCGAACGATTTCAGAATCTAAATTGAAAGAAGAAGCGGTTTTGTTCCCTACTAGAGATGCATGGTGGTATATTCCAAGACCCAACTTAAGTTTTGATGACGAAAAAGGAAGTCAAGGAGCTTCACATTATGTAGCGCCTAATCCAGATTTTGGTGCCGTTTTTACATACTATTTAAAAAATAGTTTAAAAACAAGTAAAGAAAAACGACAAGAAATCGAGAAAAAAAATAAAGGAAAAGATATTGCGTTTCCAGGTTGGGATAAAGTAGAAGCAGAGCGCACAGAAAATATACCAGAAGTCATATTAACTATAACAAATAACACTGGGGAAGTGATTAGGAGAATTAGCGGACCGGTGAAATCAGGCTTTCATAGAATAGCTTGGGATTTACGATATCCTTCTTCTGAAGCAATTCCTTTAAAAACAGAAGGAAACTCTTCTAATACTTCTCAAGGTTTTATGGCAGTACCAGGAGTGTATACTGCTACTTTATCAAAGATAGAAGATGGAAAAGTAACTCAATTATCAACACCGATCACATTTACAGTGAAACGTATGAATAATGGTGCTTTAAAAGGGGCAACACCAGAAAAAGTTGCAGAATTTTGGAGGAGTTTTGAAAAAACAATTGGAAAAGTTTCTGCTTTGGATATACAGGTGAATAGACAAGAAAAACGTATTAAAGCGCTGAAGATAGCTTTACAAAGGGCTAATAGTACTCCTGGAGATCTCGATAACCGTTTAAATACACTAGAAAAACGTATGATGGACTTAAGGAGAGATTTGTATGGAAACAGTTCTAAGCAACAAGTAGGTGAGAAAACTAAACCCACTATTGGAAATAGGGTATTTGCAATATATAGGGGAGTGGATCGCTCTACATATGGACCAACTAGTACGCATTTGGAAACAATGCAGATTATCAATAATCAAATAGGTATGATTACTTCAAAACTCGCGCTAATAAAAAATGAATCTATTGCGCTTTTAAAAGTGTTAGAAGAAGCAGGAGCACCATTTGTTGAAGATTAGTACACATGGTATAAGGTTTAACACATGCTTCTGATAAACTAAAGGAGCATGTGTTTAAAATGTATTATCTTTTCTTTGAGAAGAAGAACAATATTATGTTCAGTATTTAAGTGAATTAATAACCCGCTGCCTGTCCATCTTTTCGGGATTCTGAAGCTCCATAATACACACCATCTTTTAGCATAATAGCTTGGTACCCTCCATATGGACCTAAGGCATATGATATTTTATGACCTTTGGATAATAAACTTCTAATGGTTTCATAAGAAATACCTGATTCTATGTGTAATGTGCCACCGTTGATCATATTTTCGCCAGTTGGTTGAGAAGACCCCATATGATTTATTCGAGGAGCATCACCTGCTTCTTGCAGATTCATCCCAAAATCGATCATGTTAACGATAATTTGTACATGACCTTGAGGTTGCATACCTCCTCCCATAAGACCAAAGCTCATAAAGGGTTTTCCATCCTTGGTTACAAATGCCGGAATAATAGTATGGAAAGGTCTTTTTTTAGGTTCATAAGTATTAAAGTGTCCCTCTTCTAATGAAAATAATTCACCTCTATCCTGTAGTATAAACCCAAGCTTTGTAGGTGTCATTCCGGACCCCATACCACGAAAATTACTTTGTATTAGAGAAACCATGTTGCCTTCCTCATCTGCTACGGTTAGATAGATGGTATCTCCATCATTAAGGTTTCCTGCATCATAGGTTTTTGCGGCTTTATCAACGTTAATTAATTTTTTCCTTTTGGCGGCATATTCTTTAGATATAAGTTGCGTTACAGGAATGGTATTGAAGTCTGGGTCAGCATAGAATTTTGCCCGATCTTCATAAGCTAATTTTTTAGCTTCAGTAAGGATATGAAGATATTCTGGAGTTCCAAACCCCATTCCTTTAATATCATAATCTTCTAAAATATTTAGCATTTGTAATGCAGCAATTCCTTGTCCGTTTGGAGGTAATTCCCATACATCATATCCTCTGTAATTGGTTGAGACGGGTTCAACCCATTCTGAAGTATGATTTTTGAGGTCGTTATAGTTTAGAAACCCTCCATTATCTTTTATGTATTTTGCTATAGTTTTTGCTATATCACCTTTGTAAAAAGCATCTCTACCTTCTTTTGCAATTTTCTCTAACGTATTTGCTAGAAATGGATTTTTAAAAATTTCTCCTTTTTTGGGAGTAGCGCCATTAGGCATATAAGTATCAGAAAAGCCTGGATATTTTGATAAGAAAGCAGAGCTACGGTGCATATAATAGGCTATTAATTCTGTAACAGGAAAACCTTCTCTGGCATAATTAATTGTAGGGTTTAAAATTTCCTGCATGCTTAATTTTCCAAATTTATTATGTAATTCATACCAACCATCTACGCATCCTGGAACTGAAACAGGAAGCGGACCGTGAGCAGGTATCTTTTTATGGTTGTTTTTCTTGAAGTACTCTAAAGTAAGTTTTTCTGGAGACCTTCCACTTGCATTAAGACCATGAAGCTTTTTTGTTTTTGCGTCCCAAACAATTGCAAATAAATCTCCTCCAATACCATTTCCAGTAGGTTCCATTAATCCTAACATTGCATTTGCAGCGATTGCAGCATCTATTGCGTTTCCTCCGTTTTTAAGTATGTCAAGTGCAGTTTGTGTAGCTAATGGATGACTGGTTGCGGCCATACCGTGAGTTGCAATTATTTCTGATCTGGTAGTAAAATTTTTACCTGTAATTCGATCTTGAGAAGAGGTAATATTAACAAAAAGTAAAAGTAGAAAACAAAGCCCTATAGATAATTTCATGTGTGAGAATATTATAAAATATTCAAACAATATAAGAAATAAGAGATAATAAAGATTATTTCTTCTTCTTAAAAAATGGAATAAGGTAGCTTACTGAGTATCCATAACCTACACCAATACTACTAAAATCATTTGTTCTTCCAAATCCAGGAATGTAAAGGTTATCAAATCTATCAGGTTCTTTTTCGGTTATTAGGGTTCTTAAAGATACATTGGCTCCTAAATAGAGATTTCTGATAAGTTCTACTTTTATGCCCAGTACAAGTTCTGCCCAGCTAGCATTAAGGTCTTTAGCTTCAATTTTATCAGTTATTGTATTGGGACCAAAGTAATTTGTGCCAGTAAAAATTGTATATTCATTAAGAGTCTGATCAAAGGTTGAAAATCCATAGCGTACACCTACATAGATATTGTTTTGCATTCCGTACCAGTTATCGTAGATATTATAGTCAACTCCTGCTCTAATATAGCTTCCAGAACCTTCTACTTCAATGTTTTCTTCATCTCTAACTAAAGACTCATTACCTACCTCGGCAGCAATATAGAAATTTTTATAAAACCTGTAATCTCCAACAATCTCAAAGCCAGAGTATTTATTGTCTACTGCAGAACGAATTATTCTTCCAAGATCAACACCTGCTCTAAAACCATATTTTTCTGCCGGAGGCAAAGTATCATTAGATTTAACCGGAAGTGTATCTTTGATTTTAGTGTTTTGTTCTTCTTGTCCATAGAAACAACAGGTTATTAATAGACTAATGAAAAATAAATACGTGTGCAGTTGTCTCATCGGTTACGTCTTCTCTTTGTATTGTTATATTTTTGATCCAACTCCCATCATCTCCAGCAACTGGAGGAGATATAGTCAATCCTTCATAGTTAATCTTAAATCCACAAGCACTACTTACATATTCTTCTACAGTTGTATATTGAATGCTTATGACGTCTGTATTAGCGGGTGTTTCTGGTTCGTTTGTCGTATTAGAATCTATAGTGAGTTCATAATCAGTAATAGAAGAATTAGTTCTAAGGGGTATTAAGATCGAATCAGTAACACTTCCTAGTGGGAATGGGTCTTCTACATCCATATCAACAGCTACAGCTTTTACTTGTAGCTCTGATGGAGCTTTTATTTCGGTACCATTATCAAAATCTATAAACTTAATAATAAGCAGTGGAGTTGTAGGAGTACCTTCTGCACAGATGTCATCTCGCTCACAACCTAAAATAAAAATTGAGCTTAGTGTAAATAATAAATATTTAAGTACTCTCATACAGTATCTTTTTCTAGCAAAATCATTTTTTAAATAGAGCTTTAGTGTTTGTTTGCAAAATGTTTTTTTAGACTTTTATTATTATACTTATAAAAATCATAATTTAAATGACCAAAAATATAAAAGATAAACCAATTCATATTAGTTATTTTTCAAAAATAAAAGACTCAAATAAAGTTCTAATGTTGCTTTGTTAAATAAAATCTAAAGATATTTTAATTGTTTGACTGTTTAATTTATTGTACAAAAAAACCGGGAACTATGAGGTAAATTCCCGGTATAAACACTAGTGGAAAACGAAAAATTGATTTTGCTTCTAAAGAAAAGCCCCGAATCTTTCCACCGTGTTTTATCTCAAGTAAAAAAAGGGGTTGGGGGTAATTTATTTTAAAAACCGGGAACATGTTGCAGTTCCCGGTAACCGCAATAGAAAATGTAGAAGATTGCTACATCAAGTTGCCATAATCTAAAGGGTGTACTTGTACTATTCTAGAAAAACTAAATTTTTTGCATTGGTGGTACAATCTTGATTAAAAGTAACCGTACAACTATAATAATTTCTTTGGTTTTTTCCTTCTATATCAATCCATTCAACATAATTTACAACGGTAAAAGTGGTGTCATTAATGATTCTTACATTTTCATCATTATTTCCAAAGGATGTAATAGTAGAGGATCTTAATCTTCTGTTAATGATAGAATGAGATGCAATTAATGCCTCTGATTTAGTAAAATAAAATGTACTTTTTTTATTTATTCCAGAATTGAATAATATTCTTTTGTCATTTGAGTGTGAACTAAGTAATACGGTTCCGGATGTTAATAAAATGCAAGTTAGAAAAAATATAAGGAGTCTTGTGACCAACTCTCTTTTTTTAAAATTTGGTGTTATCATGGGGGTAGCCTTGAAAAAGTAAAATAATTTGTGTGTAGAAAGGTTTATGGTAAACGAACATTAGCATTTTTAGCTTTTTGTTCTTTTTGATTTTCTATTTTTTTCCATTTGGAATAATTCTCTTTATCTCCAACTTTAAGAAAAGCATCGGCTACAAAACCGGCATGCATAGAGATTTCCAGATCAGATCCATTTCGTTTAATAATATTGTATTGTTCTATAGCATCTTGTACAACTTGATTTTTAGTTTCGTTAATTTGTTGATGAATCGTTTCGTCAGAACCTGTTGTAAACACGAAATAAATTAAAATTAGAAGAATGAAGATAAGAGGGATTTTTACCACATTTCTCATAGTTGTTAGTTTAAGTAAACTTCTGGTTTGACTATAAATTTATTGTAGTAGCAATCTTCGAGTACAAATGTAGGAAATAACGCATAATATTAAATACAGCCAAACCATTAACTTTTTACGGTAAAACCATCGAAATATTAAACGTAATTTAGTTTTATTTTGAATTCAAGATATTGAATTTCAGATTTTTAATTGTTTTTTGTTAAAGAAAATGAGATTATAACTAATTATGGCATTATTCATTAATAAATTAATGAATAATGCTGTAATAAAATATGAAATGATTAAAAAAATAGATGAAATGCGTGCAAAAATTTATATTCTCTAGTTTTTAAAATAAAACTAACGGTAGAATTTTAACGAATTTTTGAATTATCGTTTTTCGAGTAAAACGACGTTTTCAACATGATATGTTTGAGGAAACATATCTACGGGTTGCACTTTACTTATTTTATATTTTTCATCTAATAATGTCAGATCTCTAGCTTGTGTTGCGCTATTGCAACTAACATACACTATTTTTTCTGGAGAAATGTTTAGTAGTTGGCCAACAACATCTTTATGCATCCCATCCCTAGGCGGGTCTGTAATAACTACTTCTGGTTGACCATGTAATGCTATAAAATCTTTGGTGAAAACTTTTTTCATATCACCAACATAAAATTCTGTATTGTTAATGTTATTACGTTTTGCATTCTCCTTGGCATCTTCAATTGCTTCAGGAACAGCTTCTACACCAATTACTTTTTTAGCTTTTTTTGCAACAAATTGAGCAATAGTTCCCGTTCCTGTATATAGGTCATATACTAATTCTTCTCCTGTAAGATTAGCAAAATCTCGAGTTATTTTATACAACTCATATGCTTGTTTTGAATTGGTTTGATAAAAAGATTTCGCATTGATTTTAAAACGTAAACCTTCCATTTCCTCCTCAATATGATCTTTCCCTTTATAACAAATAACATCTTGATCATATATAGTATCATTACCTTTTGGATTAATTGTGTATTGTAATGAAGTAATTTCAGGAAATTCGGATGCAATATAATCTAATAAAAGTGATCTTTTTTCAACATCTTCATGAAAGAATTGTATTAAAACCATAATTTCTCCAGTTGATGCAATTCGAAGCATTAAAGTTCGTAGAAAACCTTGTTGTTTCCTTGCATTATAAAAGGAGAGGTTATTTTTTGTGGCAAATGCTTTTACTTTATTTCGTATAGCATTACTTGGATCTTCTTGAAGATAACATGTGTCAATATCGAGGATTTTATCCCACATTCCCGGGATGTGAAATCCCAATGCATTTCTATTTTCAATTTCAGTATTGCTTTGAATTTCTTCAAGAGTTAGCCATCTACTGTCGCTAAAAGAAAATTCCATTTTATTTCTATAGAAAAACTGATCTTCTGATCCAAGAATGTTACTTACTTCAGGCAATTCGACTTTACCCAGACGAGTCAAATTATTTACTACTTCTTGTTGTTTATATGCTAATTGATGTTCATATCCCATAAATTGCCATTTGCACCCTCCACAGGTACCAAAATGCTTACAGGTTGGATCAACACGCTTATCTGATTTTTTATGAAAAACAGTTGCACTGCCTTCATAAAAAGCTTTTCTTTTTTTTGTAGTTTGAATATCTACAATATCTCCTGGTACTGCATTATTAATGAATATAACTTTTCCATCAGGAGCTTTAGCAATACTCTTGCCTTTTGAACCTGCGTCAATAACCTCTATCTTTTCAAAGACTTGTCTTCTGTTTTTTCTTGCCATGGCGCAAAAATAAGAATAGAAAAGATATACTTATTAATTATTCGGGATATCTTATAAAAAAGAAACAAAAAAATGAACCTATTTCATTTTTCTACGTCTATAGTATAAAGGTTAGTATGACAAATACCAATAAAACATTCGATTCTTTGTTGGTTTTACAATGCCAATCCGGAAACAGAAAAGCTGCAGCAATTCTTGTTAAAAGGTGGCATGTGAAATTATGCAAGCAAGCCTATTGGTATACCAATGATATTGAAAACTCAAAGGATATTGCTCAAGATAGCTGGAGTGTTATATTGCAAAAAATTGGTAGCCTGAAAGACCCTAATAGTTTTGGGAGTTGGGCATTGACGATTGTGACTAGAAATGCTATTAATTGGTTACGTAAACATAAAAAAGAATTAGAGAGTTTAAATAGTTACCATTATGATCATAAAAATTCAACAAATGAATACGATCATAATGATTCAGATCCTTCTATTCTATTAAAGAAGTTGATTAAAAAGTTACCTCATAATCAACAGTTAGTACTTCACCTTTTTTACTTAGAAGAATATAGCATCAAGCAAATAAGCGAGATTATAAACGTTTCGGCAGGTACAGTTAAATCGCGTTTGTTTAACGCTAGAGAAAAATTGAAATTAATTCTAAAAAATAGAAATCATGGATAATAAAATGAAAGATATTGATCAATTGATTAAAGAGACATTGACTCAGGAAGAGGCAAAGTTTTATGACGAACTAGATGAGCAGAACCTTATTGATATGGTGGGAGGGCTCTTTAATACCAGGCATAGATGGGTTATGATAATGATGATAATTGTGAATATTATTGCATTTGTACTTTTCATTTATTGTCTTATTCAGTTTCTAAATACTGATAATACGAATGAACTTATCAAATGGGGTAGCGCAGGTTTTTTCTGTATTATGATAACAGCATTATTGAAGTTATTTTCTTGGATGCAAATGGATAAAAATGCATTATTAAGAGAAATTAAAAGATTAGAACTACAAGTGTCTTCTTTGGCAGGTGAAAAACCTTAATAGAATAAGGCAACATACTTAGTGATTTTAAAATAGAAATTAACTGAATTCGTAATATATTCCTCTGATCCTAAGTGTTTTTCTTGTTTTATTTAAAAGTAACCCGTCCTTTCTGATAATTTGATAAAGATTTAGTAATTTGCGGCTCTCTTAGGGATGATTTCTCTCCCACGCTGAATTTTCGAGACTTATCGAAAGGATAAAGGTATAGAAGGAATGGTTATTTTATAAATTTAAATTAGTAAAAAATGGCTGTTTTAGACAAGTTAAATTCACAACAAGCAATCGATTTAGAAAACAAGTATGGAGCTCATAATTACCATCCGTTACCCGTGGTTTTAAGCCGAGGTGAAGGTGTATATGTATGGGACGTAGAAGGAAAAAAATACTATGATTTTTTAAGTGCATATTCTGCGGTAAATCAAGGACATTGCCACCCTAAAATTGTGGGTGCAATGGTAAATCAAGCACAAACATTAACGTTGACATCTCGAGCTTTTTATAATGATAAGTTAGGAGAGTACGAGAAATTTGCTACCGAATTTTTTGGTTTTGATAAACTGTTACCAATGAATACTGGTGCAGAAGCGGTAGAGACAGCATTGAAGCTTTGTAGAAAATGGGCATATGAAAAGAAAGGTATTTCAGAGAATGAAGCTCAAATTGTAGTATGCGAAAATAATTTTCACGGAAGAACAACAACCATCATATCATTTTCAAATGATCCTGTAGCCAGGAAAAACTTTGGACCATATACAGCAGGGTTTATTAAAATAGAATATGATAATCTTGTTGCATTAGAAGATGCATTAAAAAACAATAAAAATGTAGCAGGCTTTTTAGTAGAACCAATACAAGGAGAAGCAGGAGTATATGTGCCTTCTGAAGGGTATTTGGCAAAAGCAAAAGAACTTTGTGAAAAGTATAATGTATTATTCTTGGCAGATGAAGTACAAACTGGTATTGCCAGAACAGGAAGATTATTAGCTACTTGTGGAAATTGTTCATGTGATGATAAAAATTGTTCTGGAGAGCCTAATGTAAAACCTGATATTTTGATATTAGGAAAGGCACTGAGTGGAGGGGCGTATCCTGTTTCTGCTGTTTTTGCTGATGATCATATTATGGAAGTAATAAAACCAGGTAATCACGGAAGTACGTTTGGAGGAAACCCTATTGCTGCTGCTGTAGCAGTAGCTGCTCTAGAAGTGGTTAGAGATGAAAAGCTTGCTGAGAATGCTTTCGAAATGGGAAAACTATTTAGGTCAGAATTAAACAAGTATATAGAGAATTCTAAAATAGTTAATCTAGTTCGTGGTAAAGGATTATTAAATGCTATCGTAATTAATGATGATGAAGAGAGTGAAACCGCATGGAATATTTGTGTTGCGCTTAAAGAAAATGGTCTTTTAGCAAAACCAACTCATGGAAATATCATTCGTTTTGCACCGCCACTAATAATGAATAAAGAGCAATTGATGGATTGTGTAAATATTATTACAGAAACATTGAAAGAATTTGAGTAAAGAAATAAGTATTGTGCAAATTAAAAAAAGGAGATTATTTAGTAATCTCCTTTTTTTGTTTAACATATAGGCTACTGATTCATTATTTCTGACCAAGGCATTAAAGCTGCTCCCATAAATATGATATATACTATAATTATAAGAAGGTATAAAGAACTCATTATAGTACCAATGATTGCACAAATTCTTCCGGCTTTTAGATTTTCATAACCCATATATAGTTCTGGGTTAGCATTATATAATTCAATAGATCTTTTTGCAATTACTAAAGCTATAATTCCAAATATTAGACCAAGAATTCCATAGCAAAAACAGGTAACGATTGAAACGATACCGAATATTAAGACCAAAGTAGCATTTGGCAGTTGTTGTTTAGTTTGCATATTAAATGATTAGAATTTAATGAAATAATGTGCAATGATAAGTATACTATTTAAGATATAAAAATAGGTTAGGGTTTTGGCGCCATTTTTAAAGTTAAAAACAAGATGGGCTATTAAATATATCATCATGCATATCATAGGAATGAGAGCAGGATACATTAAAAAAGAAGCCTTTATATTACCTTTTAATAGTAAAATGAAACTACGCTGAAGACCACATCCAAGGCAATCAATTCCAATCAACTGTTTAGTTGGACACTGAAGTATATTGGATTCAAGAAAACTAATAACTTCTTTCATATAAAATAAAAGTCATTTTTTTGATAATAACTTTTTTATCTGAGATTACGGAGCAAGAATATTAAAAGGGTAAATGTCTATATTCCTTAATATCCAAAACAAAATTATTATGATCCCTATGTATATAGGAGTTTTAGGGTGGTATAAAATGTTGTAATAATTCTTATTCCAATACTTATTAATGGTATTTACAGAGGTGTTATATATAATGGTACCTAGTCCCAAAATATATAGTGCATTATAATTAAGGGTTTCCATAATTTCAAAATGCAACAGTTGATGTAAGGCACGTTGACTGCCACATCCAGGGCAATGAAAGCCTGTTAATGTATGAAATGGGCATTTAGGGAAGTAATTTACATCACAAGGATTAGAGAAATAATATAGGGATAGTAATATACATACTCCTATCCCTATAAATACATGTTTGTATTTCATTTAGTATCCACCATTTCCTAATATTGCTCCTCCCATTCCTAAAGCAAACATTAGTATATAAATTACTAAAATTACAACGCCTCCAATTAGCCCATACTTCATCCATTTTTTTGCATCATCTGATGCTTTTTGTGCTTCTGCATGATTACCTGCATCAAATGCAGAGTTCACTTTTGTTGCGTTAATGATTGCAACAATTCCAAGTGGTAAGCAACAGAAAAGAGTTACTAAAATAGATTCTACTAGGTAATTTTTTGGTCTTGCTTGACTAGTTTCCATAAATTTGATTTTAGTTATAAAAAAAGTTTATTTGTAGTAACAATACTGTTAATACAAGAAAGATTAAGGGAATTGTTAGGATATATTTTTATCCAAACAATTAAATTATTATTTATAAAATTATGATCCAGTTGATCTTCTGATTTCCTCTAACATATCCATATATCCATCTGCTCCTCCCATTACTAAAAGAACTATACCATAAACAAAAGAGATTATACATAGCACTAAACCAATAATCGCTAATATTTTTCCAGTCTTTACATTTTCATAACCACTGTATATTTCTGGATTTTCTGAATATACCGCGGTGGCCTTTTGTGCTAGTACTAAAGCGATAATTGCAAAAATTATACCTATAACCCCATAACAACAACAACCAAAAATTGATATAATACCAAAAACAAGAATAAGGGTAGAGTTGGGTAATGTTTGTTTTTCCATAGTTTGATTAGTTAAAATGAACTTTCATTTTGATAACATAGCTTATAATCATAGTAAGCGCCGTAAAAATCATTAAACCTACCTTAATAGATTTCCCATTTTTGAATTGAATAAAAAAGTTGAAACCAATAAATGCCAGTAAAAGCATTAATGGATATATCGCGGGGTACATATGAAAAGCTGCAGAGAACTCTCCTTTTAATAACAGTACGATTGATCTCTGCATACCGCAGCCTAAACAATCAACACCAAATAACTTTTTATTTAAGCAAGGAAGCATGTATTTTTCCAAGGGCAATATTTTACTATTTGTTATGTGCAATATACATAATTAAGTTATTTAAAATATTTAGAGGATTAAAAATCTATTATTTAATATTTTTGCAGGTATGAATTATAATAAATTTAAAAAGATTATAAGTGTACTTTTTATTGTTTTAGGAACAATAGCAGTTATTAGTGAAATTTCTTCTTCAGTAAAGAATTATTATATTCAAATCATTGGAGTCGTTTTTTTAATGTCTGGAGTATTTCTAGTCAATACGAATGTGAAATCAAAAACAGAAGTTGATGCATATCAACATGTTGAAGAAGAAGAAGAGTAGATATGATAAAGTTGGGAGATATAGTATCGGTGCTGGATGAACCTATTACAGGAAAGGTTGTTGGGCTAACTACAGAGGAAGTGACTATTGAAACTGAAGATGGTTTTGATATGACTTTTTTAATAAAAGAAGTAGTAAAAATTGAATCTGAAGATATAATTATTCCTTCATATGAAGAAGTGAATAGAAATTTACAAGAGAAAGAGGTTTTTAAAAAGAAGCCTAAAAGACCTGTGGTAAAACCAAAGGAACGTCATATTCCTCCTATGGAAGTGGATTTACATATCCATAAATTAACAAAATCAACAAAAGGAATGACTAATTACGATATGGTTACATTGCAATTAGATACAGCAAAAAGACAATTAGATTTTGCAATTCATAAACGTATACCAAAAGTGGTTTTTATTCATGGAGTAGGTCAAGGAGTTTTAAAAGAAGAGCTTACTTATTTGTTAGGTAGATATGATAATGTTAGGATCTCTGATGCTGATTATAAAAAATATGGATTAGGTGCAATGGAGATTTATATCGTCCAAAATCCTAAATAAGTTATTTGGTAATAGTAATTTCATCATTGCCAAATTCTAGTACTTCCTGTCGTATGGCAATATCAGGTCCTTCCAAAGTAATGTCGTTAAGAGTAAAGGTTCTGGTATATGTGGCTTCAGTCATAGTCTCACTTAGTAAAGTATACTTAATTTCTGCATTTCCATTAGAACTTGTTAATTCCTGAGTTACCGTGATGTCTCCAGGAGGTACACTGCTACAAAAATACTCACTGCCATTAATGGCAGTATCGAATTGCCTATAGATCAAAACATTTGCAGTACCATCAAGTGTTATGGTTAATGTTAACTCTTCATTGTCTGGGATAGTATTTAACTCAAAAACAGTACTTGTAAAACTAAGCGATATGGATTGATTGATCTCAGAATCTGTTTTAAAAAAAACAAAAGTATCATTACTTTGATTAGAACAATTTTCTAAAGGAGCAGTAAAATTACTAATATCATTTTCGATAATATCTCCTTCACTACAGCTAATCAAAAGAGTGAAAATAATAAGGAAAAATACTTTATTCATAATTATATTCTAGTGTATTCTACATTTTTTTTGTAGTCTTAGGAATGGTGCGATCTCTAAAACCAAATTTAAATTCTCCGTCCTGGAAATTATCTGTGTTGCCATTAAGAATAAGATTGTTTATTTCTAAAGTAGCTCTAAAAGTAGTTTGCACAGTATTATCAAGAGCAGGTTCTACAGTTACAACAGGAGGTTGAATAGTATTGTCTAAGTAATATAAATTATTAGAAGCATCTCTGTCATCCCTAGGATTTCCATTTTGATCTGCATCTTCATTTCTAGTCAGAACGCCATCATTATCATCATCTTCTTCAAGATAGTCTGGTATGCCATCTCCATCAGTATCTCTAGGGTTATCATCATTAGGAATACCATTTTGCAACTCTACACTCGTTAGGATATTGTCATTATCGTCATCCTGATCCTTATAGTTAGGTATACCATCTCCATCAGTATCAAATATAGATTCTAATGTGTCACAGATACCATCCTCATTGGTGTCAGGACAAGTGGGGCCGGCCTGGCTTCCATTAGCAGTACTGTCCTGATAGTTTGGGATCTGATCATTGTCTATATCTCCTAAGGGGTCAATACCTCCAGATTCATCGATTGGATCTACACCATCATCATCATCTTCGGTAATGATTTCATTTGTGATTTCTGCAGTACCAGAGGATCCAATTAGTTCTTCAATAATCCTAATGTCACTAGATGGTACATTAGAGCAATAATATGTTGCGGTGACAGGGATGTTAAAAGTTCTGTAAATTAAATCATTAGTTCCATCAGTAAGGTCGATTATTATCGAAGATGTCGTAGGTATAGTGTCAGAGAATATTTCGCTTATAAAATTATAGGAAATAGCTTCATTGTTACTTTCGTTAATTTTAAAAAAGACAAATTCATTTTCTTTTGCTCCCTCGCAAAATTGTAAATCAACATCATCAAACTCAAAACTTGTAATTATTATATCTCCATCGTCGCAAGAAGACAACAGTACCATTGAAAAAAGAAAAGAAAATAGCTTTTTCACCTAATTAAAATTTATATGTATTAAAATCATTTATTTCTACTCTTAAGGACGAATGAAAATAGAAAATGTTCTGATTTTATAATGTTTTAACAATTTCTGACAAAAGTAAAGGAATTGAAAGATTATAACGAGCCTGGCTGAAAATAATTTTATTTAAACTAATTTTGTATTCTTAAAATTTCTCCAATAATCAGTTTATATATTTAATTATTTTGTTTTATGCAAAAGGTTTATTTTGATAATGCAGCCACTACGCAATTACGACCAGAAGTTATCACAAAGATGGTTTCAGTTTTAGAAGAGGATTTTGGAAATCCGTCTTCTACTCATGGGTATGGACGTTCTGCTAAGAACCATATAGAACATACACGAAAAAATATAGCCAGTCGTCTTGGGGTTAGTGCCTCAGAGATTATATTTACATCTGGAGGTACAGAAGCTGATAATCTTGTAATAAATAGCGCAGTGAGAGATCTTGGAGTACGTCATATAATTACTTCAAAAATAGAGCATCATGCAGTACTACATACTGTACAAGAAATCGAAACTCGTACAGAGGCATCAGTGAGTTATGTAAGCGTACAAAAAAATGGAGCTATTGATTATGAGCACTTAGAATCTCTACTTGATAAATCAAATGATAAAACTCTAGTAAGTCTGATGCATATTAATAATGAGGTTGGAACAATGCTTGACATAGAGCGCGTTGGGGATTTGTGTAAAAAGTATAATGCGCTTTTTCATAGTGATATGGTACAGTCAATTGGACATTATGAAGTTGATTTTAACAAGATACATGTGGATTTTACAGCGGTGAGTGCGCATAAATTTCATGGTCCAAAGGGAGTGGGGTTTGCTTATATAAGAAAAAATTCTGGGTTGAAACCATTGATTTTTGGTGGAGAGCAAGAAAGAGGGTATAGAGCTGGAACCGAAAGTGTACATAATATCGTGGGAATGGATGAAGCACTGCGGCTTTCTTATGAAAACCTGGAACAAGAAAAGAACTACATAATAGAGTTAAAACAATACTTTGTAGAAACGTTAAAACATAATATTAAAGGAGTAAAATTTAATGCAGACTGCTGCACTGCTGGGCATAGTACATATACATTAATCAATATTTGTCTCCCGGTTTCTAATGAGAAGGCAGGAATATTACTATTTCATTTAGATATTAATGGTATAGCCAGTTCAAAAGGAAGTGCTTGTCAGAGTGGAAGTAGTAAAGGCTCACATGTCCTAACTGAAATTCTTTCTGAAGATGATATGCAAAAACCCTCTGTGCGTTTTTCTTTTTCGAAGTATAATACTAAAGAAGAAGTAGATTATACGGTGGATGTGTTAAAAAAGTTTATTGAGAGTTAATACAATCATTTTAAAACTTCATTCCGAGTCTAACATTAAAAACTCTTGGGGTCAGAAAATTTGGAATTGCAAATTGGCGCTGAGTTGAAGCATCTCTTACAAAGGTATTTGTGATTGAATTTTGATTGTCAAAAATATTATAAATTTCGAACCCAAGACTTAATTCTCTGAACGTATTAAGAAAATGCCCTTTTCTAAGTCTTTTATTTTTATCTACTACAACATATGATATTCCTAAGTCAGCTCTTCGATAGTCTCTTAGTCGGGTCTGAAAATCATAAGGATCAGCATAACTAGGAGATCCGCCTGGTACTCCTGTTTGATATACCATATTTAAGTACATTTTTAGACTAGGTATAGTTGGTACATAATCCTGGAACAGCACTCCGATTTTTAACCTTTGATCTGTAGGTCTTGATATATACCCGCGATTATCAATGTTCTCTTCTGTTTTTAAATACCCAAGACTTACCCAGCTCTCAGTTCCGGGAACAAATTCTCCATTTAATCTAAGATCTAGCCCATAAGCATATGCTTCTGCATTATTTCTTGCTCGATATCGTATTCTTACGTTTTCGATTGTATATGGATTTACGTCAGTCAATTTTTTATAATAGGCTTCTGTTGTAAGTTTAAAAGGTCTTTTCCACATAGAAAAGCTATAATCATTACCCAAAACGATGTGTATGGACTGCTGGGCTTTTACTTCTGGTCTAACTACACCCAAAGAATCTCTTAGCTCTCTGTAAAAAGGAGGTTGATGATATAACCCGCCAGAAGCTCTAAAAATCATTTCAGCTTTCCAGTTTGGTTTAATAGCAATTTGTGCTCTTGGACTAAATACAATTTGAGAATCACTACTGTTAACTGTATTTCCTGAAATATTCCAGTGATGAGACCGTATGCCAATATTTGCCCAAATTTCATTTTCTTTTATATGTGAACGTAAGCTATATTGAGCATATCCCGAAATGCGATCAATTTTTGCTTTATTTGTTGCTCTAACACTAGTAAATGGAACAATTGGACTAACGAATGGAGTATAAGGTTGATCATTTATAAAGTCAGAAATTGGTGGACGTATAGAAAAACCAGCAGAATCAATGATTTCAAATTCTTGTAATCGATCTCTGATATCTTCTGATGTGTATTTTACACCCCAGTCAAATTGATGCTTGT
Organism: Aquimarina algiphila; assembly: GCF_947494415.1. Classification (NCBI taxonomy): domain Bacteria; kingdom Pseudomonadati; phylum Bacteroidota; class Flavobacteriia; order Flavobacteriales; family Flavobacteriaceae; genus Aquimarina; species Aquimarina algiphila. The sequence continues at coordinate 802,498 of NZ_CANLVC010000008.1, read as the reverse complement.
CTGCGGTATAGGTTCCTTTATGTTCTATATTGAAAATTAAGGCGTCCAGATCATTCCTGGCATGAGTTAATTGGGATCCGATCCCTTCACTAAATTCTACCTGACCTAAGTCTTCACTTCCAATATCAGTATTTACAGTCCCTAAAGCATAAGCTGCAAAAATATCATAATGCTCTTGTTCTTGTGTATGATAAGCTGATGTAATTAACTTTAATGTTAGATTGTCATTAGGTTTATAAGTTCCTTTAAACGCTCCAAAATAAGTTTCGTATCGATCTTCTTCCTGTCCGTCATAAAGCACTGTTAAAGCTTGTACTGTTTGCAAGGTTCCAAAATTCACCTGTTCTCGTAAAGGCTCATAATCATAGGTGTTAAGCGCTACATTGCCTAAAAAACCTAGTTCAAATTTATCAGAGAAATTATAGGAAAGGTACGTTTGTACATCAGCAAATCTCGGTTGGAAATTAGTTTCGGTATTTCTTGCGTCTACCAATAGGCTGTTATCTCTATATCGAACACCAACGATAGCAGCCAATTTTTTGTTTTTAGAAATTCCACCAGCAGAAACACTGCCCCCCAATAGACTTAAGTTGGCTGTTGCTCCTAATCGCGTAGGTCTTTTGTAAGTGATATCTAGAACAGATGAAAGTTTATCTCCATATTTTGCCTGAAAACCTCCGGCAGAAAAATCTACATTACGAACCAAGTCTGTGTTAACAAAGCTTAGCCCTTCTTGTTGACCTGATCTAATTAAAAAAGGTCTGTATACTTCAATCTCATTAACATATACCAGGTTTTCATCAAAATTTCCTCCCCGAACAGAGTATTGTGTACTTAATTCATTGTTAGAACTTACACCAGGTAAACTTTTAAGAAGGCCTTCTACACCTGCATTAGCAGAAGGGGTAGAGCGTATGGTCTCTGGGTCTAATGTAGTGATTCCTTCCACTACTTTTCTTTCCCTACCTGAAATAACTACCGTGCTGATTTGTTCAACATCTGTCTTTAGTACTGGGTTTAATTCATATTCCTGATTTTCCTGGAGATTAATAGTGAACAGAAGATTTTTTAAACTTATGTGCGATATATTGATTTCAATATCTTGATTGGCAGGTATTCTAAGTTGATATACCCCATTTTTATCAGACTGAGTACCCGAATTATCGTAAGTGATATTAGCACCTTGAACTGGAATATTATTTTCATCTAGAACTACACCTTTAATCGTAGCATTTTGAGCCGAAGTTGAAATACTGATTAAAATCAGCGAAATCAGAAGGAAGAAAAATTGATTTTTCAAAAAGTATTTAGGTTTTAAGGTTTTCTAAAAAATGTGGTTTCGAATGTTGCTCTATTTCCTACATTATCTAACACCACAAGTTTAAAATTATTTTCTGAATCTGTGATAATTTTATCATTGAAATCATAAACCAACATTCCTGTTTTATAGTCATATTCTAATAAGATGAATTTTCCATTTATAGTTCCTCTATAATTTTTTATTCCTGATTCAGAATCATTAATCTTTATTTTAAGGTGAGTTGCCTTAGATATCCATTTCTTATTGGCAACATTGATGGGGACTATTGTTGGTTTTTGTTGATCAGAAAATAAGGAATACGTCCCAAAAGTTCTTGTTCTTGTAGAAAAACGGTTTCCTTTTTTTGAAGTTCTGGAATAGTATGGCTTCTTAGAACCATTTATTCTTCCGATATAAAGTTTCTTTTTGTCTTCTTCAGTATAACGAGATACATCAAAAACTAATGTCATATTTTTATGTAATGGGGTCGCGTTATTATGAATTTTTGCTTTTTCGCCATTAACCGAAATATCAAGATAGGTATCTTCATACAGACTACCTTTTGGAATCAATAGATCAAAAATACCTTTACTATAAGTGAAATTTTCGCTTGTTTTAGCAAAGTCTGGCGTCGTAATGATCTTTTTCTTGATAATAGAGTCAACTTTTTTCCCTTGTAGAGGAACTAATATGGTTACTTTATTGTTTTTAAAATCTCTTACATGGATTTTATAATTATAGGACAATCCATCTTCAGTTGTAAGTATACCTTTATTAATACTACTTTTAAAAATGGTTAAAGGATTATTTTTTTCAATAAATAGTTTGGTTATTCTACTACGATGATTTTTATAGTAAGCATAGTCTATAAGTCGATTTGCATATCGTGTTTCGGCAAAAGAAAATCGATTCATCTCTAATCTTAAATTCTTTTCTCCATTAATTTCTGTTACAATTTCATAAATACCATTGCTATTTGTTGCCAAATCTTGTTTGTCAATGGTAGAAATTCCGAATCCAATTTTTCCAAAAACATTTACATTTTCTGCTTTAAAATTTCCATCTTCTTGAGGAGTTAATTTTAATTTTACGGGTTTTTGGGCGCCATTAATATGAGTGTTTTTATCCAAACTATATGCCCATAGACTATTTATAATGGGTTTTTTTGTGTCTTTTACTTCTATGCCAAAAATCATAGGATTCATTGGTCTTGATCTTGGATCTCTAATTTCAAAATGAAGGTGCGGTCCAGAACTTCCTCCGGTATTACCGCTATATGCAATAATATCGCCTTGTTTTACGAGTAAAGAACCAGATTTAGGAAAAAGCTCTATTTCATAAGATTCTTTAGCGTATTGTCTTTCTTTTACAAAAGCCTCTATTTCTGGTGAAAACTTTTTTAAATGAGCGTATACACTGGTATATCCATTTGGATGAACAACATATAAAGCTTTTCCATATCCTCCATGTGAAATCTTAATTCTACTTATTCTACCAGACGCAGATGCATAAACGTTAAGTCCTTCTTCTCCAAGGGTTTTCATGTCTAGTCCAGAATGGAAATGATTGGATCTTAATTCTCCAAACGTACCTGATGCTGTAATAGGGATTTCTAATGGGTGAATGAAATAATCTTTTGGAAGATCTTTTTGCCCATAACAAAGGGAGAAACTTAGTAAACTGAAAATTAAAAATTTATACATATAGGGGGAAAATATATGAATGTTTGTCAATTGTCTATAAAACTACTTATTTTTTTGGTAGGTTAGGTAATTTTTAATGCTTGATTAACTGCGTCGTTTAAATACCCACCAGAAATGATTTTGGTTCTAACATTATTAACGTTACTTTTCATTTCTTTATATTCTTCTACTGATAAATTATCAAGAATATCACTCAATTGATCTAAATTAGATATCGTAAAGCCAATATTATTTTCTTTAATAAATGAACTGATAGCTGCTTGATCCCAAACAATAACTGGCAATCCGCATAAGATATACAAGGAAGTTTTGTGTGGATTGTTGTACTTGAGATACTGTCCATATTGTCCACTACATTCTTCTGTTGAAATACCATCCCAGACTAACCCAAATGAACCTTTGATATGATAGGCCACAACATCAGAAGGAAATGCACCTTCATAGGATAGAACAGATTCTTCTTTAGAAACTTTGAGTTTTTGATAATCAAAACCTATACCATATAGGTTCATCTTAAAATTCTTTTCATTAAGAGTATCAAGATCGTATATGTAAGAGTTTTTACCTTCACCAAATCCGCCTGCATACACTATTTCATGAGGTTTTTCTCCCTGGTTATTGTCATTTTGATCAGGAAGTCCATCTTTGAGAATATAATCAAAGATACCGAGTACAATAATAGGTATTTTAACACCTTGTTCAAGAAACCAGTTTTTCATAGCATCGTTATGAACAATAATGGCATTGGATGTAATAATTTTCTTTAATTCTTTATCTGCATTACCAGTTCTTCCTTTTAAAAATCGAACATCATGAACTATAGTAATAATTTTACACTTTTTGAGCTTTGCCATGAATAAGACATACCCTCTAAATTTATTTAACGGATATTGAGTGCATAATGTGCTTTTATATGGTAATCTTAATAAAGCATATGTTATGCCTAAAAAGTTTTTGATAGTACCTATTGCAGAATTTGGTATTGAAGATTGTTTGAATCCAAGATTTTTGAATCCCATTTGCGCAAGAATAGACTCACAATCTGTTTTTGCTTTTCCAGCAGCATTAAAAAGAGATTTGTAATTTCTGGAAATAAAATATCCCATCATATAAATATATCGATTTGTGGCTTGAAAGATACATACATTTTATTTTTTATACCCTATCATATAAGGATTATCAAGTTGTGATTTTTTCATCTTATAAATATGCACATAAATTAGCTATAAATGTATTAGTTTTGAAAATTGAAATTGAAATAGAAGCTTCTTAAGAAAAAACAAGTAGAGTGAAAGAAAAAAAATATGATTATCTGATTGTAGGGGCAGGATTATTTGGAAGTGTTTTTGCTCACGAAATGACCAAACACAATAAAAAATGTTTGGTAATTGATAAACGAGAACATCTTGGAGGCAATGTATATTGTGAACAAAAAGAAGGAATTAATGTACATAAGTATGGGGCTCATATTTTTCATACAAATGATAAGCGAATTTGGGATTATGTAAATCAATTTGCAACATTTAATAATTATATAAATTCTCCTCTATCATTGTCAAAAGGAAAGTTATATAACTTACCGTTTAACATGAATACTTTTTATCAATTATGGGGGACCAAAACACCTCAGGAAGCAAAAGAGATAATTAATGGGCAGATAAAGGAATATGGTGTGAAATCTCCTAAAAATCTTGAGGAACAAGCTTTATCATTAATAGGTAAAGATATTTATGAAACCTTTATCAAAGAGTATACAGAGAAACAATGGGGGACTAAAGCCACAGATTTACCAGCTTTTATTATTAAAAGGTTGCCAGTGAGATATACATATAATAATAATTATTTTAATGATATTTATCAAGGCATACCAATTGGAGGCTACAATACTATCATTAATGGTTTATTAGAAGGTATTGAAACAAAAACTAACATTGATTTTTTTGAAGATAGAGTAGCGTTAGAATCTTTGGCAGATAAAGTGGTTTATACAGGTAAGATAGATGAGTTTTTTGATTACAAGTATGGACAATTAGAATATAGGTCATTACGATTTGAGCATGAATTGCATGATGTAGAAAATTATCAGGGAAATGCAGTTGTTAATTATAATGATTCAGAGTACAAGTTTACTAGGATTATAGAACACAAACATTTCGAATTTGGAAAACAGGATAAAACAATCATAACAAGAGAATACCCCGAAAGTTGGGATAGAGGTAAAGAAGCATATTATCCAATTAATAACGATAGGAATCAAGATGTGTTTAAGAAGTACAAAGAAGAATCAAAGAAATCTAAACATGTTATTTTTGGCGGAAGATTAGCAGAATATCGTTACTATGATATGCATCAGATAATAGCATCTTCTTTGACTAAAGTAGAAGAAATATTAAAGATTGAAGTATAATAAGGGATAGCATTAAAATTAGTTTAAAAACTATTGGGTTTTTTCAATTGGTATGTTAACTTTGTGTAACGAAGTATTGTGTAAAAGTTATCAATGAGTGATTTAATTGAAATTATTGATTCTCTTGAAAATAGAATAAGTAAGTTGCTTCATAAGCATGAATTATTGAAACAACAAAATACAGATCTAAAAGAGAAAATTGTTGCATTAGAGTCCAATTCAGAGGATCAGGCAGATCAATTAAAGCATTGGGAAGAAAAATTCAGTGCCCTCAAAAATGCTAATGCAATGCTAGGCAGTGACGAACATAAAAGAGAAACAAAGCTCAAAATAAACGCTTTAATAAGAGAGATTGATATGTGTATTGCTCAACTCTCTGAGTAAATAAAGTATGGCAGATAAGCTTAAAATTAAATTATCTATTGCAGACAGAGTGTATCCATTGACAATTAACCCTGATCAAGAGGAAGGTTTACGGAAGGCTGCAAAAAAGATAGAGGTTATGATTAAGCAATTTGAGCAAAGTTATGCGGTTAGAGATAAGCAAGATGTATTAGCAATGTGTGCTTTGCAATTTGCTGCACAAGTAGAACAAAAGACTATAGATAAAGATGATGATATGATTAATGTGGCAAATAGATTGAATGAATTAAACGATTTGCTACATGATCATTTATCATAACGTTCTTTAAAATAAATAAAGGTTACTGCCTGCACTAGTTGTTATTTTGATAAACTCAACAAGAATTATTTAAAAAGGGTGAGTTTAAGTTGTAAAAGCGCGCCGCCATAGAGCGGATTCTTGAGCAATTTGTTAGCCCTAAACCTGTTTTTACAGAGTTTATACAGAACCTTTGCTAGTGCAGGCTTTTTTTATATACAAACACTAACACAAATTATGGATAATAATATTATATTTTTGATAGTTGCCGGGATCGCAGGATTGGTGATAGGATTTATCATCGCTAAAGTCCTGGAGCGCAGCAAAGCATCAGAAATGATTAAAAGTGCTAAGAAAACTTCTGAAAGCATAATAAGAGACGCAAAAAGCGAAGGGGAGACCATTAAAAAGGATAAAATTTTACAAGCTAAAGAAAGATTTATAGAGTTAAAATCTGAACATGAAAAAGTAATATTATCCAGAGATAAAAAAATTGCAGAAGCCGAGAAGAGAACTAGAGATAAAGAATCTCAAGTTTCTAATGAATTATCAAAAAGTAAAAAGCTAAACACAGAGTTAGAAGAAAAAATAAAAGAGACACAACAACGTCAAGATTATTTAGAAAAGAAACAAAGTGAACTTAAAAAATTACATAAAAGCCAGGTACAGCAATTAGAAGTGATATCAGGTTTGTCTGCAGAAGAGGCAAAAGAACAGTTGGTAGAATCTTTAAAAGGACAGGCAAAAACTGATGCCATGGCCGTGATTCAAGACACCATAGAAGAAGCTAAATTAACTGCACAGCAAGAAGCTAAAAAAGTCATTATTAATACAATTCAAAGAATTGGGACAGAAGAGGCAATAGAGAACTGTGTTTCTGTATTTAATATCGAAAGTGATGATGTAAAAGGTAGAATTATAGGTCGAGAAGGAAGAAATATCAGAGCAATTGAAGCTGCAACCGGAGTAGAAATTATAGTTGATGATACTCCAGAAGCTATTATCTTATCATGTTTTGATTCTGTAAGGAGAGAAGTAGCTCGTTTATCTTTACATAAATTAGTAACCGATGGAAGGATTCATCCAGCGCGAATTGAAGAGGTCGTAAGAAAAACCAGAAAACAAATTGATGAAGAAATCATCGAAGTAGGAAAACGTACCGTAATCGATCTTGGAATACATGGATTACATCCAGAGTTAATTAAGACTATAGGAAGAATGAAATACAGATCTTCTTATGGGCAAAATCTTTTACAGCATTCTAGAGAAGTAGCAAAATTATGTGGAGTAATGGCTGCAGAATTAGGATTAAATCCTAAACTAGCGAAGAGGGCAGGGTTGCTTCATGACATAGGGAAAGTTCCTGATACTGAAACCGAGGTGCCGCATGCTATATTAGGAATGCAATGGGCAGAAAAATACGGTGAAAAGAAAGAAGTTTGTAATGCAATTGGTGCTCACCATGATGAAGTAGAAATGACTTCTTTGATTTCTCCAATAGTTCAGGTTTGTGATGCGATTAGTGGAGCAAGACCAGGAGCAAGACGTCAGGTGTTAGATTCTTATATACAAAGACTAAAGGATTTAGAAGGTATAGCCTTTGGATTTGATGGAGTTAAAAAAGCGTATGCAATTCAAGCAGGAAGAGAATTACGAGTAATTGTAGAAAGTGAAAAGGTAAATGATGAAAAAGCAGCTAGTCTTTCATTTGAAATTTCTCAAAAAGTCCAAACAGATATGACATATCCAGGTCAGGTAAAAGTAACAGTGATAAGAGAAACAAGAGCGGTAAATATAGCTAAGTAAATAAGCTTGAAATCTAATATACAAAAAGAGCAGTCATTATACATAACTGCTCTTTTTGTATTTATATATTTTTTGATAGGGGTTGATTAATCCTTATATTTTTTAATGGTTTCATTTTTCCAGTTTAATGCAGCTTCTATAGTGTCAAATTGTTTAAATTCCTTTCCGAAAAATATTTTTTCAACTTTAGTTTGCATGATTTGTTTCGGATCGTTTGATACAACAGCAAATCCTACTAAGTTTTTGATTTTAGCCGTCTCTAAATATATGGTTGGATTTACAGCATAGGAGTTAATTCTATGGGTAAGATACACAAAAGGTTTATTTTTAAAATGCCTTTCTACAACTTGTAATAAAATGGTATTGTGCTCAGGAGAAACTGTAATTCCAGCTTTCATTACAGCTTTTATATAGTCATTATAAATTTCTATATGACAAAAATCAAAATTATATGAAGTAACCATTTAGTATGCCTTAGCTTTTTAAAGATATGAGTTTAATCTTTAAATAAGATGAAAAAAAAGTGTTTTTCCCTTATTGTGAATGACGAATATATTAAAAATAGTAGAGTTTTTGTTTAATTAACATCTTTTGAATCACGAATATGCTTTTTCAAAATTTCATTTTTCCACTCTAAAGCTTGTTCCAGAGTTTCGAATAATTTGAATTCTTTTTTGAAAAGTGATTTTTCTAATTTGGTTTGCATTTTTTGTCTAGGATCGCTGGATATTACAGCAACTCCAATCAAATTTTTTATTTTGGACATCTCCATATGGATAGCGGGATCTACAGAATATGAATTTATTCTATTTGTTATATATACAAAAGGCTTGTTTTTGTAGTATTGATTAGCTCCCATTTTTAGAAGGTCATTGTATTTTGAGAAAACAGTGACTCCTTCTTTCATGACTGACAAAATATAGTCATTATGTACTTCAACTATACCAAAGTTGAAATCAAAAGATGTAATCATTAAATTGATTTGTTAGTCTAACAAAGATAAACTTAAAAAATTATAAATTTTTAGTCGTCAATAGATTAAGTAAAAAAAAGACTACTATAGCTATATAGTAGTCTTTTTTAATTATAATTCAGTTTGTTTTTAAGATTCAGCTGATTTTTCGGCTTTCTTAATGGTTATTGTAAGTTCTCCAGAATCATCATCCATATCCATGAAAATACTATCACCTTCCTGTAGTTGAGCATTTATAATCTCTTCAGCCAAAGCATCTTCTATATATTTCTGAATAGCTCTTTTTAGTGGTCTTGCTCCGTATTGTTTATCAAACCCTTTTTCTGTTATGTAATCCTTAGCTTTTTCACTAAGGGATAAATCATATCCAAGGCTTTTGATTCTTCCGTATAGCTTATCAAGTTCGATATCAATAATTTTATGAATATCTTCTCTTTCTAAAGCATTAAAAACTACAACATCATCTACTCGATTTAAAAATTCGGGAGCAAATGCCTTTTTTAAAGCATTTTCGATAACTCCTTTTGCATAATCTTCTGCCTGAGATTTCTTGGCTGTTGTTCCGAATCCTACTCCTTGTCCAAAATCTTTTAATTTACGAGCTCCAATATTAGAGGTCATTATAATTATAGCGTTTCTAAAATCAATTTTACGACCCAAACTATCTGTCAAATATCCATCATCTAAAACTTGAAGCATCATGTTAAAAACATCAGGATGTGCTTTTTCGATTTCATCTAATAAAATGACAGCATATGGTTTTCTTCTTACTTTTTCTGTAAGTTGTCCACCTTCTTCATAGCCAACATATCCCGGAGGAGCTCCTATAAGCCTTGAAACAGCAAATTTTTCCATGTATTCACTCATGTCTATACGAATGAGTGTATCTTCACTATCAAAAAGTTCTCTAGCTAATACTTTTGCTAATTGAGTTTTACCGACTCCTGTTTGTCCAAGAAATATAAAGGATCCAATCGGTTTGTTTGGGTCTTTAAGTCCTGCACGATTACGTTGTATTGCTTTTACGACCTTGGTAACAGCTTCGTCTTGTCCAATAACTTTGCCCATAATAAGGCTTGGTAACTCCGCTAGTTTATTGCTTTCTGTTTGGGCAATACGATTTACAGGAATTCCTGTCATCATAGAAACTACATCAGCAACATTTTCTTCATCTACTGTTTCTTTATGTAGTTTCGATTCTTTTTCCCATTGTTCTTGAGCAACTCCTAGTTCTTTTTCAAGATTTTTCTCATCATCTCTAAGTTTCGCAGCCTCTTCATATTTCTGTTTCTTGACAACGCTATTTTTGAGTTCTCTAACTTCCTCTAATTTTTTTTCTAAATCTAAAACTTTCTTAGGAACGTCGATATTAGTAATATGAACTCTGGAGCCTGCTTCATCCAGAGCATCTATAGCTTTATCTGGAAGAAAACGATCTGTCATATATCTATTGGTTAGCTTCACACAAGCTTTTATAGCTTCTGGTGTATAGCTAACATTGTGATGCTCCTCATATTTCTCCTTAATATTATTAAGGATTTCTATAGTTTCTTCTATGTTAGTAGGTTCTACAATTACTTTTTGGAATCTTCTTTCTAAAGCTCCATCTTTTTCGATGTACTGTCGATATTCGTCTAATGTTGTGGCTCCTATACATTGAATTTCACCTCTTGCTAAAGCAGGTTTGAACATATTTGAAGCATCAAGACTTCCGGTTGCTCCTCCGGCACCTACAATAGTGTGAATTTCATCTATGAAAAGAATAATATCATCATTCTTTTCTAGTTCATTCATAACAGCCTTCATTCGTTCTTCGAATTGACCTCTGTATTTGGTTCCGGCAACAAGGCTAGCTAAGTCAAGAGTAACTACTCTTTTGTCAAATAATATTCTAGAGACTTTTCGTTGTACAATTCTTAGGGCAAGTCCTTCAGCTATAGCGGATTTACCAACTCCAGGCTCTCCTATTAATAAAGGGTTGTTTTTCTTACGTCTACTAAGAATCTGGGAAACACGTTCTATTTCTTTTGATCGACCGACAACGGGATCCAATTTACCTTCTTCTGCCATTGCAGTAAGGTCTCTTCCAAAATTATCTAGAACAGGAGTTTTTGATTTTTTACCCGCTTTATTTCCTCCAGATGGAGAATTAAAAGGGTTTTCTTTAGACGCATCCCCTGTCAAATCATCATCATCTTCAGAGAAAGATTCTGCTTTTGGGTTATCTATATATTCTTCTTCGTTCGTTATCATAAACTTAAATTGGTCTTTAACGTTATCATAATCCACTTTTAAACGATTTAAAAGCTTTGTAGTTGGGTCATTTTCATTTCTTAGAATACATAACAGAAGATGAGCAGTATTAATAGAAGAACTTTGAAATAGTTTTGCTTCCAAAAAAGTAGTTTTTAATGCTCTTTCTGCTTGTCTAGTTAAATGTAAATTCTTTTTTTCATTTGAGGCCACCGCTATATCAGGATTTGCAGGGCTAAGGATTTCAACTTTTCTTCTTAAATTAGTCAAATCTATATCTAACGCATCAAGGATACTAATTGCTTTCCCACTTCCATCACGTAATAATCCTAACATAAGATGTTCTGTACCAATAAAATCGTGCCCCAATCTCAGAGCTTCTTCTTTACTGTAAGCAATAACATCTTTAACTCTGGGTGAAAAATTATCATCCATAAATTATACTCTTTCTTTTTCTTTATAACTAAAATAGTAATTTTTAGAATTACATTGACAAAAACTATTCCTTTTAATCGATGATTAACATATATCTATACTGAATAGGAAATTTTGTCATGTAATTCCTTTTTTTCAAAAACAGTCACTCAAACAAGTAGTTTTTGTTAATGTTTTTTACTTCTAATGGTAAATAGACAAAAAAAGCTTTAATAATCAAAACCTAAGATAGTAGACTTATTAACCATATACATCCTGATCATTGTTAATAAATTACGTATATTACATAGGTCAATAGCTGTTAAAACCGTCTTAATTTACTTAAATTAGCCCGTTTAATTAATCAATTTTAGAATAAAATAAATTTTTTATGGCTGAAGGAGAAAAGCTTATACCCATCAACATCGAGGATGAGATGAAATCTGCCTACATTGATTACTCAATGTCGGTTATTGTTTCTCGTGCACTTCCAGATGTTAGAGACGGTCTTAAGCCTGTACATAGGCGTGTATTATATGGTATGTATGAACTGGGTGTTAAAGCCAGTAGTGCCCATAAGAAGTCTGCAAGAATTGTAGGTGAGGTACTTGGTAAATATCACCCTCATGGAGATACCTCTGTATATGACACAATGGTACGTATGGCTCAGGAATGGAGTTTAAGGTATATGTTAGTTGATGGTCAAGGTAACTTTGGTTCTGTAGATGGAGATAGTCCTGCTGCTATGCGTTATACAGAGGCAAGAATGAGAAAGATATCTGAAGATATGCTTGCAGATATAGAAAAAGAAACCGTAGATCATACATTTAATTTTGATGATACACTACAAGAGCCTACAGTTTTACCAACAAGGGTTCCAGGACTCTTGATTAATGGAGCTTCTGGTATTGCGGTTGGTATGGCCACAAATATGCCTCCTCATAATTTGACTGAAGTTGTAGATGGTACGGTAGCTTATATTGATAATAACGATATCGAAATAGATGAGTTAATACAGCATATAAAGGCTCCTGACTTCCCTACAGGAGGTACAATTTATGGATATGATGGGGTTAGAGAAGCCTTTAAAACAGGTAGAGGACGTATTGTTATCCGGGCAAAAGCAAGTTTTGAAGAAGTAAATGGTAGAGAATGTATCATTGTTTCTGAAATTCCTTATCAGGTCAATAAAGCAGATATGATTAAAAAGACTGCAGATCTGGTTAATGACAAAAAGATAGATGGTATTTCTACGATCAGAGATGAGTCTGATAGAAAAGGGATGCGTATTGTATACGTATTAAAACGTGATGCTATACCTAATATCGTTTTAAATCTTTTATACAAGTATACCGCATTACAGTCTTCTTTTAGTGTTAATAATATTGCACTTGTTAATGGAAGGCCACAGTTGTTGAATGTAAAAGAAATGATTCATTATTTTGTAGAACATAGACATGAGGTTGTTGTTCGTCGTACAAAATATGAATTAAGAAAGGCAGAAGAAAGAGCTCATATTTTAGAAGGTTTAATCATTGCTTCTGATAATATTGATGAAGTCATTGCTTTAATCCGTGCTTCTTCTAATGCTGATGAGGCTCGTGAAAAGCTTATTGAACGTTTTAAGCTATCTGAGATACAGGCTAAAGCAATCGTAGAGATGCGATTACGTCAGTTAACTGGTCTGGAACAAGATAAGTTACGTGCAGAGTATGAAGATTTGATGAAGACTATCGAAGATCTTAAGGATATCTTGGAGAAGAAAGATCGTAGAATGACAATTATCAAAGAAGAACTTGCCGAAATAAAAGAAAAATACGGTGATGAACGTCGTTCTCAGATAGAATATGCTGGAGGAGATTTAAGTATTGAAGATATGATTCCTGATGAAAAAGTAGTAATTACGATTTCGCATGCAGGTTATATCAAAAGAACATCTCTTAATGAATATAAGAAACAAAATAGAGGAGGAGTAGGACAAAAAGGAAGTACTACACGTAATGAAGATTTTCTTGAGCACTTGTTTGTAGGGACTAATCATCAGTATATGTTATTCTTTACACAAAAAGGAAAATGTTTCTGGATGAGAGTATATGAAATACCAGAAGGAAGTAAAACATCAAAAGGTAGAGCGATACAAAACTTGATTAATATTCATAGTGATGATAAAGTGAAAGCTTTTATTTGTACTCAAGATCTTAAAGATGAAGAGTACATTAATTCTCATTATGTCATTATGGCAACGAAAAAAGGTCAGGTCAAAAAGACATCTTTAGAACAATACTCCAGACCAAGAACAAATGGTATAAACGCAATTACCATTAAAGATGATGATGAACTTCTAGAGGCTAAGCTAACAGATGGTAAAAGTCAGGTGATGCTAGCAGTACGATCAGGTAAGGCTATTCGTTTTGAAGAAGAGAAAACGAGACCTATGGGACGTGGTGCTTCAGGTGTAAGAGGTATACGATTAGCAGATGAAAAAGATGAAGTAATTGGTATGGTTGCTGTAAATGAGATGGAAAGTAATATCTTAGTGGTTTCAGAGAACGGATACGGAAAACGTTCAAAGCTAGAAGATTATCGAATTACAAATAGAGGAGGTAAAGGAGTTAAGACTATTTCTGTAACCGATAAAACAGGTAATCTGGTAGCTATTAAAAATGTTACTGATCTTGATGATCTGATGATCATAAATAAATCAGGAATAGCTATTAGGTTAGCCGTAGAAGATTTGCGAGTGATGGGACGTGCAACTCAGGGAGTACGTTTAATTAACTTAAAAGGTAAAGATTCTATTGCGGCAGTAGCAAAAGTTATGCATGATGAAGACGATATAGATGATGCAGAAATTGTAGAAGATGTAGATTCTCCTATGACAGATGCTGATAATGCTTCAGATGGCACGAATATTGATGATAAAACGAAACAATAATTAAATCCCATTTTAAAAACTCAAGTAATGAAGACTAAATTTATCGTAGTACTGTTCTTAGCAGTTAGTGCTATTGGATTTTCTCAAAAACAAGCATTAAAAGCTGCTGCAAAGGCGCTTAAATCCGGAAATATGGATGTTGCTAGTGATGCATTGAAAGCTGCAGAGGGGCAGTTAGATATGGCTGATGAAAAAATGAAAGCTCAATTTTATTTCTTTAAAGGTCAGGTCTTGGCATCTTCGTCTGGAGAATCTTTAGAGAAAGTAGAAGCTGCTGCAGATGCTTATAATAAATCAATAGAGATTGAAAAAACGGCAGGTGGATCTAAGTATACTGCAGATGCTAGCCAAAAGTTGCAGTTATTGCGTCAAGCTTTAATAGAAAATGCAATTAAAGATCAAAATGCTAAAAACTATAAAGGTGCAGCAGAAAAATTATATTTAGGATATAAAACCAATAAAGCAGATACTACATATTTATATTATGCTGCTGGTAATTCTGTTAATGCAAAAGATTATGATAAAGCATTATTATACTACAAAGAGTTAAAAGAACTTAATTTTAGTGGTATTAAAACTGAATTTGTTGCAACAGATAAAGCAACAGGTAAAGTAGAGCCTTTTGATTCAAAATTGATTAGAGATGCATCTGTGAAATCTGGTTCATACATCAAACCAGAAACTCGCACTTCTGAATCTAAAAAAGGAGAGATTGCTAAAAACATAGCATTGATCTATATGAGTCAAGGAAAAGATGAAGAAGCTGTAGCTGCTATAAGTGATGCAAAAAAAGAAAATCCTAATGATGCAGCTTTAATGCAAGCTGAAGCTGATGTATATTATAAGTTAGGAAACATCGCTAAGTATAAAGAAATTATGGAGCAGATTGTTGCTAATGATCCTGAGAATCCAGACTTACTTTATAATTTAGGTGTTAGTGCATCTCGTCTTGGAGATAATGACCAAGCATTAGGATATTATAAAAAAGCATTAGAATTGAAGCCAGATTATACTGCAGCTCAAATTAATATTGCTTCTATTATCCTAGGTGGAGAAACTAAGATTGTTGATGAAATGAATGGTCTGGGTACATCTTCAAAAGACAATAAAAGATATGAGGAACTTAAGGTAGAAAGACAGAATATATACATAAATGCTGTCCCTTATCTTGAAGGAGCCTTAAAAAGTAAGCCAGACAATGTAGAGGCTATCCGTACTTTGATGAATATCTATTATCAGCTTGACAATCCAAAAGCTGATGAAATGAAAAGTAAATTAAAAGCTTTAGAAGGAGGTAACTAGATTACTAAAAGCTTATGAAAATATAAAAGCCAGAATTATTCGATTCTGGCTTTTTTTATTAGAATATTATATGTGTTTTATTTTTTGTATATCATATAATTTTTTTTCCTTTTCAAGGAATATAAATGTCATGTAATACAATTTCAAGAAGTTCTTTAAGAATAATTTATCTAGTATTATCATCACTCCTTTTCCTGTTTTCTGAAATACGATCAAATGGGTATGAGACGATCACTATGGATTTTTTTGAATACTCCAAATTCATAAGTAGATTCGTATAGTATGACTATTAGGGGAGTTTATGACGTACAAAAGAAATATAATGCTTAGTATTTTTATTGATTTTTTTATTTTTTAATAAAAGGAATAGAGAGTGGATAATAGCATTTTTGAGAATTTATAGCAGATATTACATTTTTAATCATTACAATAATACTAAATGGGATAACCGCAATAAAAAAGAAAAAGGCACCAGGTATGGTTACTAATGCGATAAGAGATAATACAAATAGGATCGTAATGGTGATCTGAAAATTAACAATTGCTCTTCCATGAATATCATAAATTTTATGATCCTCTCTTTTATGAATCCATAAAAATAAAGGAATCAATATATTGCATAAGGGAATACCTAATCCTAAAATAGGAATTCCGTGCATTAGTAATAGCCATTTTTTCTGAATCGTCTCTTCTTTTGGATCCTCTAAGATTAATAGGTCATCAACTTCGATTTCTAACGCAGTAGCAAGAAGTTTGACAGTTTGTAAATGTGGATTTACTTCACCTTTTTCAATACGTTGTATAGTTCGAATGGTAACGTGAGTTCGTTCTGAGAGTTCTTCTTGAGTGTATCCTTTTAACTTACGTTGATATACTAAGTTTTTTGCTATTGATCGATCTTCCATAATTTTGATTTTTGTTTAGAATGAAGCTATCAAGAGCTCACGGTTTTTGTTACGACATATCTATGTCACCTATATGTCATTTACTGTTTTATCTACTGCTTTAGGATAAAGATATAAGTTTTAGAACTAATTTGTGTACGATAGGATGATGATTAATTTCAAAAAAGGTCAAATACAAATAAATCAAAAAAAAGAGACTGTTTCATAAAACAGCCTCTTTTGAAATTAAGTTTTAAATTTTAGTATCTCTAAAACTTATAAGAAGAAATCAAATGATTTTTTTCGTTAATGAAAATAACATCATCGATCACATCTATTAGATAGTTTGGTGTTTTATCTAAAAGATCAATTTGTTTATCGATTGCTCCGGTTTTTTTGTTAATCATATTTATAGAATGCTTTGTAGGAGCAGTGTCGCTTTTTATTTTTGCAACTATAAATTGATGGTCCTTAATACTTTTTGAATTAGAGTATCTGGTTTTTGTAATTTCAAAAACAGTAGCCATATTTTGACCGTCTCCAACATATAAGCCAGCTACCATAGATTCTGTAGCTGTACCATCATTTTGATCTGTTGATCTTCTGTAAACACCGCTAGACAAGGCAGAAAGTTGATCAATATTTTCCAAAGCTCCACCGATATCAAGATCTACACCAGCCACTGCTAATCCTATTTCAGCCATTTGTGCAAAACCTTTTAGACTAGATGCAGGTTCATAATACTGAGTATACTTTAAGGTTCCTGTAGGAGATAACAAGGAGATATGTTGTTCGGTAAATAATAGATATCCGCCATCTTTTACATATTCTGCAACAAGTGGGGTTTTCTTTTTTACATTTTCTAGAGCGATATCTTCTGCAAATAATTCTATTTGTCCAGATTTTAAATCAAATTTGTATCCCTTTTTATTCTCAAAAAGTACTACTTTTTCTTCCTTTTCATCATAAGTAACTGCCGGGATTGATTTAAATTTCACATCTTTATCCCATACATCTTTTCCTTTTACAAAATCAAGAATATTTGATCTTTCAGTAGATACATACATAATACCTTTTTCTGTAGGAGTCACATAATATGCATACCCTTTAACTTTACTATCCCAGATTTTATCTCCTTCGGGATTAACTAGAGCTATAGTACCATCTTTTTCATGCTTACCAATGGCAATAAAACCTTTTGGATGAGGAATTACTTCGTCTAGAAAATCTATTTTGAAGCTTTTTTTCCATTTAAACACATTTGTTTTTGGATCAATAATATTAAAACCTTCTGTTTCTACAACAATTAGATTGTTAGCTTCATCTGGACGTACATCTATTAGTGTACCTCGTAGTTTTAATTTACCGGGAGTTATATCACTTCCATTTATAGGGTCTAGTACTGTAAGTTTATTGGATTTTTTGATACCAAGATAAAGGCTGTTATTAATGTCAGAATATACTAATGCTTTAATTCGCTTATCAGCTTCGTGTTTCCATACAATTTCTCCATTAGTACCATTTATAGTAAATATTTGATTTTTGATACCAATAATCAAATTATTCTCTTTGTTAAAATATGGTCCATGATCTATAAAACTTCTTTTTGAAATAAGGCTTTTAATGAAGCCCTTACTTTCCCCAAGCGCTGTTATCCATTCTTTTTTCCAAGTTTTTAGACTGAAACTCATAAGATAGCGTTCTTTGTCTTTAGTCAGTTCAAAAAGGATTACACCATTATTTTGTAATATGGTAAAGTCTTTTATTCTATAACCATCATCTTTAGTATCAAAAACAATGTCTCCATTACTAGAGTTAATAATAATACCTCTTGTTTTACCAGCTAGTGGTATATATTCAACATAAAAAAGAGGTAAACCATCAATGGTAAGAAAAGTGTTTTTATCAACAGCTTTAAGTTCCTTATTATGCCATACGGTTTCTCCAGTGGTGTTGTTCATTGCTAATAAACCCTTTGCACCAGAAGCGATAATAAGGCCATCATTAGATTGCTTGATCCAACCTACTTCGTATAGTGTTTCTTTGAGATCAACTTCCCAAAGTTTGTCTTGTGAATATCCAAAACTAATTGATAAAATTGCCAGAAAAATGACATAGATTTTTTTCATTTGGTTGAGTGTTTAGTTAGAAAAAATAAGTTTAGGCACGCCAAAAATGCAACAAAATATGATTATCCACAAATTTGTCGTATCAAATTAGAAGTTCTAAACAACTTAGGATGCATTTTTAAAGCGCATCCTAAGTTGTTTTATCTAAGTTCTGCACCTAGTTTATTTTCAAAATTATGTTGTAGTTTGTTCATAATTTTGTCAATTTGTTTATCTGTAAGTGTTTTCTTTTCGTCAAGTAGAGTAAAGCTTACTGCATATGATTTTTTACCTTTAGGTAGATTTTTACCTTGATAAACATCAAACAAATTTATATCTTTTAATAGTTGTTTTTCGGTCTGTTTGGCAATGGTATGAATTTCTTCAAATTTTACATCATTATCCAAAAGAAGAGCAAAATCCCGACGTACCTCTTGAAATTTTGAAATATCAGAATACTTTACTTTATTATGTTTTGCATACTCTAAAACTGCATCCCAATTAAAATCAGCATAAAGTACTTCTTGAGCAATAGAAAAATGCTTAAGAATTGATTTTTTAATAATTCCAAAATCAACAACTTTAGCTTTTCCGACAGTTAATGAAATCCCTTCAGAAAATATATCGTTTTTTATTGGAGTTGTTTTTAATCTGTTTATACCTAGGCGTTCCAATACAGATAATACAACACCTTTTAAATAAAAGAAGTCGCTAACTTGTGAGCTGTTATTAATTCTCCAACTTTCTTTAGACCGGTTTCCTGTAATAATGATACTTAAATGCTTGTTTTCTATTCTACTATCTTCTTGATAATGATGATAAGTTTTACCGAATTCAAAAAATTTAAGATCTGCTCTTTTTCTGTTACTATTATAAGATACAGCTTCTAAACCAGAGAAGAGCATGGACTGTCGCATTACTGCTAAATCATTACTAAGCGGATTAAGCATTTCTACGTTATTTTCAGTTTTTAACTGTTCGCTTAAATGAATATATTCTGGTGTAGTAAGCGAGTTTGCCATCATCTCATTAAATCCCTGCCCTGCCAGTTGATTTGATATTATGTTTTGCACATTATGATCTGAAAATTTATCAATATTAGAGATCGAGGCATTTAATTTTTGAGTAAATCCAATATTGTTATACCCGTATACTCTTAGAATTTCTTCTATAACATCGGCTTCTCTTTGTACGTCATTTCTATAAGAAGGAATGGTAAGACCAATCCCACTTTCTGTAACGCTATTAATTTTGATATCTAACGAGGTTAGAATCTGTTTTATAGTTTCTTGAGGAAGTTCTTCTCCAATAAGTTTGGTTGCGTTTTCAAAAGACAAAAACACTTGAAAATCTTCAATTTTTTTAGGATATAGATCTAGTATTTCACTAGAGATATTTCCACCAGCAAGTTCCTGTATTAGTAGTGCGGCTCTTTTTAATGCGTACTCTGTAATATTGGGATCAATACCGCGTTCAAATCTAAAAGAAGCGTCTGTATTTAGACTATGTCTTTTTGCCGTCTTTCTAATACTAACGGGGTTAAAATATGCACTTTCCAAGAAAATAGAAGTCGTTGTTTCTGAAACTCCAGAGTTCATTCCTCCAAATACCCCTGCAATACAAAGAGGTTTTACAGCATCACAGATCATTAAATCTTCCTCGTGTAATTCTCTTTCTACTTCATCCAGAGTTGTGAACTTTGTTCCTGCCTCTACTGTTTTTACTTCAATTTTATCACCTTCAATATAATGTGCGTCGAATGCATGTAAAGGCTGCCCCAGCTCATGTAATACATAATTGGTGACATCGACTACATTATTTTTAGGGGTTATTCCGATAGCTTTTAGTCTATGTTGTAACCAAGATGGAGATTCTTTTACTTTAATATCAGAAATTGTTAAACCGCAATATCTAGGTGCTAAATCTTGATTAGTAACTTCGATATCGATTTTCTTTAATCGATTTTCTACTCTAAAATTACTCACAGACGGAGTAATAAGTTCTATATTAAGATCTTTTTGAAGTAGACCAGCTTTTAGATCTCTTGCTGTACCCCAGTGGCTCATTGCATCAGCACGATTTGGAGTTAGTCCTATCTCAAAAACATAGTCATTTTCGATATCAAATATTTCTGCAGCCTTTGTCCCAACAGGAATGTCAGAATTAAGAACCATGATTCCGTCATGACTTTTTCCTAATCCTAATTCATCTTCGGCACAAATCATTCCATGACTTTCTTCGCCTCTGATTTTTCCTTTTTTTATAGTCCATTCTTCACCTTTGTCGTCATAAAGCTTAGTTCCGATAGTTGCAACTGGTACTTTTTGGCCAGCAGATACATTAGGTGCTCCACATACAATCTGAACAGGTTCTCCATTTCCTAAATCAACTTTTGTGATTTTTAGTTTATCTGCATTTGGATGTTTCTCACAGTTAAGAACTTGCCCTACAACAACTCCTTCTAAACCTCCTTTTACACTTTGGTAAGCTTCTATTCCTTCAACTTCTAGTCCTAAATCAGTAAGAAGTTCGCCCGTTTTTTCTGCATCCCAATCTAGGTTAGCAAATTGTTTTAGCCAATTATATGAAATCTTCATTTGTGATCTTTCTTAATTCAGTCGGTAAAGATAATATATTGAATCTGCCTGTTAAAATAAACAGATACCAAAATGTTTATATAAAATGAACTGAAATAATTCGGTAAGTTTTAAGTAACTTTCCGGACTCTTTATAAAATTTCTATAATGAAAAGAATTATCACACTTATCTTATTCTCTTTAGTTATTGTTTCTTCTTGTAAGAAAGATCAAACCAACAAAATAATGCATCTTAAAAGTGGTCCTTGGAGAGCTACGTTAGAAGTTCAGGACAATAAAAAACTACCTTTTTTAATGGAGGTTATGGAAGATCATACTTTAAAGATTTTTAATGCAGAAGAAACTATAAATGTTGATGAAGTTGTGGTCAGTGGAGATTCAATTGCCATCAAGTTTCCTGTATTTGAAGGATATGTTGCAGCAAAATTTGTAGATTCTGTGACAATTTCGGGTAGTTTTATTAAAGAAAGTTTGGATAGAGTAGTACCATTTGAAGCAAAATATGGAGAACAGGATAGATTTGATATTGAATCAAAGGAAGAATACAATATTACAGGGAATTGGGAGGCTGTTTTTAGTGAAGACAATAAAGAAGATAGATATATTGCTAAAGGGATTTTTAAACAAAATGGAAATATTGTTACAGGAACATTTAGAACAACCACCGGGGACTACCGTTACTTAGAAGGAGTAATGAATAATAATGAGTTGCAATTATCTACTTTTGATGGTGCGCATGCATTTCTGTTTACAGCACAAGTAACAGATAGTACCCTTAATGGCTCTTTCTATTCTGGAAACCATTGGAAAGAACCGTTTGTTGCCAAAAGAAATGAGCACTTTAAATTACCGTCTGAAGATTCATTAACGTTCTTAAAAGAAGGGTATGATAGTTTGACGTTTAGTTTTCCTGATACCAATGGAAAAGAAGTTTCACTTCAGGATGAACAGTTTAAAAACAAAGTAGTAGTAGTGCAGATTATGGGTACTTGGTGTCCAAATTGTATGGATGAAACTAAGTACTATGTAGATTTTTATAATCGTAACACTTCTGAAGATGTAAAGCTTGTTGCCTTAGCTTTTGAATATGCAAAAACTGAAGAAAAGGCCTTTAAGTCAATAAAGAGACTGAAAGAAAAATTAAATGTAGAATATCCAATTCTTCTTGCTCAATATGGTACCTCAGACAAACAAAAGGCACAAGAGAAATTACCTATGCTTAATCATGTATTATCCTATCCTACGACCATTTTTATAGATAAAAAGGGGAAAGTACGTAAAATCCATACAGGTTTTAATGGGCCCGCGACAGGTCAAAAATATGTTGATTTCAAAAAGGAATTTGAAGAATTTGTTGATCAATTATCAAAAGAATAAGTATATTAAATAGATAAAACTCTACCATCGTGATAGTATCATGCTGGTAGAGTTTTACTGATACATAGCTAAAGATACAATACATTAAGGCTCAATTTTCTGCATAACACTACTATCTATAAAAGTAACCTTATAGTTTTCTGATCCATTTTAAACTTAAGTTTTCTTAACAAAATCAATTTTTTGTTTTTGTCCAAAAAGAACAAACACCATACTTTTTGCGATCTATATTTTTGTTCAAAACATTAGAATAACGATATGGAATATAAAATCAAAATGGCCTTTGCTTTAATAGGAATAGGATTAATCTTTTTTATCAATACTATCAATGCTCAAAAAATAGACAAGACTAATTTGTTTGAAATCTGGCATTTGAATAGTTATAAAATTAAGAGCAAAGAGTATTCACCATCCAAAAAAGAAAAGAATGATTATATACATTTTAAGGAAGATGGAACATTTGTTTCTAAGTCAGAAAATACAATAGAAACCGGAACCTGGATATTAAATAATAATGGTGGTTATATTTTGATGATCGATGATAACAATGAAACGATAAAAGCCTATATCGTAAGTTTAAGTTTTGAGAACTTAATACTGCGCTTTGACGTAGCAGAGATTAAAGAAGTCGAAGTTGTGTATAGTAGTCATTTATAAAATTGAGGGATTATGAAATATAAATGCACAATACTGCTTTTAGTTATATTCTTTACAACATTCGCTCAAGAAAGGATTCGTCTTAATACAGTTCTCTTTGAAACAGATAATATATCAATATATGTAAAAGATATAAAGGACGAAAGAAAAGAAAAGTCATTAGGTAATGTAGATAATAGCTCAGGAAAACAAAGTACAGTAATATTAAATCCAAATGCGTCAAAAGCAATTCAGGAATTTATGGATGTTTCTTTTCCTTTTTCAAAAGAAGCTACGCCAATTTATATTAAAATTAAAGCATTAGAAATACAGCAATCACAAAGTGCTATAAATACTGTAACAACAAGAGCATATGCGCATCTAATTTTCTTTGAAAAAGAAGAAAATTCATTAAAAGAAATTTTTAATATTAATCATTACGAAGATCAGATTTTTGACATATCGAATACATCGGGAATATTTGAAAGTCATGAAAAGAATGTTAGAGCAACATTAGAATATTGCATGCAACTTTTTGTAAAAAACTATAAAGAAAATAAAACTTCTGAAAAGGATACATTAGAATTTAGGGCATCCAAAGAACCAATTTCTTTGGCTACAGTACCCAAATTGGGTAAGTGGTTTGATATTTTTACATATAAACAACTTTTTAGTAAAAATAGAGAAGGGTATAACATTAGTTATATAGGATTTTCAGATAGTGAAGATCGTTTTATTTTACCGTTTGTATTATCGTATAGTACCTATAAAATAAAGCCAGAGTCATTGAGGAATAAAGGATACAAATCTGTTGATTATTTTGCACTAGGAGCAGGTTTTGATGGATATTTTAAAATGTTCCCGGGAGTATATGTTGGTTTGGGTATTGGAGTGCCAATAGGTGTTGAAGTTACAAGAAACACAGAAAACAGAAAACGGACTAATTTTTTGATAGGTATAAACGCAAAACAAGGGATAAAACTTATCCCTTTTAAAGACTTTGGGATTGTTATGGGAGCCAATATATTTCAACAAGTTCAAACATCCAAAGTATATAAAACAGATTTTGGTTTTGAATTGGAATTAGGGGTTAATTTTTAAGAAGCTAAAGCATGTCCTTAAAAATAATAGCAATATAGTTTTGTTAATTAGTTGTTAAGTAAAGAGTGGTTTAACAATCTATTATTAATTTTTTATTGAGTTTAACACTATCGTAACATTAGGATTAATAATTACCTCTTACATTGTTTTGGGGTAGAAATCGAGATCGATTTCTATTTATAAATAATTATTAAATCAAAAAGTCAGTCATGAAAAACTCCAACCTTATTATCGCATGTATTGCGGCAGCAATGATGCTATTCACAATTGATACGAAGGCACAATTAAAGACACCCGAGGGAAGCCAACGTGCACAGGTAATGCAACGTGTGGGAATTACTAATATTACAATTGATTATGGAAGACCTAGTGTAAAAGAACGCGAAATATGGGGCAAATTAGTACCTTATGGTTATAATGACCTTGGTTTTGGTACATCAAAGGCAGCACCTTGGAGAGCTGGAGCTAATCTTAATACAACTATTGAATTTACAAATGACGTAAAGGTAGAAGGAAAAGATATTAAGGCAGGAATCTATGGTTTACATATAGCATTAAAAGAAGATGGAGGAGCTACCATAATATTTTCTAATAATTCTACTTCTTGGGGAAGTTATTTTTATGATGAAAAAGAAGATGCTTTAAGAGTAGATGTCAAAACTAAAGAGGCACCACACACAGAAATTTTGAGCTTTTCGTTCCCTATAATTGAAGCCAATAGTACTGTAGCGGCTCTACGATGGGAGAAAAAAGAAATTCCGTTTAAAATAGAAGTAGATGTAAAGAGCATAGTAATGACGGGAATTAAAAATGACCTTCGTAATACTGCAGGGTTTACTCAATCAAATTGGGATAATGCAGCAAATTATGCTTTTAATGCAGGTGAATTAGACAAAGCTTTAGAGTGGATTAATGGTTCTATTAGCGGGAACTTTTTTAGCAAAGAAACGTTCTCAAATTTATCTCTTAAATCACAGATCTTAGTAAAACAAGGAAAAACAAATGATGCTATGACACTTGTTGATAAAGCAGCTAAATTAGGTAATGCAAGTCAGGTTTTTCAATTAGGAACCGGATTGATTAGCCAAAAACAAAATGATAAAGCGTTAGCTATTTTAAAAGATAATGTAAAGAATAATAACGGTGCATGGCCTTCAAATTTTGGTTTGGCAAGGGCATATTCTGCAAAAGGAGATTATAAAAATGCCGTAAAATCTTTAAATATAGCAATGACAAAAGCACCAGAAAGATTTAAGCCAAGGTTAACGGCTGCTCTTGAGAAACTTAAAAAAGGAGAAGATATAAATTAAAAAAAATCAAAATTTATAGTTTTTTAAAGAAGGTTTAGAGTTTTTCTAAACCTTTTTTTATTGAAATTAAAATCAAACTGTTAATAACATAATAGTATCGTAGAAAACAGTTTTAATATCATATGATTTTATGGTACATTAGTGCATTACCGTATCTTTGTATACACCAAATTTATGTACATGAGCAAAGCCGTTTATATTGCTACTATCGAACCGAATAGTGGTAAATCTATTGTTGTTTTAGGGATGATGCGTATGCTTCTGGGCAAGGTTGCCCGGGTAGGATACTTTAGACCAATAATTGATGATCCTGCAGCAGGAGAAGTAGATAACCATATCAATACTGTAATTTCTCATTTTGAGTTAGATATTAATTTCAAAAAGGCATATGCGTATACCAGAAGTGAAGTGCTTCAGAAGTATAATGAAGGTAAGGCAGGAGAGATTATAGATGGTATTATAACAAAATATAAAAATCTTGAAGAAAAATTCGATTTTGTCCTTGTAGAAGGAACCGACTTTTCTGATGAAGGTAGTATTATTGAGTTTGACATAAATGTTGTTATAGCAAAAAATTTAGGAATTCCGGCGGTAATAGTAGCCAGTGGATTGGATAAGACCAATAAAGAAATTGTAGGTAATTTAAAGCTCGCCTATGATACTTTTAATAGTAAAGATGTTGAAGTTTTGGCCGTTGTTGCAAACAAAGTTACCCAAGGGAATGAAGATGGATTAGAACGTGTTTTTGAAAATGATTTCACTAATGAGGTAGATCGAATTGTAATTCCTAAGATCAATTCTTTATTAAATCCAACAATCAAAGAGATTGTCAATGAGTTAGATGGAAATGTTTTGTTTGGTAAAGAATATTTAAATAATCAAGCAGGTAGTTTTGGAGTGGGAGCCATGCAATTACGAAACTATTTAACTCATCTTAAGGATAATAGTCTGGTGATTACACCTGGGGATCGTGCAGATATTATTTTAGGAGTGTTACAGGCAAATATTTCTGATAACTACCCTAAGATTTCAGGAATTATATTAACAGGGGGAATAATTCCTGAACAATCAATTCTTAAACTTATAGAAGGGGTTTCTTTATCATTCCCGATTATAGCCGTTCCAAGTGGCACATTTTCTATTGCGAATAGGATAGGAGCTATTAAATCAAAAGTTTATTTGGATAATTTACAAAAAATAAACACCTCTATAAGTACATTCGAGAAATATGCTAATGAAGATCGCCTGGCAGATAGAATGATTACTTTTAAATCAGAGGGGTTAACACCACGTATGTTTCAGTATAATTTATTAAGACGTGCATTAAAGCATAAAAAGCATATTGTTCTTCCTGAAGGATCCGATGAAAGAATTTTAAGGGCAACTTCAAGATTATTAGCTTCCGGAGTTGTAGACATTACCTTAATCGGAAATGAAAAAAAAATAAAAAATAAAGTTACACAACTCGATATCCCAATTGATTTTAGTAAAGTAAATATTGTTTTCCCAACAGAATCTCCTCATTATGATGATTATGTACAGACATTTTATGAATTGAGAAAGCATAAAAATGTAAACCTGGATATGGCTAAAGATATGATGGCAGATGTGTCATATTTTGGTACAATGATGATCTATATGGGACATGCCGACGGAATGGTTTCGGGAGCAGTTCATACTACTCAGCATACTATTCGTCCAGCACTACAGTTTATTAAGACAAAACCAGGAGTAAAAGTGGTTTCTTCTGTATTTTTTATGTGTCTCGAAGACCGAGTTTCGGTATTTGGTGATTGTGCGATAAATCCAAATCCAAACGCCGAAGAATTAGCAGAAATAGCAATTTCTTCTTCAGAGTCTGCTGCTGCTTTTGGGATCGAACCAAAGGTTGCAATGCTGTCATATTCATCAGGGAATTCTGGTAAAGGTGAGGATGTAGAAATAGTAAGAACTGCAACTACGATTGTTAAAGAGAAGCGTCCTGATCTTAAAATAGAAGGTCCCATACAATATGATGCTGCGGTAGACATGAGAGTAGGACAAAGTAAACTTCCAGAATCCGAAGTTGCAGGTCAGGCCAGTGTTTTAATTTTTCCGGATTTAAACACAGGAAACAATACATACAAAGCTGTGCAGAGAGAAACGGGTGCATTAGCAATAGGTCCAATGTTACAAGGGTTAAATAAACCAGTAAATGACCTAAGTAGGGGATGTACTGTAGATGATGTATACAATACGGTGATTATTACTGCAATTCAAGCTCAAGGATTATAAAAAAAAAGAGAAAAGAAGATCATGCAAATACTTGTATTAAACTCAGGAAGTTCATCGATAAAGTTTCAATTATTTACCATGCCAGAGGCAAAAGTTATTTGCTCTGGATTGGTAGAACGTATTGGATTGGATAATGCAAAAATTAGCTATCGGTCAGATATCAATAAAATTGAAGCGACAGAGATAATTAATAATCATAAGGATGGTTTGCAATTTATTGCAAGTTATTTAATGGATAAAGAAATAGGCGTTATTCAGGCAGCTTCAGAAATTGAAGCCGTAGGGCATAGAGTGGTTCATGGAGGGAGTACTTTTGCTGAAACAGTTGAAATTACTGAAGAAGTAAAACAAAAAATAGAAAAACTATCAGTATTAGCTCCATTGCATAACCCAGCTAATCTTGAAGGGATCTTGGTAGCTGAAGAAATTTTTCCTGAGGCAAAACAAGTTGCAGTATTTGATACAGCCTTTCACCAAACCATGCCTGTTGATGCTTATAAATACGCAATTCCCAATACATTTTTGGATGAGAATAATATTAGGGTTTATGGCTTTCATGGAACTAGTCATAAATATGTTTCAGAAAAAGCAATAGCGTTTTTGGAAAAGAAAAAGAACTCAAAAATTATTACGATTCACTTAGGGAATGGATGTAGTATGACAGCGATCAAAGATGGTAAAAGTATTGATCATACTTTGGGGTTTGCACCTATGAATGGTTTAATTATGGGGACACGATGCGGTGATATTGATCCGGCGGTTATTTTTTATATGGTAAACTCGCTAGGGTATTCATTAGATGAAGTAAATAACCTCTTACAAAAAGAAAGTGGAATGCTGGGGTTAACAGGATATAGTGATTTAAGAGATATTGAAGCAGAAGCAGAAAAAGGAAATTCAGATTGTAAATTGGCATTACAAATGAATGCATATCGAATCAAAAAATTTATTGGTGCTTATGCATCGGTAATGAACGGTTTAGATGCTATTGTATTTACTGCAGGAATAGGGGAGAACTCTAGTGTTATTAGAGAGTTAGTGTGTAATGATCAAGAGTTCCTTGGGATTCAATTAGATACAAAACAAAACGAGATACGATCAAAAGAGATTCGAGAGATTAACTTACCTTCTTCAAAAGTAAAAATATTGGTTATCCCTACAAATGAAGAATTAGAGATTGCTAAGCAATCATTTGAAGTGCTGTCCTCATAATGACTTAAAAACAACCTCTTGTTTTTTGAAATAAGAGGTTGTTTTAGAATTTTGTAATAGAGATTTGCACATGTACTATTGAGACAAAGAGAATTACCTATACCTCTTAGATCACATTGAATATTAAAGTATCCTGGATTTCTTCTGGTTCCTTTAATTCTTCCTTAATGTTCATTTGGATAATTTCTGAACTCTACTTAATTCTAAGATTTTTTTAACAAGAATAATTTTTATGATTAGTGTTTAATACAAGTATTGACAAAAACCATCAATACAAAGTGAATATTCACAACCAAAAGCACCACCCGCTAGTTTTACACGACATTGTTGACTATTGCAACAACCATAATTTCTTATAGCACCTTTTATTTCTTGTTGTTGTTCTTTAGATAATTTCTGAACCCCTGTAAGATTTAAAATTTTTTTCATTTTTGTATATATTTAAAAGTTAATAATCCAATTTTTGATTTAGAATAGTATTCCAATTAGAATTATTCACTAATAAAAAAGACAAACATAAAGTTTGTCTTTTTATACTAATTGCGTTCTTAGTAAAAGATACAACCTCCATATGGAAGACATCTTCCTGGTTCACAGAAACTTCCTCCTGGAAAGCTCACTCGACATTTGTTAGAACCACAACATCCGATACCAATGGCTCCTTTAATTTGACCTTGTTGTTCTTTGGATAATTTCTGAACCCCTGTTAGATTTAAGATTTTCTTCATTATATATTTAATTTAAAGTTAATACGAATTGAGATATGCTTTCTAACCAAAAAAGGATCACCTTATGCAATAAAGTCATCCTCTTTTCATTATTTATATTTTATTATGCCCAGATACATCCGCCACTAACACAGTATCCATAGTCACAAAATTCTATTCCACTTGGAGTTCTTACACAGCATCTATTAGGACCATTACAATAAGGTCTGGAAAAATTGGCTCCATTTATATCCTGTTGTTCTTTTTTACTTAGTTTTTGGACTCCTGTTAGCTTCAATATTGTTTTCATTGTGTAAATATTTAAAAGTTAGTAATTAAAATTCAGGTATAAATATGTATTCTAAAGTTATAAGACGTTTATTGGGAATACAAGTTTATGTTCATGATATTTATAAATTTGGGGTATTAAATTAAAAGGGTTATACAGGTTAAGGTGTTGATTATGTGTGTTTTGTTTATGTTTTTAGTAAAAGACACATCCTCCCCAAGGATTACAACGACCTGGTTCACAAAAGCGTCCGGCAATGAGACAACCTCTGCCACTTGGACAACAAACTCCTCTCGAAGCTGATCCATTAATATTTTGTTGTTGTTCTTTAGATAGTTTCTGAACTCCTGTTAGATTTAAGATTTTTTTCATAATGTGTATATTTAAAAGTTAATAATCCAATTTTTGATTTAGAATAGTATTCCAATTAGAATTATTTACTAATAAAAAAGACAAACCTAAAGTTTGTCTTTTTTGTATGATTAATATCGAGATTAGGCAAAAATACATCGCCCCCAACGATCACAATATCCTGGTTCGCAAAAACTTTGGTTACCAAAACTGATAAGACATCCTCGTCCATTAGGACAACAAGTAGCGCGTCCAAAAGCACCTTTTATGTCTTGTTGTTGTTCCTTGGATAGCTTCTGAACTCCTGTTAGGTTTAAGATTTTTTTCATGATGTGTATATTTAAATGTTAGTACTTAAATTTAGTTTAAAATACTGAATAACAGTTACATAAAAACCACCGAATATGTAAGGTCTTCTTATTGGTTTTGTGTTGTAAGAAATAACTTATTAACAAGTGTTAAGGTTTGTAAAGGTTTGATTTTTAATATTTTAAGTTGAATGTTTTTTTTAATTCCTAGATTGTCAACATACTAGGTAACGTTTTGATAACGTTTGACTATAGTAAGTCTAAGAAAATAACTTTAGTTTCGAATCCGCATAATCACACATAATAAACTAACTCACAACACAATGAAAAAAATAATTCTTTTATTATTGGCTATTCCAATTATTGGTTATAGTCAAATACCATCATATTATAATGATGTTAATCTTAATTTATCTGGAAACGCTCTACAAAATGAATTGGGTAATAAAGTTATAAATACACATACTACTTTTCTTACATATACTCCAGGAGTCTGGGATGCTCTAAAACAAACAGACCTGGATCCTTCTGATTCTTCTAAGGTAATTTTGATTTATGGATTTAGTGATACTGATGGAAATACGACAACAGACAGAACTCGAGGAGTGAATAATAATGGAGGAGGATCTACCGATTGGAATAGAGAACATGTATATCCAAGATCTTTAGGAAATCCAAATCTTGGTTCTTCAGGCCCAGGTTCTGATGCTCATCATCTAAGACCTTCTGATGTACAACGTAATTCATCCAGAGGAAATAGAAAATTTGCAGACGGTTCTGGAAACTCAGGAACCACGGCTCAAGGACATTGGTATCCTGGAGATGAATTTAAAGGTGACGTAGCGCGTATGATGATGTATATGTATATTCATTATGGTAATCGTTGTCTACCAAAAAATGTTGGTGTTGGTTCTCCTGCGGCAAGTGATAGTAATATGCTTCAATTATTTCTTGAGTGGAATGCAGAAGATCCGGTATCACAATTAGAATTACAGCGTAACCCAATCTTAGAAGGAATTCAAGGAAACCGGAATCCATTTATTGATAACCCGGCATTTGCGACACAAATTTGGGGAGGACCACAAGCAGAAGATAGGTTCGGAAATGTAGGGGGAGGTAATGATACTCAAGCTCCTAGTGTGCCGGGTAACTTAGTATCTAATTCTACAACGCAAACTTCTACAGTACTATCTTGGAATACATCTACAGATAATGTTGGTGTTACCGGGTATGATATTTATAGAAACAATACATTTTTGGCCTCGGCTACAACGACTAGTTATAGTGTTTCAGGATTGACAGCAAATACAACGTATTCATTTTCTGTAAGAGCAAAAGATGCTGCTGGTAATATATCAGCTTCTAGTAGCACCATAACGGTAACTACTCAAAGCGCTTCTTCTGGAGGTAACGCAACCGCATTATTTTTTTCAGAATATATAGAGGGATCATCAAATAATAAAGCATTAGAAATAGCAAATTATACAGGAGCATCGGTTAATCTTTCTGGATATACAATAAAACGACAAACTAACGGTTCTGGATCTTGGTCTGGAGGATTAAATTTATCAGGAAGTATAGCCAATAATGATGTTTTTGTGATAGCAAATAGTTCAGCTTCTAATACAATCAAAAATGTTGCAGATTTAACTTCTGGGGCTTCAGAGATGACTTTTAATGGTAATGACCCTGTAGGTCTGTTTAAAAATAATGTTTTGATAGATATTATTGGAAATTTTAATGGAGGATCATCGAATTTTGCAAAAGATGCTACCTTAAGAAGAAAAGCAGATATTTCATCTCCTTCGTCTACGTATAAATCTATCGAATGGGATTCTTTTCCTCAAAATACAACTGATGATTTGGGAAAGCATACTTTTAATGGAGGAGGTAATAGTGTTGATACAGAAGCTCCATCTGTTCCTACAAACCTTAGTGGTTCTAATATCACAGAAAATAGTGTGAACCTTTCCTGGACCGCTGCTACCGATAATATTAGTGTAGAAGGATATTCTATATTTCAAGATGGTACATTGTTAACAACTACTGGTTCAACAACATATATTGTGTCTGGTTTAACAACAGGAACATCATATACATTTACAGTACAGGCTTATGATGCTGCAGGAAATAATTCTGTATCAAGTAATACGATAACTGTAACTACACAAGATATTATAGTATCCTATTGTGAATCAAAAGGAAATACAATAAATTATGAGTTTATTGATTATGTTGGAATAGGAGGTATTGCCAATACTACTCAAGCTAATGGAGGTTATGGTGATTTTACTTCTCAGGTAGGAAACCTCAATTATGGTGATAATACAATTGTGTTAAGTGTTGGATTTGTGAGTGCTTCTTATACCGAACATTGGGCAGTTTGGATCGATTTTAATAAAAATGGATCCTTTGAAGCTTCAGAACAAGTAGTTACAGGTTCTACTTCGAATCCAGGTAATTTGTCATATAATTTTACGATTCCAACTTCTGCCAGTTCTGGTACAACTAGAATGCGAGTTTCTATGAAATGGAATGGAGCGCCAACCTCTTGTGAAACTTTTGGTTATGGTGAAGTAGAAGATTATACAGTAAATATTGGAGCTTCAGGTTCTAAAACCAAAGAATTAGCTGAGGTTAGTATTGATGGTAAATTAGAGAATGAAAACCAGATATTTTCAGCTCAAGTATATCCTAACCCGACATCCAGTTATGTCAATTTAGGTATTGGAGATAACCGTGAAATTAGTTTTAAATTAACTGATATGCGTGGTCGAATTATAAAATCTGGAAAAACGACAAAAAATAGAATAGAATTAAATGATGTAAAATCAGGTATGTATAGTATAGAACTTAATGATGGTACCCGTTCGGTTTCAACAAAAATAGTAGTTCAGTAATGTTTTGACAATATTTAAACAAAAAGCCTCACTTTAAGTGAGGCTTTTTGTTTAAATATTGTAGAATAAATTGATATGCCTTATAATGTTTTTCTTCTATTGACCTCTTTCAGTACCTTTTTAGCTTGTAAAATATGTCTTTGATTATGATAGATTACAACTCTAAAAGTATCGCCTAATCTTAGCTTTAGCCATTTAGAAATCGAGATCCCGGTTTTTGTTTTAGTAAGATTTACCTTTTTAGACATATCTAATACATCAAGGAGCATATATTGATGATTGATAAATGTGCTCAATACATCTTTATTTAGCATACTCCCAGCAGGATTCATTGATTTAAATGTCTTCATTTTATTTAGTTTTTCTTTTGGAAGCATACTTTTTGCAAAATAATTCCCTAACCATCCACTTTTAAAGTTTTCTGATTCATGGTGCTTAGAAATTGCTATTTGTTGCTTTATTTCAGGAATATAAAAATTTCCGTATAAATTTAAATGTTCTAAGCATTCTAATATACTCCAGTATTCAGATGTTTTTTTCCAGTTAAGTACTTCGATTGATAACTGATTAAATTTCTCTACTTCGTTTATGTTCTTTCGGGTTCTTTCTATTAAGTCCTGTATTAAGTCTTTTGATGTTATTTCCATTGTTTTTTTACAAAAGTCTATATTCTAAACTCTTAAAACATTGATCGAAATTAAGATTTTTTGATTCTTGAAAGTGTTTCTGGAGTCATTCTCAAATATGATGCTATATATTTATTAGGAATTTCCTGAAAGAGTTGAGGGCTACGTTTTAATACACGATTGTATCTTTCTAAGGGAGATATGGTTAGAATATCTCGTTCTCTTTCCATTTGTTGTAAAACAAAATCTTCAAGAATGATATTCCATGTTTTGATATTTTGGGAAGACGCCCATATTAAATTCATGAGTTTTGTTTTACTTATTACTTTTAAAGTTGCCTTTTTTAGGGCTTGAATATATAAATCTGATGGTTTTTCATTTAAAAATGAGTCAAGAGCGGCAATGAGGTTATTTTTATACCCAAACCGAATAGTATGCTCTTCAAATTCATCCAGTACAAATATTCTTAAACTACCGCTGATAACCAGATAACAGTTAGTATCAATACTTCCTTTTACTTTTAAATACTCATTTCTTTTCAATTCTATTTCTCCATCCCACAAGTTTTGGGTATTGAGTTCTGTAATTAGAAGTGAAATTGGATTCATTTTTTAAATGTAATAATACTTTATATGTAATATTATAAGGTTAATTTAAGTTTTTTAAATTATGATAACGTTAGTTTAAATCGACCCTGAGTTTTTTTTCTATTCGTTTAATGGTGTTCCAATTTCTTGTAGTGATATCCTTCCCAAAATACCTTTCTAAAGCTTCCATTCCTTTAGGAGTTTTGGCTATAGAAAGATCTAAGATACTGATTATTTCTTTGTTACTTTTTTCCAGGATTGTATAAGATTTGTCATTATTAGTCCAGGGAAAATCTAATTCAGTTTGAATATCTTTTCTCAAAAATGAAATATACAATCGAATATCTTTTGTATTTACAATATCTCTAAATGGATTACGCTCTAACAAACGATATATCATTTCCGATTGTCTTATGATTGTCGGAACAGGAAACCCAAAAACCTTTTCTAGATGTTCAGAAATTGTTTTTTCAAGATTTTTTAAGTCATTGTTTATAGAGTCAAATATTACGTTCCCCGAATTTAAAATTGTCGCTACATTTTTGAAATTTAATTTATGCATTTCTTCACGAAGTTCGATCATAGGAACTTTATGATAACCACTCACATTAATTCCTCTTAAAAAAGCGACATATTGGTTCATTTCATTATTTTTTACAAAGATCTAAGGTTATTCTCATCTTTATTTACGATTATTACTTGTTATCCAATTCTTTATGCCATACTCATTACAAAGTTCATTCATTTTTTTTGAAAAAGCTTTTTTATAATAATCGGGCATTTCAGAACCCTTTTTGAAATAGTTTATATATCGATTTTCTAATTCGGGATAATGCTTTTTTATAGCATTTAACACTAGAGTTTTACTATCGGCCTTGTTATTACCAAACAAAGTAATCGTTGCAGGTAAAATATAATCGATGTTACTTTTTTTAAAGGTAGAGAACATTGTGTTTAAATGTGCTGTGGTGTCTGAAATAAATGGTAACAAAGGCATTAAGCTGACTCCTGTCAGGAAGTTCTCTTTTTTTGTTTTATGTAAAGCAATTAGTCTATTAGAAGGTTTGGGAGCTCCTTTTTCGAATATTTTAGATACGTTATCATCAAGTGTAGAGAAGGAGAAAGAGACGATGACGCCATGATCTAAACGATGAGTGAGATCATTGGGAAGAATAGCGGTTTTGTTTATTTGATGTAAAAGATCAAAATCTCTTTCAATTAAATCAGATTTGGTGATGATATGTACAGGAAACTTATGCTTAGCAATTATTTTAAGAGCGCTTCTGGTCAATTGATACTCTTTCTCTACTTTAAGATAGGGGTCTGTTGCTGATGAGAGTACTATAATTCCGTATTGACCTTTTTTTACCCGATTAAATAATTGACGGTCTAATATTTCAATTGCATTTGTTTTAACCGATAAGCTTTCTTCAAGATTTGTCCCGTATTTACTTCCTCTAATATAACAATATAAACAATTGAAAGAACAACTACTATATAGATTAAGTGTGTAGTCATCTAAAAACCAAGAATCTCGTCTCTTAGTTTTGTTTAAAACCGATTTTACTTTAATTTCTCTTGGCATAATTATTTCTGTTTAAGCCTATTGAAATTTTGGTTCTAAACCAATGCGCCACTTGATTGGGGTTATCAATTTCATGTCTATAAAACTTAATAATATCTGGATGAAATTTTGCAGTGGTTTTCGCAGCCCAGCCTACTCCTTGTCTTATTTCTTTGTCTTTTGTATTTGCCATTGATAATAATAATGTAAAAACGGTTTTTACATTCTTTTTATCTAATCCCTTTTTAATCGCATAATGAATGCCTGCTCCTAAGGAACGTATAACCCAATTAGACTCATGAGATGATAATTTTTTTATTTGAGATATTGTAGATTTTGGTTGATGTAATAAAGCAAACCCAAAAACGCGTTCTCCAATAATATCACAAACATACCAGATGTCTGCATCTGCAATGTATGCAGTGGCTTTACTAATAGATTCTGTAAAATTTTCCTGTAATCTTTTTTGTAACATAATTCCTAAAATTACATTTCCGCCTTCGGTTTTTAAGGATTGAATTTTATCACAAAAAGATAACTGCTTATTTTGAGGAACTTCTTTATAAAATTCTTCTGCGCAGTATTCTAACAATGGAAATTTAACTTTATTTGAAAGAATTAGAGTATTTAGCTTAGAAATACATTGTGTTAATCCATCAGAGTGATATTCTAACAGACATTTTTGAAGGAGTTCCTTAATTTCAGATTTCTTTGTTATTACTCTCAATGTTACTTTTGATTATCTAAAGGTTCTAATTATTAATAGTACTAGTTTTTATTTTCTTAGTTAATAGTGCACGTTGATTATCTTTAAACCCTTGTTTTAAGTATAAATGATTAGCACTTTTATTATGATGTTCTACTTCCAGATGAATTGCATTAATTTTAAGGTTTTGCGATTGTTTTTCAATAAATTCTAATACCATTTTACCAATGCCTTGATTTCGAAAATCATCTTTAATGTAGAATTCATCGATAAATGCATCGTGTCCTCCATATTCAAAGCTAAATCCAAATATTAAAAGGATGTATCCGATGATATTAGATCTATTTTTAATTAGATATAATCTCCCTAATGATTGCTTGTTTGTAAATTCGATTAGGTTTTTTTCTCTAATTTTTGCGTCAAAAGGGTAACCATCTATAGTATTGAAATCCTTCATCATTTGAAGGATATCAGAAATATTTTCATTGCTATATTCTTTACATACAATTTCCATGAGTTTTTAATTATGACTAAATTACTCTAAATTTTGTGTACAATATAACTTTATGATTGGCAGTTCTATTGGTGAGTATAAATTAAAACTTTAATTTTTTTTCATTGCTGCAATCAGATTTTTTTTTGCTGATTCTAAAACTCCATGTAATTCTGTTAGCGTAATTTCTTTAGCGTTATTGAAATCGACAAGCACATGATCGTATTTTTTTGGATATTTTTCTTGTATAGCTTCCCTAACAAATTTTAAAGCAGGTCTTAAGTGCCGATATTCTCCATCAATTGTCATAGATGATTTATATAGTGCACAGAAAAGACTATAAGAATCATTAGAGTTACATATTCTATTATCATTTTTATTCCAATCATCATTAGAGTCAAGTAATTTAATAGTGTTATCAATAATTTTTACTTCAATCTCATTCGGTTTGAACCAATTTCCTTGTAATTGAGCATCTTGAAAGTTAAATTCTTTAATGACTATTGGTAGTATTTTTGTTCCATCTTCAAAATTTCCGGCATAATACCCATCAGTATATTGAATAAGCGTTGCAACTCTATGGGGCTTATTTGGCCACGAAATCTCGACAAATCTTTGAATTGTATCATTTTTAATTACGGTGAATTTTATAGGGGATTTTCCGTATGGAGCCAGAACGATACTTGTTAATGCTCTACCTTTTTTGATGATGTTATATCTTCCTTGAAGTATTTTTCCATTGTCATCAGTATAAGTTCCAAACCAAAGTTCTTCTTTTTGAGCAAAAAGAGTAGTGGAAGAGGCAATTAAGAAGATGAAAAGAAATAAGTGTAAATAAGATGATGATTTAATTTTTTTGATTGAAGAATTCATATTCTTATATATTTAGAGATTCTATTAAATATAAGAGTTGTTTTAGGTCAAATTGTTACAGGTCAGTATATTATAGTTTGTTTTTGTTTTCATAAAGATGAAAAAGATTATAATTGTTACATAGATAATTAATTATGCATTGTAGCTTTCATTTTTTAGATTATATATTCCCCATATCATTACAATTAAAGGAGACAGACTTACTCAACCTTCCAAACGCTAGTCCTCCCATAAAGATAATATTAGTAAGTGTAGCATTTCTCCAATGCTCTGATTTTCTGATTCCGATAACCCAATATATGGCAAATGCAATGTACAGTCCCATAATTGCTCTGAAAATATTTTTCAGCTCTAGATTATCTACCTTAAATTCAAAAATCAAAGGAAGAATCTTATTAGGGTTGAAACCATAAAGTAAAGGTGCTCCAAAAACAACAGTAGCAGATAAACCTAAATGCAAGTTCTTAATCGTTTTATCCAAATAAGTTATTTTTCAAGCTTATTATTATTATTATTATGGTTTTGTAAATGAAATTTAATAAATGTAAAATTTTCAGATCATATAAATATATTAAAAAAGTGCTAAACTAGTAAGCTTGCACTTTCTTGACTGTGGTACTAAACTTTACAGATTAACTCCACCAGAGACTTCAATTCTTTGTCCGTTTATCCAGTTAGAATCATCCGTACACAAAAAGGCAACTACAGGACCAATATCGGTTGGTAAACCGACTCTTCCTAATGCAGTTGTTGACGAAATATAACTTTTTAATTCTTTATTATCTCTTACAATTCCACCTCCAAAATCAGTTTCTATAGCACCTGGAGCAACTATATTTACTCTTATTTTTCTACTTCCCAATTCTTTTGCCTGATATTTTGAAAGCACCTCAACTGCCCCTTTCATTGATGCATATGCCGAAAATCCATTTTGAGTAAACCGGGTCAACCCAGATGAAATATTGATGATTCCTCCACCATCATTTAAATATGTTAAAGCACTTTGAGTTACAAAATAAGGAGCCATTAAATGTATATGAACCATATCTTTAAAATTCTCTAAGGTTGTGGTTTGAAAAGGTTCATAAACTCCTGTTCCAGAGTTATTTATAAGAAAATCAAATTTGGTTGTATTAAATTGTTTATGTAATACTGAAGTTAATTTTTCATTAAAAAAAGCTTTGTATTGGGAGTGGTCTGACACATCCAATTGTATAGAAAATGCTTTTTGACCTATTTTTTGAATTTCAGCAACTACTTTTTCTGCTTCTGTTTTGTTTGAATGAAAGGTAAGGATAACGTTCAGTCCTTTTTTTGCAAGGTTTATCGCCATATCTTTTCCTAAACCTCTACTTCCACCAGTTACTAATGCTATTTTACTTTGATTCATTTTGTACTGTTTTTTTAATTATTTAATAGTACAAAGGTCAAGAGTATATGAAGGAAAAAGTTACCTGTTTCAAATAGATATTTGCAAAAATCAAATAATAAACTCTTTCCTGAATCGAATAGGTGAGTATGTTGTATGTTTCTTGAAGAAATTTGAAAAATGAGCCGTCTCTTCAAAACCAAGACAATTTGCTATTTCCGAAATATTCCAATTAGTATGTGATAAAAGTATTTTTGCTTCTTGCAAAAGTCTGTCAGCAATTATAGTAGTGGTAGATTTATTTGTAATTTCTTTTAATGCTCTATTGAGATGATTTACATGTATGCCTAATTGGTTAGCAAATTCTGATGCTGTTCGTAGTTTAATTTGTTGTCTTACATTTTCTATTGGAAACTGTCTTTCCAGAAGTTCTAAGAATAAAGAGGATATTCTTTCGGATGCATTGGATTGATAGTTAATTGAAAGGTTTGTAGGTTTTAATTTTATGGCAGAATGAATGAGCTCAAAGACAAGATTTCTCAAAACATCATATTTAAATTCATAATCAGAATTTATCTCAGTAAACATTCGTTCGAATATTTTTGAAAATTCAGTAATATTATCAGATGTTAAGTCAAAAATAGGGTTACCATCGGATTTAAAAACAGGGTATTTATTTAGGTCACCAAATTGGCTGAAAAAGCTTTCTGTAAAAACACAAAAGTATCCTTTTAGTTGTTTGTCTACTTGTTCCCAATTGTACGGGATTTGAGGATTTGCAAAGAGTAGCCCTTGTTTATTGATTTCTATAACTTTATCAGCATAATGTACTTTACTTTTACCAAGTATCAGGCTTATTTTATAATAATCCTTCCTGCTGTAGGGCATGGGTTTAGGATTTGGACCAGAAAATTCTTCTGTCTGAAACACATTAAAATGTCCGATTTCAGTTTTTAAATTATCAGGAATCCAATTTAAGTTTTTAGAGTAGAATTCTTGTAGTTTAAGCGTTTTATTCATATCCTAAAGTTATGAAATTCAAACATAACATCTGAATATGTAAAGTTTTATTGGTTTTACTTTTTATATGAGTTAACGTTTTAATAGAAAATATATAAAAAACGCAAGTAATAAGAACTTGCGTTTAATTTGATAATTGTTAGTAATAGGTTATACTTTACTTCTTTTGTAGTAAGTTACTATACTTGCTTTTGCTATCGTATTATTCCATAGATAATATCCTACTACTGCTGGATTAGTACTTTTGCTTAGCCCAAGATTATTGGTTTTTAAAGCATAGACTGTGATTATATATTGATGCAAACCATGACCTTCTGGAGGGCAAGGTCCACCATATCCATTTGTTCCGTAATCTGTAATGCTTTGGATTGAACCTTCTGGAGCTAAATTCAATTTAAGGTTTCCTGCATTTGATACCAATTCGTTTTTATTAGATGGAATATCAAATACAATCCAATGCCACCATCCACTTCCTGTAGGAGCATCTGGATCGTACATTGTTATAGCAAAACTTTTTGTCCCTTCTGGAGCATTTTTCCAAGATAATTGAGGAGATTGATTTTTTCCGGTACAACCGAAACCATTAAACTCTTCGTTGATAGTTGCTTCCCCGCCTAAGTCCTTACTAGTTAAGGTAAACGTATGTTGAGCAAACATGAC
Organism: Aquimarina algiphila; assembly: GCF_947494415.1. Classification (NCBI taxonomy): domain Bacteria; kingdom Pseudomonadati; phylum Bacteroidota; class Flavobacteriia; order Flavobacteriales; family Flavobacteriaceae; genus Aquimarina; species Aquimarina algiphila. The sequence continues at coordinate 760,792 of NZ_CANLVC010000008.1, read as the reverse complement.
ACTCGATATCATCAATATGATTCCTAAAATAATAGTTGTTTTTTTCATAATGTTTTTAATTAATTATGAGTACAAATTTATTGACAACTATAAAAGATGCTGTGTGTAATTAAGCTCAAAAAGTATTGATAAAAGGTCAATCTAATTGATATTGTTTTGGTGTGATTCCAAACTTAGCTTTAAATGCCTGTATAAAATTGGATAAACTTTCATAACCAATTTCTTCGAATATATCAGATGGTCGTTTTGATTTGTTTTTTAAGAGAAAAGCAGAATACTCTAGTCTTTTATCTTGAAACCATTTACTTGGTGAACTATGAAAATGTTTTTCAAATTCTCTTTTGAATGTGGATACACTCATATTTGATAAAAATGAAAGTTCTTTTATGGTGAGTTTATTTAATTTATTAGTTTCTACGATTTCAATAAAGTGTTGTAGTTGACTATCAACATCAGAAATTAATGAAAAAACAAAATCAGGACCTTTGATATGAATTAAATATAATATTAATTCCTCAAATTTTATTTTAAGCAGTTTCGCCTGAATTTGAATATTAAGTTTACTAATGTCAATGAGCCCTTTTACAAACGTTTTTAAAAAATCATCATATTGAAAGGAATAAATAGATTCTTGATTATAGTTACCAGTGTTTTCTATTTTGTACTTTTGGATACATTCAAAAAGGGATTCATCTGAAAAGAAAAATAGAATACTTCTATAATTGTCTATAGCGTTAGGAAGTTTTTCTGTCATTAAGCAGTGCCCCATCTTCATTAATAAGAAGTTTGATTTTTCTATTGAAATTGATGTCGTATCCGAAAAGACCTCTTTACTTCCCTCGATCAAAAAACTAAATGTATTCTGTTGTAGAGATACCATTTGTTTGAAACATTCTTTGGAAGTTTGATAATCAAATACTTTAAAGGTTGAGGAACCTTGTAGCCTTAAGTCATCGGGTAAATTAATTATTTCCATTTTTCAATTCTCTTCTTATTAGAAATAAAATCTATTTCATAACAATTTTGTGTTCTTAAATTCGATTCTGCTGGTTTTTTTGTTCCATAATTTTTTATATCCAATGATTTTTCCATCTTCAATTTTTAAGACTAGATCTTTTAAGAATTTGTATTCTATTTCTTTAGGGATACTATGTACCTTAATTTCAGAATTTTGAATTAACTCCCAATGATAATCAAGCTTAGAGGTAATATATTCGGAGCCACAGCTTGAGATTTCTTTTTCTACTATTGAAATGTTTTCTTTAGTGAATTTTAGAATTAAATAGACTTCTAGACCAGCACATGGATCAGGTTCTGGAGTTTCTTCACAAACAGATCCAATATTTGAAATGAATGTTTGATTGATTAAAATATCATATTCATTTTGGGCATTTAATCCTAAAAAAGAAGAGATGAGTATTAGAAATGTTATGGATTTTTTCATGATATCATAATATTTCAACACTGTTTCTTCAGTGCTGTAGCATGGTCCTGGTTATGGAGTAATTTAATTGATAAATGACAAAATAGCTTCGTTATTTTCTGATGCTTTTTTATAAAAATCTAAAAAATCTTTAAAATTATCAAATAAGAATTCTATTGCTTCACTTTCAGTCCAAATTTCTGGATAAATTCCTTTTTCAATCATATCAGTCCCACTCACCTTATTTTTAAGTTTATCGATGTCAAGTTTTTGAAGTTCAGAATTCGTTTCTGTTACTTGTTCAGAAGTCAAATATTGAGCGGGTCCATAACCTAAATCTTGTTCTTCATCCAAAATTTGAAAACTAAAAAATGCTCTTGTTAAGATATTTGGTTCTTCTAATTCTGCCATTCCTTTTCCTGTTAGTAAATATTGTATTCCTTCCCAGGATTTATCTAAATCAAGATTCCATTCTGCATCATAATTCTCCTCGCTATATATTTTGTTTTCAAATAACTCAGAGTTTTCAAGAAATGTATTTAATTCATTTTGACTAACTCTTACGATATTTCCAATCATTCCCATGTTTGATGTTTTTTAATTGTTAAATTATTTAGTTGCAAATTTGACTATTATAGCTTTCCACTTTTCCCCGAATAGGTTTCCTTTTTCCATACCAAATTCTTTGCGTTCTTGACTAGTAGTGTAAATGTCCATTATGTTAAAAGTGATATTATCAATTTCTGGCACCTCTTTAAATTCAATTATTCTCCCTAGTTTCAAACCGGATAATTCTGCTATTGTTTCTGCTTTTTCCTTAGTTTTGTTTATCAACTTCTTAAATAAACGTTTTTCAGACTTTAACTCTTCTTCGTATTCCATTTCACCAATTGAAGCTATAATGTAATCCATTGTCTTTAATTCTGCAGTCAATGTATTCAAATCTATAATATTATTGATTTTAACGGCATATCCAGATTTCATAAATCCAATATAGCTATGTATTTCATAATTTTCATTGTGTAATATTCTAAATTGATAACTTTTGCTTTTTAAAAAGACTCCAAGTTCATTAAACTTTTGATTCATTTTTGCTCTTGCTTCTTTTTCATTCTTTTCTCCATCTTGCGAAAGCCTAAGAAATCTTGAATCATCAATAGTTACATTGTATTCAAAACTTAAAGGCTTAATTTTAATCGAATCGCGGATTTCAACTTCTATAAATCCTGATTGAGAATATCCAAGAGAAGTAATTAAAAAAAGAGTATAAAATATATTTTTCATATTTCAAATATTACAGACATGTTATAAATATGTGTCATGACATGGCAAAATGTTACCTATCCATCTACAACTCTAAACCGATTTTATAATTTTTTCTTTTCGGTTTATGAATACTTTTATTGTTTAAAATCTCTTTTGATTTGCTCGATAAACAAACTCTCTGTTTCTGAAATTTTATTGAGACTTGCAATAAACCAATCTCTTTGCCCTTGATTTGCTTCAAAAGGAATTATTTTTAACTGCTTATTCTGTAAAAATGGAGTAACTGCCCATTTTGCCATAACTGAAATACCCAAATTAGCACTTACCAATTCTATGATGGCTTCGGTTAGTTGAACTTTTTGAATAGAATTTACCAAACTGATATTATTTTGTAGAATGTTGGTCAAAACATAATTTTTCTCTTCGGGAATATCATAGAGAATTAAATTTTGATTTTTAAGATCGGATAATTCAAGATGTTCAGAATCACCCAAATCATTCTCTTTTGAAAGAATTACAACCATTTCATCAGTAATCAATGGTTCAAAATGGACAGATGGATTATTTGCTGTATTGCTTACAATTGCCATATCAATCTTACCTTCTATGAGATATTGAAGAGGTTCTTTTGTAGCTTCAATATTGATCTGAACATTGATTTCGGGGTTATCCTTTCTAAATTCCTGAACGACTTTTGGAAGCCAATGGTAGCAGGTATAACATTCTGTAGTCAAACGGATTTTTTTCTTTTTACCTTTTTTGATTTCATCCAGTTCAGAGTTAAGTAGATCGATAGATGCTAATAGCTTCTCTGAGGTTTTGAATATTACTTGTCCGGTCTCTGTGAGTATTAACTTTTTATTCAGGCGATTAAATACTTTTAAACCAATTTCTTCTTCTAGTTTTTTTAACTGGTGACTTAGTGCAGGTTGGGAAAGGAATAATTTCTCTGAAGCCTTGGTCACAGAACCTTCTTTTACAATCACGTTAACTAGTTTCAAATTTCTTAAAGAAATACCCATTATGCAGTAAATTTATGGAAATGATGAAATTAATTCATTTTCTTCATATAATCAAGAATTATACCTTTGAGTGATAATCTATAACACCCAAATAATGGTACAACAAAGTCAAACAAGATCGAGTTATTATGAAGTATATGGCAGCAAGATGCACGTACTCGAATATGGAAAAGAAAAGGGAAGTCCAATACTTTTTCTACACGGCAACCCTTCTAATAGTTTTTTATGGAGAAACATCACTCCATATGTAGAAGGAACAGGATATCATATTATTGTGCCAGATCTAATCGGCATGGGAAAATCTGATAAACCAGCTATTGATTATACGTATATGGAGCAATATACTTATATAGAAAAGCTTATTTCTATATTGAATCTAAAGGATATTACTTTGGTACTACACGATTGGGGCTCTGGACTTGGTTTTAATTACTTTGCTAACCATCCTGAAAATGTAAAAGCTATTGTTTTTATGGAGGGGATAATCCAAGATATAGGAACATTTTTTCCAAAAGAGAATATTGAGTTTTTCAATACATTAAGAGGTCCAAAAGGATGGAAAATGATTGCAGAAGATAACCTATTCTTAAATGAAGTTTTACCTACCTGGGTATCCAGGGTTTTGACAGAAGAGGAGTTGGAGGCTTACAAAGCTCCATTTAAGACTGTAGAAAGCAGAAAACCAATTTGGAAGTTCGTATCCCAAGTCCCCTTAAACGGAAAACCTGAATTGACAGCTTCGATCGTACAACATTATAGAGAAAAATTACAACAATCTTCAATTCCTAAACTCTTTTTTTATGCAGAGCCAGGAGCATTTATGCCAGAGCCTGTTCGTAATTGGATTATTGAAAATATACCAAATTTAGAGTCTGTGAATATTGGTAAGGGAGTTCATTTTATTCAGGAGGATAATCCTGATTTGATAGGTGAAAAGATCAAAGAGTTCATGTTAAAGCTTGAAAGCTAAGATAAAATAGCGGTTTGAACTAATATCCAAACCGCTATAATTTTTATAAATATTGATAATTTCTTATTTATTCTACATGAGTAAATAGTTTATTTACAATTTTCCAATCATTATTGATTTTGGTCAAAGATAAATAGTCGTAATAATTATAACCTAACATAGGAACGTGTAGTTTTACTATGGCAATTTTACCAATAATGTCAATTCCTATGATTTTCATCTTTAAACTTTCATTTAAATCTTTAGGACTTTTTCTATTTTTTACACCTTCAAGATATTCGCTTATACTTTTTAGATAATCAGCACCATTGATATCTCCATATATATTTACATTTTTGTGGAAACAAGATTCAAGCTTGGTTACATCTCCGTTAAAAATGCCTTGAAAGTAATTATCGATTAGAGTTTCGACTTGTTTTATATTTTCTTTATACATCGTTTGTTTTTTTTAGATAGCGTGGCCAACGGTATGTCCTCCTGCTACATTAATTGTTTCTCCTGTTACAAAATTTGAAGTAGCTAAATAGTAAGCTGCTTCGGCAATTTCATTGGCTTCTCCGATTCTATTTAGTAAATGTAATCCAGCTAAACTGTCAGCATCTTCAATTCCGATTTTTCCTTGCAAGGGACTTCTGATTATTCCTGGAGCGATTGTGTTTATCTTTATATTTTTTTTCCCAAATTCAGCGGCTAATTGCCTTGTTAAAGAATGTATTGCGCCTTTGCTTGTTAATGGTGCTGTAGCAGGAAATCCATCTATAGCATGTTCTACCAAAACAGTTCCAATATTTATAATCGAACCACTTTTTTGCTTTAACATTGCTGCAATAGCAGCTTGTGAGGTGAAATAAGTTCCTTTTAGGTTTACATTCCAATAAAGGTCTAAATCTTTTTCTTCAACATCTAAAAAAGGTTTTGGAGAAAATACTCCCGCATTATTAATCAACACATCTACAGCGTTAAATTTATCTAATGCCAGAGCAATGAGTTTTTTACCTGTTTCTTGTTTGCTGATATCACCAAATAAATACATTGCATTAGAAGGAGAACCAAGTTCTTTGTACGCAGCTTTTAAGTTTTCTTCATTAGAAGAATTCATAATAACGTTACTTTCTCTTTCTATAAAGTGCTTTGCAATTGCTTTACCTATTCCGGTGGATGCTCCTGTTATAATTACTGTTTTATTTTTCATTTTCTTTATTTTTTGGTTCCTAAATATTGATTTCCATTAACTCCCCAATTTTGGATGGGTACTTCGTCAATAACTACATGAGTGGTTTTGGGATCTTTGTTGAGTACATCGACCAGTAGCTGAGTAACTCCAGCTATTAATTGACGTTTTTGTTCTAATGTTACTTGTTCATCAGTAACTTTAATATTAATGTATGGCATAATTTTTTTATTAAATTAATAGTCATACAAAGGTGCTAGGTAATGAGAATAGTACACAGGAGGTATGTCACTTCTTTAAAGTGATGTAGATCACATTTTGAAGGTGAAAAGAAAAGAAAATTATGAGTTTAACCTACTAAGTGTCTCTCTGGAAACTCCTAAATAGGCTGCGATCATTTTTTTAGGAACACGCTGTAAAAGGGTAGGGTATTGTTCTAGAAGTAAGTTATATCTTTCTTTTGCAGAATTTTGTAAAAGTGATAAAATTCTATTCTGAAGTCCAATTCGACCAATTTTACTTTTTTTGGCCCAAAAACGTTCCATCTTATGCATTTCTGCAGTTAATCGTTCCCTATTTTCATATGTGATATATAAAAGTTCACTATCTTCAATACAATCGATAGAGGTTTTAGATGCGACTTGTTTTACAAAAGATTCATAATCCGTAATCCACCAATTTTCCATGCCAAATTGGATAATGTGTTCTTTTCCATTATCATCAACGAAATAGCTTTTCAGACAACCATTAATAATCCAATATTCTTTATTAACGAACTCTCCTTCTTGAATAATATATTGATGTTTACGCTTTTTGATTTGCTCAAAATGACTTAAAACAAAATCAAACTCTTCATCGGTAAGGCTAATGATTTCTTCGATATGTTTTCTAAGAGGATGTGTCATTTTAATTGTTGATAGCAGTTAGTACGTAGTAAGTAGGGTAATAGAAGACGATAAGTTTTTAGGTTTAACAAATTTTGTGAACAGCAATACATTCTTCCAAACCATAGAATGATTTTTTACTACATACAATGGTATTCACTTTATATTTTAATTTTTTCAATGATTTCATATAACTCATTTTTTCCATTATCAGTTGCGAAAGAAACAATAAACGAAAGACTAAATCCTTTTGTTACTGTAGAAATATAATGTTGAATTACTGTTTTATTCATATGGTCAAGCTTAGCTTCCATAATGTAAAAAGTAGATTTCCCGATTGTTTTTTCATACACTTCTTTTTCAAAATAATATGACATTTGAGATTGTTCCAATAACTTCTTTGCGTGAAATAGATAATCACTTCCGTTTTTAATCCCAGGGAAATTATTGATATTTTCTGCAACAACCATGAATGAAGGGTTAAATTCGACTGCCGAACCAACTTCATGTTTAAAAACGGCTAGGAGGTAGGCTGTATTTACCTGTGATGCTTTAACGATTGCTTTTAAGTTTTTGTCCTCTCCTGTAGTTAATTCACTACCCATTTCTATAATATTGTTCATCTGTTGTTTGTCTTGAACAATCCAATTGGGGTCAAATGAGATTTCCATATCAAAATATTCATTTTTATATGAACCATTTTCGGTTTTTCCAAAATCAAAGTTGTCTGGTAATTTCTTTTCTTGATTTGTACAACTTAGAGTCGTTATCGCAATAATTAAGTAAATAATTTGTCTCATGTGTGTTTTATTAATACTAACGTTATAAGTATGTATCTCAACTTAGAAAAATGTTACCCTACCATGGATAATTTTGTTAAATCATAATGAAAACAGGACAACCTTCGGTTATTCAATCCCATCATAGATTTTCTAATCGATTATTAATGATTCATGCTTTTGGTTTTTCTTCTATATTTCATACCATTTGGTGCTATTGGCCAATCTTCTTTTTCGTGAAATTTATATTGCAAAGCTCTTGAAATCATTTGTTTTATCTTTTCTCCACTATGCTTACCAACAATATGTAAAGCTGCATCTATTCCTGAGGTAATTCCAGAAGAAGTAATCAACTTGCCTTCATCTACAAATCGTACATCTTTGATCAACTTTATTTTCGGATATTGTTTAGAAAAATCATCTGCTACAAAATAATGAGTAGTAGCTTTTTTATGATCTAAGGCGTTTGTATTTGCTAATAAATAAGAACCAGTGCATATGGAGACCGTTTTTGTCTTTTCTTTAGCATTCCAATCTGCTATAAAATTAGTAAATGTATTATTTTGGACTAAAGTATTAATAACAGGCATACTAGCTCCTGGAATTATTAGGTAATTAGCATCTGGCATGTCTTTAATACTATAATCTGGTTTTAATCTAATGGTATTATTTTCTGTTCGAATTATCGATGTATCTAATGCAATTGTAAATATTTCATATTTTCCTTTGGTCAATTTTTTTGCTTTGGAAAACACCTCAATCGGTCCGGCAAAATCTTGTAAGACTACATCCTGATATATCAATACTGCAATTTTCTGGGTTTCTGTTTCATTTTTTGTTGATCTTGTAATTGAGTCCATCAATGCATTATGATTCATCTCTTGGGTGAAACCATTTAGAGTAATTAGATTTACAATAAAGATGATGGAATAGAGTATAAGTGTTGTGTGTTGCATTTAGAGTAAAACTATGTTTTGTATACGATTTTAACTATTTGTATTGAATTAATAATGGAAATAAGAGAATATTTATCAGGGATAAAGATACTTAATATCAGTTAGTTTTTGATACTGTACTTAGCTTGTTGTAGTATGAAAACGTTGTTATAATTAATAATACGTTTTATTGTGTTTTGTATTTAACTTTTATCTGTAATACTTTTAATTTTTCCATTTTCGAACTTAAATTCTGATTTGCCTTTCACCTCTAAAATTTCTCCTGTTTTTAATCCATTGGGTAGATCTATAGCCAAAATTCCTTTATAGTCAATTTCAATAGTAACATTTTGTTTATCAAATTTCCAAGACTGAATGATTTGTTTACGCTGTTTAAAATAATGTTTTGCCGATTCTGCTTGATTTTTAAACTCAAGTATTCCTTCAGTTCTAAAATCCACTTTTCCATTAGACATATTCTCAAAAACAATTTTTCTGTCTAAATTTTTCAACATTCCATCTATGTCAAACTCATTATATGATGTAACATAGTTTTCAATCATATTTTTTTGCTGTTCTTTCATATCTATTCAGGTTTGAAAACTTAACGTAAGAATTTGTGCGGTACATAAAACAATGCAGTTAGTTATATAATCTAAAATACTAATAAATTCGGATTGCTGACTTCAAAAAGGATAAATCACATTAGATTGCTATAGAGAATTGAATATCTGTTATTACATATAATTTGTAGGTTTGTTTTATAATTACATCTGAATACATATCATCATACTTTTATAACTTGTATAGAGTGTTTATGAAGAAGAAAGAAAATGAGACTAAAAGAATAAAGAAACCCTGGCCAACCAAAGATGCTATGGAACAGGTATATGAAATGAAACTTTGGGGTGATAACAAAACTAATTTTTACTCGGGTATAGGGTCACATCACCCCGAATTGGTACATCCATATATTGATGTTTTGACATCATTCTTATCATCCTTCAAAAAAAACCTTGTGGTATGTGATTTAGGTTGTGGAGATTTTAATGTAGGAAAAGAATTGGTAAAGCATACCAAAAAATATATTGCGGTAGATATAGTAGAAGACCTGATAGAATATAATAAAGAAAGATTTAAAGATGCGAATTTAGAATTCTATTGTTTAGATCTTGCAGAAGATGATTTACCCTCTGGAGATTGTGCTTTATTAAGACAAGTACTACAACATTTATCCAATACTGAAGTACAAAGAATAGTAAATAAATTAAACGATTATAAATATGCTATTGTAACAGAACATTTACCTAAAGGAGATTTTGTGCCTAATAAAGAAATTATTTCTGGACAAGGAATTAGACTGAAGAAGCAAAGTGGCTTAGACTTATTGGCTCCACCATTTAATCTTAAAGTAATAGAAGAAAAACAATTATTGTCTGTTATTTTAGATGACAATAAAGGACGTATAGTAACTACACTTTATAAAATTTTTTAAATTTCACTTAATATTGATATTTATGTGCTTCTTTTCGTTCTTAGCTAAGATCTTTATACATAATATAAGTATTAACAAATCCTAATTTTGAGTGCCTAAATCCATTTGGAGTAGTTCCAATTATTTTAAATCCATATCGTTTCCATAATTCTACAGCACCTTTGTTTGTGCTAACAACAATATTAAATTGAATACTTTTATATCCACTTTCTTTAGCTGTTTTTATAGAGTGTTCACAAAGTTTTTTTCCAATTCCTTTTCCTTGAGCATTAGGACTTACCATATAACTACAATTTGCAATATGATTTCCCAAACCTATTTGATTAGGTTTGATAACGTATGTTCCGAGAATAGTTTTATTTTCTTCAATGATAAAAGTTTGCATATAATCTGCAAACCAATATTTTTTTAAATCAGATTTAGGTGTTTTTGGATCGAAAACATATGTGTCTCCTGTTGCAATAACCTTTGAAAAGATACCCCAAACTTGATTATAATCAAGCTCTGTTGCTTTGCGTATATTCAATTTTATTTAGATTTAAAATTATCTATAACATTTCGACGATGATATTAGCACAGGATTAAAGCAGTAAACTTTTAATTGTATTTATGAGATCAACTAAAATTTAATTTACACTTAGTCCTTTGTCAATTCTAATTCGTTTAAGAATCTCCATATTTTTTCATTTAACATTAATCTTTGTTCTTTTGAAAATTTTCCATGACCTCCTCCTTCAATAGTTACTAATTCTGTTTTAATGTTATTTGCTTTTAATTTTTCATAAAGAAGCACAGACTGTTGATATGGAACATATGGATCTTTGGTACCATGTATAATTAGTATTGGGGGACTATTTTTATCTACATAATAAAATGGTGAAACAGATTCTATAAATTCTTTGTTTTTATAAGCATCACCCAGCCATCTTTTGACAGATCCCTTTATCATTAATGTTAAATCTGATGGTGCGTATTTATCAATAATTGCAGCTATTTTAATTTTAGTATCATATTCACAGTTCGTATCAAATTTTCTATTATTACCCAATAAACCGGTCATAAGAGCCAAATGACCTCCTGTAGAACCTCCCATTACAACGATCTTGTTAGTATCAATGTTTAATGCTTTAGCATGTTTATACAAATATATTAGCGCACATCGAAGGTCTTCAATCGCTCCAGGGGCTGGAGAAACGTCTACCAAACGATATTCTACATTGGCAACAGCAAATCCTTTCTTAAAAAAATATCCAAAACCAGTTTGTGACTCTTTAACACCATGATTCCATCCTCCGCCATGAATATTAATAACAATGGGAGTTGGTTTTTCTGAAATCGGATTAGTATATATATCCATACGACCTTCCCAATGCTCTATTTTGGTATAGACTACGTCAATTTGGGCTTTATAATTATTTGGATACTTAACGGGTTTATATGTGGTTTCTTGACATGATACATTAAGAAAGGACCCCAACGAGAGTATGACCAATAAAAAATATCTTTTCGTATATAATTTAGATTTCATAATAAATAGGTATAATAACAAAGCAAAACGTTACTCATTCAGTGATTTTTCTGTACTCTTTTTAATCTTTTACTTCTAAAACTTTTCAATACTATAGCTTATGTACAATAATTCTTGGTATTGCCTTCAGTTTTTACCTATGTAAAATCTGTCTTTCTGCTCTAGATTTTAATTTTCGAAACAGGGATAAAAGAGTAATTCCTAAAAATAAAGAATATCCAATAATTAATTTCACTTTTCCTAGATTGGCTAATATAAAAACTAGCCCGGCTAATCCGATACGACCTCCTCCACGTAATTCAAAAACGGTTCCGTTATCGATTTCAATTGCATAATACATACTCCATATAAAAACTCCGGTTAAAATTAGTATGGCAAAGATTTGAGCTTTACAATAACTTAAAAAAGTTGGTAATTCAGATTTATATTTTAATCCTTTAATATCATCTTTTAAAAAATCAAAAATTTCGTTTTTTATTTTTTCATCCTCCACATTGAGCTCCTCTTCTGAGTCCTTTCCAAAGAATATCTTTATATGCTTAATCCCCTTTTGGTTAATTATTTTTTTTATGTATTTGTAGGGTATACTGAATAATTCCTTTTCAATTTCATTATTTGTGGAAGTTTCTATATTATAATTGAATTTGTTTATTTTTTCAGGATCAAGATTCCCTTTGTAAATAGTTTGATTTTTAATCAAAATTAACTTGTCAGATTTAGCTTCAGAAAGCTTCCAGAGTTTATTCATTTTTATACTTTAACCTATTTTTTAATTAATGTCAACATTTAATATATATGTCATGATAGAGCAAAATGTTACCTAGGTATTTACAATTATACATTGATTTTATATTTTTACTTCTAAAACCATAACAGTAATTTTCTCTTATTTCTTTTTTCAATTCACATAGGTTGGTTATTGATAGTTTTTATTTTGTCCATCCAACCTTTTTTTGCCATTTTTTAATTTCTTGTTTCCTTTTTTCAAAATCAATTGGCGGTGATTGATTTTCATTTTTAGCTTGTGTTCTTATAATTTCTGTCTGTTCTTCAAGTGTATTAAGTCCAATTGATTTTCTTCTTTGATTTACTTTGGTCAAATCGTCAAAACTATATGGACTTAACTCTTTGTTTTTATCCCAATCAAATTGAGTTCCATAACGTTGTGGTTTACCTTCAAATACAGCTATTCGGTCAGTTAGATACGCTAGATTTTTTGGATTTGCTTTATTATCATTTACAGCCTTTTCTAATAGTTTCTCACACTTTTTCATAAAAGAAGGTTGCCCGATCGAATGTTGTATAATTAACCAAGTTGCTTCATTGGCTTGTTTACCTACTTTATCAATTGTAGGGTAACCGATTACATCTATTATTTCATCTAAAGCTTCAGCATTTTTGTTGTGCAATTTCTCCATTTCTTTGTTATATCCTTCATCGAGTTGTCCAGTTTGTATCAGCTTGTCCCTAAGTTCAAGGTCCGCATTTTTTAATTCAATTATTCTTTTTGCAATGTTTTTGTAATCCATTTTATTGTTCCTATTGACTTAAATTACTAAATATGATAATTCTTGTTCATTCACATTCATCAAAGTGAAATAGAATGAGGTATCTCTATTAGATTTATCTCCTTTTTTTAGATAAAATTGTTCTTTAGTTTTTTTGAATCTTTAGCCATTTGCTTCTTAATATTTACCGTGTTTTTACATCTTAGCTAGAGATTGATTAATAATATCAGATATTTCATTTGCTTTATTTACGATCATAAAATGACCACCTCCTTTAATCCATATTGTATTATCTATATTTCTATTTGTAAAAATTCTGTCTTTACTACCTTGAATATGTATGATATTATACTTTCCCTGGGAGAAGTTTTTCCATTGCATAATCTTATCAATAGCCCAGACCATGAATCTTTCATCAGTATCATTAATAATTGCACTTAATAGTTTAGATTCTTCTTTTGACTCTGTACCAAAATAATAATCGGCAGTTAATTTATTAGACCATTTGAGGATAAATGAAGGTATAATCTTATATATTTTGGTAAAACTAGCTAGCTTTAGATTAAGTCCATAGTCTTTAAAACTTTTGACACTTGAAATTATTATAAGTTTTTCTACCTGTATATGTTTAGCTATTTCTTGTACAACAATTCCTCCAAAAGAAACTCCAATAAGTATAATTGGTTTTGATCTATCAATTTGATCAATCAGCCTTTTTGAATAGGAGTCAAGTGACTCTTTTTTATTTGGTTCTAACCATTTAATAAAAGTTTCATTAGCATTTTCAATTTTTAAAAAAGTAAAAACTCTTTCATCTGCACCTAATCCACTAACATAATAGATGTTTTTTGTCATTTTTTTTCTAATTAATATGACGTTTATTTTTTTACTCTATTGTTTTTAATTCAATTTATAAAGGTTTAGTCCCATACAAGTAAACAACATGCAATGAGTCATTGGTTGTAACTTTCTTTCAAATATTTGATGATTATTCCTATTTGTCCTAAATGATATAAATCGTGGTGTAACATTCCGTTGATTACAAAGCTATATTTATAATAATCTTTAAAATCTGTATCATAGTACTCTTCCTCAAGAAACGTATCACTTTTTGATTCTAGCAGGTTTATTAATTTGGTTAGGGTTTTGTTATATTTTAATATGATATTTTGCCAACCCATTGGTTCTAATCTTTGATTATTCAGCCAATTTTCTTCACAATCGTCTGTTTTACTTCCTTTTCCGGTTCGAATCTTTAATATGGTTTCTTGTCTCCATAAGGTTAAATGAGAAATTATTTCTGCTATACTATGCAAACCTTTTATTGGTCTTGTGAAAAACAAATTTTCATCAATTTGATTCAATTTAGTATTAAAATTACTCCCAATCCATAATTTTCCGTTCTGGACTTCAATTAGTTGTTCAACTATGTGGTTGATTAAGGTATTCATTAAGTTGTTATGAGATATTCGTGTTTGACATATGACGCTAGTGAACTAAGTTAGCAAAAAAGGACAAAGAGTGACAAAATTTGAAATAATATCCTGAACTGTTTTAAGGGGTATAAACTTTCCTTATTGTATACTTTGTTTTTATATTAGAACCTTTAACAATTCTTCATAGGGATTACCAGTTAACCCTAGTAATTTAGCAAAAGCAGGTTCAGTTTTTAATCCTTCTTTTTTTAGTTTCCTAATGTCAGTCTTAAATTTTGCTCCCATTTTTTTCAAAATTTTATACTCAATCATCATATGTTTATATGCGTTTTGTTGTTGAGTAGGAATATTCTGCCCAAAAATTTCGATTTCAAAACTTTCGATTCTAAATTTTGCTAGTATTGATTTCACATTATTACAATTTATGGTTCTGATTTGAAAATCCTTTTCGTTTGCAAATAATTCAGTTAAAAGTATAGAGAACTCTTCATAATTTTTACATTCACAAATGATATCCAGGTCGCTGTTGGTTAAATCAATATCAATTGGAATTGTTCCTGTTAAAATTGGGTTATAACTTCTAAGGTGATCTAAAATCTTAATTTTTTTCAACACTTTATAGGCTTGTCGTTGACGTTTATTTCCAGATTTTAAATAATCAATTTTTGTGAAATCATTCATTTAGTACCAGTTAATTTAAGACGATGTACATAACAGTTTGTTCATGGTGAGTTATAGAAAATCGGTTGTAATTTTTTGTCAATAACTGATCAAGCCCCCTTGTTAATCTATTGGACGAGAGGTTGAAATCCACCATATACCATTCGTTTGGCATCAAAGATCATTTTTGAAGGATCTGTTAATGGGGCAATTAAGTTATTCATTCTCGGGTCTTTAGCGACCTTTTGATTTGCTAAGTCACGTGTTGCTTTTGAATCAAATACGACCCATCCAAATACAATAACTTCATCTTCTTTTGCATCTAAGAGTTCTGGGAAAGTACGTGTCCCTTCAAACATTAAATCCTCACCAACATACTCAAAATATGCTAGTGCACCATGTTCTTTCCAAATCTTTGCAACAGTTTCGGCAACATGTTTGTATTCGTCCAGATGATTTTGCGGAATGGGAAGGGCGAATCCGTCGATATAATTTGTCATGTTTTCTTAATCGTTTTTATTTAGAATCTATTTTTTGTTGTTAATCAACGATCTCTTGTAAGATTAGTAGATTTTTCTACTCACTAGCTTTTATTTTGCAAGCATAATATCATATTAAATATACAAAAAACATCTAGCTATTCCTTAATCGCTATGACATAACACCTGGTAATTTAGGACGTTATTTTCTGTTTTTGTACAGTTCAATTGCTTTTAAGAACTTTATTCCCCCAGTTTCTGTTTGGTCGTATATGAATCCATTTAATTCAGGATGATTTTCGTCAATCCAGGTTAAGAGTTTAGTTTTGTTTTTCTCCCAAGTTTTTTCATTAAAATTCACGTAATCTATTTCTACAGTAACTATTTTATTTTTTTGAAACCTTATACTTTGATTAGTTATAAATGGTTCTTCATGAAGGAAAAAGATTCTTTTATCCATTTTTGAAATCTTTGCTTTAATAATTCCGTCTTGTTGCTCTATTTCTAGTATTTCATAGTTAGGATCAAAAACAGAATCCCATTTTAGAAACTCCAGGTATTCGTTTTGAGAATAAACCTGTTTATATTCTCCTTCTTTTGTAATTAAACTATCCGCAAACCAAATCTTTATTCCAGTATAATCAGAATTGTCAAGAACCTTAAAGTATTGCCTTGCAATTTCAAGTTGATCAATTTCTTCCTTAGAAGTTTTACAGGATATAAATGCAATTGTCAAAAACGATAATAGGATTATAATTCTATTCATATATTTTAGATTAAGTATAAAAACCTTATGTGTTTTGATACATTGTTACCCACTGTTTTTTTTAAAATTAGTTTTCTTAATGAAGACTTACTACTTTCTTAATTTTCCATTTTCCATTTTGATTATTCCAGATTAATATAAACTTCATAGGTATTGATTCAGCATCCGGCTCTTGATTGTTGTAATATTTATGAAAACCTATTTGTACTGCTCCATAATCGTGAATCGGATATACCTCAACACTTTCTTTTAATAGTGTTCTTGTTACTTTTCCACAAATATTACGTTTGGTTCCATCAATAATATCTTGTTTTGAGGTCATTAATCCACCTTTGTCATGAAAGAATTCTATATCATCACTATAAATGTCTGCTTGCTTTTTTAAATCACAAGTATTGTAGGCGTCAAAAAACTCTTTATCCATAGCTAATATTTCATTGAATAAATTCTTGTTTGCTGGAGTATATTGCCTTATTTGATTATCTTTTTTCTCTGATTCTGATTTACATGATAAAAATGAGATTGAAATAATTAAGTATGTAAATAATATAATTGCTTGTTTCATTTAACTTTATTAATGGTTTATGGCGTACAGGTAATGTTTAATATATGTGTCGTAGTCGTGTAAATTGTTACTTAATTGGCGACAATATTATGTGTTTTTTACCTCTTTTTATCTTGTGAGGTAATTATGAATAAACACGATATTTATTATAATTAAAATCCAGAATAAAGTTCCATACCATCGAACTTTTCTAGCTTCTCGTGCCTTTTCTTCATATCCATACTTTTCATATCGTTCAAATTCTGACGTTGAAAAATGATCATACTTTCTCCATCTTTGCATAGGAATAAAAAATGGTAAAAAGAAAAGGGGTATCCATTCTCTCGTTGTCAAAGGAGCAGTTTTGCGATTATTTTGGAATTTTTTATACTTGATGTACTCAGTCTCGACTTCTGATAACTGTTTTTGAGTCAGATTCCGAGTTTCTAATTCTAATTCAGCTTTTTTAACGTCATTTTTATTGACTCCATTTTTGATGAGGTCAAACAATTCAATATTAGTATATCGGTAAATCTTTTTATGATTCATGAATATCCAATTCACATAATGTACAACGTTTATTAGGTTTTATTGTATCAAGGCAAAATGTTACCATAATACGATCTGTAAATCTACGCGGATTTTATAACTTTTTCTTCATACTTCATACAAACTTGATGACATATCAAATATGCTAGAACTAATAAGTTATTACTTCATCATACTTCTTGATGTTAACGAATCTTTGGTTTTACCACCTTTCTTCCAATTTCTCAAAATTACCTTCATAAAAGAGTAGAAAAGCTTCAAGCCCGTCATTTTTTGTTTGCTCGGGGATTACACTACAGAAATCTTTATCGTAATAATCATATTCGATAAGTCCGAACCACTTTTTCCTCTTTCGAGTTATTGGTCTTTTGAAACAAACATAAAATTCATAATCATTTAATTCACCAACTATGGAAACCGATATTAATTTTCCATCATTATTTTCAACATTTAGAGAAGGAGAGCAATGAATGTTTTTGTCATCTGCATTCAGTTGTTCCTCTAACAATTCTTTCCAAGGGAATTTTTCATATTTATTTACAAATTCTTCCTTAGATAATAATCTTTTATTTACCAATTCGGCTTTTAAAGGGTGAGATTCAGAATATTTTAATTTCGAATAGGCCATTAGAATTTATGTTTGCTAACATGATTATGAAAGGTTAGTTGTATCAGCAAGGACTAAGTTAGTAAAAGCAAACGAGACGAGCCAGAGGCAAATACGTAGAATTTTACTAGCATACACAGAACCTATAATTAATTACATGTGGTATTGTTATCGCTATTTTTTTAGTTTCGACACTCATTTACAATATCTTTCATTAAAGAATCAAACTTTTGTTCTTCCTTAGAATTATAATCAGTTAGAGTGTCTTGATAGACTTCAAATTCTGTATAACGTATTGCTAAAGGTGATTCTGTTGAAGAACTTCCATCAATCATGATTCCGCCAATTCCTCCAGAACCGATCAATCGAATTCCCGGAACATGTTGAGTTCTATCTGAATCATTCTCATATCGTTCAATTTTTGTTCTTTCTTTGTTTTTGTTGACAAAGTAGTATTTGTGGTCAATAATTCCGCCTTCAAATTCAGGCTTAATAATTAAAATTCCGTTATTAGGTATTTCTAAAACTCGACGTCCATTTTCTATTAAAGGTTCTATTCCACAATCTTCTCCGTAAACTATTATTATTTTTCCAGAATAATTCTCTGGTATGAGGTAGGTTTCTGGTTTTTCAGTATTAATTTTAATCCAAATGGGCCAAAATAAAATTACAAGAGTAATCATAGAAAAAATCCATATGATTTTTGTTTTTAATTTTTTTTTACTCAGTGAAATGAGAATTATCCCAATAATAAAAATGGGTAATCCGATAAAAGTAAAAAAAGCCATAATGGTCAATCCAATTCCACCTAGTATGAGAAATGCAATTCCAATATTGAAAAGTATGTTGCTTGTTCTTTGATTCATTCTAACGGTATATTATCCTTAGTACTTTTTTATTTCCATTTCCAATTTAGTTCGTCAATATATTCGGTTCCCAATTCTGCCAGACGTCTTTTAAATTCAGCTTTATCCTTAATCGAATGTTTTGGAACAATAAGTGATAAATCGGTTGTCAATTTTATAAAGAAATGGTTTTTTGTTTCAATTAATTCTTTAAGTTCAGTTCCGTTTATTTTAGTTTCAGAAGTGAAGTCTTTTGCCTTTACAAAATTTTCATCAAGGATAATTTCTACGGACGTATCAATACGGTTTTTATAGTTTTCTTCAACGTATTTTTTAAAATGCCTTTTGTATCTCCAGCTTGAATAAATAGGGTAGAAGGCAAACCATAAAATTGCTGTAATTCCAAAAACTAAAATTCCAATGTAATTTTTGTCCTTAAGAGTCAAGTATAATCCATATATCAAAAAAATAATTGGAATTATAATTCTACTATTTTGACGTTTCTTTTTATGGGATTTAGATTTTGAAGATGCGTATAGTTGATATTCTAAAAAATCTAAGTTGGTAAGTTTATAGTTTAGATTCATTTTTGGTAGTAATGGTAGCGCTAAATATATGAATAGGAGAGGAGCAAGTATGTTTGAACCAATCGATCTATTTACACAATTTTTATTTCTTGTTTAAGTTATAAAAAATTTAGTGCCACAGCAAAAAAAGAAATGACCTTATGATTGATACTTAACTTTGCTCTGATTTTTAGGTATAATATTGGATACATTTTTTTTAACAACCTGGAGAGTTAAAAAAAGATATTATTTTCCACTTTCCATCTATTTTTGCAATGGTCATTTCTTTTATTAGGGAATAAGAAGTTAATTCTACTGAAATATATCCAGCTTGTCCGGATTTTAGCTTTATTTCAAGCCAATTTATTCCGTCAACCGTTTGATATGTACTTTTCTTCATTGTAATAATATTACAATCACAACTAAACTTTTCAAAAGATGATTGTCTTATAACTTTTCCTTTCAAGCTTGGTTTTTCTCTTATATTTACATTTTCTCCAATTACGATTATTTCGTTATCTCTATCTACTTTTTTTAAATATGAAGGTCCTTGAAATATTATTTTGTCATGAGAGATAATATTGTTGGGGTTTTCATCTTCAACTCTACTAAATCCAAATCTTAAAATAGTTAACATATTCTTCCAAGATTCTTCAGAATTTTCTTCAAAATAGTATTTGATAAATTCATCCTTAGTACAACCGGGATATCCACATGTGTCTTTACTTTCTAATACACGATTTGCAAGAAAACCTTTAAGTTTTTCTTTATCTTTTTGGATTACACAGTGCAAAAGTTCTGTCTTAAATTTTAAAAATTCTAAATCTAAATAGGATTCATCATTGATTAATTGAGCATTTGTATTTAAACCAAGAAATCCGATTAATATGTATATAAAATTTCTCATTCGAATTGTAACCAACGTTAAATATATGTATCTAAGCAGAGCAAAAAATTACTATGCTTTTTGGATTTTTCTGTTCATTGATTTCTAGCTTTTCTTTTTGATAGGCATTGCACTTTTATAAAAATACAATAGTCATTCGATTTATCAATTAGCTGCTATGACAATATAGGTATTATTGTCAATAGTTTAGTTTGTTTATCTGAAGTTCTATTTCGTCAATTTTTTCAGCCCAATATTGAACTGCTAAAACTTTATCAGCTTTTTTGTTCTTTTTTGTACCAGATTTTATTTTATTAGGTATGCTATATATGTAATGACTGTTGTTGGTTAAATCTTTATTTTTTTCACTATTGGTCTTTGGTTCGATTCTATTAGACCAGAATCTTTTATGTTTAATAAACCCTTCTCTTTTCTCATTTAAAAACTCTAATAGTTGAGGTTTGTCTTTTGGAATATAACCTGGTCCAGAACAACCACAAGAGTGGAAAGTAATTCCGCTTTTGTATAGGTTTTTCATATGGCTCCAAGTTTTTAAGTCATTTTTCTTGGGGGATTCGAAATCCAACCCCATATTTGCCATTAATGCACTACACTCAGGGCATTTTGAAGGAACACTTTCAAAATCTTTTGAATAGGCTGCTCCTTTATCAATATCAACCAATAATTTACGTTTAAATGTTTTTCGACATTCAAAACAAGCATAATGTTGTTTGTATGTAGTCATTCCGTATCTACACATAATTTTTATAATTAATGACGACGGTAAATATAATAAAACGGTTTTACCTCGAAGAATTGCCTCCAATAGATGGTTGTTTAGATAAGTTAATATTACCGTTCGAGTCTGAAATATCTATTACTTTTTAACTCCAATTATGATTTTAGCATTTGTTGCTTTCAACGTGAATGTGATTTTTTTATTTTTTGGAAATCCATTTACATAAATAGAAATAGGTTTATGATATAAATTTCTTTGCTGTTTGACAATTAGATTTGTTTTTTCACTCTATGCAAAACAGAAATGATAGTGAAAAATAGAATTTTCATTCGAGTGTTTTTAACTTGTAGCTTGCTCATAGTGTTCTCAATAAACACTCGTTTTAATAGCATTTATTTGTTGTTAAAAGCTTTTGGTCGCAATAATACCAGACGGCATCTTCACTCCCAGGTTCATAGGGTGCAAATTTTTCGAATTCCATTCCGGCTTTTTCCATTACTCTGATCGATGCTTTATTTTCTTTCATTGCAATCGCAATTATCTTTTTTAATTTGAGTTTATCAAATCCGTAAGTTAAAATTGCACGAGAAGCTTCTGTTGCTATACCTGACCCCCAAAATTCTGGTAAGAATCTATAGCCAAGGTCAATTTCATCAAATTCTGGTAGATATGCTAAACCAGCCCATCCTACAAATTGCATTTCATTTTTTAGAAAAGTAGCCCATCTCCCGTATCCATACTTCTCATAATTGTTAATTCTTATTTGTATTGCCTTTTCTATTTCTCCAATAGATTCAACTATAGGTTCACCTGTATACTTTTGTACATCTGGATCAGAGTGCAGCCTAAATAATTTCTCTTTATCATCCAGAGTAATTTTCCTTAACAATAATCTTTCTGTTTCTATCAAGATTTTCATTCCAAATTATAGATAACGTTAAATATATAGCAAGTAGGGTAATAGAAAGTAATAAACATTTAGGTTTGCACTAAGCCAAATCAACGATTTGGCGGCGTTGGTAAATAGCACTGAACTTTCGTAAACTAATGAACGCCTTCTTTGCTATATATACGGTGTTAACACTAGCATTATTTATTAGAATATACTTTACAAAAATAGTTTATTAACTAAAGACTTCAATAACCAACCTATAGAATCACATTAACTTTCTAAAAGCTTTTGTGTATATTTTGTCAGAATCATTTTTATTTTTTTGAGGGATAAGTATATGTGTTTTTGTTATCACATTTGCATCATTTCCATCGACACTTGTACTTCTAGTTTCATCAGTAAAACAAATGTTTATTTCGTTATTTTTTTTCTCTAATTCTATATTAACCATATAATTAAAGGTCTTTAAAATATAATAATTACTTATTAAAACTATACCATACTTAAAACATTGTATTTCTTTAGTATTGTTATCCAAAGCATTATAAATTGGATTAAGAACATAAAGGTAAGAATTTAGTCCCCAAAAAAGTGAAATCATCAAGAGATTATATCCAACAGCCAAGGCGAATTCCCCATCATTTTTTAAGTTATACCCTACAATTATTGAAGTAATTGAAATTAAAAGAATCACTATTGAAATAATAGAGTTCTTTTTAATCTTTTTCTTTAAAACCTTCTTTATAAATTTGTTCCATTCCTTCTGTTCATATTCAAACTTTAATATAGGTTCAAGTTTTTTTTCAACAATATCTGAAATAAAAGTTCGCTTACTATGTTCGAAGATTAATTTTACAAATAAAATTGATAATTGCCCATATATAAAAGCATATAAGTAGTAATGTCCCTCTAAATTTTGAATTGCTATGTAACCAATAAAAGCTATAAGTGGAGTAAATAAAAAAATAATTGTAAGAACTTTGATAAAAGAGAAAGCTACATTGTCTTGATATGTTTTATCCGTTAATCTTTACATTATTGTTAACATTAATTTTTTATTCGTTTTAAAATTAGTTCTTTCTCATTTTCACTATTCAAACCTTTGTCAAAGTTTTTAATCCTTACTATTTTTTCCTGCCCTACATTATCTATAATTCGCTGCTTTTCATTTTCATAAATGTTTTTCTATTCAGGATTATGGTCTACCAGTTCAATTGGAAAAAGTGTATTCCAATCTTCTTTGGTTAAATCATTTAGCGTTTTTTTCATTTGTTTTTCGATTTTTTATCGGCTTGTGCACAACAGTTTAGCTATTGTTAGTGTAGGAATAGAAAGTCAGAGACTTTTAATTAAACACTTGGTTAAAGAATTTTGTTGGCTTTTAATTTTTCTTATTCAAAAGTCAAATCAAAATAATTTGACGGACTTAGTAAAAATATACAAAACTTTGAGTTAAAAACTAAACTCCGTAATTAATTATAGTTTTTGTTGGCATTAGTCTTGTCTATTCTGTTATATACATTCGGGTTATGTTTCTCCATATAAAATTCAGGATTAGGTATTTCTGTAAACCCAAACTTTTTATAAAGCCATTCGGCTGTATCGGTTAATAAAATCCAGCGTCTTAATCCTTGAAGACTAGGGTGTTCCATTATTTCATTTATCAGCCATTTACTTAATCCCTTTCCTCTATATTCCTTTAGAACATAAACATCTCCTAAATATGCAATAGTTGAATAGTCTGAAATTATTCTAGCAAAACCAATTTGTGTGTTTTCGTAATAAAGCCCAAAATTCAAAGAGTTTTCAATTGATGTTTTCAAAGTATTGATTGGAATTCCGTTAGCCCAATCAGTTTCGTTTGCAAGGAATTTGTGAATGCTCAAAATATCTAATTTACCCTTGTTAGTTGAAATGGTATATTCATTTCTATGAGCTTCTCTAATTTTCATTTCAGTCTTGTTAATTAATGTCAACGTTAAATATATGTGTCGTAGCAGGGAAAAATGTTACCTAGTTTTTCGATCTATCCGTATATTTTTATTTCTTATTCGAATTATAAAAATTTAGCGCCATTACAAAAAGGAAATGACCTTTTGATTTATCACTAAATTGCTCTGATTTTATATATAAAGTTGTAGCCAGTTTTTTTATTCAATTTCTTTGTATTCCGATTTTCCGCCTGATAAATCTCCATTCAACCAGTTCCAATCAAATTCCAATTTCAGTTTTCCACTTTTTGTTTCTGAAATTTTGCCTTTAGATTCTCCAGCTTTTAATTCTCCTTCAGTTGTTAAGCACTGATACAAGAGTTCTATTTCTGAGTCTTGAGTTTGTTTTCCAATAAAAAGTCCCTCCAAAATCGAACCTCCTTTATACTTTCCTGTAATAGTTGTTCCATTTTGGAAATAATGGAAGATGGTTTCACCTGATGATAATCCACTTTTATTCTCCGTAGTTATAAATTTTTTATTATCTAAATTCAATTTGATTTCTTTTTAATTGGCTACAAAGTTGCGTGTATGAATCGTCGTGGAAAAGCCACTATGATTTTATACACCTTGTTACCCAACATTTTTTATTATTTTTTCTATTTCCAAATCTGTCTTAATTGCTTTTCCTTTTTCGGTAAATTCAAACAATAAAGGTTCTTCTGACGTAATCTCAATATACTTATCATCTATTAATAAGTTCAAATGTTTTCTTATTTCCTTTCTTTTGTTTCCAGTAGATTTGGCGACTTCTTGAATAGAAAACCACATATTTTCAATAGGTTCTGAACAGTCATCCGATTGAAGCCAAAGTTCCTTTAATAGTCTTTTGAGTATTTTCAATTCAAATATTCGCTCTATTCCACTTTTTATGTTTTCAATCCAATTTTTGTCACTCGGATTAACAATAATTGCATTAAAATTAAATCTCTCACTCTCAATTCCGACACCTTTTAAATCATCAATATGTAAATCAAAATCAAAAGCTGGTGGATATTTCGATGAATTAATATTCCGAGATTTTAAAACTTTATGATTTTCCGTTTGGTTTACAATTCGGTTTACTCTTATTCCATAATATTTTAAAGTGAGTCTTATTTTTCTTTTAGTTCGAAATGATGTTGTATAGATATGAATTTTATGTCCTTGATTTTGTAAATCAGAAATCAATTCACTCGTTCCTTTCCGTATTTCTTCAATTCCGAATAGTTTAGCAATTCCGTTCCTCTTTTCGGTTTCAAATTCTTTTCCATTCGGAATTAATGTACTGTCAAGATCAAAACTGATATTCATTGGATATTTTTGCTAACGGTCTAGTGTATGAAACGTAGCGTGTAAAAAGACACTAACTTTTCGGATTATCACGGAGCCGAATTTTTATATTTTGTTTTTAATTTTTCACTTTTTTAAAAGCCAAATTAAAAATTTGGCGGACTTCCTAAATATACACAAACCTTTCGATTTAGCACTTATTAGCTATGCTTTATACACCGTGTTAGCAAATGTTATTTTTCCAAATTACTATTTCAAAAATCTTATCAGATAGTATAAACATTACCTTGGTTCTGATTTATTACAATTTTATATATTATTCCAAATATCTAAATGCATTTTCCAGTTACCCTTTACTTTCTTCCAAACAATGACATACTTTCCTTGCCAAGAAGAAATTTGACCATCTTTTTGTTTGGTTTTTCCTTCGTAATAACCATAATCATAAGCTGTGTCTTCAACTACTGTAATTTCTGTTTGGGTGATTTTATGAAAACTAGTACTTATTCCTTTAGGTAGTGTCCAGTATTTTATAATGTCTTCACCTTCTAATATTATAGTGTTATTAGGGAAGATTTTTGCGTCTTCGGTATAAGATGAAGCAATCATTTTATAATCCGATGCCATAACATAGCGCGAAAATGCCTTGGTGTTTTCTATAATTTGATTGATGTCTTCTTTATTCCCTTTTAATGTTTGAGCCTGCACTTGACTAAATATTGTAAGTGCTAAGATTATTTTAGTTATAAATTTCATTTACTATTTATTAGTGATTATTATATCGTGAATCTCATCTGCCATATCCATTACATTAAAAAACTTTTGATTCTTTAAGATAATAATATATAATTCTTCTTCAGGAAAATATCTAATTACAGACTCATAGCTTCCTTGTTCGCCATGATGATGGTGAACCTCTAATTTACTATCGTCCCATTCTAAAACACCTAAAGGCGATTGTGAGCCTTCTCTTTCAGAAAGAAGCTTTATGGATTCTTTTGACAGTAATTGATAACTGTGCAAGTGCTGGAGATATTGGTAAATATCTTGTGCTGTAAATAACATCAAAAACTTAATGCCATCCATCTTAAAAGCATCAAGATTATTGTCTTTGTTAAATGGATGAGCAGGTAACGTTTCGTTTTTCCAAGGCGTAGCTTTTCCAAAATAGCTACTTTTCATTTTTGCAGGTTTAAATATGTTCTGAGTTACATAATCTTCAAAAGATTGACCAGAAATCTCTTCTATAATATGAATGAGTAATATAGGGTTGTAGTTTGAGTAGAGATAGTCTGTTCCTGGCTCAAAAGCAAGCTGTTCTATGTTCTTTAAATCATTCAGTAACAAGTCGTGAGTAACGGTCATTTCGTTTTCTCCATAACGCTCCCATGCTACTCTTGGCAAACCACTTGTGTATTTAAACAATTGCTGAATGCTTATTGTAGAAGCCCAAGATGGTAAATTTTTAAGGTATTTACTTACCTTATCCTCAAGCTTCAGTTTTCCGCTTTCGTACAGTTGCATTGCGGCCACTCCTGGAAATTCTTTAGAAATAGAACCAATAGCGAAACGATGAGACGCTGTTAAAGGCTCTTTGGTTTTAGGATGAGCAATACCAAAAGAGTTTTCGTATAAAACCTCATTGTTCTTTACAACGAGAACATTACCATTGAGTTCTCCTTTTTGGTTTATTTCATCGACATAAGCTTCTACACTTTTGTAGTTTTTACAGGCAGAAAACGTTAAGGTTAATACTAATATTAAGAGTTGAATTATTTTATGTTTCATTTTATAATTAGGTTTTTTTAATCTTTTTAGGCACAATGCTCTTTAATCTATTCTGAATAGGATAATAATTATATTTATTGGTTTAGTTTTTTTTAGAATTTCAATCGCATTAGTATTAGTTGGGTTCAATTCTAAGGACTTTTTATAGTTTTCAATGGCTAAATCAATTTCATTAGTTCTATTTTCTATAAAATATCTTACTCACGACTTTCCACTCACCATCAATCTTAATAAGATTCATATAATCAATAAAACTGAAGGTTTCATAATCTATTTGAAGTTTTGCACTTGCTACGTTTCCTGTAACGTTGATGTAAGAAATATGCGTTTTCCGGTTCTGTTTTGGTCCAGGTTTAACAGCTTTTTTAAAGAATTCTAAAGCATTGACTTCTCTGTATTCGCCATTACGGATAAACTTCATGGTTGCAGTTTCGTGAAATGCTTTTTTTAGCATTTCAAAGTCGTTGTTTGTTCCACCATCTAGGTAATAAGAAACTGTTTTCTCAACTTGTAAATAATCAGATTGTTGAGCTAAAATTGTAAAAAAATTTAGGCATAGTAATAATGTAGTGATTGATGTTTTCATTTTAATTGTTTTTAGATTGATTTTGATTTTTTTGAAGTTTGGCAACAACCAACACCGCCACTTTTGCAGAAGCTGTAGGGGCTTGTCCCGTGATAAGTCTATTCTCAGCTATGGCATAACTATCCCAACCATTAGCTGAGTATGTAAAATGACCTCCATGTTGGTTGACTTTTTTTTCAATAGAAAAAGGAAATTCTTCATAATAAGGTTTTTCTTTTCTCTCAAAAGCGTCTGGGTAACCATTAACCTTTTTTCCGTTTATTAAAAAGTCACCATTATTAGTTTTTAAGTTGACTATTCCAGCAGTTCCATGATAAACTGCGGAAATAACACCGTTTTTCTTTTCATAAATCGCCATCGCTATATTTTGAATAACTTCGTTATCTGGCACATCATGCATAGCCGCTCTACCACCAACATAGTAAACGGCTTTATAAGTTTTAGGATTAACTTCAGATGGTTTTAAAGTTGTTTTAAGACGTATCATAAAACCACTATCACTAAAATAGCGATATTGTAAAGGGTATTTGGCTTTGTAGTAATCCCCTAAATGAATGCTTCCGCCATCTGGAGTCAGAAAATCAACTTTGTAATTATGCTTTACAAAAACATCGTAAGCATAAACAATTTCGGTAAAACTTGTACCTGTTTCAATATCTGAATCGCCATAGGTTTTGGCATTATACATGATGAACAAAATGTTGCCTTTACTTTCTTGTTCTGAATGTACTTGATTTGATAATCCTAGGGAAAAACTTAGGATTATCGATAAGATTTTAAATTTCATGATTATCGTTTTTTGATGATGCTATCAAAATTCGACAAATCCTTTTGAAATTCAATCCAGAGTTATAATAGAAAAGTACAGAATTATAATTTTGGACAAAAAACTTTATAACATCTGTTTTTTATAAGCTGCTGGCGTAGCGCCTGTAATCTTTTTAAAAGTAGAATAAAAGGATGATTTAGAGCTAAAGCCAGCTTCTAAACCAATAGCTTCGAGTGTAAACTGATTGTTATTTTTAATTAAATCCTTTGATTCTTCCACACGGAGCGTATTTATATATTGAGCGAAGGATTGCCCTAAATTATCATTAAGCAGTTGGGATAAATAATGTGTTGAAACGTTTAATCTATCCGCCAATAATTTCAATTTTACAGTACTATCCTTAAATAATTTTTCTTCAATCATTAAATCATTCATCTTTTGAATGTGTTGTTCTGCTTCTGTATTTTTAATTTTTTTAGAAGCATATTTTTCTGGTTCTTCAAAAAATAACAATTTATTTCGTCGCTTTAAAATCACCAAAAGAATTGCAAGATAAAGTACAAATGAGAACGATAAAGCGCCCACGATATAAGATGTATATCTACTTGTAAAGTACGCCAGCCAAATAATAGACACTCCTATTGTAACCGTAGTTAACCAAATATCTTTACTATTTAATTTTTTAGTTTTTGAGATTAGTTTGTACAATTGTGATCTAATTAAAGCAAGCGACAAAACAATATAAACAAACCATTGCGCAAACATGAACCAAGACAAGTAGCCTGCTGAAGAGCGCTGCCACAAATAACGATGTTCGTTATATGGAAAATAATAACCAAGTAGAATCATTATAACTACAATTGGTATAATATGAATAAGCCAACCATAGGAATTGCTACTTTTTGAGCGAGTGGTTTCTCTAATGTAAAGATATAAAAATGGCCCGATGAGTAAACATGCAGAGAGACCAATCTGAATGAAATGTGTAGAAATATTCTCGTAAAATGTTAGAAATACTGATTTTGTAACACGAACGCTAACTACAAATAATAAACCAGCTAAAAAATAAGTAGAGCGGTTTCTCTTTTTTATAAAAAACGCGAAATAAGCACTTAAAAAAAGCCCATTGAATGCCCCTAATGCACTAAAGAAAAATAATAGTTGATTATCAAAATTCATTTATATAATTTGATGTTTTTCAAAGATTTTATTGTTTTGTTCTAATATTTGCTAACGTTTAACATATGTATCGTAGCTGTGCAAAATGTTACTTAACTATCGACATTATCTGCGCATTAGTTGCTAACTTTAACTTTTTGCAAGCATTGCGCTTTACCAAAAATAGGATAACCACTCGATTAATTACCTAGCTTCTATGATCAAATATATGGTGTTGTAGCCAGTTTGTTTTTCCCCCAAGCAAGAACCTTCACACCTATAGAAAATTGAGTTTTAACAGGATCATTTTTGATCAGGTTTTTAAATCTTGGATAATTAAACTCAAAATTCGTCAATTCAAGTTCATTAATAGGCCATTCCAAATGGTGAATTTCGAATTCATTAATAGATTTTTCTGTATCTTGAAAAAGAGCATATCTTTCAGTTAACCATTTTTCTAATTCTGATTTTTCAGTAGTTTCATTTCCAATCCCAAACTGAATATTCAATCTGTCATTAAATTCCTGATTATTGGATTCGTATTGATTTTCAGTCCGTTTTATTTTTGAAAATCTATATGGCAGTTCAGACATTTCTTTTGCAACTTTACATGACAAACTTTTTCCGCCTTCGATACTCAAAAAATACACTCCTGTTTTGTTATTAAATTTCACATAAGTTCTGATATTGATTTCATCAAAATTCGAAATTGGCGAAAAAGAAGGTAGGTTTTTTGGTCGTATTTTTTCCATTGTAAAAGCAACAACAGAAATCCAAGGTTTTCCATCAAAAAGGTCAATTTCAAGTTCTTTTGGGACAAACTTTTTCAATTCAGATAGTTCCACTTGCCAATGAAGAAATATTGCATTATTCCACTCTTGATAAAATTTCCACTTTTCGGTTGGCATTTTCCAAGGTCTGTGATTAACCGTATTTAATATCTCTCGGATTGTCATTTCTGCAATTGGCTACAAAGGGTGTGTGTATGATTAGTTGCATGTTTTATGCACTAAAGTTAGCAAATAATTCACAGAAAGAAAGTCCGTGAAGACTTTTGTAAGTAGATTATGACTAAGCAATTAATTATACAAGGTGTTGGCAATATTTTTCATATCTGTTCAATCCTTTGATAGGTTTTCTTTTTTGATTTCTCAAATATTTCTCCACCAAACTCTTCATTATCCAATGAAATTATAGAAATGTCTTTTATACCCATAATCCCGAAAACGAATTTCAAGTAGGTTGTTTGGAAATTCATATGTTCATTTTTCTCATTTTCTCCATAACCTGTGTCTCCACGACTAGATAGAATGAACATTTTTTTGTTTTCAAGAAGTCCAACATAATCTCCGTCTGGTTCTCCTGAACGGAATTTCCAAGTTTCGTTAATTCTCATGAGTTGGTCTATGTAAGATTTTAGTCCGCTTGGAATTGACCAGTTATACATCGGGGTTCCTAAAACATAAATATCATGTTCCTTAAACTCTTTAATCAATTCGTCGCTAAACTCAACTCCCGACTGATTTTCTTTTGTTCTTTCATTAGGTTTGATAAATGCACTTGCAATCCATTTTTCATTTATTGATGGAATTTCAGTAAGTCCGACCTCTCTATAAGAAAAACTATCTTTTAGATTTTTGTTTTTCCAATTTTCTACAAAAAGTTGCGTTAATTTTCTACTGTGTGATTTTTTATTTCTGACACTTGCATTAATGATAAGTACTTTGTTCATTTTTTTCTAATTTTTGAATAAAGAAGCAAAGTTCTATAAATAGAAGAAGAAAGATATTGACCTAGTTTAAGATGGTTTGTATTTTTTACGAATTCTGCTCAAAAATTCGGCAGTGATACCTAAGTAAGAAGCGATTAAATATTGAGGCACTTTATCTGCAATTTTTGGGTAATTTTCAATAAAGCTGAAATAACGCTGTTCAGCATCTAAGGTGATATTTGTAATTAACCTTTTTTGTAAACTGCCAAGATAATTTTCAAGGATGATTCTAAAAAAGCGTTCAAGTTTCGGGATTTCAAGTAACATTTTTTGAAATGAGTGGTAGTTAATTTGAAGCAGTTCAGTTTTTTCAATTGCTTGAATATTATAGATAGAAGCCTTTTGTTTTTGAAAACTTTCAATATCAGTTGCCCACCAATTTTCAATTGCAAAATATAGGATTTCTTCCTTTCCTGTTTCGGGATTTATGTAAAAAGCCTTTAATGCTCCATTAACAATAAAATTGTCAGTTCGGCAAGTTTCCCCATTTCTCAAAAGATAATCTCCTTTTTCAAGGGTTTTTTCTGTCCAAAAAGTCTCAATTGAATTTTCTTCTTCGGAACTTAATTTAATGTATTTTGAAATGGAATTGATTAGTTTCTCTTTCATTTAAATTGTTGCCAACGTTCTGCGTATGGCTTGTTGCGGAATTTTCCGAAGGAAACATTCTGATAAGTCACTAAGGTAGCAAATCTGCAATGAATTCCGCTAAGGAATTCGACCGCAAAGAGCTATACACGTTGTTGGCGGTTCGTTTTTATTTTTAAATATTCTGTCCAAATGTTAATAAGTTATTGTCTGGGTCGAGCACTGCAAATTCCTTTTGTCCCCAAGGTTTGATTTCCAATTTTCCATTTGGATGAATTTCAGTCTGTTTTTCCAATAATGATTTATAAAATTCGTCAATATTGTCTGTCCGAATATAAACTTGTCCGTAATTTTCTTTAGGGTCAAACTCTTTAAATTCAAAGAAATGGATTTGGATTTGGTCTTTTTCCATCATCAAGTAACCATCAAAATCGGCACTCCCAAATTCATTAAAACCTAATCGGTTTGAGTAATATTCCCGAGTCACTTTTTTGTCTCGCATCGGTAATTTCGGATTGATATCTATTAGCATATTATTTTAAGTTTTTAAATCCTATATTTTAATTGTCCAAACCAGTTCAATTTCCGCCATTTTACTTATTTAGATGAGTTTTCTTAAATGACCGCCGGTTAGTATAAGAAAAACGTAGGGTAGAAGATAAGGATTACATTTCAGGTTTAACACTTAGCTAAATATAAATGTTTTGCTTTTATTTTCCGTTTAAATGCTAAATTTTATATTTAGCGGGCTATGTAAATAAATACAGAACTTTGGAGGTAGTACAAATGCCCTATGTTTTTTATACATTGTTAGCTACAGTTTTTTAATTTTCACTACAGAATAAATTCTTTCGACTAATTCTCCTGACTTACTTTTTATTTTTTCAGACATATTTTCAGTTTCGATTATATTAAATCCTGTTTTTTTGATGAGTAATTTTAAGTCATTATTGTCATAAAGACTAAATTTATCCTTAACAAAAGGAAGCTTTTTCATGAAATCCTTTTGAGCAAATGTCAAAATCAATATTCCATTTGTTTTTAATACTCTATAGATTTCAATTATAAAATCTAATGGGTTTTCCCAAAAATAAATTGTGTTAACTGTGAATATTTTATCAAAATAATTGTCAGAAAAAGGTATTTTAATTCCGTCATACAAATAAAAACTAATCTGGTTATTTTGTAATAACTTTTTATTTATTCTTTCAGCTTCATATTTCATTGTTTCGGATATTTCTAACCCGAAATATTTAACTCCATTTGTTTCACGATATATTTTTTCAAGATGTCCACAATTACCGTGACCAATTTCTAATAAAAAATCAGATTTAAGTAATTTCAAGGATTTAATTGAGTCAATAGTCATTTGAATATTAGACTCATTCATATTTTTAGCAATTTCAATTCCAAATTCTCCTTTTGGGTTTGATAATTGCTTTTCAATTCCTTTTAATTCGTCTTGAGTAAGTTCCATTTTGCAATTTTAGCTAACGGTTCAATGTATGAAATCGTAGCGAGTAAAAAGATACTACATTTTCGAATTAGCACAGAACCAAATTTTTATATTTTGTTTTAACTTTTCTTTTATAAAGCCAAATTAAAAATTTGGCGGTCTTTGCAAATAAAACCCAACCTTTCGATTTAGCACTTATTAGCTATGTTTTATACACCGTGTTAGGCAATGTTTTCAGTTAGCAACATAATAGAAAAAATTACTATTTAATTGTTCGTGAGTCATAATTTGAAACAGGTCATTATTTATTTCCATTATTCCGTCAGAATTAAAATAAAATCCATAGGAATTATCTGTAAATCCGTCTATGAGTAAATATAATCCACCTTTGTCAGTTTTATAAGCTGCGTATATTTTTAGCTCAGAAAGTAACTTTAGAATATTTTTTTGTTTTTTAGAAAATTCTTTGTCAGATAATATTTTGGTTTTATTTGAAATGGGAAAAGGAGAATCTTTTGGAATTATATAAGTCCAATAGTAATTCTCTTTATAAATATCGTCAATTCTTAGAATAGACTTTTGGTTTAAAAAAATTTGATTTGAAGATTCGATTAAGCTCTTTGTCAGTTTTTCGAATTTCTTTAATTTTTTATTTAAAAACTCAGAATTTTCCTTTTTTCTATTTGTTCCTTTTTTTAAGAAGACATTAGGTTTGTTACTGGCTTGAGATTCAGTTAAATTATATTTCTTGGAAAAACTCCCCCAAATGAAATTCGGTATTGTACTTGCAGAATGTATTGTGTCAATAGCCCAAACTTTATTTATGTTTAAAGGTCTAATATCCCATTTCGAAAATGGTTTGCTAAATTCTAGATATTTATCTAATGGAGTAGAATCAGTTTTAGTCTTTTCTATCAAATAGTTAAATATTTTTAAGTCATATTCTTTTAATTTATATAAATAATCTTGGCTAAATAATGAACTACTAATGAATATTAATATAATTACAAAAAAAGTGCTTTTCATTTCTTTTTAATATTGCCTAGTGTTTCTTGTATGTTGCGTTTGCATCCCTATAGGTGCATATGCATTATACAAATTGTTATAGCCATTTTATTTTTTTTCGTAAACTGCTTAGTTTGACATTTACATTACATTTGTTATTCTCATAATCTGAATAAAAAGTGTCTTGGAAAAGAACCAAATTGTCCCAATTTGAAAAGCTTTGATAATCTTTTGATGAATAATAGTATTTATCAACTTTCAATTTACCGATAATTTCAAACTCCGTTTCTGCTTTTTTGAAGAGTTGAGCGTGATACCAGCTGATTTTTTCTCTAGGAACAAATTTCGTCAAAGTTTGTTGAGTCATTCCAAACAGAACCTTGGCTTTTTCGAAGTCTTTTAAAGTTGGTTTGTCAGTTTTCTTAATATCTGTTGTTACAATTAGATTTAATCCGTATTCCGTATTTTTTTCAGCTTCCAAAACAAATGCGCCACAATAATCACCGTCAGATAATTTAAAAACAAGGCAATCTCCTTTTTCAAAAATAGCGTCCCTGAATACTTTTCTTTTCCTTTTTCTTGCGCTTTTTTTATCCTCAGAAATTTTTGTCAAAAAACTATCTAGAACTTTTTTTCTTTTAGTTAAATCAGATTTTGAAGAATCGAGCTCTTTCCATAACTCAATATCTTTTCCAGATGTAACTATTTCAATCACTTTTTTGTGTACTTCACTGTCCAGGGCTTTGCATTCCCATTGGCATTTGGCAATTGTTATCCAAAAGTTGTTTTGATCTTCATAAGATTCAATTAATTCTTTGTTTTCTTGAATAAGCTTTTTAGTAATCTCATGAACGTCCATTCCTTCATTATAAAGCTCAAAAAACTCATAATTGATATCTTCATAAACATCATTTGATGAAATTCCTGTTCCCCAAGTTCCCATTAATTATTTCATATTGAATTGGCTATAACGGATTTGTGTATGAAACGTAGCATATAAAAAGACACTAGCTTTTCGAGGTAACATAGAGCCGAATTTTTATATTTTGTTTTTAATTTTTCTCTTTTTTAAAAGCCAAATTAAAAATTAGGCAGACTTTCTAAATATACATAAGTCTTTTGGTTAAGCACTTATTAGCTATGTTTTATACACCATGTTGTAGCCAGTTATTTTTTTTGTATCTTATTAATCATCTCTTCGGCATTTGTGTTTTTTGGATTCAGCTCCAATGATTTTTTATAGTTTAACAAAGCTAATTCATATTGTTTATTTGTATGATAAACTTCTGCTAAACTGTTATATAACTTTGAATTGTCAGGAAATTCAGAAACGGCTAATTTGAATATTTTAATACTTTCAATTATCTTTTTTTCAGCCAATAAATCATACCCAAGTCCATTTAATTCCTTTGGATTTGCAAAATCATAAATATCTAAATTGTCTTTTTTTAAGTCATAGTAATGCCGAATTCCTAAATCAATATTTTCTAGGCATTTATTACGAATCTGTCTATAGATAGATTTTTTTGGTAAGTTAAATGACTTTCCTTTCATTATTTTATGCATAGACTGGATTATTTCAAAGCCTTTACTTTTATTGTTAGACATTAAAATAATATTAAGGTCATTCTTTAATTCACTCATAAAAGCTGCTTCAAATTGCCAAGATTGACCACCATGAAGATGTAACGAAAATGCATTTTGGGATACACCTAGACTGGATTCTTTATTTTTGAAATATTGATTTTTTAATAGTAGTTCTAGAGAGGCTCTAGAAATTAATTTGTTGTTGTGTAAAGCAGTAATCCATTTATTTAAATCATTGATTGATACCCACAATCTATCTTTATTTGAAGAGATTTCTTCACAAGAAATTTTGTCTACATCAAAACATCTCGTTTTATTAGGATAATCTAAATCAGGGTCGAACACCACATTTTTCATTTTTAAAGGGGTGATTATATTTTCTGTAACAAATTCTTGATATGTTTTTTTTGTAACATTTTCAATAATCCTTTTCTGAAGAAAAATACTATTATTATTGTAGTTGTACTTTGTACCAGGCTCAAATAGTAAATTGGGTAACAATTGTAAGTCTTCTAAAATCCCTTTCTCATTTTTTACATTGTCATAATCAATTTGTGGAATTCCACTAACGTAGTTTAAAAGATGCTTAATAGTTACTTTTTCAGACCATGCAGGCAAACCTAATCCGAATTGAGAGAGTTTATCATCAAATTTCAATATCCCTTTTTCTATTAACATCACAATAGAAACTGCATTAAATTCTTTTGATATTGAACCTATATTGAAAATAGATTTTTTTGACAGTTTTGTTTGCCCAGAACCGTCTATGTATCCGAATGATTTTTGATACACAAGAGAATCATTTCTTGTAACTAATACATTGCCATTAAAAATTCCTCTATCATAACTAATCTGCATAAGCGAATCAATAGTTTCATTATATTTCAAAAAAGATTGAGGTTTTTGTTCCTGAGCGTTGATAAATCCCAAAAATGATAAAGAAAGAATGAGAGTAATGTATCTGTTCATATTTTTAAAATCAGGTTTATAGTCTAAAGACTAAATAATTTTAAATTTGTTACAGTTAATATATGTGTCGTAGCAGGGCAAAATGTTACCTTGCTTTTCGATTTTTCTGCGCATTGGTTGCTAACTTTTCCATTCTGCAAACATTGCGCCTTACCAAAAATACAACAACCTTTCGATTAATCACTTAGCTGCTATGATCACATATATGTTGTTAGCAAATCGTTTTTTAGATATTTTGTATTCCGATAAATAGAGTCGCAATAATTATTACTAAGAGTCCGAACGAAAATAATTTATCTGATGTTTTTACGTGTGTATTTTTAGCTTCAAATCCGCTATTTATTTCGTCCGAATTCCTCAAAAAGAGTATAAAATCTCTATTATGTATATTCTCACTAATTTGCTTAAAAATCCGATCAAAAATCCAGTAAATTATTGGCACACAAAATCCAAAATACATAATACGTTCATTTCTGAATTCATTTTTAGAGTTTAAAATTCCGAAAAGTCCAATTGTCAAGAGTCCGATACAAATCAGCCACACTATTTTTGGATTTAGCCATTTCTTTTTTCTAGTATACAGAATTAAAAAACTAACTCCCAAAGCGATTCCAATTCCGATTGCACTATTATCCAATTCTGTTAATTATTTTGTTATTCTCAATGTTTGCTAACGGTCTAGTGTATGATTTCGTTGCCTGTTTAAGGAATAAAGTTAGCAAATAAATCACAGATAGAAAGTCCGCGAGGACTTTCGTAAGTAGGCTCTAACTAGCAATGAATTATACACATTGTTGGCACACGTTTTCATTCCCAAAATTCGTATTTAAAGTGTCTAGGAACATATCCTTGCACATTTTTTAAAAGTCCGTTTTTATAATATTCATAATTTAATTCATACAGCAATTTTCTGTCATTTTCTTCTCCATATTCTACAACAGAGTTTGTGAGTTTTTCTTTTTCATCAAATGTATTTGATAAGTAACTACTAATTTCTGTTCTTTTCAAATCATTATAGTCAGAATAGCTAACTTGTTCTTTAACCAATACAGAATCTTTATCATAATAATTCATTTCTGATTTTTTGAGTTTGGGTTGTAATGAATAACCAAAACGTCTTTTAACATAAAAACCCTTGTCATAAACTTTGGTTTCTTGATAGGTAATCATAGAATCTCTTCTCCTTTTATAGATTGTTCTAAATGGCTCATAATAAAATAACTTTTGACTGATTGGTTCTTTAAAATCTCTTTGAAAATACTTAATAGCTTTTAACCTTGAAATTGAGTCATATTCATAAGTTTTTTTGTCAACGCTATATTCGTTTTCATAGTAAATAGTGGAATCTAATTCTCTTATCAAAAGACCGCTTTTGTCGTATTCAAAATGAATTATATGGTCTAAACTTTTTCTTTTTCTAGTACTTCTATTGTATGAAGCACTATATTTTTCTATTCTAGTTCGATTTCCATTTTTATCGAATTCAACAATTTCTGATAGGTCTTTTGGTGAGTTCAGATACACATAGATTTTCTTAACTTTATGATTTGTATAAACACTATCTGGTTGCCATCTGTTTTCTATTTGTCCATAGCTTATGAATGAAACACAAAAGAATAATAAAACAAGTTCTTTCATTATGATATAATTTCAGTCAAATTTAAATTCAGATTTCGCAAGTAAAAAACCATAATGAGTGAAATAGACTTTTCGGTTAGGTAAGAGTTTTTTCAAATGTTTGCCAACGTTAAGTGTATGTTTTGTTTGGTGA
Organism: Aquimarina algiphila; assembly: GCF_947494415.1. NCBI lineage: Bacteria > Pseudomonadati > Bacteroidota > Flavobacteriia > Flavobacteriales > Flavobacteriaceae > Aquimarina > Aquimarina algiphila. The sequence continues at coordinate 722,131 of NZ_CANLVC010000008.1, read as the reverse complement.
TAATCGTTTGCGCAGTGATAGCGAAGACAAACTATTTGCCAAATGTAATATACACAGTGTTGTACGTAGTATTTTAATCAATAAGTTTTGATGTAAAGTTAAGAGTATAAGTTCGTATTAGATTTTCCATGAATTGTTTTTTCTGTTGTTCATTTTCAAAATACTTCTCATCATCTTCTTCATCTTTCATTAATTCAAGGAATTCACTTTTATATTTTTTAGTCTTTTTGTAAAGTTCAAATTGTTCATCCATAAACTCCTTATACTTTTCATTTCCATATATTCTTCTTTCATGCTCTATTCCATCCTGAACCTCAATTAATAATCGATTTCTATTTTTATATGATTCCTCTAAATCTATATGTACTATCAAAACCCCAGAATACAAATCCATCAATATTTTATCTTCATTAGGGAAAACCTTATTAAATACAGATATCATTTCTGTTTTCAAACTCTTACCAGAGTTTTCTTTCTTTATATTAATTTTTATATCGATTAAATATAATTTGTCGTTTATTAAATTAAAGGTTGCAATATAGCCTCTGTGAAGAGCGCTAGATGTTATATTTATTTTTGGTTTTTTTTCAGGATATTTTTCAAAATATGGTTCTAAAGGATTGCCTTTGAATATATATTCTATTCCATCAATAAATATTTTATCTGGATATTGACCAGTTGCTTGAACATTTTGTGTGAAAATTGTCAAGATAAATAAAAATATTATTGTTAAATAGTTTTTCATATTAGGTACAGCGTTTAATATATATGTCGTAGCAGGACAAATTGTTACCGAGCCATCGATATTTTCTACGCATTGGTTGCTAATTTTTCCATTCTGCAAGCATTGCGCCTTACCAAAAATACAATAACCATTAGATTAAGCACCTAGTTGCTATGATCACATATATCGTGTTAGCTACTTTTTATTTTTCTATTTTCCAGTTGAAATTTAAAACCTTACACTTAGGGCATTCAACGTATTCTCCTTCAAGAGAATCATTATTACAACGATTACACTTTCCGTAAGTTTTATTAATGTGCATAAATGAGAATTTAGCGTCAATACTTTCTATTTGATAAAGTGATTCTATTTTTTGAATTAACTCTCCAAGTTTATTATTGATTTTTAGTTCAGAGAGAATTTTTTTCTCTTTGGATGTGAAATTTGGAACTTCAAATTCCCTTTCAGAACATTTTTTACAGGAGAGTCTCATTAAACTATAAACCTTCTTTTTGTTTGTTAAACCACTTTAGTTGAGATTCAATCCGTTCGAGTATTTTTTCATCAGAGTCATTGTGAATATCTCTAAGTTGATATTTAGGATTCATTAAATCTTCCTCATCAATGAATTCATTGATTTTAAGGTTGAAAATGGCCTGACCAAACCTTTGTTCAGGATTTTCACTCAGATAAGTAGAAATATGTTCAAGTATTTTCCGATGTTCTTTTTTCATTATCAGATAATTGTAGCTAACGGTATGTATATGCTCAGTTGGCCCGTTTAGGGACAATTGAAGTATATACTTTGTTAGTGGCTGACTTCTTTTTTAAGTTGATACATCCCACTAAAATTTTAAAATTATAGTTTAATTCCAATATTATCATATTTCTCATTAATGCTAAATGCTTGTGGAGAAGATCCAATTGTATTTAACAAATCAAGTTTTGTCTTTCCTTCCATTACTGTCGGGTGGTCTCCAGCTTGTTTCCACCAAAGTACTGATTGGTATCCTTCCATTTTAATTCCCCACTTTTTTCTGCTCTTTAAAAAATAACCATGGACAGTACGGTAAACGTAGTTTTCTAAGTCCTCAAAATTGAGCCATACAGATAAGTTTACAAATATCAATTTATCCTTATAAGGGGTTTCAATATTTGTAGCACTTCCCCCTCCGTCATCTTTTAGTCTCCATATAAATCCGGGGCTTTTTTCAGCTAATTTATTTACAGGAGCTAAAAAATCTTTGAATTCTAATATCATTGGTGAATCAAGTTCATCTTTGAGTTTAATGATATTGAACTGTGCAATATGAAATAAATTATTTTTCATGCTTCATTATTGATTTAAAGTTCTTTTCTTAAATATTCTATATAATCTTTGATTGATTCTTCATTTCTTTTATAATAAGTCCATTTTCCGTGCCTTGTAAGGATAATTAGATTTACCTTATTCATCATACTTAAATAGTGCGAAACTGTCGATTGTGATAAACCTGCTTTTTCTTGAATATGGCAAACGCAAACACCATCTCTAAAATCAGGGACATTTAATTGTTTAGGGAAATGTAATTCAGGGGTTTTCAACCAATGAAGGATATTAATTCGAACTTGATTCGATAATACTTTATTTATTTCTAAAATCTTCATGGAGCAAATATAAAACTATATTTCGAAATATCTCGATATGTCTATATTTATTTTTTGTTTGTCACTAACGTGTTTATGTATGATTTCGTTGTGTGCTTAAGTACTAAAGTTAGCAAATAAATCACAGATAGAAAGTCCGCGAGGACTTTCGTAAGTAGGCTAGAACTAGCAATGAATTATACACGGTGTTAGCATTAGTTTTTTAGCTCTAAAATTTTATTTGCTAACCGTTCATTATTATCATTTTCATTCGTATAATTTAATTCTATTGCCTTTCGATAATATTTAATTGCTTTTTTATCATCTCCTGAATTTTCATAAGCTTCACCTAAGCTATCAAAAGCATTCCAAGATTTTGGGTATTCATTGCTATTCAATTCAAAAATTTGTATTGCCATAGTATAGTTTTCTTTTCCCAAATGAAAATAACCAATGGAATTTAGAAAACTTTCAAAGTTTTTTTCACTATTTTGTTTTTTTAAGTTTTTATATGTTGAAAGAAATGATTCAAATTCATCATCAGAAGCTTGTATTAATGTTTCATACAAATAGGTTTCCGAGTTTTTTAAATTATTGTCAGTAAGATAGGCTAAATGGTTAGCCACATTATCGACATCAAAAAACGTAGTTAAACCATTTGCCAAAAAAATGATGCTCAAGTTTTGTTTTGGAAATGTGCGATAAACATTTGTTAGATTTCCTGTAAATCCATAGGAAATTTCATTGTTAGATTTAAATTTATCCCAACCGTGAGTAAACAAGTCTGTTTTGTTGTTATATGGGTATTCTTCCCACATAAGGTTCGTTGTTTTTTTGTTTAGAAGGATGTTGTGGTTTAGTTTTTTACTCCAATTAATAAATTCATTTAAAGTCAGATTCATTCCATTAGTCGCAAAATTGTATTCTCCTCCGTAAAAATGCTCAATTGTTAGGTCACCTTTAGTAAAAGGAAAATAACTAGTAACTCTATTTGAAACGATATCTCTTGAATCACTTGAGAAAAGTACATTTTGTGTTTTATCGCTAAACTGATTTGAAATAATAAACTCTGTTAAGGTTAGTCCTGTTATTTTTTGAATTATTTTATGTAAAAACCAATAATTGGTTTGATTATATTCATACTGCTCACCTAGCTTAAATTGAATGTTTTTTGAATATAATTGCTTTTCCATTTCTTCTGTTGTTAAATCGTTATAATTTTCTAATGATTTATAATCTGGTAATCCTGATGAATGCGTTATTAAATGTTTAATTTCAATATTTTTCCATTCTTCAGGAAGGTCAGATAAGTATTTAGAAATCTTATCATCTAAGCTTATTTTATTTTGTTCAACAAGTTGAAATATTCCTACAGCTATAAATATTTTGGTAATGGAATACACTCTAAAAAGTGAAGAATCCGTAACGGCTACGTTATGTTCAATATTTGCTAAACCATAGTTTTTATGATGAATAATTGAGTCGTTTCTTATTACAGCAACTGTAGCTCCAGGTATACCATATCTATCCACTATTTTTTCTACATATTCATCAACTTCACTAGTAGTTTGTTGTTGCTTTTTTTCCTCTTTTAAACTATTGTTATTATTGCAAGAAAATAAAAGAATAGAAAAAAAAATTAGAATAGATATTTTAGTAAATTCAATTTTCATTAAACGGTTCTGTTTTAAATTAATGCTAACGGTCTCGTGTATGAGTAGTGGCGGATTTCTACTCACAAACTTTTCGGTTTTGCACTGACCTTATTTTATGTTTATACTTTCGTTTTATCACTTAAACCGCAATTACTTATACACATTGTTGCCAGTAGTGTTTTTTAGTTTAGGTTTGATTTACAACTCTCAATTGCTTTTTTTAACTTCCTTTTTTCATAATCCGTTTTTGCATATTCAAATTCAGATAGCTTTTGTAAAAAAATCAAATCTTCTTTGTCGGGATTAGTTGAAATATACTTTAAAAATTCTGTCATTAGTCCATCTTTAAATTCTAAAGGTTCACTGCCTCCTAAATTTTGAACCATATAACCTGTTGTTAGTCTAATATTCTCTTTATTATAACCCTGTTCAATTAATTTATCTCGAACAGAATTAAAAGTCGGTTCAATTTCTTTCCATTCGTCTTTGTTAGAGTTTATTATTACATTCAACGAATAGTCAATAATTGCATCAGTTTTTGAGTCGATTTGTAACAAAAATTCAATTCTTTCAATATCTGAATCTTTTTCCACTAATGAGATTTGTTTTCTAAATTCGTTTTCAACCTTTTGTTTCTTATCAAAAAGAAGGTTGTCTTTCCTGAATTTTGAATTAAAACCATAATATTCAAACATTGCATCATAGATAAGTGATTTTACCTCTATCATTTTTAATTGATTGAATGATGAAATATATTCTTGAAGCCAGTCTTTTTTATTGTCAATACTTTCATCTCTTTTCATTTTCATTACTTTCTTAAAATCTGATACGAGAAATTCTCTGACTTCTTGATTGTCAAAAGTAGAAAGTCCGCAGCACCAAGAAATTGTAAACTCCTTACTAGGGTGAATAGTTCTGTCGTGATTTGAGATATATGATATTAATGATGGAATACATTCTGTCAAATTATTTTCGGTTATTAAATCACATATTTCATAAATTAAGTCATTAGTTCCTTTTTCTAAATGACTATTTAAGTAAGGTATATACTCTTTAGTTCCTAGTTTATTGAGTACATTAAATGTTGTCATAAACAGGTGTTCATTTTCCGTGTTTAGTAATGGCAATAATTTTGGAATTGCTGGTTTGTATTTTAAGTCTCCCAAAGTTTTTATAATTTCAATTTTTCCTCCGTCCACGCTATTCTGAACAGGATCCATTAAGTTTTGAGGATAAATACCATCTTCTCCAGCATTTGAAAGTTTTGAGAGTAATATTGGTCCGATAAAGTCAGAGTCTTCGCTTGATAGCTGCCTAACAGCTTCTCCTTGTACTATGCTATTTTTGTTATCTAATAATTTAACTAATAAATCTCTTGAAGAATCACTTTTTATATTACCCAATAGTTTTGCTAAAGCATAAAGCAAATTATCTAAATTGGTTTTATATATGTCTTCGTAAATAGAATCATATTTTTTATATGATGTTAGATACAGCATCATCAATACTTGTGATGTTTTATCATTAGATAAATTATCGGAAAGTTCGGATAATAGATAATTATGAAAATTCTTTTTATTACTATTAAATGAATTTAAAAATTGTTCAAATTCTTTAAGCGAATAGAATTTTTGATTATCATAAAATGTAGTTTGTGTCAAATCATACTGTACTTTTTTTGACTTAACTTTTAAGTCTCCTGATGTTGGTGTCCAAACATAGTAAGCATTGTTGTTTTTTAGAGCATTTACATAGGTTATAAACTCTTTGTCTTCTTTTATTTGTTCTTCCCAATATTCAAGATTCCTTTTTGAAGGCTTATTCTTATTTAAAAAAACAATGAATTTATCTCCAATTTTCATTTTGTCAATCGGACCATAGCGATTACTAAAACCTGAAATCCAGATTATATCCGAATTGACTTTTCCTTTGTAGATTTTTAGAATTTTTGCTTGCGCTCTAAAATCACCATTACTTATGTATTCAACAAGAGCAATAGCATCTGATTCAGCTATCATTTTTTTCCAACTTGGGTCTTTCCAACTATCAGCTTTTGCAGTCAGATGAATAAATATTAGTAAGAACATAAATAATAGTTTTTTCATTTTTTTGTTTTCTCTAAACTAATTACATTTTTTTAATGAGAATAATAGAAATGAGTTAACAGTTCATTTGAATGAGTAAATAATCTTGGATTACTATGTTTCTCAACATTACTGGCAACGTTAAATATATGTGTTGTAGCAGAGCAAAATGTTACCAAGCCATCAACATTTCCTGCGCATTGATTGCTAACTTTTACTTTTTGCAAGCATTGCGCCTTACCAAAAATACAATAACCTTTCGATTGATCACCAAGCTGCTATGATCACATATATCTTGTTATGTGCAGTTTTTTTATATTCCATTTCTATTTTTCCAATTACTCATTGTTGTCGGATGTTCATTGTCAATTGGATAGTTCCGATTTACAAAGTCTAGCTGTTTTGGTGTTAACAAGACGAACATTCCATCATTTCCGCAATTTATTGGATAAAATTGTTCTTCTGAATTTTGTCGTCTTAACTCAGCGTTCAACATTTCTATAAAATTCACATAGGCAATTCCCCAATCAAGGTCAGAAAATTGTCCGTCGAACGCTATGTATTCAACTCCGTTTAATTCTATAGTGTGTCTCCAGCTATTTTGGCCTTGTTCGCTTTTTTCATTTGCGAATTTCAATTCCAGTCTAAGTTTTTCAAAGGTCGGTTTTACTTGTGTCAAATATTCCTTTAGTCCACCAATTTCAAACAGTTCTTCGCAATCTACCCAGTGATAGCGATTGTCCATAAAATTCAGGGTTTCACCACGCATTGGTCCTTGAAAGAAATTTAAATCCGTGAAAGCTTTTTGAAAGTTAGCCTTAACAGTATCTAATTCAGATTCGCTGGTCAAATTGAAATAACCTAATTTTTCTAATTCCGTCACGACTTCTTTTCCGCTTAATTTCTTCTGAATTACTTTCTCTGGATTTGGGTTCTTGATTTTAGAAACAGCGTTACCCTTTTTGGAATTACAAGCCAAAAAAGTGAAAAGAAATATGATTAAAAAAATATGTTTCATTGGTTTTTTCAAGTTGCACACAACGTTTAATATATGTGTCGTAGCAGGGCAAAATGTTACCTCTGTGTTGAGTTTTTCTGCGCAGTGATTGCTAACTTTTACTTTTTGCAAGCATTGCGCATTACCAAAAATACAACAACCTTTCGATTAATCACTTAGCTGCTATGATCACATATATCTTGTTGTGCGATCGTTTTTTCCTTTTCTATTATTGAGTCAATAAAATCATTAACGTGCAATTCTTTCAATTCTGCGTATAGTTTTTTGTCCTGATTTGCCTTTTCCGCCAAATCATATTTCATTTTCTGATATTTTAATCGAGCCCAATCATTTTTTCTCAAAAAATTTCGAGATAGGATATGTCTTTCCAACGCTTTACTGTCAATTGGGCAAGCATAAAGATGATGAACTATTTTATCTAAAACTTTGTTTGTCAGTTGTCCTGTCCGTTTAAAAACTTCACGATGTTCAATTCCTTGATTTCCGTTATGGTAATACCCAATTTTATTTAGTCCAGCCTTTATTTTTTCAAATTCTGATTCGCTTTCATAAACGATATCAATGTCAATTATATTTTTTGAATCTAACTCAGGAACAGATGTGCTTCCAACGTGTTCAATCTGGTATTCAAATCCTCTTAAACCTTTTTCAATTTCAAGTTTTAAATCCGTGAAATTTTTAATCCAATCAGACGTGTATTTTTTGATTAACATATTTTTTTGGAATGACGCACAACGTTTAATATATGTGTCGTAGCAGGGCAAAACGTTACCTTGCTTTTCGATTTTTCTGCGCATTGATTGCTAACTTTTACTTTTTGCAAGCATTGCGCCTTACCAAATATACAAGAACCATTCGATTCATCACCTAGCTGGCTGCTATGATCACATATATGGTGTTAGCAACTTTATGTTTTTTCTGTATAATATTCGTTCGCTTCCAGTCCAAGTAATTCCGTTTTTTTGAGATCAGGATATTTTTCAATCCGCTCTATTAACTGTTCAAAAGTCTCATCTTCTAATCTGATCTCATCTAAAGAGAAAAACCACTCCGAGAAATAGTATAATTTTTGAATTCCATATTTATTGGCAATTTGAGAGAATATTTTTTTAACCTTATTAGTCAATTCTGTATTTTCCTTATCTACGAATTTAAACCAGGCTGCAAAAATACCTGATGTTCCTGAAAACTGTATAAAATTTGGATTGTCAAAGTATATTTTTAATTGTTGATCAATAAAGGTAAATTCAAAAAACTCAATGTTATTCTGCTTTTTTAGACTCCAATTTAGATTTTCAGAGTTTAGAATATTGGAGATCCGTTCTTTTTCCTTTTCAAAAGAATTAAATTCACGAAACCCTATTATTTGCATCCAGACTGCCATTCAGATTTTATTGTTGCTAACGTCTCTTGTATGGTGCGTTTGCATCCCGCAGGGTGTATATGCACTATACAAACTGTTATAAGCTTTTCATTTTTTCGATTTCAGCAATTTTTGCACAAGTATTTTTAATTCCGAAATTTCTTTTGATTGTTTATCTAATTGTTTTTCCTGTTGTATAGTATAAAGTGTCAGTTCTTCAATCTTTTGGAGTAATTTAGAATCCATTTCACCAAGGTATATTCCATTTTCTTCTACTTCCTTAGCACTTGGAATATCTTTTAGATGTCCATTCTCTTTGATATGATTTTCTACATCTTGAAGAGTAGGTAGTTTATAGTCGTCATAAAATACAAAATCAGACCAACCTGTTTCAATTTTTATTTCCTTAGCTCTTATTTTTCCATTAACAGCTAGTTTCCATCCATTTGGATTTAAAGTTCCAATTCCAATATTTCCATCGTTTTTTATAGTCATTTTTGCCGAAGGATTTGTCTCTCCAGCAGTTTGGGTTTCAAATAGAAGAGCTTCTCCTTGAGTTCCACATCCGTCCATTTGTGACACAATTCTACTCGTTGGATGGTTTTTTAACCCACCATTCCAAAACTCAATAGATGTTCTTTGATTACAAGTCCATTTTCCATTTCGCAATTTCATTATGGATAAGTCAGCATTTGTATCAAATATGTCCAGTTTAGTAGAAGGGTTAATGTTTCCAATTCCTACATTTCCATTGTTTTTAATAATCATTTTTGCACTTGGAGCTGAATCTCCGGCGGTTTCAGTCTCAAAAATTAAGGCTTCTCCTTGAGCACCACATCCATCCATTTTGGAAACTATCCGACTGGTTGCGTAATTCTTATTACTTCCATTCCAGAATTCTAAAGCGGTTGTTTGATTACAAGCCCAAGTAGCGTTCTTTAATTTTAGAATACTCAAGTCTTGAGCATTATCTGAGATTACTTGAGATTGACCAAAAGTAAGATGAATACTGCCCAAAAGAACAGTTAGTATTATTGGTAATTTTTTCATTTTTAACTTTTATTTATATATGTAAGTGTCTTAATCTTCTAAATTGTTACTTAAATATTTTGAGAAATTGCTTATAACGGTCTCGTATAACCGTCAGTTACGGGTTTATATGCGTTAATTTTCGGTTTAGCACAGGCCTTAGTAATTACAGAGTGGATTCGGGCGTAGTCGAATCCGCCGTAATTGCGGTTATACATTGTTGTACGCTGGCTTTTTATATCTAATTAATCTTCGATACATCTACAGGCACCTAATAAGGCAGAATTCCCACCAAAAGCAAAACCTAAACTCTCAGATTGTGTGGACAAACTAACACGTCTGCCCGATATTTCATTACTTATTAAAAACATGGTTGAATTATATAAACCTATATGGTTAGGTGGTCCAATTCCATCGGTAGCATAACCCGTAGGAAGCGCGGTAAAACCAGCGGTGTTGCTTGCACCAGTATTAGGTGGTGTCCAATTTTCAGTTCCTGTTTCTTTTAGAACACCTCCAGCTACTTGTTCCCCACCTAAATACTCGATTAGTTCCTCCCATTCATCTCGATTTGGCACATGCCATCCATCGGGACATTCTACACCAGCGTATAGTGGCCCGAATGGGGTTTCAATGGCACCACCTTCAAATACTAAGTTTTGAGCAAACCACTTTTGGTTTCCAATTTGTACCCAATTGTATATAGTTCCGTCTCTGGAATCAACTATTGTACCGGTATCACTAACATAGGTGCTTAATGTGGTAGTTGTTTGTGTTTCGCCATAAATTATGGAAATACCATTATCGGCAAATGCCCTTACATGATATTCAGTATTCACCTCAAGACCTGATATAATAATTGGATTTCCTTCTTCGCTTAGCAATACTGTATTATCATCTACAGTGGGATTCCCAGTTTGATTCCAGCATAATCCCGCCTGAATGATAGAGGGAACTCCATTTGACTCAATTTCTATTCCACTTTCAATATGAGTTGTTCCGGTAAATGAAATTGGAAGGGTTGCGATTTGAGGATTTTCCACATCTAATGTTATTTGTATTGATGTGGAACTAGATAAACCATCATTATCAATTGCTGTAGCATTAATATTATAGGCTCCCGAAGTATATCCATTAGTAGACCACACATAACTATAAGGTTCAAAATCAAACTCACTTATTTGTTGGTCATTTACCTCTATCACGACCCTTTCGATGATGCCATCAGGGTCATTTGCATTTATCTGAATTGTAATGTTACTTCCAACGTAAAAGACTTCATTTTCATTAGGTGAAACTATTCCAATTACAGGTGATGCAGAATCATCATTGTCGCAACTGTTCAACAATAATGAGACAAATAATATGAAAAGAAAATGCGTAAGTTTCATTCAGATATAGTTTTTTTAGCTTGCGTACAACAATTGAATATAGTTACCATGGTAACTATATTTCTTTTATGTGGGGAACTAAATTAATAAATCTTTTATGTTTTTAAACTTTTTTATCGCTACATGAGTATAAATTTCTGTTGTTTTACTAGAATTATGCCCTAACAGTACTTGTATATATCGTAAATCTATTCCTTCTTCTAATAGGTGTGTTGCAAAACTATGCCTTAACATATGTGGATGTACCGATTGATTGATTTTTGCCTTTTTCGCAGCTTGAGTAACAACTTTAAAGACACTGGTAGGACTGTATTTCTTTCCAGGTTTTATGGCCTCAAATAAGTATAGTTTTGGTTTGTATATTTTGTAATATGCTCTAAGGTTATTAAGAACCACTTGATTAATAACCGTATATCGATCTCTATTTCCTTTAGCTTGTCTTACCTTAATAAGCATGCTGTTACTATTGATATCTGTGAGTTTTAGATCTAATAATTCACTTCTTCGTAATCCAGAAGAATATAACAAACTAATAATACATTTATGTTTTAGGTTTTTTGTAAGGTTAATCATTTTTAATATATCTTCTTTAGCCAATATGCCGGGCAGCTTCTGTTCTTTTCTAGGCCTTTCAATACTATAAAATCGATTAGGCATTCCCATTACGACCTCATAATAAAATTTAATACTATTAATAGCTTGATTAATATAGCTGTTAGACTTATTTTCTCGAATCAGATGTTGTAAATAATTACGTATCTCTTGTTCAGATAGTTCTACAATTGGGCAATCGTAAAAGTGGTTGATAAATTTTTCAAATTGAGAAATATAAGTTTTACAAGTGTTTAGAGCGTATCTTTTAAGTTCTAGTTTTTTTAAATATTCTTCAGGAACGTAATTATAAGAAGTAGTTTTGACTCTGTTGCGATACCAGTTAATATCGATTGGAGTATTATTCCTTATTGTTTTCTCCTTAAAAAAAGAATTACTATTAATCCATGCAATACCACGAAATGTTTCAAAAATTATATCTAGATTCTCCTTGGTATTCTTAATGTAAACCATAGCATATGTCTTACTCCACTTAGGATTAGGTAATTCTTTTACCAAAGCATGTATGACTTTATCCGGATAAAACTGTAAACCGATCATCTTCTCATTTTGTATAAATAGATGTTTTATTGTTATGTGTTTAGAAGGATTCATAGGGTAAAAATGATGGAAAAAAATACTTTAATCGTGTTTTATCCGTATAATATTCGCATATTATTCGTTTAAAAAAATTATAATGAAAAAATGCCCAGTTTGTGATACTGTAATTACGGGAAGGTCAGATAAAAAATATTGCTCTGCATATTGCAAATCTGCACAGCAATATGAAAAAAGAAAACAAGAAGAAGATGAGTATTATAAAATAGATAAACAATTAAAGACGAATAGAAAAATACTAAAAGCTTATAATAAATCAGGTTTATCAACTGTAAGAAAAGAGAAATTACTAGCAGAAGGTTTCAATCCAAAATTTTTTACACACTACTGGAAAAATACCAAAGGACAAGTCTATCTTTTTTGCTACGAATATGGGTTTTTATTGTTGAAAGAAAATCAAAAAGAAAAGTACATTTTAGTAAAATGGCAAAAATATATGGAGGTGTAATTTTACGTAAATATTAAACGTTTTGTTTATCAGTTATTACTGGCAAACAACAAATGCGTTCCCGAATCTGTTGATAAATCTAATTTAACAGCTATGGTACTAGTTTGTGATTGAAAAATATGTGTCATAGCAAGAGTGCCTTGTTTCTCAGATTTGATATGCGAATATTCTGAAACAAATCTGGATAATAATTTTAAAACATAATTTTGATCATTAGTCATATAAGTAACTTGTCCGGATTTTGCATTAACTCTTACTCCATAATAAAAACTATCAGTTTTATTCCAGTTATAAAATACATATTTATCATTAGTTTGATCTGACTTAGAAAAACCCCGTTTTTTAAGAAATGCTTCAAAACCTGTATTATCATTAGATTTTTTATAATTTGAAAGCGTTGTCCATTCTTGTTCTTTTAAGTGTTGACCAAAAACAGAAGAGGTAGAAAAGAACAAAAGAAAACCAAAGAGGACTAAATTTTTCATATTATTATTGCATTGACTATAAGTGTAATAACAAAAATACTTTTGGATTAGTATATGTTAACTAATATAATTCCATATGTTTTTATGCTTAGCTAACTGCTGATAGGTGTATAATAATACTTTATTTTTTTCAGCAGATAAGGAAGGATCATCATTTAGAATCTTCATAGCATAATAACGAGCGGTCTTTAAAATATCATTATCTCTTACAATGTCTGCTATTTTTAGATTTAGTACTCCGCTCTGTTGTGTTCCCATAATATCGCCTGGGCCACGTAATTTTAAGTCTACTTCGGCAATATCAAAGCCATCGTTAGTGCGAACCATAGTTTCTAATCGGGTTTTACTATCTGCAGAGAGTTTAAAACTTGTCATAAGAATGCAAAAACTTTGTTCTGCACCTCGCCCCACGCGTCCACGCAATTGATGTAATTGAGATAAACCAAATCGTTCTGCACTCTCAATGATCATTACACTGGCATTTGGGACATTGACTCCAACCTCAATAACAGTAGTGGCTACCATAATTTGAGTTTCTCCTTTTACAAAACGATCCATTTCATAATCTTTATCAGCGGGTTTCATTTTACCATGAACAATAGAAATTTGATATTGTGGAGCAGGGAAGGAGCGAGCAATACTTTCATAACCGTCCATAAGATCTTTATAGTCCATAACTTCAGATTCCTGAATTAGTGGATATACCACATAAACCTGGCGACCTTTTTGGATCTCGTCGGCGATAAACTTAAATACTTTTAGACGATTACTATCGTAGCGATGTACAGTTTTAATGGCTTTACGACCAGGGGGGAGCTCATCAATTACAGAAATATCCAGATCTCCATATAAACTCATAGCTAATGTTCTGGGTATGGGTGTAGCGGTCATTACAAGAATATGAGGAGGATACATGTTTTTATGCCATAATTTTGCACGTTGTGCTACTCCAAATCGGTGTTGCTCATCAATAATAGCAAGTCCAAGATTTTTAAACTGTACTTTATCTTCTAGAATAGCATGGGTACCAATTAATATATGTAGTGAACCATTTTCTAATTCTTCATGAATTTGCCGCCTTTCTTTAACCTTAGAGCTTCCCATTAATAGTTTTACATTCACATCCAGATCTTTCGTGAGCTCCTGGATTCCCATATAATGTTGATTAGCCAAAATTGCTGTGGGAGCCATTAAACAAGCCTGAAAACCATTATCTATAGCCAATAACATAGTCATTAATCCCACTATGGTTTTACCAGAACCTACATCTCCTTGAAGGAGTCGATTCATCTGGGCGCTACTACCAATATCATTACGAATTTCTTTAATAACCCTTTTTTGAGCATTGGTAAGCTCAAAAGGAAGATGATTTTTATAAAAGGTATTGAAATGTTCTCCGACTTCAGTAAACGGAAAACCTTTGATTTTTTGTTTTCGAATCAACTTTTTGGTAATGAGTTGTAACTGTATGTAAAACAACTCCTCAAACTTAAGACGATATTGTGCTTTAGCAAGTAATTCTTGGTTTTTAGGAAAATGAACATTAAAAACAGCTTCACTTTTTGAAATTAACTTTAACTCCTCCAGAATTTCACTCGAAAGTGTATCATAAAAACGTACTTTGGTTTCAACAAATAGTTGTTGCATCATTTTACTCATTACACGGTTTGTGATGCCTTTATTAGAAAGCTTTTCTGTAGAAGGGTAAATAGGTTGCATGACAGTTCTTAAGTTTTTCTCATGTTCTGTAAGCAACTCCATATCTGGATGTGGCATATTAAACCCATTATAGTATTTCGTTTTCCCGAAAATAACATAAGGAGTATTAAGTTTTAGGTTTTCCTTAATCCACTTTTGTCCCCTAAACCATACCAGTTCCATTTCGCCAGTGTCATCTATAAACTTAGCAACCAAACGTTTTCCTTTCTTCTGTGCTACAGTTTTTATATTGATAATTTTGCCAACAATCTGTACTTCTGCAGAATTACGTTGTAATTCATTGATTTTATAATATTTTGTCTTATCGAGATATCGGTTAGGGAATAGGTTAATAAGATCTTGATAGGTATGAATACCTAATTCAGAACGTAAGAGCGTTGCGCGGGATGGCCCAACACCCTTAAGGTAATCAATAGGAGTTTGTAAAATATTAGGATTCATTAGAACGAAGATAGTATTTCTTAGAAAATAGTTCAACCCCAATTACTCATTAGAACTTCGTTACGAAGTTGGAAAATACAATAAACACTGATGTTTTCTAAGTTTTAGCATAGTAGCGCTATGGTTAAACTTAAAAATGTAGCAAAGCGATTGTGTTTGAAGGAGTTTTTCAGCTGTAGTAGATTTTCTAATGAGTAATTTGGGTTAGAGCTAAAATTTGCCACATAGACAGAGTAAAATCGTTATTTTGGCAGAACGTTTGATTGATGAAAGAGGTGTTAGGAGTATATTAAAGGATTTAAAACTCGACTAAATCAACTTTAATACAAATCTCATCTTATTATAAATAAAAGAAACAGAGACAAATGAAATTTATTTTAGCCCTTTTTACAGTTTTATTTTCATATACGGGTTTTGCACTGGAGGTAGATTCAGACTTAATGTATAACAATACCTTAGAACAATCACAAGTTGATTTTTTAGAGGGTAAAGTAGATGTATTGGTCAATGCAAAAACAAAAACTGTAAAAGGAAAAGTACAGTATACATTAACAATGTTAAAAACGGCAACATCTATTTTCGTGGATGCGCAAAACATGAAAATCAAAACCGTGACCTTGGATGGAGAAAAAGCAAACTTTAAATATGATGACAAGAAGATTGTTATTAATTCTGATTTTAAAGTAGATGCTAAACATAAGATCTCAATTGAATTTGAAGCCACGCCAAAAAAAGCATTATACTTTGTTAAAGATTATCATGGTAAAGATCAGATATGGACACAAGGTCAAGGTAAATATACTTCTAATTGGTTGCCTAGTTTTGATGATATGAATGAAAAGGTAGTGTTTGATCTGTCTATTGATTTTGAAAAAGGATATGAAGTAATAGCAAATGGAAAACTTGTAAAGAACGAAGCGATCAATGATTCTATACAAAGTTGGCAGTATGATATGCAAAAGCCAATGAGTAGTTATTTAGTGGCTTTTGCTATTGGTAAATATGAAAAGGTAGTCGAAGTTTCTGCAAATGGAACACCTTTAGAAATGTATTACTACCCTGGAGATAAAGAAAAATATCAATCTACATACAAGCATAGTAAGAAGATATTTGATTTTTTGGAGAAGGAGATAGGATATTCTTTTCCTTGGCAGAATTATAAACAAATTCCTGTAAAAGATTTTTTATATGCAGGTATGGAAAACACGGGAACTACTATTTTTTCTGATGCTTTTGTAGTAGATGAAACTGCTTTTATTGATAGAAATTATATTAATGTAAATGCACATGAATTAGCACATCAGTGGTTTGGTGATTTGGTTACAGAAACTGAAGGGACTCACCATTGGTTGCAAGAAGGTTTTGCAACATACTATGCTTTATTAGCAGAAAAAGAAATTTTTGGAGAGGATTATTTTCTATATAAATTATATGAAAGTGCAGAGCAACTTACAGAATTATCCAAAACAAAAAATGCTACAGCATTATTAGATCCCAAAGCGAGTTCATTAACATTTTATCAAAGAGGAGCCTGGGCTATTCATGCACTTAGAGACCTTATAGGAGATACCAGTTTTAAAATAGTAATTCATAACTACCTAGAGAAACATAAATTTAAGAATGCAACCACAAATGATTTTATGACAATAGCAGAAGAGGTGAGTGATACTGATTTGACTTCCTTCAAGAAATTATGGTTAGAAAATTTAAAATTCCCTTCACAAGAAGCATTAGATATTCTTACCAAATCCGATTTTATTAAGAGTTACCTCGGTTTAGCTCAGGAACGCACACAACCCTTGGCAGGAAAATGGGGGAGGTTAGCAAAAGCACTGGATTTTCCTGTAAATGATTACATTGGTCAAGAGGTGATTTATCAACTAGAAGGAAAATCAGATCAGGAAATTATTGCCTTATATGATAAAGCTTTTGCTACAAATAATATTTTTGTTCGACAAGCTATTGCCAATACCTTGAGCGATGTTCCTAAGGATTTACAACAACAATATGAATCCTTATTAAATGATCCATCATATGCAACCATAGAACCGGCCTTGTATCATTTATGGGCTAGTTTTCCAGAAAAAAGAAAAGAATATTTAGAATTAACCAAGGAAGTGATAGGCTTTAATACTAAAAATGTTAGAATGCTTTGGTTAGTTTTAGCTTTAAATACTAAAGAGTATCAAACTGAAAATCATCAAAAGTTTTACTTTGAATTGGTAAACTATACAGCACCAAAATTTAATTTTAATACTCGCGAGAGCGCTTTTACTTATTTGGAAAGTTTACAGGCTTTTTCCGACAAATCATTAATACATCTTGTCGATGGTGCCACACACCATAATTGGCGTTTTAGAAACTCTTGTAGAAAAATTCTTGATAAATTATTAAAGAATGAAAAATATCAAAAGAAATATGTAGTTTTAATGAATAATTTACCAAAAAATCAACAAGATTTTTTACAGAAAAAATTAACCCCATAAAATAGAATATGCGTGCATTAGTAATTTCCGGAGGTGGCAGTAAAGGAGCTTTTGCAGGTGGCGTAGCACAGTATCTAATTAAAGATTTAGATAGAGAGTATGACCTTTTTCTTGGTACCTCTACAGGAAGTCTTTTAGTTTCACATTTAGCTTTGTCTAAAATCGAAGAAATAAAAAGTTTTTATACTTCGGTAAATCAATCTTCAATATTTAGAAATTGTCCATTTATTGTCAAAAAGAAAAAGGGATATACAAGTATTAGTATTAATCATTTTAATGTTTTACGTAATCTGATTAGAGGTAAAAAATCATTTGGGGATAGTAAAAATTTAAGAAACCTTGTAAGAAGTGCAATTTCTAATGAATATTTTGAAATTTTAAAATCAGGAGAAAAGGATGTTATCGTTACGGTGACTAATCTTTCGGCTAATATTGTTGAGTATAAATCTATTAAAGAGTGTACATACGAGGATTTTTTGGACTGGATTTGGATATCATGCAATTATCCACCTTTTATGAGTTTGGTCAGGAAAAATAATTGTGATTATGTTGATGGAGGGTTAGGGTCTATGGTGCCGATAGAAGAAGCTATTAAAAGAGGAGCAACAGAGATCGATGTTATCGTTTTAGAAACGGAAGTTAATTACCTTAATCGTATGCCTACAAAGAATCCCTTCTCTTTAATAACCAATATGGTCGATTTTATGATGGATAGAATTGAAAATCAAAATATAAGAATTGGTAAATTTAGAGCAATAGAACAAGATGTATCCATGGACTTATATTTTACACCAACTGTCCTTACCACAAATTCATTAATTTTTGATAAAGAAAAAATGACCGAATGGTGGACAAAAGGTTATGAATTTGCAAAACAAAAAAATATATCAAACCCCTTATAAAAGAATATGCGAGCATTAGTAATTTCAGGTGGAGGAAGTAAAGGAGCATATGCCGGTGGTGTAGCACAATATCTGATCCAGGAACAAGGAAAAAAATATGATCTTTTTTTAGGTACCTCTACAGGTAGTTTATTGATTGCACAGCTGGCATTAGGGAATATCGATAGAATGTACGATATCTATACCAATGTAAATCAACATACAATTTTTAATGTAAATCCATTTATAGTCAGAAAAAAAGGAAATCGAGAGTTTGTATCTGTTAACTTTTTTTCATCATTATGGCAGTTTATTAAAAGAAAACGAACTTTTGGAGAAAGTAAAAACCTAAGAAGAGCTATTAGAAGGAATTTCTCAGAAGCAGAATTTAGATTGGCTCGTAAAAAAGTAGATGATATTGTTGTTACCGTTACTAACCTTACCAAAAATAGAACAGAGTATAAATCTATAAAAGATTGTTCTTATGAAGACTTCTGTGACTGGGTTTGGATATCTTGTAATTACGTTCCTTTTATGAGTTTGTCAACCAAAGATGGTTACGAATATGCAGATGGTGGTTTTGGATGTATGGTTCCTATTAGAGAAGCAATACGACGTGGAGCTACAGAGGTGGATGCCATTATTCTAGAATCTGAAAACATGGAGTACAATAAAGTTCTGGGAAAAAATCCATTTTCTCTTATGGTGAATTTGTTTAGCCATATGTTAGATCAAGTTGAAGGTCATGATACTGTAGTTGGTAAATTAGCTGCAATTAATAAAAATGTACCGTTAAATTTATATTATACACCTTCTAAACTCACCGAGAATTCTTTGATTTTTAATAAAAAATTAATGGGGAGCTGGTGGAGGCAAGGATTTGAATATGCCGCAGAAAAAGCAAAACAAGCAGAAGAAAATAAACTTAAAGATATTGACTTAGCCGGGTAATTTTTAGTTTAAGATACTTTTACTAATATATCAATTTTTAGACACTGTTCTTACTAGTGCAATTTGTTGTTGACCGTATATTCCTTCAGATCATACAAATTTTAGGGATATTCAAATTAAAAAAGGAAATAATTTATATTTTTTATACTTAAAAAACCATATCTGTTACTAGCATTCACTTTTATTAAGTTTCTTTAAAACAAAAAATATCTATGATAAGAATTGTATTAAAAAGAATTTTTGCATTAGCCTTTCTTTTTGCAATAATGAGTATGAATGCGCAAATACCACCACCAAATACACCTTGGGTTAAAATATTTTCTGAAGAATTTGATGGAAGTTCAGTGAATACAAGTGACTGGATTATTAGAACAGATGAACTAAGAGGATTTAGTAGTAACTCTCTTGATGTAAGTGGTGGTACATTAAAAATAAATAATACTTATCCCGCAGGAGGTAGACCTCTTGGAGGATGGATTGAATCCAGACGTAAACCTATCGGAAATGATAGGTATGGTTATTACGAAGCAAGGATAAGAATAACTGCAGATCCTAATGGACGTATTTGGCCAACATGGTGGATTTGGGGGAAAAATTTTCGAAATGGAGCTCCTGGACCAACTGCTACAGAATTTGATTTAATGGAGTATAGCGGTTTTGCTACACGATTCTTCGAAAATAAAGCAACAACTTCTCATCATTATAGTGAAAAAAGAGTAATCGATGGTAAAACCAAAATTGATGCAAGCATAGAAAGTGTTAGAACTAGAAATGCATTTGAATGGCATGTATGGGGGATGTATTGGACTCCTACAGAAGTTTCTTTTTACTATGATGGAGTAAAATACTTAACCACAGATCAGCCTGAAGATGCGGCAAATGACCCTTATGATATGAGCCTTATATTGTCATCTTCTCCACATACGGTAGATGTTGCAGATTATAATAGTGGATCAGGAGGTTTCCAACCTAATCATCCAGATGCAGCCACTGCAGCTCAAGCCGGACAAACATTACCAAGTTTTGAAATTGACTGGGTACGAGTATGGAGTTTAGGTTCAACCGTTGGAACGAGTGATTGTCAAGGGTTGC
Organism: Aquimarina algiphila; assembly: GCF_947494415.1. NCBI lineage: Bacteria > Pseudomonadati > Bacteroidota > Flavobacteriia > Flavobacteriales > Flavobacteriaceae > Aquimarina > Aquimarina algiphila. The sequence continues at coordinate 701,529 of NZ_CANLVC010000008.1, read as the reverse complement.
CTAATGATATTTGTCAGGCAATTAATATCACAAATACTAATTTTAAGGTACGATCGGCGGGAGAAAGTTGTAAAGGAAGTAAAAATGCTACAATATCAATTGAGGCTACACAGAAACTTCAGTATACTGCGGTTATTGAAGGAACCTCAATGTCGAATGAATTTGATACAACTACATCTTTTGATGGTCTTGGGAGTGGAAACTATACGGTATGTATTACTGCCGAAGGTCTTCCTGATTTTAAACAATGTTTTGAATTAGTTATTAAAGAACCTCAGAACTAAGTGACCAGTCCTCTATATAAAGGATTAAAAAAGAAGTAAAGAAATTTAAAAAAAATAAAAATGAAAGAAATTAAAATAATAGTTTCACTTATTGGGATTGCTTTTTTATTGAACTGTAGTGGTTCTGATGATGGGGAAGGGACCCCTTCTGGAGTAACTCCTGACCCTGCATCTTTGGTGTTTCCATCAGAAAATGCAACCTGTACTTCTGGTACATTTATATCTTCTACAGAGAATGAAATTGATTTTGAATGGAATACGGCAAAAAATGCAGTAAGTTATATCGTTAATATTACAGATTTAAAAACAAATACGACTTCGAAAGTATCATCAAGAGAAACTACTGTCAAAATTAAATTATTACAGGATAATTCATATACGTGGTCTGTGACAGCTATTGGCTCTGGAGATGCAGAAACGAGTACAAGTCCCGTTTGGGAATTTTACAGTCCAGCAGAAGGTGTTGTAAATTATGCTCCTTTTCCTGCAGAAATAAGCACTCCAAAAAATCTGGATGTTTTAACCGGTTTATCAAAAACCATAGAATGGATAGGTGCAGATGAAGATAATGATATTACATCTTATGATGTATTTTTGGGAACCACAAACCCTCCGGTAGATGTTTTAGGAAATACAACTAGTACAACAATAGCAAGTGGAAGTTTAACTGCTGCAACAACCTATTATATTCAGATTGTTACCAATGATGCTTTTGGTAATAAAACCAAATCTGCGGTAACAGCTTTTTCTACTCCTTAAGATAAAAGAAACACGTTTTAATAAAAAAAGAAACCGGTTATCGTATAGAATAACCGGTTTTATATGATAATCAGGAGTCTTTATAAAACTAAAAAAGTCCGCTAACCTCGGTTTTGATTACAGCTAATGCTGTATCACTAGGAGAACCTTTTTCTACTAATTCGGTAAGAATAATTTCTCTCATTTTATCAGCAGAATCGACATCTTCTTTTAAAGTAGCTTTTCTGATAATACCAATTGTAGCATTTTTAGCTGCTCTAACTGTATTCCAACTTTCATCAGAGATATAGATTTGCTGGGTGAGATTATGCTCAAATTCTTGATCTATAGTATGTACTAATAGAGCTTCATAACTTTTTTTATCTTCTCCTACAGGAGCCATTCTGGTTAATAATTTACCAGGAGATATTCTTTCCAGAAATAAAACCATACGCTCATATGCCTGAAGTTTAAGAGGAAGGGCTTGTTTTTGATTTTCTTTGTGCAAAAGAAACCTACGTCGTCTTTCTTCATTTGTAGTATGCATTTTAAAAAAATATACTGCAAGTAGTGTAATAAGTATTGCTGGGATTAAAGAAATAATTAAAGGTATAATTTCAAATTTCATTCTATTGTATTAGTTATATGGTAAGATTGTTTTTCAGTTCTTTATTTAGAATAGCCGCCAAGATACGTACATTCTTTTAAATCTTGATTACAAGTATACTCTACTTTGGTTTTTGCATATTTAAAAGATTCTTCTAATGTCTTAGTTAATTCTCCATCATCTACATTAAGATCGATATCGTTCATAGTAAACTGGCAAGGGTGTTCATACCCGGCTGCATGTGTGATTTCTGTAAACTCTTTTCTGAAGGTCTTAAAATATTGAGCAAGACGATCAGATTTAAGCGGTATATTAATCCCCTTTTGTAGCCATTTACTTTGTGTAGCTACACCACTTGGACAACGGTTGGTATGACATATTTGTGCCTGGATACAACCAATACTCATCATAGCTTCTCGGGCTACGTTTATACAATCTACACCCATAGCAAATGCCATAGCGGCCTTAGCAGGAAAACCTAGTTTTCCACTTCCAATAAAAACTACCCTATCGGTTAAATTGTGTTTTTGAAAAATTTTATAAATAGCAGTAAATCCATAGACCCAAGGAAGAGATACATGGTCAGCAAAACTTGGAGGTGCCGCCCCTGTACCACCTTCGCCACCATCTATAGTGATAAAATCAGGACCTCTATTTGTTTTTGCCATAAGCTCAGCAAGGAGCTCCCATTGCTCTGTTTTACCAATAGCTGCTTTTATTCCGACAGGAAGTCCTGTTTCTGAGGCAATGTCTTCAATAAATTGAAGAAGTTCAGGAACATTTGTGAAAGCAGTATGCGAAGAAGGAGATAAAACATCTTTACCAACTTCTACTCCTCGTATTTGTGCAATTTCGGGAGTGATTTTTGTTCCGGGTAGTACACCGCCTTTCCCTGGTTTTGCACCTTGAGATAACTTAATTTCAATGGCGCGAATAAAAGGGTTTTTTGTCACTAATTCCTTCATCTTCTGCATTGAAAAATCACCATCTTCATTTCTTACACCAAAATACCCTGTTCCGAAATGAAAAATAACATCACCACCATTACTGTGATAGGGAGAAAGTCCGCCCTCACCGGTATTATGATACGCATTTGATTTTTGTACTCCTATATTTAAAGATTCTACAGCTCGAGCAGAAAGAGAACCAAAACTCATTGCAGAGATATTAATCACAGATCCTGGTCGATAGGGTTTTGTTCTATTATTATATAGCCCCATCACCTTTGCACAAGGAAGAAAGGATTTGTCTTCTTTGTTAGGATGATTTTTATCCATTTTAAAAGGAATCATACAGTTCTTAACAAAAATATGTTGATGCACATAGATATCTCTATCTGTACCAAAACCCTCGTAGTTATTTTCATTTTTTGAAGAAGCATAGACCCACCCTCGTTCAATCCTGTTAAAAGGAAGTTCTTCTCTATTATTTGCTACAAAATATTGCCTAATTTCTGGACCAATACTCTCTAGTAAATATCTTAGATGGCCAACAATTGGAAAGTTATGACTAATAGTATGTCTTTGATTAAAAAAGATATCTCGTATTGCAATCATTACTAATACAGCAATACCCCATGCCCACCAAGGGATCGCTCCTAAAAAACTAAGTATACTTTCCATTTCTATTTTATCTATTGCGCATTAAGATAATCAAGTGTTAATTGTGACATTACTTTAACTCCTAATAGTAATCCACTTTCGTCAATATAAAAATCCGGAGTATGATGTGCTGCTACTTTTTTAGCTTCAGGAGATTTTCCTCCTAAAAAGAAATAAAATCCAGGGACAACCTCTTGAAAATAAGAAAAATCTTCACCACCAGTAGTTGCTTTAGATAAAATTACATTTTCTTTACCAGCAATACCTTCAATAGTTGGTAACATCTTTGTTACAAGATCTGGGTCATTATAAGTAATTGATGTGTTATTTTGAAAATCAATAGTTGCTTCTCCGCCATAAGCTTTGGCAATAGAAGGTACCATTTCTTTCATACGACGAATAATAAGTGATCTCATTTGAGGGTCTAATGTACGTACAGTACCAATCATTTCTGCGCTTTCGGGAATGATATTAAAACGTACTCCACTAGTAATTTTACCAACTGTAATTACCGCAGCCTCACTTACAAGAGGAGATTCTCTACTAATAATAGTTTGTAAACCATCAATTATCTTAGCAGAAATCAAAATGGGATCGACTCCTGTCCATGGTGCTGAACCATGAGTTTGTTTTCCTTTTACATTAATAACAAATCGTTCTACAGCTGCCATTGTTCCTCCTGGTTTATATCTAATTTTTCCAACATCTGTTCCAGAATTAATATGCAAACCAAAAATAGCATCAACATCGGGATTTTTTAGTACTCCTTCTTTGATCATTAATTTTGCTCCGCCTTCTTCTCCTGGTGGAGGGCCTTCTTCTGCAGGTTGAAAAATAAACTTAACGGTTCCATTTATTTTATCTTTATGTTTGGCAAGAGTTTCTGCAACTCCCATAAGGATAGAAATATGAGTGTCGTGGCCACAAGCATGACTAACTCCAACCTCTGTATCCAGAAAAGTAGTTTTTACCACAGATTTAAAGGGCACATCAGCACGTTCTGTAACCGGTAAAGCATCTATGTCTGCTCTTAAAGCCACAGTTTTGCCTTCTTTTCTTCCTTTAAGAATACCAACTACACCAGTCTTTGCGACATTTTCTGTTACTTCCATACCTAAATCCTTAAGATGTTTGGCAATTTTTTTAGCAGTTTCGAATTCTCGATTCGAAAGCTCAGGATTTTGATGAAAATCTCGTCTCCATTCGATTACTTTGGATTCTAATTTTTCTGCTGTGGTTTTTATATCAGGATCAATTTGTTGTGCCTGAATAGAACAAAAAACCATTAGAAGGATAAATACAATAGATTGTGTTTGTGTTTTCATGAGTTTATCAATATTATTTTAGAAGTCAAATAATCTAAAAAATGTTAGAATCAGCAAGTATAATAATCATTTTTAAAATATGCTTATATAAATACTTAAATTCATTACAATTAAAAATTAATAAGTCTATAGTCTTGATTTTGCAATTGTACCAAAGCAGTCATTGCAGAAAGTGCAAATTGCACTTGAGGCAAAGCATCTTGTCTAGTAATATTTCTATACGCTGCAGTTTGCCCACATAAAATAATTTGCACTCCTTTTTCTGACAAAGCCGAAAGGAGAGGAGTGTTTGGGTTATCAATACCGTATTTTATTTTATATTTTGAATCGTTTAGAAGATCATTTGCTGCAGATCCATGGACAACTAATGCTACTTTTAGATTTTTAAGAGATACTCCGGCAGCATCATGCATATTAAGGTACCTTGCCGCAGTATTAAAAAGAGGATTTACTTTTGAACTATCTTTAAAAGTTCTTCCAACATCAAAAACAGCTTTTAAGTTCTGCTGTTTGTTCGTTTTGAAATCAGGGTTAACTACTTCATACGTTTTTCCATATTCTGATATGATTCTACCTTCCTTAGACTTTTGCTGAGAAAAAATAAGTGCAGGTACCAAAATAAAAAGATAAGATGCAATTGTGTTTTTCAAATTGTAGTGTGTTTTAGCTTCTAAAGATATTCAAAAAACTATTAAAGGAAAGTTAAAATAATACTTATGCTTTTGAATCTTTTACTTTGTTTAGTGTAAATATATTTTTGAGTATAAAAAAACACATTGCCTTTATGTAGACAATGTGCTTATTTTTATTTATTTGAGAAGGTTTATTCTTTCATGAATTTACCAATCGCTTTATTATTAACTAAAATGATATATAGTCCTTGTGATAATTCTGATATATCCATGGTAGGAGTAGGAGTTGATTGAATCAATACTTGCCCTTGAATATTGACAATTCTCAGATCATAATCCTCTGCAGTAAACCCATCAATATTTAGTAGTTCATTATCGTTAACAGGATTAGGGTAGTATGTATATGTTTTATTCTCTTGCCTTAGATTAAGTAAAGATTGATCTACAACAAACTTTTCTGAAGTAATACTACACCCAGCTTGGTTAGCCACTGTAACAGTATATTCTCCAGTTTCTGTCGGAATATATTCTGCCTGAATCGCTTCATCAATTACTTCATCATTATAATACCATTGATAAGTAACAAAATTCGAAGAAACTGATAAGTTTTGACTTGGAGTAACAGTAATTAGAGGTTGTTCTGGAATCTCAGAAACTATTATATTTACTTCTGTTCTTGTTGCTGTGATACAGCTACCACTTGTTCCTTCGATATAGTATGTCTTGTCTGCCGTAAGTTCAGGAGTTTCATAGGTTATACCAGAAGCAATACTGGTGCCTCCTGTAGGCGTTTCATACCATTGATATTGACTATTTCCAGATACCGTTATGGTTGTAGATTCACCTGTACAAATATTTTGATCAGATACAACAGGTTGATCTGGATTTCCTGATACCGTTATTGTCACTTCAGTTCTTGTTGGTGTAACACAACTTCCTATAAAACCTTCAATATAATAAGTTTTACTAGATTCGAGAACAGGGGTGTTAAACGTTGCTCCTGATGCAATGCTAGTACCTTCTGTTGGCATTTCATACCATCTATATTCACTATTTCCAGATACTGTTATGGTTACGGATTCAGGACTGCAAATCTCTTGGTTTGATGCTGTAGGTTGATCAGGACTTGGAGATACTGTAACATTAACGGGAGTTCTGGTTGCTGTAATACAAGTTCCAATGACTCCTTCGATATAGTACGTTGTATTCGTAGTAAGGTTAGGTGTTTCATAAGTTGATCCAGTATTAAGACTGATGCCTCCTGTTGGAACAGTATACCACCTATAATTGCTATTTCCAGATGCGGTTATAGTTATAGATTCTCCGCTGCAAGCATTTTGATCTGAAGCCGCAGGCTGATTTGGAAATGCTATGGTTACAAAATCTATTTTTTCTTCGGTATTACTTCCTGAATCATTTGTGGTTGTTAACGATACAGTGTAATTTCCAACAGAAGCATAAGTATGCGTTGGGTTTTCTTGGGTAGAAGTCTGGCCATCACCAAAGTCCCATAGGTATGAATTTATTCTGTTGGTAGAAGAGTTGATAAAATTAACTGTAGAGCAATCTGTGTTAGCTTCAAATTCAGATAAAGGAGGTTGATTGTCATCACCTAGGATATAACTTCCGGATATCGTATAATTTCCAAGTGAAGCATAATCACTATATCCATTATTTGGATTTCCTTCACCAACACCATCAATTTCTATATAATAAATTCCTTCTGTTAGGTTTTCATTTATAGAAGCAGAAAGGCCAGAAGGATCAGAAGATAGTACTTCTTGTCCCAGTTCATTTAAAATTCTAGCTTGAATATTTAAATTTGGATAATCAGGATCAGGTCTAAAAGAAAAAGAAACATTACCTGTTTCTATAACAAATGAAAATACATCTTTATCTTCTCTTGTGCTGATTAAACCAAAATTTTGATCGGTGTTTACATCACCTGCGGGACTTGTTCTTAATGGTGTAGCATTTGTGATATCATCTCCATGATCATCATTTTGAAAACCAATACCATTTCTGGTATTTGCTATAATTGCAATATCATCTTGAGAACTTGTGGCACCGTTGTATTCTCCCGCACTCCATTGTCCAATAGGTCTGCTAGCACTCCATCCCATAATTGGACTCCATTGACCGTGTCCGTTATAGTATTCTGTACTTCCTTGCCCATCATGTGATAGCCCAAGAGTATGACCTACTTCATGAGATCCCGTTTCTCCTGCAGATCTGGTACCTAGATTATATACCCAACATGGGTTATCATTGTTTCTCGAAAAAGAATTAAGATATGCTACCCCTCCTGATCCTGGAGCTGCATCTGTAGTTGGTGTGAAAATACACATCATTCTACGATTTCTGGGTGCCGCTTCAAAAAGATCTCTACGAGTAGTTATATTAAGGTTGAATGGACGAAAGTCTTCCGCCATAATTTTCCAAATTTCAATTATCTTCTCATCACTAAAATTAGGTGATTGTGCATCTATTGTAGCTCCACCAAGCCAACTCGTGCCAGAAACTAATTCTCCGTCAAAATCAAGGTAAATAACACCTGTTGCTCCCGGCAAACTTTCTAATTGGAGTGATGTTTTTGAAACAGGACCTCCATTTATTTGATTCTTTCCTGAAGCTGACTTTTCCAGGTCTACGCATAAAACATCATTGATATTGGTTTCTTTTATAAAAACTTTACCATCTGCTTCAGAGTATAGCGTATATGCTTTTTTTTGATTAGGTACTACAATTTCTCCTGTTAGTCCAGCACTTGTTTTTGAAAAAGTAAATGTTGATAATCTATCATTATTAATATTACCTATTAATATAAGATCATTATTGATTTCTTTTTGAAGATTAAGAGTAAGAGAAAGTTCTTGATTACCTGCTGTTTTTATAGAAGAGGAGGTGTTTTTTTTAGGGTTGATTAGATTATCAATAAACGTTTGTTGATTATTAGATACTAATTGGGGTTGGTCTGATTGACTATATGTGAGACATACATTAAGCACAATGCTAGTTAGAAGAAAATACTTCGATAATTTTCTTTTCATGTTGGGTTGGGTGTAAGTAATTATTTTGACAACTATCTTTACTAAACTCGATATTAATGATTTTAGTATAGTAGATTTATATGTATTGAAGTTAATGATATAGAATACATTATATCATTTAAAATTTTTTATAAGTATCAAAAATAGATATAGGACGCATTTTATATAAAATACGCCTATACCACACTTAGTTTTAGATTTAAAAAACTCAAAATTTTATATCCTTGACTGACTAAGGATATAAAGCGTTTATCATAATATCGAACTATGAGATACTAATAATTCTTTCTAAAGGGATAATCGTTGATTGTTTTAATATTACTTCTTTATCTGTAATCCCCCAGATAGTAGTTTCTACCTTTTTTAGACCGGTATCATCAACAAAGACGATCCTTACTTTTTGATGTTCTAAGTTACCAAGAGAAAGTGCTCTTTGTAATTCTAGAAAACGATCAATCTGATCTTTTCTTTTGTCTAGGACATCTTCTTTAGGGAATTTTAAAAATTTGATTTGCTCTTTTTGTACTATTTGTACATCCATGTTTGGGGCCATAGCGATGAGTTTGGTTATTTTTAGTGTTCTGATAAAAAATGGTATTTTATTCTCAGATTTTCTAAATATAATACTTTTTGTCTTAAAAAAATGCATTTTATCTATTAAAATTATCAAAAAGATATTAACGTGTAAGAAAAAACACTGTTAATATCAATAATATTTAACGGATAGTTTTATGGGGACTATGGTGTAGAAAAATGTTTGTGATAGAGTTGTTTTATAAGGTAGATGACTACAAAAAATGAAAATAGAATTTTATGTATATGATATTAACAATCTATTGTTAATGTATGCAGGGTTATAACAATATGACCAAATTGTTATTGTATAAAAGTTATTGACTGTGATTTGTTTACAAAAAAGATCAACTACACTTCCATAACCGTCCTTCTTTGCTTAAATTTCGCCTCTATAAAACATTGTTACGTTGGAAGAATATTTAGCAGAGTTAAATGATGCACAGAGAGCACCTGTACTCCAGGTGGATGGAGCTATGATTGTGATTGCAGGTGCCGGATCGGGAAAAACACGTGTACTTACCTATAGAATTGCTTATTTAATGCATAAAGGAGTAGATTCGTTTAATATATTATCCTTAACATTTACCAATAAAGCAGCACGTGAAATGAAAAAGCGTATTGCTACTATTGTTGGAGCAAGTGAAGCAAAAAACTTATGGATGGGGACATTTCATTCAATATTTGCTAAAATCCTAAGGTTTGAGGCAGATAAATTAGGGTACCCATCAAACTTTACAATATATGATACCCAGGACTCCCAAAGATTAATAGCTTCTATTATTAAAGAGATGGGATTAGATAAAGATATCTATAAGTATAAACAGGTATACTCCCGTATCTCCTCTTATAAAAACAGTTTGATCACTGTGAAAGCATATTTTCAAAATGCTGAATTGGTAGAAGCAGATGCAATGGCAAAGCGACCAAGGATGGGAGAAATTTATCAGCATTATGTTGATCGATGTTTTAAAGCAGGAGCAATGGATTTTGATGATTTATTGTTAAAAACCAACGAGCTATTAAATCGTTTTCCAGAAGTTTTGGCTAAATATCAAAATAGATTTAGGTATATACTTGTTGATGAGTATCAAGATACTAATCACTCTCAATATCTTATTGTTAGGGCACTATCAGATAAGTTTCAAAATATTTGTGTAGTAGGGGATGATGCACAAAGTATTTATGCTTTTCGTGGAGCAAACATTAATAATATTCTTAATTTTCAGAAAGATTATGATAATGTTCAGCAATATAGATTAGAACAAAATTATAGATCTACAAAGAATATTGTAGAAGCAGCAAACTCTATTATTGATAAGAATAAGACCAAATTAGATAAGGTCGTTTGGACGGCTAATGATCCCGGACCAAAAATATTTGTGAATAGATTACTCACTGATGGAGATGAAGGAAGATATGTAGCAAGCTCGATTTTTGAAAATCAAATGCAACACCAACTAGGAAATGGTAATTTTGCAGTGCTATATAGAACAAATGCTCAATCAAGAGCTATTGAAGATGCATTACGTAAACGTGATATAAAATATAGAATTTACGGTGGATTATCCTTTTATCAAAGAAAAGAAATCAAAGATGTACTGGCATACTTGAGATTAATTATTAATCCAAAAGATGAAGAAGCTTTAAAAAGGGTAATTAATTACCCTGCAAGAGGAATAGGGGGAACTACAGTAGATAAGCTAATTGTAGCAGCCAACCATTATGATCGTTCTATTTTTGAAGTTATAGAAAATTTGGATCGTATTAATTTAAAAATTAATAGTGGTACAAAAACTCGTTTGGAGAACTTTATGAATATGATTAAAAGTTTTCAAATTGAGAATCAAAATTCAGATGCATTTGTATTATCCGAAATAGTGGCTAAAAAGACTGGGCTATTACAAGAACTAAAAAAAGATGGTACACCAGAAGGAATTGCTAGAATTGAAAATATTGAAGAGTTATTAAACGGAATTCGTGATTTTGTTGAAGGACAAAAAGAAGTAGCAGATGAAACAGGGTCTTTGGCAGAATTTCTGGAAGATGTGGCATTAGCAACAGATCTAGATCAGGATACTGGAGATGATGATAGAGTAGCACTAATGACAATTCACCTGGCTAAGGGACTAGAGTTTCCCTATGTCTATATCGTTGGGATGGAAGAGGATCTTTTTCCATCTGGAATGAGTATGAATACCCGAAGCGAACTAGAGGAGGAGCGACGTTTGTTTTATGTGGCACTAACACGTGCAGAAACACAAGCATATCTAACATATACGCAATCTCGTTATCGATGGGGTAAATTGGTAGATGCAGAACCAAGTAGATTTATTGAAGAGATCGATGATCAATATTTAGAATACATTACTCCGGTAGAAAGTTATCGTTATAAGCCATTAATTGATTCTGATATTTTTGGTGAGGTTGATAAAAGCAAATTACGTCTTAAGAAACCCGTTTCTGGAGCTCCACCCCTGGCACATAAGCCAAATGAAGAACAGTTAAGGAAATTACGGAAACTTAGGCCGGTATCTGATAATACTACTAATGAATCAAAAACTAATTTGTTTGATGAAGAACTTATTCCAGGAACAGCAGTAGAACATATGCGTTTTGGATTAGGGAAAATTATTAAAATTGAAGGAGTGGGGCAAGATAAAAAAGCAGAAATTCATTTTGAAAAAGGCGGAATTAAAAAGCTCTTATTAAGATTTGCAAAATTAAAGATCATAGGGTAGCACAACGCTTCTTCCAGATAATTCTTAATAAAGGAGATCTATTTTTTAGATGTTAATCCCGATGTTTTTACAATAATATACTAGATATATAGAGTATATTTATACCAGTAAAAATAACTATGGCTGATTTTGTAAAACTATATAATGAAAATCCGAATCCACGAGAGATACAACAGGTAGTTGCATGTTTGCGAAATGGTGGGTTAATTATTTACCCTACAGATACTGTATATGGATTGGGTTGTGATATTACCAATAACAGAGCGTTAGAAAAAATAGCACATATCAAAGGAGTAAAACTTGCTAAAGCTAATTTCTCATTTATTTGTAAAGATCTAAGTAATCTTTCTGATTATGTTAAGCAAATCGATAATGCGACGTTTAAATTACTTAAAAGAACATTACCAGGGCCGTACACCTATATCCTTCCGGGAAGTAATAATTTACCTACTGTTTTTAAGAAAAAGAAAACTGTAGGAATTCGAGTTCCTGATAATAATATCTGTACTGCTATTGTTGAAGAATTAGGTAACCCTATCGTATCTACATCAATTTATGATGAAGATGAGGTGATAGAATATACTACAGATCCAGAGTTAATTCTAGAAAAATGGGATAATCTTGTGGACCTGGTAATTGATGGTGGATATGGTGATAATATTCCTTCGACCATTATTGATCTTACCAGCGGTGAACCTGTACTGGTTAGAGAAGGTAAAGGAGCTATAGATATTATCTAAATGGACTTTATTGATTTTATGAAACAGAATAGTTCAATTCATTTCTATACATACTAGGGGTTTTTCCCGAGAATTGTTTGAATAGTTTATTAAAATGAGAGAAGTTACTAAATCCACTTTCATAACAAATATCTGTTATGCTGGTTTGCTTTTCATGAAGAAGTTTGGCAGCATGTACTAATCGATACTCATTTACAAATTGTGTAAATGTTTTTCCTGTAATCTTTTTAAAATACCTGCAAAAACCAGGAACACTCATGCTAACTTTACTCGCGATTTCTTCTAATGGGATTGGTCTGCTAAATTCTTGCTGCACAAAATTAAAAATCAGGTTTATTCTATTATTGTCCTGTAATGCGGTTTCTATTATAAATCCTTCGGCATTTAATATAGTATAATCATTTGTCATTTCCATTTCTTTAAGGACTTGCAATATGCCGATTAACTTTTCAAATGAACTTAGATTTTTTAAAGATTCAATCTGTGCTCCGATCCTTCTTTTAGTGTTTCCATGAAATATGATTCCTTTTTTGGCTTGATCAAGAAGTTTCCCGATGGCATTCATTTCTGGAATATCAAAAAATGATGCTCCCAGAAAATTAGGTAACATTTGTATAATAGTTTCACTACTATTACCTGTCATCAAATCTGTAAACCCGCAATGAGGAAGGTTAGAACCAATAAGCATTAATGCTCCTTTCCTATAATACGACATGTGACTCCCTATTTGTCTTTTTCCAGTACCGCCATTTACGTATACAATTTCTATCTCTGGATGATAGTGCCAAATGGGGGCTTTGTTTTTATTGTCTTTAGAAAATGTTTCATAATAAAGAGAACTTCCAAACTCTGGTGAAATCTTTTCTAAAGAAGGTTTTATGTTTTTCATAGATATATTGATATTCTTTCTTTGATTTTAGAGCTAATATTATATTTTTTTTGTTAAAATATTGTAAAGTTAAATAAAAAAATACGTTAAATTAACACGAGTAAGGTTTTATTGTAATGTATAAGGTTAAAATAGCACATATATATGCAAATATTGTTGTGTTTGATACGAGTTTTCTAAGATACATTTGTACCATCAAACATTAACAATTAAAACCATAAAGAGATGAAAAGAGTAATTAACCTAAGCCTAATTGTATTTGCAGTTTTGTTAAGTACGGCTGTAAAAGCATCAGATTTTTTATCTGTAAAAATTGAGAACTCTTCTACAATTAATGTTTCATTGACTAATATTAGTAAAGGACAGAAATTATATCTTAAAGATTATTCAGGAACTATCTTGTTTAATGCGACTTTAGATGCGATGCCTACATATAAAAAATATTTTAATTTTAGGACTGTAGAGAATGGTGTTTATTTTATTGAGACAGAAACAGAATTTGATGTAAGAGTAACTCCGGTAATAAAAAATACAAAAGGGATAGCCTTAATAGAAAATTCTACAATAACAATTTTTAAACCAAAGTTATTAGTAGAGAATACGTTAGTTAAGGTGATGGTAACAAGAACAGAAGAAACACCATTAAATGTCTCTATTTATGACATAGACGGTGCATTAGTATTTGATGAAAAGATAATCGGAGAAGAAGGTGAATTCATTATTCAAAGAACATATAATTTCTCAGAAGTACCTTCAGGGAAATACGATATCCATTTCAGATTAAAAGATAGGGTATTTATTAAAGAAGTTAGTATCTAGATTGTTTTATTAACTCAACCACAAACAAGGCAATACAAATGTATTGCCTTTTTTATTGGTTTCAAATTAGGATAAAAACCATTCAACTTCATTTTAATGCCATGTTTTAGAAATACAAAAAGAAGTCATATTTTAAACCTTATCGAATTGTTGTCGACAATGCTGTCATACCTAAAATCATAATAGTTTGATTTAATAAGTATAGATATATAAGTTTTAAATAGCGATATTCAAAATCTTTGTAGAAAGCTTTTGACCTAGATTTTTGAAGTAGAAGATATTGGTGTTTTAATGAGTGATATTAGTTCAAATCATATCCACATACATATAGATTATATTCCCAGGTTAAAGTGTAAGTTATGTTATAAAGCATATAATTTTGTGCTAGAAGGGTTGATTGGGTAGGGAGTGTTGTATGAATTGGTTAGTTTATGTTGAGAGAAAGTGTTATTGTTTATTAAAAATTTGAATGAAAATTTATAGATATTAAAAAAGGGTTGTCATTACGACAACCCTTTTTTAATATATTTAGAGGTGATATTATTAGTTTCCTCCTGAAGCTTTTTTCATTCCATCTTCAATCATATTGTAAAACTGGTCAAGTTTTGGCAATACAACAATTCTGGTACGTCTGTTCTTTGCCTTATTGGCAGCAGAACTGTTATCAGCTACTGGTACATAATAACTTCTACCAGCTGCAGTCATACGTTTTGGATCAACTTTAAAATCATTTTGCAATACTCTTACTACAGAAGTAGCACGTTTTACACTCAGATCCCAGTTATCTAAAAGTACTTTGTTTTTGATAGGCACATTATCAGTATGACCTTCTACTAAGAATTCGATATCTGGCTTGTCATTAACTACTTTGGCAACCTTACCAAGTACTTCACGAGCTCTTGCAGATACATTGTAGCTACCACTCTTGAAAAGTAGTTTGTCAGAAATAGAAACATATACTACTCCTTTTTCTACGTTAATTTCGATATCCTCATCAGCAAGATTTCCTAAAGCACCTTTAAGACTTGTTACAAGTGCTAAGGTTACAGAATCCTTTTTTGTAATAGCATCCTGCATTGTTCTTATCTGCATATCTTTTTCCTTGATACTCTCTAAAGATTTTTCAAGATTCTCTGCTTCTTTTGTCGATAAAGTGGCTAAATTACCTACGTTATTTAGTAAAGCAGAATTTTGATTTTTAAGATTTGATACTTGATCCTGAAGAACTTTAAGTTGCGAAGTCGAACTTGATTTTTCTTCTAGACAGCTATTTAATTTTACCGTTGCGGAATTTAATAGATCCTCTGTTTCTTTTTGTTTGGCTTCTAAATCTGAAAATTTCTTCTGAGAGACACAAGAAGATAACAGAATTGCAAGGGAAGCCCCAATAATCATTACTTTTTTCATTAGAAAATTTGTTTTTAGTCTTATTCTGGTTATATAACTCAAAATTATTAAAATTGTGACGTAATACTAGGTCGTTAACAATAATTTATTATATACCCTTATAATTGATTGAAATGTTTACGTTTCAAAATAAAATACTGCCATACAACGGAAAAAAATGAATAATATTTCCCCGTTTTAGAAAGTTTTTTACGTTTTTTAATAAAAGTGTTAAAATTAGCATAGAAGCTTAAATGAGCCTTAAAGATAGCAAGGAAGTGTGAAAACTTACCTTGTAGTATAAATCGAGCAGCTGCAAGCCCATCCATTAGCATTCTTATGAAAATTAATCCCCATACACTATTTCCGGGAACATTTTTAACTAATAGATATAAACTGTTTCTAAAATTAAGGAACGTTTTTTTAGGATTCATTGTACCTAAAGTTGCACCTCCAAGATGGTAAATAACAGATGAACCATCATACATTATTTTATAACCTTGGTTATGTATCCTCCAACAAAGATCAATTTCTTCTTGATGAGCAAAAAAATCTTCATCTAATTTGCCGACTTCTTCAAATACTTGTTTTCTTATAAACAAACATGCACCACTTGCCCAGAATATTGGGGTTGTATCATTATATTGCCCTTTATCTTCTTCAAGTGTATCAAATATTCTTCCTCTGCAATATGCATATCCCAGCTTATCAATATACCCTCCTGCAGCACCTGCATATTCAAAATGTGACTTCTTTTTGTAATCTAAAATTTTTGGCTGTATGGCTGCAACCTCTTTAGAAGTTTCGAATGTTTTGATGACAGGAACTAACCAATTTTGAGTTACTTCAACATCACTATTTAGAAGACAATAAATATCTGCATCGATTTTTGCTAAAGCATCATTATATCCTTTTGCATATCCTCCATTCATTTCATTTCTAATAATCTTTACCTGCGGGAAAGATGTTTGTGTATATGATATAGAGTCATCAGTAGAGGCATTATCGGCAAGGTATACCGTTGCCTCCTCAGAGTATTTAATTACCGAAGGTAAAAATTCTTCTAGTAATGATCTACCATTCCAATTTAATATAACGACTGCAATATTCACACTGCAAATTAAAGAGTTTAATTGAAAATTAGCAGTAGATAATCCATAATTTATGGGAATATTTTTTTAAAATAAGAAAATCAATTTCTACAAGTTGGTCCACTTGATGAGAAATTGATTTTCTATAATAATTACATTTAACCTATAACTGGTAAAACGTTAGTGATTTAGGTTAAAATGTATAGGTGTTTGTTAGCGTAATATATAACAAGCAACTCCCTCATATCGATATCCTGCTGCACCGTTACCTTCGTTACGATTTGTAGTGTAAAAATGATTTACAACAGTACTGTTGTAAAAACGATATAATGGAATTCTACCACTGCCTCTAGACGAATATACATATCCAGCTACTCCTTGATATTGATAACCAGCAGCATTAGCTACTTCTCCACGGTTCGTAGAATAAAAATGATTTTTGGCATTTCTGTTGTATGCTTTATACAGAGGAATAGTACCGGTTACTTTTTTATCAAATACTTTACCTATGGCTCCCTCTAATCTATATCCTGAAGGTGCGCTTCGGTTAGTACTGTAGAAATGATCAATAGCTCCACTATTATAGAATCTATAGAATGTTTTTGGAGTTACAACAGGAGGTGTTGGTGTATTTGGAAATAAATATCTAATAGCAGTTTTATCTCCATTACTAAAATTATTAATTGTACATGCTTTTCCTCCATTCATTACAGATAGAGCATCTAGATTTGGTGTTCCGGGGATTAGACTTCCAAAAGATTGATTGGTGTGAGTAATCCCAACATTATGACCTATTTCATGTTGTACATTGGCTATTCTCATATTTTGAGTAATTGCGTTGCCACAAAGTCCTGGAGAATTAAAATCAGGATTTACCCAAATCCCTCTGCCTGGTAATCCGTTTCCAGTCGGAAATGTTCCTCGTCCAAAAACATTAGATGCTAAGTTAATTGAAGGATCTTGCGAATCATACATGATCTGAATATGAGAATTAGAAGATGATGTTGTGACACTCAATTTAAGTTTTGAATTTACTGAGTTCCATCGATTAATAGCTTGTACAGTCGCATTTCTCCAATTCGCATCCATTCCAGGGTTGATGTAAACCCTTACATTAGAAATGGTAACAGATTGTGGGTGTCGTCTTTGTTTGGAAACAGGATCTTCTGGATCAGGATATTTTGCATTTTTATCAAAAACAATATCTCCATCTACTAGGTAGTAGTCTCCAAGATCTTCAATAACGTCTTTTGAAAATCCCCATTTTTCTATAGTTTTTAGTACTGCATCATTTTGTTGCTCAATAGCATCTTCATTTGATACATCCTGATCTACCTCACAAGAGGTCATAATAAGTAGCAAGCAAGATAAAATTGCAATGCCAAATGATTTTAATGAATTCATAATTTTTAAGTTTTAAGATGTAGTTTTACCAGTTTGTAGTTATTTAAGACTTGAAATTATCAGAACTCATTTTGTTTTACAAGCCAACATTCTTGATATTTATAAATCTAAACTTCAAATTCATAAATTTAAGGTGACTGTTTTTGTTGGTTGAAGTATTTTTGAGGTGTTTAAATTGTTGTAAAATAATGGTTTAAGTGAAGTTATTTGTACTTAGGAATATCTTTTAGAAAAGTATACTGTTCATCAACATAATTCATCTGGCAATAGTAATGATCAAGACCATTTGTGATCATCAGATATTCGGCATCCAGAGCAAGGTTGTATCTTGCAATTTGATCAAAAACATTTTGGGTTATTTTTATACTAGCAGATTTACACTCAACTATAAGGTAGATACTTCCATTCGGATTAAAAATTATAATGTCATATCGTTTAGTCAGTCCATTGAGTTTAATTAGTTTTTCTACATTAATTAAACTTTCAGGATATTTTTTTTCGTCAATAAGATATTGAATGGTATGTTGTCGAACCCATTCTTCTGGAGTAAGGACAACAAATTTTTTGCGGATTCTGTCAAAAATAGAAACTTTATTTTCGCTACTTTTGAATCTGAATTGATACTCTGGAAAGTTAAGCTTTTGCATAGTACAAATTTGATGAATTTTTCTGAATGGATGAAGTAAAACAAATCGTAAGCGATATTAAAAGCGGAAACATAAAACCTGTCTATTTTTTGATGGGAGAAGAGCCTTATTATATTGATAAGATTTCTGAGTTTATAGATAAGAATGTACTTGCTGAAGAGGAAAAGGGGTTCAATCAAATGGTGCTTTATGGTAGAGATGTAACTATTGATGATATTGTTGGAAATGCTAAGCGTTTTCCTATGATGGCAGAGCGACAGGTTGTTATTGTTAAAGAAGCACAAGAATTATCAAGAACAATAGAAAAACTTGCTGATTATGTAGAAAACCCACAACCTTCTACAGTTTTGGTTATGTGCTATAAATACAAAAAGATAGATAAACGTAAAAAGCTCTATAAAGTAGTTGCAAAAAACGGGGTTATTTTTGAAGGGAAAAAACTATATGAAAATCAGGTTGCAGATTGGATAAGAAGAGTATTAGCAGGAGGTAAATATTCAATTGAACCAAAAGCAGCTCAAATGCTTGTGGAGTTTTTAGGAACTGACCTTAGCAAGATAAATAATGAAGTAGAAAAATTAAAACTAATTATTCCGGCTGGTTCTCAGATTACTGCGGATCAAATAGAAGAGAATATTGGTATAAGTAAGGAATTTAATAATTTTGAGCTTCGTAAAGCTATTGGAACGAGAAATGGAGTTAAAGCACATAGGATAATTAATTACTTTGCTCAAAATCCCAAAGATAACCCGCTTGTAGTCACTATTTCTTTGCTATATAGTTTTTTTTCTCAGGTATTACAATATCACGGTTTATCAGATAAGTCACAACGCAATGTAGCTAGTGCTCTCAAAATCAATCCTTATTTTGTCAAAGATTATTCAGAAGCAGCACATAACTATCCTATGAAAAAAGTAAGTAGAATCATTGCCTTTTTAAGAGAGGCTGACATAAAGAGTAAAGGAGTAGGAGCAGCAAATCTTCCTCAAGGAGATATTTTAAAAGAACTTTTAGTCAAAATAATGCGATAAGAGGTTAGAACCTATAGGCCACACCAACAATTCCGAATACATGATTTTGAGCAGTATCTAACACTCCGGTAGACCAGGAATAGATAACACTTAATGAAAGTCGATTTCTAGAGAAATGGATTTCATTATTCATATGCCATGATAAATTATTCAGATCGGATACAGAAACTGGATCATCTTTAAATAAATTTCCCTGAATCGTTGCATTAAATAAATTAATTCTTGATTCAATACTAAACTGAAAGAAAATCTCTGTCGTTTTTTTAGGAGATAGAATTGAATTATTAAAACTGACAGAATGGGTGGGTTTTTCAAATTTCCCTAATCTGAATCCTGCAGTAGGAGCTGCTTGAATATATAAGTTTCCTAGCTTTAAATTGCCTTTACCAAAGAAATTTAGCCAATTATTATTTGGGTTAAAATCGTATAGATAATCCAAATTCATATTGACAAGGAATTGATCTTTAAGTTGAAATTGCCACCCATCATAAATAGGATCATTACTAATACTTTCATGAAACCAATCTTGTAAATTTCTGGCTTGAGATGAAGGTCCCAGAATTCCTGTAAGTACTTCAGCTTTTAAAAAAGAGCGATCAAATACATAGGTAGTGTTTAGAAAAGCATAAAGTAATCCAGCAAAGGGTCTGTCAAAATTCTCTGGACCTTCTACAATATCTGTTTTTACAAACTCATCAATCCCAGAAGGGGTATACCCCTCTATTTTGACACCAATATTGTAAAAATTTGTGATTTTATTTTTAAAAATATTTTGTAATCCTAGAAATTTATCTGCAGTAAAAGAATAATCAAAACCTACACCATAGGAGTAATATCTATCTGTATCTCTATAGAATACGTAAATATCATTATCGTTTGTCGATCTAATCTGATTCTTAAAATGATTCTCCTGACTAGTTATATAAAAAGGGCAGAGGAGGGTAAATAAAAATGTAAAAAAAAGCAAGTTTTTTCTAAGCATTGATTATTGAGTTAAAGATCAGTAATTATTAAGTACATTAACTTTTTTAATGATTAAGACGATTTTTTAATGGTATACTAACTAATATTATTTAGAAATATTATATATGGATACCTACTTAATCAAAAGGATACAATTATCTTTATGTTATTAAAACAATTCAAATGTATAGAGATTATTACATATTCAACCTTAATTGATGAAAATTATTAAGTTTTTTAATGCTACAATTTTTCCTATCCTATTAGTTAATTTCATAGGCATATTGGGATATAGTATTGTAATTCCTATTTTAATATTTATCGTTGTTGACCTTGGAGGAAATGGCTTTATATATGGTATTTTGGGAGCGATGTATCCTTTCTTTCAATTAATAGGAGCTCCGGTTTTAGGAAAATTATCAGATCGTATTGGTCGTAAAAAAGTACTGATGATAAGTCAAGCGGGAACATTTATAGCCTGGTTGTTGTTTTTACTGGCTTTTATTCTTCCTAAGACCACACTTTGGTCATCAGATGCTGATTTTACCGGAAGTTATATTATGACATTACCACTCATCTTACTTTTTGTAGCCAGGATTTTTGACGGCTTCACCGGAGGTAATGTATCAGTAGCTAATGCATATTTGTCAGATATTTCTACAGACGATGATAGAGATAAGAATTTTGGAATGATGGGCGCATCAACAAGCCTTGGCTTTGTCTTGGGGCCTGCGGTTGCAGGAATATTAGCATCTACTTTTTTGGGAGAAGCATTACCGATTATTCTGGCTGCTATGATTTCATTGATTGCCATTATTGTGATTACATTAAAACTACCTGAAAGTAATCCTTGTGTGGTAGATACTGGTAGTTCTGGGTTGACATCTTTTAGAAGATTTTTTCAGGTAGAACATAAGGATTGTTATACTGATGATATAAAATCAGAAGTAAAGTCAAATACATTTTTAGAAATTCTAAAACTAGATCAAATTCCATTATTATACGCTATATATTTTCTTACTTTTTTAGCTTTTAGTCTTTTTTATGCAGGTCTACCTATTTATGCCTCTACTATATTAAAGTGGTCATCGATAGAACTTGGAGTTTTTCTGGCATATTCAAGCGTCATAATGATCTTAGTACAAGGGCCATTATTATCCTATTTATCAGGTAAAGTTTCAAACATTTTATTTGTTGCAGTAGGAACTATATTTTTGGCGATAAGCTTCTATGCGCTATCTTTTCCTAATATTATTGTTATGTATGTTGCAAACACTCTACTATCTCTAGGTAATGGTTTAATGTGGCCAAATTTTTTATCATTATTATCTAAAACAGGAAATCATCAGACTCAAGGAACAATCCAGGGATACGGCAACAGTATGGGAAGTTGCGCAAGTATTTTCGGGCTTATTCTTGGAGGTGTCCTTTTTGAAAGTTTACAGACACAAGTTTTTAGTATTGGAGCGGTAATATTTCTTTTGATATTTATTTTGGTTCTTGTAAATCATCTGAAAAATAAAAAAAACTTAAGATCAGAACAACATCAGGTTGAGACAGTATAATATCACAACATCTAACTTTAATTCGATGGAATCAGTTTAAGTTTAATATTTAAATTCTTGCCGTCATCATACGTGATAATTAGATTTGCTGTTTTCTGAACCGTTGAGGTATTCGCTAGCATGGTTATTTCTTGTGTAGTTTTTGATTTAATAAGATGATTAAGCAGGGTTTTCTTTATTACAAAATTAGAAGATCCTTCCCCTATAATGGCAATATTAGTGATAAAATTACCAGCATTCCCACCAGATGAAGTAATTGAAATATCTCTTGTTTTATTTGGATTAAAAATAACTTCTTTGACAGCATTTAAGGTACTTGCGCGTATTGCATCTCCTTTGGGTTCATCTTTTTTATAAACTTCCATGTGATGCTGTCTTCCACCTGCTTGTACAGGAGAACCTCCCGCAATATATATTCCTTTTCCTGATACTATGGCTTGAGTACCATGACGGGGAAAGTTTAAATCAGACTTGTTAGACCATGAGTTGGTTGAAGGCTTATAAGCTTCTACTTTTTTAAAAGCCGGACCCCGAGTTGTTCCTTCACCACCAATTACAAATAATTCATTCTCAAATACGATAATACTTGCTCCAGCTCTTGGAGTAGGTAAGTTTTGCTTTTTATTTAATGTTGACCATTTACCTTTTTTAAGGTCATAGACATCAACTTGAGGTATTAAGGGACCAAATGTACCTCCAGGGCCTCCAGACTTTCGTCCACTTATAGCATAGATGTTATCATCAATAATGGCTGCACTAAAATGATCTCGCGATATTGGAGCATCTTTTAGTTGCTTCCAGTTGTTATTTAATGGGTCATATACATCAAACCAAGGAATATACCCTCCGTTATGGCCTTTGGTATTTCCTCCAACCAAATAAAACTTATCTTTGTACGTTACTAGACCTGCACCACCTCTTCTTCGTTTAGGAGGTATCATAGGACCTTCCATCCATATATTTAATGACGGATTGTAAATGTAAATATGATCCGCCGGAATTTCGTTAGGAAAGTTATTGGTTTTAAAAGCTCCGATAATCCATACTAAACCATCATATTCTGTAGCCTGAAAATGATTAAATTCTATTGGTGCCTCTGTACCTTGAGACCATGTATTGCTACTATAATCATATATGTCAAGTCTTTTTGCCTGCTCTCTTCCTCCAAACATTATGAATTTGTTACCGGATTGAACAAATGAACATTCGTGCCGTGCAACATAATTTTCACTTTCATTTTTATTTATCCAAGAATCTTGAGCATATGCTGAATTAAAAAAACTGATTATGCAAATTGTAGATAATAAAAAAAGATCATTCTTCATGATGTACAAGTTTTGATAAGTATGAATATATTTGGTTTTTAAACTATAAACAAAACTCACATCTATTATCCTATAACATATCACTTTTTATGATGACCAATTGTTTTATTTTTTGATTTGTATAGAGCTTTTAAATAATTAATGTTATCAGGTTTTTGGATTTGTAGCAAACACAGTAGCTTCTGTTATAAATCCACGATCATCCATTTCTAAAAGGCTTGTAATGGTATGGGCAATTTCTTCACCTCTAAGTTTGGTTTGTTGTTCTACTTCGGTATATTGTTTTACAGCCTGATTGTTATCTACTCTGTTATCAGCAAAACTAGTCATTACTTCACTTGGGTTAACTTGCATCACTCTAATGTTATGAGGCCGTAACTCATTTCTCCAACTTTCTGTCATACCTCGTAATGCAAACTTGGTCGCCACATAAGGAGAAGCAGTAGGAGAACCCTTTAATGAAGATGTAGAACCAATATTTATAATATTTCCATATTCTTTTGCTACAAAATGCTTTGCCGATTCCTTTGCGCAAAGAGCAGCACCCAAAATATTAGTTTTAAATTGATCTGTAAATTTATCTGCTTCAATATCAACAAGTTTTGAGATATATCCATACCCTGCATTATTAACTAATACATTTAGACCATCCATTTTATCCTTTGCAGCTTCTACCATCTGTTTTACTTCAGTTTCACTGGTAACATCTGCTTTTATATAGTCTATATTTAATTCATTAGCAGTTTCCTGAAGTGTTGCCTCATTTCTTCCAGAAATAATTACTTTTGCTCCTTTTTCTTTTAGAAGTTTTGCTGTTGCCTTTCCGATACCAGAATTCCCTCCGGTTATCAATACTTTTGCATCTTTGATATTCATTCTTTCATGTAATTTTTAAGTTAATATCAAAGATATAGTATGAATTCTAAATCTTTTGTTAACCCTAAATGTTATTTTTAAGGAATAGGTAAATAAGAAAAATCTTTTACTTCTGTCATTACAAAAGAGCTTTGTACTTTAGAAATATTTTCTAGTGAAGCTAGTTTATTAGAAAGAAAATCTTGATACCGTTCCATATCCTGGGCATATATTTTAATGAGATAATCAAACATACCTGCAACATGATAACATTCTGCGACTTCAGGAAATTGTTGAATATCTTTCTCAAATTTCTTTAGATAATCCGTTTGATGAAGGTTTAAAGTAACATTACAAAATACTACTAATTGTAAGTTCACTTTTTTACGATCTATAATAGCTTTATATGACTTAATATAACCATCTCTTTCCAGTTTCTTGACCCGTTCAAATATTGGAGTAGTGGTTAAGTTAAGTCTTTCTGCTATCTCTTTGATCGTAATTTTTCCATCTTTTTGTAATAAAAATAATATTGATCGATCAATTTTATCCATAATATTTTTCTTTATAATCTCTTTTATTGAATCAAAAATAGAATAAAATTCTTTAACAATAATTTTTGTATAATTATATTCTTAAATTATCTAATACTATGGTTTTTAATTCTTTTGTTCTTAGTTTTATGAAATGAAAGAACACGACTTTAATCCGGAAAGCCTTATGATGACTTATGGGTATAAACCTGAGTTATCAGAAGGAGCAATAAAATGCCCTATTTTTCAAACATCAACCTTTGTTTTCAAGACAGCAGAAGAGGGAAAAGCCTTTTTTGAGTTGGCATATGGTTTAAGAGAAAAGTCTCCAAAAGAAGAACTTGGACTTATTTATAGTAGAATTAATAATCCAAATCTTGAGATTTTAGAAAATCGTTTATGCCTTTGGGATAAAGCAGATGATTGTGCTGTATTTGAGAGCGGAATGTCGGCAATAAGCACTGTGTTATTAGAGTTTCTGAAACCAGGAGATTTATTGGTGTATAGTAATCCTTTGTATGGAGGTACGGATCATTTTATTCATCATTTTCTTGATAAAATTGGGGTACACACCATCGGAATAATGCCAAATCAAAGTATGGATGAAGTAATCGAAATGATTAATGATTCTGGTAAAGCAGACAGATTGGCAATGATTTATTTGGAGACGCCGGCTAACCCAACCAATGACATTGTTGATATTGAGAAATTTAGTCAAGTAGCGAAACAATTCAGTACAGAAGATAAAAAGGCTCTTGTTGCTGTAGATAATACATACATGGGACCTTTATGGCAACACCCTTTGCAATGCGGGGCTGATTTGGTCTTATATTCTGCAACAAAATACATTGGAGGGCATAGTGATCTTATTGCCGGAGCTGTTTTAGGAAAAGCAGAATTGATGATGCGTGTTAAGACATTGCGTACGTTCCTTGGAAATATGGTAAGTCCGCATACCGCATGGTTAATGTTAAGAAGTTTAGAGACGCTAAAAGTGAGAATGGATCAGCAAACTCAAAATGCACAGATTGTTGCGGACTATCTAAAAAACCATTCAAAAGTTAAAAATGTATATTATCTAGGTTTATTAGAAGAAGGAAGTGAAGCATATCAAATATATCAAAAACAATGTTCTGCGCCAGGAGCAATGGTTTCTTTTGATATAGTAGGAGGAGAAAAGGAAGCATTTACTTTTTTGAATCATCTGAAACTTATGAAGCTCGCTGTAAGCTTGGGGAGTACAGAAAGCTTGGCAGAACATCCAAAAACAATGACACATGCCGGAGTTGATGAAGAGCAAAGACAGCAAATGAAAATTACAGATCAATTGGTAAGATTATCAATTGGAGTAGAGCATTCTAAAGATCTCATTTGGGATTTGGAACAAGCTTTGGAAAAAGTTGAAACTAATTCTATGCTAGAATTAGCGAAGGTATAAAAACCATATTGATATTAATTAACAAAGCACAACTTAAATCGAGTTGTGCTTTGTTGTTTTAGGGTGATTATTTCAGGTTTTTTGAGAATTTATAGAGTAGAGGGGAATATCTACTAAGTAAAATGGGGTTTTTTCCCCATTGTGTGAATAGGTAATCATAGTATCTTTGTTTCAGAATTATAAAAAAGAATAGTATAAACCAATTTTACACATAGAAATCATGAATTTATTCGGTATCAATTTTCAGTCTATTTTAGAATTTGTAAAAGAACTTCCAAAAGCTAGTAGTAATGCAATACACAGATAATAGTCATTACATATTATCTTATGAATTAATTTGGGGAAATTAAAAAAGTAAGAGAAAAAAATAGTGAATCCGTATTTGTATAAATGCGGATTTATTATATAAAAATTAGTTAGAAATACTTATAGTATCATCAGATTTTACTCTTCTTGCTTTGAAGGTTTTAAACAGGAAACTTTTATACGCTCTGATATAACATAAATCAATATCTTCACTATTAATCCAGACTTTAACTGTATACGTTTTTCCGCTATCGGCATTGTATATCGTACCGCCTGATAACTCGCCATCTTCATATTTTAATTCATTTAGGATATTCATCCCTAACAAAGGTCGATTTTGAAGCTCTTTTACAGGATTCTTATTATCTAAACCATTAAAATTGGATAATGGGTTCTCTGCTCGTTTATGAATTTTTCCATAAAAATTATCTCCATCTTTATAAATTTCGATAATTGATCCTCCTGTTATTTCCCATTTCCCGATATACGTGTCGGATGTAATAGAAGAATCTGGGGCAATCAGAAAAAATATTGTCAAAAGAAAAATAAATCTCATTGATATAAATTTATCAATTATACTGCATTAATCTTAAAAAAACTATAAAATGACTAATTATAATGTATAAAAAAACCTCACAATCTAATGCAAAAGACTGTGAGGCTTGATGTTTAAAGAGGTAACTTTTTATTTTAAAGTACCTACCATATCTTCAGGTTTTACCCATTCATCAAATTCTTGATCGGTTACATACCCTAAAGCGATAGCCTCATGTTTTAATGTTGTACCGTTTTGATGAGCTGTATTAGCAATTTCTGCCGCTTTGTAGTATCCTATTTTTGTGTTTAATGCGGTAACGAGCATCAATGAATTATTTAATAATTCTGTGATTCTTTTTTGATTAGGCTCGATTCCTTGAGCACAATGTTCATCAAAAGAAACACAAGCATCCCCAATAAGTTGTGCACTTTGTAATAGGTTGGCCGCCATTACAGGTTTAAAAACATTTAATTCAAAATGACCTTGCATTCCACCAACATTTATAGCTACGTCATTTCCTAACACTTGAGCGCATACCATGGTTAAAGCTTCGCATTGTGTAGGGTTTACTTTTCCAGGCATAATAGAACTTCCTGGCTCGTTAGCAGGAATAATTAGTTCTCCAATACCACTTCTTGGTCCAGAAGCTAACATTCGAATATCATTTCCTATTTTATTAAGAGAAATAGCTAATTGCTTCAAAGCTCCATGACTTTCAACAAATGCGTCGTGTGCTGCCAAAGCTTCAAATTTATTTTCAGCAGTGATAAATGGTAAACTGGTAAATTGTGCAATAAATTCTGATACTCGTTTAGCATATCCCTTTGGAGTATTTAATCCGGTTCCAACTGCAGTGCCGCCCAATGCTAATTCTGCCATATGGGGTAAAGTGTTTTCTAATGCTTTTATTCCATGATCTAATTGAGAAACATATCCAGATAATTCCTGTCCTATTGTAAGGGGAGTAGCATCCATAAAATGCGTTCTTCCGATTTTTACAACATCTCTAAACTCTTCTGATTTTTTCTTAAGCGTATCTCTTAATTGAATAACTCCAGGAATAGTAACTTCTACTATTTTTTTATAAGCAGCAATATGCATTCCTGTTGGAAAAGTATCATTAGAAGATTGAGATTTATTAACATCATCATTTGGTTGTAATGTTTTTTCTCCTTCGCCTATTGTTTGCCCTGCTAACTGATGTGCTCTATTAGCAATAACCTCATTTACATTCATATTGCTTTGTGTACCAGAACCTGTTTGCCAGATTACCAAAGGAAATTGATCATCGTGTTTTCCTTCTAATATCTCATCACATACTTGTGCAATTAAATCCCTTTTTTCTATTGGTAAAACACCAAGTTCACAGTTGGTATATGCAGCAGCTTTTTTTAAATAGGCAAATCCATAAACAATTTCTAGTGGCATAGAAGCAGGTGCCCCGATTTTAAAGTTATTTCTAGAACGTTCTGTTTGTGCTCCCCAAAGCTTATCAGCAGGTACTTTTACCTCGCCCATTGTATCCTTTTCTATTCTATATTGCATAGCCTTAATGATTTGTTTTTTTGAAAGGGCAAATTTAAGCATTTACCGTCCTATTTCTGAATAAAGCGACTATTTTTTGGTATATAAATTATGATCAGAAGAGATTTAAAAATAAATTATATTTCTGTTATGACATATAAATAAGACTTATTATCTTTGTCAAAATTGAAAATTAGAATATCGTTATGTTTGAATTTGATCAGTACCTTGGTTTTTTAGCTTTTTTGACTATCCTAACTATAGGATTTTGGCTAATGATCTTTTTATTAACTTTTGTAGTTCCTTATTGGATTATTGGTGCAAATATTGAGAACTTTAAAATGTGGAGAGAGTCAAAACGTAAGGCTAGAGAAGAAGCATAATTGGATATTAATTATATATAAAAAGGAAGTCAATTTGACTTCCTTTTTTTGTTTTATCCTATGATTTTTCATAAGTATACTATCCTTCAAATTCGTCATCTCCATCAAAGTTTCTTTGAGATCTTTGTCTTTTCTTTTTCTGATTAAATCTATAGGTGAAAGAGAGATTGAAACTACGTTCTCTCCATTGAAATTCACTATCAGAAATAAAAGTAGATGTGGTAGAAGTGCTCATTCTTTTTCTTGAGTTAAACACATCACTTATATTAAAGGTTAATGATCCTTTTTCTTTAAATACATCTTTACTGAAAGCAAGGGTCATGCTAAAAATCCCATCACTTTTTGTTTGAGCGTTTTCATTTGGTCCTCTATAAAAAATACTGGTTTGCCAATCGATTTTGGCAGGTAATGTAACTTTATTATTTATCCTTGCAAACCAACTGAAAATATCAGCATCTAGATTTTCACCATTATTTTCTCCTCTAATATTGTTTTGAAAAGCATTGAAGTTACCATTTAGCCTCCATTTCCTGCTTGGATTGTAAGTTAATGTAAACTCAAAACCATATCGATCAGAACTGGTTAGGTTTATTGGTCTTCTCCTAATAACGGGAACCTCTGTGCCTGGGTTATTATCATCTGCTCCAATAGTAGCAGTATCACCAGTGTCTTCTGAAATGAAAGTGAATATTTGAGTAGAATGATTATAATAAATAGACGTGTTTAATGTTAGTTTCCCCATTCTATTAAGATATCCTAAGTCAAAAGTATTAGCATAACTAGGATCTAGATCTGGATTCCCCTGAAAAATATTAGTTGCACTGGATCTTGAAGGAAACGGGTTGATAAATCTTGAGCGGGGTCTACGTATTCTTCGATTATATCCAAGAGTTAAACTTTGCTTTTTTGATAATTCATACCCAAGGTTTATGGTTGGAAATACATCTATATAGTTCTTTTTACTAAATTCATTGCTGGTTTGTTGATCTATTGTAATACGTGTGCTCTCTGTTCTAAGTCCCAACAGATAAGACAATTTTCCCCATTTACTTCCAAATTGTGTGTACGCAGCATTTACTTGTTCTCGATACAGCAATGTATTTGATAAGTCAGTATCTGTAGTTGTTATTCCATTATCTTCAAATTGAACGAGGAAATCAGTGTCCAGCTCATTAAAATTACCACGATATCCTAGTTCGAACTGACTTTTTTCTCCAATGGGAAGTATATAATCTGCTTGTAATAAAATACGATCTTGATCTTCTAATGTATTAACTAGTTCTGTAGTTGTAATATTTTCCTGTGTGATTTGAGAGCGCTCTTCTTCACTACTATCTTCAATTTGAAAATCGAAAGTTAACTTATGTCCGGTATCATCAAAATCTTTAGTGTAGTTAAGAGAATATTGTTTAGTGGTATCGTCTTCCGTTTCCGGATCAAATCTGGTATTTTGACTTATGATGTCACCATTAGCATCTAGTTCTGTAATTATATTTGTCGTATTACTCTCATTATCGCTTGATCGATATAAAAATGATGTTGTAATGGATGAAGTTTTGTTAATATACCATTCGACACCAACATTAGAATTTAGTCCTTTGCGTATTCTATCAAAATCTCGGTCTTCATTAAGAAAAGTATCTGGGTTATCTATTCCATCAGAATCAATGTTGAAAAACTTTGTTTCATTTAATGAATTTCCGGGAGATTCTCTATATCTATAGCCAGAAGTAGTAAAAAAGTTAAAATCCCCTGTACGGTAATTTATATTTCCAGAGATACCTCCAGCCAACGGGTATCCGCTATTCACTGTAATTGCTCCATTAACACCTTGTAGTTTGCTTCGTCTTAAAATGATATTCAGAATTCCTGCAGTGCCTTCTGCATCATATCTGGCAGAAGGAGATGTGATTACTTCAACTCTCTCTATGGATTCTGCAGGTAATTGACGTAAGGCATCAGTACTATTTAAACCGACTAATCCCGATGGTTTTCCGTTGATCAGAATTCTAACATTATCATTTCCACGAAGAGCTACGTTACCTTCTACGTCAACTGAAACAGAGGGGACGTTATCTAAAACATCACTAACTGTGCCACCACTTACAGTAAGGTCTTTTCCAACATTGTAAATTTTCTTATCTAGTTTTATCTCAACAGTGGTTTTCTCTGCAATGACTACTACATCATCAAGCGTCTCTGTATCTAAACCCAAAGATATTTTTCCGAGATTAGTGTTTTTGAATAATTTCTGTTTTTGTAGTTTTTTGGTTTTGAAGGAAATAAATTCAATACTTACATCATAAACCCCCGGAGTTACTTCTATACTAAATTTCCCTTCTTCATTTGTGATTCCTCCAGTTACTACTTTCTTTAATTTTGGGCTGAAAAATGCTATTGTTGCATATTCCAATGGTTCATTAGTATCTTGATCAAGTACAGAACCTGTTATTGTTATAGGGTTTTTAGAAAAATTTCTGTTTTGAGAAAAAGTAATCCAAGTACATATAAATAATAATAGAAATAAACCTTTTTTCATGTTTTAATGAGATAAAATAAGGGCCAAAAGTATCTAAGAAGATACTATAAAGCGGTTAATAGTCTGTTAAATGTCTTTGTATTAAATAAGCCATATAAAAATCACTTTTATATGGCTTATTTAAGACTATTAATTTTTAGAAAGGTTTAATCGATGATTACTTTTTTTTAAAAAAATTAAAGAATATCAACAACTTTTTGTGGAGGTCTTCCTATAATTGCTTTATTATCTTTAACAACAATAGGTCTTTCAATAAGAATTGGATGCTTACTTAAAACAGAAATCAATTCAGTATTAGTAATCTCTTTACCTTTATAATTTTCTTTCCAGACGGTTTCATTTTTTCTCACCAAATCTATTGGAGAAATATTCAAAAATTTTATTATTTCGGTTAATTCTTCAACAGATGGAGGAGTTTCCAGATATTTTACTATTGTAATATCTTCTGTTTTCTCTTCTAGTATAGCAAGAGTTTCTCTGGATTTACGGCATCTTGGATTATGATAAATCGTTGTCATAGTTGTTTTTTTAGAGATAGAAGTCTAATGACAGAGGTGTGATCCACTTTTAGAATACAATCTCTGACTTCGAATTTGTTTTTTACTTTTCTAACATAATACTAAAAATTTAAATTTGGTTTTATTGTAGAATTATTAGTTTACCTCATTCGTTACTCTAATTCATTCTTCATTTTTTTGCCCCATCATCATCAGATAAGCTTTTAGAAATTGATCAATATTTCCATCCATTACGGCATCAACATTTCCTGTTTCTTCAGCTGTTCTTACGTCTTTTACAAGTTTATAAGGGTGCATAACATAATTACGAATCTGCGATCCCCATTCTATTTTCATTTTTGAAGCTTCAATTTCATCCCGTTGTGCTCGTTGTTTTTGAAGTTCTATTTCAAATAATTGAGATTTAAGCATTTGTAAAGCTTTTAATCTATTCTCTTGTTGGGATCTGGTGTCTGAACACGAAATCTGTATACCTGTTGGGAAATGAGTAAGTTGTACTTTGGTTTCTACTTTATTTACATTTTGCCCACCAGCACCACTGGACCTGGATGTTATGATCTCATAATCTGCAGGATTAATATCTATTTCTATACTATCATCTGCAAGTGGATATACATAAATGGAAGCAAAAGAAGTATGTCGTTTCGCATTACTATCAAACGGAGAAATTCTCACTAATCGATGTACACCATTTTCACCTTTAAGCCATCCAAAGGCATAATCACCATCAATTTCGAGTGTAACAGTTTTTATTCCGGCTACATCACCTCCTTGGTAGTTTAGTTCTCTAACGGTATACCCTTGTTTTTCTGCCCACATTAAGTACATTCGCATAAGCATACTTGCCCAATCACAACTTTCTGTACCTCCGGCACCTGCTGTAATTTGCAATACGGCACTCATGCTGTCTCCTTCATCACTTAACATGTTTTTAAACTCTAAGCTTTCAATTTCGGATAAAGATTCTTGATAACGTTCTGTTATTTCTTCTTCTGTGGTATCTCCTTCTTTGTAAAATTCATACAAAACCTCAAGATCATCTACTAGAGAAACACCTTTTTCATAATCAGATACCCATTTTTTTTCAGCATTAAGAGAGCGCATTAGTTTTTCAGCCTCCTGGGCATTGTCCCAAAAATCTGGAGCATAAGTCTTTTCCTCCTCGTTAGCTATTTCAATAAGTTTGGCATCAATGTCAAAGATACCTCCTTAACGCAACCAGGCGCTTTCTGAGATCTAATAAAGTCTCTGTTGTTATCATCATCTAATTAATTTTTGACAAAAATAGGATTTAACAGTTCAGTAAGAAATAATTTTTATGTTATTTTATAGTTTTAGAAATTTTATAAACTTTTCTACACAAATCATACGCTATGAAACGTTATTTTGTTTGTTTGTTTTTTCTAATAGGAAATGTTATTTCTGCTCAATTTCTTGAAGAAAAGAAAAATTTAAAATCTTATGATGGTTACTTTAAGTTTCATTACAATGAAGAAAAAGATGAGATTTATCTCGAGGTAGATAAGCTTGAGTCTGAATTTTTATATGTCCATTCTTTGGCTACTGGTTTGGGTTCAAATGATATTGGGTTAGATAGAGGCCAAATTGGAGATGGAGTAGTGGTAAAATTTCAAAAAGCAGGAAATAAATTATTATTAGTTCAGCCTAATCAACAATATCGAGCTATTACAAATAATGCGTTAGAAAAAAGAAGTGTAGAGCAGGCATTTGCCAAATCAGTTTTATTTGGTTTTCCTATTAAGGAGGAGAAAGCGGGAAAGTATATAGTGGATCTTACGCCTTTCTTATTACAGGATACTCATGGTATAATAGGACGGTTAAAAGCTCAAAAAGAAGGTGCTTACAATATAGATAAGCAAAAAAGCGCTTTAAGTCTCGAAAGAACTAAAGCTTTTCCTAAAAATGTAGAATTTGAGGCTTTACTTACATATAAAGGAGTTTCTACTGGTCGTAATGTTAGATCCGTAGCGCCTAATTCAAAATACCTTACTGTTATTCAGCATCATTCATTTGTAGAATTACCAGATGATGGATATAAGAAAAGAAAATTTGACCCCAGAAGTGGTTCTATATTTATATCCTATATGGATTATGCTACTCCTGTACATAAACCAATTACTAAGCGATATAGTATTCGTCATCGGTTAGAGAAAAAGAATCCAAAACAGGCAATGAGTGAAGCTAAAGAGCCAATTATTTATTATTTAGATCCTGGTACTCCAGAGCCAGTACGATCAGCCTTGTTAGAAGGAGCAAGGTGGTGGAACCAAGCATATGAAGCTATTGGTTTTAAAGATGCATTTCAGGTAAAGATGTTGCCTGCAGATGCAGATCCAATGGATTTACGATACAATGTTATTCAATGGGTACATCGGTCAACAAGAGGATGGAGTTATGGAGCTAGTGTAGTAGATCCTAGAACAGGAGAAATCCTTAAAGGGCATGTAAGCCTAGGAAGTTTAAGAATCAGACAGGATTTTTTAATTGCACAAGCTTTGTTAAATAAACCTTTTGCTACTGGTGATGATAATTATAAGCCTATGTTAGAAATGGCTTTAGCTCGTATTCGACAATTATCAGCTCACGAAGTAGGGCATACTATTGGATTTGCTCATAATTTTGCAGCAAGTACAAATGGAAGGGCTTCAGTAATGGATTATCCTCATCCAACGCTTACCCTTAAAAACAATGAGGTAGATTTATCGGATGCGTATGATATAAATATAGGCGAATGGGATAAAGTAACCGTAGCATATAGTTACTCAGAATTTGCAGAAGGAGTGAATGAAGACGAGGCACTTAGAGCTATTTTGGATAAAGCGTATTCATCTGGGCTTAGGTTTATATCTGATAGTGATGCAAGACCACAAGGAGGTGCACATGAACTGGCACATTTATGGGATAATGGTAAGAGTGCTACAGATGAATTGAAAAATGTATTAAAAATTAGAGAGGTTGCTATGAAAACTTTTTCTACTGATAATATTCGTAGTAATGAACCTTATTCTGTTTTGGAAGATGTTTTTGTGCCACTTTATTTCTTGCATAGGTATCAAACTGAGGCAGCTATAAAGCTTATCGGGGGTTTGAATTATAATTATGCTGTTAAAGACGATCAACAAACCATTGTTGAGACAGTTAGTCCTAAAAAACAAAAGGAAGCATTGATAGAAGTCCTTCAGACTCTAACCCCACAAAAACTTGCTATTCCAGAAGATAAACTAAAATTGTTCCCTCCAAGAGCTTTTGGTTATTATCGCTCAAGAGAGTCTTTTAAAGGAAAAACAGGAGTAGGTTTTGATGCTCTTAGTGTAGCTTCAACGGCAAGCGATATGAGTCTTTCTCTTTTGTTACATCCAGAAAGGACTTCGAGATTAGTACAACAAAAGAGTTTAGATCAAGATCAATTGGGCCTTTCTGAAACATTGGATCAATTAATAGCATTATCTTTTAAAACTAAAGTAAAAAATAGCTATCATAAAGAAATTCAAGAAGTGATTAAAGCGAATGTTTTAAAACATCTTATGAATCTTAGTGTTGACAAAAAAGCTTACACTCAGGTGAATGCTATAGCTTATGGGAAACTTATAGACTTAACAATTCTTCTAAAAAATACACCAGCGAATTCAACTTATAAAGTGTATGATAGTTATTATCTAAATCAAATCAACAGGTTTTTGCAGAATCCCGAAAAATTTAAAGTTTTACCATCTCCAAAAATTCCGGATGGTTCCCCTATTGGAAGTTATAAATGTAGTATACAACCGTAAAATAAAATAGAGAATTAATATTCAAATTCATTTTATAGAAAGAATTAGTTTCATAGGTTTGTTCTAATGACGAATTGACTTTGTTAAATAAATAATGCTCCATGAATATAGAAAAGGATTTTAAAAAAAAATTGAAAGAAATTAGTGATATTTTAGATGATAAAACTTTTGAAAACAAAGAAGTAGGAGTGTTGTCAGGTGTCTCAGGTATAGCATTGTTCCAATTTTATTATGCTAAGTTTTTGGATGATGATACACATGCAGATAAAGGTGCTGATATAATAACAAAAGCGGTAGAACTTATTAATGAGGGATTTACTTACCCAACCTTTTGTACAGGTATCGCTGGAGCATGTTGGGTATTAGAAATTCTTAAAGAAGAGGAGTTTGTAGAACTTGAAGATGATTTTCTGTCATCTGACCTAGATGAATACCTGTTGTCAGCTATGAGAGCTGATATAGAAACAGAAAACTTTGATTTTTTACATGGGGCGATGGGATATGGGTTTTATTTTTTAAAACGGTATCAAAACACTACTTCTTTGGTATTGAAAGAAGGATATAAAGAATACCTTGATGAGTTAATAAATGCATTCAAAAAAACAGCAAAAAAGAATGACCGTGGAGTTTGGTGGGAATCTATTTTAAAAAAAGAAGATAACCTTAAGGGGTGTAACCTGAGTTTATCTCACGGGATATCAAGTACGATTAATTTTTTGTCCAGGATAGCAGAGCATGAAGAGTTTTATGACGATGTTAATGAGGTATTAACTCAAACTGTGAAGTTTATATTGAGTTATAAGAATCGGGATATTGCAGAGAGTTCACAATTTCCTAGCTGGATAGTTGAAGAAAAAGAAAATAATGTAAATTATTATTCGAGATTAGCGTGGTGTTATGGTGATTTAGGGGTGGGAATATCTCTTTTACATGCAGGAGAAGCTCTAAAAGATGAAGAACTTAAAAATGAAGCGATTGCTATATTAAAACATTCCACCAAAAGAAGGGATATAAAAGAAGCAGGAGTTATGGATGCTGGATTATGTCATGGGGCATATGGTATACTTCATATATATAATTACTTATATAGAAAAACAAAAGAAATAATATTTAAAGAAACTGCTGATCACTGGGCTGAGCAAGCACTTATTATGGGAACTCATGAAAAAGGATATGCGGGATATATGGTTTGGCGAGGTTCTGATGAAGAGAAATGGAAAAATGAAGAGAGTTTGTTGGAAGGAATTGCGGGTATAGGATTGTCTATTATATCCTATTTAGCACCTTTTGATACCAAATGGGATGAATGTCTTTTAATTAGTTAGTTAGATACAGATTCACTACAACTTTTAAGAAATTAAATTTTGTATTTGTATGATTCATTTAAAACTTTATGACAATGAAAATAGATCTTAGAAGCGATACGGTTACCAAGCCAACTCCAGAAATGCTAAACGCTATGATGGAAGCAGAAGTAGGGGATGATGTGTATAAAGAAGATCCTACTGTAAATGCTTTAGAAGAAAAAATAGCACATATGTTTGGTAAAGACATGGCTTTGTTCTTTCCTTCTGGAAGCATGGCAAATCAAGCTGCTATCAAATTACATACTCAACCGGGAGAACAGCTAATTGCTGATAAATATGCTCATGTCTATAATTATGAAGGAGGAGGAGTATCTTTTAATAGCGGAGTTTCTTGTAAATTGTTGGATGGTCATAGAGGTATGATTACAGCTGCTCAAGTTGAGGAAGCTATCAACCCTCCTGATTTTTATCATAGTCCGTTAACAAGCTTGGTATGTATAGAAAATACAACAAATAAAGGAGGAGGAGCTTGTTATGATTTTGAGGATATTAAAAAAATTAAACAAGTTTGTGATCAACATAATCTGGGATATCATTTGGATGGAGCAAGATTATGGAATGCCCTTGTAGCCAAAGGAGAAAGTGCTAAGCAATATGGAGATATTTTTGATACTATTTCTGTTTGTTTAAGTAAAGGGCTAGGAGCGCCTATAGGTTCTGTATTGATTGGGGATTCTGCAATTATGGAAAAAGCTATTAGAGTAAGGAAAGTTTTAGGAGGAGGGATGCGTCAAGTTGGATACCTGGCGGCTGCAGGATTGTATGCTGTAGAGAATCATATTGACAGACTTGCTGAAGACCATAAAAGAGCTAGAGAAATAGGAGAAGTTTTAGAAAAATTATCAATTGTAAAACAAGTAGAATCTATAGATACAAATATTATCATATTTACTATTGATGGTAAAGAGGAGGATTTTATTGCACAAATGGCATTAAAAAACATTCATTTTTATGGTATGGGGCAAGGTAAGTTGAGATTTGTAACCCACTTGGGCTATACACAACAAATGCACGAATATTTTCTCGAGATGTTATCATCGGTATCAGCGCAAAAAGATAAAGCTGTTCATGGTATTTGAACAGCTTTTATTATTAACACTTAGTAAAATTAAATTTCTTTAATATCTGCTCCAGAAGAGTTTTCTTTAACAGAATTAATACCATTTTCCATACCTGACTCAGAAGAGTACATCTGACTGCTCCCAATAATCTGACCGTTTCCTGCCTTAAGATTAAAATAGAATTTTCCGTTTTTTGCAGTTTTACGCTCATATCTACCATCTTCTGAAGCGTTCTTTTTAACAGAAGCAATTCCATTTTCTGCAGCAGCTTTACTATTGTAAACTTCACTGCTTAAGATAACTTGCCCGTTTTTTGCTTTTAAAGTAAAATGATAGCTAGACCCTTCCTTATTTTTGAGTTCAAACATATTGTTAGATTTTTAGTTAATTTTTTAGCTTTTGTTAAAATTATATAATAAATCGCAGAAAGAAAAATATAAAAACGCCTAAGCATATTTTTTTAGAAAGTTAGATGTATTATATTTAGAATACCACTATTTAAACATATCTAATCCCGGGATATTGGGCATACCTTCTTTTGCTACTGCTGCTAATTCTGTTTCATTAACTTGTGTTGCTTTAACAATTGCCTTGTTAAGTGTAAGAATTAGATAATCTTCTAATTGTTCTTTGTCGGCCAACAGCTCATCTGATATGGTAATACTTTTTATTTCTCTGTTAGCGGTAAGTGTGATTTTAAGTAAATCATCGGTGCTGTTTTCGTCAATTAAAACAGTATCCAGCCTTTTTTTAGTTTCTTCTACTTTTTGTTGGGTTTCTTTGAGTTTTCCCATCATTCCCATCATATCTCCAAACATGTATATTTATTTTGAAATTTATAATTGCAAAATTAGTATTTTGGTTGTTAATAAACTAGCAAGATTATTATGAAAACTCGGTACCATATATTCTTAATATCGCTTATTTTTGCTCATTCGTGTTAAAACAATATTATGCCGACATCTGAGACTAAAATTCAGCCACCTATTGCCGCCAAAAAGCCAACTAAACTCGAAAAACATGGAGATGTTCGTGTTGATAATTATTTTTGGTTGAATGATAGGGAGAATTCAGAGGTAATAGATTATCTCAAAAAAGAGAATGATTATAATGATAAAATGATGGCTCATACCAAAAAGTTTCAAGAGAATCTTTTTGAAGAAATGAAAAGTCGTATCAAGGAAGATGATTCTTCGGTTCCCTATAAACTCAATGGGTATTGGTATTTAACACGATATGAAAAAGGAAAGGATTATCCTATATATTCCAGAAAAAAAGAAACCTTAGAAGCACAAGAAGAAATTCTATTTGATTGTAACAAAGAGGCAGAAGGTCATAGTTATTTTAGATTAGTAGGGCTTAGCATAAGTCCAGATAATAAATTAGCTGCTTATGGTGTGGATACCGTAAGTCGGAGAAAGTATACAATACGTATTAAAAATTTAGAAACTGGAGAAATATATCCTGAGACTATTGAAACCACAACAGGAGGAAGTACTTGGGCGGCCGATAGTAAAACTTTGTTTTATACAAAAAAAGATGAAGAGACGTTAAGGTCTGATAGAATATACAGACATGTTTTAGGAACTTCGGTAACAGAGGATGTAGAGGTTTTTAACGAGACAGATGATACATTTTCTACATTTGTGTATAAAACCAAATCTCGTAAGTATCTTGTCATTGGTTCTAGTAGTACACTTACTTCAGAATATAGAATCTTAAGAGCTGATAATCCAACAGGAGAATTTCAGATTTTTCAGCCTAGAATTAGAGGTGTAGAATATGGTATAGCTCATTATAATACCGATTTTTATGTTTTGACTAATGCAGACAAAGCAACTAATTTTAAATTGATGAAAGTTTCAGAAGAAAATACAATCAAAGAAAATTGGAAAGATCTTATACCACATAGAGACAGTGTTTTATTAGAAGATGTTGAAATATTTAAGGATTATCTAGTTATTAGTGAGCGAGATAACGGACTTAATAAAATTAATATTAAAAGATGGGATGGTACAGCAGATTATTATCTCCCTTTTGATAATGAAACATATACTGCTTATGTAAGTACTAATCCTGATTTTGATACCAAAACCCTTAGGTATTCTTATAATTCTCTTACTACTCCTAATTCTGTTATAGATTTTAATATGGAGACTAAGGAAAAGGAAGTTAAAAAGGAACAAGAGGTACTAGGAGGTAAGTTTGATAAAAATGATTATACGTCTGAAAGAGTTTGGGCTACCGCACAAGATGGTACATTGGTTCCAATGTCTTTAGTATATAGAAAAGGAATTAAAAAAGATAGTAATAATCCTGTATTGCAATATGGATATGGTTCATATGGATCCACTATAGATCCATATTTTTCTACAGTACGATTAAGCTTATTAGATAGAGGATTTATTTATGCAATAGCACATATAAGAGGAAGCGAATATTTAGGGAGATCTTGGTATGATGATGGTAAATTATTAAAAAAGAAAAATACTTTTACAGATTTTATCGATTGCTCAAAATTTTTAATAGAACAAGAATATACTTCTGCACATCATTTGTATGCTATGGGAGGATCAGCCGGTGGGTTATTAATGGGAGCAATTGTAAATATGGCTCCTGAATTATATAACGGAGTGGTAGCATCTGTGCCTTTTGTTGACGTTGTAAGTACAATGTTAGATGATAGTATTCCTCTTACCACTGGAGAATATGATGAGTGGGGTAATCCTAATGAAGAAGAATATTATACCTATATGAAATCGTACTCTCCTTATGATAATGTAGCAGTTGAGGCTGTGCAAAAATATCCAAATATGTTGGTAACAACAGGGTTACATGATTCACAGGTGCAATATTGGGAACCAGCAAAATGGGTGGCCAAATTAAGAGAATTAAAAGTAGATGATAATTTGTTATTACTACATACTAATATGGAAGCTGGTCACGGAGGAGCTTCTGGCAGATTCGAAGCGCTTAAGGAAGTAGCAGAGGAATATGCATTTTTATTAGATTTAGAAAGTATAAAAGAGTAATTAAAAAAAATAGTGTAACTTCGTACCGTTTTTGTAGCAGATTTTGAACCCCCATTTTATTTCATACATCTGCATAAACACAACTATATGAGAGAAGATATTAGGGCTTATAATAATGTTTTAGAGCTTATTGGCGATACCCCGCTTATAAAACTAAACAATATTATGAAAGACTTTCCGGGAAATTACTACGCCAAAGTAGAATCTTTTAATCCGGGACATTCCACAAAAGATAGAATAGCACTTTATATTATAGAAGAAGCCGAGAGAAAAGGTATTCTTAAACCAGGTGATACTATTATTGAAACTACTAGTGGTAATACAGGTTTTAGTTTAGCAATGGTAAGTGTGATTAAAGGGTATGATTGTATTCTTGCAGTCAGTTCAAAATCCTCAAAGGATAAGATAAATATGCTCAAAAATATGGGAGCAAAGGTATATGTATGCCCTGCTCATGTAAGCGCAGATGACCCGAGATCATATTATCAGGTAGCAAAAAGACTTCATGAAGAAATTAAAGGTTCTGTCTATATAAATCAATATTTTAATGAATTAAATATTGATGCACATTATAACTCTACCGGTCCAGAAATATGGAATCAAACTAATGGTAAGCTTACGCATTTTGTAGCTTGTTGTGGAACCGGAGGTACAATCTCTGGTACAGCAAGGTATTTAAAAGAACAAAATAAAGATGTTCGAGTGCTTGGAATCGATGCATATGGTTCTGTTTTGAAGAAATATCATGAAACCAGAGAGTTTGATCAGGAAGAGATATATCCATATAGAATTGAAGGTTTAGGTAAAAACCTTATTCCTACAGCAACAGATTTTGATGTGATTGATAAATTTGAAAAAGTAAGTGATGAGGATAGTGCACATACAGCCAGAGAATTAGTGAGAAAAGAAGGTATGTTTTTAGGATATACCAGTGGTGCTGCTTTGCAAGGAATAAAACAATTAGCTGCCCAAGGGGAGTTTGATGAAAATAGTAATATTATTGTAATTCTACCTGATCATGGTTCTAGATATATGAGTAAGGTATTTAGTGATGACTGGATGTCTGAACAAGGATTTTTTGATAGCAAAAATGAAATTGATGCTAGAAAAGTAGAGTTCATAAAATAATATAAAAATTAAAAACGATATAAACATCTCGATATTTTGAGGTGTTTTTTTTGTATAAATTCTTTAGATAGCGTACTGATCTCTGCAATTGTTGATGTCATTTTTATTTATTAAATTACGGGAAATCATCAAAATACCAACTGCAAAATATATTCACTAGATTACGTTTTGTTAAAATAAAGCTTTACGAAAGTGAATTTAAATATAATTATGCCATCAAATCAATTTTCCGTATTTTCGCACACTTATAAGAAACAATTTTTTGATAAATGAGAGATTTATTTGATAAGATTTATAAAGACAAAGGGCCGTTAGGGAAATGGGCAGATAAAGCAGAAGGATATTTTGTTTTTCCTAAACTAGAGGGTCCTATATCAAATAGAATGAGGTTTCAAGGGAGAGAAGTAATTACCTGGAGTATCAATGACTATTTGGGATTAGCCAATAAAGAAGAGATACGTAGGGTTGATGCAGAAGCAGCAGCAGCATATGGTTCTGCCTATCCTATGGGAGCTAGAATGATGAGCGGGCATACCGATCTTCATGAGCAATTACAGGACGAATTGGCAGAATTCGTTGATAAAGAAGCATCTTACTTATTGAATTTTGGATACCAGGGAATGGTTTCTACAATTGATGCCTTGGTAAGTAAAGACGATATAATAGTATATGATGTTGATGCACATGCTTGTATTATAGATGGCGTAAGATTGCATCAAGGACAACGTTATACGTATCGACATAATGATATCGAAAGTATTGATAAAAACCTGATGAGAGCCACAAAAATGGCTGAGAAAACTGGAGGAGGAATCTTATTGATTTCTGAAGGTGTTTTTGGAATGCGTGGAGAGCAAGGAAGATTAAAGGAAATAGTAGCTTTAAAAGAAAAATACAATTTTAGATTATTTGTTGACGATGCACATGGTTTTGGTACGTTAGGAGCGACTGGAGCAGGAACAGGTGAGG
Source organism: Aquimarina algiphila (assembly GCF_947494415.1). Taxonomy (NCBI): domain Bacteria; kingdom Pseudomonadati; phylum Bacteroidota; class Flavobacteriia; order Flavobacteriales; family Flavobacteriaceae; genus Aquimarina; species Aquimarina algiphila. Next base: position 658,136 of record NZ_CANLVC010000008.1, on the reverse strand, counting down.
AGCAAGGAGTTCAGGATCAGATTGATGTATATTTTGCGACGTTTGCAAAATCGATGGCTAGTACTGGAGCGTTTATTGCAGCAGATCAGGAAATTATAGATTATTTAAAATATAATTTGCGGTCTCAAATGTTCGCAAAATCACTTCAAATGCAACTTGTCGTAGGGGCATTAAAGCGTTTGGATATGCTAAGAACAATGCCTGAATTAAAAGCTAAATTGTGGCAAAATGTGAATGCATTGCAAAATGGATTAAAAGAACGTGGATTTGATTTAGGGACTACACAAAGCTGTGTTACACCTGTGTATCTTAAGGGAAGTATTCCAGAAGCTATGGCTTTGGTAAAAGACCTTAGAGAAAACCATGGTATTTTTTGCTCTATTGTGGTATACCCTGTGATACCTAAGGGATTGATCTTACTTAGGTTAATACCTACAGCATCTCATACTATGGAAGATATTCAGGAAACATTAATAGCGTTCTCAGCTATACGTGAACGATTAGAAAATGGAACATATAAACGCATGTCTGCCGCCGTTGCTGCAGCCATGGGAGAGTAATATAGAATAAAAGTTTATACTAAAAATCCGCTAAATATTTAGCGGATTTTTTTATTGAATTATTTTTCTGTTTTTTATCTGCAATGTGTACTAGGGCCTTTTACACATCTTCCATTTATACATGTGCATCGTCCATCTGTATTGGTAGAACAATCTAGCTTTATTGGTCCAATAAAGCAAACAGGGCCTTGTGATCCATTATCAGGGAATGTTGCTTCACCTCCATGAATGGTTTTTTGTTGATGTTTTACTAATTTTTGAACTCCTTGTAATTCTAAAATTTTTTTTAACATGATTATAGGTTTTAAGATGTTAAGAATCCTGATTTCTTTTAAGACACTCAAGTTAATGTCATTTGTAAATTACCTAAATATAATCAAATGACTTTTAAATATGGTTAAGGATACCTTATTTAACAAGTAAATATGATTAAATGTTAATGAAAAAAAGTAGTAGTAAATGTTTAAATAATGAAGTATGTATCTATGTGATAAGTATTGAAGTAAATGAGGTTCAAAATTTAAACCTATAAACTTTTTCGAAATGTTCTTCTCATTTTATGTTGTTCATGCTCATAGCCATTCCAAAGTGCCTGGATTGCTTTATTTTCTTCTAGTTCTGGATTGGTTTCTACAACTTCAATTCCGTTACGAAGAAAAGCTTCATTCATTTCCTTAAAAATAAGTGCAGTGACTCCTTTGTTTTGGTATTCTGGGTCAACTCCAATAAGATAAAAGGCAGCTGTATTGTTTCTACGCTGTGCTTTTAGGATATGTAAAAACCTAAGGGGATATACTTTGCCATTCATTTTTTTCAAAGCCTTAGAAAATGATGGCATAACAATAGAAAATGCTATAAGTTTACCAGTTTTGTCTGCAATACAGGTAATATACTCTGGATTAAGATATGGCAAGTATTTTTTCTTGTACATATCTATTTGATATTGTTGTATCGGAACAAAAGTTTGTAGGCTACTATACGTTTTGTTAAGCAAATCAAACATATCATCAGCATACTGAAGAATCTCTTTACTTTTATTAAACTTTAGAAGTTTAAGCTGATACCGTTCTTTAATTACACTGGCAAATTTGATTACTTTTTCTTTTGTCTGTTTAGGAACTCTGATTTTATATTCAACCCATGTGGCTGCAGCTTCAAAATCAAGAAGTTCCATGTGTTTTGCATAATAAGGGTAATTATACCACGTGATCATTGTATTTAACTCTTCATACCCTTTAATTAAAATTCCTGCCTTATCCATATTAGAAAAGCCTACGGGGCCTTCCATGTATTCAAGAGAGTTTTGAAGGCCATATTCTCTTACCTTTTCAAGCAAAGCTTTAGTGACTTCAATATCATCAATAACGTCGAACCATCCAAAACGTACTTTTGGTTTTTTTTGTTCATTTACCTCAATCCAATTTATAATGGCAGCAATTCTTCCAACGATTGTATTATTCTTATACGCTAAGAAGTATTTTGCATCAGCATTTCTGAATACAGGGTTTTTTTTCGGATTCATTACGTCTAACTCTTCCTTGATGATCGACGGAACGTAGTATGGGGAATCTTTATATAAATCAAAAGGAAATTTAACGAACGTAGTTAAATCTCCTTTTGAAGTAATTTCTTTAATCGTAATCATATATCATCTCTAATTCGTCACAAATATATAATCCTTTTATTAAATATTATGTTTGCATGCGGATCATTTTTGGTAATAATGTAATAGATTCTTTAATTGTAGCATTTTAAGAGTTCTATTTATGTTTTTTTACCATTATTGATCTATTTTTTCTAATTCTTTATCTACATCAGAATTATTTGTGTCATTTTCTTTTTCTTCCTGATTTTTACGTTTTTCTTCCTCTTTTTTCTTTTTCTTTTCATCTTTCAGGCGCTTCTTTTCTTCCTTCTTTCTACGTTTTTCCTCTGCTTTTTTATTTTTCTCCTGTTCTTTCTGATACTTTTCATATTCGGCATCTACATCTTCCTCTTTCTCTTCTTCTTTTTTCTTTTCAGCCTTTTTCTGCTCTTTTTCATTATCTATATCAAGCTCTTTTTCCATTTTTTCAAGTTCTTTGAGCTCTTTGTCAATATCCTGTAATTCTTGATCGACACCTTGTTCTTGTTCCATTTTATCCAATTCGGCATCTATATCATCAATCATTTTTTGTTTTTCTTTTGCTGCTTGTTGCTCAGCTTTTTCAGCTTTTCTTGCTTCTTTTGCCTCTCGTTTTAATCGTCGGGCTTCTTCTTTCTTGAATTTCTTACCTTCTTTTTTAGAAAGCTTCTCATTTTCTATACGCTCTCGTTCTAAACGGTCTGCAGTTCTTCTTTCATCAAGATCTTTTTCTATAGCATTTCTGAAGTCGTCATCTTCAAAATCATTGATAAAAGGAGTTTTTAGTAATTTAAGGCTATCATTTTCAATCTCTAAACCATCTTCCCCTTCTTCAAGCTCTCCTTCGATATCTTCTTCACCTTCACCATCTTCTTTCTTTTCTAAACCTTCTTCATCTTCTTTAACACCACCTTCTAATCCTGGTTGTTCTATAATTTCATCTTTATTATGCCAATCAAATCGATAAGATGCTCCAACGCTAACTGTAAAAATGGATGGAGTGTCTTTAAAATTAAAAGCAATATTAGCATCAAACTGTAAATCTTTTTGATATAAATAAGCTCCTCCTAGTCTTAAAATATTGTCACTATAAAAATCGCTTTTTTGCCCTTGATATTCTCCAAAGGCAGCCCATTTTTTATTAATAGTATGAGTAGAAGTAATAATCCACCCTATAATAGGATCATCTGTAGTTATTTTGTCAACGATTAAGTTTGTCACTAATACCCAATCTCCGTTTAAACTTGTTGACCAGTTGTTTTGTGTCATTACAACAATCTTTGGGCTAAAAGTATCATCATTAGGAGCTGTAAAAGGATTATCAGAAGAAATAAAGTTAGCCCCTAAATAAGCAGAAACTGCTGGGATTAAACTTTTCCATTTAAATTTATAGCGCTCTTTCCAACTTTTTAATGCATCATAATTTATAGAATCCTTTTTTGGTTTTTTATAAGGGTCATAAATCAAATATTTTGCACCAATGGTATTGACTTCAAAATTACTTCTCTTTATTTTTTCCTCATTACCCCCAATAGTTTGTCTAACACCATCAGCTCTAAATCTACCATTTAATCTAAGTTCTAATTGCTCAATTAATAGACCATACCTTACAGAATAATCAAAGTTAAAAACATTAGTTTTTGTATTAAGAATTTTATGCTTTTCTTTTCCAAAACCTATACCTCCTTCTAATTGTAAAACATTGTTACCAACAGAAAACGCGCCTTGAGACGTTCCAGGTCTATTCGTGTTTATTTTCTCAGTATACTGAGCAGATAAGGTTACACCAAATAGAAAAAAGGTGATTAATAAAAGAATAGATTTAGGGTTCATATTCAATAGATTTGGTTCAAATATAGCAGATTTTATCATTTTTTTAGGATAGTCTACATGTAATTGTATAGAGAGTTCATTATTTTTGAAAAAAAATGATATGCAGGAAGCTTCGTTGCAAGGGGTATTGAAGGTAATTCTCATTATTGTATTAATATATTATGGACTAAAAGTATTAACGCGATTATTTGGTCCTCTATTGCTTAAATATGTAACAAAGAAAGCAGGAGAGAAATTCCAACAACAGTTTGATCAGTATCAACAACCCCGCCAATCTAATGATGGTGAAGTTACTATTGAAAAAAAACCAAAACAAAAAACTTCTAATAAAGATGTAGGAGAGTATATCGATTATGAGGAAATTGATTAATTTGGCTCCTTATTTAGTAAACTCACACTTATCATGCCTTTAATCAAAAGATTCTTACCTCATTTACTTGTTGTTATAAGTTTTATAATTGCTTCATTAGCTTATTTTAGCCCGGTTCTAAGTGGAAAAAAAATGAAACAAGGAGATATTGTTCAATATTCCGGAATGGCAAGACAACAAACTGATTTTAGAAATCAAACAGGAGAGGAACCATATTGGGCAGACAATGCCTTTGGAGGTATGCCAACTTACCAATTGGGCGCACAGTATCCACATAGTTATGTAAAAAAAATAGATAGACTTATACGATTTTTACCAAGACCAGCTGATTATTTGTTTTTATATTTTATTGGGTTTTATATTCTTTTATTGGTTTTAAAAATGGATTACAGGCTTGCTTTTTTAGGAAGTTTGGCTTTTGGTTTTTCTACATATTTTATCATCATATTGGGTGTTGGACACAATGCCAAAGCACATGCCATCGGTTATATGCCCTTGGTACTTAGTGGTATTATACTCACATTTAGAAAGAAGTACATTTGGGGCTTTCTTTTATTAGCCATATCCATGGCTTTAGAAATTGCTGCCAACCATTTTCAGATGACCTACTACTTATTTTTGTTAGTACTTGTTTTGGGAATTTCATACCTAATAGATGCATATAAAAAGAAGGAAATACCTGATTATTTTAAATCTCTGGGAGTAATGGTTCTTGCAGTCTTATTTTCTTTGTTACTTAATGCGACCAGCCTTTTAGCAACAAAAGAATATACACAATTTAGTACAAGGGGTGATACGGGAATTACGATACAAGCAAATGGAAAAGAGAAAAAAGGTACGGGCTTAGACTTTGATTATATAACACAATATAGTTATGGTAGATTAGAGAGTTTTAATCTATTTATTCCTCGCTTTATGGGAGGTACGTCTACAGAAAATCTAGGAACAGATTCTAATGTTTATGAAGAATTATTAAGGTTAGGAGTGTCTCCTGCTCAGGCAAAATCATATACAGAATATGTACCTACCTATTGGGGCGATCAACCATTTGTAGGGGCACCTGCGTATATCGGTGCAACCATATTATTCTTATTTATTTTAGCATTATTTTTAGTTAAAGGCAGATTAAAATGGTGGATTGTTGGAGGCTCTATTTTAGCATTACTGCTTTCCTGGGGGAAAAATCTGGAATTTTTCACTAGGTTTTTTATTGACTATTTTCCTTTATACAACAAGTTTAGAGCAGTATCTTCTATACAAGTGATTGTAGAGTTATGCGTTCCCATTTTAGGTGTTGTGGGAATACATAAATTGCTTAGTAAAGAAGTTCCAGGGGATTCAAAAATAAAAGCTCTAAAATATGCAACGGGAATTGTGGGAGGATTAACATTAATCTTTTTATTGTTTAAGTCTACATTATTTAGTTTTAGCGGACTAGGAGACAGTTTACTATTAGAACAAGGTGGTCCAGATTATCTAAGAGCAATAAAAGAAGATAGAAAAGCAATATTTACTACCGATACTATACGGTCACTGGTATTAATTTTATTGATTGCAGGAGGATGTTGGCTATATCTGAAAGGAAAATTAAAGGAGAATCTATTATTAATAGGGGTAGGAGTTTTAATTACTTTGGATTTAGTTCTGGTAGATTGGAACTATGTGAACAAGAGTAATTTTGTGTCCTCTAGAGAATTTAACAAACCTTTTATTGCAAATAAAGCAGATGAAGAGATTTTTAAAGATAAAGGACATTTTAGAGTATTTGATTTAACAGCAGATCCATTTAATTCGGGTAGAGCAGCATATTTTCATAATGCTTTAGGTGGATATCATGCAGCTAAACCTGGAAGAATGCAAGATTTGTTTGAATTTTATTTGGCTAAAAATGATGTTGAAGTTATGAATATGCTAAATGTAAAGTATATCATTACTCAGGATGAAGATGGAGTAAAAGCTTTAACTAATCCTTATACTAATGGAAATGCTTGGTTTGTTTCTGAAGTTAAACAGGTGAGTTCTGCAAACGAGGAAATATTAGCATTGAAGGATTTAGATAACAAAAAACAGGCTGTAATCAATTCTAAATTTAATAATGTAATTTCTAAAACTAAGTATACATCAGATAGCTTGGCGTATATAGCATTAACTGCTCATCAACCTAATCATTTGGTATATGAATCTAAAGTTAAAGAAGAGAGTTTTGCAGTTTTTTCAGAAACATACTATCCAGGTTGGCAAGCTTATATCGATGGAAACCCAGTTGAACATGTTCAGGTAAACTATATGTTAAGGGGATTACCAATACCTGAAGGACAACATAAAATAGAATTTAAGTTTGAACCCAAGGTAATAAAGACGGGAAGTAGTATTGTTCTAACAAGTTCTATTATCTTTATTTTATTAATAATTGGAGGTTTTTATTATCAGTATAAAAAAACAGGTAGTTTACTATCTTTACCCAAAGAAGATAAGTAAATAAGATTTTGAAAGTTCTGATTATTACATATTATTGGCCACCTGCAGGTGGCCCTGGAGTACAGCGGTGGTTAAAGTTTGTAAAATATTTCAGAGAATTTGATATAGAACCAGTAGTTTATGTACCAGAAAACCCAACATACCCTTTAGTAGATGATTCTTTACTATCAGAAATTCCAGAAGGAATAACTATTCTTAAACATTCTATTTTTGAACCTTATCGTTTCGCTCAAATCTTCTCAAAGAAAGAAGCTAAAACCATAAGTAAAGGAATTATTGCAAATAAAGAAAAGCAATCTTTTATTCAAAGGTTACTATTATTTATACGAGGCAACTTTTTTATCCCTGATGCTCGTAAGTTTTGGGTAAAACCCTCGGTAAAATATTTGACAGATTATATAAGAGAACATGATATTAAGTCTGTAGTAACAACAGGTCCGCCGCATAGTGTACACCTCATAGGGAAGGAGTTAAAACAAATTTTGGGAGTAAAATGGCTAGCTGATTTTAGGGATCCGTGGACTACTATCGGATATCATGATAAATTAAAGTTAACCAAACGATCTATATATAAACATAAAAAGTTAGAAAGAGATGTTCTGGAAAGGGCTAATCATATAGTCGTTACTAGTTTTACTACTCAAAAAGAATTTAATGAGATTACAAACACCCCCGTTTCTGTAATCACAAATGGGTACGATATAGAAAAAGTAGAAAAGACTATTCTGGATACCAATTTTACAATTTCGCATATAGGGTCTTTATTATCGGGGAGAAATCCAATACATTTATGGAATGCATTGTCAGAATTAGTAAAAGAAAATGAAACTTTTGCCCAATCGTTTAGATTACAACTAGTAGGAGCGGTAAGTGACGATGTGTTATCCTCAATAAAGGAATCTGGGTTATCAGATTTTTTGATATTAAAAGGATATGTTCCTCATGCTGAGGCAGTCAAGATTCAGAGAAGTTCTCAGGTTTTGCTATTAATTGAAATTGATAGCGAAGAAACCAAAAGTATTATTCCGGGTAAACTATTCGAATATATGGTTTCAAAAAGACCTATTTTAGCTATTGGCCCTAAAGATGCAGATGTATCCAGATTGATTTCTGAAACTAGCTCAGGATCTTTTTTTGAATACCATGAATATGAAGAGATAAAAACACAAATACAAGAATACTTTTATCAGTTTCAAAAAGAAACATTAATATCTGGGGTTGACGGAATAGAAAAATATAGTAGGAGGGAGCTGACTAGGGAATTTGCTGAAATACTACGGCAGCTGGTTAAATAACATTGGAAATTTAAAAAATGAGACTTTAATAAGTAATGGGAGTAGTTGTTAATCAGACTGTTAAAAATGTAATTATTACTTGCCTTGGGTTTGGTATTGGAGCAATTAATACACTGTTCTTATATACTAATTTCATGGAAAAAGAATATTATGGACTAGTTTCCTATCTTCTTTCTGCCTCGAATCTTATATGGCCCCTAATGGCCTTTGGTGTACACAATACTTTAATCAAGTTTTTTTCTTCATATGCTGATGATAATCAACAACATAAATTTCTTACTTTAATGCTAATTTTACCTTCCATAGTTGCATTAATTTTGGGGGTAATAGGAATCCTGTTTTATACTACTATTTTAGAGTTTTTTGAAGAAGAGAATACAATTATACAACCTTATGTGTGGACAATTTTTGTCATAGCATTCGCTTTATCTTATTTTGAAGTATTCTTTGCCTGGTCCAAGGTAAAACTCAAAAGTGTTTTTGGAAACTTTATAAAGGAATTATTTCTTAGAATATGTATAAGTATCCTTTTATTCCTGGTGTATTTTAAAATACTCACACCTGATCAATTTATATATGCACTAGTGGTTGCGTGTCTGTTAAGAATGGTAATTATGCAATTATATGCATTTAGATTACATCGTATTACATTAAGTTTTTCTCTGCCAGAAAATTATAAAGCAGTATTTAAGTATTCTACACTTATTCTAATTGCAGGATCAGTGGCTACGTTATTGATCGATTTGGATAAAACGATGATAGAACGATATCTTCCAATAGAATATGTCGCAAAATATGGGATATGTGCATATATAGCAAGTGTGATCATTATTCCTTCTAGAGCAATGCATCAAATTACGTATCCTTTGACTGCTAAATTGATTAATGAAAATGCTAAGAAAAAATTACGTGACTTATACAAAAAGAGTTCGTTAAATCTACTAGCAACTAGCGGGTTACTGTTTGTATTGATTATCTGTAATGTAAGCCAATTGTTTGAAATTATTCCTGATGAATATGAATTATTTATTTGGGTAGTCATTTTGATTGGAAGTGCTAAATTATTTGACAATCTATTGGGAAATAACAATTCCATTTTATACAGCTCAGATTATTATAGAATTATTTTATATATAGGAATAGGGATGGCAGTTCTTACAGTTGTATTAAATATTCTTTGTATTCCGGTTTTTGGAGTTACAGGAGCAGCAATTGCAACCTTTGTAGCTGTTTCTTGTTATAATATGGCTAAAGTATGGATAGTGTATAAAAAATTTAATATGCATCCATTTTCTAAAAAAACCTTTTTAACGCTCTTATTGATTTTAGGTTATGTATTTGGGTTTTATTTTTGGGATTTACCATTTCATCCTTTTATGAATATAACTATTAAAAGTATTTTAATAAGTTTAAGTTATACCATAATTCTTTATGCGTTAACGATATCTCCTGATTTAAATGTTTTAATTAAGAACAGTATAAATAAATTAAGATAGTAGAATTCAAAAAGAAAATCCCCAGAGCATTCTACTCTAAGGGATTTTCCAACTAACCAACCAAAAAAATAAATGTTGTTATATGTCTTCTTAGCTTCTGCTTCTAGAAGAACGAGAACGAGAGTTATTCGATCTTGTACTTCTTGAAGTATTACTTCTTTGTCTATTTACTTGAGCTTTGGATCTACTTGTTCCTCTGCTTCTATATTGACTGTTATTAGAACGTTTTGTTACATTTCCAGAGTAATTTCTAGAAGAACTTTTCTGTCTCTGTGCCTGATTTGTTCGAGCAGCAGGTTTTTGAGTTCTAATACTTCTGTTATATTTTGCTCTATTATTATTTCTAGATGATGTACTAGCTACAGCATTTCTATTTCTTTGTGTAGTCTGTACTCTTTGTCTAGTTGGAGTACTTCTGTTATTAGATTGTACTCTTTGCTTATTCTGAACATTTCTACTCACAGAACGAGTTCTTGTATTTGGTGTTACAGAACGAGTTCTATTCACATTTTTACCAGTATTATAATTAGATCTACTTCTAGTAGCATTTCTGGTGTTATATGTTTTTGATCTGCTTCTATCTGCATAACGAGTATTATAATTATTAGATCTACTACGATTTATTTTACTATAGTTACGATCATTTCTTTTGTACATTGCTGTTCTGTGACCTCGAGTTCTATATGTTATACCTCTTGCGCTAGAACCTCTATATCCTCTGCGATAATTAGTTACTCTACTATGTGGTCTGTAATAGTTACGACTTCTATATGATCTCTGGTAGTATCCATCATAGTAATTGTTTCTATATACAGTATAAGAACATCTGTATGGTGTATAATATCTTCTGTATGGTCTTTCATACACAATACATCTACTTACTACTGGTACTGTAAAATATGCATGAAATGGTCTATATATATAACGCCTGTTGTAACTATTGATATAACCAGTACAGTTTAAGAAATTACCATAATTATTATAATGTACATATAATCCACCAACTCTAGATATACGACCATAATTGTTATAGTTTATATATATATCACCAGCCTGTATAATTCTTCCATAGTAATCATAAAAAATAGGAGTGTCTTCTATCTGTACCACGGCTCCATAATCATCATATTGTACATACGAATCATAATTGTAACCAGAATTAAAACTTATATTCACTCCCGGAGTATTAACACCAACACTTACACCACCTCGTTGTCCATTAAGATAAAAATCAAATTGTCCATCCGCATAAATCGAAAAGTCGATTCCTCCTTCAGAAAAAATAAATGATTTTCCATAGTTAGAATATCTAGCCGTCGATTCGATATTCGTTTCGGATGCATTAGCAGTAAATGAAGCTAATAATAAACCTGTAAAAAGTAAAACAAAATTTTTCATAATCTGTGGTTTTAAAATGAATGTTGAAATTGATTTTCAACTTCACTTTTATAGTATCAAGCAGCGTGCCAAAAAAAATAGACTTATGTGATTAGATTTTTTAGAATAGTTAATTTTTAAATTAAAATATTGATAAACAGTGCTTTGTGGTTTGTTTTTTGTAAAAACTGAATTCGTAGTAGGGTATTTATCTAACTATTTGTTTTAGAGATGTGAAATTTTAATACAAGTTATAAAGCAGGAATATGAAAAAAATATATTTGAGCATATTTATAGGATTATTAACCGTAGTATCATTAAATGCTCAGGAAACAGTACATGATAATAATAAAGAAGAAAATACATTTATGCCTAAAAATATAATTAAAGTATTTCCATTAAATGCATTGATTGGTGAGATTGGTATAGGGTATGAACGGGTTATTAAACCCAAAACGTCACTAAACTTTACCTTGATTCAGGAATTTAGAAAGGATGAAATTTTTAATACTGCATTATCTGTAAGAGATTATTACATTTTTTTTGAAGCAGATATGAGATTCTATTTGTCAAAATACAAAAAAGCACCCGAAGGATGGTTTGTAAGTGGTGGGTTATTGGGAGAGTATAATTATCGTAAATATAAAAGTAGGATTAATAATCAAGGTGTGGATTTTGAATGGCTTCAAATAGGTGGCTCTGGTAAAATGGGATACCAGTGGATGTTTAAGAAAGGATTAAAAGGGTTGACTATAGAAGTAGCTGGGGGAGCACGGTATAGAACTGCTGTAAATATATTTGATAAAGGATTTTCAGACGGATTCACTCCCGTTGTAGATTTCACAATCGGATACTCATGGTAACAATTTAGTATGTATTTATACTTTATAATAGAGTACTAAATAATTTACTTTTATTTTTTGAATTTTGGGTAGGGTATTTATGAATTCATTTGTTTTAGAGTTGTGAAACATAGTTTCAGTAACTTTAGATTTACCCCAATATCTATTTATGAATTATGATATTCATAGTAATAATGGTAATTTAATAGCTATATAGAACCGTTAACCTTTTATATTAAAATATAACTGACTTAAATTTTTTGAAAATGCCAGAGAAAGTAATTAGTGTTTGCGAAGAAAAAATATATGAACAATTATACCGTGAACACGCAGAAAAGATATGTTATTATCTCTACTATAAATATGGCGATATGGAAAAAGCTCAGGATATTGTTCAGGATAGTTTCGCCAAATTATGGATTAATTGTTCAAAAATACTTTTTGGTGCAGCTAAAAGTTTTCTTTATAAAATAGCTAATAATGCTTCAATCAATGCTATTGTGCATCAAAAGACAGTTTTAAAATACCAGGAAATAGAGCAAAAAACATATACCAATGAATCGCCAGAATTTCAGATGGAAGAAAAAGAATTTATGCATCGCTTAAATATGGCTATTTCTGGTTTAAAAGAAGGACAACGTGAAGTTTTTCTATTGAATAGAATAGAAAAGAAAACCTACAAAGAAATTGCAGAAATGCTTGGAATCTCTGTAAAAGCTGTAGAAAAACGAATGCATCTGGCATTAGTTATTTTAAGAAAAAAAATAAAAACACCTAATCTGTAAAATATGAATTTTTTAGATCAACATTATCAAAATGAATTTTTGGCTAAATGGATATACGGTGAACTTACAACGAAGGAACTTAATTCGTTCGTTAATTCAACTTTATATAAGAATTTAGTGTTTTCACCTTTATCCGATGATGACTCTATAAAAGAAAGTTAATGAAAAGTGATATGAATAAAGATGATTTTTTAGGAAAATGGTTATCTGGAGAGCTTTCTAATGAAGAACGTAAAGCCTTTGAAAACTCAGAAGACTATTTGGCATATAAGGATATATTAAAAGGAGTAGAACGACTTGAAAGACCTGTGTTCGATGTAGAAAAAGGTTTAAAAGAACAAAAGATCTACAATGCTTCATATAATAAATCCAAAAGTTCAAAAGTGATTAAACTTCGAACCTGGATGTATAGTGCTGCAGCGGTAATTTTGGTTATTTTTGGATTGAGGACTATATTTTTTCAAGATGTTAGAATACGTACTGAAATGGCGCAAACTCAAACAATAACCCTACCTGATAATTCTGTAGTGACTCTAAATGCAGATTCTTCTTTAAAATATGATAAAGATTCTTTTACAGAAGATAGAGTACTTCAATTACAAGGAGAAGCTTTTTTTGATGTAAGCAAAGGATCTACATTTACAGTAAGTACCAAAAATGGGGAAATTACCGTTTTGGGCACCGAATTTGACGTATATTCCAGAAATAAAAAATTAGAAGTGCATTGCTTCGAGGGTAAAGTGAGTGTTAAGAAAGATGACAATGAGGTTATTCTTACCCAAGGAAAGGCTACCAGATCCAATGAAAATGAAAGCCTGTCTTTATTTGAAATTACAAAACTAAAACCAGATTGGTTACATGGAAAAAGTAGTTTTTATGAAGTATCTCTTGACCAACTTATAAAAGAATTAGAAAGACAGTATAACATTAAAATTAATACAGGAAACGTAGATGTAAAAAGAGTATTTACAGGTTTCTTTAATCATGACGATCTAGAAACCGCTCTACGTACTAGTTTTGACCCTATGAATATTAGTTATACATTTGAAGGAGAAAAAATTATAGCCCTAAAGAATAAGTGATACGTTTTGAGTTCGTTGTATTATTAATATGTTTTTTGAATATATCAGGTTACTCACAACAAGTAGATAGTGTAGAGGTTGTTGAAAACCAATCGATATTTAATATTTTTGAAGCATTTAAAAAACAATATCAATATAGTTTTTCTTATGATGTTGTAGCGGTCAAGAATGTAAAACTAAAAATTGATCAAAAGACAATCTCTATTGATTCACTATTAAAAGAGATAAAAGAACAAACGCAATTTATACTACAAAAGGTTGACGATCAAAGTTATATTTTGGTAGAAAATGATGAAACTATCGAGATATGTGGTATTGTGGTCGATGCGGCATCTACTTTTGAGCTTACCCAAGCTACTATCTTAAACAACAATAATGCAATTAAGCTTACAGATGAGCAAGGTTATTTTAGATTACGATTAAGACCAAAAGATTCAATTTCTATATCTTATTTAGGCTATGATATAAAAACAATTAAAGCTTCTACTTTTTCAGGTTCGAGTTGTGATACAATTAGATTAAGTTCTGAAATTCAGAGTTTAAGTGAGGTTGTTATTAATGAGTATCTTACTACAGGTGTACAAAAAAATAAAGATGCTTCTATTAATGTATCTACCAAAAAGCTCAGAATTCTACCAGGACTTGTAGAACCAGACGTTTTACAGAGTTTACAATTATTGCCAGGAGTAAATAGCCCAACAGAGGATCCAGCGGGATTATATATTAGAGGAGGAACTCCAGATCAAAACCTGGTACTATGGGATGGTATCAAAATGTATCATAATGGCCATTTTTTTAATCAAATATCAACTTTCAATCCCTATATAGTCAAAAATGTAAAGGTATATCGAGGTGGAACCAGTGTACGGTATGGAGATCGTATTTCTGGAGCAGTGATTATAGAATCTGATGATGATTTGATCGAAAAAATTAAAATCGGAGGCGGAGTAAATTTTACTCATGCAGATATTTTTGCCAAAGTTCCTTTGTCAGAAAAAATAGGTGTGATGGCGGCTTTTCGCAGATCTACTACTGATGTGTATAGAAATATAGCATACAATAATTTAGTTCGAAAAGTCTTTCAGAATACCAGGGCAGATATTCCAGATAGTAATGTACAAGGAACTTTGGATAGGGAAGCTAGAGAAGATGATTTTTCCTTTTCTGATACAAACATTAAACTTGTATGGCATCCAGATGAACAAAATACAATAAAATTTAGTGGAATATTTGCAGAAAATAGATTAGATAATATTAGAAATGAAGCAGATACGATTACCTCTTTTAATCGTATTAATGATATTCTTAAACTTAGGAACGGGGGAGCTAGTCTAAATTGGAGAAAAGAATATTCGAACAATATCATCCAGAAAACAAATGTTTATTTTTCAATATATGATACTCGTTATAAGATCATTGGATCTAATACCAATTCACGACAAACCTTTATTTTTAATGAGAATAATCAAGTAAAGGATATAGGGGCAGAGTATTCTTTAGCTATTCCATTAACTCCAAAACAAACTCTTGGTGTCGGGTATCAATTTGTTTATAATGAGGCAAATTATAATAGAAGCGAAATTGCTAATGGAGTTGTAGATGTAGATTTGGAGGATGAAATTAGAGGAGAAGGAAATAATCATACCTTGTTTTCTGAATATACTTATAAATCTCCAAAATTATATATGAATTTTGGACTTAGAGGCTCCTATTTGAGTAATACAGATCAATTTTTTATAGAACCTCGTATGTTTTCTTCTGTAGAAGTGCTAAAGAACTTTAGACTAACTACTTCGGCAGAATTAAAAAATCAACAACTTAACCGCCTGGTTACTTTTGGTAGTATTTATAATCAAATTGAAGGCTTACCAGTTGCAGATAATGTATGGCTTCTTTCTGGAAAAATTAGAAATGATGACTCCGTTTTTGTTCCAGTAATCAAAAGCATGCAATTTACTTTTGGTTCTTTATACACTATTAATGGATGGAATTTTGATTTGGAAGCCTATTATAAGAAGCTTACTGATGTAACATCAATTAATAATTTTGTTTTGGAAGTTGCTTCTGCAGATACCGATAATGTTTTTGAAATAGGAAAAGAAGAACGTATTGGTTTTGATTTTTTACTAAAAAAAAGGATTCAGAATTATAGGTTCTGGATAGGGTATTCTTTAAGTAAAGCTCTAGTTACTTTCCCTAGTATACAGCAGAATGCTTTTTCAGGAAATTTTGATCAAAGACATGTATTAAATATCTCTCAAACTTTAAAGGTTAATAATTTTGAGTTTGCACTTGGATGGAATTATGCCACCGGAAGACCATTTACAAGATTACTAAGAGATGTTGATAATATAGACGATGGTATTAGAATCGATCCAAAAGGAATTAATTCTAGTAGATTTAAGGATTATCATAGACTAGATGCTTCTGCAGTATATAGATTTAATTTTAAAACTAAAAAAACCTGGGGAGGAATGATTGGATTCTCCATTCGTAATATTTACAATAGAAAAAATACGATTACTCAAGGGTTTTCTCGAAGAGAGGATGAAAATGGAATTTTTGTAGAAAGTTTTGAAAACAAATCATTACAACTCACACCAGATGTGGTTATCCGTTTTAATTTTTAAGAACAGATTTTAATATTAGATATTTACCTATTTGTTATAGACATCTCTTAAAGAGTTTTCATTTTTCATCAAATACATAAGAATTATATGAATAGTTGTGGTAGGGTTGACGCAATGATTAACGTTACTATATCATAAGACTAACTAAACTCTCATCCCACTTGAATTTAATTAATCATGCTTAAAAATTAATTCATGAGACGTAATTCTTTATTATTTATTTATGTATTCTTTTGTTTGACGCTACTTAATTGTAATAGTAGCGATGATGCTTTGAGTGCCACAGATTCTGAAATGAATCCAAATTCGGGAGGAGATCAGGACTCAGGGGGTACCCCTAGTCCTCCAACACAAGGAACACCGCTACGTACAGATGTAAAAACATTTATATTTGGACATAGCCTTATTGTACACTCGCCACCACTTATTCCTACTCCAAGCGACGAAACAACAGTTCCTCATTGGATGCATGTATTATCCCAATCTGCTGGTTATAGCTATGCTGTAGATGGTCAATATGGTTTTTTACCGCAACATGATAATCTTCCACCAATTGCACAGTGGGGATTTGATATAGCATCTGGAGTTTGGAATTCTGATGTTGAGCCATTTTCTGAGGCTAATTTTAACACGATACTATTAACCGCAGCCAATTTTGTACAGTATCAACCTGCAAATACGCCGTATGATGGAGATAATCCTGATAATACAACACCTCTTAGTGCTACTACAGATATTATTGATTGGGTTGGACAACAAGAAGAAGGGATAACAATTTATATTTATGAAAATTGGCCTGATATGGCTGGTTTTGTAAACTCATTTCCTCCTTCTCAAGAAGAATTTGCTAATTATAATGCAAATACAGTTGGAGATTTTCATAATTGGTGGTTAGATTATCATAACGCATTATTGGTTGATAGGCCTAATGTTAAGATGATTCCGGTAGGGCCAATTATAAGTAAACTACTTACAGATACAGCTTTAGAACAAATTCCGATTTTGGACTTATACGAAGATGCTGCTCCTCATGGAAGGCCAACCATTTATTTTCTAGCAAGTTTAATAACGTATTCTGCTATGTATGGGATACCACCACCATCAGATTTTGAAATTCCTACAACTGTACATAGCATAGTTAGAGACAATTATCAAGAAACAGTAAATTTTATTTGGAACGAACTTCAAAATTTTAATGACGAAAACGGGAATAGCCGTGTTTGGTAATACATAAAGTTTGTGATAAATAAAAAGAGGCAATAGATGTTCTAATTGCCTCTTTTGTTTTTTTAACCTGATATAAGTTCTATTAATTATTTTGGAAACAAGCTTTTATCAATATTTGGAATAATTTGTAAAGCATTTTTATAGTATAGTTTCTTCAATACTTCATCATCAAGATCTAATCCATACATTTTCCAAAAGGCATGGTATCTTTTATAGTAAGGAAAATATTCATCATCAGATTCGAGTACTCTAAAGTAGGTATAATACTCCTCTGGATTCCAGGAATCTTTTCCAAACATCACTCTGTCTTGATATTTTGTAAGGAAGGCTTTGGCATTTCTGGGTTGTCTTCCTAATTCTGCGATTACAGCTCCAATTTCACTATACATATTTGGTATTTCGTCCATTAGTTTTGCTAGTTTAGCCAAGTCGTTACCATACCAACCCAAATGGGCATTAATGAATTTAGTGTTTTTATGTTTTCTAAAAATTCGATGCTGTTCTTGTATAATCGTTTCCCATGATCCAGTAACATTAGCATCTCTTTTTCTTCTTGATCTAAGTTTTAGCTCTAACCACCGTTCATTTTTATTGTCATGCGCATCCCAAAATGGTTTTGGATCAGCAGAATGGATCAATACAGGGATACCAAGTTCTCCGCACTTTTCCCAAACAGGTCCAATTCTGGGATCATCTATTTTAATACGATTCCCTTTACTATCCTTATTATCCATGCCTTGACTTTTATAAATTTTTAATCCATTGGCACCAAGAGCTACATCTTTTTCGATTTGAGAAACAGTTTTTTGCGTCCAACCAGGTTCATCAATACCTGTAAGGTTAATATTGGTGAATACAATAAATCTATTAGGGAAATTCGTTTTTACATTTTCTAATGATTTAGCAAGATGTTCATCAGATCCTCTTCCTCTTCCAGATAGGTTTACCATCACTGCCATGTTGAGTTTATCCATTTCAGAAACAACATCTTGAAGGTTTTGTGTTGGCATTCTAAATTGATGATTATGGACATCGATAAAAGGGAACTTTGCTTTTTTGACCTCTTCTCCCGGTACAACAAGAGTAGAAGGGGGATCATAATCTTCAAATTCCATTTTTTGCGCGGCTATTTGTGTAATAGATGCTAATAGAACTAGTAAAAAGGCTTTCCAGAATTTCATATTTGTGATTTGATTTAGATAGCAAAAACATAAATATATAATAATCATACTGTCAAAAAGAAAGGTTAACAACACTTTATAAACTCTATAAAATCAATGATAATAGTACAATAATAAAAACCCCTGTTACTAAGTATGAAAAGTAACAAGGATCTTTATAAACAAATCACCAACCAATTACATTGTATATATTTTTATTTTAATTCACTTACAAAATAGGTTTATCAGCACAATAAGAATCAAATTTGATCGCTATGGAAAGAATTATGATGCTCTTACATACCTAAAACAAAAAAGAAATAAAATACCCTACTTTATTTTTTGAAAACATGACTATTTCCCAATTTATTAACCAAATATAGGAGACAGGAGGCCTAAAAATGTGATAGATTTCACAAGGAATCAAATAAAGAAAATCCCGTTACCTGAAGTATTTGGTAACGGGATTTTAAACAACTAACCAACAACTAAATTTTATATTTTAGTCATCATCACGATCATCATCGTCATCATCGTCATGATATCTTTTCTTCCTTTTTCTATTTTTATAATAATGATCATCGTCATTATCGTGCTTATAATATTTTGGCTGCCAATTCCTGTTATAATAAGGATCATGAGTTGTAGTACATCCATCGATACCACAGTATCCACAACCATCATAGTGAATATTACCTTCTGTCTCTCTTATTCTGTCATATCTGTTATAGTAGATACGTAATCCACCTATTTGATACACTAATCCTCTTCTGTTATATCGAATTGATATTGTACCTATTCTTCGTACTCTATTATATCTATCATAACTGATATAATTTGGTCCGACCTTTTTTAGTCTACCGTAATAATCATATCTAATAAAATTATTATGATGTGCTCGTACACGTTGAGTATATGTACCGGGGGTATTATATCTTCCGGTATTCCAATTTCCATAATGAGATCTACCTCTTCGATTAAGCACTTTATAGTCAATGCTACCTTCTGGGTAAACAAGAAATTTTATTCCTCCTTCGATAAAGACAATTGGTTGTGTGTTATGATAGCGTTTTGTAACCCTATCCTTGTGATCCGCATGATTGTGATCATTTGCCTTTACAGTTGTTACTATCAGTAACAAAGCTGCAGTAAAAAGTATCATTTTTTTCATAACCTTACCCGTTTTGGGTTTATGCCTACTCATTAGCTTTTCGGCTTCCGCTATTTGATTAATACTGTTTCAAATCGCGTGCCAAAAATGAGTAAGGTTATGAAAAATAAGGGTAATTATTTGGTTTTCAGAAAACTAATTATTTCTTCTGGATCCGCTCTTTCTTTATAATCTTCTTTAATGAAATCATAAATGATAGTTCCGTTCTGATCAATTATATATGTTGCTGATATTGGAAGTTGTTGAGCAGTATTTCCGTTACTTGCTTCTAAATCAATTTTAAAGCCTTGATAAACTTCAATAAGATCTTCTGGTAATGTAAATACGAGGTTAAATGCTTTGGCAATTTTATTATCTAAGTCAGAAAGAACTTCAAAACGTAATCCGTTTTTTTCTGAAGTAGTTAATGAATTGTCTGGTGTTTCAGGGCTTATAGCCACCAAAGTTGCTCCGTGTTTTTCAATTTCAGGTAATGCATCTTGTAATGCTTTTAGTTCCAGGTTGCAATAAGGGCACCATCCACCTCGATAGAAGGATAAGACAATTTTTTTATCTAATAATAATTCTTGTACAGACATTTTTTTATTGGCTGCATTGGGAAGTGTAATCTCTGGAATTTGATCTCCGGTTTTTAATGCTTTGGATACAAGTCCTTCATCGCGTAAGGTTTGTATACCATTATTCATTATTCTGTGTGTACTTTCTGAATATTTCGCTACAGATTGATCTGCACGAGCTTTTAGATCTTGAGTAAGTGACATTGTTTTGGTTTAAGATTAAATGTTTACCCTTAGCCGTAATTATGCGAATTACATTACAGATGTAAATATTATAAAAGTGTTAATGTTTCAGTTATATTTTAGTCATTAGTGGTAATGTAATTATTGAGGGATGACATGAGTCTAATGTCTTACTATATTAACTATAGGTAATACATGAATAAAAAGATGAAATTCACTGAAAACGGGGTGGTTATATAGATTTTTACGAACCATTTTTGTATGTATAATTCAATCTAAAATAATAGTTTTAATAATAGATATATGGAAAAATATTTAGAACCATTAGGAATTACAGAATTTAAGAATGCAAAATATGTTTTTAAACCTGTAGAAATTGATTTATGGGGGGAGAAGAAAGGAGAAACTTTGATAGAAATAGAAAATTGGGAGCTAGAAGGAGGATATAGGTATTTGGAGATTAACGCAAATATAAATGATACCTGGACCATGGCTTTTAGTGCTAGATATATAGATGACCGTTTATTTGAAAAAACAAAAATTGGAGATGATGTTGGTAAACATAATTTTCATACTATTGATTTACACCATATGGATGGCTTTAGTGAATTAGATAGTTATTTCTATACTTCAGATTATAATGATAGCATTCATGTTCTAAATGAGTTATTGATGAAATTTGGAAACTTAGAACTTGATAAAGAAGAAGAAAAGAACTTGTCAAATGCCGTATATATACCTTTTGACGCAATGAAAACATTAAAAAATCACCTTTTAGTAAAAATTAAAGATTTTTCTTCAGAAGAAGAGATTGAAGAAGCCACAATATCATTTATGGAGAATCAAGGAGAAGAATATAGATCTGATTTATATAGTGATTCCAAACTAATATATAAAGATGATTTTTGGGAAAATGAAGAATTAAAAGAGTACTATTTACATGAACAAATAGAGGATTTCATACAAATGAATTTTGATGAAGATGAGGTTTTTTTTGATGATTTTTTATAGTGCCTAAGAAGATATAAAAATATGGTCAAAAGACATCATTATTGATGAATATCGTTTCTAGTAGAAGATATGCTTATCTTTAAGTAAGAGGGAAGCATATCTTATTATAATTTTTCTTTTAAATACTGGCCCGTATATGAGTCTTTTATTTTTACAACTTCTTCAGGAGTACCCTCAGCCATTATAGTACCTCCATTTTTTCCTCCTTTTGGTCCCAGATCGATAACATGATCAGCACATTTAACGAGATCTAGATTATGTTCTATTACCAAAATAGAGTGCCCTTTGGATATTAATTCATTAAAAGATTTTAATAATTTTTTGATGTCATGAAAATGAAGTCCTGTTGTAGGTTCATCAAAGATAAATAGGGCTTTGTCTTTGGTATTTCCTTTAACCAAAAACGAAGCGAGTTTAATCCGCTGTGCTTCTCCTCCGGATAGGGTGGAAGAACTCTGTCCCAGTTGAACATAGCCAAGTCCAACATCTTGTAATGGTTGTAACTTCTTATGTATCTTAGTTTGATTGTGATCTGAAAAGAAATCAATTGCTGTATCTATTGTCATCGATAGTATATCATGAATGTTTTTATCATGAAATGTTACTTCGAGAACATCTTTTTTGAAACGTTTACCTCCACAAGTTTCACATTCCAGGTGTACATCTGCCATGAATTGCATCTCGATAGTAACTTCTCCTTCTCCTTTACAAGTTTCACATCGTCCGCCATCTACATTAAATGAGAAATGTTTTGCTTTATAATTACGAATACTAGATAATTTTTGAGAAGCAAACAAATTACGAATATCATCATATGCCTTTATATAAGTAACCGGATTAGAACGTGATGATCTACCAATCGGATTTTGGTCTACAAACTCTACATGTTTTATATTGCTGTAGTTACCTTTAAGTTCTGTAAACTGACCTGCTTTTTCTCCATACCCTCCCAATTCCTTAAGTACAGAAGGATAAATGATCTTTTTTACTAGTGTGCTTTTTCCGCTACCTGATACCCCTGTAATGGCGGTAAAGATTCCAAGAGGGATTTTAAGGTCAATGTTTTGTAGATTGTTTTCTCGAGCTCCAATGATTTCAAGATAATATTTTGAGGTCCTACGAGTTTTAGGAACTTCAATTTCAAGAGTTCCATTTAAGTATTTTGCTGTTAATGAATCAGCTTTTAGAATTTCATCATATGCTCCCGTAGCAACGACATGTCCTCCATGTGTACCGGCTTCGGGACCAATATCGATAATTTCATTGGCCGCTTTCATGATATCTTCATCATGTTCTACTACAATTACCGTATTACCAAGATCTCGAAGAGATTGTAATACTTTAATCAATTTTTCGGTATCCTTAGGGTGTAATCCAATACTTGGTTCATCCAGGATATACATAGATCCAACCAGACTGCTTCCTAACGAAGTAGCTAGATTAATACGTTGCGATTCTCCTCCAGATAATGTATTTGATTTTCTATTAAGTGTTAAGTATTCCAATCCAACATTCTGTAAAAACTCTAAACGGCTATTGATTTCTTTAAGAAGGCGTTTGGCAATTTTTGTATCATATTCATTTAAGGTAAGGTCTTTAAAGAAATCAGCTAATTCATTAAGTGGCTTCTCTACCAAATCTGTTAAGGTAGCTCCATTGATTTTTACATAGTTGGCTTCTTTGCGTAAACGCTTCCCTTTACAAGTAGTACATTTTGTTTTTCCGCGATAGCGAGAAAGCATTACACGATTTTGAATTTTATATGCTTTTGATTCTAATTCTTCAAAAAAACTTGTAATTCCTTCAAAGTGCTCATTTCCAGACCAAAGAAGGTCTTTGTCTTTGTCCGATAATTTGAAATAAGGTTTATGAATAGGGAAATCGAATTTGTATGCACTGTTTACCAGTTGATCCTTATACCAGCTCATACTATCACCGCGCCATGGAAAAACAGCTTCTTCATAAATACTCAAAGCGGTATTAGGAATAACAAGATCTCCATCAATACCAATAACATCACCATATCCTTCACATTCTGGACAAGCTCCATATGGATTATTAAAACTAAAAAGATGCACATTAGGTTCTAAAAAAGTAATACCATCTAATGCAAAAGTGTTACTGAATTCTTTAATATTATTATCAGTAAGTGTTTCGATATGACAAATTCCCTTACCTTCAAAAAATGCAGAATCAATAGCATCTGCTAAACGATTATAAAAATCCTCTTCATCTTTTTTTACGATACGATCTACAACTAGATAAAAATCATCTTTTTCATTAATAGTTGCTTCTTCTATTCGGTGCACCGTGCCGTTTACTTTGATACGCGCATACCCTTGTTGTTGTAGTACTTTTAGTTTACCCTCTAGTGTTCTTCCATCTTCGATATGAATAGGAGAGAGTAATAAGAGTTTCTCACCATTTTCAAATGTTTTTACATACTCAATAACATCAGTTACGCGATCTTTTTTTACTTGATTACCAGAGATAGGAGAGTAGGTTTTTCCAATTCTGGCAAAAAGTAATTTGAGATAATCATAAATTTCTGTTGTCGTACCTACAGTAGATCTTGGATTGGTAGAATTTACTTTTTGCTCAATAGCTATTGCAGGAGCAATTCCTTTTATATAATCAACCTTAGGTTTATTGAGTCGTCCTAAAAACTGGCGAGCATAAGACGAAAGGCTTTCAACGTATCTACGTTGTCCTTCTGCATATAAGGTATCAAATGCAAGACTGGATTTACCAGATCCAGATAATCCGGTAATAACCACTAACTGATTTCTTGGGATAACGGCGTCTAAATCTTTCAGGTTGTGAAGTTTAGCTCCTTTTATAATTATATTGTCTTTTGGATCTAAGGTTGTAATGTCTTGAATCATAGTAAATACGCGGTAAGAGCGCAAAGATAATGATTACAAAACAAGTATTATAACCTATGTCAAATGAAAGTTTAGTTAAAAAAATTAACAAGAAATTGTTTGATATTCAATGATAGTTACTATATTAGCCCCTGTAAATAAACCATAAATCTAAAACGAAACTGCCTATAGCATACCTTTACTTTTAAGTTTAACATAGCACGAGCCCCAAGCTTGTTGGTACTAAAATTAAATTAAGGTATGAAGAATTACACCCTAACAGACGCAGTTCTGGTTAATAACTACATTAAAGGAGACGAATGTGCTTTATCTGTTCTAATAGAAAGACATAAGCAGCGTATTTACAGTTTTATTTATTCTAAAGTTTTTGATAGAGATGTTTCAGAAGACATTTTCCAGGATACTTTTATAAAAGTTATCAGAACATTAAAGAATGGGAAATATAATGAAGAAGGAAAATTTCTACCGTGGGTAATGCGTATTGCTCATAATTTGGTCATTGATCATTTTAGAAAAGGAAATAGAATGCCAAAATTTGAAGATAATGGAGAATTTAGCATCTTTTCTGTGATAAGTGATGGAGATCTTAATGCTGAAAAAAGAATAATTAAAGATCAGGTAGAAGAGGATTTACGTAATTTAATTCAAGAATTACCAGAAGATCAAAAAGAAGTTCTGGTTATGCGTATGTACCGAGACATGAGTTTTAAGGAAATATCTGATAAAACAGGTGTAAGTATTAATACAGCCCTTGGTAGAATGAGGTATGCATTAATTAACCTAAGAAAAGTAATTGAAAAAAATAATATTGTTTTAACAAATTAATAACGTATTGATGCAATAAAGTTTAATTTGTCGCGTTATAATTTTAAATAACCCTAATATTTAAGATTATATAATATGGCAAAATTTTACTTTAAGTCTTCAAAAGAAGAAAAACATTTAGTACCTAGCAGAAAAACAATTGATTTTCTCTTAAGCTATTCAAAATCATTACAAGTTTTAGAGTGTAATAACCTTAAATTTGAAACGATTTTAAACTAAACTTATAAAAGGCCCATTATTTTTTAATGGGCTTTTTACTTTTATAATATTCATCCAAAACGGTTTTTCTACCTATAGTTTTTGTGATGATGTCTTTATCAAGATCCCAGCCTCTAGCAGGAGAATATTCTCGTCCATACCAAATGATTTGAAGATGTAAATCATTCCATAATTCTTTTGGAAATAAACGTTTGGCATCTTTTTCTGTTTGTGTTACATTTTTGCCATTGGTAAATCCCCAACGATACATTAATCTATGGATATGAGTATCAACAGGAAATGCAGGTACTCCAAATGCTTGTGACATAACAACACTTGCAGTCTTGTGTCCAACAGCAGGAAGTTCTTCTAATGCTTCAAAGCTTTGAGGAACCTCGCCATTATGTTTATCTATAAGAATCTGCGATAATCCGTGTATTCCTTTAGATTTCATTGGACTTAAACCAACGGGTCTTATAATTTCTCTAATCTCTTCTACAGATAGCCTAACCATTGCATATGGATTATCTGCACGATCAAATAATAAAGGAGTAATTTGATTGACTCTAACATCGGTGCTTTGTGCACTCATTAATACTGCAATTAATAAGGTATAAGGATCTTTATGGTCGAGTGGAATAGGAATTCTGGGATATAATTCTTGTAACGTTTTAATTGTAAAATCTATCTTTTCCTGCTTGGTCATATTGCCTAAATTGTTTTATGCTAAAGTATTAAATTATAAATCGAATATAATAGAGGATAATCATTAAAATTTTTATAAAACTGAAACGATATTGTTATTTTTGTTTTATTTTTATCCAGAAACTTTAAACAAAATTTAATTCATATAAATCATAGAACAATGACCACATTACAAGCAGGAGATAAAGCTCCTAATTTTTCAGCATTAGATCAGGACGGAAATACGATTACCTTGGATAATTACAAAGGAAAAAAGCTTGTGGTTTTTTTCTATCCCAAAGCAAGTACCCCTGGTTGTACGGCAGAAGCGTGTAATCTAAGAGATAATTATCAAACTTTTCAAAATCAAGGATATGAGATTCTTGGAGTGAGCGCAGATAGTGCAAAGCGTCAACAAAATTTTAAAAATAAGTTCGAATTACCTTATCCATTACTAGCCGATGAGGATAAAAAAGTTATTGAGGCTTTTGGCGTTTGGGGGCCTAAGAAATTTATGGGGAAAGAGTATGACGGAATTCATCGTACCACCTTTGTTATTGATGAAAACGGTGTTATTTCAGAAGTAATACTCAAGGTAAAAACAAAAGATCATACTGCGCAAATATTGTAATTAAAAATATATAAAAAAGCAGCATTAATAATCTCTATTAATGCTGCTTTTTATTTAAAATATCTTAATTGTTTATTCTACAGATTCTACGGTTTTATATCCGAAGAAATTATTTGCTTTAATCATTTCAGGGATAAGTTCAGGTAACTGATCTTCCCAACCAGGTTCTCCTTCTTGGATTTTTTGAAGAACTTCCCTGGAGAAAATATCCATGATAGATGGATCGTAATCTGTAATATCTTGCAGTTTACCATTATATTTAAAGAATTTGTATAATTCTTTCATACGAGGGTGTACCTTAAGAGTATCACTATCTGTAAGTTCACCTGTTTCATGATTTTTTAATGGATATAGATACACTTTTAGATCTTTGAAGAATAGTTTTCCAAAAGCTTCTAAAATCCCTCCACTTAAGTGCATGTAGTATTTTTGATCAAAAATATCTACCAGATTGTTCACTCCCATAGCCAAAGCCATACGCTCTTTGGTATAATTAGAGAAGTATTCAACCATACGATAGTATTCCTTGAAGTTTGAAATCATTACCGTTTGTCCTAGAGAACATAATAATCTGGCTCTTGACATAAAATCTTCTTCATCAATTTCTCCTTCTGCTCTTAGGTTGGATAAAGTGATTTCAAAAATAACTACAGTTTTCTCTTTTTTTACTTTATTCTCACTCAAAAACATGTTGAGTGATTTTTTATAGATGTCCATATTAACCTTGGTAACAGGTCTAAAACTCCCACGAAGGGCTAATATGTTTTTCTTATATAAAATCGCGGCAGGTAATATGTTATTTCCATCAGGACCAAACATAACCGCCTCGGTCATGCCATTTTTAACAAGTTGTAAACTCATTAAACGATTATCTACTTTTGTAAAGCGAGGACCAGAAAAGTTTATAGTATCAATTTCAATTTGATCTTTATCCAAATGATCATATAGGTAACGTAATAATTTTTTTGGGTTATCATATTTATAATAGGCACCATAAATTAGATTCACACCCAATACACCAAGAGTCATTTGCTGTAATCTAGCATCATTTTCATGGAATCGAATATGTAGTGTAATTTCATTATACTCTTCATTAGGAACCGTCTGGTAACGAATACCAACCCAACCATGTCCTTTGTACTTTTTTGCAAAATCAATAGTCGCTACAGTATTGGCATAACTAAAAAATAACTTATTTGGATGTTTTTCGCGAGTAATCCTTTCTTCGATAAGTTTTACCTCATGCTTAAGCATTTTTTTTAACCGTGCTTCAGTAACATAACGTTTATCATTTTCGATACCATAAATTGCATCACTAAAATCTTTGTCATAAGCACTCATGGCTTTTGCAATCGTACCTGAAGCGCCACCTGCTCTGAAAAAATTTCGCGCAGTTTCCTGACCAGCACCAATTTCTGCAAAAGTACCGTAGATGTTTTGATTGAGGTTAATACGTAAAGCTTTACTCTTTATTGAAGGGACAGATTCAAATTCTTTATCTCCCATTATCTTAATAGGCATAGTAAAAAGGGCTTTTTTTGTTTAATGTAAAGGTACTAATACCATAAGTATTAAAAAAGTTTGAATGTGAAATTTCTACATTTTAAAAAGTCGTTAAAAAGAATTAATATATTCATACAATTTTTGCCAAAAAAATATAAGTACATTTGCTGTAGTTTATCATAATTATGAAAGTAACTTTTCTTGGTACTGGGACCTCACAGGGAATTCCGATTATAGGAAGTGATCACCCTGTATGTCTAAGTGATGATCCCAAAGATAAGCGACTTCGGGTTTCTGTGCTTGTCTCTTGGGACAAATACAATTATGTAATAGATTGCGGACCAGATTTTAGACAACAAATGCTATCTAATCAGGTTTCAAGAATTGATGGTGTTGTTTTTACTCATGAGCATGCTGATCATACCATGGGATTGGATGATATACGTCCCTTTTTTTTTAGGCAAGGTGATATCCCAATATATGCCCACAAAAGAGTTATGGAAGCTTTGAAAGTAAGGTTCGATTATATTTTTGCTTCAGAAAATAAATACCCTGGAGCACCAAGTGTTATAGAAAATGAATTAGATAATACTCCTTTTTTATTGGGTAATCTAGATGTTGTTCCTATCAATACTTTTCATAACCGATTACAAGTTTTTGGATTTCGTTTTAAAGATTTTGCATATCTAACAGATGTAAAAACTGTAGAAGAAGCAGAAAGAGTTAAATTAAGAGGGGTTAAGGTGTTGGTTGTTAATGCACTTAGGATAGAACCTCACCATTCTCATTTTAATTTAGAAGAAGCTCTAGAGTTTATAGAGGATATCCAACCAGATCGGGCATATCTAACTCATATTAGTCATATGTTAGGGTTTCATGCAGAAGTAGAGAAACTATTGCCCCAAAATGTGTATATAGCATACGATAACTTAAAAATAACTATTTAAAACATGAAGAGTAAGATTTTTTTATACCTATTTATTTTTGCATCATTATTTATTCTTTTTCAATTTATGAATGCTAAAAAGGCAAAAGAGTCCTATGATACAAAGATTGATAATTTAAAAGCTAAGATTACCAAAAAAGAAGTAGCTTTTGATTCACTTGTGGATATTAATTTAGATTTAACTTATTTTTCTTTAGAAAGTAACGAAGATGCAGCGGCGTATTTTGAAGAAATGGGTTATGATGCAAATAAATTAGCTCTAACTATAGGAGATCAGATAATTAGTCAAAATAAAGCAGGAGAAGATAACCCAATAATTCCGTTTGTTGGGATGGAAGGTAATATGGCTATTAATAAAGTAAGACTTCTTAATCATAAATGGATCATAGCAGATTTTACTGATGGTGTATATTGGGGAGAGCTTTTTATTACTTATGAGGTTAGAAAAGATGGAGTGGTGGATTTTGAAGTTGAAAAATCATTTTTATATCCTAAAAACTAGTTTAAAAAGTAAGAAATTTCAGATAATATATTAAAAAAGCTACCTGGTATCAGGTAGCTTTTTTTGGTTTGTTGTAATGCGTGATAAGAAAGTTGGTTAAGGTATGTTGTCTATTTTTTTAATAATTTCTTTTTAGTCAGTTTTCCGTCTACATCTATTATAGCGATATAAGTTCCTTGTGAAACTAAAGATCCATTATCTGATGATCCATCCCAGGTATAATTAAAATTCCCTTCACTTTCTTTATGATTAACTAATTTTCGGACTAGATTACCTCGTATGTCATAAATGGTAATAGATACTTCATTCTTGTTATCATTAGTAATATTTGAAAACGTGACTTGCTCTTTAAATGTATTAGGATACACTTTAATGTTTTCTGAAATGACATCTTCTTCTTCTGTTTTTAGTCTATTCCATGACCTTCCTAAGGGTTGATCAAGCCATAAAAGAATAAATTCATTATCATCAGGTAGTCCTGTACCTACATGTCGACCAATACTAAAAGGATAATTGTTATCATTTAGTACTCCAATCAAAAATGGATTAAAAACGACCACGCTTTCTATAGTTACAAAAGGAAAAGCAAAATTTCTTCCTATTCCGATATCACCATCCAATCCAGGTTCAGAAATTCTAAGAATATCTTTAATTTTAAGAAGATCTACATTAAGTCTTTTTTCTACCAATTCTTCATTTTCATCTAATTCTATCTCATATATGGCTTTAAAACCATTTAGATCCCCTTGTGAACCATCACGTTCGATGATTAAACCTCTTTTGCGATTAAACATAATAAAGTCTCCTATTGCGGTCGCTTTTTGATTTAAAGGATATTCAAACTTTTTACCAGAATATGATTTACTTTCTAAATCAAATTCATGAATAAGTAAATTATTGTTATCAGCACCTTGTAAAGGCTTTTCCAGCAAAGGAAGTAACGTTCTTTTATCTGTACTTAGTGCCAGTCCTTCAAAACCACCACTACCTTTTACACGGAAAGGTGTATCTAATTCTGTATTACGATAAGGCCAATATAATCCAGCTAACCATGGCGTGTTTTGTCCATTTTGATCTTGTAGGTTTGTGCCATCTCCAGCATCTCCAACCTTTGGGAAATCACCAAATAAACATACGGTTCGTATCTCAGGATATTGTTTTTGTGTAATTAATAATGTTCTAAAGTCAAAACTTTGTATATCTGCTCTGTCGGTAAGGTTATTTTTTACAATAACATCTGCTATGGCTTTAGTAAAAGTTTCAGGATCGACCGTTCTATCGGCAAAAACATCTCCACGATCATCAGTGTCTGTTCTTGGATTGATTTTGGTTTCGATGTTAAAACGGACTTTGGATGCATTCATCCAACGTTTCATTGCTTCGGGATCTGATGCCCCAGGTCCGTTTTTATAATATTCAATATAAAAGTCAACAAAATCAAATAATTGTTGTAACGATGGCATAATATAGGGATCAACAAGCTCTTTTTGATTTGAAAATGCTACTGCAACTGGGGACAGTGAAAGATCATTGGTTTGAGCAGGTCTTCCATTTAATATTTTATCAGCAATAAATGTTGTTTGAATTTGATCTAATGTGAGATCTTTTACTAATACTTCATCGTTAAATTCATAAGGAGTACCATCAACTTTACGTGTTTTTGCAGCTTCAATATGTGGATCGTGATCCAAAACAGGAACTCCGTCAAGAGTAATTCCGCAATCAGTTTCGAGAGTAGGCATAAGGAAATCTAAAGCGGCTTCCATGGCTGGTAAAGTGTTTTCAGGACGTAGATTTCGTGAGCCTCTGTGTCCTTGTGCATCAAACAACTTTACATCAATCAAACCGTTTGCATTTATATAATCCGGTTGGCCATCTTTGTTTTTATCAAAATTTTGTATCGCTTCTAATAATAAATCTGGGCGATCAGAAATGATTCCTTGTACTCCTTGATCGAGAAGAAGATTCATGTTTTCTAGATCATTAACGGTATATACTACTACTTGATGTCCTGCTCGATTTAAAGAAGAAACATTAAATAATTCGCTAGAAGCTTGTTTGAGTCCAGTAGGAGGGTTTTCTCTACTTCCAACCTTTGTATTAGAATTTTGATCATCCAACATGACAAACCATGGGGATATCACTGGTGGTTTACTTCCGTTTGCTTTTGCATGTGATCTCATTGCGTTCATAACACGAAGTGCACTAAATTCTTCACTATATGGATTTTGTGGTGCACGAAGTTCTTTTCCCGGATTATCAAAATCAGGAAGAGAAAAGGGAGGGTCTAATAAAATCCCATTTTTATCAAAATGTAGCAAAAAAGGACCAAATTCATCACCAATCCAATAGTCGCCGTTAGCCGTTCTTTGTATAGACTCTATATCAAAATCTGCGCCGGTAAGGATTCTGGAATCACTAAAATGGTTAGTTATTGCAAAAGGTATCAAATGATTGGGATCACGCAATTCTATAAAGTCTAGTACGTCAATTCCACCATCGTTATGCGCAATAATACTTTTAAACTTTGGTTGTATTCTATAAAGACGTAGATGATAATCTGCTGAGTTTTCGATACTACCAAAACCGTTATCAGACAATACGGTAAAGGTTCTGTCAAAATTGTTTAGAACGGCAGAAAAACCTTGTATAGGTTGTTTGTTTAAAAAAGGAACTGGTTGTTGATTGATCAATCCTTGGTTTATATATTGTCCTGAGGAAGGGCCTTCAGAGAAGCTGGCAGCAGGCAAAACTGCTCTTGAGATCAGTATGTCTCCAAAGTTGGTAAAGGACTTACCAGTTCCTTTTGGAATCATTTTCTTGTTGTAATTGTTATCAGTAGGAATCTCGAATTGAGATTTCTCTATAGTCTCTTTTTTTGAGTTTTGGGCTTGAAGTGATGACGATAAGATACATAAGATACTTAATAGTGTATAGTATGTCGTTTTTGAAATGATTTGGTAATGACGTTTCATGATGTGTATTACGTTTAAGATTAATTTGGTTAATGACTTCATAAAATTACGCGCTGTATATTACCAAATCGTTTATCTTCTTTAAACAAATGTTTAGGATAAGGTTAGCTGTTTTATGATTGTGTAATACCCAGGATGAACATGAAAACTAAATTAGGAACTTGTACGAAAACGTTGTAGTGATATATTGTGATTCTTATTACATAAATTGAATTTTGATGAAAATTCAATAATTCTCAAGCAGGGTAAGGGGTTATAGGAGTATTCTAAGAGGATTAAATTATATTTGATTTCAATATATTTAAGAAAACATACGTCAAGGATGAATATCAAGTTTCTACATTTTGCAGTTTCTATAATAGTTGCGTCAACCATTATTTCATGTAAAAAAAAATATGAAGGATCTTATCAGGGTTATAAGAATGAAAATGGATATATAGAAGTTTATAAAAAAGATGGAAAATATAGGTTTAAAATCTATTCAGATAAAATTATAGAAACTTCGTTTATCCCCAAAGGAGAAACATTTGATTCTACATCTCATGCGGTTATTTTGAAACCCAGATTAACAAAGACAGCTATTATTGATAGTGATAGTATTTTGACCATTAATACTAATGGTATTGATATTCATATTACTAAAGAACCATTTCATATTTCATACACCTATAAAGGAAAAGAATTAATATCTGAAAAAGATGGATACGTAAAAACAGATTCTTTAGAAATATTAAACTTTAATTTAGATAAAGACGAAGTAATTTATGGAGCAGGATCCAGAGTAGTTGGAATGAATAGGAGAGGTAAGAGACTTCAATTATACAATAAAGCTCATTATGGATATGAAACCCAATCAGAATTAATGAATTTTACTATGCCTTTAGTGCTTTCTTCTAAGATATATGCAGTACATTTTGATAATGCACCTATTGGGTTTCTGGATATTGATAGTGAAAAAGATAATACACTTGGGTACGAAACAATAGGCGGACGAAAAACATATCAGGTAATAGCTGGAGATGATTGGAAAAATTTAATGTATGAGTATACAGAACTAACAGGTAAACAACCTTTACCGCCTAGATGGGCTTTTGGAAATTTTGCTAGTCGTTTTGGGTATCATTCTGAAAGAGAAACTCGTGAGACCGTAGAAAAATTTGCAAAAGATAGTATCCCCTTAGATGCTGTAATTTTAGATATTTATTGGTTTGGAAAAGATATTAAAGGGCATATGGGAAATCTTGAGTTTTTAAAAGACTCATTTCCCAATCCAAAACAAATGATTAATGATTTTGCGATTAATGGCGTTAAAACGGTTCTTATTACAGAGCCGTTTGTATTAACATCTTCTAAGAAATGGGATGAAGCAGCGTCAAAAGGAGTTTTAGGAACTGATATAGAAGGGAAACCTTTTACCTATGATTTTTACTTTGGTAATACAGGAATTATTGATATTTATAACCCCAAAGGAAAAGAATGGTTTTGGAATATTTATAAAGAGCATGTTAAAGATTTTGGTGTAGCAGGTTGGTGGGGAGATCTTGGAGAACCCGAGGTGCACCCATCAGATTTACAACATGCCGTAGGAAGTGCAGACGAAGTCCATAATATATATGGTCATGATTGGGCGAGAATGATACAAGAAGGATATCATAAAGATTTTACAGATCAGCGTCCTTTTATATTAATGCGTGCAGGGTATTCAGGATCACAACGTTTTGGTATGATACCATGGTCTGGAGATGTAAATAGAACTTGGGGAGGATTACAACCACAAACAGAAATAGCTCTTCAGATGGGAATGCAGGGGATGGGATATATGCATTCTGATCTTGGAGGATTTGCTGGTGGAGAAACTTTTGACGCTGAGTTATATACACGTTGGTTACAATATGGTGTGTTTCAACCAATATTCAGACCCCACGCACAAGAACATATTGCACCAGAGCCTGTTTTTCATGATAAGAAAACAAAAGCTTTAGCCAAGAAAAGTATTGAACTTAGGTATAGTTTGTTACCTTATAATTATACGATCGCTTTTAATAATAATCAAACAGGAATGCCTTTAATGCGTCCCTTGTTTTTTGAACATTCTAATGATAAAGAACTATTAGAACTAAGTTTTACGTATTTGTGGGGAGATGATTTTCTAGTATCTCCGGTTATAAAACCCGGAATAGCATCTATGGATGTTCCTTTTCCAAAGGGAATAAATTGGTATGACTTTTTTACAGGAGAAAAATTTGAAGGAGGAGGGTATAAAACCGTTAATGTTGAAAAAGATCATATTCCTGTATTTGTAAAAGGAGGAGCTTTTATTCCGATGATAGCGCCGATTTTAACTACAGATAAATATTCTACCAAAGATTTAGTACTACATTTTTACTATGATAGTATGGTCAAAAAGAGTTTTGGGACATTATACGATGATGATGGTAAAACACCTATGGCTTTTGAAAATGGAAAATATGAAATATTAAAATTTGATAGTAAAACATCATCAGGGGAGTTATCTATTTATCTATCTGCAAAAAAAGGAATAAATTATACATCAAGTGATCGAAACATTTCTTTAGTTATACATAATATTAATGAAGAACCAAAATCAGTTAAGATAGATGATAGATCAATTTCTTTTGATTGGAGTGAAGAAGATAAAACGGTAGTATTATCTTTTAACTGGAATTCTGCTGAAACTAAAAATATGAATATTTTGTTGTAGTACTACTGTAATTTAGGATACTATAATTTATCAGTTTTTTATGAATAATACATTATAAGGTTTGTTATATTAGAGAGGAGATAAAATTTCTTTGGTTTTATATATAAAATAGTATATTAAGGCACTTAATCAACTTAGTAACTCAACATTATATAACACAAAATGAAACTAAAGAATATACTTTTTTTGCTTATTGCCCTAAGCCTAACGGGGTGTAAATCTAATGATATATTATGGCTCAATGGTCAATGGGAAGGCATTGGATGTCAATTAGATTTTGAAGAAACTTATACCTGGTCTATTAATCTAAATATTAATGCCACTAAAAAGTTATTTAATATAGAATACCCTAGTCTTAAATGTAATGGAAATTGGGAATTGATAGACTATTCTAATGGTAGAGCTATTTTTTCTGAATTAATAATAGAAAACACTAATGCCTGTATAGAAAAAGGGAAAGTTATACTCACTAAAGTAGATGAAAATCATATTAGCTTTAGTTACTATATATTAAATGAGAATGAAGTCGTAGCTTTTTCAACATTAAGAAGAAAGTAAAGTAGGATTGATGTATACATTAAGTCATGCAAAAAAATAAATCAGTAGAAGAATTCATTATAAAAAATAAAAATTGGAAAGGGGCTTTAGAGGTTCTAAGAAGTATAGTGCTTTCTACAGAATTAAAGGAAACTATAAAATGGGGAGTTCCTGTATATACGATTAACAATAAAAATGTAATAGGTTTAGGTGCTTTTAAATCTTATGTGGGTATTTGGTTTTTTCAAGGGGTATTTCTTAAGGATGTTTCTAATGCATTGGTAAACGCTCAAGAAGGAAAAACTAAAGGGCTGCGACAATGGAGATTTAATAGTGTAAACGATATTGATAAAGATCTGGTGCTTCAATATATACAAGAAGCGATTCAAAATCAGAAGGATGGAAAAGAAATTAAACCAACCAAATCAAAAGATGTAAAATTTCCTCTGGAATTATCCAATGCATTAAAATCAGATTCAGATTTTAAGCAATGTTTTGAGCAATTAACTCCTTTTAAACAAAAAGAATATGTAGAATATATTGCTACTGCAAAACGAGAAGCTACAAAATTATCAAGGCTTGAAAAAATTATTCCTATGATTAACAGGGGAATAGGGCTAAATGATAAATATAGATGACATATCTTCATCAATACATATTTTGAAATGACCATGGTAAAATTGTAATTCTAGAAAATAAAAACCAAGCCTTTTCTTTCTTTTGTTGCGCAATAGAAAAAGTGAAAAGGCCTGGAGACTGACAACTATAAGTAGCATTATTTAAAGATGAATTATATATTTAAAATCATAAATACTAATTTATCTTTTAAATTTTTAGACGGTAGCATCATAATTTTCTGTGCTTTGATTCTCAACCTCTTCTTTTATTGAATTGTAAATATTTTCATCATCGATTTTACGTATAGATGACAATTTTTTTAATAATAGGATTGCTTCATCTTTACTTTCTTCAAACAAGTTAATGGTGTTTTTATTGAAATTAATATTTTCCTCGGCTTCCATTTTTAATATTTGAGATTGGTATAAAAAATTACCTATAATATGATTACTGGCATATAACATTGACCGATAGATTTTTCTTTTTTCTATGTTTCTTTTCTTTTCCAAAATAACAATGGTATTTAAAACAACGAATAGAATAAAAAACTTAAACCATAGAAACACTAACTCGTCAATTTTAGATGATTTTATAAAGTTAAAATATTTGTCTATTTGCTCTGCCAAATCTATATTTTGTGTTATACAGTAGAGATACCCAGTTATAGATATTAAAAACCCAATAATCACATAGATATATTTTTTTAAAACTAGTTTTATCATTTACTAATGTTTTACTTATAATTATGTTTCTGCTTTTAAACAACTATAATTTTATGTATAAATGATTTTGAGGCAGTAACCATGTATAGTATAAAAAGTTATTGCTTTTTTAAAATTTATATGCTAAGCCAAAATTGATATGCTCGAAGTCAAATCCTACTATTATTTCATCAGTCGAATGTTCTTCTCCATCGACTTTTGTAGATTCATAAGATAAGGCTCCCCAAAATGCCTCAATGGCAAAATGATCGGTCAAAAAATATGTTAATCCAGGGCTAAGACCAACTTTATAACCGTCTTCCTTTACTTTTGTACCGCTTACTTCTTTATCGGCGGTAAGATAATCAACTCCAAGTTCACCAAAGAGAGAAAATTTATGACCAGGAGTGAAATCATATCGCCCAAATATTCCTACAAGTCCATTATGGGATTTACTTTCTTCAAGCCCTGTTCCTATTTCTTCCGTTTCTGATTCTCTTTCATACCCTAATTTTATACCTCCAATAATAGTTTCAGAAATGAGATAACCAACTCTGGTGAATAATTCTAATTTGATATCTTCTTCTTCACCCTTTTTTTTTGAATCAAATCCAAAGAGTGCAGAGACAAAAATATCTCCTTGTTCAAATTCTCCTTTCTTATCGTAATCTTTAGCAAAATGATGTTCTTCTTTAGAAGCTTCATTATGATGTTCTTGTGCATTAGAGTAAATGAAAGAAGCTATTGTTGTTATTGTTAAAAGTATTTTTTTCATAATTTATTATATTAAATAAAGTATTTTTTGTTTATAGGCATACCTGCTCTTTTTATAACTATAATTAGTATAAAAGGAGTGCTTTTTTTGGTTTATTAAATGGAAGGATTAATCTCTTAAACTCTAAGAAATATACAATGGGGATGAAGTATATTAGAAAACTCTAAAAGCTTTTGTTATTTATAAGATTAATGATTGGATTTATGTTTTGATAATTTAATTGAATAAAACTGTAGGAAAAGCAGATTTATTATAATTTTGTATGCTCGTATAAAGTTGTTATTTCATTATAAGCTCTTGTTAGTTTATTTGAAATATTGTAAATTTCTTTGTGTGTATACCCCTGACTTGTTAGTTTATCTTTTTTGATAAGTTCCCATATGGTTAGTGCAGCTGCAATTTTTTGATCCAACTCGATATTGTCAAAGTCTGATAGGAGCAGAGGAGTATTTGTACCATCTATTTCAAAATAGATGTTTTTTAGTATTTGTTCAGAATTCTTATCCTTTAATGTTGGATGATTTGCCAAATAATATAGAGCTAACCTTTGTGCAAGCATACGTTGTCTTCCCGATATAGCAATGATTTTTTTTAATGCTATGTTTTTTTCTTTATAATTTTCTTTTTCTTCTAAATTAGTGGTTAAGCTATTATCTGCATTTCTTGATTCAATTGCAATAGAATGTACTATGTTCTCTGTTGCTTTGAGCAAATCTGTGTTTAGATTTAAGATCTTTTTTGCATTGTCAAAATTAGGATTACTTTCTATCAATTTTTTAAATTCAATCCATAAATTTTGAACTTTTAAAATATTATTTTTTGTAAGCTTACTAGTAGTATTTCTACTTAGGATTTCATTTTGTTTTTCAAAAATTATTTTACTGGTCATTAGATTTATTGATGCTTTATTGTCATCAGAGTTTTCTACCATATATAGATAATCTTTAGCCATTTTTTGAAGTAACATTCCCTGTTTTTCTGATATATTAATAGCTTTATTAAAACTCATGATACCATATTTTGGATTGGGTTGGGCGTACATAGAATTTAGACAAATGGTTATTATTCCAATTATGAATAGCTTTACCTGTGGTCTTTTAGTACTTAATTTGTTTTTCATTTTAATTATTTTTGAGTTATAGTTTTACATATTTATTCCTTAGTATTCTTCAAGGGTGAATTTTGTTATTTTATTATCTTTTGATAATCCCAGAATTAGAATCATTGATGAGTGTTCGAATTCGATGAGGTATCTTTTCTCTTTATCTTCGTCTATTAAAAATGTATATCCTCCCATAGAGCCTTTTTTTGTTTGATTATCTGTGATAAACGTTTTTACTTTTTCTAATGTAAAAGTGGATTGTAAATCAGCTGAGAAAACGCTAAAAATTTTATTAGCATCTTTAGCATTATACCCTTCAGATATCTCGTTAATTATTTTTTGATAATCTTCTTGAGTTTGAGAAAAACTCACTTGTAAAAAGAGGAATAAAGCAAGGCATAGTATTTTTTTCATATGATTTAGATTTGAATTAAGGTTTAATTATCTTTTTATTAAAGTAAAATGTTATTTTGCAGCTATTTTTATTTTATTGGGTGCGAATGTAGAACTAGAATCTGTAGAGAATCCGAAGAGAATCTGAAGGAAATCTGTAGTAGCTGTTATGCTCCTTTTTTTAATGTATCATTGAAATTAAAAGGAGTTTTATTTTCAAAATCCTTAAAGCAAAATAATGCTTTATAAATGTTGACTCATATTTGTTTATTACCTTTTAGTATTGTGGGTAAGTAGTAAGTGTTAAATTTAATTTTTTATACAATGAAAATTCTAATCGTTGAAGATGAGCATTTGATTGCAGAATCTATGTTACGGTATTTAGAAAGAGAAGGTTATCAATGTGAGTGGGCTGATAATTTGGTAAAAGCAAAAGAAAAAAGTTGGGATTTTGAGTATGATTGTATGATTATTGATATCAATCTTCCCGATGGCAGTGGTCTTGATATTATTGAGCAAATTAAAGAAATGAATTCAAATTCGGGAATTATAATTGTATCTGCTCGTAATGCTATTACAGATAGAATCAAAGGACTTGATATAGGAGCTGATGATTATCTCACCAAACCATTTGATTTGGCAGAATTAAATGCCAGAATAAAGTC
This sequence comes from Aquimarina algiphila, assembly GCF_947494415.1. Taxonomy (NCBI): domain Bacteria; kingdom Pseudomonadati; phylum Bacteroidota; class Flavobacteriia; order Flavobacteriales; family Flavobacteriaceae; genus Aquimarina; species Aquimarina algiphila. The sequence goes on along the minus strand of NZ_CANLVC010000008.1, from coordinate 617,793 downwards.
TATAATACGAAGAAGAAATTTTAATGCTCAAAATAATATTACTTTTAATGAAATTGAAGTATGCCCTTATGAAACGTGGGTAAAAGTAAACAATAAAATACTCAAGCTTACTAAAAAAGAATATGATTTGATACTCTATTTTATATCTAATCCAAATCGAGTAATTCCTAAAGGAGCGATTGCAGAACATCTTTGGGGAGATGAAATGGGAATGGCAGATTCTTACGATTTTATTTACACTCATTTGAAAAACCTTCGAAGAAAAATTATTGAACAAGGAGGAAATGATTACATTCAGACAGTATATAGTTTGGGATACAAATTTTCTGATCAATGAAGTTACTAAATCTATCGAATCGCTATTATTTTATAGGTCTATTTGTAGTTTCTCTTATCGGAGGTTTGTCCTCTTATTTTGTTATAAATAATATTATAAACACAGAGTTTAATAATAAGTTATTAGCAGAAAAGGAAGAACTAATAGAAGAACTTAATACCTATGATGAGTTAGTTAGTAGTTCACGAATTAATATAGGTGATTATATTACGATTAAAAAGGTAGATACAAATCCAAAAATTCATGCAATAATAAAGGATACAGTTTTGTTTCATAAGTATCAGAAGAAAGAATTAAATTTTAGACAGATCACCTTTTCAGATAAGATTAAAGATGATTATTATATCATAACCATCACCAAATCATTACTTTCTTCAGAAGATTTGATACGAGGCGTTACAGAAATTATTACTTTGATCAGTGTACTTTTTTTTGCTACAATGCTTATTTTAAGTAATATAATATCTCGAAAAATTTGGGTGTCATTTTATAGTACACTTGCGCAGATTAAAGAATTCAATGTTAAAAAACCAAATCCATTACTTTTTAATAAAACAAAAATATTAGAGTTTCAGGAATTAAATACTACTCTAGAATTAATGGTAAATCAGGTAAATAAGGATTACAAAAATTTAAAAGAATATACAGAAAACACATCACATGAGATACAAACACCATTAGCAATCATTAAGAATAAGATAGAGCTGTTAATGCAAGATGAAGGTTTTTCTGAACAACAATCAGCTATTCTAAGTCAGGTGTATGAGTCTACGAGGAGACTGTCTAAACTTAAAGATAACCTTTCGCTTTTGTCAAAAATAGATAACAATCAATTTATCGAAACTTCCAAATTATCTTTGGCAGATTATATTAAGGATAGAGTAGATAATGTTGAAGAATTACTCACGATGAAAAACATTGAAGTTACTATGGATCTTGTAGATAATCTAGTAATTGATATTAATGAAACTATGGCTTATGTCTTATTTAATAACCTAATTGGTAATGCTCTTAAGCATAATATAGAATCTGGAAAGTTAATAATAAGACTTACAAATGATTATTTTGAAATTAAAAATACAGGGCTTCCACTTGAAATTCCTGAAGAAGAATTATTTAAGCGTTTTAAAAAATATGGAAACCGTTCTGACTCAACAGGCTTAGGTTTATCATTAGTAAATCGTATTGTTGAATATTATGATTTTTCAATAGATTATAGAAACAAAGATAATTGGCATGAGATAGTTTTAAAATTCTAAGTCTATGATTGAATTTTACTTTGTTTCTAATAGAAGCATTAGATCAATGTACTCAGCCATTCCTTAAACTGATAAAAATTCTGTGGAGCAACACCATGTCCTACAGGAAACTCATGTAATGAAGTTTCTATCCCTAATTCTTTAAGTAAGACAGGAGCTTTACGAGCCCAATCAACAGGGATAACCTGATCCACACTACCATGAGAACAATACAAGTTTAACTTGGAAAAGTCATTAGATTTATATCCCTCTTTTAATATGTCTTCATTCAAATATCCACTAAGAGCAATTACATTGTTAACTTTTTGAGGGTAGGAGAGTGCCACGGCATAACTCAAAATAGTACCTTGACTAAACCCAAGAAGAGTAACATTATCTGAATCTAAATCATATGCATTTACAGCTTCATCAATAAAATTAGCAATCTTATCTCTGGATTCGATGGCTTGCTTGTCATCACTAAACTTACCTTGAGCAGCATCAAAATAGATAGCATACCAGGCATTTCCATATGGCTGCATAGGATACGGAGCACGAACCGAAATGATACATAACTCTTCAGGTAATTCTGCTGCAAAAGAAAAAAGATCATTTTCATCACTTCCATATCCATGAAACATAAATAACACTGGGGTTTTTTCTTTTTTGATTGATGGTGCCTGGATAATATGATATAGAGAAAGTGATTGGGTTTGCATAGTTTTATCTTATTTGTAGATGTATATGGTCATCATGTCTTACAGCCCGGCATCCTTGAAATCTAATTTTAGGACTTTGTATGCCCAAACGATATCGTAAATGAGGTTCTATAAACACCTTACTGACCTGTTTTTGTTTTACAATTGCCAAAAGTAAATCTTTTGTAGCTTTTTTAGAAAATTTTAGACTCTTGTTTACTGTTCCGAAAGTAAAATATTGAGTAAAATCATATTGCCAATATCCTTTTTGTTTGCAAATTGTGGTTTGCTGATGTTCATTTTTGGTAGGAGATTCAAATACTCCGTATCCACTAATAGAAGGTTTTTTATTAACTATATGATGTTCTTGGTTTGTATAAATAAACGAAATGTCAATTTTTTTGCCATCATCATGACTAAGATGTGGAAGTAATGGGAAATTATCAATAAAAGGAAAATTAGCATCTAGATATACTAATTTGATTTCTGGATTTGATTCTTCAAATGAATGAGCAATTTGCTGTAGTGCATTTTGTAATTGTGGTGTTACATAATTTCTATTCAAGAATTTAGTTAAAAAAGTATGTGCTTCTATAGTTGACGAATCTTTAATTTTTACTCTTCCAAAAAGAGGAGTTACATAAGGAAGGATTAAAAAGGTAACAAAAGTATATATAGAAAAAAATGTGATTGTTTTTATAATCGCTTTTTTTTTATTTTTTTTTCTTAAAAACAATAGGTCCGTACATAGATAAATAATTCCTCCTATTTGTGTGGTAACAGTTAACAAGATTATGATAAGAATCTTAACTATAATTTTTACGATTAAATTCATTAAAGTAAATATACTGATTGATTTAGATACTATTTTTTGTTTAAAGTTTATTATTTAACAAAAAATGAAATAATGTTAATTTTTAATTGCTATTACTGCTTTGAAATGTTTTAAATGTATGTTTTACAGTTAATTAAATCAATAAACATATGTTAATTTTTGATGTATAAACGTAATTTTATTATGGTTTAACCATAATTGTTTTATATATTGATATCATATTGATTTTCAGTTCAATATGTTTTTAAGACTTCACACAGGCTTTTATAGAAAAAAACAGGCTTATAAATTATCCAATTATCTTCTTAAGAAGGTATTTGACAGGAAGAAAATGGTATTCCAACTACTATAAGTGTTTTTTACTTATATCTAATTTAATTTAGACTCTAATAAAAGTACTATAGTACATTCAAACATATGTAAAATATTAATCATTAACCCCAATATCTTATGAATAAAATTACCTATACAATTGTGCTCTTATGTTTTGTGCAATTTGGTTTCTCGCAAACCGACAATGATTATCAAACCATAATAACCACTATATCTGAAGGGTATAATGCTAAAGATGCTAATAAAATTTTTAGCGTTTTCTCAGCTGATTTACAATCAACATTTTCTCTGGATAAAGTAAAAAGTTTTATTGAGGAGAACCACGCTTCAAAAGGTGCTATGAGCGAATCTACTCTTTTGGTAGAAGAAGATGGAAATAGGAGGTATTTAACAGAATTCGAAAATGCATCCTCTGTTTTAGTTCTCGGATTATCTTCAGATAATAAAGTTAAAACATTTGCTCTAGAAGAGTATTAATACCCCAAATTTAAAATTACAATAACCTTATAATTCAATTACATGAAAAAAGAAATTTTTACACTCAAATTTATGGTAATACTATTCTTTATAGGAATAATGATGCCAGTTTCAAATACTATTATTGCCCAACAAAGCAATTCTTATGGAATGTTAAACTTTAATAAAGCAGTAAATATCTCAGGGAAACAGCGAATGCTTAGTCAAAAAATAGCAAAAGCATATTTATATATTGTGGAAAACCCAAGTGATGCTGTTGCAAAACGAGATTTATTAACCAGTAAATTGATTTTTGAAAAACAAAATAGTATCTTATTACAAAACTCGGGCTATAAAGTTACCAAGGATAGAATAGCAACAGTTGAATCAATCTGGAAAGAATTTAAAAAGTTGATAGAAACTACACCTAATTATGATAATGCAAAGAAAATTATTGAGATGAATACTGATCTTTTAAAAGCTTCGAATAATGTGGTTTCTGCTATTATAGTTGAGTCTAAAGGAGCTAATAATAGTCAGGAATCTCTATTAGAAGACGATAGTTTAGGAGAAGAAGATACAGAATTAAAACAAATTATCAATATGTCCGGTAGACAACGAATGTTGTCCCAAAGGTTGGCGTTGTATTATTTTGCGAATCAACCTACAATAAAAGATAAAAATTCTGAGCAAATGTTAAAGAATGTATATAATGAATTGGATGGTGCTATTAGCATGTTATTAATCTCAAATTTTAATAACACACGAATAGATGAGAAATTAGGAGTTGCAATGTCAAAATGGGATCAGGTTAAATCTAACAAGGATAAGCTATTTAAACAAGGGATTAAGCCTGCTGATATGTACAGAATTAGTAATGAACTTACAAAAGCATTTAATGCTGTAACCAGCTTATACGAAAAGGTTAAATTGTAATTTTAAGTGTTAATTTAGTAAGAGAAAATACGTATTTATTATGAATCATAATGGTACGTATTTTTTTTATCTTCAATCTAAAATATAGAAATATGAAAATAAAAATACCTTTAATAGTATTGATTTTTACTATAATTCAAAATTATGCACAAGAATTAAGTATTGATGCAGATATCAGGCCTCGGTTAGAATATTTAAATGGTTTTGGAAGCCTTTTACCAGATGGAGTTGATGCAGGATTATTTGTACAACAACGTTCGCGTTTAAAATTTGGATATACAACAGATAAATTCTCTACCTACCTAAGTGTTCAGGATGTTAGCGTTTGGGGGGATACTCCACAAATCGCAGCAGCAGATAACAATAATAGCTTTTCTCTGGCACAGGCATGGATAGATTTTAAATTCGGAAGTGGATGGTCCACCAAACTAGGAAGACAAGCCTTGTCTTATGATGATCAACGAATTTTTGGAGGTTTAGATTGGGCAATGCAAGGACGCTTTCATGATGCAGCTCTACTTAAATACTCCAAAGAAGGATTTAAATTTGATCTTGGAGTTGCATTTAATCAAAATGGTGTGAGTAGACAAACGACATTATTTGATCCTAATAATGCAGGTAATGCAAGAGCTGTTTTTGATTATAAAGGAATGGTATATGCCTGGTTACATAAAGACTGGGAGAAATTCTCTGCAAGTGTATTGGTTGCAAATAACTCCTATCAAAATTTGGGAGATGATGGTCAAACTCCGGTGGATGGAAATGTGAATCGTCAAACTTTTGGAACACACCTAGTAGCCAAACCAACCAAAGGACTCTCGATAGCAGCAAACGTATATGGACAAACAGGAGAATTTACAGAAGATATTGATCTATCAGCATACAATGCTATGCTAGAAGTAACATATAAACCAGGAAAAACACTTTTTGGACTTGGATTTGAAACTTTAAGTGGTGATGAAAACGGAGGTACAGATGGAGAAATCGAATCGTTCTTTCCTATTTTTGGTACCAATCATAAATTTAATGGGTATATGGATTATTTCTACGTAGGAAATCATGCCAATAATGTTGGACTCAATGATATTTATGCCAAAACAGTGATAAAAACCGGTGAAAAATCTAGCCTGCTACTCAAAGCTCATTATTTCTCTGGAGCCGAAAGCCTGGGAGATAATGTAGATGATTACCTGGGAACTGAAATAGATATTGTATTTACACAAAAACTATTAGCTTTTGCAACACTTAAAATAGGATACTCTCATATGTTTGCCTCTGATTCTATGGAAATACTTAAAGGAGTACCTGAACCTGCGGATAATCAATTTTGGGGATGGGCCATGCTAGTCGTAAAACCTAACTTCCTAAAATGGAGCCCAAAAGCAATTGAATAATTGTTATAGAGTTAAACAAAAGAAAGATTTAAAAAGAGTAATCAATACTGATGCTCTTTTTTTATTTAATAAAACTAAACCATTGTTGAAACAAAGGCCCAAGTATTGGAACAGTTTTTTGTTCTTCTCGTATTGCTGTTATAAGTCCAAAAACCCATAGAACAAGAATAAACACATAAAATGAAGTAGATATTGGCCAGGAATCAAAAATACTAACCAATGCTCCTAATATGTAAAATGAAATATTAACTCCTAACGCTTGCCTTAAATGAAAGTTAGTAAATTGGTTTTTACTGTCTTGATTCATAAAAAAAGCTATAATTGTACCAATTATAGTGATATAAGCTACTATAGCTGCTGTTTTTCCTTGTTTTGCGTAATCAGATTCCATGATTAATGAATTATTAATTTATGATCTACTTCAATATCATTTTTCCATTAGCAATAATACCGTAGGTTTCTCCTAGTATATTTTTTCCAACTAGAGCGCAATTTTTAGAAGTAGATAAGATCTGTTTTTCAGTAAATATAGCATCATTTTTAGAATTAAATAAAGATAAGTCAGCTTTATTACCCTTATCTATTATTGTATTTTTTATTCCAAATATTGACTTGCCATTAGTAAGCATATCTACTGTTTTTTCTATACCCAACAAATGATTAAGTATACCGAAAGCGCTTTCTAATCCGATAGTTCCGTACTTTGCATTATCAAACTCCACTTTTTTGTGTTCTATATCCATAGGTCTATGATCACTTGTAACCATATCTATAGTTCCGTCTTCTACGCCTTTTATTAATGCATCTACATCTTTTTGTATTCGAAGTGGAGGTAATACCTTATAATTGGTATCAAATGTATCCAGTTCCTTATCAGTTAATACAAGATGATGAACCGTTGTACTACAACTTATGTGTAATCCCTTAGCTTTTGCTTCTCGTATCAACTCAACAGATTTAGCCGTCGATATTGTTGGAATATGTAATTTTCCTCCGGTATATTCTAACAAAAATAAATCTCTTGCAATTTGTAATTCTTCTGCTAAAGCAGGAATTCCTTTTAATCCTAATAATGTACTTTGTTCTTCTTCATTAACCATTCCTTTTCCCGCGATATTATTTTCCTGAGGGAAAGACATCACTAAACCATCAAAGTTTTGAGCATAAAGTAGTGCTATTTTTAATAAATTAGGGTTTTGTATCGCTTTTTTATAATCTCCAAAGGCAATTGCGCCAGCTTGTTGCATGTCAAAAAGCTCTGCCATATCTTTTCCAGCTGATTGAGTGGTTAAAGCTCCGAAGGGATATAGAGATACAGCATGATTCTGTGCTTTTCCTTTAAGAAAACTAATAGATGCACTATTATCAATAACAGGAAAAGTATTTGGATGTAATCCTATAGCAGTAAAACCACTTTTTGCAGCAACCTGTAGTCCATTATCTATTGTCTCTCGCTCTTCATATCCAGGTTCACCAAAACAAACACTACTATCAAACCATCCTTGTGAAACATGTAAATTGTTCAATGCTATTTCTTCTACAGTGCCAGAGGCTTTTATAGCAGCATTTATGTCTGCAATGATGCCATTTTCAATCAAAATATCAACCGTTTTATTATGAAAAGGTGACGCATGATCAATTATAGTAGCAGCCTTTAGTAAGAAGTTCATTTTAGGTATTTTAATAGTAATATTTCAATTAATAAGAATATCAGCGCAAAAATAACAAACCATTTCCAAAGTTCATTAACACTGGTCTCTTCTTTTATTTGATCAAAAAGCTCAGTCACAGAATCACTAACCTGATATTCTTTTGTTGTATTTAGATTATAGTACTGTAAATCACTTTCTAGGCTATTATAGTTATAGCTTACATGTTGAATAGTATTGTCTTTGTTTTCTAAGCTGTAAATTCCAGATTTTGTAGGAACTTCATCAGTTGTTATTCTTACTTTAGTAGCAAAACTTTGTTGTAAGGGGATAATCTTTTCTTGATCAGAAACCAATGATAATATTCCGTCTTGACCCAGAGATATAGGTACATCATAAGAATTGGTCTGACCAATGGTATAGGATATATCTGTATGTTGCAAACTAAGTTTTCCAATATTATATAATGTAGGAACGATAAGTGGTGAATTCTTAAAATTAGAGTTCTCACGATTTATCGCCGCTGTAAAAACATATAATGAATTCGTTTTATATAAGAATGGAGTATTATCTTCAAAGGATAGTATTGTACCAGAGGAAGTACTTGTATAGTAAGTATTCACTTTTGGATACTGAAAATTAGTCACACTTTTATCAAATACTCCTCGATATAAAGGATGTGAAAAATTGATGGTTGTTATTTTCTTTTCCTGTTTCTTTTCTTCAATAAATCCTTGATTAGAATATCCAGTGATGAACTGTTGATAGGAAGTTATATCGCCATCTGTAGCAGGAATAAAACAAATAGTTCCTCCTTGATTAGCAAAAGATCTTAAAGCATTAATTAAAGAAATAGGAATTTGTTTTACTTCGTTTATAATAACCAAATTTGCATTGTTGAGATCATTATAATTAAGTTCATTAACAGAACTACTACTCAAAGAAAATTCATCCGAAGTAAATATGTTTTTGATAAAACTATCATTGGCCTCATTAATAGCCACAACTTTAATCTTCTCTGGAGTATTAATTGTAAAATACCTTGAGTTATCAAATGTAATTGCTGGATCTTCTATAGTTACACGTCCATTAATTTTGGTGTTTTCATCTAATCGAAATTCAGTTTGAGTAGTACCATTTTCAGGAATTGTGACAGCAGTTTTAGCAATTAGTTTATCGTTGTTATATAATGCAATGGATATATTTTCTGTAGAAACTTCGGTATTACTCAGTACGGTATTAAGCATTAACTCATTATTCTTATTACGCAGCAAATACAAACTATCGATAGCTATATTTTGTCTTGTAACAGGTTTTAGTTGTACTAAATGAATTTTGGAGTCTGAGTTTTTTGGTAAACTAAATACGTTTTCTTTTTGCTGAAAATCAGAGATTATAATCACTCGTTTGATTGTCTCTGAAGACGAGCTTAATAATTGTTTAGCTTTAAGATAAACTGCAGCATACGAAAGTTGATTAGAAGAATATTCTATCTGCAACAAATCATTAAGGATATCACTTTTAGAAACATCGATAAAAGTTTCTGTATTTGTAAATAGAGATATGGTTTCCTCTTCTGGAAGATCACTCAAAATTTCTTGGACTGCACGTTTCAAAAGTGGTCCTTTAGAACCTTTAGCCTGCATACTAAAAGAATTATCCAGATAGATTGCTGTTTCACTTTTCTTACCAACAATTTCTTCCAGAGCTATAAAAGGCTGTGCAAAAGCAATAATAATTGCAGCTAATGCCAACAAACGGGTCAAAAGGGTAAGCCATTTTTTAATTTGTGAGCTTTTGCGAGTTTGTATCGTTGCAGATTTAAGGAACTGTACATTGGTAAAATCTACCTTTTGAAAACGTCTTAGTTGAAATAAATGAACTAAAATGGGAATGATAAGAGCAAAAAGAACGTAAAGAAATTCTGGGTGTTTAAACTGCATTCTTTATAATTGGGATTAATCTCTTTGATTATCAATTGATTTCATTTTTTAAACTTTTAACTTGTAAATAAATACTTGAAAAACGTGTAAAAATAAATAAGTGTTTTTTATAATAATGCAGTAAATATAGTAATTTTAAATTGCTTTTTTTATGATTTTATGCTGAGCTCAACAAGAAGAAGAGCTAAACTAATATTCTATGATATTATACATGTACTTAGTGAATTGATATCATATATAAATAGTGTTGATAAAGAAATATGGAAATAAAAAGACGATAACAAAATCGTAGTATAAGAAGTAATTAGATTATCCCATGATATTTTATAAAAACTAGTGTTCTTAACTCCTAAAATTTTAATCTTTTTGGCAAATCTTTGACACATAAATTTTCTTATAATATTTTAGTAAGAGTTTAACTATTCATTAAAAGATATAACGCTTTTTTCTAATTACAAACAGGTTCGTTATTCAATGTATAAGTTGAAATCTTAGAGCCTTTCTTACAGAGTGTATTCAATAGATTTTTGGTTTTTAATTATTTTCATTTTAGATATTTAACAGGATGAGAACATTATGCCCTAACAAGAAAACAAATAATAATTTTAGATAAAGAGAATAAGGTTTTGCCAATAAGATGTAAACCGTGAGCGTCTTTAAAATTATTGCGGTATAATTTAATTTTTTTATTATGTTAAAAAAACTCTTAAAACTCAACGAAGCTCAACAATTGAGCAAAAATGAACAACGAACAATTAATGGATGAGGAGCAAGAATTCCTTCCGCTTGTACTTATCCGGGGGCACCTCCATTTGGTGGGCCATGTTTTTGTTTTGTAGATGGACAAGTTTGTAGAGTACAGGAAGACTTTATCTGCCTTGATGGAACTGATCCTATCTGCCCAAATTTCTGATATCGAGGTCCACTAATATTTCAATGAAATTTATGACTAAGAAAAAAGCCGAGAAAAGTAATCTCGGCTTTTTTTCTTAGATAGTATACAAGCAGATTTTTAAATAGAGAGTTACTATCTAAGATGCGTAAAGTATATCCTAAAAATATGATGTACATTTGCACATTCATTCAGAAATGGCATTTTCATATACATTGTTATTTCTTAAACAATTTATATGTCATTCAATACATTAGGACTTTCCAATGCATTATTAAAAGCAATTAATAAAAAAGGATATACTACACCTTCTCCCATACAGGAAAAGGCAATTCCTCCAATTTTAGAAAAAAAAGATGTTTTAGCGTCTGCACAAACCGGAACAGGTAAAACAGCTGGATTTACATTACCTCTATTACAATTACTATCTCAAGGACAAAAATTAAGAAAAAGACCTGTTAGAGCCCTTGTATTAACGCCAACCAGAGAATTAGCGGCTCAGATATTGGATAATGTAAAAGCGTATAGTGAGTTTTTAGATTTGAGATCTATGGTGATATTTGGAGGAGTAAATGCAAATCCTCAAATTCGAGCTTTAAGGAGTGGAGTAGATATATTAGTAGCTACTCCAGGACGTTTGTTGGATTTACATAATCAAAGGGCACTTTCTCTGGCAAATATTGAGATTCTTGTTTTGGATGAAGCTGATCGTATGCTTGATATGGGATTTCAAAGAGATCTTAACAAAATATTGAAATTATTACCAGCCAAACGACAAAACTTATTGTTTTCGGCAACGTTTTCAAAAGAGATTAAACAATTGGCTAATGGGATACTAAATCACCCTGTTTGGGTTGAAGCAACACCAGAAAATACTACAGCAGAAAAGGTTGACCAAAAAATATACAGGGTGGATCAAAAAAGGAAATCAGAACTTATTATCAAGTTTATCTCAGAGGGAAACTGGAAACAAGTATTGGTTTTTACCCGAACAAAACATGGGGCAAATCGATTAAGTGAAAAAATGGTAAAAAGTGGTATAAGTGCTGCAGCTATTCACGGAAATAAGAGTCAAGGAGCAAGGACTAAAGCTCTTGGAGGGTTTAAGAAAGGGACTATTAGAGTGTTGGTAGCAACAGATATTGCTGCTCGTGGGTTAGATATTCCTTTATTACCGCATGTAGTAAACTTTGAATTGCCAAACATTTCTGAAGATTATGTACATAGAATAGGACGAACCGGAAGAGCAGGAGCTAGCGGAGAAGCAATTTCACTGGTGTGCCAAGATGAATTAAGTTATGTGCGTGGCATAGAGAAGTTACTTGGAGAAAAATTACAAAGTGAAGTGGTCGAAGGATTTGAACCTACTACAAGTTTTGAAAATACAAAACCTGCTTCAAAAAATAGATCATACAATAAACCTAAGCCAAAAGGTAATAACAGAAATTATAAAAGAAGATCAAGAAGGTAATAACTCTTTTAAAGGTTCTGTTTTTTTACTTTATTCTATCTAGTAGTAAATTTCTGCTTAGATTGATCTCTTCTTAATCATACCTCCTCTAGTATCATTAATACTGTGCATAATAACAAAAGCGTTAGGATCTATCTTTTCGATCTCTCTATTCAATTTACTAATTTCTAGTCGGGTTACTACAGTATATAGAATATCTATCTCATTCATATGACCATGATTTCCATATCCTTGTTTTCCTTGATATATGGTTACTCCTCGTCTCATGGTATGAGTAATCATATCCATTATTTTTGTGTTATGTTCAGAAATAATAGTAACTCCAGTGTATTCTTCAATACCTTCAATTACAAAATCCAAAGTCTTAGAAGCAGCAAGATAGGTGAGCATTGAGTATAGAGCTGTTTCTATAGATAGAAGGTAGGCAGCAGCAGAGAAGATAATTACATTGATAATAGTAATGGCATCCCCAACCGTTGTCCCTAATTTTTTACTCATAAAAATAGCTAATACTTCAGTACCATCTAATACACCCCCTCCTCGCACAGAAAGTCCGATTCCGGCACCAAGAAAAAAACCTCCAAAAACAGAAACTAATAATTTATCTTGAGTAACCTCAGGAAAGTCAATGAGCAAAAGAGACAATGCCAATCCTGATATTGCAATAGTTGCTCGTATGGCAAATCGTTTTCCTATCACTTTAAACCCTAGAAATATAAAAGGTATATTAATGACCACTATTAAGATATAGAGTGGGATAGATGTAATTTCAGAAACAAGTAATGATATTCCAGTAACACCTCCATCAATAAACATATTAGGTAATAAAAAACTTTCCAGACCAAAAGCAGCAGAAATTACACCTAAAACGATCAGAAAGACGTCTTTAAACAGGGAAATTAGGGTTACTCTGAGTTTTAGAGATGTTTGATTAAAATCAGACTGTAAATCTTGATCATTTTTTTTAAGCTTTTGTGTAATAAAAGCCTTGATGATTCTACGTTTCCATATTGAATTCATAGGCTTTAAGAATAATTGTTTTTAGCTAATAATTGAGACGTATTATCGTGTTTTGTTCATATATAAAGCTACGTAACCTTTTTATTCTTAAACCTAATTTTAACAAAGCTTTGGGCATAAAAAAAGGACGAAAAATTTGATTCCGTCCTTTTTTGATTTTTTATTATGTTCTATTAGAAGATATAGTATCCAACAGATATCTGAAAAGCAGAGTTTTTAGCTTCTACATTATCAATAACATCCGTAAAACCGAAGTTATAACGTAGCTGACCAAAAAATGGTCCAAATTCTACTCCAGCACCTACAGCACCACTAAGGTCAAAACTTTCTGGATCACCAACTTCAAAATCGTCATTAACTACAAAACCAAATTGAGGTCCGGCTTCTACACTAAAAATTTTAGCAAATTTAAGTTTTACAAGGACAGGAAGGTTTAGATAATCAATATCTGTATCTTCTATTCCTTGCGCAGAATACAAAAGTTCAGGTTGCAGAGCAATAGTTTCTGCAAGACTAACTTGCAAAACGGCACCAATGTGGTATCCTGTTCTTCCATCCAAATTATCATTTACATCATCACCATTGAGCGTAGCAAAATTTACCCCACCCTTAAAACCGAATTTGATGTCTTGTGCATTTGAAGATACTGAAAAACTAATTACTGCAATTGCTAATAAAAAAAGCTTTTTCATAATTGTAAATTTAAGGTTTGTTTAAATCCAAAGATAGGAACTTAAACCTTAATTAAATGTTAAATGTAGCATGTTTGAGTTATTTTTAGCTGTTATTTTTGAATTTTATCGATATAATTTTGAAACAAAGATTGTTGTATATTCGCAGGAAATTCAAGATTATAATCCGCATTGCAACACGAATTCACTATACAAGTTTCTCCAGAGATTGCCGCAAATCCTAATCGGTTAAAGACTACAGTATCCAAAAAAAATAATATTCCTCTACAGGAAATTAAACATATACAAGTCTTAAAACGTTCTATAGATGCAAGACAAAGAGCAATTAAGGTTAATCTAAAACTAAAAGTTTTTGTACAAGAAGAATTTGTAGATTCAAGTATCGAACTACCAGAATATCCTTTTGTATCCAATGCTCCAGAAGTTGTAATTATTGGTGCAGGTCCAGCTGGTTTATTTGCTGCATTGAGATGTATAGAATTAGGATGTAAACCTATCGTTTTAGAACGAGGTAAAGATGTTAGAACACGCCGTAGAGACTTAAAAGCAATTAATAGAGACCATATTGTTGATGAAGATTCTAACTATTGTTTCGGCGAGGGAGGCGCAGGAACATATAGTGATGGGAAATTGTATACTAGATCTAAAAAAAGAGGTGATGTTAACCGTATTTTAGAACTTTTGGTTGCTTTTGGAGCCACAGACCAAATTCTTGTAGAAGCACATCCTCATATCGGAACAAATAAACTACCTGGTATTATAGCTGCAATACGTGAAAAGATAATAGAAAGAGGAGGAGAAATACATTTTGAAACTCGTGTTATTGATTTTGAAATTAAGAACTCAGAAATTAATGGGGTTACATTATTAGATGGTAGTATTATAGCTACTAATAAATTGATTTTGGCAACCGGACACTCTGCAAGAGATATTTTTGAACTATTATATCATAAACAAATAGAGATCGAAGCAAAACCCTTTGCATTGGGAGTACGTGTAGAGCATTCGCAGCAATTAATAGATCAAATCCAGTATAGATGTGAAGTGCGAAGTCCATATTTGCCTCCTTCACCATATAGTATTGTTAAGCAAGTTAGAGGCAGAGGCATGTATTCTTTTTGTATGTGTCCTGGAGGAGTTATTGCTCCTTGTGCAACCAGTCCGGGAGAAGTAGTCACCAATGGCTGGTCTCCTTCAAAAAGAGACCAACCTACGGCTAATAGTGGTATTGTTATAGAACTTAGAATGGAAGATTTTAAACCATTTTCTAATTATGGGCCATTATCTGGAATGTATTTTCAAAAAAGTATTGAACAGCAAGCATGGAAAGTAGGAGGGAGAACTCAACGAGTTCCTGCGCAAAGGTTAATAGATATGGTTGAAGGAAAGGTGTCATCAAACCTTCCTGTAACATCATATAAGCCTGGTTTAACATCTGTAGATATGAATGCTGTGTTTCCAGAATTTATTCATGATACTTTAAAGGATGGTTTTAAAGCTTTTGATAAAAGTATGCGAGGGTACCTTACTAATGAAGCTGTTGTACATGCTCCAGAATCACGTACTTCTTCTCCAGTTCGTATTCCAAGAGATTGGAAAACATTAGAGCACTTACAAATTAAAGGATTGTATCCTTGCGGCGAAGGAGCCGGATATGCAGGAGGTATAATTTCGGCAGCAATTGATGGAGAAAAATGTGCAGCAGCTTGTGTTGCAACAATAAAAGCATAATAAAATATGAAATGTAATTATGTGTCTATGAAGTCCAGATTATGGATTTACTGTATTTTGTTTTTAAGTATATTGGTTTTTTCATGCAAAGAAAATAACGATAGACAAGCTATTGAAAAAACTGAAGATACAGAAAATGCTATCGATTTTGGTGAAGAAGAAACTAATGAAAAACTGGTGGTCATTGCTAAACAAGGATTAGTAATAAGGGATGAACCTGGGTTGACTGGTCATAAAATAGGGAAATTTGAGTATTTAAGTGAAGTAGAGGTAATTGAAGTAACAGATCAAGTATTAGAGCTTAAAGACGAGAATACAGTTATAAAAGGAAATTGGGTAAAAGTAGTTTTTGAAGCATATAAAAGTGCATATGTTTTTGATGGTTTTCTTAAGACCAAAGATGAATTGAAAGCAAGTAATGCTAGTTATCAATTTAAAGTAGCTAATGTAAAAATGGCTACTAATTTATTATCTACAGTAAATTGCAAAGTAGCAGTCCAAAAGGCTATAGGAAAAGAAGTCTATTTTTTACCTGAAGAATCAGAAAAAAAAGAGCTTGTATATTCTGGAAATAATATTTTTTTAGAAACGGTACAATTAGCATATGATTCTCACAGGCCATTAGTACTTTCACCAGATATTATTTGGTTAGCTATTGCTCAAGGTTTCTCTTGTCATGTTAATGAGAATTTTAAAACATTAGAAGATAAAATTTTTGTGACTGATAAACCCGATAAAATAAAATGTAGAGAAGATTCTTTAAGCAAAGGAGCAAAACATTGGGGTAAATTGGTTTCATCATTATCTAATGAAACCAAAAAGTATACTCAGGAAAATTTGTATAAGACTATGGTGCCGAATTTTTCGACAACTACGTCTTTAGAAACTACTTCTTTTGAAGTAACATTGTTAGAAAGCTTTGAACAAGCATTTGAATATGTTGGTGAGACTGGCTGTGGGATTCCGTATATAACAATAGAAGGTATTCCTGAAGATTGGGGAAAAATATATGCAAATATAGATAACCTTAAAGGATATGGGCTGGATGATTGGATAGATCAATTAAAACCTGTTTTACAAGAATTTGAAAATGCGTCCAAAGGTGAGATCAATACGGTTTTTTGGAAAGATATATATAAAAATGCTAGTGAATATGGTGCTTTTTATATTTCGGGATGGATTGTTAAGTTTTTTCCCTATATAAAAACATTAGAAAGTGATGTTGCGGGTTCTTATGATCCAGAAACGGGTATGACTAAAGTAAAAGAAGTATACATAAAGAATCCTTTTTATAAGGATAATGATTATTTGATGTCTACATTATCTACAGACGATTTTCCTTCAGGATTTTCTCAGATTGATATACTGTGGAATGATTATTTCAATGATAAAACTATAGATATAGAAGTTTACGCAGGATTTTTGGGAATATCTCAATCTTCTGATATCTCATTAAAACCATATATAACGTATGCAATCTGTAAAAAAGATGCATCCATAATAGAGACAGAAATGGTATACAATTCGGGCGGTACTTCTCATGATTCTTATGAATATTGGATTCCTTATCCGGTTGAAAATAAATTAATAAAACAATTATCGGTATATGATATTAAGAAGCACAAAACAAATGATATCGCTATAGCATATATAAAGGAAAGTATACGATCAAAATTTGATGTTGATGGTGTCAAAATTGATTTTGTGGTTTTAACGAATGGAACAGTTACAGATATAAAAATTGAGAATAGTAAAGATGAACAACTATTGTCTGATATAAGGAAATATTTATATGATTTGCCTCAAAAATGGTTTCCAGCTTTAGCACCAATAGGTATAATCGATAATGATTGGGATCTTGAAACGGATACCAAAAAGTTAATGAAAGTGAATAGTAAAATTATTCTGGAATTTTAAATTTAATTTTTAGGCTCCTTTTTAATATAAAAAATGAAAAGAGCTAGTTAGGCTTTTGGATAGAAAATTCAAAAGTTGTTTGTATTTTTTCCTGAGAAGATACTTTTATCTCACCTCCAAGCTTTTTTACAAGCTTCTTAACTGTTGAAAGACCTATTCCATTACCTTTATTACCATTCCTGTCAGTATGGTTAGCTATAGTAAAAAGATCAAAAATCACCTCTAATTTATTATTTGGAATCCCCATTCCGTTATCGGTTATCTTGAAATGATAAAAAATATCATCCTCTTTAGTTTCGATAGATACAATAATTTGTTCTTTATCATTGTACTTAATACTATTTCCGATAAGATTAAAAAAGATTTGCTTTAGCGCAAGCTTGTTCGATTCTAAAATCGGATTTTCTTTTGGAAAATTAATAGTAAAATCTGGTTTAATACTAAGTAAACTAACAATTTCCTGGAGTAAATCGTTTAGAACAAATTTTTCGGGTTTATGATTGATGAGACTTTCACTTTCATAGTGCTCAAGAATATCACCTATATAATTGCTCATTGAAAACGATGAGATTTTAATATATTCAAAGTATTCTAAGCTTTCAGAATCCAGTTTGTCTCCAAGTTTAAGTTTTAGTAAATCTGTAGATGTAATAACATTAGCCAATGGCATTTTGAGATCATGAGATATTACTCTGGCAAATTCTCGTAAAGAATCATTACGTTTTTTTAGTTTGGACTGCATATACTCAAGATCTCTATTCTTTTTGTTTAGTTCAAAAAGCATGATTACCTGATTAGCAAGAGATTTAAGTGCTTCTATTTGTTTTTGAGAAAGCTTTTTGGGTTTACTGTCAATAACACATAACGTACCTAAAGCAAAACCATCTTTATCTACCAAGGGAATTCCTGCATAAAAGATTACAATTTTATCAACTTCGGTGAGAGGGTTATTACAGAAGCGAGGATCTTTACGAGCATCTTCAACAATTAATGGTTTATAGGGGTCCAGAATGGCATGCGCACAGAAAGACACAGCTCTTGGTGTTTCACAAATAGCTAAACCATATTTAGACTTAAACCATTGCCTATCTTTATCTACAAGAGAAATTAATGCTATTTCTGCATCACATAGAAATGAGGCAAGTGTAGTAATCTCGTCAAATTCTTTTTCGAATTCTGTATCAAGAATATTTAGTGAATGTAAAGCTTCAAGTCTGAGCTTTTCATTTGTTGGTTTTGCAGCTTCTGTCATCCTCGTCATAGAATTGATTTAGAACCATTCAATTCTTAATAAAATTAACAAAAATAACTTACATATTAAGAATTAATTAGCATTACGTACTTATTTTGTGTGATTACCGTAATACAGCTACATGATTTTATTATTTAAAAAAGTACTTTAATGAATTTGCTTAGAATGCTTAAGTTTATATAAAATATAACTCCCATACTAATCAATTAGTATAGGAGTTTACAATTACCTGATAGATATTAACAACAATTAATTTTCATATTTGGTTTGATCTTCTAAACTATTCATGAATGCAATAATATCTTTAATTTCTTCTTTTGAAAGATGCAATGGATCAGGAGGCAAAGTTTGGTATGTGGCATCGATTCCTATACCTGCACCACCTCCGCGATTATAAAAGTCAAGTACTTCTTCTAATGTTTGGTATACTCCATTATGCATATATGGGCCAGTTTTACTCACATTTCTTACTGTTGAAGTTTTAAAAAAATGCTTTCTCTGTTCTGTTTTATATACATCATATCTTCCTAAATCTTCGCTAATAGTAGCATTGATTGTATCATTTTCTTTAGGCACTCCAATTAATTCAATCTCTGATTCTCTGTAGTTTGGAGGTACAGTACCATTAAAAACGGGAGCAAAGTGACATGTAGCACATTTAGCTTTTCCATTAAAAAGATTAAAACCATTAATCTCACTTTTGGTAAGGGTATTTTCTATTCCATTTATGTTTTGATCAAATTTAGAATTAAAAGGGGCCAGACTTCTTATATAACTCGCAATAGCATTTCTTATCTGAGCATTATTAACTTTTTGATTCTTAAAAACAGTATTAAATTCTTTGAGGTAACTACTATCTTGAGCAACTACTTTTCCCAAAGTTTCTAAGTCTGTATGAAATTCATTTTCATTTTCTACCACTGCGATGATTTGTCCTTCAAGGCTACCAGCTCTTTTATCATAAAAAAATGCCTGTTGTAAACCAGAATAAAGAAGAGTAGGTGTATTACGGGTAACACCTGCACCTATTTTTAGACCATCGGTAAAAGCTTTATCAGGATGATGACAAGTGGCACAACTTATTTTTTTATCAGAAGATAAATTAGTGTCATAAAATAGCTTTTTACCAAGAGCTATTTTTTCTGGAGTTGTTTTTCCCGAGTTTCTATCCGCAAAATAGGTGTTATTGTAAGTGTTTGCAGAGAAAAGAGAAGTTGCATCATTTTTTATTGCCAGCTCAAAAGGAAAACTAACGTTCCAGTCGGCTACTATTTTATTCCAAAGTTCTAATTGTTTATGCGTATGATTTTTTATAAAATCATAACGATTAAATGTATTGAAATCACCTTTTAAATCGCTAATTGATGCATCTATTTCTGTATTCCAATGATCAAATAATTTTTTATTCTTAAACTCCTTTTCAAAAATAACTAAGTATGTTTTTAGACTTTGATATACAGTTTTGGATTCCTCTAAAGAATTCTCTAGAACTGGTGAGTCAAATCCAGTGATCCCTGTGAGAGATATTTGAATTATTGATTTCCTTAACAACCATAAGAAATGATATGTTTTTATGTGGTTAAAACTTATGTTTTTCTTTATTAATTTTAGTCGATTTGAAACCAAGTCCAAGTGCTTGTTTATTACAGTAGTATCTATTTGTTCTGTAAAGATTTCTTCTTCTAAAACCTGATATCCACTTGGGTTTTTAATTTTGATATCGGTATAATCTTCCTCTTCGATTTTTAGAATATTAGGTTGATTTAAAAAACCATAATTTTCAATATCTAAAGAAGCTAAAATTGGCTCGGTTTTTTTAAAATATTTTCGTGATTTCAAAAAGTTTTTTTTAAGATCACCAGTATTCGTTCGGGCACTATCCAGAGCATTAATAGCCATTGTTACATCATCAATGAATTGTTCTTTCATTTGATTGTTATATGGTATTTTTTCTGGTGTTTTTACTTGTTCAGAACAAGAAGTAACGCTAATTATCGATATGATAAAGAGGCTTATCATAAAATAAGCCTCTTTATTAAGGTTTAATGAAAATTGAGTCATATATTATCTTTCTAATCCTTTGATTACATATAGCATACTTCCTTCTTTTCGGCTATTTGCAACATCTGGATTTGCAGTTGGATCAGTAAATGGTACTCCATCAGCTCTTTCCCATCCATGATTTTGAGTAATCATAAGAAATGTATCATCGACATCGATAACATCAGAAATATCGATCATACCAGTGATTTCCCATATTCTATCTACACTACCATATCCGGAACCTGCAGCTTTAACTTGGTCACATTCTAATACTACTTTTAGTTCTCCTGTATTTAGATTGTATTGATATAATCTGGCATAGTGATTTGCAGCTGGTTTGAACCCTTGAATTCCGTTTGGATCTTCTTGTATATATGCGTAATTTTCTGTTACTGTAATATTATCAGGGCTGTGGAAAGCTTCAGCTGTACCACCTACTTTATCACCATCTAATACACAAGTTATTTTACCAGCTCCATATGGATTTCTACTATTTAATTCAACTTTATAAACTCTTCCAGAACGAGTTCCTTTTCCAATTAATCCAGGCTTATCTCTACCAGTCACAGCAAGATATACTTCTCGATTATTACTACTAAGTCCTCTTCTCCAGTCTATATCTTCTAATCTAGAGAATCCCATAACACCTTTTTCTTTGGCTTCAGCATCCAATAAGTCGATATCTTTTTCTTTTAATTCTACAAACTCCATATCATATGCAACACCTTCTTCCATATCCATTTCATAAGTAACATCTGGAGAAGTAACTTTTAGTCCGTATAATTTTCCTCCTTCTAAGTCTCCTTGTCTACCTACATACATTCCTAGTTGTCCAGAAGGAACTTCATTATTACTATTGTCATCTCCTATAAAAACTACTGTTTTTCCTGGATATGCACGTCTGCTAAGCGCTACGGCATTTTCTGTTGACCATTGTCCTAATGCTGGTAACATTCTTGGAGCAGAAGCTTCTGATGCATCTTTATATGGGTCAGTAGCAAAAACTCCTTTTGAGTTTCCTCCCCATTCACCTCCAGATAGGTATAAAGGACCAAAACCATGTACAGATGGAGTGATTAATGAGCCAGAACATTGCGCTGTATTAGCAGTTGCTAATGCATTAAGAATATGTTCTCCTTTGATTGGTTTGAATGTTTCATCTAGAGTAATTCTAGCCACAGAATAATCAGCCTCTATATTATTGATTAAGGTGAAAGTTCCATTTTTATTGCGAAGTAATCCAGCACCATCGGCCATAGATCCATACGTAAAATCCGGAATGTATGTATCTTCAGAAGATAATAGGTTATAAATTTCTATATCTGAAAATTCTGGAGTTTTTTCTACAAGAATAGGAGAAACAGAATGATTTTTTAGTTCAATTTTTCCTGTTGGAGGTTTAACTGGGCCGCTAAAATCATCATCGTCACAAGAAATAAGAACAGAAGCTAATATTAGATAAGCGAGAATAAAATAGTTTTTCATGATTGTGTGTGTTTTTTTGTTCACACAAATTTAACTCAGGCTCTATCTGAATTACTTTACGAAGATGTTTTATGTTTATTAAAGAAATATCACTAGAATGTTTACAACGTAAAATTAACATTACTCTTTAGAATGAATCTAAACTTAGAATTTTTCGAATACACCAAGACCAAATAATGCGTAATCATACTTAACTGGGTCCATAGGGTCTAATGTCCTAAGTTTTGTATCCAATTGTAACAATGCTTTTCCATCATTTTGTTTGCGTTTTAATAACCCCAGTTTTCGAGCTACATTTCCAGAATGTACATCCAATGGGCATGATAATTGAGAAGAAGAGAGCTTGTTCCATATTCCTAAATCAACACCAGCTTTAGCATCGCGTATCATCCACCGCAGAAACATATTAATGCGCTTAGCGGCAGAATTTTTATGAGGATCACTAATATGCTTTTCGGTTCTAGATTGATGGGGAAGACTAAAGAATTCTTTTTTAAATTCATGAATAGCATTTTGGAGTGTGTTTTCTGAAGCAAATTGCTTAAAAAAGCTCTCCATATCATCAAATTTAGTATATAAATAATGTAAAGCTGTAATAAAATAGGAGAGGTCTATATGATTAAAGGTGCGATGTACAAAACCTTCTAAGCTTTGCAGGTCATTTTCTGTATGACTCATAATAAAATCATGAGGACTATTCCCTAAGAGGTTCATTAACCGATGAGCATTATTTAAAATACTTTTGCGATTTCCCCAGGAAATAGTGGCTGTTAAAAAGCCCGATATTTCAATATCCTTTTTTTCTGTAAAGAGATGGGGTATCTGTACAGGATCGGTTTCTATAAATTTTGGTTGTTCATAGAAAGTAGCTTTCTCATCAAGAAATTCTTTAAGCTCGGTTTTATTTAACTTTTTCACCTGGATTATCCAACAATTTTACCATCCACCATGACCAGTTTTCTATCTGCCATATCAGCTAGTTCCTGGTTATGGGTTACAATTACAAAAGTTTGACCAAATTCGTCTCTAAGTTTAAAAAATAATTTATGTAGATTTTCTGCTGCTTCACTATCTAAGTTTCCAGAAGGTTCGTCTGCAAATATAACTTTTGGATTATTAATTAGTGCTCTCGCAACGGCTACACGTTGTTGTTCACCACCAGATAGTTCGCTGGGTTTGTGGTTGTAACGATCAGAAAGACCAAGAAAGTCTAAAAGCTCTTTTGCTCGTTTCTCTACTTCTGCCTTTGGAGTTTTCTTTATAAAAGCGGGGATACATACATTTTCCAGAGCAGTAAATTCTGGTAATAATTGATGAAACTGAAAGATAAATCCCAGCTGTTCATTTCTAAACTTTGAAAGTTGTTTCTGGGATAATGAATTAATATTTGATTCATTAATTAGTAAGTTACTTTTTTGTACTTCACTAACTCGATCTAATGTGCCCAAAATTTGTAATAATGTCGTTTTTCCTGCGCCAGAAGCACCAACAATTGATACAATCTCTCCCTGTTTGATATGAAGATCTACCCCTTTAAGTACATGAAGATCTCCATAATTTTTATGAATATTATTTGCCTTAATCATCTATTTTTTCGACTTGATGGAGTGAAAGTAATCAATATCCATAGAATCCCCAAGATTATCCTTTAGAAGAACGTTTTAAATTATTCACATCAAGAAAATATACTACTCTTAAAGATAATGTATGTTGTATAGGTTGGCTAAAAAGATTATCCAAACTTTGCGTATAATTTAGAGTAGATAATTCATCATCATTAAATATTTGATTGCGATAGAGTAGTGTAGCTTCACTACCGGGAGCAAAACGCCAATTAAAACTCAGGTCCAGGTTCCAGATATTAAAATTTGTATTAGGGTTGTTTTCTGATATGTCATAATTAGTGCGTGATCTTGAGCCATTTTCATTAAGAATAAAAAATACATTATCAGAATAGTCAGCTGTACTCCAAAAATTTCTAAAACGTAAATTGATTGCTTTAAAAGGATCAAAATTATAACTAGCACTAAGAGAGTTTTCTAAGGATATAATATCCCGTTGTCCCAGAAATACATCAACATCGTTATCATCAATATACCCAAAGTTCTTAGGTCTGTTAAAGTATTCTGATCTCCAGATTAACAATAATTTATCTGAAAAACGGTATCTGGGAGAAATTTCTACTCTATAAATTTTTTGTGAATCTCCAAACCATTGTCTTGTACCTGCACTAATATCGTAAGCAAATTTTTTCCTGAAGTCAGACGAAACAAATATTCTTCCACCGGCACTAGGGCTGAATGTCACAAATCTTCCATCTACTCTAGGTTCAAAATAATCTTGATTTTTAGAATTATAAGATCCTCTGGCTCCAAAAGCAAAGCGTTCTCTAGTTACAAAAAAGGAGTTGAGCCCTATGGAGTTTTGGGTTTGTACACTAGGATCATATAAACGTTGATGTCTTGCAAAAACATTGATACGATACCTGTTAAAAATACCTTGAGGTTCAAAAATCTCATATGACGCATTAACTCTAAAATTATTAAAATTATTTCTAAAGTTTACCCCCAAGTCATTAACGTCATAGGTTTTATTCGCAAGATCATGGCCGAATCCATATCTAAACCTTCCTTTGATGCGATCAAAGTCAAGTTCTGAAGAAAAACCACCAATGTTTTCATCTGCCAGGTTTACCTGGCTTACGATCGTTCTTCCGGTTAAGCGATATGAATTTACTTTATTGGCAAGGTTCCATGCTAAACCTGTTACATTAGCATCTCTAAATTTACTTCCATTACGGGTAACATTTGTATTGATTAATGAAATAGAAGAATTGTTATTAAACTGTTGATCCAAAACAAATATATTGTAGTTTGCCAAAGGTTCCACCACTTCATTACGGACAGAACCGGTAATTGTATCTGTAATTCGTACTTCTGTTTTTTCTGTTATTGCATTAAAAAAACCAATACCCAAATTACCATTAGTTCTTCCTGAAATTTTTAAAGCATTCAGTAAATTTATTTTTGAAGGAGCATCTTCTGCAACTTCATTTTCATTGAGATCATCATCTGATATAGATGATGAAGGACCTCCTCCAACTCTTCTGGAAAAGAAAATATCCCCTTTGTTGAACAGTTCTGTGCCTTCTGTAAAGAATTGTCTATTTTCTCCAAAAGTCTGTTCAAACGGCCCTAGATTAAGTCGGACTTCATCAAAAGAAGCTTGTCCAAAATCAGGAATTAATGTGGCATCCAAAGTAAAACTATCACTCAATCCATATTTTACATCCATTCCGGCGCTAAAATCAGTTTCAGTCTCTCCATCAAAATGAGAAACCAAACCTTGGACAAAAGGAAAAAAAGTAAGTCTAACAGGAGGATCTATATTCTCAACACCTTTTACCAGGCCATTGTATTGCGTTTGTTGTCCAACTTTATTATCAATAAAGTTCCAGGTATGTGTTTGGTTACGGCCTTGTAGTCTTCGATAAAAATTTATACTCCAATCTTGTGCATCAACTTCAGGAAATCGTAATGCGTTATATGGAATTTTGAATTCTGCGTACCAGCCTTTTTCATCAAATGAAACTTTAGCTTCAAAAACTACATTATAACTAAAATCTTCATCAAATTGATCAGCTCTTGCATCTCCAATAGTTCCCGCACTGGTAATAAAAAATCGGGTTTCATTTATACCATCATTATACGTATTTATACCAATGCTAAAAAAATCGGCCTGAACAAATACATTATCTCGCTGACTAAATTGTTTTAACATTCTATTTACTTGATCATCATGTAAATATGCGGCAAAATAAACGGCTTTATTATCATAAGCCATTTTTACTTCAGATTGCAAGTTTTGAGGTATTTCTCCTTCATTTCCAGGTCTCCACATATGAAACCCTCCATTAGCCGGAATTGTTTTCCAAACATCATCATCTAGAATACCATCAATTTTAGGAGGATTACTAATTCTTTGGGCATTAATTTCTTTTCTTTCCTGTGCAAAAGAATGTAAAATAAAAAACAATAAAACTAATACACAAGTATTGGAGCGTAGTTGTAAATTCATGAAATCGTAATAAAAACCTTACTTTTTTGAGTTATGTGCAAAACTAACTTTGTATTAGGAGACGGCATACTAACGAAAAGTTAAAAAGAATAAAAAATGTTTAATATAGACGTATTTTTGTTAAACAAAAAAATGTTTTTAACATTACTATGGGAGAAAATACTACACAAATTGCGGTTTTAGCAGGAGGATGTTTTTGGTGTACAGAAGCTGTTTTTCAACGTTTAGAAGGAGTTAATCAAGTCATCTCTGGATATACAGGAGGAACCATTAAAAACCCGGCATATAGAGAGATTACAACAGGAAGAACTGGCCATGCAGAGGCTATTAAAGTTGAATATAATCCAGAACATATAAGCTATAAAGAACTATTAGAAATCTTTTTTGCTACTCATGACCCGACGACACTAAATCGTCAAGGAGCTGATAAAGGAACACAATATCGAAGTGCTATTTTTTATGTTGATAAGGATCAGGAAGAAATTGCGACAAAGGTAATTGAAGAGTTAAATAAGGAGCGTATTTTTGATAATCCGATAGTAACAGAAGTTACCGAATTAGGACCATTTTATAATGCAGAAGAATATCATAGAAATTATTACAATCAAAACAGTAGTCAGGGATATTGTCAATTTGTAATTGATCCAAAACTTAACAAATTATATACTACCTTTAAAAACAAATTGAAAAAAGAAATAGAGAATTAAGTACTATGCCATATAAGAATTTTGAAGAATACAATATAAAAGTAACTGAAGAAGTAAAACAAAAATTTGAATCAATTATAGAAGACCTTGGAGAAGATGTAAATAGAGAAGGTATTGTTAAAACTCCAGAAAGAGCTGCTAAAGCTATGCAATTTCTTACCCAAGGATACCATCAAGACCCGGCAGAAATATTAAAAGGAGCAATGTTTAAAGAAGGTTATGATGATATGGTTATTGTAAAAGATATTGAGCTGTATTCATTATGTGAGCATCATATGTTGCCATTTTTTGGGAAAGCACATATCGCTTATATTCCTGATGGTCAAATTGTTGGTTTAAGTAAATTGCCAAGAATTGTTGATGTTTTTGCCAGAAGATTACAAGTACAGGAAAGATTAACACATGATATTCTTGAATGTATTAATGATACTCTTAAACCAAAAGGTGTAGCAGTGGTAATCGAAGCTTCTCATATGTGTATGATGATGAGAGGTGTACAAAAACAAAATTCTGTGACTACGACTTCAGGTTTTAGAGGGCAATTTGAAAAAATCGAAACCCGAACAGAGTTTTTAAGATTAATAACTGCCGATTTAGGATAATTATTTTTTGGAATACTCTTTGCTTTATTTATTGTATATTAAACTTAAAACAATTAAATGTATGGCAAAAGATAAGTACAAAAAATTAGGACTTAGTTTACTTTTTGACGGACTAGGAATGGTTAGCTATATAATTCCTGGAATTGGAGAATTTGCTGATGTATTATGGGCGCCCTTGGCGGGATGGCTTATGACAAGAATGTATAAAGGTAATATGGGTAAAGCAGCAGGGGTGTTTACTTTTGTAGAAGAAGCGCTACCTGGATTAGATGTTATACCATCTTTTACAATAATGTGGGTATATAGTTACGTAATTAAGAAAGAAAAAGTGAATAAAATTATCGATTTAGATATTTCTTAATCCTTGAAAAAACGAGCAAACCCCATTCTGCTTAACATTTTTTTCTCAAAATTCCAGAAAAATTTAAATTGGCCAAATATCCACCCTACTATAAGAAGCAGTACCTGATATATCGGAAAGACGAGTAGGATTCTAATAGGCCAATATATCCAACCATTGGTAGTTTCTTTGGATAAACTCAAAAATGAGAGTATAGGATCTGAGACTCTTGCAGCTGTTGAACCGGTAATAGCAAAAACCATAAAAATTGCAATAAGTTCCCATCTATAGTTGACACTCCATCTGGTTTCAAGAACACCAAAAAGTTTTAAAGTAATAAAAAGGAGTAGAGATGATAATAAAATTGTAATTGCAGAGAGCAAACCAAAGTAAATACTATCGGTTTTGGAGATATCTATCGACCCCAGGATATATTTAGCAATGAGATATCCTGAGAATATCAAGCTAAGTAATCCTAGCATTGGAAATATTAGTTGCCAACTAGATTTTATTTCCCATCGTTCTTTAAACTTTTGCATGGGGCAAAAATACAATTAAAGCTAAACTAAACAATATATTTTCTATAGTAAACTGATAAATTTTAGGTTAGGTAATTTAAAATCTATTACCTCTAGAAACAATAAATCTTTGTCGATAACGCTGTTCAAAAAATAAGAAGTAATTATAAAGAAGATAATTTACTTCGTATCCATAATGAATGTTAGGTTCATAATTAATTTGTTGAAAATATAAGTTTGCATTAAATCGTTGAGGTTGTAGTACTCGTTGATTAAACTCGTTAACATATATACGATTTCTGGATTCTAAAAAGTTTTCTCCATAAAACCCCCTGGGCCTTTGAGTGACAAGCCATGCATTAAATCCGGGTTCTATAATTATGATTTCATACTCTAAGCTATCATTTGCAATTCTTATGGTATCAGAACCTGTATCTGCAGAAGCTACATCCATGGTTTTGGTATCAGTAGAAGCACAGCCAATAATCAAAAAGGCTACTATGATGGTGTAAATAAGGCTTTTCATTATTCCAATTTATTTGAAATTACAAAAAAGCCGAAGAATTACCTTCGGCTTTAACCATTATTTAAGGATTGTATTATTTGCCAAAAAGCCCTCCAAGAAGTCCTCCAAGGCCACCTTTGTTCTTTCCTCCACTGCTTAATAGCATACCGGCAACATCATCAAGGATACTACCATCTCCATCAGCATCAAGAAAAGATTCAATCAAAGATTGCTCTTTTGAACCTTTTGCAGCACCTGACATATTTCCTAATAAGCTTGTTAAACCATTAGCATCACTAACATTATTCTGTGATGCTTGTTTTCCTAATACTCCCATAAGAATTGGAGCAGCTACTTTTAGAATCTGTCCAACAGAACCAGCGTCTATTCCAGATTTTTGACTTAGAGCGTTTTCAACAGCAGGTTGTTTCCCACCAAGTACGTGACCTAAAATTCCGGCACCATCATTGGTTACACTTTGATCAACACCACCTTCGAACAAACCTCCTAAGTTATCTAGGATACCACCAGAATGATTTCCAGAAAGCGCATTTAATAAACCAGAAGCACCTTCTGGGGTAGAAGCATTACGTTGCATTGCTCCCATTAGCACGGGCATGGCCATACTCAATAGTCCACTAGTTTTATCAGATGATTGTCCCGTTTGTGAACTTACACCATCAATAATTTGTTTGCCCATAGGGCTATTTAAGAGTTCTAAAATTCCAGACATAGTTGTTATAGTTTTTGTGAATCTAAATTTACATCTTTTATTAGTAGAATTTTATAAAGCCAATCATTTTATTTTGGTCAAAAATAGATGAAAGACCATTTTGCAGGATGAAATACAAAAAAAGGTCATTTCAGTTTCTGAAATGACCTTTTAGCGTTAACACTTATATAATTATAATTAATTCAAGATTTTAATAATTTGTTCAGCTAATTCCTGTCCAATACGATCTTGTGCTTCTCCTGTAGCCGCTCCAATATGTGGTGTTAATGATATTTTATTGTTCATTAATACTTTTATTGCAGGGCTAGGTTCGTTTTCGAATACATCAAGACCAGCAAAACCTAATTTACCGTTCTCCAAAGCATCTACTAATGCTACTTCATCGATTACTCCTCCACGAGCGGCATTAATAATACCTGCACCATCTTTCATTTGCTCGATTTCTGGTTTTCCGATAACATATTCTTTTTGTGCTGGAACATGTAAGGTAAAGAAATCAGCTTGTTTTAAAACTTCTTCTTTAGAAACAGTTTTAATTTTGAAGGTTAAAGATTGCCCGTCAAAGAAATCTACAGGAATTTCTATTTCTTCAATAAATGGATCGTATGCTATTACATTCATTCCAACTCCTATAGCTATTTTGGCAGTTGCTTGTCCAATTCGTCCTATACCTATAACTCCAAGGGTTTTCCCTCTTAGTTCGATACCACTTCCGTATGCTTTTTTAAGATTTTTGAATTTGCTGTCACCTTCTAAAGGCATATTACGGTTAGAATCGTGTAAAAAACGAACACTACCATATAAATGAGCAAATACTAATTCTGCAACAGATCCAGAAGATGCTGCTGGAGTATTAATTACATGTAATCCTTTTTCACGGGCATAGGCAACATCTATATTGTCCATACCAACACCTCCACGGCCAATAATCTTAAGAGAAGGGCAGTTATCAATGATATCAGTTCTTACTTTGGTCGCACTACGAACAAGTAATACCGAAACTTGATTTTGATTAATATAATCTACTAATTGATCTTGAGCTACTGTCGTAGTCAAGACTTCAAATCCTTCTTTTTCCAAGGCATCAATTCCGCTTTGTGATACTCCGTCGTTTGCTAATACTTTCATTATTTCTAAATCTTGTTTTTTTTATTTTAAATCTCCCGGGTGTTATGCTTTTCGTTCTAAATCTCCCATTACATCAACAAGAGCGGCAACGCTTTCCATAGTCATTGCATTATACATGCTGGCTCTATATCCTCCAACACTTCTATGTCCATTCACTCCATTAATTCCAGCTTCTTTCCACATCGCATCAAATGTTTCTTTAAGATCTTCATTAACGAGTGTAAATGTAGCATTCATATTTGAACGATCTTCTTTTGCAGCAAATCCGTTAAATAATGGATTTAAGTCTATTTCAGAATAAATAAGTTTTGCTTTTTTCTCATTTAACTCTTCTATAGCGGCTATACCACCTAGTTTTTTAAGCCATCTAAGTGTAAGCATTGAAACATATACTGCAAAAACAGGAGGAGTATTAAACATACTCGCTTTGCTAATATGAACTTGATAATCTAACATAGAAGGAATTTGTCTTTCTATTTTACCAAGAATATCTTCTTTTACAACGACAAGAGTTGTTCCTGCAGGTCCCATATTCTTTTGCGCTCCCGCATAAATAAGACTAAACTGTGAAAAGTCTAATTGTCTAGAGAATATATCGCTACTCATATCACAAATAAGTGGAGCGTTTGATACAGGGAAATCTTTAATTTGAGTTCCAAAAATTGTATTGTTACTGGTACAGTGTATGTAATCTAAATTCTCGGGTATTTCAAATCCTTTTGGAATGTAATTGAAGTTTTTATCCTTAGAAGATGCAATTTCTATTACTTCTCCAAAAAGTTTGGCTTCTTTAACTGCTTTGTCACTCCAGCTACCAGTATTCATATATCCGGCATTGGATTGTAATAAGTTATACGCTACCATAAGGAATTGGGTACTTGCTCCTCCTTGAAGGAATAGTGCTTTGTATCCTTTACCTTCCAGACCTAGTAATTCTAAAGCCAGACTACGAGCTTCTTCCATTACGTCAACAAAATCTTTACTACGATGTGAAATTTCGATAATGGAAAGGCCTGAATTATTATAATCTAGAATAGCTTGAGAAGCTTCTTTAAATACTTCTTGTGGTAAAATACAGGGTCCAGCGCTAAAATTATGCTTTTTCATGTGCTAATGTTTATTGTTTTTAATGGCCACATGGAATCTTCTTTAACGATCAAAAACACCTTTTACAAAATTTGATAATAGTTGTTCTAATCGCTTCGGTTTCATCAGTAGTTTTTAATGTTGATAAATAGTATTATTTAATAGTGTTTTGACTCCTATAAAATAGGGTTGAAAAAACACCACAAAGGTGCTAATAATCTAATACAAATTCATTGTCAAAATGATAAATTATTTAATTAATTTTTGTCAAAAATTCAATAATGTCAATACTATCGGCATAATCTGAAAGCTTTGGGTGTTGAGTTTTTCCGAAATCAACAGTGTCATAAGGTAAATTAGAACCTACAATACACTGTATTTTTTCTTTATCGAGCTCTAGTTTTTGTGATAGGGATTCATTTGATTCATAAGTTTCATAGAATAATGTTGCAATAGGAGAACCATAACTTTCATCTTCTTTAATCATCAAAAAACCATTTTCTAATAATGTATAGTTACTCATCAGGTAAACTGCTTTATTATAATCATAATTATTAGCATATTTTGCCCCTTTGATAATATCTTGATATGGGTATATCGCTCTAAAAAAAACATCAAAATCATAGCCTTTAGGTACCATTAATTTAGACACGCTTCTGCATCCTAAACCAAAATATCTAAATATATCCTCTCCGAGAGCTTCAAGTTGCTGAGTCGTCTCATTTCCTGTTAGTACTGCAATAGAATTTCGATTTTTACGTATGATATTAGGGACATTACCAAAATAATGTTCAAAATACCTCGAAGTATTGTTACTACCTGTAGCAATAACGGCATCAAAATTTTTAAACTTTTCATTTGTAAAAGAAATGTAGGTCTCAAAATTTGGCTCTATGGCAATAAGATATGAAGATAAAAGAGGTAATAATTGATTATCATTAGAAGATTGTTTTACCAAGACCCGATGTCCCGAAATAAGAACAGAAAGGAAATCATGAAACCCGACCAATGGAATATTACCAGCCATAATAATTCCTATAGTTTTTGAATTAATTTCGTCTAATTCATAGTGAGAAACCCAGTCCAATAAATTCTCTTCTGTTAAGAGATTACTCCATTGCTGTATAGAAAAAAGAACATTTTCTTCTGTAAACCATCCATTATGGTGGACTGCATTGGTAATCTTGTGGGTCATTTCATCAAAAAAATCATTGGTATGAATAACAGAGTTAACTTTCTCGTAACCAGTAGATTTGAATTGACTAAGAAACTTTCCTAATTGAGAAAAAGCTTTGATACGATCATTTAATAACATTTCTTATTTGTTTATCACTAGTTTAGGAGTTATTTTTGTCTTGCAAATTTAGAATAAAAAAGAGCTATGGCAATTATAATAACGGATGAATGTATAAACTGTGGTGCTTGTGAGCCAGAATGCCCAAATACTGCAATTTATGAAGGAGCTGATGATTGGAGATATTCTGATGGTACAGATTTAGAAGGTGATGTGGTTCTTCCTGGAGGAAAAGCGGTAAATGCTGATGAGGCACAAGAACCTGTTAGTGATGAATTATATTATATAGTACCTGATAAATGTACTGAGTGTAAAGGTTTTCATGAAGAACCACAATGTGCAGCTGTATGTCCTGTGGATTGCTGTGTACCAGATGAAGATATAGTAGAAACTGAAGAATTTTTATTGCAGAAACAAAGTTTCATGCATAAATAATGTATTGTTTTTTGGAAAAAATTAATAAAAACCTGTCTATTGGCAGGTTTTTTTATGGTCATTTTTCAAATTTTAGTACTTTCGCCATTAAATACAACCTCAAATCAAAACATGAAATTATGAAAAAAATAGTTTTCTTTATCTTATTTGCAACAATCTCTATTACTTCTTATGGACAATATAGATGGGAGGTTTCTGCTGGAGCAACCTTTTCTAAATTAAACCTTGATCAAGGTGAAACCTCTGGAGGCACTGGTTTTTTTGTTAATGCAGGATATGGATATGTGATGGGAGTGAGAGCTAGAACCAGTATTGTTTTTTCTTTAGACCTTTTACAACGTACTAGTGAAATAGAAGGAGTTGGTGATGCAGAGACATTACAAGTAGGATTTAATCCAAAATTTAGATATCTAACCGGAGAAGGTAAAGATAGATTTCGAGGATTCATTAATGTAGGTCCTTCATTTAGAGTAAATACAAAATTTGAAGTTGGTGGTGTTGAACTGGAGGATGATGCTTATGAGAAATTAATTATTGGCGGAGTATACGGAGCTGGTTTTTCTCAAATGGTTGGTGAAATGTTTGATATCATAGCAGAAGTTGGTGTGATGAATGATTTTGTGGATAATATTACTGATACAGATAGTAAGTTTTTTGATATTTACGCAAGAGTGGGAGTTCGATTTAGAATCTATGATGCAAGACGTTAATATTAATATATTAGAATAAACTTTATAATCCTGCTTCGGCAGGATTTTTTATAGGTACATATCTATTTAATTTTTTGTAAATTAGTTACTTACAAAAAAGATAATTGGATGTCAAATTGGGGATATATAATAATTATAACTCTTGCAGTATACTTTGTCGCAAGTGTAGCCCTGTATTATTTACAAGAGTATTTCATTTTTAAACCAGAAAAACTAGATAAGGATTTTCAATTTCATTACAATAATCAAGTTGTAGAGGAGTATAATATAGAAACAAGAGATGGAGCAATAATAAATGGACTTCATTTTAAAGTAGACAATCCAAAAGGAATTGTTTTATATCTAAAAGGAAATTCTAAAAGTATAAAAGGGTGGGGGAAGTTTGCAGTGGATTTCACTAGACATAGATATGATGTTTTTATGCTAGACTATAGAGGTTTTGGTAAAAGCACTGGTAGACGTTCACTAAAAGCTATTAAACGAGATCTGCAATTTGTGTATAATAAGATGAAAGAAAAAGTAGATGAGAAATACATTATTTTATATGGTAGATCGATGGGGTCTGGGTTTGCTGCAAAATTAGCATCTATAAATAATCCTAAAATGTTAATTCTAGATGCTCCATATTATAGTTTGAGTAAAGTAGCCGCAAAGTTTATTCCTTTTATGCCTGTCTCACTGATTATGCGCTATCCTATACCAACCTATAAATGGCTTAAATATGTAAATTGTCCTATTCATATTATACATGGAACCCAAGATAAATTGATTCCGTTTAAATCCAGTATTAAATTATCTAAAATCAAACCTAAACTTACCCGTTTATATACTGTAATAGGGGGAGGTCATAAAAACCTTAATAATTTTGAATCTTATCACAAGATGCTTGGAGAAATTATTAATTCTAAAATGAGACGTTTAAATCTTTCTGAGACTAGTATAGGGGTTGTGCATTCTTCAAAGAAACTAAATGCAGAAGCTTAGAAATATATTCCTATATGGTGTTTGCTTTTATGGTGTTGTTCTTTTACTGCTTTATTGTTTTCAGGAGAAAATTCTTTTTCAACCAGAAGAGCTTTCTAATAACTATACATTTCAATTCGAAGACCCTTTTAATGAGTTTTTTATTAAAACTAATGATAGTAATCAGCTTAATGCAATTCATTTTACTACAGAAAACCCTAAAGGAGTTATTTTGTATTTCCACGGAAATAAAGGAAGCCTGAAACGTTGGGGTAACATTGCGTCTTTTTTTGTGAAAAAAAAATATGATGTAGTAGTTATGGATTACAGAGAATATGGAAAAAGTACGGGTAAGATTAGTGAGCAGGTATTGTATAAGGATGCTCAATTGTTTTATGATTATGTAAAAAACATATATCCTGAAAATCAAATTGTAGTATATGGTAGATCACTAGGTACAGGAATTGCAGCAAAAGTGGCCTCAGAAAACAATCCAAATCATTTGGTACTAGAAACCCCTTATTACAATATTAAAGATGTTGCAGAACATTGGTTTCCTTATTTTCCTGTTAGTTTTATATTAAAGTACAATTTACCATCAGATGTTTTTGTTAAGAAAGTAAGTTGTGATATAACCGTATATCATGGGACAGAGGATAAGGTTGTTCCTTACCAATCAGGAGAACGCCTCTTTAAAAGTATCCCTATTTCTAATAAAAGAATGATAACGATTATAGGAGGTGAACATAATAATCTAATAGAATTTAATACGTACCGTAGTACAATAAATGAAATTCTAAAAAATGACTAATACTAATTAATCATTTTTTTAGAAATCATATTAAATGTAAAGAAGAAAATTAGGTTTAATTCTTTAGTGTGCCATTAAAGCATCTCGGTAATCTTTTAAATCTGATATATTCATCTTGTTATTAAGACTTTTAGTCAAAGAAATAAGGTATTTAAGACTTTCTACTGGGTCTTTAACCGTATCGTTATCAGAGGATGTGGTTTCTTCATCAATTGGTTCATCATCAGGGATAGGTATAAGAAACGAATCATTCTCTTCTATATGCTCATAAGTATATCTAAGCACTTTTACTACAAGAGGCACTTGTTCTTCTAGAGCATATGTTCTTAATTCTTTAAGATCATCAATTAATGTGTCTGAATTGATACCTGTTTTTCCAAGGTCTTCAATAATTTTATCGACTAACTTGTTTGCTTTTTTATTTTCCAAAAGGGTAAAATTATAAAGATGATTAACTATTAATGATTGCAAATTTAAATTTTTCCTCACTTATGAGAAATCAATTCTGAGTATTTATTTAATTTAACACTGTTTTTTTTATTTAAGATATTTTAACAATTGACTCGTTTTTTGTGTAAAATACTGTTTTTCAGATATTTAAAAGCTATTACTTCAATCAATACTACTATTCCGGCTAAAGTTTGAGGTAAAACCGTAACCGTATATGCTCCAAACCTCTTTATCTTTGAAAAGTATTCCAATTACAATTTTTCCCTTACTTTTTTTGTTTTCCCCAACACTTACCTCCTTATCCTAAGGAGGTAAGTTCTTCTTATACCATTACGTAATGAGAATAAGAATCTAATTTTTTATTTGAAATTAAATCAAAAACTGCTTGAGACACAATGAAATTTAACCTTAAGCAATTATTGACAGCTTACTTTTTGGGTTCTAATAAAATGATATTGTAATCAGAATTGATTCTAACAGAATCTTTAGAAACATTTACTTCGATACCAGAATATTGATCAATTAAAGACATTCCTTCTGGAAAAATAGAATCAATTTTTATTGTTTTTTCTCCCTTAGGAAGATCTAAAGCTACCACAACTTTGTCAGAAATGTTGTTTTTATTGTATGTTCTAGAAAAAACATAAGGTGATTTTGAGATCATTTTGTGTTTTCCGCCTCCAATAGCAGGGTGGTTTTTTCTGAATACTCCTAATTTTTGCCAGTGAATCAACAAAGATTTGGTATTACTATTAGAGATTGAATCCCAGTTCATATTAGATCTAAGGGTAGCATCGCCTTTGGTCCCTTCAATAATAAGAGGTCTTGCTATTTCATCTCCATAATATATCTGCGATATACCAGGCGTTAATAAAAGCTTGGTGGCAGATTCGTATGTTTTAGTGCGGTCCTTATCAAAAGGTTGTGAATCATCATGAGAACTAATATAGTTCATCACACTTTTTCCGATTAAATTTGTATTAAGGATGGTACTGTATTTGCTAAATAATTGTTCATAATCCTTCTGAGCAGCATCATATTTAAATTGAAAATTGATCAGATTATCAAATCCATTAGCAAAATAATCTACTTTTCTATCTCCAAAATCATAATATCGTTTTCCATCAACTCCGTAACCATATAGCTCGCCAATAATATAAAATTCATTCTCGTCAAGTATTTTATCAGGGTTTTTAGATTTCCATTCTGCAAACGCTAGTTTTGCTTGTTCTGCTAGTACGCTCCATGCACCTTCTTCTACATGCTTAACTGTGTCAACACGATATCCATCTATTCCTAGTTCTCTAACATAATCTGTTAACCATTTAATGATATAATTCTTAGGAGATCTTTTTAAGCCAGTTTTAGTGAAGAAAACATCAATTTCTGCAAGTTCTATTTCTAATGTTCCTTCTTTTTTCCATTTGTTTAATAGTATGGCGGGTAATCCTACATTTTCATCACTTTCTGTTTTAACATCCGGAAGATTTTCTACCAATGTACAAGCAACTGTACTTTTATAATCTTTAAAAGCGCATTTTGGAGAAGTACGTACCCAATTATCTGGCCATACAGGGTCTTTATCTGTAACAGGGCCAGTGTGATTCAATACGACATCCATGAGTATTCGTATTCCGTTCTTATGGGCAATTTCAACTAATTTTTTTAAATCTTTATACGTACCAAAATTTGGATCAATCTTAGTCCAGTCTTTTGTCCAATACCCATGAAATGCATATGTGTTTCCGGTTCCTTCATCCACGCTTTCATGTACTTGTTCTACCACAGGGTTAAACCAAATAGCATTAATTCCCAGTTTCTTAAAATATCCATCTTCTATCTTTTGAATAACCCCTCTGATGTCTCCTCCTTCAAAACCTCGTAGTTTTCCTGTTTCTTTTGTTCTTTCTAAAGATTCATCATTATTAGGATTTCCATTGTTAAACCTATCGGTAAGTAAAAAATAAACATTAGATCCTTCCCAAATGAATGGTAATGTTTTTGAAGTATTTGGTTTTTTAATACTATCATTTGAGGTAGTTGGTGTAGTGTTTTTCTCTTTTTTTGAATCATTATTACATCCAGCGGTTACAAATAAAAATAGAAAAGCGATAATTATTATATGTCTCATAAGTATGTGGTGGTTTAAAGTGCTAATCTATAAAAAGTCTCATAAAAATATGGGGAAGAAGAATTGCGAAATTAATAAAAATGGAATCAAAACAATTTGGTGTTATTATGATAAACGAACTATGAATGTGAAGAATTGATGTGAATTATTTTTATTTTTTTAGGAAAATACTGTTCCTTTGGGATCTAAATGATCAAGAATGACCAAAATTAAAGCCTGGATCTCGGCTGCACGTCTGCGAACATTACCCTTATCAGTATCTGGAATAATTGTAGGTTCTGCCTTGGGATATCAAAGTTTTATAGGGACAGGTATTTTTTGGCTTGCTATAGCTACTACTTTAGGGTTACAAATACTTTCTAATTTTGCTAATGATTATGGAGATGGAGTAAAAGGAACGGATAATGAGGATAGGGTTGGCCCGCAAAGAGCTTTACAAAGTGGAGCAATTTCTAAAAAAGAAATGTTTAGAGGGATCATAATTACTGCTTTAATAACTTTAGGAGTATCTATTGCTTTGATTTATGTCTCCTTTGGAGCAGCCAATTTTTTGTATTCAATATTCTTTTTTCTTTTAGGATTAGCTTCTATCGTCGCAGCTATAAAATATACCATGGGTAGTTCTGCTTATGGATATAAAGGACTAGGAGATATTTTTGTATTTATATTTTTTGGATTGGTAAGTGTGGTAGGTTGTTATTTTTTATTTACTAAGAATCTTAATTTTTTAGTTTTTCTTCCTGCAATAACTATTGGATTATTAAGTGCAACGGTATTAAACCTTAACAATATGAGAGATCATAATAGTGATAAAAAAGCAGGGAAAAATACACTTGTTGTAAAATTAGGGATCAATCGTGCAAAGAAATATCACCTTTCATTACTAATACTTGCTATGCTATCCATGTTGCTTTATCTTTTACT
Source organism: Aquimarina algiphila (assembly GCF_947494415.1). Classification (NCBI taxonomy): domain Bacteria; kingdom Pseudomonadati; phylum Bacteroidota; class Flavobacteriia; order Flavobacteriales; family Flavobacteriaceae; genus Aquimarina; species Aquimarina algiphila. The sequence continues at coordinate 578,057 of NZ_CANLVC010000008.1, read as the reverse complement.
CACCTATGATCATTGGGTAAATTTATTGTTTCTTTTATCATTTATTCCTTTATTGATACATATCAAAAAAGTGATCAATACTAAAAATACAGAACTATTGGATCCAGAACTTAAAAAAGTAGCTTTAACAACATTTTTGCTTTCTATTTTGTTCAGTCTCGGTCAGATTTTATAGTTTTCGTATTACTTAAAAGTATTTCACACATGAAAATTACATTTTACGGGCAGAACACCCTACTTGTTAAGATTAATGATATCAATATATTAATTGATCCGTTTATATCAGGAAACCCACTATCAAAAGATAAAATAGCTATCGATGATATAAAAGTTGATTATATCCTACTTACACATGCACATGAAGATCATGTTCTTGATGCAGAAGCTATAGCTAAAAATAATAATGCAACAATCGTTTCTAATTATGAAATAGCTATGTATTATCAAAATCGAGGTATTCAGGTTCATCCTATGAACCATGGAGGAAATTGGAATTTTGAATTTGGAAAAGTGAAGTATGTTAATGCTATTCATACCAGTAGTTTTGCTGATGGGACCTATGGAGGACAACCTGGTGGATTTATAATTGAAGGAGAACACAAGACCATTTATATTGCTGGAGATACTGCTTTAACAATGGATATGAAACTAATTCCAATGTATACAAAGTTAGATTTAGCAATATTACCGATTGGTGATAATTTTACCATGGGAGTTGATGATGCTATTATAGCCAGCGATTTTGTTGAATGTGATAAAATTTTAGGAGTACATTATGATACCTTTGGATATATAGAAATTGATCATGATGAAGCAAAACGAAAGTTTTTTGAAAGAAATAAAGATCTTATGTTATTAGAAATAGGTTCAAGCATTGAATTATAATGATCGCTAAATACCATAAACATATTCTGGAGTTTAAAAGACCAAGTGGTACTTCCAGAGGAGTTTTGAAAACTAAGGAAACATGGTTTATAACTCTAATAGATGGAATGAAAAAGGGGGTAGGAGAATGTGGTATTCTAAGAACATTAAGTATAGATGATCGATCTGATTATGAAGAAAAACTTAAATGGACTTGTGAGCATATACATTTAGGTGTGGATAAATTATGGGAAGAGTTGATCGAATTTCCTAGTATTCAATTTGGGGTAGAAATAGCTTTTAAATCCCTGCATAGTGATTCTCCGTTTGTATTATTTCCTTCAAAATTTACGCTAAACCAGGATCATATTCCTATTAATGGACTCATTTGGATGGGAACCAAAGAATTTATGCGTGAGCAAATAGTGGATAAATTAAACCAGGGATTTAATTGCATAAAAATGAAGATCGGTGCTATCGACTTTGAAACTGAGTTAAACTTGTTATCCTATATAAGATCACAGTTTTCACCAGAACAAATAGAGCTAAGAGTTGATGCTAATGGTGCTTTTAAACCCCAGAATGCGTTAAAAATATTAGACCGTCTTTCGATCTATGATTTACATAGTATAGAACAACCCATACGACAAGGTCAGTACAAAGAAATGAAGAACTTATGTGAAAAAACCCGATTGCCTATTGCTTTGGATGAGGAATTAATTGGTGTTTTTGATGTAACGGAAAAGAAAAAAATGTTACAAACTATACAACCACAATATATCATTCTTAAACCAAGTTTGATAGGTGGCTTTAAAGGGACTATGGAGTGGATTTCAATAGCAGAAGACCTCAATATTGGTTGGTGGATCACTAGCGCATTAGAAAGTAATATAGGTCTGAATGCAATTGCTCAATTTACGTACACATTACAAAACAAAATGCCCCAGGGGTTAGGTACGGGAGGTTTGTACACCAATAATATTGATTCTCCCTTGGTTGTTGATCAAGGAACTTTAATCTATGATCAAAATAAAGATTGGGCTATGGATTTTTTTAATTAAATATAGAGTATAATTATATGTATATCACACAAGGAAGACAAGGAAAATTAGGAATGTGGAAATATTTGCCGATCCCGATAGTGTTTATGGGATTAATGGGGTTTAATTATTTGGCAATTAAACTAATGGGAATTGATATTGCTTCTATAATGGAAAAAGAAATCCTTGCAAAAGGAAAAAATAGATTTTTTGCAGAAAATATGGTATTTTTTGTGGTTTTATTAGGTGGTTTGTTTTTTTGGGTTAGGTATGTTCATCAACAAAGTCTTTTATCACTTACTACTAGTAGGAAAAAAGTAGATTGGGGGCGTATTTTCTTCATTTTTATTCTGATGGCCTCATTTATTATTATTTCTACACTAATTGTATATTTTGTGACTCCAGAAAACTACGAGATTAATTTTAAGCCTATTCCGTTTCTTATTCTTACGGCTATTGCTTTGATATTAGTTCCTATACAAACAAGTTTTGAAGAGTACTTTTTCAGAGGATACCTAATGCAAGGGTTGGGGTTAGCTTTTAGGAATAAATGGATGCCATTATTTTTTACATCTATACTTTTTGGTGTTATGCATATTGCTAATCCTGAAGTGGATAAAATAGGGCCTATATTGATGATTTACTATATAGGCACAGGTCTTTTTTTAGGAATTATTACCTTAATGGACGAAGGGATTGAATTAGCATTAGGTTTTCATGCGGCTAATAATTTAGTGACAGTTCTTTTAGTAACTGCAGACTGGACGGCGTTGCAGACAGACTCTATATTTCTAGATAAATCTGATCCAACTTCTGGATATGAAATCTTACTACCTATTTTAGTGATTTTTCCAATGTTCTTATTCATATTGTCAAAAAAATATAAATGGACAGGGTGGAAAGATAAACTTTTTGGATCCTTGAATACATTTAATAATGTTCAAGAAGAGGCTTCTGGGATAACAGAATAATAATATACTGTTTACACACTGTTAACCTGTGGATATACTAGAAAATTGAAATTTGAGTATGCAAACTGATAGCGAATTTTCTTTACCAGAAATACACCAGAGTTTTTCAATAAACAAGAACTCCTTGGATAAGGAAGGACTAAGGTATTTTGCCTATAATTTTGTAAAAGATGGAGAAGTATATGAACAGGATGCAGGAAACTTTTTATTAGATTGGTTAAATGAAAAAGATCATATAATTGTACAAACATCTGGATCTACCGGGAAACCAAAAAAGATTAAGGTGTTCAAGAAACATATGATTAATAGTGCAAGAGCTACTGGTAAATTTTTTAAAGCAGAAGAAGGTACAACAGCGTTATTATGTCTTCCTGCAAATTATATAGCCGGTAAAATGATGCTGATAAGAGCAATGGTACTAGGATGGAAGATAGATTTAGTCCCTCCAAAAACAATTCCTCTTGATACAGTTTATAAGCAATATGATTTTTGCGCTATGGTCCCTTTGCAATTAGATAATTCTCTAAACAGGCTTCATTTGATTAAAAAGTTAATCGTAGGAGGGGGACCTGTTTCAGAAAACCTAAAAGAACTTGTTCAAGGTATTAAGACTAAAATATTTGAAACTTATGGTATGACCGAAACGGTATCTCATATTGCCGCACGTAGGATAAATCCAAAGAAAAAAGATAAAAAAGATGCTAATTTTTTTAAAGCATTACCCAATATAACGCTGAACATAGATAATAGAAATTGCCTAGTTATTAAAGCTCCTCAGCTCAATGAAGAAACTATCATTACCAATGATGTTGTAGAACTTAAAACATATAAAAAATTTTTGTGGAAAGGACGACATGATAATGTAATTAATAGTGGAGGAGTAAAGTTATATCCAGAAGAGATAGAAACAAAATTACAGTTATTAATTGGACATCGTTTTTTTATTACCAGTGTACCAGATGATGCATTAGGTGATAAAGTAATTTTACTCATAGAACGTGATTATGATAAAATTGCATATCTCACACTTCGGGAAGGAATACAAAATTTAAATACCCTAAACAAATACGAAATCCCAAAAGAAATTCATTTCCTCCCTCAATTTATAGGAACAGAAAATGGAAAAGTACAAAGAAAGCAAACAGTAGAGTTAGCTTTAAATTCTAAATTCTAATCTGAATTTTAAGGAATATTAAAATTAATTATATCCTTTTTACTCATCAGAAAGCCTACTTCACTCATTTTTGATTGCTAGCTCATAGAAGAACATTTAGTTTTAGTTTGTAATTAAAAACTATCCACTATGAAACTATTAAATTATATGTTTTTATTCTTCTTTTCTATAGGAGTTTTAAATGCACAAGAAATAAAAGTTACAGGAAAAGTAACGGATAATCAAAATTTAGCTTTACCAGGGGTTAATATTTTGATCAAGGGCAGTCATAAAGGAGTACAAACCGATTTTGATGGAAACTATACTATTCTTGCACATATAGGGGATACATTGATGTATTCTTATCTTGGATATGAAACCGAAGAAAAGAAAGTAGACTCCCAATCTACTACTATGCATGTAACTATGCAAGTGTCTGCTGCTCAATTGGAAGAAGTAGTAGTTGTAGGCTACGCACCAGTATATAAAAGACAAATCACCGCTTCTGCTACTGTAGTGTCTAGTGAAAGTATTTCTCGTAAACCTAGAAAACGTAGACGGAAACTATCGCGAAAACAAACTATTAATAAGGGGTATACAAATCAGAATAATAGTACGATTAGAATTCGTGGAATGAATTCAATTTCAAATGTTAATCAACCATTATATGTAGTTGATGGAGTACCTGTAAATAGTAGGGATATTGCTTTAGTAAAAGCCATAAAACCAGAGAATATTATAAAAACTGAAGTACTTAAAAATAAAAAAACATCTGCGATTTACGGCAGTCGAGCATCAGGTGGAGTAGTCTTGATTACTACAAAATCGGGCAATTATAAAGTGCAGAATGATGAATCATACAAAGAGATTATAGAAAATGATTTTAAAAGAGTCAATTTATCTCCCCTGTCTACTTTTTCTATAGATGTAGATAAAGCATCTTATAGTAATATTCGAAGAATGATCAATAATGGAACTAATATTCCTGCAGATGCAGTTAAAATTGAAGAAATGATTAATTATTTTGATTATGAGTATGAACAACCTACAGGAAAACATCCTTTTGCAATTCATACAGAATATACATCGACTCCATGGAATGCAAAAACTCAATTGGTTAAGATCGGATTAAAAGGAAAAGAGATTCCGCAAAATGAGATCCCTCCTTCCAATCTTGTGTTTTTAATTGATGTGTCTGGATCTATGAGTAATAGTAACAAATTACCATTACTTAAGAAGGCATTTAAACTCTTGGTAAAGCAATTAAGAGAGAAAGATAAGGTTTCAATTGTGGTATATGCAGGAGCAGCAGGAATGGTATTAAAACCTACATCGGGTGCAAATAAGCAAGAAATCAATCAAGCTTTACAAAATCTTCAGGCAGGAGGTTCTACAGCAGGAGGAGAAGGAATTCAATTAGCGTATAAAATAGCTAAAGAAAACTTTATAAAAAACGGAAATAATAGAGTAATTCTTGCTACAGATGGGGATTTTAATGTTGGAATAAGTAGTGATAAGGAAATGAAAGATTTAATCGAAGAAAAACGAAAATCAAATGTATTTCTTACATGTCTAGGATTTGGTATGGGAAACTATAAGGATAGTAAATTAGAAACATTGGCAGATAAAGGGAATGGAAATCATGCATACATTGATACAATGCAAGAAGCACAACGAGTATTGGGTAAAGAATTTGGAGGCACGTTATATACTATTGCTAAGGATGTGAAAATACAAGTTGAGTTTAACCCGGGAAAAGTACAAGCATATCGTTTAATCGGATATGAAAATAGACTTCTGGAAGATGAAGATTTTGTAGATGATACAAAAGATGCTGGAGAATTAGGAAGTGGTCATACAGTTACAGCACTTTATGAAGTAGTTCCTGTAGGAGTAAAAAGTGAATATGTTAAGGATATTGCAAATCTAAAATATACAGATTCAAAAATGAATACAGATTATGGAGATGAGCTATTAACAGTAAAATTTAGATATAAAAAACCGAAGGAAAGAAAAAGTATCGAAATGATTCATGTTTTAAAAACCGATAACAAATCTTCTGTTTCACAAGACTTTAATTTTGCAGCCTCTGTAGCTTGGTTTGGAATGAAATTAAGAAATTCAAAATATATTGAGAATGAGGATCTTAATACTATAATTTCTTTAGCCAGAACAAACAAAGAAAAAGATGACCAGGGATATAAAGCAGAATTTGTAAGATTGATGAATAGTTATAATGGATTATAAAGGGTTAGAATAAATGATTGAATATGAATAGACACTTGCAAAACATTGCAGGTGTCTCTTTTTTGTAATACATTTAATTTTTAATACACCTTATTAATTATCTCACACTAATCTTACAATGAAAAACCTCATTTTAGTCACGATATTTCTTTTTAGCATAACTATTCAATCACAAATCCTTAAACAAAGAGAAAGAGCGGCAGCTATTGATATGGTTCTAAAGGAAAGGTTTGATAATCTCTTACCTCAATTGATGGATAGAACAGAGTTTGATATGTGGATTTTGATTTCACGAGAGTATAATGAAGACCCTGTGCTTAAAACAATGCTACCCGCAACATGGTTGAATGCCAGAAGAAGGACAATATTAGTTTTTTATAGAGATAAAGTCAAGAATACTATAGAAAAAATGGCCGTAGCTAGATATAGTGTAGGTAAAAATATTGATTCTGCATGGGATAAAGAGAAGCAACCTGATCAATGGAAAGCACTGATCGATATCATCTCAAAAAGAAATCCTCAAAAAATAGGAATTAATTACTCTAAAGACTTTGGGATATTAGATGGTATTGTAAAAACGGACTATGAAGAGTTTATGGAGGTATTACCACAAGAATATAAATCTCGAGTGGCTTCTGCTGAGAAGTTAGCCATTGCCTGGATAGAAACTCGTGTCCAACAAGAGATGGAAATATATAAAGAGTTGGTAAAGATTACTCATGATATTATTGAAGAAGCATTTAGCACTTCGGTAATACAACCAGGAACTACAACTACAGATGATGTAGTGTGGTGGTTAAGACAAAAAGTAACCGATATGGGATTAAAAACATGGTTTCATCCTACAGTAGATATTCAACGATCTGGCGAAGTACTTAAAAGTCATATCGTTTCCTTTTCTGACCGACCAAAAGATAAAGTAATTAGACCTGGTGATTTGATTCATTGTGATTTTGGAATTACGTATTTGAGGTTAAATACAGATTGTCAACAACATGCTTATATTTTAAGAAACGAAGAAACTTCCCCTCCAGAGTATTTGGTTAAAGCTTTTACAGATGGAAATAGAGTGCAGGATATTTTTACATCAAATTTTGAAACAGGGAAGACAGGAAATGAGATATTACTGAAATCCCTGGAGCAAGGAAAAACAGAAGGGCTAAAACCATCAATATATACTCATCCACTAGGGTTATATGGACATTCTGCTGGACCTACTATTGGTATGTGGGACTCTCAAGGAGGAGTTCAAGGAACGGGAGATTACCAATTGTATGAAAATACGGTATATGCTATCGAACTGAATACCACAGTCAATCTACCAGAATGGAAGAAAGATATTCGTATTATGCTTGAAGAAGCAGGCTTTTGGGGAGAATCAGGTTTTAGGTATGTTAATGAAAGACAGACAGAGTTGATCACAATTCCTAAACGAAAGTAAAAAATAAATAATACCTCTTGTCTTGTAAAAACGAACTCCAATTATTAGAAATCTAATAATTGGAGTTTTTAATTAAATTATAGGATAATGATTTATCCTAATTTTTTACCGCTTTAGAAAGCACATAAATCAGGTATATAAAAACCATTTACCGTTACACCACATCCTCCGCAAGGGCAGTCATTATCATTCCAACATGGTCGGAATTCTGGACATACGGCTTCCAAAAAACCAGCATTAATTGATTTTTGGTCTTCTTTTTTAAGAATTGTGACCTTTTCTAAATTTAAAATGTTCTTAATCATTGCGTAAAATTTTAGATGTTAATTTAAATTAGTTTTATCCCTTACTAATTTTGAAATTCCTTAAAATCTTGCAGATAAAAAAATATAAATTAATATTCTATGTTTTATCCAATTACAATGATGAGTATTATTATGTATTGAAAATAGTAATAAACAAAATAGGTTGTTATAGTTTATACATGATATTTATAAATTCGGACTTATTTATATAAATTGTTTGATCAGCATTAGTATGCCAATACCTCCAAAAATAATTCCCCAATATTGCATCTTAATCCAAAAGAGGCTGTGATTTGGTTTTATAATAATTTCTTGCCCTGTTTGCTTGTCTATTACAATTCTCCCATCAGATTCATTCCATTTTTTGCCCATGAACCAACTAAAAACTCCAGCTATGAAGAGTCCAATAATATAGGCGTAATCACTTTGTTCTTTTGGCAAAATAGATGTAAATACGACAAGGATCACGGCCAATACTAATACCGAAAGGAATCCTCTTCCTGACCATACTATCATTTCTTAAATATTTTTAATGGTACCTACTCCTTTTTTTAAGTCCTTTTTCGGTAAGTTCAGACTTTGGTATATTTAATTATGAAAGTAAAATAATCATAATCAATATCCAGTAGTTTATCGTTATTGCTTTCTTAATTCTACTCTTCTGTTTTGTGCTTTTCCATCTTCCGTAGTATTATCTGAGACAGGTTTAGTTTCACCAAACCCCTCGCTACTTAACCTGGATTCTTCAATTCCTTCATCTGTTAATGCCATTAAAACTGCTCGAGCTCGATTTTTTGATAGTTTTAGATTTGAACTATCATCACCCACATCATCAGTATGTCCTTCGATACTAATTTTTAGGTCAGGTGAGTTTTTGAGCATTTTAACAATTTCGTCTATGATAGAGTAGGAGTCTGTTTTTATTCTTGATTTTCCAGTATCAAAATTAATATGAAGGGCTACAAATCCGTTTTTTTCAATCTCTTCTTTAATTTCATTAGCAGTAATTTTTTCAATGGTTTGTTCAAAATCTTTAACTTCAACAATACCTATTTCGCCTGTAGCAGTGTTTGAATATACCTGGAAACCTATTTTTTGAGATTGCGTTCTCAAAACATACATTCTGACTTTATCGTTTACCACATCGCCAATGTAAAAATCATGCATATGGGCATATCTTTCGTTTGGGGTATCCCCAAAATTGACCATGAGTTCTTCAGGAATTTTTTGATCAGAAATTAACTTCGCTCCAATTGATGTAAGATATTCTGAAACACTTTTATCAAATAAATACTGATTCCAGTCTTGATCAGAATTATCCTTGAGACTCATCTTAATACTCATTTTTTCAACACGTCCTTCAAAAGCAAAGAAAGAAGTGCCATCAAACATCTCTAATTTGTGGAAATCATAAGATTTTGTAGCGCTACTACTTTCACTCACCTCCATTCCCTTTGGAGGTGTTATATATGGATAATCACCAATATCTTGATTGGTAATAGGGATGTCATTCCAGTTAAATTCTTTGACAGGTTGTTTTTCTGTTTCTGTATTTTTAATTACTTCTACAGTTTCAGTTGTTTTACTATCAGGAATAGAAGTTTCTTCTTCTGTCTGTATTCGTTCTTCTTCTTCTTCTGTTTCTCCAGTGTTATTTTTACAATTCGTTAATAGTAATGATAAGCAGATTACCCAAATTACTTTTGTCATTTCGTTATATTTTTATGATTTAGATTACTGGACTTTTGTTAATTGGTGATATCCAGTCAACTTTCCTTTTTTATTGTAAGATTCAGATTTTATGACCACAACATTATCATGATACCATTCTACACCACTACCTTTTACTTTTATGATTCCGAATTTACTTTCAAAATCAAACGTTACTTTTTGGCAATCAAAAGTTCCTGCTGGAGTAGTAATACTCTCCTCTCCAACGATTTTTCTATTTTTGATATCAAAAGTCATAGTAATAAGTGTAAATCCTTCACTGTTTAGTTTTATTGTGATGTGGCCATCATCCATTTGATCTCCAACTTTACTGTTTACAGGAAATTCTAGAACATCTCCATCTATTTTCAGTTTAAGTCCTTTTTGTTGTTGTTCTGATAACTTATCGTAGTTAAAGAAACGCATCATGTCTACACTAAACAGTCCTCCTTCACATCTTGTTTTAAAGCTGGTAGTAAAAGTTTCTTTGTTTTTTTGATCTTTTCTGGTAGCTTGAATTATGGCCGTGTAGAGATTATTTTCTTGCGTAACTGATGTTGTTTCATGTACCGTTGAGTTAAGCTCTTTTCCTTTTTTATTGTAATCAGTATAAGTAAGGATAGCACCTTTTTTCATAAATAATACTTCATCACAGTTCTGAGCATATGAACGTATACAAAAAAGAGTAACAAGTATGGTTATAAGTATTCCAATTTTAATTTTCATTTGTATTACATTTTAGAAGTGATGAATGTACCTTGGTTCTCCTGTGCTAACGTTCTCATAAAGTTGTGATCAGCATCTTCGCCAAAAGCAATAGTATGTATGATAACTCCCTTGGTATTTACTTTTCGTATTTCCTCTAGTACTGCTTGAGGACCTCCATTAGGAAGACCATCACTCATTAATACAATTTCTTCAACTCCTTCTGTAGATAAGGCTTCTAATAGACCATTTAATGTATTTGTACCTCCTCCAGCTTTTAGATTTTCAACAAAAATATTTGAAGAGGTTCTAGATGTATTAGTAGCGATTCTAAGTTCTATAGATTGTTTGGTTACATTATTGTTATAAGCAAAAACAACAAATTTTTTACCATCAGGTAATCCTTTTATTGCAGGTATTAGTTTTCGTTTTACAGCACCTAATTTGGTTGCTTGTTTGGTTACCTGCTTACCAAGAATGTTACCTATCTTCCCCCCAATAGTTTTACTTACTACATTTCCAGCTTTATTGCCAGCTTCACGCATTACCTGATCTTTTACAGATCCTTCATCAATACCTTCCATACTTCCGGATATATCAATGAGATATAGTGTATTTCGATTTGATGTTTCAATGCCGAAAAACTGATCAGATTTTTTCATGACATAACATGACTGAAACATGGCTAGTAGTAATAAAAGTGATAAAATTGATTTTATCTTTTTCATTTTTTATTCCAATTAAATATTTGTGTGATGTGCTATTCTTTTTTTTTATTGCCCTAGTTGATTTAATTTAAGTTCTTTAATGGCGTTCTTTAATTGATCCATAGAGACTCTTTCTCCGTCTAGAGTAACAATGAATCTATTGGAGATTAGAAGTTCTATTTTAGAATCCTCACTACCATCGTAGCTATCTTTTTCTACTTCTTCTATAGCTTTATATCCGTTTATAGTTATGGATTTTCTATATCCAGAATCACTCTGTTCTTCGAAATCCCTGGAAAAACCTAATCGGGCAAGTGTTACCATTGCACTACCTGTTTCTCCCGCGCCATCAATTATAGAATAAGAAATAAGATCTCCATTTTCGTTTTCATATTCGGCTTCTGCCATATTCATATCGGGCATAAATTGATTTCCGATAGAGAATTTTTTTCTTGGATACCCCAATAAACTTTCTGGTAATAAAGCTTTTAGTTTTTCTTTGGAGATAGGTGTGGCATTTTTTAGTTGTTCGCTTTCTTCTTCAATTTTTTCTGCTTCATTGGCCATTTGATTAAGATCCGAAACACTTTCAATTACGTCAAATAGCCCGGGTTCTTTTTCTCCACTTTTATCTTTTCCGCAGGAAAATAATAACGCAATACATACTATTGTGATTGCAGTTTTTTTCATTGTTTTTTCTGTTTTAAAATAGTTTTATGAACTAATTTAAATCTATTAAAAACAAGATTTTTTATAAATGTGAATTTGCAGAGGAGTATTTAGAAATCAAGGGAGTTTAAAGAGAATCTTAAAACAATTGGTTAATATATTCTATTAGATTCTTTTTTCTGCTTTGTGCTACTGGTATGCAATGTTCTTGTTTAAGGATTACTTCTTCATTGCGTTTATCAAACTTAGATATATAGCTAAGATTAATTAGAAAGCTCTGATGTACACGAAAAAAATTATAACTACCTAGCTTTTCATCAAAAGATTTAAGAGGTTTTGAGACCAAAATTTCTTTGTTATTTACAAGAAGGAATGTAGTGTAGTTATTATCTGATTTTGCATATAAAATGTCTTTAATATCAACAATGTGAATAGCATCGGCATTTTTTAGTACAAGTTTTTTTGACTGATCTTTATGAGAAAGATTATGAAGAAGTGTGTTTAATTGTGATTGATAGTTTGTTTTGTGGATATCCTGAATTACTTTATCCAAAGCCAAAGTTAATTCTTTCTCTTCATAAGGTTTTAAAAGATAATCTAATGCGCTGAACCTAAAAGCATCGATGGCATATTTGGCAAATGAAGTAGTGAAAATAATTTTGAATTCGATAGTGTTAAAAAGAGCAAGAAATTCGAATGCATTTCCATCGGTTAAAAAAACATCGAGAATGATAAAGTCAGGTTTTAACTCTTTTATTTGGTTTGAAGCTTTTATTATAGAGTCACAACTCCCAATAATGTTAATGGTACCATATTTTTCTACAATAGCAGATGCATAGGTAAGTGCTTGTGGATCATCTTCAACAATAAAGCAAGATATATTACTCATAGGATAAAGGTAGTATACTTTTTGATTATGCCGCAGTAAAACTTAGAATAACCTTTGTTCCCTCGTTAGAAGAATCAATAGAAATATGTCCATCAAAATGTTTTGAAGTTTTATTGAGGTTTTTTAACTGTTCTCTAATAATCCCCATGCTCATGGATTTGTGTAATCGTTTGGCATTTTCTTTTTTAGTTTCAAAACCTTTACCATTGTCTACAATAGATACATATAATGTATTATTGTTTTTATAGTATTTTACTACGATGTTTCCTGTGTCACTATCTTTTAGCCCATGTAATATTGCATTTTCTACAAAAGGTTGGGTAATGAGAGTAGGTAACATGTCAAAATCTTCTTCTACAGTACTATCAACATCAATAGTATAGTCAAATTTACTATTATAATTAAGCTGTTGTAGATTAAGATAAGATTCTAAAGCGGTTTTATCATCTTCAACGCTAGTAAAGTTATCATCTGATTTTTCTAAAATTAGTCGAATTAATTTTGAATAGCTAGCTAAATACGAACCAGATTTTTCTTTATCATTTTGATAGATAAAATTTTGAATACTTTGCAAAGCATTAAATAAGAAATGTGGATTCAACTGTGTTTTTCTTAATTTTTGTTGCAATAACACAGTATCCAGTTGTTGTCTGGTTTTGTAACTTTTAAACCCAAAATACCCTAAAATTAATACCAGTACACCAAAAATAATCAATACGATAAGTATATAATTTTGTTGTTTTATGGTAAGTGCTTGTAATTCATTTTTTGTATCTAAAATATCAATTTGTTGTTGTTTCTTTTCAGATTCAAATCTTTCTGTTAGTTCAGCTACTTTTTCCTTTTGCTCGGCATTAGTAATAGAATCTTTGATTTGATCTTTAAGGTCGGCGTATAGAATTGCAGTTTTGTAATCTTTTAAACCAGAATAGGATTCTTTTAGATTATTGTAGATATATGACTTTAATACACCTTGCGTACCGGGCACTGCGCTATCCAGATATTGTATCGCTTTTCTATATTCTCCTTTTTTGAGATAAGAATGTCCTACATTATTATAGGAAACATTTAAAGTACTCGTCTGATTAAGTTCTTTTTTTAATATAATTGCTTTTTTTCCGTAATCAAGAGCTTTGTTATAATCAGCTCCTTCTTCTGTATAATAAGGAGCAAGGTTATTATATATTACAGATAAGATATTTTTTGCTTTATACTTTTTTGCTAAAGCTTCGGCTTCAAAGATATTATCTGTAAATTTTTTAAAGAGTTTTTGTTCCTTATAAATGTTACAAAGATTCACGAGGATCTGTAATCTCAAAATTTCATTAAATTCACTTAATGGTAAAGCTCTCTCCAAATACGTTTGCGCATTTTTGAAGTTTTTAAGTGCTGCATTAATAGAGCCTATATTCGTATACGTATTTACAAGTTGTTTAGAATTATTAGTTTGTTCTAAGATCTTTGCTGCTTTTAGGTAAATATCTAACGCTCTTTTAAAGTCTTGTTTGTAATATTGAATAGTGCCTAGATTATGTAATGTTTGCCCCTCAATATGTTTTGGTAATTCATTCTTAAGATTGTTTTGAAGTAATGAATCTGCTTCAGAAAACCCTTTTTTAAAAATAAGAACACTACTTTTTTGTAAACGAGATTTGGCTAATAACGTATCATTAGCAATTAGTTTGGATAATTTTAGAGCTTTTTCAACATAAAAAAGAGAGCTATCTAAATCTTTTTGTAATAAAGCTTTAGATTTTAATAAGTGTTGTTCTATTTTTTGAGTTTTTTCTACTTCAGATTGTGCATGTATCCCGTGTAAACTGAGTACTAGTGCATAAATAATAACAATAAAAGATACTTTCATTTTTATACCTGGATAATCCCTAAATTAAACTTCTTTTCGATAGGGGCATGGTCTGCAGCTTCAATACCCATAGAAATCCATTTTCTAGTATCCAAGGGATCAATTACACCATCTGTCCATATTCTTGCTGCGGCATAATATGGAGAGGTTTGAGCATCATATCTGCCTTTAATCTTATTAAAAAGAGCTTTTTCATCCTCTTCAGATAATTCTTCACCTTTCTTTTTTAAAGAAGCCGTTTCAATTTGTAATAATACTTTTGCAGCTTGGGCACCTCCCATTACAGCGAGTTCTGCACTTGGCCATGCGGCAATTAACCTGGGATCGTATGCTTTACCACACATGGCATAATTCCCTGCTCCGTAAGAATTACCTACTACAATAGTAAATTTTGGAACAACACTATTACTTACAGCATTTACCATTTTTGCACCATCCTTGATAATACCTCCATGTTCACTTTTACTCCCAACCATAAATCCAGTTACATCTTGCAGAAATACTAATGGTATTTTCTTTTGATTACAATTAGCAATAAATCGAGTGGCTTTATCTGCAGAATCTGAATAAATAACCCCTCCAAATTGCATTTCTCCCTTTTTGGTTTTTACAATTTTACGTTGATTGGCAACAATACCAACAGCCCAACCGTCAATACGTGCATATCCAGTTATAATAGTTTGTCCATATCCAGCTTTGTATTCTTCAAATTCAGAATCATCAACCAATCGACTAATGATTTGCATCATGTCGTATTGCTCATTTCTGGCTTTTGGTAATATGCCATAAATTTCTTCTGGGTTATCTTTAGGTTTAGCAGGTTTAACACGATTAAACCCAGCTTTTTCAAAGTCTCCGATTTTTGAGATTATATTTTTAATTGTATCCAAAGCATCTTTGTCATCTTTGGCTTTATAATCTGTGACTCCTGAGATTTCACAATGTGTAGTCGCTCCGCCTAGAGTTTCATTGTCAATAGTTTCACCTATTGCAGCTTTTACCAAATAGCTTCCTGCTAAAAAAATACTTCCGGTTTTATCAACTATCAATGCTTCATCGCTCATAATAGGAAGGTAGGCACCACCAGCAACGCAACTTCCCATAACCGCAGATATTTGGACAATACCCATACTACTCATTACGGCATTGTTACGAAAGATTCTACCAAAATGTTCTTTATCAGGGAATATCTCATCCTGCATAGGGAGATATACTCCGGCACTATCAACAAGATAAATAATGGGTAGTTTGTTTTCTATAGATAATTCCTGAGCTCTTAAATTCTTCTTTCCAGTAATAGGAAACCATGCACCGGCCTTAACCGTTGCGTCATTTGCTACGACAATACATTGTTTACCACTAATATATCCAATTTTGACAACAACACCGCCACTGGGGCATCCACCGTGTTCTTGATACATTTCTTCACCAGCAAAAGCAGCAATTTCAATACATTCAGAATCTTTGTCTAATAAATAATCAATTCTTTCTCTGGCGGTCATTTTACCTTGAGAATGAAGTTTTTCAATTCGTTTTTCACCCCCTCCTAATTTTACTTTGGCTAGTCGCTGCCTTAGGTCTGATGCTAAAAGTTTATTATGATCTTCGTTCTTATTGAAGTTTATATCCATTTGTGTGTATTGTTTGCACGAAAATACAAAAAAGGTACAGTTTATAAAGAATACATATTGAATTTAAGAATAGTTATAGTAATGTTTCTAAAGTGTTATTTTTTCATTAATTAAAGTGTTGATTATTAATTGTTTGATAACGTTTTTTTGGTAAGTGATTAACAGTGTTGTGATGCATTTACGATTATTTTGAAATTAAAATAACACAAATCAATAACCTAAAAATTCAACTATGAGACTTTTGAATGTCAATTTTTTCCCTTTTCTTTTTGTAATTACTTTACTAATTGCAGGTTGTGATACCAATGATGATTCTGTTTATGAACCCATTGAATCTGTCCCCTTAGCCATTAACGGTGAGTTTGATGTGACAACTAATTTTTATGATAATGAAGGTCCACATGAGCATAATTTTTCTGCAAAACGGTCATCAGGCTTTACAGAAGGATATGAGTCTGGTTCAAAACCAAGATATGCGAGTGGAAGTGTTAACTTATCTTCTGGAAACTGGTCATTTAACGATGCTTTGATAGGTACACTATCAAGAGATAGAAAGTTTGGAAGAAAATCTATTAGAATGAGAAATACAGGATATGCTGTAATGTCCTTTAATATGGATAATGGGGTAAGAACTGTTCGTGTTCGCCATGCCAAATACGGTAATGATGGAAATTCTTCCTGGAGATTAATAGCTTCTTATGATAATGGATCCTCGTGGTCTTTTGTAGGAGAAACTGTAAATACAACCTCTACAACATTAAACACCGTTTCTTTTGAAGTGAATGAAACCCGTAGTGTACGATATGGTATTTCCAAAGCTTCAGGAGGACGTAACAGAATTAATATCGATAATCTAGAAATTGTTACTGGTACTACCGGAGGTGGTGGTGATGGCGGCGGAGGCAACCAAGGTGGCGGAAGAAATAGTAATATTGCTTTTGGAAACCCTTCTAATGCAAATTCTAATGCAAATAATTATTTCTTGTCTAAACCAGAATTTGCTTTATCCTACAATAATAATAATGGTACACCAAATTGGGTGAGTTGGCATCTAAATGCTGATTGGTTAGGAAGCAGAGGACGTTGTAACTGCTTTCAGCAAGATACATCTTTGCCAAGTACCTTTAATAGAATAACAGAAAATGAATATAGAGGTTCTGGATTTCATAGAGGACATATCTGCCCATCTGCAGACAGAACCGTTACGGCTCAAGAAAATGAGAATACTTTTTTTATGACCAATATGGCACCACAAGCACCTAGAAATAACACAAGACCATGGGTAGGACTTGAGAGATATTTAAGAACATTGGTAGATGCAGGTAACGAAGTTCATATCGTATCAGGTGTCACAGGTACTGGTGGTACCGGAAGTAATGGTTTTAGATCAACTTTAAGTAATGGAAGGGTTAATGTACCCGATTCTTTTTGGAAAGTTGCATTGGTATTACCAAATGGCTCTAACGATATCAATAGAGTGACTACCTCAACTAGAATGATTGCTATCAATGTTCCTAATGATCAAAATGTTAGTAGTGACTGGAGACAATATATAACAACAGTTGATGATATTGAAAACCTTACAGGGTATGACTTTTTTGAAAATATACCTAATTCTATTGAATCAGTAGTAGAATCAAGATTAGATAATAGGTCTTTTAATTAAAAACATACCTTATATATTTTAAAACGGATGTTCTTATAATAGGGCATCCGTTTTTGTGTATTCTAAAATTGAAATTTAAGATAGAGATGGATCAAATCGAAAAAGTAACGTTAAAAAAAGCAAAAATAATTTGGTAGGTTTTTAATATTTATACATTTACTCCAGTTCTATTGCCATTTTAGTTTTATTGGAAATAGATGAATCAATTAAAGTAAGAATAAGAATAACAATAATGATTAGAAAATTATTTTTTTCCTTTGTCGGGATAGTGTCTTTTGTGTCCACCTCTAATGCTCAATTTGAAATATGTAATACCTCTGAAACTATACCAGAATTAAAATTATCTCTGTGTGCATTAGTAAAAACTCCGTTATTTCATGAACCTGGAAAAGAAGAAACCATTGATTTATTTATAAGGAAGTTCCCCGCAAAAGAAAAAAGAGAAGGTTCAATTTGGTTAATTGCTGGTGGGCCAGGTGAATCAGGAGCAAGCTTTTATCCTTTAATAACAAAATTTAAAGAAATATTTCCTCATTTAGATATAATTGTTCCTGATCATAGAGGTACAGGTGCCTCTAGTAAGATATGCCCAGAACAAGAGAGTTTGGAATCTGCAAATGGTATTGCATTGGCAAATGATGAATGGGGTCCATGCTTTGGACAAATGTTTGGTAATATACCGTATACCCAGGCATTTTCGATTACCAATGCAGCAAAGGATTTAGGGATACTAATAAATAACTTGAGTGGAGAAGGAAAAAGGTACATATACGGTGTTTCTTATGGTACACAATTAGTCCTTAGATTAATGCAGCAAAATATGGTAAAAGTAGATGGAGTTTTATTAGATTCTCTAGTGCCTTTACAAGATGATGGTGATTTTGATTTGAGTAAACGATCTCAGGTTACAGATAAAGTAGGGCGTATGGTTTTAAAGAATTTTGATACAATTAATCCCAAAGGAGTTAATTTAGCTTCAAGGTTAGAAAAATTGATCGAACGTTCACAGAGCGATAAGAAATTTGCAGAACAGATACCAGGTCAAAATTTATCTTCAATCTTGGGGATGATGCTTGATATTCCTGATGCTAGAAATAAGTTACCTTCGATAATAGAAGGTTTAGAAAAAAATGATTTTAAAGTATTAAATGATGCTGTGCAAGATATTACTAAATTTTATAAAGATTATGGTTCTAAATATGATACATCTCCAAGTTCAATTCCGTTGGTGCAAATAATAACAGCCTCAGAAAATAATCTAAGACCAGGAATGAAAAAAGTTGATGTTGTAGAAGAAGCTAAAGGGTTATTGTTTACAAGTCCTTTACCTAATCTTATTGCAGAAAATACGATGCCAACCTATCAACGTGATCAGTATTTTGCCACTATACCTCAAAAAATGCCTCCAACGTTAATATTTCAAGGCACTTTAGATCCTAAAACAGATTATGATGGTGCAGTTCGACATGTTAAGAAATTATCTAAAGTAGGAGAAGTGACATTGGTGAGTGTAACAGATGCTCCTCATTTTGTAGCTCTTTTTGCGCAAAATAGTTTTGCCAAAATAGCTGCAGAGTTTATTGAAGGAAAATCAATTACTCAAACTATAGTAAATGATGAATACGTAGCTTTAAAAAAATAAGTAATCTTAACAAAGAAATTTAATTTGATTTTTCTTTTGATTGTATTTAATTTTTCGATCTTATTGTAATTATCAAAACGACTTAAATGTTGTTATTGAGTGTTTTACATGCTTTACGTTATAATAAGTGGATAAAAAATCACTTTTTTTGACTATAAAATACCGATATTTGCATCTGCTTATATTTGAAAAATTACAAGTGTTAGTACTAAACTAAATAATAATTTATGGGAATGAATAAAAATACAGTATTGGCTTGGGCAACTTTTATAATGATATTAGTTGGCCTTGCACTTATTGCATTAGGAGCATTTAGATATAGAGATGTGTCAGGATATGGTTTTGCAGCTGTAGGAGTTGGCTTTTTTGCAATTGCCTGGGTTTTTAATGCTTTAAAAGGAAGAGTATAACTCTTTTTACATACAATCAATCATCAAATAAAAATATAATTTAAGGGCATATGTCAGACGATAAAAAAGTAATCTTCTCAATGTCCGGAGTTAGTAAAACGTATAAAAGTGCGAATACTCCGGTATTAAAAAATATATATTTAAGTTTTTTCTACGGAGCCAAAATTGGTATTCTGGGGCTTAATGGTTCTGGTAAGTCTACTTTATTAAAAATTATAGCTGGGGTAGATAAAAACTTTCAGGGAGATGTTGTATTTGCATCAGGATATACGGTAGGTTTTTTAGAACAAGAGCCACAGTTAGATCCAGAAAAAACAGTATTAGAAGTTGTAAAGGAAGGAGTTGCAGAAACGGTTGCTGTTTTGGATGAATATAATAAGATTAATGATATGTTTGGCCTTCCAGAAGTATATGAAAATCCTGATAAAATGCAGGAACTTATGGATAAGCAGGCAAATCTACAAGATCAGATTGATGCAAGTAATGCTTGGGAGCTAGATACCAAACTAGAGATAGCAATGGATGCACTTCGTACTCCCGATTCTGATAAGAAAATCAGTGTTTTATCAGGTGGAGAAAGACGAAGAGTTGCATTATGTCGTCTTTTACTAAAAGAACCAGATGTTCTTTTATTGGATGAACCAACAAACCACCTTGATGCAGAATCTGTTCATTGGTTAGAGCATCACCTTCAAAATTATAAAGGTACAGTTATCGCAGTTACGCATGATAGGTACTTTTTGGATAATGTTGCAGGATGGATATTAGAATTAGATAGAGGAGAAGGGATCCCTTGGAAAGGAAATTATTCTTCTTGGTTAGATCAAAAGGCAAAGAAATTAGCTCAAGAACAAAAACAAGCATCCAAACGTCAAAAAACATTAGAACGAGAATTAGAATGGGTGCGAATGGCACCAAAAGGACGTCAGGCAAAACAAAAAGCTCGTCTTAGTAATTATGATAAATTATTAAGTCAGGATCAAAAACAAGTTGACGAAAAATTAGAAATTTATATCCCTAATGGCCCTAGATTAGGAACCAATGTTATTGAAGCCAGTGGAGTAAGTAAAGCTTTTGGGGATAAGTTGTTGTACGAAGATTTAAACTTTAACCTTCCTCAGGCAGGTATTGTAGGAATTATAGGTCCCAATGGGGCAGGTAAGACGACAATATTTAAGATGATTATGGGAGAAGAACAACCGGATAAAGGAAGTTTTAATGTAGGAGAAACAGCATCTATTGCCTATGTAGATCAAAGTCACAGTAATATAGATACAGAGAAAACCATTTGGCAAAATTTTAGTGATGAGCAAGAATTGGTTATGATGGGAGGAAGACAAGTAAACTCCAGAGCGTATTTAAGCCGTTTTAATTTTAGCGGTAGCGAACAGAATAAGAAAGTATCTACACTTTCTGGAGGGGAACGTAACCGATTACATTTGGCAATGACCTTAAAAGAAGAAGGTAATGTATTGCTTTTGGATGAGCCAACCAATGATCTTGATGTTAATACCTTAAGAGCATTAGAAGAAGGTCTTGAAAACTTTGCAGGGTGTGCTGTTGTTATTTCTCATGATAGATGGTTTTTGGATAGAATATGTACACACATATTAGCTTTTGAAGGAGATTCACAAGTGTATTTCTTTGAAGGAAGTTTCTCTGATTATGAAGAGAATAAAAAGAAACGTTTGGGTGGGGATTTAATGCCAAAACGTATTAAGTACAAGAAACTAGTAAGATAGTATTAGATGTCATTTCAAAATATAAAAGTCATTGCATTTGATGCTGATGATACTCTATGGGTTAATGAAACTTTTTTCAGGAAAGCAGAAGAAGAGTTTTGTGAATTATTAGAACAATTTTTACCTAAAGAAGAGGCAAATAAATTACTTTTTGATGTGGAGATGAAAAACCTTCCATTATATGGATATGGTATCAAACCATTTACGCTTTCGTTAATTGAGGCTGCTATTACTATTTCTAATGGAGAAATGAATATTGGTTTAGTAGAAAAGCTTATTGAGAAAGGAAAGCAAATGCTTCAGGAGCCTATAGAACTAATCGATGGAATTGATAAAACTCTTAATGAGTTATCCAAGAAATATCGGTTGGTAATGGCTACAAAAGGAGATCTATTAGATCAAGAGCGTAAATTGATGAAATCAGGATTGGAAAAATATTTTCATCATATTGAAATTGTTTCCGATAAAACAGAAATGCATTATCGTAAATTGGTAAAACATCTTGATATTACAGAAAAGGAATTTCTAATGGTAGGTAATTCATTAAAATCAGATGTTTTACCCGTTTTAAATATTGGAGCACACGCCTTTCATATTCCTTTTCATACTACATGGGCTCATGAAATGGTGCATGAAGAAGTCAATCATCCTAATTTTAGAAGTTTTACTAAAGCAAGTGAGCTTTTACAAGTGTTATAATAATGAAAACAGTACTTGATTTTAATTCCTGGAGCCGAAAAGAACATTTTGAGTTCTTTGGAAGTTTTGATGAACCATTTTTTGGGATTACAACTACTGTTGATTTTACAAAAGGATATCAAAAAATAAAAGATTTTGGATATCCTTACTTTTTATATTATTTACATAAATCTCTTCAGGCGGCTAATGCAATCGAAGAGTTTAGGTATAGAGTAGAAGATGATAAAGTATTTGTATATAATAAAATTCACGCATCTCCTACTATTGGAAGAGAAGATCATAGTTTTGGTTTTTCATTTATGGAATTTGATAGTAATTTCGAGATTTTTATGGCTAAAGCCCAAAAAGAAATTGAAGCTGTAAAAAATAGTACAGGTTTACGTCATAATGATAATGCAAAACGAATAGATACGATTCATTATTCATCTATTCCCTGGTATTCTTTTACAGGACTTACTCATGCCAGACATTTTCAATATAAAGATAGTGTACCCAAAATTTCATTTGGTAAATACTCAAAAGACAATGGAAAATTAAACTTACCCGTAGCGATTTATGTACATCATGGTTTGATGGATGGATATCATATTGGTCAATACCTGGAGGAGTTTCAAAAATTATTGAATGAATAGTAATAAAAGCTTTTGAAATCTTTAATTCATTGATTAAGAATTGTTTATTTTGTTTTTTATATTTTTAATAAAATAATCAATCTATTGTAATGTGATTCAGTTACCTGTAAATATTTTAAATTTCACAATACTGGTCTCTGTTATTATTGGTATCACTTTTGGAATTCTATTAATTTTCACAAAAAGATTTAATTTAAAAGCAAATCGTTTTCTGGGCTTGGTTCCAATAATTATTTCGTTATGGAATTGCTGGGTACTGTTAATAGATTTTGATTTATATACTTTACATAATGTTTTAAATTTGATTCCTCTTCATTATGCTCTGGCCTTAGGCCCATGTATTTATTTTTACACCAAATACATGACCGAAAGGGAATTTAGTCTTAAAAAGAAACATTTTTTACATTTCACACCTGTTTTAGTAGAGTTCTGTATTTCTATTATTCAAGGGATTGAAAGTATACATAAAGAAATACCAAATTATGATACCATAACTTTCCTTATATCGAGTCCATTATTACAATTAATAGCTATTATTTCTGTACTCTTATATAGTTTTTATGCATTAAAATCGATAAAGAACTATCATCAATGGGTTAAGAATAATTATAGTAATGATCACAAGTATTATTTAGGTTGGTTGTATCGCTTACTCATTATCTTTGCTGTACTCTGGTTTCTTTGGGTTCCTTATACGTTTATAGATTATTTTGTTTTTGATTACTCCTTAGGGGTAATACACTATTATCCACTTTATATCTTAATGGCAGCAGTTACTATTTGGATAAGTGCAGAGGCGTTTTTAAGACCTGAAATTATTTTATTAGAGGATAGAGAAAAACCACTTGAGAAAAATAATATCCCATCTAAAGAAATCATTGAACAAGCTAAATGGTTAAAAATACAAATGGAAACTAATTTATTCTTTCTAAATGCAGAATTAACCCTTAGTGCTCTTGCCAAAGAATTAGATATTCATCCAAATGTGACTTCCAGGATTATTAATGAAGGTTTAGATAAAAGTTTTTCAGATTTTGTAAATGAATACCGTATTGATGCCGTAATTAATAGACTTAAAGATGTTGAGTATAACAGAATAACATTATTAGGTATTGCTTATGAATGTGGTTTTAATTCTAAAGCTACTTTCAATAGGGTTTTTAAAAAAACCACAGGAAAGACACCTTTTGAATTTAGGAAATTGAATAAAGATTGATTTTTTATGTATCATATTATAATTTGATACGATTGGCCTTTGTTTATTCCTTTTTTTTATGCTTCAAAATATTTATTAAGGTCATCATCAATCAAACAATAATTCACAAATGAAGCATTTTCATCTTATTTTCGTTTTTCTTATTTTTTGTCAGAGTAGTTTTTCCCAATTTGATAAAGGTATTCAGGGCTATTGGTTACAAGAGGGATATGGGGTGTATTTAGAAATATCTGAAACCACCTATAAAATGTATGATGTAACTCAGATCTCGTGTCAGCCATCATCATCTAGTGCATTAAACAATTGGACAGGTTCTTTAGAAACTTTATTCGATCTGTATAAGATTGAAGAAACTGACGAGGTATCAATGATTCTTAAATACGGCATCACAAGATATAAGTTTAATAAACTTAAAGAACCTCTTGCATTATGTGAAAATCCTATTTTTTCTTCTAAAGATCCAAAGCTTAACTTCAATGTTTTATGGCATACTTTTAAAGAAAACTATGCATATTCTGCACTAAGAGGGGTTGATTGGGATAAGATATATAGGGATCATATACATCTTATTACAGAAAACACAACCGAGATAGAGTTATATGGTTATATAGGAGAAATCTTAGATGCAATTCAAGACGAACATATTAGCCTACGTGTACCTGATGATATAAGCGAGGCATATCTAAAAATTAGAGAACTAAAAAAAGAAGAGAGTGAACCTTCTGATAATGAAAAAGAGGTTTCAGATTCGAATAAAGAATATGATTATACTTCCTTGAGAAGCAATGCACTAGAAAATATTCTAAAACTCTACAATACAAATAATTTTAAGCGATATCATAAGGACTTACTGATATGGGGAAAATTAAAAAAAGAGGTGGGATACATTCAAATTAATAGTATGAATGGTTATTCTCAAGATGTTTATGTTGCAGAAAGCTATAATTCTAATGAGTATTGGGATAAACATTGGGAAAAAGTTTTTGATGATATTAAAAAAGGAAAAACACTTGGGCAATATCTTAGAGGAGAAAGAAAAGGAGTGAAGGTTATGATGGATTCTATTATTACGCAGTTGTCTGATACTCCAAATCTAATAATAGACCTAAGATTTAATCCTGGGGGTACAGATCAGGTGGCTATGGATATACTGTCATATTTTGCAACAAACAAAACTAATATTTTTACAAAAAAGATATGGACTGGGGTAGAAAATTCATTCGAAAGTAAGGTGTATGTTGAGTCTTCAGATAAACTATACCAAGGAAAAGTTATACTTCTAATGGGATCTCAAACTGGCAGTTCTGCAGAAGCAATGGTTTTAGGATCACTTGGTTTTAAAAATATAATTAGAATTGGTTCTAACACCATGGGGATTTTTTCTGATGTCTTACAGAAAAAATTGCCCAATGGATGGAGTTTTGGTTTATCCAATGAGATATATGAGTCTCGCAACAATAAAAACTATGAATATGTAGGGATTACTCCTGATTTTTTAATTCCATATTCTAGAGAATGGGTAACTTTTCATAAATCCATGGTTATGCTTAATGATAAGGACCCAGCAATAGAAAAAGCTTTTTCTATATTTAATAAATAAAATTTTAAAAATAAAATTATAACATTAATTTTCTAACTTCTCCTATCTGCATGCTATCGAGGTAGATTTCTCCAACTCGAACTCTTACAAGTCGTAGTGTAGGAAAACCTACCGCAGAAGTCATTTTACGAACCTGACGAAATTTACCTTCTTTTAATGTAATTGATACCCAGCTTGTAGGGCCATGCCTATCATCTCTTATTTTTTTGCTCCTTTTTGGAAATTCAGGAACAGTTTTTAATTTAAAAGCTTTGCATGGAGCTGTAGTGTATTTTTTTCCTTCAAAACCAATCTCCACTCCTTGTGTTAATAATTTTATAGCATCTACAGTAATATCTCCATCTACCTGTGCATAATATTCCTTTTCGACCCCACCACTGCATATATAATTACTGGTTTTTCCATCAGTAGTAAGTAATAATAATCCTTCTGATTTTTCATCCAATCGTCCTATAGCCATTATTCCTTCTGGGAAATCGTATAGTGTTCCTAGTAATTTCTTTGAATTTTGTTTTTGCCCATTATTGATGAATTGACTTAGAAATCCATAAGGTTTATAAATCATAAAATGATGATGTTTTTCTTCTTTTTCCATATGGATTTGCTATTCGCAATGCTTTAGAATCACTTTTAATATAGTTTGATAAAAGCGAAATTAAGGATTTAGTTTTTTATGGGTCTAAATTCTTATATCCCGCAATTTATGAAAGAGTCTTTTTTAAATTAAAATGTATACCCTATCTTTGTATATATTTTCAGCTCATATTCACGTTTTATATATACGCTGTAGCAAGTTATTGCGACAACTGGGTAAATTTTCGGTAAATCAATCTTAAGTATTGTTATTTTCCAATCATTCGTTTAGTATTTCAATGACAAATCATAGTGAATGATAGGGTTAAAATGTAAATTTAGTAAAACAGTATAAAAAAACGAATGGCAAAATCACAACAAACTTTTAGTAAAATAGAGAAAGAAAAAAAGAAATTAAAAAAGCGCGAAGAAAAGCAAAAAAAGAAGGCAGAACGTCTAGCCAATTCTAACAAAGGAAATGGTTTAGATAGTATGATTGCTTATGTGGATGAGTATGGCTATACTACTGATGCTCCGCCAGATCCTTCTAAAAAGAAAAAAATTAAAGCTGAGAATATAGAGATAGGAATTCCTAAAAGAGAAAAAGAAGAATTTGACCCAGTAAAAAAGGGAAGAGTAGCTTTTTTTAATGATTCTAAAGGATATGGTTTTATTAATGAGGATGAAACTCAGGAAAGATATTTTGTACATGTTAACGGTTTAACGCAAGAAGTAAAAGAAAATGACAGGGTTACTTTTGAATTAGAGAAAGGACCTAAGGGTATGAATGCGGTAAGAGTTAAAAAAGTATAATTTTTTTATTATTGATCGATTTTGAAACCTTCATAATATCTAAATCAAAAAGGTCTGCTCCAGAGCAGACCTTTTTGATTGTCTCTTTTTTTAAGGTATTATTGTTTTAATGACTCAGGTTTTATAACCTCTTGCACTTGTTGCTGTACTTTCTTTTTATCACCAACTATTATTAATGTCATTTTATCAGGATTAATATACTTTTTTGTCATTTCCACAACTTTTTCTGGAGTAACACTTTGTATGTTTTTTACTCGATCTTTTAAGTAAGACTCATCTAAATCGTGTCTATCTAAAAATGATAATTGATTAATGATTCCTTGTGGGGTGGAGTTTCTAAGTACAAAAATCCCCGATTCATAGTTTTTAATTCCGTCAAGTTCTTCTACAGAAGGAGCTTCTTTTTGAAGTCGTATAATTTCTTTATTGATTTCTTGTATAGAAGCCCCAGTATGTGTAGTGGTTACGTCTGCCGATTCATACCAAATTCCGCTTTTGTAATTAGCTGATATTGTACTTCTGGGTGAATACGTGTATCCTTTATCTTCTCGTATGTTACTTGTTATTCTGGAGCCAAAAGATCCTCCTAATAAGGAGTTTGTAACTTCTAATGATATAAAATCAGGGTCTGAAGGGCCAACAACCGGTAATCCGTAGTAAATAGTCGACTGGGGTGCGTCAGGTCTGTCAATTATCTGTACTGATGGATCAGTTTTTGCCTGCGCTACAGGATAATTAGACTCAGGGCCTTTTCTCCAGTCTCCAAGGGCTTTTTCAACTGCTTCTTTTACTTTGTTTTTATCGAACCTACCTGTAATATAGACCGTGGTGCGTTGTGCTCCATAGTTTTCTGTAAAGAAGTTTTTAACGTCTTCAATAGAAAAAGAATCAATTATTGTATTTGTTGAATATGATTGTCCATAGGGGTGGTCAGGATATAGTCTTCCAAAAAACTCTTTATTAGCTTGCGCTTGTGGTCTTGATAGAGCAACAGTTAAATTACGTTTCATATCGTTTTTTAATCGTTCAATTTCTGTCTCAGGCCATTTTGGATTTTTAAGAATATCACCAATCAGGTGTATTGCATCAGGTGCAAATTCGAATAAAACAGAAGTATTTAAATTTGTGTTATGAGGTCGAACAGAGACATCCAAATTACCACCCATTTCTGCCATTTTATTAGCTATTTCCTTTGCATTCATGGAAGTAGATCCTTCTTTGAGGAGGTCAGCCATAAGATCTGATAACCATACTTGATCTTTCTTCTCGTGAATATTTCCTGACTTAATGTTTACAGCAATGGTAGCTTTTGGAATTGCACCGTAAGGAATCATTACCAGTTTTAATCCGTTTTCTAAAGTTATTGTTTCTTTTTTTGGTAGCACAAAATTCTTCGGAGCACTACCAATAGGTGGTTTTTCCTTTTCCTTTTCTTGGCTAAAAGTTATAGTCACGGTTAGAAGTACTGCCGTTATTATTGAGAGAGTCTTTTTCATGATTTTGTGTTTTCAGCGTTAGTTAAAAGAGGATTTACTGTTAAAATGGTCCGATTGGTAGGTCTTAAATATTCTTTGATAGTTTTTGTTATCAGTTCTGGAGTTACCTTTTTGAATTCTTCTTCTATACTGTTTATTCTATTGGGATCGTCATCAAATAAGGCAAAGCTGCATAATAAATCCGCTCTTCCTAGTCCAAAAGTACCACCTAAGTCATCATATAGTTTCGAACGCATTTTTATAATAGCACTATCGATCATTTCTTGGGAAACCCCTTTACTTATTTCTGTCATTACTTCTTCTATTGATACTAATATATCATCTCGAGATGTTTCATTATCGTAAGTGAAATTATACATCCAAAGCATTGGGCCTTTATAGTTAAACATGTTTCCAAGATAATTAATGCCTCCTGCAACACTAGAAGTGTATCCTTTTTCATTTTCTAACTTTTGAACTAATAATGCATTGTCACCTTGAACCAATATTTGATCTATTAATCCCATCGCATAATATTCAGGAGTATTACGGTCAGGCATATGATATGCTAATGCTATTGCAGGTTTGTTTGCTAAAGGATCGTCTTTTGTAAATTCTTTTTGTTCTTCTTGTCTTGGTTCTGAAATATCAGGTGTATCTGGTAATTCAGAAGTAGAAAGATTTCCAAAGTATTTTTGAATCCAATTTTTTACCTGTTCAGTGTCAAAATCTCCAACTACAGATATTGCGGCATTATTAGGAGCATAAAAAGTTTTAAAAAATTTATCTACATCTTCAAGATTAGCTGCATCTAAATCTTTTAAATCTCCATAAAAGTTATGGGCATTATACCAATTTGTATTTGCATATTGCGGCATATCTAACCAAGGAAAACCTCCATAGGGTTGGTTAAGTACATTTACTTTAACTTCATTTTTCACAACACCTTGTTGATTGGTTAGATTATCTTGTGTTATTGCTAAACCTTTCATTCGATCGGCTTCAGCCCATAACATAGTTTCTAACTTATGAGAAGGCACAATTTCAAAATAGTTAGTAAAATCAAATCGGGTAGAACCGTTTAAGATTCCACCATTTTTTTGAACCAATTGAATGAATTCCATTTTACCAAGGTTTTCTGATCCCTGAAACATCATATGTTCAAAAAGATGTGCAAATCCGGTTCTGTCCTTTGGTTCATTTCTAAACCCTATATTATAATACACAGCAACTATTGCAGTTGGAGAGGTTTTATCTTGTGAAAGGATTACCTTAAGACCGTTGTCTAATTTGTAATACTCAACAGGAACTTTAAACTCAGAAACCACTTCTGAAGTATTTTCTGTTGTGTCGATGTTAGGTTCTTCTTTTTCCTTTTTACACCCTATGATATTTATAAATAGGCAAAAAAGAAAGACTGTTTTTAATGTAAACTTCATTTTTTGAATAGATTAAGATGAATATTGCGTGATAATTTTGATTTTATTTTAATTCTATATTTTTGGATACCAATCCAATTGTACTACTTCTATAGTTGAATCTTTGGCTATTAGTTCCTTGAATTTTTTTACATCACTTAATCCTTCTGTTCCTCTATAGTGATATGGATATACTTGTTTAGGTTTGAATTCGAGCACTGCATCAGCTGCACTTTCAACGGTCATTGTATATGGTAAATTCATGGATATAAAGGCTATGTCTATATATTTTAAATTTCTCATCTCAGGAATATCCTCAGTATCTCCAGAGAAGTACAACCGTTTTTTTCCTAAGGTAATTACATATCCATTGCCTCTTCCTTTATTATGAAATTTTAAAGCTTCTTCTCGTAGGTTATACATGGGTATCGCTTCAATTGAAATTCCTTGTATTTCTTTTGTTTCTCCATTGTTAAGGATTATCAATTGATCGGTATATTGTGCAGGAAGTTTCTCTGCTACAGCTTGAGGTACTATGAGTTCTGCATTCGATAAATCCAAGCTGTCTAAAGTGTCAATATTCATATGATCTCCATGGATATCTGTAATAAGTACTAGGTTTGGAGTTTTTTTACCTTTGAAAGCTTTGGCGCCTCCTGTTGGATCGATATAAATTGTTTTTTCTTTCCATTCAAGAATAGCTGTCGCATGGATGATTGGATCAATAGTAATATCGCTTATTGGTTTTTTCGGAATCTCTTCAGGTATTTCAGTAACAGTTTCATTAGTAACTTCAATATCCTCTTTTTTTTGAGATTTACAGTTTAAAAATAGAAAACAAATAAACGTGACATAAAAGGGGGAAAGTTTCATGAGATGATGATTTTTGTGTTTTTTAGATTTAAAAGATAAGAATAATGCTTGAGATATGGGAGATTTATAATGTTGTGTTGCTATTATAAAAATGATTCTCAAACTAGATTTAGTATAACAAGTTGTGATATTGGGAAATAAAAACTAGATATCTTTTAAATATGTGCTATGTTTTTGAGTTAACTATCTATCCATAATTTTATTGCCATTGCGATAACCATGATCACTAAGAAAACCTTTACTAAACCATCTCCTTTTTTAACTGACCACCTGCTTGCAATCCAACCTCCTGTAGCGTTACCAAAAGCAAGGATAATACCGTATAAATAATCGATCTGTTGATTGTAAATAAAAATAGCAAGCGCTCCTACTGTATAAATGAAAACAACTAATACTTTGACAGCATTGGATTTAACTAAGCTTAAATAGTTGATAGAGGTTAAGGCTAATAGGATAAATATTCCAACACCAGCTTGAATAAATCCTCCGTAAATTCCTATAAAGAAAAAGACAATAATAGATAGCCATAGGTATTTACCTTCTGTTCTTTCTGCCAGGTTTTTAAGATTAACTTTAGGTTTGAACACCATAAAAAAGACTACTATTACCATTACAATAGCTAGTATTTTATTGAAGCTGTCTCCTTTTATATCTACCGCTATCTGTGCTCCAATGATTGATCCAATCAAAGCAGATATACCAAGATAAACTCCAAAAACTGTAGGTTTGATTCCTTTGCTCTTAAAACCAGCCACTGAGGTAATACATTGAATAAAAATACCGATGCGGTTTGTACCATTGGCTACAGCAGGAGGGAGTCCCATAAAAATGAGCATAGGTAGCGTGAGTAATGAACCTCCTCCTGCTATGGTGTTAATAACTCCAGCTACAAATCCAATAACAGCAAGAAGGAGAAGAAGTAAAGTTTCGTTCATCTATTTTTATGAATATATAAGAAAATGTAAGATAGTTTATATTCAAAAATAGGGATAACTTCTCAAACTATTGTAGATTTACGGTATCAACTAAAATTTTAATAAAAAGTCAAAACACTACAAAAAATAATTCCGTTTCTTCTAATCTTTAAAAAAAAAGAATACAATAGTGCTATTCTTAAATCAGATATCTTAGCAGGTATTACAGTTGGAGTAATATTGATACCTCAAGCTATTGCATATGCATTATTAATGGGTGTCCCTGCTATTTATGGGCTGTATGCTTGTTTGGTTCCATTACTGCTATATGCTTTCTTTGGGACGTCAAGACAATTAAGTATAGGCCCTGTAGCGGTTACTGCCATTTTGGTGATGAGCGGAGTTAGTCAGTTAGCTGACCCTTTTTCAGACAAATTTATTTCCTTAGTTCTGTTTACAGGTTTTCTCATTGGTGTGTTACAGATTATTATGAGTGTATTGAGAATGGGGTTTTTGGTGAATCTTATTTCTCAGCCGGTTATTTCTGGTTTTATCTCTGCTGCGGCCATAATTATAATTGTTTCTCAGTTAGAAGAAGGTTTAGGAATGACTATTCCAGATTATAAATATACACATCAGACTATTGGGTATGTCATAGGTCATTTTTCTAATGTAAATTGGATCACTTTAGCAATCTGTATTGGTTCGATTACCGTAATTGTAATACTGAAGAAGTGGAAGCGTTCTTTTCCGGGAGCACTTACGGTACTTGTTATTACAACCCTGTTAACCTATGTTTTCAATCTAAAAGAAAAAGGACTGGCGATTATTCAAGATGTCCCTAGTGGTTTACCATCTTTCAGTATTCCAGAGATGAATTATGATACTATGGTTACTTTAATCCCTACGGTGCTTACAGTTACTTTTATTGGATATGTTGGCAGTATTGGTATTGCTAAATCTATGGAGATGAAAAATAGGGATCATATTATACGCCCTAATCAGGAGCTATTGGCTTTAGGAATAGCAAAGGTAATTGGAGCATTCTTTCAGGCAGTTCCTTCATCGGGAAGTTATAGTAGAACGGCAATTAATGATGAAGCAGGAGCGAAGACTACGGTGTCCTCTATTATTGCCGCAATAATGGTTATACTTTCATTGTTGTTTCTTACTTCGTTTTTCTATTATATTCCAAAATCTACTCTTGCTGCAATTATTCTTGTATCTGTATTTGGGTTAATCAATTACAGTGAGGCTAAATATCTTTTTAGTTTAAGGAGACGAGACTTTATTGTAATGATTATAACTTTTTTAGGAACTTTAATTTTTGGGGTAGAGAATGGGATTTTTATTGGAGTGCTTCTGTCTTTTGTTTTCCTTCAATATTATAGTGCTCGTCCTCATATAGCAGAATTGGTAAATATTCCAGGGACTATGTATTATCGTAATATTAATAGATTTCCTGATGCTGTTCAGTCTAAGGAATATTTAATTATTAGATTTGATAATCAGTTGTATTTTGGGAACTCAGGATATTTCAAGGATACTATTTTTAAATATGTGTCACATCGTGATGTGCATCCAAAATTTTTAATCCTGGATAATACAAACATGCATGATATTGATAGTACAGGTTTACACGTTTTGGAGGATATTCATCAGTATTTGGAAGATCTTGATATACAACTATTAATGGTTGGAACGATTGGTCCAGTAAGAGATTTTCTAAAGAGGTCAGGATTTACTGATAAATTGGGGAAGGATTATTATTACCTTACAATCTCAAACGCTGTTGATTATGCCGAGAATAGAATGGAGCATGAAGATATTCATGAAGCTGCAGTACAATTTAATCAAAAACGAAGATCTTTTCTTGATTAGAAGTGTAAAGTGTTTTTTTAAGTCTAAATTTTATAAGTTAATTATCTTCGTATAAATGTAATTTTAGACCCATTCCATAATTAGTGTTGTTATTTTTGATAAGATTATTATTATTGCTATATTCTTTATCAAAACGTTGCCAGGCTCTATTTTTAAAGAATATTCTTCTTGTAAAAGTTTTGTAACCGCTAATCTTATCGGTAAAAGGGAGTAATGGCCTAAAAGTAGTAGAAACCTTTACAATGCCTTTTCTGGTTTCGATCTCGCTATATTTTTTTGTTTGTTGGAGCTTTCCTTTAGTATCAGCATAGCCAAGTACCTGTATAGATACAAAAAAGCCTTCTTTGGGTACGAAAACCCTATGTTCTGAAACGTTCAGTTCAAAATTAGATTTGTCTTTATCTGTAACCTTAAATATAATATCCTCATAGGATAATCTTTTCCCGGGAAAACCATTGTCATTTTCATAGAATTGCATCTTAAATAATGTAGAGAATGATCCAGTACTATTAGAATTTCTATTGGATGACTCTGTTTTAATCGGGAGGTATACAGAAGCAATTTTTGTAGATTTTTCTGAATTTCTAGGAAAGAAAACTGCAATTTCTGATTCTACAGTGGGGAGCCAACTTTTAAAATAGTCGTTATGTACTTCTGAAGCAATCTTCTTTGTTTTGTATTTTCTTTTCTTTTCTGCAGTAATATACACTTCTTTTAGTTCAGCTATATCTTCAACTAAGAGTATGTATTTATCTAAGGATGTGGTGGGTATGGTTTTTTCTTTATGTCCTACTGCAGAAATGTATAAGGAGTCAATATCAGAATACCATTTTTTAGAAAACTGAAAGCGACCATCTGCATCTGCAAAAGTACCATTACCATTGCCAAAAGATATTGTGGCATAAGATATGGGGGTCTTTTGCACAGAATCCAGCACAGTATAGGTCTGAGAGCAGACTATTTGAGCTAAAAAAAGCAATAGTAGGGGGAATAGCTTTTTCATTGTGTGATTGGGGATTAAAAATCTAAAATAATAAAATATATTTATAATAAGCTATTATCATGCCAAAGAGTATAAATACAGGTTTAAGTTTTATTGTTTATTTTTTTAAACATAACTATCTATTTTTTAATAATTTAAATTCTTTTATTTAAACAATAGCTCCAATTTTTTTATCAAGACCACATCGCTCGATAAAACCATTAGTAAACACTTGCATTGCCTCTGGGCTTAATAATTCATTACGTGTGTCGATCCAGTGTTGTACTGTTGCAGATCCATACATATTTTGAATTCGTTGAAAGTTTAAATTAAAATTAATTTTCCCCCAGTGTAATGTGTATGGTATGTTTATAGCTTCTAATCGATTCCATACCTTTTCATAGAATTTACGAGTAACATCAGCATCTACTCCGTCTAATTCTAGTACACAGGTTTTTGTAAACTTTGTAAAGCCTAATAAGGCTTTTGTTCCTTTTACATAACGTAATGATATTCCTCCAGGAAAAGGATCTCCGTTTTCAATAATGTTAAGAATTTCTTCTACAACACGTACACTGTCTTTAATGTCAATACCAAGAGCTGCACTCGCTACTTTACCTCTAAATTTTGTGTTACTAAACGTTTCTCCTATTGTGCCTTCTATTGGAGGGACTTCTTTATATGCTAAAGGAAATAATATGTTTACCAGTTTGGGAACTAATAAAACTGATAATCCTCCAAGACTGTCCATTACTGTTTGTATAAGACCTAATAAATCATCACCATAGGTAAGTCCTTTGTCATCAGTAGTTCTTCTAATGTAATTCTCTCTATAGCTACGTTTGTATGATGCTTTTAAGAACACTCCTTTTTCTGTGTTATTAGGTTCAAAATCATAAGGATTGATAATTACTTCAAAATGATACAATTCTCGGTCTGGGGAGAATTGGGGAAAGGGGAGGGTGTTGTTTATTGATGAAAAGTCTAATGTTTTCATCGTGTTTTTTAAATTGTTATCATATGCTATTCCTTCTATTCGATGTTCTTCTAACAAGAACTTAGGTTCTGTTTCTATCATAATGCCATGTATAATTCCGAAACTACCAAAACTTACTAGTGCGGCGTTAAACATAGTGTCATCTCTAATCAGTTCTGCTCCTAACCAATTTATAAATTTATCTGATACAACAGGATTAGAATCGCGTTCTAACCACACATGTCTGTCTTTACTTACAATTAGGTGTATTCCTGTTACAAAATCCTGAATTGATCCAACATTAAAAGCGGCTCCGTGTGTTCCTGTGGATAGAGCTCCAGCTACAGTTTGTCCATTACTGGCACCGGATGCTTTTATAGATCGATTTGGTCGTTTTTCTTTTTCTAATTTTGAGTTAAGTTGAAGCATGGATACCCCGCATTGTGCAAAGAATAAATTATCCGCTGATCCTCCTTTATTTAAATATGTGTTAGAAATATTAGGTTTGCTGACAGAAAAATTGAGGCGTAATGATTTAGTGTCTAAAATGCCCCCTTCTGATACGGCAACTTTAGAAAATGACCATCCGCTCCCCATTGCTCTTAATCGTGTATTGTTGTCGGTTGCATGTCCAATCAGCCATTGTAAGTTTTTAGTAGTAGCGATATATCTATCAGTTCCTTTTGCAAGAGTGTTATCGTTACGAACCTTAAAAGAAGCATTTGGAGTGAGTTTTTGCGTGAAGTTTTGATGTTTATTTTCCCATTTCTGAATAGGAAGTATTTCAATGCCTTTTGGTAGTACCATGATACTGTTTTTTATATTTTTATGTGTATTTGATGCTTTTTACCTAAGTACAATTAGGTAAAGTAGGGTGTTGAGTGTTATAACTCCTCAATACCTGGATCTGGCGGAGCGCATTCCCATTCTATAGTTTGTGGTACTACAATGCCTAATGTGATGGCGGATAATAAGATGTGTCCTATGTTAGTGGAGTTAGTAGCTGAGCTCATTCGTTTAGTTTCACAATCAGCGTCAATATCTTTGGGAGATACTAGTCCCCAGGCAAAACTCCATGTTGTTTTGGTGTTTTTTACTACAGAGTCGTTATCGTAGATACTTACAACTTTTGTTGTCATGCAACTTGAGCAGCAAAGTATTATTGCTAGCATAATGCAAGTGCTTTGTAATTGAATAGAATGTTTTATCATGCCTTTTAGTATTTAGGCAATCAGACGATATAGTGGGGTATACCGGTAAAATATTAAAATTAACGATATTTTAAACAATATAATAGGGGGATTTACCTGTTTTTTTGGTTAATAATAGTGTGTTTTGTTTTTGGATTTCAAAAGAATATTTATAACATATTTTAAAGTATATTTTTATATACTTTAAAATATGTTATAAATATCTAGGTATATAGTAGTGTACTTTATGTATATTTGTGTATATGTTGTTTTAAAAGTATATTAAGTTATACATAATAAATATAAAAAAGTATTTAAGGTATATTTTTATATACTTTAATTTAAAGTTAGGCTATGGATATAAATAATCTTTCAGACGAACAAATTTTAACTCAGTTAACCCAAAGGGTAAAACAGAGAAGACTTAATCTTAATATTACTCAAGAAGAGCTTTCAAAAAGAGCAGGAGTACATGTGCAAACGATTAAAAATTTTGAATCAGGTAAAACGACTACTTTGTTAACCTTTATACAAATATTAAGAGCGTTTGGTGATTTGGATGCATTACATACATTGTTCCCAGATCCAGGAATCAGTCCAATAGCATTATTAAAACTTAAAGGCAAAGAGCGGGAGCGAGCATCACGTAGTTCTAAAAATCAAAATGAAGATCCATCATGGTAGATGTTATTAAAATTACACTTTGGGGGGAAGAATTAGGAGCATTAAGTTGGGATAGTACTAAGAATTTTGCTTCTTTCGAATTCTTTTCTTCATTTTTAAATAAAAACCTGGATGTATCACCAATACATATGCCGATACGATCTTCTGCTAAGAAAATATATAGTTTTCCTAATTTAAATCAGGAAACGTATAAAGGATTACCAGGAATGTTATCAGATGTATTACCAGATGACTTTGGAAACCGCTTAATTGATCAATGGTTAATACTTAATAATATTCCTAAATCAGAATTTACACCGTTAGATCGACTGTGTTACATTGGTAAAAGAGGAATGGGAGCTTTAGAATTTCAGCCAGCAAAAAGTATTGGTCAGGCGCAAACAACAACACTAGAAGTTGATAAACTTACAGAATTAGCCGAAAAGGTGCTAAATACAAGAGAAAAATTAACACTTAACCTTTCTGAAACCGAACATCTTAATGAGTTAATCAAAGTTGGGACTTCTGCAGGAGGGCAAAGAGCAAAAGCCATAATTGCCTATAATCCAAAAACAAATGAAATACGTTCTGGACAAGCAAAAGCTCCTGATGGATTTGATCATTATATCTTCAAATTTGATGGAGTAAATGATGCTTCTCTTGGGGATCCTCAGGGATATGGTAGAATTGAGTATGCATATTATCTTATGGCGATCGATTGTGGAATCGATATGGAGCATTCCTTGCTCTTTGAAGAGCATGATAGAGCTCATTTTATGACGAAACGTTTTGATCGTCTTGATCATAATGAAAAAGTGCATATGCAGACATTATGCTCAATAGCACATTTTGATTATAAGTCTCCCGGAACCTATTCTTATGAAAATGCTTTTGAGGTGATGCGTCAATTGCGATTACCTCATACCGACGCCATTCAACTATATAAAAGAATGGTATTCAATATTATTTCTCGTAATCAGGATGATCATACTAAGAATATTTCTTTCTTGATGAATAAACAAGGGGAATGGAGGCTTTCTCCTGCATATGATATAACATATTCTTATAATCCTATGGGGATATGGACCAGTATGCATCAGATGTCAGCAAATGGTAAGCGAGATGATTTTACAATGAAAGATTTAACGTCAGTGGGGGATAAGATTAGTTATAAGAATCATAAAGATACCATACAAAGAGTGATTGAAGTATTATCAAATTGGGATTTTTATGCAAAAAAATCAGGGATTCCGCAATCTCAAGCAGATAAATTAAAGAAGGTATTTCGATTAAGGCTATAGTGTGTATATTTGACGCCTCGATGAAAAAAGCTATATACTTCATGTTACTTAGTGCTGTATGTTTTACAGTAATGAATCTATTTATAAAGTATTTAGCACATTTTGGAGGGGGGCAATTAGTACTGTTTAGAGCTTTTGGATCATTGTTCTTTACAACAAGTTACTTGTTATGGCATAAGATCCCTATTTTGGGGAATCAAAAGAAATTATTGATATATAGAGGGTTAGCCGGAGTGACTTCTATGGGATTGTTTTTTATGTCTGTTAGTTATCTACCCATAGGTTCAGCAGTTTCGTTACGATATTTATCTCCTATTTTTGCTACTATTCTTGCTGTGTTTTTTCTAAAAGAGAAAGTAAAATCATTACAGTGGTTATTTTTTCTGATGGCCTTTATAGGAGTGTTAATGATAAAGGGGTTTGATCCTAATATTGATTCTTTAGGATTCTTATTGATCTTAGGATCTGCAGTTTTTAGCGGAGTAGTTTATGTACTGATTAATAAAATAGGTCAGGGAGATCATCCGGTAGTTATAGTAAATTACTTTATGTGGATCTCAATTATAGTAGGAGGTATCCTATCTATATTTAAATGGACAACACCAGTAGGTCTCGAATGGGTATTACTGCTTAGCCTTGGAGTGTTTGGATATTTTGGACAATTATTCATGACTAAAGCCTTCCAATCACAAGCAACCAATAGGGTAGTGTCCCTTAAATATGTAGAAGTTATTTTTACTATGATTGCGGGAGTATTCTGGTTTAGTGATGCGTATCCTCTATTTAGTATTGTTGGGACATTATTGGTGATTACCGGATTAATACTCAATATCTGGTATCGTAGGTAATTATAACAATACTATATTAAATTAGATAATTTCTCCTGATGATCATCAAGAGAAATCTTCTCTAAGATAAAACATTAATTTTCCTTTATCACTAAAACTTTTGATTGTAAGAATTTCTCCATTAATTTTATTATAAATTACTTCTACAAATAATAAGTCTACATAAAAAATGGAATAATAAAAATCACGATTTCTATCGTTTACACTAAAGAGGTGGATTCCTTTATCCCAAATATCTCTGTATTTGAGATCTAAGTGACGAGCATTGAATTGTTGCTCCATGGTAATTTTGCGCATAAGCTATCAATTTTATAAATTTAGGGTGATTTAAATTTACGGAAAAACCGTAATATGTGCAAGTTTTTACCGGTAAAAACTTGAAAAACAGTAAAATGTAGTTAGAGCAATTGGTTAATTAGTGAGCGTTTAATTTGTACTGTTGTCTTTGTATTATACTAATACAGGCAATATATCCTATTGGATAGTTGTAGATATTGTTTTTTGATATAGGAGTTATTATTTTAGAAAATTAAGGTTCGATTCTATTAATTTCTATAATACGATGAGTGGCACTAGTATCTCCATATGAGTTCCCGTTAGTTGCAATAAAAACTCTCCCGGTTGGAGAGACTACTATATCTCGTAAACGTCCAAACTCCCTGTTAAAAAATATCTCCTCTTGTGTAATAGAGGTTCCATCTCCATTTAATGTGAGTGCAATTATCCTTTGATCTTTTAAAACTGTCATTAAAAACTTATTGGTCCATTCAGGAATTCGATCACTTGTATAGAATATAAGATCAGAAGGTGCTATTGTTGGAGTCCAGTTAAAAATAGATTCTATTACTTCTGTCCCTGCTGCAAATGATTGTTCACTTGGAGTATCAATAATTCCTTTTACTTCTGGCCAACCATAATTTTTTCCTGATATAATTTGATTGATTTCATCATCAGAATTTGGGCCGTGCTCAGAACTGTATAAACCGCCATTAGGATGAAATGTAAGTCCTTGAGGATTTCTATGCCCATAACTATATACATAACTCCCTGTAAAAGGATTATCTACAGGGATAGTGCCGTCCAGATTTAATCTTAAAATTTTACCTCCAAGAGAATTCATATTCTGAGAAAGATCTGTATTTCCAGCATCACCAGTAGTCATAAGAAGGTGTAAATCTGAAGTTATAAGTAAACGAGATCCGTTATGAATAGAATTTGCCGGAATTTGATCTAATAATATAGTCTCATCTGATAATGTATTATTATCAAATGTAAATCGAACCAATCGCTCTAATAATCCGCTGGAACCATTATAGGTGTATACTACATAAACATATGGATTGGTGTCAAAATTTGGATGATGAACCATACCTAGTAATCCACTTTCCTGAACTTGAGCTACATTGCTAATAGTTAATACCTCTTGTTGTTCTCCAGTATCAGGATGTATTCTACTTATTTTACCATTTCGTTCTGTTACCCAAAGAAAATCAT
Source organism: Aquimarina algiphila (assembly GCF_947494415.1). Taxonomy (NCBI): domain Bacteria; kingdom Pseudomonadati; phylum Bacteroidota; class Flavobacteriia; order Flavobacteriales; family Flavobacteriaceae; genus Aquimarina; species Aquimarina algiphila. Next base: position 536,853 of record NZ_CANLVC010000008.1, on the reverse strand, counting down.
CTGGACCCCATACTAATTCCCAAGGAATACTTAACGTACTTATTAAGGTTGTAGCAGCCTCAGTAGGTTCTTCACCATCTGGATCAGGATCAGGGTTTGATGTGCTATTATCATCACTAGAACAGTAAAAAAATAGAGATGAAAATAGTGCAATACCAATAAATTTGAATATTGTTTTCATAGTATTTTTTTTAAGTAAGGAAGTACTATGTGTTAATAACCAATAGTTTTGGATTTTATTTTATACACTACGCAGTTTTAGTATAATTATTAAATTAAGTTTATACTTTCATTTCAAAAAGATTAATAGGTGCATTTTTATAATGTACAGGTAATTCTTTTGTGTTTTTAAGTGTATTTGCTCCGATAAAAGTAAAACCACATTTTGTATAATAAGATATCAATTTGTCATTATGACCAGCTGTATCCATTCGAATGAAAGATTTTCTGTGTTCTTTGGCATAATCGCATGCCCAGCTAATAATGCTTTTAACAAAATGATATCCTCTAAAAGCTGGGTTTGTAGCAATACGATGAATGTATACTGATGGGTCTTCATTTCTTTCTTCCCAAATATAGGGGTCATCAAAAGTAGTCATCCAAATACAGGCAATTTGATTGTCGATTACGATTTTCCATTGTTGTTTTGCATCAATTTCTTTTTGAATCATTTCCTTTCTAAATTTTGGCCACGGGATAGCACCCATACAAATTTGATAAGAGGTGGCATAACCATATAATTTTAATATCACTGAGATATCATCTAAAGTAGAATTTTGGATATTCATTGTTGTTCTTATTTTTTGCTTAAAGCTAATCGAATTCCCAGGAAAATGAATAAGATACCAGTAGATTTATCTAACCAGATCTGTATCTTGTTGTTGCTTTTTATTTTGTTAGCGAGTTTTACCGAAAATAAAGCTAATAGTAAACACCAGATTGTACCAGTAGCAACAAAAGTTAATCCCAAAATCAGAAAAGGTAAAGCATTTGTTGTATAGTTTGGATCGATGAATTGAGGTAAAAAAGCTAAAAAGAAAAGAGCAACTTTTGGATTTAGGAGATTTGTCATTACACCTGATAGGTATATTTTTAGATAGTTTTGTACTACCTTGTTTTTTTCTGTTATTGTCACCTTTTGTGAAGATTTAGATACTAATGATTTAATACCAAGATATAATAGATATGCAGCTCCCACATATTTGACAGTGTTAAAAGCAATTGCAGATTTTGCTAATACTAAAGATAATCCCAAAGCAGCAAAAATACAATGTAACAAAGCTCCAGAAGAAATCCCAAGTACAGATACAATTCCAGATTTTTTACCTTGTGATATACTACGGCCTAAAATGTACATGGTATCAGCGCCGGGAGTGAGATTAAGGAGTATTCCTGCTAAAATGAAAGTGCTAAAGTTAAGAATGCCAAACATAATATTTAAATAGTTATGATTAATACATCAAAATTATAGTTTACTAAATAAATTATAAAGTTGAATCAATGGTATATATTTGTTTTTTCCACGATATATAGGGATTTAATAAGCATAAACTATTGATTATGGTAAAAGATGATTTAGATTGGAAAATTTTAGAATTATTACAAGAAAATGCACGTATGCCTTTTGCTCAAATAGGAAGAGTAGTTGGGCTTTCTCCTTCAGCTATTGCAGAACGAGTACAACGCATGGAGGAAACAGAAGTAATTACTGGTTACACCGCTCAGGTAGCTCCTGATAAATTAGGATGGTCCTTATCTGTAATTATTATGATGAGTGTAAATAGAATTAATTTTGAATCTTTTACCAATGACCTTAGTCATGAGTATCCTGAAATGGTAGAATGTACTAGAGTCACCGGTAAAGATTGTTTGATTATGAAATTTCATGTAAAGAATAGTAATCATCTGGAAGAAGTTGTTAATCGCTTGTCAAGACATGGTGATCCGACAACCCTGTTAATCCTTAATGAACTATTAAAAAATGGACCAATAAGAAGGAGTATAAATTAGTTACTCCTTCTTCTTTCTTCATCATTTCCAAAATTACGTTGCTTGTTTTTGATTTTAGAATTTCCAAAACTATAGGAGATTGATATTCTTGCAAAACGAGTGCTGTAATTTTGAGCATAAACAGTTTCTACATTATTTACTATAGAAGTTAGTTTTCCATCATTTGCTTTATCAAAAATGTCATTTAATGCTAAAGATAACTGTAACTTATCTTTAAACATGCTGTGCTTTATAGCCAAATCAAAACTATAGGATTCACTAATATCAAACAGGACAAACTTACTCGGTGACCTATACCAAAAATTAGCTTGTAACTTTGTGTTTTTACTTAGTGAAAATGTGTTATTTGTTGCTAAATATAACTGAGTACCATTTTGTGGTACACCTGTTACATTGTCATCAACAACTGTTTTACTTCCTAATAGATATATTTGATTTTGACTTTTCCACCAGGAAAGTGTATCAAATGAATATATTTCTCCAATTCCCCAATTATAATTCGTATAATAATTTTCTCTAATAATAGATTGAACTTCGGTTTCTTCATCTGCGCTAAATATGGTTCCGAAACCATCAGATCTAATATTAAGAAATGCGTTTGTAGTTAATTTACCTTTATAGGTATGATTAAATTCAAAATTATCAGTAAATGAAGGTTGTAGGAACGGATTCCCTTCAGAGAAGGCATTACTATTGATGTAGATTCTAAATGGATTCAGATTTCTGAAACTAGGACGATTAATTCGTTTTCCATAATTAAAAGAAAATGTATGATTATCATTTTTTTGATACGATATATAAGCAGTAGGGAATAATTTTAAATATTGATTGGTGTTTTTTTGATTTAAAGTTTTAGAAAACCCTTCTGTATCTGTATTTTCTAATCTTAAGCCAGTCTGAAACTCCCAATGATCACCTATCTTTTTTGATCCGTTTATATATGCTGCCTGTATCTTTTCTGTATATTCAAACTCATTAGATGAATTTGGATTAAACAAAGGAGCTGCAGATTGTATTGTAAGGTTTTGTAGATCATTTATTGTTTTTATAAAGCTAATTTTACCACCATAATTAATATTGATATTTGAAAAAGGATGTTCTACATCTACTTTAAAACTAACATTATCTATACGTTGATTTCCCAAATTTTGTGATTGTAGATTGATTCCGATAAAATCACCGTTTGGAGAAAAACTATTTACCAAATCATTTTGTTTTAATTTATTATCATAGTCAAAGTAGTCAAGGTCAAAAGATATTCTTCTATCCAAAGTGTCCAATTTGGTAGTCATGTGTACATTATAAAGATGACTATTTATACTTCTACCAGAAAGGCTATTATTAATGAGTGTAGAGTCTATTTGGTTAGTTGCATTGAAGATTTGGGTATTGGCTAATATGTCATAATCTGGAGTGCTATAGTTTCCAAGATATTGTGCTCCAATAGTTGTTTTTTCTGTGATGTCATAATCTATAGATAAACGGCCAGAAATATTATCTCTACGGGCTTTTACATTTGCATCTGATAACCATTGCCCATCTGGATATAATACGTCTATTTCTTCATCTTCTCTTCTGTTTCCAAGAGTTCCATTAGTACTTAATGAGAATCGCAATCGGTTTTTATTATAAAAAAAGTTGTTGCGTAGGGTGGTAAATTGATACTTATTCTGATTATAAGCTAGAGAAGTATTATTTTTCCAGGAATTACGAGCTCCTCTTTTATATACAATGTTAATAAGTCCACCATTTCCGGCAGCTTCATATTGAGCGGGTGGATTGGTAATAATTTCTATTTTCTTGATATCATCTGCAGCTATAGAAGCCAAGAAATCTACTAATTCTTCTCCTGATAGTTGCAAAAGTCTACCATCAATCATTACTCGGGATTCACCTCTTCCTATCATAGTAATAGCATTGTTTTGTAATGCGATACCAGGAGCTACTCTTAGTGCGTCCATAGCATCTCCGCCACTAGCGGCAATACTATTTTCAACATTAAAAATTAGACGATCTGGTTTGCGTTCAATAACCTTTTTTGTAGTTTTTATAACTACTTCGTCCAAACTGGTTGTACTATCAGTAAGGGTTATGGTTCCTAAATTAATGGTATCAAAGAGTTCTATATCCTGATTCATATCAACATATCCTATAAAACTTATGATTAGCTTATAATTTCCTTTTTTTGCTGTTATACTAAAGTTACCGTCCTCATCGGTAATGCCCCCATTGACTATATTGCCATCTTCCTGAGTTAAAATTACATTAGCAAATGGTATGGGTTCTTTTTCATTCATTACTTTTCCTGTTATATCGTATTGAGAAAAGCTTAGTATTGGAATTAAAAAGAAGAATAAAATAAAGAATGGTCTCATTATAGTTTTATGTTTTTAGATTATGATGAGACAAATATCATTTTTGGATATTGGGTATGCGACCGATTAAAATAATCGAACCATTTTTATAGTAAAAAATGAGTTCGACTTTTTACAAACAAACGTTCGACTTTTTGTAATTACTTGATTGTGAGTTGTTATTGCAGAGTTTAGTAGGGGAGGGTAGTATGTTTTTAAAATGTAGTATTAAAGAAGATTTAGAGTTAAAACCTATTTAAAACAATATATTAAGCTCTAAAAAAATAAAAGGCTACCCGTTAAAGTAGCCTTTTGAAAGAATTTTTGAATTTTTTATTGAACTGCAAATTTAAAGATTGCTGAGCTAGATTCATTTCCAGCCTCATCTCGAGTAATAATTCTCCAGAAATATAGTTTGTTTGAAGCAACTGTAACATCTTTGGTGGTTATAGTGTTATCTATCGTTGTTTCAATTTTAGTTGCAGGAGGATTATCCTCTCCAAAATAAACATCATATTCTCTAATATCATTGTCATCGTCTTTACCTGTCCAGTCTAATGTTACTGATGTAGTTGCAGCTAAAGCAGCGTTTTGTTTTGGGTTATTTGCTGTCGCAGGGTTAGGAGCAAAAGATATTTCAGCGATTCCAGCTGCAGTAAATGTTTGCTCATTGGATTCTGCGGTTTCTGTTGTTCCACTTTTAGAAGCAACCACTTGCCAGTTATATTTTGCTCCGGGGATTATCCCATCAATATCCAAAACGACATCAGTGGTTGTTGCCGTAATACTTTCATTTCGTACTGTATTATCCGCTTCATTTGTAAGTGAAATCTCATATATGTTATCTACAACACCTGTCCAACGGAAACTTATGGTATACGTTCTATTGGCCTCTCCAGGATTTCCTGTTAAGTTTTTGGCTTCTGTACATAATGAATTATTTTCAGGAAAGACTAAACTAGCTGCTGTAGGTGGTGAAACGACAACAGGTGGTTCGGGTTGAGGAGCAGGATTGTCATCAGAACTACAAGCAACTAATACTATACTGGAAAATATATATATAAATATCTTTTTCATTATTTAATAATTTTAAACGTTGATGATAAATCCGTAGCATTCACACTTACAAAATATATACCAGAGGCTAAATCCTGTACATTTACTTGATAAATACCGCTTGCGGAAACAGAAGATTGTGAGATCAATAATTTTCCGGAAATATCAAATATTTTAATATTTGTATTATCAGTAGTATTTGTTTTTATTGTAAGATTGTCTTGTACGGGGTTTGGATATGCGATAACGCTATTTCCAATTATAATTTTTTGGGTGAATTTACCCTGACATTCTTTTTTACCAACGACCTCTATAGTATTAGTACCATTTTCTAAAGGTAATGTTAGCTTATTTTCTTCAGTTGTAAACGTATTACCATTAAGGTTAATTTTATAAGTATCACTTCCCGAAAGTTCTAAAACTACTAGTTGATCAGATTCCAAAACTTTTGTTTTTGTTTCTAATTTTTCCGGTTCAGATATAACCAGATCAAAATTAAGTATGTCTTGAGAATTATTATCGGTGATGACAAGATTATAACTGCCTGCATCTAAGTTTTCAATTGCAGTTTCCCCTGTGAAATTTACTTTAGATGAACCATTGAGTTGGTAGGAATAATCTCCGATTGTTTGAGTAGAAATTTCGATCCTTCCATTATTTTCAGAAGCACAGGACTCTCCAATATTCTTAACTGTAAAATCAGCCAAAGTAAATTCTGCATAAGTGACAGTAACTGTAGCTGTATCACTTAGACCTGTTCCTGTTTCTGTGACCTTGTAGGTAATAGCAGGAGGATTTACAGAAAATGTTGAATTTGGAATAAATAATATACCTCCTGATGATGGGTCGTATCGCCAATCCCCCAAAAAACCGGCACTTAACGTATTTTCAATAGCTACTGTGTTGGGATCCAAATCTACGGTAACATTGTTAGATGCCAGAGTAGCTCCACTACTATCGGTATCATTATCTAAAATGTTAACAAACACATTACCAGGATTATTATTAGTACTCTGATCGTTACCTGCTATTGGAGGTCCGATTACTTTAAGTTTTAGTTGAGGAGATGGACCGCCAAAAAATTGAGGGTCATCTCCCGGTGAGTTAATAAAAATCAGCATTTCGTATTCTCCAATAGGTAAAGGACCACTTAGATTTACATTAAGAGTACCTGTAGTTGTGATAACAGCACCAGGACGAATAGAAGCAAAACCACCAGTTACGCCTGTTGATCCTGTTCTAAGATTTAGATCAACAGATTGGGTTGATTTAAGTGTTGCATAATTTACATCAATAGAAAAAGAAGTTTGAGTATCTCCTATAGTTAAAGCAATATTATTGGACTCAGGAGTGTCATATCGAACAAAAGCTTCATTAGTTGTAAATTCAAAAGAATCAATGGTAAACAAATCAATACCCGTAGCACCGCTATATTCAAAACGAAGTCTATTCAAACGAGGTTTACTAATTGTAACAGTACTCTGAAAATCCTGAAAAGTAGAAAGACCTCCGGTATCGGTTATGTTAATTGTTGCAAGTTGATCTGTACCATTAAATATTGTAACCACACCACCACCACCGGACGGGGTACTAGCTCTTACGGAAATATCAAAACTACCAGGAATTATAACATTTGTATTATATGTAGAAGAATCTCCATCATTGATAGCATCAATTACGTTTCCATTTATATTGACTCCATTACTATCTGTATATTCTTCGGCTTGTATAATTCCAGGAATCTCAGCCGCTATACAAAGGTTTTCTACATCATCAATACATTGATCATTATTATTGTCAACAAAACCATTTACGGGACCACAACTTTGTATAGTGACAGCAGGATTTCCTAAACCATCGCCATCTTCGTCTGCATAAAGGGTTGTAGGAGTACAAGCCGCTTCGTCTGTTTCTAATGATAGGATAACCGAAGCAATTCTTCCTCCCGCTTTTGCATATGTAACCGTAACTGTATTTGTACCATTGTTAATTATAGAATGGGGGACATCTAACTCGATAACCCCAAAAAAGTCGATACGCCCGGTTTGATCATAACCTTTCCAGTTCGAAGGAATGGGTAGTGATGTTCCATTAAAAGTAACTTGACTTGGTAATCGATCTAAATTAGTTGGTGTTGTACTACCAACACCTGTAGTTAATGGAATACCCACACCAAGACGTAGGGTTGCATTACCCGAAGCGCCTTTAACAATATTCTCTAAGGTAAAAGTCTTTGCTTGATTAGCAGTTATGACCACTGTTGGTGCTTTATCCATAGAAGCTTGATTAGAAGTAGCATAGTATTTTTTCCTTACAATACTACTTGTAAATTGTACCGGTGAATCGTAGATAATCTTAAACATTCGGGTTTCTCCCACTCTTAGTGTAACATTAGAAGGTATAGAATTACTATTTGTGCCCGATTCATAAATAGGTGTGTTTTGGCCATCTATAACCAAGAAAGAAGTGTTTACGTTGAGAACTGTACCTGGGTTACCAAGAAAATCTAAATTTACCGTTTTTTCATTACTATCCAGGTTATTCAAGACCACATATGCCTTATTTCCATCAACAAATGCTTGAACCTGAACATCAAGGTTATCACTTGTGATTTTTGCTCGATCTCCTTTAAGATCTTTCCAAAATTTAAAGAAATTTTCTTTAAATGTTAATACAAATTCATTATTTCTACGCAAACCGGTTTGTGGATCTGGAGTATCTAGTAATTCTGTAGGACGTAAATAAGCTGGTGTATATGGTCTTACCGTTCCATCCCCACCGTCTTGCATAAAATCTTGATACCAAAAATCTGCTCGACCAGTTATAAAAGGGATACAGATTTCGATATTATCCTGTCTTTCAAAAAAATTAAACAACATACTATTTAAGCCATTTATAGTAATGGCAGAAGCTGATTCGTTATAAAAGCCTGGAGCAGGACCCGGAGGAAATCCTCGTTCGATAACACCAAACTCTGTTATGGCTAGTTTTTTTGGAGCACCCAAAGTCTCATTTGTATATGCTTCTAACAAATCTAGTATGGCTTCAGAATTACTTCCTGATCTTCCATTGGATTGTCCAATTTGATTAACTCCATCATAAGGATGGACAGAAAGTGCGTCTATTTCTGCTCCAGCTACATCTATAAAAAGTTTCATATGATTTTGCCAGGTTTCAGAAAAATCTCTCCTTGCATAAGACGGAAAAGCACTAGAGAATCCTATTACTTTCATTTTAGCTAACTCGGGCGTATCATGAATACCTTTGGCCATATCACGAAACCATTCACTCATTTTTCTTACTACAGCTTGACCTGTAGGTGCGCTTGGTCCAATAAAATTGTTAGCTTTAATAAAAGGCTCATTAAACGGCTCCCAATATTCTGGTCTGTTTTGATTATCGACTTCATCAACAAAATATCTTGCTGCAGATAAGGCTCCGGTAACCGGTTCTGAGTCCGCTTTCCAGGAATTTTTTGGATTACTAGTCGCTATAAACCTTCTAACGGGTCTTACGATACCATCAGAAGTAGGAGGGGTATTTGGATAATTTCCTACAGGATTTACAAAACTTCGATCAGAATGAGGATCAAAAAAACGACGACCGAATCCAAAATTATTATTTCTTAGAAAATTAGGAAAAGCAGGCTCTTCACTTGCATTGTGGAGATTAAAATATTTAGATCGATCAAGATTTGATTCTTCGCCTAAAAAACGTTGCTTTTCCAGATCTATTGAAACGTTAACTGTTTGAGAAAAAAGATTAAGTGTATTTAGTATGAAGATGAATATTAAGATTTTTTTGCAAAAATTATTCATACATTTTGTTTTTAAGTTTGTGAATAGTACTAACAATTTTACCAAATAATTAATATAACAAATACAACAAATCAACAAATACCTGCCTCATATTACCAAAAAACAAGTCTTCTGTATAAAATTTTGATAGTGATCTACATCCTAAATTAATAGATTTATCTATAGAGTTTTTTTTCTGATCATAGGATTTAAAAATTTACAAGAGCCTTTAAGTTTTATAGGTTGTCTTATAAACTTTATGTGATAGTGTATAACTGTTTTAAAAACAGGTTTTAAGCCAATGTAGTTGAAGATAAATAAACCATAGGTTTAAAAAATGTATTCTTCTTTATTCATATAAGATTTGCTCTCTTGCGATATTCGGTTGGAGTCACATTTGCATATTTTTTGAATGCCGTATTAAAAGATGATTTAGAATTAAAACCTACTTCATATAAAATTTCTAATATGGTGAGCTGTTTTTTTGAAGGATCTTTTAGAATATTCATAGCATGATGTATGCGATACTCATTTATAAAATCAAAAAAATGCTGGTTAAGATGATGATTAATTAATACAGATAATTCTCTGGAAGGGATATGTATTTGTTCTGCTAAATTTTGAATGGTTAACGTAGGGTTTAGGTAGGGGTGTTTTTCGAGCATATATGTTTTTAGAAGATTAATCTGTTTTTGTATAGACTCATCGATAATTTTATTGATTGTCGAAGATGACTCATTAATAGTAATAAGGTTATTTACAGATTTTAGATTAGAATCAATTCCTCTAAAAATTTTGGGATTATAAAGCCCTTTTAATATAATCCAGCATATAAAACCTAATAAGAGCAATGTTATGATAATTTTCGTAACATGAAGAGATTGTATATCTGTACTAAAAGCTCTAAATACATTTTTAAAAATCCCAAAACCAAGAACAATACTAATCAATATGTTAAGCTGAAACAACCATTTGTAGATATCGGTGTTTGCTTGAGAGTAATTCTCTAAAAATATCTTTTTGGCTTTATATAGTATTATAAATATTGCTATGATATATATTAAAAATTGAATATGAATGGCGGTAATAAAAATTCCTTTTTCATATGTTTCACCTCCCAGATATGATACTATAGTTTGATGATCAATGAGGTTCGGAAAAAAAAGAATGGTTATCAGAACAAATGGGATACTATGTAATAAATGCTTGTATTGTAATTTAAAATCAGCATATAACATAGAAAGAACATATAAAAAAAGGAATGGACTCTGTAAAAAGCTAATATTATCTCTTAATACGTCAATTACAGGATGAGTATCAATATAAAATTCATAGAAAAACACACTTATTTCTGTAGCAATAGCTATTAAAAAACACCCAATAAAAACGTTACTTAATTTATTTGTAGTCTTTACTGTAAATAAAAAGAATGCAAAGAAAAAAGAAATAAAAATAATGATTAAAGTTATGGATGATAAATAGTTCATAGACTTTGAAACCTTAGATTATTTGGTTCTATACATGATTTGTTTTTTTACGATATTCTGTTGGAGTTACATTTGCATATTTTTTGAACGCTGTATTAAAAGATGATTTGGAGTTAAAACCTACTTCGTATAAAATTTCCAGAATAGTAAATTGTTTTTTTGTAGGATTTTGTAAAATATCTTTGGCATGTTGAATGCGATATTCGTTTACAAAATCAAAAAAATGTTGATTAAGATGATGATTAATCAAAATAGAAACTTCTCGTACTGGTAGCTGTAAATCATCTGCCAAATTTTGAATAGTTAACGTAGGATTTAAATACGGTTTTTGGTCAAGCATGTGTGCTCTTAATCTCTGTATTTGCTGTTTGACTTCTTCATCCTCTTTATGTTCAATAGGTATTTCTTCCTTGGCGATAATATTCTCGACAGGCTTTAACTTAGAATCAATTCGTCTAAAAAATTCAGGATGATAAAGTGCTTTTAAAATCAACCAACATATAAAACATAATACCAGAAAAGCCATGATGATGCGCACTATATTTACAGTATCAAAATCATCATTGATAAATTTGAATATGGTCTTTCCTGTACTAAAAGCAAATAAAATTATAGAAATAATATTTAATTGAAATAACCATTTATGTTTTGCGGTAGTAGCATTAGAGAAATTCTCAAGCATCACTTTTTTGGATTTTTTCAAAACAATGAAGATGGCAACAATGTAAATTATAACTTGAATATGACCTATTATTATTGAAAATAAAACTTCTGGATTATCAAGATAAGTTTCAAAAAAAGAATTTCGAGCTTCAGTATTTGATAAATAAAATCGCGGCATAAAAACCAAAGTGCTTGCCAGAAAAGGAATAGCATGTAATAAGTGTATGCGCTTAATTTTAAAGTCACTATAGATTACTGATAATACAAAAAGGTACTCTAGTGGGCTAGAAAGTAATGGAAGATCCATTCTTAACATTTCTAACACCATTGGCATATCAATAAATCTATGGTAAAAAAAAGAGCTAATATCAATGGCAATGATAATAAGAAAAGCAGCAATAAGGCGGTTACTGGTTTTATTTTCTGTTTTTACTGTAAATAAGAAAATAGAAAACAGGGATGATATAAAGACTATCATAAAACTAATAACACTTAGAATGGCATAGTTATCCATTTACAACTTACTTATTTATCTCTGTGATTTTTTGATAGAAAATTTTTCTTGAGATCAAATATACCATAAAGTAGAATAAACCATAATAAATCCAAATCAAAATATAGTAAGATTAGAGTTCTAGTCAGTAATACACCAATATTAATGTATGATTATATCTTTCATGGCTCTATTGAGGCTGCGTAAAGTGATGCCTAAATAATCTGCTAAATCTTGTTTAGAGAGCATTTTGGATTCTTCAGAAGAAAAGGAAATTAATTTTTCTAGATTATATGCAATAGAATGAGATTGCTGCTGTGAAGCTCTTATAGCTGTATCTCGAACTTTATTAGACAATGCTTTTAATAATAATAAATTAAATTCTGGTTGATCCTTTAGTAATGTATAAAAATCCTTTTGATCAATTTGATAAACAATAACTTCTGTCATTGCTTCTGCATTACAAAAACTGATAATGTCGTTTAATACTTCTAATTCTCCTAAAATCTCTCCTTTACTAAAAAATTCCTGAATAAAATCTCTTCCATTATCTTCATTAACATAGCATTTTACAATACCATGTTTGATAATAAAAATAGAAGAAACATGCTTTTCTTGAGTAATAATTTTTTCCCCTAAAGAATATTTCCTCTCTTTTATTGTGGTTTCAGCAATAGGTATGGATAATTTGGAAAAGAAATCCAATAACTCTTTATCACTTCTAATCATTTGTATATACTTACTTCAATCTCTTTTTATTACAAAAATAGATAGGTTTATATGCAATATACTAAAGAAAAAAAAGGTAACAAATTTGATTAGTTAGCCTTGCTATATTCTATATATGATTCGTTGATTATTCAAAAATTTTCACCTTAATTTCTTTATCAACAAGATTTTTGAAAGTGATTATATCATTCGAATTCCTAAGTTCGTAGTGCATTGGTATCACAAAATTGGGCTTAATGGTATTGATCATTTTTGCAGCTTCTTCAATGTTCATAGTCAAATTATCTCCCCCAACAGGAATCATTGCGATGTTAATGTTCTTTAAGTTTTTCATTTCGGGGATATAATCAGTATCACCGGCATGATAGATACGAATACCATTTTCCAAAGTCAATATAAAACCAACATTCTTTTTGGATTTTGGATGTGCTTTGATCCATAAAAACACATTTTTGGTATTATATGCGGTTATAGATTCACTAGTTATAGTATCTAAAATAATAACGCTTCCTGGTTTAACTTGTTTAACCAAATATTTTTTTTTAGATAGTTTTTTAAAAACGCTTTTAGAACAGATAAGTATTGTTTCTGAAGTTGCTATTTGTTCTATTGTTTTTAAAGAGAAATGATCTGGATGAGAATGAGTAATAAAAATATAATCTGCTTTCTCGGCATTAGTTACTTCTACAGGGTCTATATAAATTATTTTTTCTTTTGTTTTTATTTGAAAACTTGAAGGAAAAAAATCTGAGTTATTTACCTGGATTGCTCCCCAAGAGGTTATTCTGATATCATACAATATGATGTTTTGAACTTCGGGATTTCTTTTGCTGCTTATTGTTACGTTTACCATTGTGCAACTTTGAGTTAATATAGCTAATAAACAATAGATGTAATAAATTAATTACCTAGATTATAAATTACATCTTATAGATAATATGTTAATTTTAAATTTTTACATTCTATATTTTAAATAATAACATGATCAATAGAACGCCTTAATGATCTTGGGAGCTTAGGGCCATAACCAAAACGAACCAATAGACTTATTTGTCCTTTTTCAATATTTAAATAACTTCCTAATTGTGTTTGTATTTTTGGTACTTCTACAGGTTGATTGATGAATGCATGTTTTAACCCAAATGCAGTTGCTTGTAGCGCAAAACGTTGATAAGATCTGCCCGTATTAATCCAATTTTCTTTGGTGTTGTTTTGAGATGAGAATGCAATTACTCCCGAGGAACTCTTTATGTGATCTATATATTTGTTGTTCTCTTTTTTGATATTATATCCATATGTAAAAAAAGCATTACCAATCCATGTAGGGAGAGTTTGGTTACCTGTAGCAGCAGAAAAAAGGCCATCACGATGTGATATTGCCGAAGATGTATTAAAGCGTAACCACTCTTTTAGCTCTTTTACAAAGGCTTTATCTTTCATTTGAAAAGTGTTAGCTTCAATTACATATTCCAAAATGTTTTTCAAATCCTTTTGATCGGTTGACAAAAATATAGATACATTATTACTTTGTGAAATATTCTCAAGTGTCTTCAATTGTTCAATAGGTACAGGTTTGTTATTGTATAGGGTTCGAGTACATTGTCTGTTGGTAATTGCTTGAAATAGAATAGATTTGGATACAGGATAAGGTTCGAAATTAATGAATATTGAATTACTTTTTTTCATATCTATAGATACATGCCCTTTAAGCCCATAAGCTTCAGCAGCTAATAACATATTTTCTGTAGCACAGCCTAAACTTGCAAATAGGTGGTGATTATTTGGATCTACAACAGGACACTCTCTGGTAAAATCTGGTAAGATAGTAATACAATCAGATGTAATTTTAAAACGCCAGGGTTGGGTGTTATGACTATTTGCTGCTAATGTAGCATACCTAACTAACTCTCGCATGATATCTTGTCTATTATCAATTTTATCTCTGGAATGTCTCCAGGTATCTAATACCAGGTGATTATAGGTTTGATCAGAATTCATAGAGTATGTTGTTCTTTCTTTAATAATCTCTTATTGGAGTAGATAGCATTAGGTACGTTTTTATTGAAAACTAAAATAAAGCTTAGAACAAACGATTAAAATGATAATTATCATAGAATCAGATATATGTAGATATTGTTAAAATATTTTAGGTTAAAGACTGTAACAGTTTTTTTAAAAAGCTATCTTTAAAAGCACGCTAACTCACAAAAATGAAAAATAAAATAATTTCCCTACTCATTATTATTGTTTTTATAAGTTGTAAAAATGAGAAAGACCCAGTAAAAAGTGAACCCCTTCAAAATAAAGAAGTTGATTCGGTTCAGGTATCAATCGATACTAATGCGGCCTTAGCCTTAAAAGATTCTTCTATTACATCCCTTTCTGTTGCTGTGTATACAAAAGAAAAAGAGTATACAGCACATTATGGAGAATTAGAAAAAGGAAAAGCAAATCCACCTACCGATCAAACGTTTTATGAAATAGGTTCGGTGACTAAAACATTTACCGGTACTTTGGTCGCACAAGCAGTACTCGATGGTAAATTAAGTTTGGATGATGATATTAGAAAATATTTGAAAGGGGATTATGATAATCTCAAGTATAATGGTAATCCTATTTTGATAAAACATATAATTACTCATACTTCGAGTTTACCAAAAAATAATAAAGGAATTGATGAATTATTCGAGAATAGAGACGATAGTTTAGCTTTTAGAGTACATGAAATAGAGAAGGAGTATACAAAAGAAAAGCTATTTAATCACTTAAAAGAAATTACCTTGGATACACTTCCTGGGGAAAAATATGGATACTCTAATTTGGGAGCTAATCTAATGGGGCATATTTTAGAAACTGCTTATGAAAGAACATATCCAGAGTTGTTAGAGCAATTTATTTTTAAACCTTCAGGAATGACGCAGACCAAGATGCGACTTAATGCTGAAGAAAAAAAACGACTAGCAAGAGGATATAATAAAGGAGTTTTAATGCCAAGTCTTCCTTTACCAGAAACATTATTGGGAGCTGCCGGACATTTAAAATCTACAATGCCTGATTTGATTTCATATATGAAGTTTCAACTAGATTCTACTAAAAAAATAGTACAAGAATCTCATAGTAAAATATTAATGCTCGATGAAGATGAGTGGATTGGATATTTTTGGCCAATAGATAAAGACAGTGAAGGGATTTACTATAGTCATCATGGAGGAGCATTCGGAACCAATACATTTTTCTTTGTATATCCTCATTTTGAAATGGGAATTGCGGTGAGCACAAATTCTAGTAGCCCGGGTGCAACTGGTAATATTAGGGGAGTAGTAGAGGGAATACTGGATGATATAAAACCATTTGGTAAAAAATCTATTGGAAGAGCGATTTTTCAAAAATGTTTGGATAATGTCGATGATGGTATAGCGTATTACAAACAATTAAGAAAAGACCAATTAGAAACGTATAATTTTGAGAATGAGTTTGAACTTAATAGTGTGGGATATACATTATTAAATAGAGGAAAAATTGAAGACGCGATCAAGATCTTTGAACTATCGGTTTCTGTATTTCCTTCTGCTTCTAACCCTTATGATAGTTTAGGAGAAGGGTATCTTGAAAATAAGCAATACGATTTAGCACTTCAGAATTATAAAAAATCATTAGCACTAGATCCAACAAATGAAAATGCCCGAGTAATGATCAGTAAGATTGAAAGTATAAAACAATAAACTTTTTGAGCATATTAAAATTTGCTTAGAATGAATTGTAAAAAAGATTAAATGTAAAAGGGCATCTTTTAATGCCCTTTTACATTGTTTCAGTTTTAATTGATTCCTTCTACTCGTTTAACCGGACGAACTTCTATGCGCCAGATACCTTCTTCGAATCGAGGGTCTTCCTTTGTGATTTCGATTGCCTCTTCCAGACTTTCTGCCATAAGATGATAATAACCAGAAATAACCTCTTTGGTCTCATTGTAAGGTCCGTCAATAATTTTTCCATTTTTATACGATAACATACGACCTTCCATTTCGAGAGGTTGAGCAGATTTCATTTTACCTTCTTCAGTTAGTCGTTTTATAAAACCACCAACTTTTTCGATATGTTGTTGTAATTGTTCTGGAGAAAGGTTTGCTTTTGGACTCTCCTCACTTCTGATAAATAACATGAATTCTTTCATTGTTCTATTTTTTAGATTATACCCTTACAACAATCGAGTAGATATTATAGGGACATTATTTTTATTTTTTTTTCTAGTTGTTGGAGATCTCTTGGATTGTTACATGCTATAATGGCTTGCTGTAAGTGTTTTATCGCATTTTTATTTTTGTTTTCTTGTATATAAAATTCTGCTAATGTAGCATGAAAAAGATGATGATTACTGATATCAGAGTTACGTTCTAATTGTAATAATTCATTAATTGCTGTAGTATTTCCTTTAACCTTTGCCAGAGGAATACTTCTATTGAGGCGCACAAGAGGTGTGTTTTCTAATTCTAGAAGACTATCATAAAGAGAAAGTATTTCTCTCCAGTTTGTAGCTTCAAAATTGGGAGCAATACAATGATGAGCAGAAATAGTTGCCAGAATAAGATAAATAGAGATTGTATCTTCTTTAGTTGTTTGGTTTAAATATTGAATTCCTGTATTTATTAATGAAGTATTCCATTTTTTTCTATCCTGTTTATGCATTTCTATAATAGTACCTGTATCACTTCGGGCTTCAAAACGAGCAGCATTTAGATACATCAATGCTAATAAGGCATACACATCAGATTTGAGTTGAATATGGGTATTATATACAAGAATTTCTGCCAACCTTATGGCCTCCAAACAGAGATCATATCGTATTACTTTATTTTGTTGTGATGGACTATATCCTTCATTAAAAAGAAGGTAAATTGTTTTAAGCACAATATCTATATTTTCTGAAATATTCTTAGGGATTTCAAAGGAAATCTCAGAAGTTCTTAGCTGTTTTCGACCTCTAACTAATCGTTTGTTAATAGTTTCTGTTGTAGTAAAAAAAGCATTGGCTATCTCTTGAATACTAAAACCACAAAGTATTTTTAATATAAGTGCAATTTGAGAATTTTCTGAAATATCAGGATGACAACAGACAAACATCATTTTTAGCTGCTCATCTTTAATAAGATCCTCAGAAATTTCAAGTTTTTCTAGTGCGATATGATTTCCCTCTTGTTGTAATAGTGATTCGTATTGAACTTTATACTTTTTTCTTTTTAAAATATTAAGTGTGTGGTTTTTTGCAGTGGTATATAACCATGCTTGAGGATTTTCTGGTATTCCGTGCTGTTGCCAATGATC
This sequence comes from Aquimarina algiphila, assembly GCF_947494415.1. Taxonomy (NCBI): domain Bacteria; kingdom Pseudomonadati; phylum Bacteroidota; class Flavobacteriia; order Flavobacteriales; family Flavobacteriaceae; genus Aquimarina; species Aquimarina algiphila. Next base: position 518,942 of record NZ_CANLVC010000008.1, on the reverse strand, counting down.
TACAGCCTTTAATAATGTCTCCTGCACGATATCTTCAGCAGTTTCAACATTGTTAGTTCCAATATATCGAGTAACTACAGAGGCTATTTTTCCATATTCATTTCTAAAAAAATGTTCGGTAAGCTCTAAAGTATATTTTTTATCAATTTCATTCATTCAGTATTGTCTATATGGGGAGAGATATCCTATCAGTCATCAATTTTTTTCAATGTTATTTCAATAGCGGTTTCCAAAATTGGTTCCATGATAGCATATCCCTTTGCATTTGGATGTACACCATCATCCCCTAAATCTTTCTGTAAACCATTAGATGTATTTACCATAGCACTAAAATAATCTACATAAGTAATGTTATTTTGGTCTGCATATGATTTTATCATTGTATTAAGTTCTATTACTTTTTCTGCTGGTTTCATCTTTTTTTTCCACGGAAAATTATTTGCGGGAAGTACAGAGCATACAATGACCTTGATGTTGTTAGATTTTGCCAACTCTGTCATTGAAATGATATTATCCATAATCATTTGTAGTGTTGAAGGGCCTGTATTGCCAGCAATATCATTTATACCAGCCAGAATTACAACAATTGATGGTTTTAAATGAACAACATCTTGTCTAAAACGTAATACCATTTGAGGAGTAGTTTGACCACTAATACCTCTATTTATATAAGGTTTATTATTGAAAAATTGTGGCCTTTGTTGTAACCAGAATTCAGTGATAGAATTCCCCATAAATACAACTCGATGTTCTCCGGTAGTAGGCAACTTTAATTCACTATTTTCTTTTTGAAATCGTTTAAGGTTTGCCCAATCCTGAGCTAGCAATGATGTAAACATAAATAGAGTAAATAAAGTGCAACAGGTAATTTTTAAGATATTCATAAGTTAGATAGTTATCGTGATGTGTTAAGTGCTGTTATTCATTAGTTTAGTTCTTTAGGATACCTATCTGCAATGAGATTGAGTTCGATGTTATGCTCCAGATATGATTTTAATCCCGCTAACACCCAGGTAAACCCTCCTGTTGCATCCCTGATTTGACTTATTAATTCATCTGGAGTACCTTTAAATCCAGTATTCGTAATAGTAACAAATGTTTTAGATGCTCCTAAAGATTTAAATGTCCATTCTACAATAGCTTCGGGATCATCTCCCCATTGGATACGGATTTTTTCATTAGTTATAATGAGAATTGCTAATACTGAAACGGTATGATTAAACATTTCCCAGGTCCAGTCGGTTGTTTTACCTTCTTTAAGTATTTCCGAGCCTTTTGTGAACCAAAATTTAGAAGTAATTTCTGGATCTATGAATGCATCAAAAACATCTGAAATTGGTTTACGAATAAGCATTGCAGCTTTGGCAAAATGATTAGTTTTTACTGACATGTTTTTTTATTTAGCAATTCGACACAAGAATTAGGTAATGTACATATAATGAATGGTTTGATTTACTCTAATTGTTCTGTAAAACCAAATGTATTTATGGTGGCGTATGTGCCAATTAATCCAATTACAGAAGCTATAACATCATTAATGTCAAATACATTATTTCCTCCAAGATTATGCCATTTTAGTTCTTGGGATATGACATATAATGATGCTATGCTAACCGCTATCAAATAGATATAAACATCTTTAATACTATGTGTCTTGTTTAAATAATGTCTTAATCGTAATAATAACGCTGTAATAATAAGTGTTCCAAATATAGCTTCGATAGTATTAGGAATTGAGAGCACAATGACTTTAAAAACCATGTAAAAGTTATTATCTAAGACCCATGGTCTTAGATAGAATTTATTAAGCACAAAGACCAAAAAAGCTATTCCAAACAGATATCTAACATATTTTTTGACTTGCATTTTTTAATACTTAAACTATTGTTCCTTTTTTTCAGAATATAAATATCGCAATCCATTTGTAAAGCCAGGCCCAAAAACGGTTCTATGAGTTTCATTTCTCATCACATCTACTTTTAATTCAAGATTCTTTTGTCTTTTAGAATTAAGAGTAAAAACAAAGTCCATTTGTAGATTTTGAATTCGTGTTTCAAGCATTCCTGAAGCCATATAAAGCTTAGTCGGTTTTAGGTTAAGTTCTGTTTCCTTTGCTTCTTTAATTAATAAATTATCTTTAAACCAAAGGGATGGGCTTAATAATAGATATTTGTTAAATAAATGAGGTTTCTTAAGCATTACGTAGCACCCATAAAGTCCACCATAAGAATGTCCATAAATAGCTCGTTCTTCTTCTTTTACTCTATAGTTTTTTGCGATAAAAGGGAAAAGTTCGGACTCTAAAAAATTAGTAAATTCTGGAGCCCCACCAGTTGGGTCAACATATTGTTTACCGCCAATTCTTAAGTTTTTATCTTCGACAGGAGTTAAATCTCTACTTCTTAATTTGTAAAAATCATCGTAGTCTGTACCATAGGCAATACCAACAATCAGGACTTTTGGAATAAGCTTATCTTTTATTAATCTCTGAACAATATAACTTACTCCTCCAAAATTTGTTTCTGCATCCAAAACGTAGAGTACAGGATATTTTTCTGATCCATTTTCATAGCCCTTGGGGAATTTAATCTTGATTTTATAGTTCTGTCCGTTATATGTTGATGTTAATTCTTTGACTTTTGTATTTGCTAGAACAACTTCAGAATTATCAACCAAATATTCTAATGTATTAAGCTGATGTTCTATAGAGTCTATACGTTTTTTTAGAGCATTATTTTCATTTTTCACAAGGTCAAACTCAGACTGAGGTATTCCACAACTTGTTAGAAATATAACGAATACGATGATTATATGCTTGTTCATTTGTACTACAATATATGTTATGAATTAAAGTTCATTTTCCTTTTTCTCCTTCATTTTTTCGATCATTTTGGAGGCATGAGTGTTTTGAGGGTTTAATTCCAACGATTTCTCATAGTTTTCTATAGCCAGATCAAGTTCGCCAATATTCATACAAGCTTCGGCATAACTATCGTAAACATTAGAACTATCAGGGTAGAGTAGTGTATTGACTTTAAACACATCTTGAGCAAGTTTTAGGTTGTCAGTATTCATTAATCGATATCCTAATCCATTTAAATTGTTTTCTGCAATAACAGGATTATTTGGATTGGCCTGTATTAAGGTTTTATACTCTTTTAATCCATTTTCAAAGTCACCAGAAGCTAGAAATTCTAATGGAAGTTTTTGATCTTCATTTAATCGTTTTAAAGTGGCTTCGATTTTGCCATCGTCAGGATTTAAAAGCAACGCCTGAAACTCACCACTTTCTTTATCCATCTTAAATTGAATCGGTCGTTCATTATCTCTACTTATAAATGTACTGTCAGAAATTTTAAATAATTCAACAGGTTTTTCGCCGATACTTTTTCTAAACAGATGCTGGTTAGAGTAATATACTTCGGTTACTCTGTTTTGATCTATCTGATAACGACCACTAATTTTGGAAAGATTTGTTGTATCTATTTCCATTTTCTTATATGTTGGGACATAGTTATCCCATGCATAGGTGTTGGCCACTGATCTAATTAATTCACTAATAAAATCTGGATGATTAGAATTGGTGAGTACAACGACTCCATATCCTTTGTCTTTATGAGCTATTAATTCACTAGAGAATCCTTCATCCCATCCACCATGACCAAAGTATATTTCATTTCCTTTTTTTGTAATGAAAATACCTAGGCCTACAAATTTCTCTACAAAAGGGGTAAGCATTTTAGTAGCCATTTCTTGCGATACTACAATTTTACTATTTCCTTTTATGCTTTCTTGGATATTGACTGCAAATTTCGCAAGATCTTCTGCTGTTGTCCATAATCCTGCAGCAGCCATTTCTGGGTAAGTATGTCGTTTACCATTTGTCATTGAACCATCTGGTAAATATCCTGTTGCTGCCATTTGTAATTGTTCTCCTTCTAAAGGCTGATTATAGGTACTATTATTCATATTTAATGGTTGCAATACCAAATCATTCATTAAGGACGGAAATGATTTACCTTCTACATCCATCATCATTTGTTGCATTATTGTGTATCCTCCACCAGAGTATCGAAAACTTTTTTCCGGGACCTTATCAACAAATATTGGAGCAGAATTAGCAGGGGGCGCTCCATTAAGTACTTGAACAACTGTTGGTACAGGAAGATCAGGACTATATCCTAAAAAACCATGTACAGTAACTCCTCCAGAATGATTTAGAAGGTGTTTGAGTGCTACTTTTTTATCTTTAGTAAATTCGCTATCAGGTAGTTTCCAAGATTGCAGATAGATATTTACATCTTCATCCAAATTAATTTTATTTTGTTCGACCATTCTTAATGCACCATATGCCGCTACAGGTTTACTAATTGATCCAGCCTGAAAAAGAGTTTGCGATGTTACAGGTTTTGCATTCTCTTTATCTACAATACCGTAACTTTTTACCCATTCAATCTTATAGTCTTTAATCACAGCAATACTAACACCTGGTACTCCGTAATGTTCCATACGTTCTTCTATAGTCCATGTAGAGTCTCCTTCTATATGAACCGGGTGTCCAAGACCAGTTTCTACCATTTTAATATAGTCTGGAGGAGTAGCAGTTTTGGTTGGAGTAGAACAGGAAATAAAAAAAAATGGAGCCCAAAAAAGGAAAAGAATTTTTTTCATGATAGTGTGATTTTGTGTGTGATTTTAGTTTTTGATTTATGAATTGTATGTACTTTTTTGATGAGTATGTTTGACAGTTGATAAAGTTACTAAATAAAAAGTAGCCGTATGTATATATTATCACGAGACACCCCTGTCTATGATGACTGGTTCTTATCAAGATCAAAATTAAAAACAACAATAGGGTCTTTGTCTTCTACACCTCCTGCAGCATAATAAGTTTTTCTAGCGGCGACATTAGAGTGTTCTGTAGCTACCCATGCCTCATGGCAATCTAGTTGTTTTGCATATTCGCATAAATAAGCTGTAATTTTTCTTCCTATGCCCATATTTTGATATGTTTCTATAACCCCCACTTCATTTATAAATAAAGAAGGATTCTTATCCGGATGAATGTAGTGAAATGCAGATGCCATGGCGATAATTTCTTTCTTATAATATGCAAGTATCAAATGATGTCTAGGGTCGTTTAGAAATTCTTTGGCACGATTTATTTTAATTGGGAGATCAAATAATTGTGTGCCAACATTTTGCATTGCAGGAAGGTCAGATATTGTGGCTACTTTAAAATATAACTGATCGAGCATGTTGAATATTTTTAAATTTTTATGACCTAAAATTTAAAAGTTAATAGGTTACAATTTAGGCAAAACTAAAAAAGGATTATGTGAAGGTTTAATTAAAGTTTACAATGATCAATACTATAATGATTTATTGAGAAAGCAGAATCAGGTACGTTTTACACTAGGTTTTTCTAAAACATGAGTTGCCTAATCGAAAAGTATACTTCCCTCATTTGTGATTTCCAAAACCCTATTGGTAAAGTACTTTTAAGTGTAACTAAAAACTAACGACTATGAAAAACTCACTACTTTTTAAGTGTATCACTATAACTGTACTGATGTTACTTTGCTATTCAACAGTGTTCTCACAAGATGGAACATTAACTGGAGTATTAGCAGATAATGAAGGATTGCCGCTTCCAGGGGTTAATATTATGATAAAGGGCACTAATGTAGGTGTTCAAACTGATTTTGATGGTAATTATAGTATCAATTGCAATGTGGGAGATGTCTTAGTATTTAGCTATGTAGGGTTTTCTTCTAAAGAGGTTATAGTAACAGCAGAGCTGTTAGGGCAAATAGAAACTATTGCTATGACCAAAAAAGAAGCTGTATTGCCAATGCAAAGCACTGCATATTCTGATGCTATACAAAAAAAGACTAATACACGCTTTAATATCCCTAGCTTTAATGAAAGCAAGTATACTTTTAATCAAAGAGGATCTTATTTTCAATATAACAGGATTAAAGGGATAGACATTGAAAAAGAAAATAATAAAGTTGACCTTACTTATTTTAGTCCGGATATTTTTTACGAAGTTGGATGGAATTCGACTACCAGTTTACAGTTTGTAAAACAAAATAATTTACCTAATCTGCAACGCACGTTTAGTCAAGGACAGCCCTTTAATGCTGAATCTACTTTTTTTGGACCAGAAAGCGGAGTAGTATTTTCTTATGGACCAAGACTAAACAGTTTACAATTTGATGGGATTGCATATCCATTTGATCAGAATGGGAGATTAATACCTCTATCAGATACCGGGGGTGAAAAAGCTAATGACTATGATAACAGTATATTTAAAACGATTACAAAAACCAGTAATAGTGTTTTTTTTAATATCACTACCGATAAGAATTTTTATGGAGTAACTTACCGGGATAAAAGAAACAAAGATATCTTCAATACAGAACGAAGTCGTTTTCAGGAGATAGAATTAAGATATAACAATCCTAAAAATTCTGATAAAAAAGTAACATGGGATACTTTTATTAAGTATGCCAAAAGAATTGATAATCAACCTAACCTTAATGGATTTTTAAATACTTTATTACTTAATACATGGGCTACCCCAGTCAGTTTTGAAAATCAACAAGGGAGTAGACTTATCACAGATACACAGCGTAGTTTTAGTCCGGAGCATTTTAATAATCCCTTATGGTTATTAAAAAATAATAGGAATAGGTCTGTTAATAGCATGTTTTCTGCAAGTATTCAAAATGGTTTTAAATTAGGAGAAGATACCTCGTTATATACCAATATAAATCATAGTTATGTCTCAAATAAACAAAGTTTTGGATTGATTCCAGGTACAGTTGGGTATAATGATGGATTTAGTAGTGATAAGGCTTTTGATACGAATACTTTTAATGCAGAAACTACCTTTAAACTTAATCAATATCTTGATGAATCAGATATTGATTTTACTTCGAAAGCAAGTTATTCTTATAAAGGGTTAAGATATAACTTATCAGAGCGCAGTGGTTTTGATCCTTTTTCTTTCCAAAACCCAACAGATAGCAATATTACAACTCAGAAACTTACTAGAAATACACTTCAATTATTTAATATAATAAGTTATACCATATCAGATTGGGATACAACCATAAAGTTGAGTAATACTTCCTATGTATCATCTGTTCAAAATAACAAATGGTTTTTACCAAGTATAGCGTTAGAGACAGATCTCGCTGATCTATTTGATATGAATGGGGTTGGAGAGTTTAAAATTTCCACAAGCGCAGATTTTAGTGTAAAAGATACTCCTCTGTATTATAATAATCAAAGTCACAATAGTTTAAATATAACCCCGCTTCAAAGTCAAGGTTTAATAGCAAATAATGACTTGTTTGTAAGTGATGCTTTACAGCTAGAAGAAAAAATAAGCTATTCTATAACTACTCAGATTAGGGCCGATGCTTTTAATAAGCCTATAAATTTTGGACTAACATACTATAACAATACGATTGATGAAAGTGTATTTCCTGTGTTAGAGGGAGAAGGATTTCAACTTCAGAATATTGCAGATATTAGAACCTATGGTTTCGAAGCAAATTTAGAAGTATTTGTAAATACATATAATGACTTTTCTTACGCTCCCGGAATTGTTTTTTCATTATACAGAAATAAAGTATTAAAAATACAAGGAAATCAGGAGCGTATTCCTATTGCAGGTTTTACAACCATATCAAAAAACCTGATTAAAGGACAACCTGCAGGCGTATTAGTCGGTACCGCCTATCAACGTGATGCGCAGGATAATGTCATTATAGATGATAATGGATTCCCTTTAATAGCTCAAGACTTACAAGTTATTGGTGATCCTACACCAGATTTTGCAATAGGTTTTTCTAATCAATTTAACTGGAAAAGATTTAAGCTCAATTTCTTAATAGATTTTCAAAAAGGTGGAGATGTGTGGAATGGTACTCAGAGTGCCTTGAATTATTTAGGAACCTCTCAGCAATCTGCAGAAGAAAGAGAGATTACAGGTTTTTTGTTTGAAGGAGTAAATCAGCTAGGGCAACCTAATACAATAACTGTGGACTTTGCTAACCCATCAAATACCATTACAGAGAATCGGTTTGTACGGTATGGGTTTGAAGGTGTCGGAGAAGAGGGAATTGTAGACGGTAGTTACCTCAATCTAAAATCAATTAACCTTTCCTACTCTATAAAAAAACCTGATGATCGAGATTTTATACGTGAGTTTGATATAGGGGTTTATGGAAATAACTTATTCACCTATTCACGATTTAGAGGGGCATCACCGTATAGTAGTTTGTTTGATCATACATCAGGACAAGGTCTTCAGTTTTTTAATACCCCAATTGTGAGTGAAATAGGAATACAAATCAAAATAAAATTATAGCATTATGCGTACATATAAACAAAACATAAAAAAAAGCATCTTGATTTTAATATTAAGCATAGCTTCAATTTCATTTGTTAACCATTCAGATAATCAAGAGCTTATTGAGGATATTTATACTCATGTTGATCGTCCATTTTATTTTCCTGGAGAAACGATCTGGTTTAAATCTTATGTTGTAGATAGTGAACATAAAATTACAACAATAAGTGATGCTATGTATGCCGAACTAATCTCACCTAAAGGGACCGTGGTAAAGCAATTAAAGATCAGAATAAATGAAGGATATGCCTATGGTAATTTTGATACAAAACAAGATTGGGTAGGTGGAATATACACCTTAAAAATGTATACTAATTGGATGCGTAATGCTGGCGAAACCTCTTTTTTTACTAAAAAAGTTACGATTCAAAAGGTAATTCAACCCGAATTACTACTTCAACTCAAATTTGAAAAAGAAGGATACGGAAAAGGTTCTAAAGTAATTGCTAATTTTGAAGTCAAAGACCTTAAGAACAACCCGCTATCTCATAAAGAAATTCAATATGAAGTTGCAGTAAAAGGGAAGAAAATTTTATCAGATACTGTCGAAACAGATATAAATGGTAAAGCAAAACCAACTTTTAATTTACCTAAGGATTTATCTACGATAGACGTTGTTCTTAATGTATTAGTTTCTTATAACGGCTCAACAGAATCTATATCACGCAGTATTCCTGTGGTTCTTGACACAATTGATCTTCAATTTTTTCCTGAAAGTGGAAAAATCATTGCTGGAACCAGAAATCAAATAGCATTAAAGGCCTTAAACGAGTTTGGTAAACCCGTTGATGTATCTGGTAATATTATAGATGATACAGGTGCGATTGTAACCAATTTTAGTAGCTATCACGATGGTATGGGAAGTTTTATGATGAATGCTATTTATGAAACTTCGTATTATGCACAAATTACAGCACCTTTTATTTCTGAAAAGAAAATACAATTACCCAAAGTATATGAAAATGGCTTACGATTTTCTGCAATCACGGATAGTATACAAACCACATTAACAGTTTTTTCTACATTAAAAAAATCCATGCATCTTGAGGTTGCTAATGCGAATAAAGTGTTATGGAAACAAAATATAAAGTCTGATCAGCAAAAAATAATGATTCCTACGGCAGATTTACCTGTGGGAATTACAAGATTTACCTTTTATGATGCTCAGAAGATACCAATAGCAGAACGATTAGTATTTATTAATTCACATAAAAAACTAAAGGTTGAAATTACTACTAATAAAGAACATTATGAAACCAGAGAAAAGGTAGAGGTACAGCTTAAAACTACTGATGATAAAGGAAATCCTATTCCTGCAAATTTATCCATTGCTGTAGCAGATCATAAGTTACTTTCTTTTGTAGATGATAAACAAGATCATATACTATCTTATTTACTGATGTCTTCAGAGTTAAAAGGAAAAATACATAAACCTGTATTTTATTTTGATCCAGAAGAACCTAAAGCTATTAAAGCTTTGGATTATGTAATGCTAACACATGGTTGGAGAGATTATATAAAACCAAATACTTCGACAGAGGACCCGGCATTATACCTTCCAGAAAAAGAAGCGATTCACAGTGGTACTGTTGTTGATACAAAAGGAAATCCTGTAAAAGCACATGTGTTGTTGTTTGATCAACAAGGAAATAAAGTATTAGTATTTGATACTAATAAGAATGGAAAATTCTCTTGTAAGCTAGGAAAAGCAAACACACATATTATGATTGCTTACACCGATGATCATAAGTCATTACGTATTATAGAAACGACTACAGAAAAAGGCTATGATGTGCAAGCAAGGAATAGATTAGAGGATATCAAAGATAATAGTAGAGTAAAGTCTTTTAGAGGAGTGAAATCTCCTGTACAAAAGATTATTAGAAAGAAAGCTAAACCTGCACCAATTGAACTTTCTGAAGATAAGTCACAATTGGAAGAAATTGTAATTGTGGGTAATGGAATACAACAAAAAAGAATGATTTCTGGATCTATTAGTACTGTAAAAAACGAAGAACTAGAAGGGCAGGCGGCAGGAAGCTTTGTAGACGCATTACAAGGAAGAGTTGCAGGAGTAAATATAGTGAATGCTGATGGTATTTATGGGAGTAGCTCAAAAATAATGATAAGGGGCACGAGTAGTATATCAGGTAATAATCAACCGTTGTTTGTTATTGACGGAATCCCGGTTGCAAATGATGAAGTAGGTAACCTGGATGCAGATGTTATAGAATCAATTACAATATTAAAAGATATAGCAGCAACATCACTGTATGGAAGCCGAGGAGCTAATGGAGTAATTGTAATTTCATCCAAACATAAAAAATACTTCCATAACTGGGGAAAGAAAAAATTGAATAATGCAAAATTTAATAATTATGCTTACCATTATTTGTATAAAGGTAGGTCATTAACAAATTATACTCCCCGAGTGTTCTATGTCCCTGTATACGATAGTAAGATGTTACCAGAAGAACGTACAGATTTTAGAAAAACGATTTATTGGAACCCAGTTGTGCAAACGAATGATAAAGGAGAAGCAAACCTGTCTTTTTATAATTCTGACGCGATTACATCATTTAATATCATTGCAGAAGGAATAGGATATAATGGATTAGTGGGAAGAAAAGAAAAGCAATACAGCACTAAGAAACAATTAACTATTGATTTTAAGATTCCTAATTATATGGCACTTCAGGATACTATAAGGTTGCCTTTGACTATTAAAAATGAATCTTCAGATGTACTAGAGGCAGAGGTCGATCTTCATCTTCCAAAAGGGATACAACAAATATCATCTTTTGATTCAGAAATTAAACTTCAACCTAATGAAGTAAGACAAGTATATGTTGAAGTAGTTCCTCTTTCAGTAAGAGCAAATAACAGAATAGTATGTTCTGTAAAATCAGAAATGTATAGTGATACTGTAAATAAAGAAGTCACAGTAATAAGTCCATATTTTCCAACGGAAGTTTCTGTGTCGGGATCGCAAAACAAGGCATATACTTTTGATGTAAATTCAATAGTACCCAATAGCCTTACAGCTGATTTCACCATTTACACTGATATTGTAGGAGATGTGATGAACGGGATAGAATCTCTTATTCGTCAACCCCATGGATGCTTTGAACAGACTTCATCTAGTACGTATCCAAATATTATGGTATTAAAATACCTAAAAGAATCAGGTAAAAGTAATCCTGAGATCACTGCTAAGGCAATGAAGTACATTAAAGAAGGATACAAAAGACTGATTAGTTTTGAAACCAAAGAAGGAGGGTTCGAATGGTTTGGTCATACACCACCGCATGAAACTTTAACTGCTTATGGAGTATTAGAGTTTACAGAAATGAAAGAGATCTATCCTAAGGTGAATCAGAAAATGATTGATCGAACCGTAGATTGGCTTATGAGCAGAAGAGATGGTAATGGAGGATTTAGAAAAAGTAAAAAAGGGTATGATAGTTTTGCCAGTTCACCAAAAGAGGTTGCTGATGCCTATATTGTTTATGCGATTAGTGAAGCAGGTATACAAGTGGATATAGAAAAGGAATATCAAACTACTTATACAAAGGCATTAAAAAGTAATGATACATATCGTATGGCATTATTAGCCGCTGCGAGTTTTAATTTCGGAAATAATAATAATGGTAATATGCTATTAAATGCAATTACCAAAAATATTGAGGAATACAATTTTAAAGCTTTACCTGTAGAAAATACAATTACACGTTCCTATGGAGATTCAAAATATGTAGAAACAGCAGCTTTTGTTGTTTTAGCAATGCTAAAGGCAGAAAACAGAGATGATATATTGATTACAAAAGGGATTGAATATATTATTAGTAAAAGAAATGGAGGAAGGTTTGGATCTACACAGGCAACATCGATGGCACTCAAAGCATTGATTGGATATACAAGAACACAAAGAAATAAAATAATTGCTAATCATGAATCTGTACATTTAAATCTCAATGGAAATACAATTTCCAAGAAATTAAAAATTAATGAAAAAGGACAAGTCGTTATTGATGGTTTAGAAAGTTATATCAAAGAAGGAAAACAAGAAATGACGGTTCGGTTTAACAATAAAGATATAACTTTTCCTTATGAAATGAATATACAATGGGATAGCCCTGTACCAGATAGTTCTGATGAATGTAAATTACAACTAAAAACTACATTGATGAATACGCGATATGAAGTTGGAGATAATGTAAGAATGACAATAGAAGTAAATAATCGATCTACACGCGGAATAGCAATGCCAATGGCAATAGTAGGGATACCATCTGGAACGACACCACAGCCATGGCAACTTAAAGAATTAGTAGAGCGTAAAGAAGTAGCGTATTATGAAATTTTTGAAAACTACCTGATTTTTTATTGGAGAGAGTTTACGGGCTCAGAATCTAAGACAATTCATCTAGATCTAAAAGCTGATATCCCTGGAGTTTATAAAGCTCCTGCAAGTTGTACTTATCAATATTATGCCGATGACTACAAACATTGGATTTCTGGAAACACAGTTACCATAGGAGTGAAGCAATAGAAAGAACTTAATGTATAAATAAAATGAAGAAGAGTGTAAATAAAAAAACCAGGAATCTCAAAGAGAATCCTGGTAAAACATACCATAGAAAAGTGTGAAAAGATACATGTTTTACATGCTATTTCTACATGTGTTTTGATGCGTAATCATATTTAAAAAAAGCTGGTTAATGATTCTCTTTTAAACCGGGAACCTAAATCTACTCTAACAAGATTCCCGGTAACAAGTAGAAGACAAATTAACATTGTATTTACAGCCCCCCGTAAAATACTTCTACTATGTTGTGTGAACAGTGATAATGTGTTAAGTATTGGTTTTCATTAATTCGTAATTTCATTTATATAAGTGTGCAAATTTTGATATAGCATTCATTAAGCTCTTGGTCTATAGTATAATAGATATCATAATGTATCATTATACTCATAGATATAGCATCTACAAATATTATAGTGCAGATAACTGGTGGTTTTCTTTTATGGATTTTAGATGGTGATTGGTCTTAAGGACAATATTATTTTCGATATGATACATTTGATTTTGCTTCTTTTCGTTAGAAGTAGAACAATCCAAACTTATCATATAGAAAATCATTGGGGTTTTAACTACAGGGTTCATGATGGTTGGTGTTATAAACTTATGTTTACTAATAAAATTTTGTAGCGATCTTCTGATGTAAATTTAGGAAATAACTTCATCTTTGAATTATGGTAAATTCTCATGGTCTTGATGGTAAAACTCTATTATATAGGTGTATAGAACCGTATTTTTATATTTTAATGCCTTTGTTTGTAGTATGTTGAAAGGTATATGTGTGTACGGAAAACCGTAAAAATTACATTTATTTTTTATGAATTAATTAACATTTGTTTAAGTATTGTGTTAATTAAGTGTTAATAAAATGAAGGTTGCTCCAAAAAGCAACAATTATATAAGTTCACTATCCCCAATAAATACGGGTAATGACAAGTAAATTCAATTAAAAATGAATGTTTATCAAGAATATGCAACGTAGTTCTGTAGATATAGGGTTTGGACTATAAAATCGTACCAGTTCGAGTGATAAAACATTTCAAATATTATATCTATGTAGAGGATAGTTTTGATATTCTGGACTAAAAACAGCTTCTCAATAGTTCTGCTGAGTTTGCCCAAGTATAATTTCCTCAATTTTATTACAAAAACACTCGAACTGACGATTTTAAAACAACCTAACCCTTATACCAAACTATGTTTGTTTAAGGATGGAGTAAAGATAATGAAGGAGTTATGTAATATTTCGGGGTCAAAAACCCTATTTCTTACAGGGGAATAACTGTGTGTTATACCGTCTCGTGTATGAGCAGTAGCGGATTTAAGCGACTGCATTTCGGATATCAATATACTTTAATTTAATGAAAAACGGTTCGAGTTAGCACTCAAACCACTATTACTTATACACATTGTTGTGTGTAGTTATTTTTTAATTTCATTTTCTAAATGAACTAATTTCAACTCTTTATGATAATTATCAATTCTTCCATAAGCAGTTCCATCTACTAATAAGATAACTATTAGCATAGCAATCGTTGTTATACTAATTGCACGCCAAGTTGGTGTGTTAATAAAAATAATTAACAAGGCTGCCACAATGATTATAATCGGAATAACTTTAAAAACGATTGTATTATATTCTTTCAGAGTGGCTTCAGCACGAGTGATTTCTGATTCTATAAATGCTGAAGCATCCTTATTGTAAGCAGTCTCAAATTGTGTAACCCTTGACTTGTTGGTGAAAAATAATCCAAGTCCAATTGTTAAAAGTAGAATACCTGCCACCAAGCTAGGAATTATGTACGCTTTAGCCATTTCCGTTTTTCCTAACTGCCAAAAACCTAAACTAGCTGCCATAAACGCGAGTCCGAAGAGAATGAAAAATGGGGTTGAAAATAATTCGGCTTTTGCCCAATCTATTGCTGTTTTTAATATATCCATAGTTTTAATTCATTTTATATTTTTCTCTGAATTCCTTTGGGCTTATACCTTCCTTCTTTTTGAATAATCTTGAAAAATATTGAGGATATTCAAATCCTAACTCATAAGCTACTTCCGAAATATTTTTATTCGGTTTCAATAAAACATTCTTTGCTTCATCAATTAAACGTAAGTGTAAATGTTCGGTGGTAGTTTTACCCGTTTCTTTTTTCAAAGTATCGCTTAAGTAACGTTGTGAAACTGACATTTTATCTGCGATTTGTTCTATACTTGGAATGCCTTTTTCTTGCAATTGCCCAGATTCAAAATGTTCAGTTAAATACTGATTGAATTGTTCTAATAAATCGTTCGTTATTTCTTTTCGGTTAAAAAACTGTCTTTCATAGAATCGGTTGGCATATTTGAATAATGTGCTTAATTGAGAAATAATAATTTCTCTACTAAAGACATCTTGATTATTTTGATATTCAATTTCAATATTTTCTACTATCGATTCTATTTGCTTTTCTTCTTTTGGTGAAAGGTGTAATGCTTCATTTACAGAATATGAAAAGAAACCGTATTTTTTTATTTGTAGAGCTAATTCCGTTCCTTTCAAAAAATCTTCGTGAAAGTTTATTGAAAATCCTTTTCGCTCAAAAACTACACTATTATCCCATTGCAAGACTTGTCTTGGTGCAATGAAAATCAAAGCTCCATTAGTGAAATCATATTTTGTTCGTCCGTAGTTTAAATCTCCCTCTACATATTTTTTAAAACTAATGGTATAGCAATCATTGGTAATTGGTGGCGAACTCTCTCTTGGACAAGGTAAGTAGCCATCGCCTTTTGAGTTGAACACGCTCAACATAGGATGCTCTGGTCGAGGTAGTTCTAAATAATCTAAATACGATGATAATGTTTTAAAATGTTGCATACTACAAATTTAGATATTCCATTTTATACCTGTTTCCTTTTCTGAAAGTTCCCATAGTTTTTTAGCAACTACTTTATCTTTGGCGTGTGGCTCTAATTTATGCTCTCCTACAGGACCTACAGTATTCATTCTTTTTGTTGGTCCATAAAATCCACTTTGGTCAAGGTTTGATTCTGTAGCACACATTAATTGTGGATAAGCACCTTTTTCAGCCGATTGTACTAACGGTGATAATTTCATTAGTTGCCAAACAAATCGAGTCATTAAACTACCACTGGTTTTAATTAATGAAGTTTTGGAAGCGCCTGGATGACAAGCATAAGCCTTCACATCAGATTTTCCTGCTTGTTGTAAGCGGTCTTGCAATTCATAAACACACATGATTTGTGCTAATTTACTTTGGCTATATATGCCATTTGGACTGTAGTTTTTATCCCAATTCAAATCGTCAAATTGTATGGTTTTGATCCCTAAATTATAACCCATACTACCAACGGTTACTATTCTCCCTTTAGATTTTTCTATCAGAGGAAATAATAAAGCTTGAAACGTGAAATTTCCGAAGTGGTTCGTTCCCATCTGACTTTCCCAACCATCTACAGTAAGTTTCTGTTTTGGTACTTGGGCTATTGCAGCATTGCAAATTAGCGCATCGATTTGAGGAACTGTTTTAAGAACCTGTTCAGCTGCTTTTTTTACGGAAGCTTGTACAGCTAAATCCATTTTTAAAGCTAAAACGTCTATGTGGCTACCAACTTCTTGTTTTAAAGTTTTAATGGTGTCTTCTGCTTTCTTTGGGTTTCGATTAAGCATTACCACTTTTGCTCCCTTTGATAGCAATATTTTCGCTGCTTCAAATCCTGTTCCGCTTGTAGTCCCTGTTAGGATATATATTTTGCCTTTCAAATTTTCGATTCTATCAGGTGTCCAACCTTTGTTCCCAAATTGATTTGTTTCCATTTTTGTCTAAGTAATTAGTGTTAAAAACTATAAGACAAAGGTCGGATAGAAGAGTACTTGTTTCCTTATACGGATTTTCGAATGTTGTATACTTTTTGGTTTGAGTGGTAATTACACACAACTGTTGAGTATAGAACATTGATATCCCTAATAGAAATATTACCTATGGATTAATACCTTCAACACATAATAGCATTTAAGTTATTTCACAAACTTTTACTCACTTAACTCTACGCGTTGTGAAACGGCATCCAACCAGATATAACTAAGATCAGCACCAGCACTACCATGACAACTCATACAGCTTCGGTTACTGTGTTGTTCTGTTTTTCCGTTTACGGTGCAGTACGTCGACATAAATGATTCAATAACACTATTACGTAAAAAACGAGGTACCATTGTAAAACAATCATTTTCGACACCATTATCCTTACAATTAAGCTTGCTAACTTGGCCATTTTGTTGCCTGCCATTTAGAGCCCATTGGGTGTCCACTAATATATAGTTGGCAAAAGGAGAATCAATTTTTTTAAGTTCTTCCTGAAATGCCAGGTTCATTTTCTGTGCTGCATTATCAATAGGTACAATACGAGTAAGTTGATTAGGTTGGTTTGTAAATTCTTTTGCCAGGCGATTAAGATCTACATTAGGGCAACCTTTTACAATACTATCTCTACTCAAGAATGGGAGTTGATAGCAGTTATCAGGTTCTTTTAACTTAGGATTATAAAAAGTCCCTGTGGGGTTTTGTTGTCCAACATCAGGAACATTATCTTTATGCTCAAAGGTGATCCAGATCCATTGTGGGGCAAAATATGTCTTACGTGCGATATGTAAACCTACCAAGGCCATAGGAGCTCTTCTACAGTATACAGAATCACCTTCGGCTTCATAGATCAATGCATTTCGAACCAGGAATTTCTTTTTTGCAGCTTCAAGATTTTCTGCATCTCTATGATTACAATCAGCTGTTAGACATAATTCTTTCCAAGCGGATTTGATTTCTATCGATCCTTCATTATAGGTAGTATCATCCCGAGTGTCAGGAAAATTTACTTTGTTAACATCTCCTTTTGGCCCACTGGGTGTGAGATTAAGGCTTGCTGCACGACCATTGCCGATGATATATTCGAATTCTGTACGATTAAATAAGACTTCGTAGCGTACTCGGCTGCTATCTTGATCTACCAAGTATCCAAAAGAACCCGCAAAAGCTTGTCCGGTTTCATTAAGGACATCTCTGGTTTTGGATTGCATTGTAATCACAAAATCATGATCTTCATTCTCACAATCTTTTCCTTTGGGAGCAGGTGGAATCTGATTCCAAGGTTGGTTGGTTGGATTCCATGTTATATCTCCAGGTTGAAATACTTCGAATGTAGGCTTATAAGTTTCCCAAACCATTGCATCATCTTTATTAGCTGTAAAAGGGAGTTGAGTATCGGGTTCGCCTCGTTGTGGTTTTTTGGTATCAGGGTTGACACCTTTATTAGGCCAGTTTAAAGCAATAAAGGATTTCCAGGCATAACTATCAAACATTAATTGTGCTATTTCTGGCCCCAAGAATTTAAATACTTTTGTGGGGTCTGCAGGAACATCCTTTGGTAAGGTAGATGTGATTTGAGTATCCATAATATACTGCTCAATTTCATTAGAGAACTGTCCCATATCTTTTGGTTCTTCTGCAGTAAGTAAGGCTGCTTCTTTTGGAGGCTGAGGTCTAAAACGATCACAATAAGGAGTAGTACTAAACTCTGCAAAAGGATTACGAATATCATCTAGAGACCTTACATAATCAGTATTAAACCCCGGAGCATGACAATTCACACAGAACGCACTTACATGAGCCTGTATATCCTTTGATTTATCACTAATTTTACCATCTTCTATATCTTTTTGAAAGAAGAAACCATAAAACCAATTCCCACCATAACAATCAACACCGTTGTAAGAAGCTAAATTTGCTGTTGCACAATAGTTATACTTTGGATCTGGCTTGTATAATACGGTAATGGCAGCTAACGTACTATGATCAGAACTAATAATTCGATTGCTAATGGTATCAGAACGATAATTTTGTTTTACAATAAATGATCCGGGAGGAAACTCCAAAGGTTGAGTGATCGTAGAATCAACTGCCTGGGTTAAAAATTCATGTGCTATATTATTTACATAGGTTCTTACCCAACGTCCATGCACTGGTAAACCTAACCTTTTTAGGGTATTAGAATCATGCGATATTTCTGTGCCTGGAAATAAATGCCAGGAGGAATTTTCGGGATAATTTTCCTTTTTTAAAAACTTCATTACAGCAGATAAATCAGGAAGAACATCTCTGTCGTTAATAGGAGTGTAGTTGTCTTTTTTACAAGAAGAATATAAAATGAATATCGAGATGGTAAGAACCATCATTAGTATAGTTTTGGCAGGTTTCATAAGTAAGAGTATTAGTGTGTATGGTTATCAACATATCAGTTTAGAGTAAAAAAAATCCCCACTAAATCATGAGTGTCTAGAAAGTACATGTATAACAAACAGTTAAATTGAGCAGAGTTGATAATCAAGAATAATTTTTCTCAACTTTGCTCGAGATAACAGAAATGTTAACTTTCAGACAGTTTCATTTTTTAGTGGGGGGAATACTACTAATTTAGTATTTTCTTATCATAATCTCAAATAATAAATGAAGTATGATCTTATAAAGATACGTAATATTTTAGGATAAATTCAATACTAAAAATGTATTTTCGCTTCCTTATAAATGATTGTTATTTGGCCACAACTTCTCAAAATATTTTTCTAACCAAGAAGGAAAAACTTAGATGTATTCAATGCGGTAAACGCATCCCTGTTGGCAAATCATTTGTTGCAGAAAGTGAAAAACATAAAGGAACTTGTTTTAGTTGTTCTCCGTTTGGCGGATATGTATTGTTACCACCCGGAGATGCTGCAATGACTCGTAGATCTAAAAAACATTCTACCTTATGCGCAGTAGTATGGGCATGGAATCAACGTCGTAAACGTTATGAACGACAAGGGCAACTAGTAGAAGAAATTGCTATAGAGAAAGCAAAAATAGAATGTCAGAATGATCAGAATATTCGTGCAGAAAAAAACAGAAAAGCTGCTATTGTTAGAGAACAACAAGACAGAGAGTATATTATCAAGTTTGCCATTGCTATTAGAAGACGGTATCCTAATTGCCCTGTGAAACGAGAATTTGAAATAGCAAAACACGCATGTCAAAAATATAGCGGTAGGGTAGGACGTACTGCAAATGCTAAGGAATTTGATGTTAAAATGATTGACCTGGCAGTAGAAGCACATATACGACATACCGAAACTAATTATGATGACCAGTTTGGGCAAGGAAAACGTAAAAAAGAAATCCGAACAGATATACGATCAGATATTGACCAGATTCTAAGACGTTGGAAACGTACCTTCTGAAAATGGAGTATAATAATAAAATTAAAAAGAGGCTGTCTAAAAAGTCAATTCTTTTTGTCAAACTGAGCTTGTCGAAGTTTTTAATATTTTGATTTTCAATATGTCTTCAACAGGTTCAGACTGAAAATTTTGAGTTTTTATATTTTTTAGACAGCCTCTTTTTTTATATCTATTTATAATGAGAGTTCTTATCTATATACAGTATATTCTATTACACAAGAATTATTCTCTCTATCATTGCATGTCCAAAATATGATATCTGCACTAATAAAGGCTGCTCCGGCAGAACTGGTTAATTGATCTACATGCGCTTGTAAATCATCTTGATAATGGTCTAGATTAATGTCACTATCACCATCAACATAATAGATCATGCTTTTGTAGTGTGTAGAAACAGCTCCTGTTGGCGGCCATATACGAGGGTATGAAGTACATTCTTTTACATAACGCTCGAACTCAGATGCAGCATTATCACTACATCCTTCATCCCCGTGAAGTGTGCAATTAGCCTTAGCTTGCGTAGGAACTAATTTACTTAATTCCTCTTTTGTAGCCTGACGATATTCTACAGTACCCACTAATTCCAAATACGGGTTAGTTTTTACAACTTCTGGTTCCTCTGTATCAGTTTCACAAGAGGTAAGCAATACTAAGAATACGAATAAACCGGATAAGATTTTTGAGTGTAATTTCATTTTATATTATTTATTGGTTAATACTGCTACTAAATAACTAATTATCTGTCTGATAATCTTAGGTTTATGTTTTAAGAATATGTAAAGAAACTAATTCGTTTTATGGGGAAATTTCACCTATTTATAATAATAAGTTAATGAGTAGATAATATATTCTGATTACTACACTAAAATATTGGTTTTTAGTGTGTAAGATGACATGGTGTTTTGTAGTAGATAATCAACTTTTTTAAGGAGTAAGTATGTTTTTTACTATTAATAAAACATATAGAAGGTAACAAAATGCTTTTTTAAGACACTCTATATATAGTAGCAGTAGTCATACTATTATGAGCGTATTAATTCTTAAAATAATTAGCAAATGTCAAGAGAAAATTATAGTATAAAGTTAATGACTTTAGAAGCATTATCTTTAGAAGAAGTAAAAGCACCAACTATTCCGGTTGATATTGCCTTACAAGAGGCAGAAAACTTATTTGTGTGGGCATATGAAGATAAAATTATTTTGGAGAGTAAAGGACTAGATTGGGATACATATTTTGAAGACTTGCCCGTTCGTATAGGTGCATGCCGATATGCACAAGCAGTTTGGATGAAAGAACGTTATACCAAGAAAGAAATTCTAAAAAGATGGAGAACAGAATCTTCTAAGGCATATGAATTTAAAAATGAGGTACTAGCTGATTTATATTTTAAGTTTAGAAAAGATGCTGAGGTATTGGACCGACTAGATAAGATTACACAGGCAGAAGGTGATGATGATATCATCCAGGATCTAATGGATATTAGTGTGTTGGGTAAGTCAAATGCACCAGAACTGGAAAAGATGAGATATGATCTTAGAAAATTTAATATTGCAGAGCAGAAGTCTGATTATCTGGCAGAATTACTTTTTAAAGCTAATGACGATACTTTAGATGATGTTAAAGCCAAAGATTTACGAGATCGAGCATTTACACATCTTAAAGAAGCTATAGATGAGATACGTGATACAGGTAAATATGCATTTAGAAAAGATCCCGAACGCTATATTGGATACGTACAAATACGCATACAAGAAAAGAAAATAATGCCTCACTATAACTAAATTGATGCATTTGCTACTGTTAAAGTGTTGATTTGTAATACATATTATATATAAAAACTTAGAACTCCCTGCCACAACGCCAGTAAGCATAAAATGCTATTATACTAACTGTCAGTACCCATTCACTGAGTATACGTAAAATGCAAAATATAAAACGTAATCCTTTGGTGAGTAAGCGTTATCATCACGATAAAAAAAAGTTTTTGGCTATAACGACAGCCTGTCATTATAGTATTTTATCATATCAAAAATGAATTAAATAAAAACAAATGCTTAGTTATTAGGGAGTTAAAATTTAAAATTAACACAAGATTAATAATAAAAGTGTTAAAAAGATGAAGAATCGGTATTGTAATTGATTTTGTACAAGCTCAAACAAATGTTGAATTTAAAACAAAAAAGTATGAGTAATGTAGTAAACAACCGATTATCGGTTACCGTAGATTCACAAGTGATTACAGAAGTAAAAAGCAAAATAGATGAAATTAGTACGCTATTGCCTTTTTTAACAGGTTTGACCAAAGATGAGCGTAGAAACCTACCAAAGATCAATAGAAGTAATAAGGTATTTGTAGAAGATGCACTAGACAGTATGCGACAGAACGGAGATATCTTGCCAAATTTTATTAAACTAGGAGAAGTAGAAAAAGATTATTCATTATATAATGATCTTAAGGTACTGGCTTTAGAATTAGCAGAACTATCAGAAAAAGTAAATGATACCAGAATACTTGCCGGATCAGAAGCGTATAGTACTTCATTACTAGCGTATAAGATGTTTGGTGTTGCTGCTAATAGTGGTGTACCAGGAGCAGAAGCTTTACATAGCAGATTAAAAGAACGTTTCTCTTCTAATGGAAATAGTATTACAGAAGAAAATGAGCAAGAAGACCAAAACCAGAATCCCGATAATGAAACGGATTCATCTGGCGGCAATAGCACTGCAGAATCGGACTTCGACTCCGCTCAGTCCTCGTAAACAATTGCACCCTGAGCGAAGTCGAAGGGTGAAGTAGACGGGCTTCGACTACGCTCAGCCCTCGTAAGCAATTGAACCCTGAGCGAAGTCGAAGGGTGAGGTTACTCGAAGGGTCGAATTCAGAGACTCTGGAAATATATTAATCAAACACCCCCAATAGTTGGAAACAACTATTGGGGGTGTTTTCGTTTTAAACATTAATGATTATTTCTTGTCTAAATCATACCCAATCTTCCAAAAATACATATCTACAATTTTCATAATAGGATAATAAAAATTTGTTTTTGATAATAATTGTTGTTGAATATCAGAAAGTTCTTTTTTATTCTCTTTTATAAAATTAAAAAGAGCTATTAAAGAGTTTTTATTTATAGTGGAAGCTACTATTCCTTCTTTGATCGCTCCATCTTTAAAAAACCTATCATAGGCAGGTATACAACCTAAAGTCCCCAACAATATTTTGCTAATTAAGGTGTCGGTAGGAGAGATATGTTTGGTTTTATTATCTAGTATATAAGTTATATTCTTATAATAGTCTTGAAGTTTTTTAATTAGGTCTAGAATATTTTCTGTATCCTGAAATTTGACCTCTTTATCTGGTATGCAACGTAGATTAACGAAATTGATAAGTATCTCTACGGCACCTTGGTGGACTAAATAATCCTTTTGTAATAAACCGCTAGATCCTCGATACATACCCCAACTTGCTAAATAAAACCCTAAATGTAGACTTAATATTTTGATATTTTTTACCTCACCAAAAGCACTGTAACAATGCTTCCAAGAATTGTAACGATGGTTTGTGTCGCTAGATAGATTTAAGTAGGTATTAACAATTGAAACCATTCTAATTTATTCCCGTTAAATAAGCTTTCAATTCTAATAAAATTTGATTGGATTGTAGATTATTAGAAGGAGGTAATAAGTTAATCCAAATAGGTAGATATAACTTTTGTAAGTTGTTATGTTTATTAATAAACTCTTTTACCGCTGTATAGGAAGAAATTCTTGTTCTACAACAGCATACAATTACATCGCAATTTTCTTGATGGATTTCATTTAAATGTCTTTTTACAGGTTCATATTCATCTCCTTGAGTGAGTATTCCAATTCTAAAACCATTAATCTCAATTATTGCAATTCTGTCTGGTGGATGAAGTTCTGTTATACTTATATTAGTCAAATTTGGATTACTATTTAACCAATCAATTAGCTTATTAAGAATAGTTGTTTTTCCTACTTCACTTTTTCCTTTCAGGATAATAATTTTTTTCATGTGTATGAATTTAGACTCTATTAAATAATCCTTTATTATTACATTCTTCTAAAAACTTAGATTTTAAAAAACCTAGACTAGAAAGCGGATAATTTTTGGCTTCTTTAACCTGTGATTGAAAATATTGTTCAGGAGTAAGTTCTCCTTCTAATTCGTTATAATTCTCATATTCTCCAACTATTGAGTTAAACCAGGTCAAGCCTGCATTAGGGCTGCATAGTAAAGCAGAATACCGCTCATCTAATCCAAAAATCCGTTTCCAAGTCTCAATTTGTTCTTCTGATCCTTCTTCACAAGATATTTCAAGATCAATTTCCTCGGGTTTGATGGTGTCAATTTTAGCAGAGTTTAATTTTACATCTATATTTATTTTTGGAATAGTATCCGAATATGGATAAAAGGATAGTGTTCTATTCTTTTTTGAAATCATCGGGTCAATATTTTTAATACGATTCTTAAAAATCGGCATCTTAGAAAGCTTATAAGAACTGTTACATTCATGACACATAGGTGCCAGATTATAAAAGTTAACAGCTATAAAAGGATATAGCCCCTTAGGAATATAGTGATCATAGGCTTCACGCGTACTATGATTATTTCCTTTGATGGGATGAATAGCACAAAACGGACAAATTCCCTTATTGTTCACTATCATAAACTCGCGGTAATGATCCGGTATCGTCTTCTTGCTAAAGAAATCAAATGCTTTTAAATTAAAAGGAGAACCTTTACCGTAGAGTTTAGAATAAAACTCTTTTAGTAACCTCCCTAAATTAGGATAATGTCCGTTAATTTCATTAAATGTAATAGGAATCAATTCTTTGTTACAGCATAAGTTTTCTATGTTATTATTTATGATGTAACCTTCTTTTAATCTACTTTTAAAAGGCTCTTTTATTTTTAAAAATTCTTTATAAATAAATTCAATTCTACTTGTGAAAAAATATCCAGTATCAGCATCTTCTGCTTCTAAGACAATATAGATGTCTTTTAGTTTTTGATTCCCATTTAATTTGTCTAATGACCAATCTCCATCAGCTTTCATCCAAACCTCAAAAAACAGAAAATCCAAATAGGTCTGTAACTCTTCTACTTTATGGTTGATGTATGTATATGGAAAGTGCATTGGTTACTTTTATTTTTTATTCATACTATCTACGATCTCATTGATTACAATTAGGCGTTCTACAGATTCACCTAATTCTTTTTGTATGCGTTCTATTAAATCTTCTTTTTGAGTATCAGTTTTCATCATAGGTAACTCTGATCGTAATTCTTTTAACCTAGCTTGTGCATATTCTCCTATAGTATTGGGCATTTTAAAGATTCGAATACCAATTTTGTTTATAGATGTTCCAAAAGTTTGAAATTCGGGTCGTATTACTTCATCTACTTTTAACGTTTTCTCATTCTTTTTAAAAACATGGACATATTTCATATCAGTATCAGAGATCAAAAATGGAGAATGTGTAGTAATTAACATATCTCTTAATGGAAGCTTGTTTTTAAGGCTAGTTTTATTTTCGTCTTGTTCTTGATTAAAACAATTTCGCAAGCTAGAAATATATTTTGCCTTCCAATCAGGGTTAAAATGAGTTTCTGGTTCGTCTAGGAGAAATAAACTTTTGGTATTACGAAACAATAGACTGAGCCCAAGCGTATGTATAAACTGATGTTCTCCATCTGATAGACTTTTGGTATAAATTGTTTTGTCTATATCAGTTTTCTTAATCAAAACATTTTTAAATCGTAAGATTCGATCTTCTTCTATGGGAACTTGTGCAATATCCTGATTTATAAAAGGGTTTACTGATTGATATGCATTTTCCTTGTTCTTAGTACTAATGACATAATTGTTAAGAATAATGCCTAGTTGAAAAAACTCGAATAGTTTTAGTGGATCATTCTCGAAATGTAATTGAAAAGCCATTTTGGTGGCATTGTCAACTTTAAAATCAAAAATAATATATTCATTTGCTTTGGCGGATTTCCCATTCGCGAAACTATCGTCAAAGGAGTCATCAAAATATAATTCATCATATTCATCTTGCTGATACTCATCCCAGCAAGTTGCACAACGTTTTAATTTTTCTATATAAGACCGTGTTCTAATTGTTTCTGTTTTTCCTTCATCAGATAAATGTAAATTTTCAATAAGTGGAATAGGTGTATCTGCAAACTCTGTAGCATTATCCGTAGTATTGATGTCCGTAACTAAAACTTCGGTGTCTGTTCTAAGAATTAGACGAAACGAATCGATAGCTTCTAGTTTTACATACTCACGAAACGGTTCTAAAACAGAAGAATGAGTATCCGTTTCTGGATCATCAAACATCAAAAGACAGGTAAGCATAATAGCCTGACTGAATTGTTCATCCAGAAAAATTAAAGAGGACTCAGGAGATGGGTCCGTAAATTCCTGAGATTCTAGATTACTATAGTATTCATCATATTGCAACAGTCTACTTTTAAAAAAAGGAATACTTAGGGTTTCGTTATGTCCCGATGCATACCCAATAACATATCTGGGTAACAAACTTTTGATTTGTTGTCGTGAAAGTTCATTGTATTCTTTCTCAAAATCATCCAGATTTCTAATAGTAATAAACGGACGATTATTATATTTTTTGATTATTCTAATTTGTGCTACAATTTCAGGGTCGGCTTCTGGAAAAAACTCAGTATCTAAATACGTAAAATACTCTAACTCATATGCATTCACTCTGGAAGTATTAGGATCAAATTTTTTGATAAAATATTCAGGCTTATTATTGAGATACATGCCATCCAGGTGATAAAATATTTCTGCTAGAGCTTCTAATACGTTAGATTTACCACTACCATTACGTCCTGCTAGTAAATAGGGATTGAAATCATCGGTTTTGGTATAATCAAAATCCCTTAAAAAATAGATTTCAAAACCTTTTTTTAAGGAACGGAAACCTTTTGCATTATTTATTTTAAGCCTTAAAAGCTTCATCCGTTAGTTTTAATTTTATTCGACCCTTTTGTTCGTCAAATTCTTGTTTAATGAGTGGAGGAGTAGCTTCAATAAATTTGAAAATTACTTTCTTCCAGGATTCATATTCCATATCGAAATCCTTTTGGATAAAATAGGATTGAAACTGGTCTTGCAAATCTTGATAATCAAAGCTTTTATCTTTAAAATGATCTTTTAATAAAAATTGATAAAAAAGGTCATCACCTCTAAATTGAAAATCCAAGTCTTCCTGAGTTGCTTGAATTTCATCTGGAATACCATAAAAGTCAGCCAATGTCATATTGGTTATGTCCCTTTTGGTTTTTGTATTATTACTAGATTCTTTTAAATAAGATTTGTCAATCTTTATTTTTTTATAAGTCTTTTGCTCCTTACTAATCTTTTTGGGACTGACAACTTCTTCATCCGCCAAAAACTCATCTCTTAATACTACTTTACTCAAATCAAGCTCTCCTTTAAACACATCTTGACTCAATCTACCATATAAGTTTTCAAGCTCATTAAGATGGTTTTGATATAATATTTTTGTTTCTTCTACTTTTTCAACTATTTGTGCGAATTGATTTTGAATTTGCAATGGAGGCAATAAAATTTGAATATCTTTTATTTTTCTTAAAGTCAATCGTTTGATTGCTCCTCCAGCCATTTTTGATATTATTTTTTGTTTAACAATTGGATTATTAAGCCAAGAGTTTAAGTATTCTTTTAGAATCAATGATCTATCGGGCTTTAATAGCGCAACACTAGATAGCAAACTGAATTCAAAGTCATAAGTGTTAATACAAGATTTTCCTGTTGTAGCCCCATCTTTAATATATAGAATATCTCCTTTTTCAGGATTACAACGAGAAAAAATTACTTTATGGTCCTCTTTAGAAATGTACCAAGGTTTTGACCAAAAATCTAAATTATTTTCACTAATATGTTTTGCCGTGATATATGGGATACCTTCATCTTGAATAGGAGGAGAATGATGGGTGCCATCAGTTATTTTAGTGCAAACTTTATTTAAGATAGTCTTTTTCCACCCCTTTTCATTCTTTACGGGATCCCCAAACATCTCCAAAAAGGTACTTTTTACCAGTTCATTAAGTAAGTCAATGCTTTGTTTACGTTTGGCAATCAACACTTCACAATCGGTTAAGACTTGGGCAATGCGTTTTTGATTGCTTAAGGAAGGTTTATTGATTTTAATACCTTTTATCTGTTTAGCAGATAGATGTTTTACTGTTGTGTAAGTGGTTTTTCTGTGAATTTCTTCAAGTTCTTTAGGTAAAAAATGAAGTAAATATTTTTTATTTAGCTCATTTATTTTAGGTACTATTTTACATACCCGTTGATTTAAAAGAGCTTTGCCATAATTCCATTCAACACATTTAAAATCACCATCCATACCTACTAGAATATCTCCATCATTTATTACGAACTTTTCATGATAAGGCCCGGAATAATATTTGCCAGAAAAACCAGAATTAACATCTCGAACTCTTATCAAAGGTAATCCATCACCTAAACTATTGAAGAATTTTGGTTTAAATGCGTAACCAGACAAAATATCAATATATTGATCAAGTACATTTTCGTTTCCCATTATGCAAACAACTCTTTTAATTCTTTCAATTTTTCATTGATTTCTTGCTCTAACCCCCTTACTTGTTTACCATCTTCATCGGTCCCCCCTAAAAGCTTTAAAAGTATTTTTTCAGGCTTTTCATATTCGATCTCTTCAAAAACTTCTTCTTTATAACGGGCAAAACTTAGGTCGTAGCCTTCTGCCTTTATTTCTGCTTTGGGAACAAAGAAGTGTTTTCCTTTATGGTCTGCCTTTTCTCCTTCGACAGGCTTAGGGTGACTTTCTTTTCGTGATCGGTATTTTTCTAAAATATCTTGTAGATCCCCATATCCGTCTAATTTGTTACGCTTGTCATCCAGGCTGTACCCATCATTTTCCATATCGTAAAACCAGACCTTTTCGGTTTCTCCACCTTTAGTGAAAATAAGTAGAGCAGTGCTTACTCCAGCATAGGGTTTAAAAGCTCCACTGGGGATGGTTACTACAGCTTTTAGTTCACTTTTTTCGATCATCAATTTACGAGCTTCTTTAAAAGCTTTTCCAGATCCAAATAAAACACCTTGTGGGATAATTATTCCTGCAGTACCTCCCATTTTTAACATTTGATAGATACGCTCGATAAACAATAATTCGGTTTTGGTAGTGCCTAATTGTAAACTTTCATTAATATCTCCTTTATCGATATTACCTGTAAAAGGAGGATTGGCTAGTACGATATCATATTGACTAGTTTCATTATATACTTTGCTTAAGGTATCCGTATAATCTACTTGTGGAGAGCCAATACCATGCATCATTAGATTCATTAGTCCTAAACGTACCATGGTTTGGTCAATATCGTATCCCTGTAAACTATTATCTAGTATAGTTTTTACATCTTCAGTAAGTTTTGCACTTTTACTAGAGCGTACAAATCCATCTTCATCTTTAGGACGTTGTTCTTTTTCGTCATCCAATTGTGTTACTAAATATTGATAGGCATCCAGTAAAAAACCACCAGTACCACAAGCAGGATCTGCAATACGATTACCCAATTGAGGTGCTACCATCTCTATCAATAATTTAATAATGTGTCGTGGAGTACGAAATTGCCCATTTTTACCAGCACTGGCAATTTCACTTAATAAAAACTCATAAACATCTCCCTGAATATCCTGGAAATCCTGTCCTTTTTCTTCGGCATCTTTTTCCATCTCTTCATAGATCTCATCTATGATTTTGACAGCTTCGACCAATAAAGAGGGTTTCGGTATGATAAACACCGCATTGCGCATATGTTTTACAAAAGGGGAATCTTCTTTATCCAATTCTTTAATAAAAGGAAACACATACATTTGGATAAGTTGAAGCATTTCTTCAGCTTTAAGTCTTTTGAATTCGCTCCAGCGTAATCGTTGTTTATCAATGCCTTTTTCTTTCTCTATTTTTTCAATTTCTTTCTTTCCTGCACGTTCTTTAGGTCGATCTTGAGGTAGAATGTAGATGCTTTCAAAACGAGAAACAAATGGATCTCCTGTAAATTCTGCTTTAGATTGTGCATCGAGATCGTTCTCATCTAGCTTTTTCATAAAGAGCAAATAGGTGATTTGCTCAATAGCTGTTAGGGGATTAGAGATACCGCCACTCCAGAACTTGTTCCATAGTTCTTGTATTTTGGATTTGATGGTTGGATTATGCTGTAATAGACTCATTTATGCTACTAATTGTTCTGTTAGGGTTACTATTTCTTTAATTTCGTTGGGTGTAAAGATACCCTGAATTCCTTTAGGATGTATAACGGTAAAAGGAGCTTCTAATAAATTTCGTTTGTGTATTTGACCTCGTTCTATAACATAATCTCGCAACAGATTGAGAAACTCAATTTGTCGTGTAGTAAGTTGTGTCTGTTTTGTAATAAAAGCAGCTACTTTTTTACTCACGGTTTCCTCAAAACTTTCTAAAACTTCAATACCTAGAACGTGTTTGATAAACTGTATAAAATTTGCGTGTTGGTTTTTATACACTTTTTGTAATAATGCTTCGGTGATATGTGGATCTTCGTTGTAGAGTTCTTCAGCTAATTCTTCTGCTTCTTGTGGGGTTATAGAACCACCATTTTTTATTTTTTGAAGAATTGGATTTCGATCCAGCATTTCAGTAATTTTCTCTTCTACCATTTCGCGGTAGCGAGAAATACTCACGGATTCATGTTGGGGACCAAATTCTACGAATTCTTTGGTGGTAACCAGATCCTTAAGGTTTAAGTGATCTATACCAGAACCTCCTGAAACCTTTTCGATATAACGCATCAAAGGTGCAAGTTTTTTCGATAGTATATCAAACGTTGGATCATCAATAATTGCCCAGTATTTGTTAGATAGTGCTTTTTTAATTAATGAGGTTTCCTTAGCGACGGTATTGACCGATAGGGGTAACAATGCAACTTGTTCCTGTATATCTTCTTTAAGAATTTCAAACCGTTCCTGATCTTTCTCCAAAAAAGCTAAAGAGGTTTCTAATACATCTTTTTTAAAGCGCATTGCTTTAAAATCCACCTGAGAAACCGTTCTAAACAATGGTAAGATGATATCTCTCAAAAAGTCGAAACTTTTAGATTCTAGAGTTTCCCAAAACTCAGCTTTTCTTACTTTAAAAATTGCGGATTGTGCATCTTGGATTGCCACAGATTCTTGCGGTAATTGTGCCAATTGTTTTCTCAAAATTTCTATCTCTTTAAATGCAATATCTTTTTCATCGAGTTCTAAAGCTACCTCAATTTTGTCAATTCGAATACTTGCAAAACGAACTGGTAAAGGAATCTGAGTTTTATTTTCTTTTCCTTTTGGATTGAGTTTAAAGTATTCAAAATTATCCCAGCAGTCCAGAATCAAGAAATTATCTTTTTCCGTACACCAGGGTTTCATTGCCGTAGGTTCGAGCAGTCGAGTTCCACGACCAATCATCTGCCAAAATTTGGTATACGAAAAAACTGGTTTTGCAAACACTAAATTGACCAATTCACGCACATCAACACCTGTATCCAACATATCTACACTGATGGCAATACGTGGCATGTCATTCATTTTGAATTGATCCAACAGACCTCCTTTACCATATACTCTTGGGTCATCAGATACTAATACTTTGGATAATTCACCATTATATTCTGGGTAGAGTTTTTCAAATATTTCTTCTATCTGTCTGGCTTGTGCTATAGATTGGCAGAAGAAGATGCTTTTACCAGGTAATACTCCGTTGGAATCTTTTATAGATTCCTCCATAAATTCCCGTACGATCAATGCGTTTGTTCCACGGTTTCTGACAGATTTTTCTAATTGCTCGCCTTCATAGTTTATTTCTTCAATATCTCGGCCTTCGTATAATAGCTTCTTTTGATCTTCTAGGGATACGGTTCGTTTGTTAATTCCTTCATCCTGAAACTTCGTATGAATCTTCATTACTTGAAAATTGCATAGGTAAGGAGGGATGTTATTTACTGCTTCTTTATAGGAGTATGCAAACGTTGGCAAACCATCTTCGCACTCAAATAATTGGAATGTATTGTGATCGATAACATCTGTGGGAGTAGCTGTAAGACCTAAAGTAATGGTATTAAAATACTCTAAAACCTCTTGATAGGTGTTATAAATGGATCGGTGACTTTCATCAATTACAATCAAATCGAAAAAGTGGGAAGAAAGTGTATTTTCTTCATCTCGCACAATATTCAACATTGTTGGATAAGTGGACACATAAATCCTACGATCGGTTGCTATAGATTTCTCACCACGCTTAGGCCATGTTGGTTCGTTTGGTAAATGTTCTTTAAAAGCTTCTAATGCTTGATCACGTAAAGCGATTCTATCCACTAAAAACAACACCCGTTCTGCCCAACTAGCTCTCATTAAAACATCGGTTAATGCAATGCATGTTCTTGTTTTTCCAGTACCCGTTGCCATAACTAACAAAAACTTAGTTCGTTTTTGCTCAATGGATTCCATAACCTTTCGAATGGCTTGTATTTGATAATCACGACCGGCGATATCCGTATTTATTAATTCTGCGGCTAGTGGTTTTTTACGTTTTCGTATAAACTTATAGCGTTCCAGATCATCACGAGAAGGAAAACCAATTACTTTTTTAGGTGGGTAATTACCCAAATCCCAGAAGTAAATATCCAATCCGTTGGTATAAAAACAAAAAGGGAGTTCTCCACTTTCCTTCTCGATATCAAGAGAATACTGTTTAGCTTGTTCACGTCCTATTTCAGCATTCTTAGAAGTACGCTTTGCCTCAATAACTGCTAAAGGTTTGCCATCTTTACCTAATAATACATAATCACTAAAGGTGGTATTATAAGTAGTGTGAGGTTCATTAGTGCCAGAAATAACAGAATATTCTTCTACAACCTGAGTTTGATCAGTAATATTCCATCCTGCAAATGCAAGCTGATTATCAATTAGCCGTTTTCGGGTTTGAGCCTCGTTCACAAATAGTCTTTAGAATCAATGTTTTATATAGAAAAGACGTTAGGGCGTCAGAAAAGTAAAAATAGAGTTCTTTAATTTGTAAACCAAAAATATTTAATTTTTACTTTTCCTCACTTTTCTTAGCCTTCTTATAAATCCCAAAAGGAATCCCTAAGCGGATTCTCCCTACAAAATAATCAGATGCTTTTGCATCATATAAAGCATTTTCCCAACCTATATCAATACCGAACGATAAAGAGGTGTTATCACTTTTTGTTTTTCTAAATAAAGGACCAAAAAGTATGGTGTAGTTATTTTCATAAAAAGTGTTGTCTGGTCTGGTAATAAGATAATCGTGTCTTGCAGAAATATTGAATCCCAAATTCTTCTTTTTGCCTAAGAAGTATGCTAGGTACCCATAAAATTTGCCAGTACTTACAGTTTTTTCAATTTGATCATAATTACCTAAAACGATTCCGTTTTCGTCTTTGATAGAACTATTAGTATTATTTAAAAACAATGATGGTGTTCCATCAATTAATGTGCTATTAAGAATTGAACCTGTAGTTATAGATGTCCCAACTTGCCAAAACCTAATACGTCTTTTATTATTTGTAATGTAATTGAAATCAAAAAATGTAGTTGTAGTAAGTTTATTTATTTTATCTGTAAAATCTATATTACTATTGCTTAGCAAAGGATCAATGTTTTCTTCTGTAAATGAAAATGTACTATTTCCGATACTAGTGCCAATACGAAACCACGGAAAATAATAACCATACGTTATATCATTATCTTTGTCATATTTATATAGGATTTCTTTTTTAGCAAATTTTTCTAACTCTGTAATGTCTTTTGATTTGTTGACTATAGAATCAAAAAACTTTTTTTGTTCATCTAGTTGAGAATAAGCTTCTTTCAACTTACCTCTTTCTATTAAGCTTTTAATTTCTGGAAACAATTTTAGCTCATTTTTTAGGTTTGATAAGATATATTCTTTATTTGGTTCTGAAACAATTGATTCTTGAATAGATTGAATGGTGTTTATGATATGTTTTGGTTCATCTACAGAATGAATTCGACTTATCCAAAGTTTATATTTGTTACTATATATTTTTCTATTATCGATTATACTTTTACGTTTACTTTTTTTAGTATAGTAAAACTGACCAGAATATTGGGGAGGTTTTATTACAAATGTGGTATTAAAATTTACGTCATTATTCCAGCTTTCATCAGAATAAAAATCAAATAAAGTACCTTGCCCTTTAATAGTAGTACCGGCTATACCATATAGTTTCCATTTACTTTTAGTGTAAATTTTATAGCTAGCATTCATGGTTACATTTGTTTTGTCCTTATTTTGTGTATACCCAAATGCAGATGCGTTTGTAACTAAATCGGTACTACTAAAAACAACAGTATTAAAGGCATTTAAAATATTTTCGTTAAGAAGTTTTGGCTGAACAGCTAAATCAATTTCAATTTCGCCTTTCGAATTAATTGTGTAATAATTATTAATAACTGTATCAAGAGCAGTATTAAAGTTCGTGATAAGCTGATTTTTATCTTGACAATATCCTATTGTTATGATAAAATTCATCAATAATGCAAGAGTAATTTTCTTCATTTTTTAAGTTTTAAATTAAGTGGATAATAACCTAGAGTTAAGGATGATTTAATTATCAAGCTAAATAAGTAAATAAAGGGATTATAAAGTATACCCAGTATTAGGTATTTTGATTACTTTTTTAGTAGAAAACACACAGGTAAGACTGATTATACTTGCGTTATTCATTTTTACCTTCTTTTAACAAAACCACCAAAACCCACTTATCTAAGTGGGGGAGAGTACCTATATAAGTAGGGGGTGTTATGGTTATGCATGTGTTAGGGGTACTTATAGTAGTGGGGTCACTTGTCTCGAACCTAGGTATGGGGTACTTCAAACAGAAGTGATAGGTATGCAAAAGGGAAGTGCCACTTACATAAAAGGGAAGTGTCACTATGCTCAGACAGAAGTGCGTCTTCCTAAAAAGGCAAGACAAGCCACTCTTAATAGTTGGGGTACCCACCTATACAAGTACCCATGTTTATCGATTTTCAGTGTTAAAAAATGAAACTACCAAGTGGTATTGGTATACAGGTAGCACCAAAGATATGGATAGGAGATTGACGCAATATCAAAACGGAGAAGGAGCGAACCATACCAAAAAACGATTGCCTGTTATCTTGCTTTATTACGAAAAATATGATCGTATCGATACTGCGTTTTACAGAGAAAAACAAGTACAAGGATGGTCAAGAGCCAAAAAAGAAGCATTAATGAGAGGGGAGCTGGAGGGGTTACATGATTTAGCAGAATGTAAAAATAATACACATTATTTGGTTTTCAGAACCCCGGACTTCGGCCTTGGTTTATCCTGAGCTTGTCGAAGGACCAGCCCTCGAAATATAACGAAAATACCGATCACTGAGCCCTTCGACTGAGTCAGGGAACACTTAGCCGAAGGGTGATTTCGCTATCTCTTATGCTACTTGATGTATCGTATGAATTCCGACTTTTTCCTGCTTTCCTTTTAGTAGTACACTTCCTAAAAATTGAGATGTTAAATGCGCACTCATTTTTAAATCCTGCATTAACTTTTCTGAAATTAAAAAAGGAACCTTATATGTATTACATTCATCTTGTATTCTGGCAGAAGTATTAATAACATCCCCGTGATATGCAATTTCTTTTTTAATGACTCCAACTTCAGTTACCATTAATTTTCCACCGTGGAGTCCTGCTTTGAATTCTGGAACAACACCATACTTATTTAGGTAATATTCAGATTTATTTCGTTTTTTCTCCTGGAAAGCAAAAAATAGATCTATACAATTATTATTAGTTAACCCTTTTTTATACGGCCAACTTAGGACAACTTCGTCACCAACATATTGATAAATTTCAGCATTAAATTTTGGAACCACAGCATTAAGATCATAAAAACAATCCTGTATAAACTGACTGTATTTATAGTGTCCTAGATTTTCTGCGATACTCGTAGAGTCTTTTAAATCTAAGAACATAAATATTCTTTTTTCTTCCTGCGGAGTTTTATATTTTCCCATCAATATTTTAAGAAACGTACCTTTTCCGAATTTTTCATTAGCAATTTTAATAAATGAAAACACAAAAGAAGCTAATACAATATATAAAATAGCGGACCAAAAAGGTTTGTTTTGTGCCCACCAACCAGAATCTGTATTTGGATTCGTGTTATTCAAATTAGAAAAAACATCAGTAACTATAGTGAATACAGCTATTGTAGCTATAAAATGAAAAATTGTTCTGGTAATAACATTATTGGCTAATGATATTCTGTTAGTCATAAACTTGTCAAAAAGAAGATCTACATGAGTATAAAGAACACCTATTAAAACACCTATA
This sequence comes from Aquimarina algiphila, assembly GCF_947494415.1. Classification (NCBI taxonomy): domain Bacteria; kingdom Pseudomonadati; phylum Bacteroidota; class Flavobacteriia; order Flavobacteriales; family Flavobacteriaceae; genus Aquimarina; species Aquimarina algiphila. Next base: position 482,173 of record NZ_CANLVC010000008.1, on the reverse strand, counting down.
CATGTTAATTTTATTAAGGATTGTAACGCTCCGAATATTCCACTATGCGCTCTAATAACCATAAAGTCTTCTTCTTCATCTATTCCGTAATACCTTAATATTGAATATAATCCCATAGCAATAGCCCAAAAAAATACTGACTGTGAAAGTAGCTGTTTATATTGTTTCAACTGATGGTTCATAATATCGTATCGTTTTGTTTAATTTATATCAGCATCAGATAAAATATACTATCCAGTGCTTTTCTATACCTAAAACATATAAACGGGAAAGTTCCCTACTTTTTATTTATTTTTTTTGTATAACAGCTTAGTTTTTAAAGCTCTATGCTTCAGTTTCCGGGACTTTGGCTTCGCTCAGCCCTCGGATGAGAATGAAATTAACGATCACTGAGCGTAGTCGAAGTGAGAGTAAACATGTCAAAAATATCAAGAGGCTTCAAGAGGATGGTTACTGAGTCAGTCAAAGTACAGTCCCCGATACGACCAAAGGGAAGAATGTAAATCCGAAGGGTGAGGCTCTCGAACCCTGAGGTGTCATACCGAACTTGTTGAAGTGCTCTCGAAAAGTAATAAAACCGGACTTCGGCTTCGCTCAGCCCTCAGAGAAAACCCAACCCGAACCCTGAGCCCTTCGACTTGACTCAGGGAACACGTAGTCGAAGGGTGAGCGCCTCCATCAATAATCTCAAAACAAATTGTACATTTGATGATATAACCTATAATTCTATGAAGAACGTACTTTTTTATATGCTGTTGACGATGACTTTTAGCACTACAGCACAAGAAATTATAACATTAACTCCGAGTATTGAGATTTTAGATCTTAATCCTGCCGACGAAAAAGAATTTAATCGTAATAAGAAAGCATGTGAGGAAATTTGGGAACGTATGTCAAATGGACTTAAAGAGGAAGATCTTACTGCATCAGAGAAAGCAGAATTAGAAATGGTAGATGAAACGATGGCTAGTTATTGGGATATAGAAGGACAAGGATGTAGTTGGTATTGTGGGGGTGGTCCCACTACAGAGACTGCTTCATCTACATTACCTTCTCAGGGAACTGTAGATTATAATGTAGATAATATACATGACCTTAATTATAAAAATGTTTGGGTCGAAGGTGTTGCGGGATATGGAGTAGGAGAATATATTGAGTATGGATTTAATCAATCCAGCCCTAGGATAACTGAAATTATTGTTGTCAATGGACATGTTAAAAGTGAAAAAGCATGGCGTAACAATAGTAGGGTAAAAAAGTTGAAAATGTATATAAAAGGAGAGCCTTATGCAATCCTTAATTTGACTGATCAACGTGCAGCTCAGCATTTTAAAGTAGATACTATTGGTTTTTTAGATCGAAATATAGATTATATAGCTGCCAAAAAACTTCCTCAGTGGAAAATGAGGTTCGAAATTTTAGAAGTATATCCAGGAGATAAGTATGAAGACACTGTGATCTCTGAGATTTATTTTGATGGAATTGATGTGCACTGTTTTGCAAAAGGAACCTTAGTCACCATGGCTGATGGTCATCAAGAGCCTATAGAAAATCTTAAAATAGGAGATAAGGTACTTTCTTTTGATCGGGATACCAATACCAACATGTCGGCTACTATAGAAGAACTAGCAAACCCAATTCATGAAGATTTAATTAAGATTTCCTTGGCTGATGGTACTTCTATTACCTGTACAAAAGATCATCCGTTTTTATCTGCTGATGGAAACTGGTTATCATATGCTCCACAAAAAACGCAAATGGATTATCAATTTGATACTGTAGAACAATTGACAATTGGTATGATTTTAAAAACCAATGAAGACGAACACATGATTACTGATATAGATCAGGTATTGGGATCACAACAAACCTATACTATTGTACAATTAGATAAAGGAACTACCTTTTTTGCTAATGATATAGTTGTAGGTACAGAACCTTTAAGAATATTACCAATGTGTAAGAAACATAAAATGATTACAGAATAAGAAATGAGAAAATTAATAACACTATTCCATAAAACATAGTGTTAGAATGCCTTATCATAATCTACAGAATTAGCTCAGATTTGTATTCCATGACTATTGTATTACAAAAATTGAGGAAGTAATGAAAAATCATAATTATTTTCTTGCCCAAACTAATAAGGGGTTTTCAAAAGGATTTTGTATCTTAATTATGAAATAAATACAAACCTTAAAAACAGCATTAGTTATGGAATTTATGGAAATTACAGACAATAAAGGGAATTTGCATTATATTAATCCCAGTCACATTTCAGCGATGTGTGAAATAGAAGGCAAGTGTAAACTTAATTTAATGGGACAAGATTATATGTTCACTAAAGAAACTATGGAAGAAGTAAAGGTTCATCTTATTTCGTTTCGACACTAACATAAATAAGGTATATGCCAAAAAAAGGAAAAGAAAAGAATACTCAAAACAAGGCAAAACATGCTAAGTTGATGAATCGTAAAAAGAATAAACTCAGAAAAGAGAAAGAAGCCAGAGCAGAACGATTAAAAGCTTTAACTCAAAAAATAAATCAACAAAAAGATACCGAAACTTCTCATGAATAATTGCCATTGCGGTAGACCAATAGCTTATCCTTCTTGCTGTGGAAAAATTCATCATGATATTACTGCTGCATTAACAGCAGAAGATTTGATGCGTTCGAGATATAGTGCTTTTGTATTAGCCAAAGGTGATTATCTCATAAAAAGTCATCATAGTAGTACAAGACCATCACGCAAAGAAAAGAAATCAATAGTACGTTGGGCTAAATCTGTGAATTGGGTTAAACTAGAAGTATTACAAACTTCTAAAGGAGCACCACAAGATACTAAAGGCACAGTAGAGTTTAAGGCATTTTATTATGATGATACAGGTATGCAAATGATTCACGAACATTCTAGGTTCATCAAAGAACATGGATATTGGGTATATGTCGGTGTAGTATAAGTAATGTATTGTTCTGTATAGTTTGTATATAAGATACTCAGGTTTCGAGAGCCTCAACCTTTAATACAGCCAAAATAAGCATGCAGATCCGAAGGGTGAGATTACAAGTCTAGTATTGAAACAGCATCTAAGTATTACATTCCGCTAAAAACAAATCGCTTTAAAAAGTATAGATGTTTTGTAAATCGTTCGGTTTTTTGATCTAACAATACTCTTACTTCAGAATTTGACATTTTCTCGAGGAGTTCTTCTTGTAATGGATGTGCTTTTTTATGTATTTGATCAATGGGTGCATGAAAATAACTTTGTAACTGCTGTGCTTCTTTGGATTCATCAACAAAATATCCAAATAGAGAAGTAGTTAAGTGTTTGTATTTACCAATAGGGAGTGCTAATAGAAAGAGCACAGATAAAATTTCGATATCATCACTGGCGTTGGTATACCCAAAATTTTCATGAGCTTTTACAATTCTGTAGATGTTTATAAAACGTTTTATTGCTCTTGGACTTGATCCAATAACAATGGACATATCTTGTAGAAGTTTTATTTCTTGCTCAGAGAATTGTAAGGACTCTATAGTCTCCTTGGTTTCGATACGTTCTATATCTTTGATGTCTTCTTCTGTAGTTTTTATCGGATATTCTGGTGTAGGAATAGTGCTTTCTATTTGTTCGACATCGGTATAACTACTATCATCAATACTAACATGTTCTTCTTGCTCGATATCTGTAATTTCATCGCTAATTATGGGGTTTATCTCAGCCAAAGTCTTAAGCATATGTTTTACACTACTATCTGCTGGAGCCTTTAAATTAAAAGGGACCTGGAATATCTTTTCGAGATAACTTGAAGGATCAATCATTTCTATCTCCGGACTTTTTTCATTCTTTACAAATTGTAACTGATGCTTTTTTATTAACGCATTCTTTACCCATCGTGGATCGACACCTACTACAACAACAAACAGTGGATATGCCATAAGAAGATTAACAGCTTCTAAGACTTCAACAACACGTTCTTCCGGACATCGATCCAGATCATCAATGTAGAGAACAATACGTTGTAAAGGGCGTTCGAATTTTTCTCTAAAATCTTCGATTTTCTTACTGTTTTCGAGCTCTTCGTGATGATCGGTAAACAGATTACTCAAGATTTCGAAATCTTTTCTAATAATAGATATAATCCCTAAATGTTCTTCATACTCTTTACTTGCTGATCTTTTTTCGATAAAAGTATGTAGTGCCTCAGTAGATAAGGTGTTATTTAGCCTAAACTCAATCTCTGTTTTTTGTTTTGTTGTGATGTTAATTTGTTGATTGATATCTACAATCTTGTCTTTGATTTTTTCAATCTCGAGTTGTAATGCTTTTTCTTTTTGTTTAAAGGAAAATATAGCATCTTCTTTTTTAATCTCATATTCTTTTTTGATATTCCAAAAGGAGGCAATGAGGGGTTGCAGTTTTTTATAGACAACAATTCCACGAGTATACAATCCACCCAAAATAGTGAAAAGAGATAGCATTTTGGTAGTGAAACTATAATCAGGTTCGAGTATAGTATCTTTGGAGAAATTAAAATCTGTAAAACCTATGGCGCTAACGATAAGTTCTAAAGCCAGTGGAACCAAGACGACTATAAGTATAATGCCTGTAAGCCAGAGTAGGTTTTTCCATAATTCTCCGGTTTTGAAGAATATTTTTAAGAAGGTTTGCGTTGATCTTGTTTGTTGGTAAAGTTCATCAGGGTTTTTCCAATATTCTTTTGGGATTACTTTTGCCAATTCTTCTTTACTTTTAATTATAGAGGGGTTTTGGTGAACGGCATCTTTAATTCGTGTTTCTACCTGAAAATCATTATTTACCTTTTCTATGACTTTGGTAATCGTAAGATTTTCAATTTCATCTATTTTTTGTTGTAACTCCTCTTCGATGTTATCTTTCTGTGCTACTAAAGTTTCCAGTTGAATATTTATATCACTTTCTTCTTTTTTCAGCTTTGCTAACTCATCATTGGTGATATGTAACTCACTGGTAAGCATTTCTTCGATTTCCTTTTTATAAGCATCGGTGGGAGAATTATTGCTAATGTACTGTTGTAACCCTTCAAAAATTTTGGTAATGATACCTGCCCAAAGATTGGCATCCATATAAGACCATGCATTAAAATGTACATGAGCTATACCTTCACAAAATCCTTTTTCTGGATTAGCATAAGACAACAGTTCAATACGTTCTTTTAGTTTTTTCATAAAAAAACTTTTCCCAGAACCCCATTTTCCAAATAATGCAATTGCCAGAGGAGGAGTAAAGCTTTTTGCAGCAATGACCCGTGCAAATGCAGAGACGTCTTTGGATATATTAAGATGATCTGTTCCAGAATCGATATCGCTAACCAAACCAGCAATCGTTGTAATTTTAGTTACTGTAGTGATTGATGGTACTTCTGTATTGGACTGACTAAGACCTGAACGTTGATCAGTGTCTAATTGAGAAAGTATAGTAAGTAGATGTTCTTTTTTAGGTTCAGAAATGATAGCTCTATAGGATCCAAGCCCCTCAATATCGGTTTGTAAATCCTTAATTGACCAATCCACAGTAAGGTGTTTACCATTATTGTTATTCCCCATTACCGTTCCGAATCCTTTTATTCGAATGTATGATTTACCATTTTTCTTTGCAAAGGTAGATTTCATGATTAGAATATCTCCGGGACGAACATTGTTTACAAGATCAATATATTTCTCATCATATGGATTCTCCCAGGTATTGTTTCTAAAGAAGAGTTCTTTTTTGTCTTGTTTGCCCCAGGAAGACCCAACTAGATAGAACTTACCAGAGAAACCCTCAATAAAATCGTCTCCTTCTGACAAGGGGGCTTTTTTAGTTGTTTTTTGCTTTTTAAGCGGTGCTTTTTGAACATTTTTTGTTTGCTGTACAGGAGGTGTCTGTTTTTTTTGTTTATAAAAATCAGTATCAATTGTTTTTGTTTGCTCTAAGGAATTAAACAACGCTTTACCTTCCTCGCTAATAGGAATTGAGATAATAAAACTAACATTTGCTTGTGATAAATGATTTGAATAGTTAAGAAGTACATCAAGTGTAATTTGGAGGCTTTTAGAAAAGCTTAATCCCCCTTTACCAGTTCCCATAAGGGGTAACCATATTTTTTTATTGGATAACGATTTTAAATAGTATTGTATACTTTTAGCAAGGTTTTCTTTTAGAGCATCTTCTACTTCTCTCTTTTTTTCTACAGTGACTATAAATAGAATAGATTTAAGTCCTCTGTTGTCTTCGACCAAATCGAAACCCTTTTCAAGATCAAGGTTCTTAAGAATGCTAAGATTGTATCCATATGATTTTATAACCAAGCGATTAAGAAGACCCGCAGTAGCTTCTGTACTTACTGTAGTAAAAGCAATATCAGCATCTGTGGGCACAGACCCCAAACTAATTTCGTAGAAATTGCCTTTATTTATATTTTCAATCATAGTGTAGCCTAAATTCGTTGGTGTTTGGTGATGTTCAATAGTCTTTTTATAACTATATGATTATATGATATAGTATATCTCTTTTATAGTATTATTTACAATGTGACGACTATTGATCATTCAATTCAAAAATGAACATTTAGAATTTTTAGATTCAGTGGGGTGCTATAGAAATAGCTTCAATATATAAAAATAGAACTCCTTAGTTTGTAAACAAAAAAAAACCATAATAAACATCAAAAAAACTATTCTGTATCCATAAAAGTCCCTATAAACAAGGAGGCGTTTTCACGGAATATAGGGTGTTGACTGATAGTTAGATGTGATATTTTTGATATGAATATGAAAGTTACTAATGTATTTATATTCTAAGCCTTAAATAATAAAAGTGATATAGGTCATGAAATTTCGTAATTACTTTTTTCGTAAAAATAAATCAAAACTCATTGTAAGCCCATTAATTCTTAAGCATTTAGAATTGATTGAAAAGGCTCCATATAATGATAAATCTACTCGGGATAAGATTTGTAGACAATGGAAAGAGTGTATCAATAAAGATGTTTCTTTTATATATCAGCTCTATAACGTATTGATTCATAAACTAGAAAATTTTGATGGAGAAGCCTCTGAAGAAACAAAGAACTTATATAAATTTCTGACTATATTTTCATCAAGCGATTATATATCTCTTAGTGGAGAAAAAACAAAACATGCTATTTCTAAAAACAATGAAGAACTGATTCGTCATATAAAGAAATTGTTAGAAATTCCTGATTTCCAAATTATAGAAATCAATGTAAAAACTTATAACAAAGGAAATCTTGGTGATTTGATTCAAAAAATATTTGCTTTGTATTTTTATCATACATCTTACTTAGATGAAAAATATAGAAGTGAAATTTCTCAATATATACTACCGCTCTATAAAGCGTTTCCCGAGAATAAGAATACTTTGATTACTGCATTATTAAGATATCATCCCAATGCGATTGATAATTATGCAGAACTCATTATGTTCTATATAACACAGAAAAATACTAAAGGAATTTTGACTGGTATAGCTCTGAAGATGTTTGGTTTAAATGCTGATAGAGAAGATTTTGAACATAAAAATGCAGTAAAAATTATCAAAGCTATACTTGATAAAAGTGATTCCTGGACTGAGGATGTAAAAAGCTTTTTTATTGACACTTTTTTCTTTAACTGCTTTGATATAAAACTGAATACAAAAGAAGAGCAACTACAAGAAGTTAATGAAAAAATAGAAGAGCTAAAATCTATAGGAATACATCAAGGTGTTAAACATTATAAAAAAGAAAAAAAGAATATTGAAGACCATTTTGAAGCTATTAAAGAAAAAAGATGGAATGATGCTGTACAACGAATAGCTGTAAGTAAAACTACGTCTGAATCTATACGATTGGTTATTCGCGCTTTTACAGGAAATTCTAAAATTAACTATCTCACTTTACTAATCTGTGATAGTAACTCATATAAAAACGAACCTAAAAAGTATACCTCATCTCAAAGCCCCAAAGTCATTTTTAAAGATTTTGCCTTAAAACTATGGGTGATTGAAGAACTAATGTATAATCAGAATCTATTAACACCAAAATTTGATATTGCAGAATTTGTAAAGGAACATGAAAAAAGACAAATTGATATAGAAAGTGATGGTTATAATATTATTCCAGAGATAAAAGCATATTTTCAAAACTTAGATATTCCACAAGAATTGCTTAACCAAGTGACAGAGTTGTATATGGATGATGGTTTTGGTGGAGGAGCACAAGTGTATTATCAATTATGGCCATTTTGGGATCCGGGAGTAGGCGATGAGATTATTCCGATTTCTAATACAGCTATTGATGATCTAGAGTTTTTACCAAATTTGAAAAAGATTATAGGGTTAGAAAGTAAGCCTGATAATCAACGACTTGTTCAGGGTATAGAAGAAAAAGGTGTTGTGTTAATGTTAGAGAATTGATTTTTGTAAATATTTGATTTTTAATTTCTTATAATGCTATGTTTACACTGTAAGTTTAAGTGGTTTTTGCAAAATATTGATTCTTTAATAAGCTTAATTTAGAACAAAAATATGCTATCTCTATTTAGATAAGTGATATACAAAGTAATTATGTGGATGAATTGATCAAAGCCAAGAATAGGGAAAAAAACACGAGGTTTTTCCTGGTATTTAGCAGCCAGTTTACTAGTGAAAAAATCAGTAACACCATGTAAAATGCAATTAAGCAATACATAGGTAATAGCAGTTTCTATAGGAAATAATAACAAACCACATACTAGAAGCACAGCAGTATAAGTGATGACATGTATAAAGAGCCATTTGAAATTCTGGCTTTTTCCTAATGCCATTTTTGAAGTTTGAAGAAGAAAATCTCCCACCCAATGTGCTAATAGAATCCACGTAAAGATCATACCTAAAAGGTATTAATTCAGTAGGTTATAACCTAATTGTTAACATAAAGTTTTTATAATAGTAATCCAAAATGCAAAAAGAAACGGTAAACTTAAGTATATTGTAGTAGAAACGTGTTTTTGAATCAAATCGTTAGAAATCTACACTTTTTGATATAATATCTGCACACTATTGTGCAATAAATATATATCTAATTTTAATACTATCAGATGTTTCGTACGTTCCGCCATAGATTGCTATTCTGGTTTTTGGTTTTCATTAGTTTTAGCTTTGTGATTATCATGCTTTCTATTGCGTACCTTAAAAAGCGGGAACATATTTTAAAACGAACAGAAGCTATAGAACAATCGCATGTTATGCTTTTAAAAAGCGTAAAAGCACAACAAGATTTCTTCAGTTATGCAACCAAAGATCAACAATTTTTTAAGACAGGAGACAATAAATACCTAGATCAATATCTCAAATTGCTAGATAGCACAAGATCTTATCTTATGCATGTAGATTTTAAAGATGAAGGAGCATTGGTTGGTGGGATAGATTTTATTAAATCTGATATTACAGAAATTGATGCAGTTTTCTTAGAACTGATTGTCCAAATCCAGGCACGTGGGTATAAGAATTTTAACTTGGAAGGGACAATGAGAAAAGATGTGCACTGGCTTGAAAATATAGAGGAAATTGCTTTAGAAGATATTCTTTTTCTCAGAAGACATGAGAAGGACTATATAATGCGAAATGAACCCATTTATATTACCCAACTTACTCGGCTAGTAGATAAGCTTGCTCAAGAAACTGTGGCAAATAAGAAGATAACCAAAGCCCGAAAAAGTGAAATACTGTCTTATCTATTAGGGTATCGTAATAAATTTTTGCAATTAGTAGAACTAGATCAACGAATTGGGATTAGGGATAACTCTGGATTGAAACAAAAACTGGATCAACGAATCACTATTTGTGAAGCCGATTTTAGTGATATTGTTGTTCATGCAAAAGAATGGGCCAATGCAGAATTTAAACAACTTACAATCACTTTTGGAATCATTTCATTTTTACTCATGATAGTAAGCGTGTGGATAAGTTCATTAATTTCTAGAAAAATAACAAAACCACTTACAGAACTTACATTACACATCACCAGATTTGTAGATAGCAATTTCACATTAGAAACAGAGCACCCTGTAGTTCGCACACAAGACGAAATTGGGAGTTTGACAAGAAATTTTTCTTTTTTGAAAGATGAAGTCATTTCGCGTTTAAAGTTTTTTAAACAAAAAGTAGACGAACGTACTACAGAACTAGCAAATGCTAATAAAAAACTACTTCGTCTTAGTGAAGCCAATAGTCGTTTTGTACCACAAGAATTTTTGCATAATCTAGGGAGAGAAAGTATAGAAGAAGTGCAATTAGGAGATCAGGTTGAACGGGAAATGACTGTGATTTTTTCTGATATTCGTGAGTTTACAAAGATCTCTGAATCCTTGAGTCCACAGGAAAATTTTGATTTTATTAATGAATATCTTAGTGGTATAGTCCCTATTATAAAACGAAACGGAGGATTTATAGATAAGTTTATTGGAGATTCTGTAATGGCACTCTTTCCTGAAAACCCTGATGCAGCGATACAAACTGTTTTTGAATTTGAGGATTTTCTTGAAATTTTTAATCGTAAACTTATAGAAAAAAACCGTTTGCCGATAGAAGTTGGTACTGGTATTCATACAGGAAACTTAATCTTAGGTACTATTGGACATGATCACAGGCTAGAAACTACAGTGATCTCTGATGCGGTAAATACATCATCACGAGTAGAAGGGTTAACAAAGTATTATCAATCCAAGATTATCGCTACAGAGGCAACTTTATCAAAACTAAAAAATAAGCATTCTTTTAACTATAGGTTTTTGGATAAAGTCAAAGTAAAGGGTAAATCTAAAACACTTTCGGTTTATGAATTTTTATCATCTCGCGAGCATATAAAACTAACCTATTTAAAAAGCTACAACACTGCGGTAAAACATATAAAAAATGAAGAGATCGTAAAGGCAACTACAATTTTTACTAAGCTTCGTAAAAAATATCCAGGAGATAAAGCAATAAAAATCTTTTTGGATAGGTGTCATAATTATATAGAACAGAAAGCATCTTCTTGGGATGATATAACCAATATGATTACTAAATAATTAAAAATACAATCTGTGAAAAAATATGATCTTGTTGTAATAGGTTCAGGACCAGCTGGCGAAAAGGCAGCGGTAAAAGCAGCATACTTTGGATATAAAGTAGCCTTAATAGAAAAAGAACACAAATTTGGCGGGGCAGGGGTGCAAACAGGTACTTTGCCTTCAAAAACACTAAAAGAAACCGCACTGTATCTATCAGGAATTTATCAAAAAGGTGTTTTTGGAGTAGATAAAGAGATTGGAAGAGCAACCGGAGTTCATGACTTCTTATACCGAAAAAATGTGGTGACTAACCATATGAATAAAATCGTAAAATATAACCTAGAAAAACATGGCGTTGATTTGTACGAGGGATTTGCCAGCTTTATAGATAAACATCATCTAAAAATATCTGGAGATTTAGAGCAAACTATAGAAAGTAAATACACCCTTATTGCTACCGGTTCCTATCCATATCATCCAGAGTATATACCCTTTGACCATAAAAGAGTATTAGACTCTGATTCGATTTTGAGTATAACCAAGTTTCCTAAGTCAATATGTGTGTTAGGAGCAGGTGTAATCGGTTGTGAATATGCTACCATATTTGGTGCTATGGGAGTAAAAACCTATATAGTTAACGATAGAGATAAAATTCTCGGTTTTTTGGATAGTAAAATCTCTGAAGGGCTGGTAGATCAGATGAAGAAGAATGATATAAAGATTTTGTTTAATAATTCTGTTATTGATTTTGAATTACCAGATGATGATGACAAACCACTTAGACTCGGTCTTAAATCAGGAGAAACTCTTAACGTTGATATGTTTTTGTTTGCCGCAGGTCGCAGTGGTCAAATAAAAGGCTTGAATTGCGAAGGAATAGGCGTTAAAACAGGTAATAGAGAAACCGTTGTTGTAAATGAAAAATTTCAAACTAACATCCCGAATATCTTTGCAGTAGGAGATGTAATAGGGTTTCCAGCTCTTGCGAGTACGAGTATGGAGCAAGGACGTATTGCTGTTACACATATGTTTAATACAGCCGACCTGGAGTCTCTGGCAGATATTTTTCCATATGGTATTTATACAGTTCCCGAAGTTTCTATGGTAGGCATCACAGAGGAGCAAGCCATAGAAACAAAGATTGATTACGGTGTTGGATATAGCTATTATCGTGATACTGCTAGAGGTATGATTATGGGAGACACAGATAGTGGATATTTGAAATTAATTTTTGAAAAAAAAACAAAAATTGTTTTAGGAGTGCACATTATAGGGCATTTTGCAACTGAATTGATTCATTATGGGATGCAACTAGTACGGGAACAAAAAACTTTAGACCATTTGATCGCTACAGTATTTAATTACCCTACATTGCATGATTTATATAAATATGCAAGTTATGATGGACTGGGAAATATAGCAGGTAAAAAAGTTAAAAAAGCAGGTGAATTGATTTAATTGGATAGGTAATATTACAATTTAGCATACCATTTTGCAATAGTATTTTGTGCAGGTTTATATCGAGGAGAAAAACCTAAACTTGTTGGAGCACTATCTTCTGGAGTTCTTGTGTCCCATTGCCAGATATATGTTCCTGCAAACCATTTTTTATTCCAAAGCTGTTTGAATAAGGCTTCATAAGCAAGATGCTGTGTTTGATCTGATTTTTTCTGATATAAAATACCAAGAAAAGATCCCCATTCCCATGGTCGTATAGTTGCTGAAACTTCACTTTTGTAACCAATTTCAGTAAAAAGTATGGGTTTATTATGGGCTTTTGACAGGGATTCTAATTGTATGATATGCTTATCCCAACCTCTTTTTAAGGTTTCGAGATCTGGTTTTGATGTTTTAGTGATAGGAAAATATGCCTGAATTCCTATATAATCTAATTCTTCCCAGAAGTCAATAAGTTCGAACTCTCCATCCCAATTAGCCGCATAAGTAAGTTGCCCATGATATATAGTTTTGATTTCTTTGATTAAAGATGTCCAGCGATCAGGCATGTGTTTTAATGAAGTTCTCAACTCCGTACCTACGCATAATAATTCTACACCTGTTTCTTCAGCCATTTTTGCATAGTGTATTAGATTATCTCGATAAGAATCAAACCATACATTCCACTCATTTTTGGATTTTAATGCAATATCAGAACGCCACCCATCATTAACCCATATATGAGGTTTTAACTGAACATGGATGCCTTTTGCTTTAAGTTGGCTTATGGTTTTTATAAATACAGAATCTCGACGTGACCATTTTCCTATGATTTCAGGAGTTCCCATTGTAGTAATATATTGATCTTTTTGGGCTATGAAAGGGATAACAGCAACCCACTCTATGTTATTTTTAACCAATTCAATAATGGGTTTTTCATTATCCGAACTCCAACCAAAAACACTCATTCCACGGTGTTTTTTATCAATTTTATAGTGGTCTTTGATCGTATTACCAGTATTTTCTACAGTATAATCCCATTCGTATATAAAGTTTTCTGAACTGTTTGCATACACGATGGATTTAAAAATAAGAAAGAGAAATAAAACAGGAATGATTACCCTTAGTACCAATCGTTTACTCATTGTCTTTATACCGTGGTTACGAAATACGCTAATAAAATACCTAAGAATCAAAAAAAGTATATATAATACAGCAAAGAGTACATGTAAACTTATTAAAAATTGAGAGTTGAGAAGAAGTTCAGAAAGTTCCCGAAATGATTTACCTAAACTTAACTCTGCTCTAAATAGTAACAATGACAAGATCAATAGTATAGATATGAGCCAGGTCACTAGATATACTTTAATTGTAGAGAAGAGTTCTTTTTTCATGATATAAACACAGAAACGTATAGTATTAGAAGAGGAATAGATAGAAATGTTACATTGTAAATTTATATTTCCATTTTTCTGTGAAGAAATGTTTTAATGACAACTATAAAAAAATGTAACAAATGTATCTGATTATTTTGTAATGCATTATATTTAAGCATTATAACACAATTTAATCAAGAATACTACACATTCGTCTTATGTAACCTCCCCCTTTTATTATTTAACCTGTTTTTTTAAGAAATAGGTCTTGTATTGTTTTAAAATTTTGGAATAAGATGTTCAAAGTTGAAAAATGAGAGTATTCATGTTTTTATCTTAGTTTACCCTATTAAAGATAATGCATGAAATAGTATGTGAGACTGTGTTATAATTAATAAACCCCACTTAGTAAGTACTTAATAATCTAGCTAATTAAAGTAGTAATGAGTGTAATAGTAAAAAATATTCATATTCCGATTGAGGAATATGACTTTTCAAACCATCACTGTGACGAGAATTCAATATTTATAGGGAGAGAGCAGGCACAGAGAAAATTAAGAAGAAGAATAGATCCACGGGGGAAAAATAAAGATTATAGAGGTGCTTATTTGGTTGCAGGATATAGAGGGATGGGAAAGTCTACTATGGTAGATAATGTGATTAGAGATATCAATAAAAATGAACAAGATTCAGAATTAAATAAGATGAATTCATCTATAGATAATAATGAATCTTTAATTATACCAGTAAAAATATTCCTTTCTCAAGGAGAACTGAGGGATTATGACTTATTACGGCAGGTCTTTATACAAATGGTCGATAAAATCATTTCAAAGAGAGAACCGTTCAATAAGAGTATATTGAGAGTTATAGCGGGTATTATCTCTTTTTTATTAAGTTTTCTTATAATCTATTCCCTTCTATATGGAGTAAAATTAGGGATTATAAATAGTGATCATCAAACATTGATTACCCAGAACCAGACTCTGGTTATTTTATTTTTTTCATTGATATTCATTATTTTATTTGTGTTGGTTAATATCGCTTTAACATGTGCTTATCGAAAAATTCATAAGAAAAAAATTGATTTATATTCAAAAATTGGTCAAGTTAAGAAAAGGATAAATTCAGATTTAGAAGTAGAAAATAAAACCACAAACAATACTGCTTTCTCTGGTTTGGTTAATGAAAGTTCTCTTTTAAATAAGGTGACTGCACTTATCCAAGATATTGGAGAAAGACCTTATAAGCAATCGTTTAATAGATTTACAACAAAAGAACTCGAATTTGAGATTAAAGAAGTACTGAGGTTGTATAAAAATGTAAGAAAGGGTAGGGAAAAAGGATGTATACTTTTTATAATTGATGAATTAGATAAATTAGAAGCAGAATTTGTAGAAGGGGAAAATGATTATTTTGAATTAGGAAAATCCAGAACAGATTTAAGAAAGGAAACACTATCAAAGCTTCTTGCTAACCTAAAAAGCTTTATTCACAGTGCTGATGCTAAGTTTATTTTTATTGGTGGTGCAGAAATGTATGATGCTAGCTTAGCTGATGTGGCAGATCGTGAGTCTTTTTATAGTAGTATTTTTCATGAGGTGATCTATGTCAATAGTTTTTTTAAGGATTTTGAAAAAAGTAAGACAAGAATTACCCAAATGGTAGAAAACTACTTAGTACGAATTATTTTGGGGAATTTTATGGTAGATGAAATGATGAAAGATGACGTAGCTTCAGTAAACTATTTGACATTGTTATACCAAAAATTAGAAGGTATAGACCATAGAGATAGAATCTTTTATCAAATACATCAATTTATCGTTTATCTTACTTATAGAAGCAATGGTAGCCCGAAGAAACTTAAAGAACTTGTAGAAAATTATATGGGGTCTTTAACAGATGAGAAAAATGATAAAGAAAAAGACCTGATTTTACCAAGAAGGAAAGATTCCCGTAGTAATTTATTTTTATCCATCAGCTATAAAGAACAGCATAAAATAGGGGTGCTATCATCTATTTTTTACCCGTATATGATAGAGAATGAAAAGTACCTTAAAGAACTTAATGATAAAAACTTATATCTATCTGCTTTCTTAATGGATCATATTTTAAAATTTCACAAATCAGCATTTTCATGGAGAGAGTTAGAATTAATGCCAGACATTATTATTGGAAGTAAAGGGCCTCATTTAAGAGAGACACTTAAAAACCTGATATCATACTTGTCAATAAAACATATTAGAAGAACAACGAATGCGATGTTTCAATTTAAGTTTCGTAGTCGATCTGCGATGGAATTAAAATATATATCAAAAATATCAGACGAAAGTGAGGCCGCATTTAATTTTACTTTGGATGAATCATATCACATTAAATCATTCTTTAAAAGAAAATTAAAACAAAAGATGGAGTTCTATAAAGATGCTACATCATCAAATATAGATTCATCTTTTATTAATACATTAAGTTATTTGAACTCTACTATTGCTGATATTCATTTTTATGATGAAGATTATGATGCTGCCATACGCTATTATGCAGATGCTATTCAGCCATTAAGAGGTACAAAGGATCTTCATCAACATCAAATGATGCTTTATACCAGAAATCGATTGTTACTAAGTTTGTGTCTTGAAAAGTCGAAGAGATATGATTCTACATATTCGATACTACGCAGTATTACTTTAGATACAAAAGAATGGGTGTTCGATTCTAATGAGGATACTACATTAAAGTATTGGGATTATAAAGAATGGGAAAGCCCTTATAAACGAATGCAATTATTTTTAAGGCCTCATCTCGCATTATTAATGGTACTCGAAAAAGATAGATCAGACGGTATTACAGAAAGTAATTTAGAGAGAAATATTCAAGAATATACCAAGTTTATGGGAGTAATCGATTTGTTCCCTTTTAAGAGTTTTATTTCCGGACTTACATATTACGACTTCTTTGAAAAAAATACTACAGGAGACCATAAAAGAACACAAACATTACTTGCAGATTATTATCAAAGCGTAGGAACTATACTGTACTATAAAAATAGAAATTATAAATCGCTTTATGAAAAAGGGTGTGAAGGTATCTTAAATGAATTTTTAAAAGTTGGTGGATTGAGCAAGGGAAGTATGAAGAATAGAAAGATAGTCATTAATGGGGTAGAAGTAGAGAACCTAAAGAATTACTCTAGTTTGGATAATGTTAGAATACACTTTGGGAAACAGGAATCCAAACATTATTATCCCTCATTTAGTGCGTTCTTTTATTATACAACTTCTTTAGGGCACCTTATAAGCCCATATCTTGAAAATATAAAGTCCATTTTTGGACTTAAAGACTTAAGACCTAAAGATCAAATCATAATACTGGAGAAGTTAATCTTTGAGACCAGAAGCAAACATATTCTTAATGGGAAACAGAAACAGTTCCTTGGTTTAGTTTTAGGGAAATTAGCAGATACTATTTTATCATGCTTAGGAAATAATGAAATTAAAATATCCAGATTAAAGGGGGCATTAGGTTCGCAGAAGTTACATGATTTAACATTAAAAAATCTTACTGCGAAGTCATGGGGGTTGGAACGAAAGGGAAGTAAAGAACGTTTATCTTTTAATGATTTATTTTCCATAAGGAGTGTATTCTATTTTAATATTATTAGTTATAGGTTGTATTATCAAGCAGGGAAATATCATGATGCTTTATTTTATATTAAGAAATGTATGTATATCATAAATGCACATCTAGTTAGAACTCGAGATATTGATAAGGAAATAATAATATTTGTTAAAAATTTTGTGCAATATCTCGTTAAGGAATCCAATAAAGTTTTAACGAATTATACATTGTGGATAACAAAACATAATTCATTGTATGATGATATCATACAAAGTGTTAAGGGAAATGAGGTTAGAGAAAAGGAATTTGATTTAATTTCTGAAGATGAGAAAGAAATAAGCCGAATATATGAAAAGATTAATCTTAAATTTCATCCATCTTGTATCTTATCTAGATATAAAAGAGAACCTGAAATCCAAAGTATATTTGCTAGGATACAATTTTTGAAACATAAAATTGATTGTTGCTTTTATGAGCAGTTAGATTTCTTAACTAATAATGTCACTGTTGATATACATAATGAAGTTGTAGTAAAAAAGCTTAATGCCAGTTTTAAAGAAGTTAATTTTTGTTCGAAGAACTTAATTAATATAATAAAAACGTATGGCTTTAATTATATAATGAGTTATTCTTATATGGGAAGCTTGTATTATAATTTAATTAAATGGACAAGGTTAGTTGTTCAATTACAATCTCAGGAACCATTTGAGGAAACTTACAGTAAATGGGATTTTAAAGATATAGGGTTATTAAAAAATGAAGTTAAGAAATATTATAAAAAAGCAATACGACTTCATTCTGAGGGAAGTGAATATAAAACTGCTATCAAAGAAATGTATATACTAGAGGATGATTTGAACGATTCTTTGGTACATTTCTGCGCATCTTTAGAAAGAAGTTTAATCAATACCGGGGTAATAGAAAGGAAAATAGAAAGAATACCAATATTATGATGTGAACGAGGGACCGAATGGCATTTAGATTATTAAAAAATTATCTCGTATACTTGCTCTTTTTAACAATTAAGAAAATAGTATAGCATTATGATAAATAGAATATTGATATTATCAATAACTATAATTTTTACGCAACTATTATCTGCTCAAGATTATGTAGATATAATAAAGGCTGACTATGCGACAGTATTTGGTGCAGGTTTTGAGAATAATGATAGTGCAGATACCAATGTTAATTTACTTGATATTGCAGTTACATATCCCATAGTGGTTTCTGAAAAACTTGCTGTAATTACTGGTGTGGATTATAATCAACATGGCTTAGATCTAATACCAAATGGAGAAGGAGTAACCTTAAATAATATTACTTTAAAAGCCGGTGTTGCTATTAAACACAATGAAAAATGGTCAGGGACCTATCTCTTTTTGCCCAAAATAGCAAGTCAGGAGTTACATACAGATGGAGATCAATTCTTTTTTGGAGGGTTGGCTCTACTTAAATATCAAAAAAGTAAACGTATGCAGTATCGCATTGGAGCGTATGCCAGTAGCGAAGGGTTTGGTGTAATTATGACTCCTGTTATAGGATTATATTACCTAAACGAGAGTGAAACATGGGAGGTTACTGCTAATTTACCAATCAATGCTGATATTAATTATCGTTTTAATACTGCTGTAGCTGTGGGGTTTGGTTTCCAGGCACCGGTGCGCTCTTATAGTCTTAAACGAGAAGATAATATTCCAGATTTATATACCCAGGTATCTAGTATAGAAGCAGGACCTTATGTACAACATAGTTTTTTAGAAAAAAGTGTATTGGTACGTTTACAAGCTGGGTACTCAAGTGTATCTTATGAAGTCTTTCAAGAAGGAGATACCTTGCCAATTCGCCTTTCTGCTATAGAGTTTGGAGATGATCGTAATTTACTTAACCCAGAAATGACAGGAAATCTGTTTGTTAGAGTAGGTGCTACGTATCGTTTTCACCTAAATAAAAAGAAAGACTGATATTGTTTTCTTAGAGTGATAAAACTAGTATCTTTAAAAGGATAAAAAGTATCATATCACACTTAAAATCAATATGCTATGGCAACTAATGAAATTAGAAAAGAATACACAAACGGAGAAATTACAATTATCTGGAAACCGGGGAAATGTACCCATTCTGGAATTTGTGTTCATACATTACCTAAAGTATATCATCCAAAGGATAAACCTTGGATACAACCAGAAAATGCAACCACTGAAGCTTTGAAAAATCAAATATCAAATTGTCCTTCAGGTGCTTTGACCTATAAAATGAATCAGAACAACTAATCAAGATATCTTCATCTTTTTTGTTTTGAATTAAAGAAGATGTTTTCTGTTTTATAGAAGAAAATTTAATAAAAAAGCACCTTGCCAAGAACAAGGTGCTTTTTTTGAATTTGGCTAATTCAAATATTACGCCTTACAGAATGATATAAAATCTCTTATAGGTCCAGGTCCAGATTCTCCATTGGTAAGTAACACTGATGCTGTCAACTCAATAGTGAATGCACATGATCGAAGATCATTAACAGTTTGCGTACTTGGTGTAAACTGCAATTGTGTTGTACCAAAAGTTTCTGGAGATGCCATTAACGAAATTGGAGGAAAACTAAAACTTTGTCCAGGTTTATTTGGTCCAGTGATTTTAAGTGCTAATGAACCTAGATTTTCATTTCTACCATGATAATTTACATATAATGCATCTATGATCTTAACACACTCATCAGGCGTTTCACCTACAGTTATAATTTCTTGAATATTTACTGATACTGCTGCTATTTGATTATCTTCAGTATCGGGAGCCCAGCTACCATGTTTGTTTACATTATTATATCTAACATTGAATACGGCAATTGGTTTTGAAGTACCTGCGACTGCCTCGCTAGTAGAATTGTTTACCTGCCTTTGTTTCATACGTACTGCAACATATTTATTGAATACCTGTGGTACAAGAGGCGCAGCAGTCATAGGAGGTGCAGGAGGTGTTATAGGCAGAGGAGGTGTAGTCTTCGTACCTATTGAAGAAGGAGGAGCACTCATATCAAGAAAGATTGTACTAAAGATTTGTGTGGTTGCCAACTTAAGGATTTCTGCATCCTGATGTGCTTCAAAGTTAGCTTGTTGCGGTACCCGTATCCAATTATCAACGATATCCACATTATTACTTAATGGATCTGGATGATTAATATAAACAGGATCTTTTATCCAGGGATTTATAGGATTGAAAGTCTCTATTAAAAAATTACCTATCATTGTTGTTGGTACAGCATTAGAGTTTACAGGTGTCCATGTTCCAGTTAACGGTGATGATGGAGAGGATACTATTTGATATTCAAACATGTATTCCATGGGTTGCCCGTTTAATTTTTTGCTAAGACTACCTACCAGATTAATAGTACTATAAAATGCAAAATCACCAGGTTTTGTTTTACCGGTTATACTATCGATATCATCTTGTATATGTATATATTTAGCTTTTCCAAAATGTGTAAATGTAGCCGGAATTGAAATTTCTGGAATAATAATTTCACCTTCAAAACAAAGTGTAACACATAAACATGGACCTACATTATTTCTTTTATCAGATGGTTTTTCAAATACTATAGGAGTTCCATCAAATTCTAGTTCAAAATATACATCTGGTCCACTATTAAATGGAGGGAATGGTGTTTCTACATTAATAACAGGAGAAAGAAATGTTTGCTTAAAATCTTTACTTGTGTAATCAATTCTAAAATGCCCTGTACTATCTGTAATGGCAGAACCTAGTTCATCATCTTGAAACCAATCATCATCCATAGCAATTACTTTTACTCCGGGAAGAGGAATTTGGTCATTATTACAATTTAACAGCCGTCCGCAGATAACCCAGGCATCAAATAATTCACGCATTCTGCACCAGAAACGTTGGTTAATACAATATTTCCAGTAAAATACAATGTCATCGTTAATTTGTCGCCATCTTGGCTGTAGTGTGGTGATATTAAATTGTATTGGATCACGATCCTTACTTTTTTGATTAAATACACGTTTTGTTACAACATCGATCATCAAAGGACCATCATACTGTTCATATTTTCCTTTTAGTTCTGTTTTATAGTTTCCTTGCTCATCAATTTCAGCTTCGGCAATTAGTAATTTGGCTTTGGCTTTGATTTGTTTTTCATCTAAAATTTGTAAAGTGTTTTTTGGATCTGCGGCTACATTTGTAATGATACTAAGATCAAAATTTTCTACGCGATAAAAACGTACTATAGAACCAAATAATGGTTCTTTACAATCTTTGCATAATTCCCCTGCAAGATTTCCTTTAAGAATAAACCCCATGTTGTAAAAAGTTTTAAGATTAATTTGTTGAATGCTCAAAACTATCTATCCATAACTATTTGTAAAAGAGTTTAATAACTCATTAACATTGGTTGATTCCCCTTTTTTGAACAAGTGGTTTCACGGTAGTGTTTTAGGGTTAAGTTCCTGATTAAATATGATGTAATATTTTTTCTGTTTGATAGAAGGAGTGATTTTGATATTACAAATTATTAGATCATAAATTAGGGAGTGGTAAAATATGTTAAAAACTTGTTTTTAGTTTTTGAAAAAAATGTGATTTCTTTGCCATCGGGAAAAAAAGAAATATTGGAAAATCAGGAAAAAGAGAATATAAAGGTATACACGCGCTATAACTTTTTTAATAAAACCTATTGTGTATTTAGGGGAGTACCTCTAAGAGAAATCAGAAAAAGAAAACCCAATTATAGGAGTGAATCTGGAAGTACTTACTATTATACAAAACATGGAGTGTATCGAATGTCTAACCACTGGGGTAGAGCGGCAAAATGTCAATGGCGACTGGTATCTGATTTTCCTGCTGAAATTGATGATTTAAGGTTAGGATTTGCTGAATGGGGAGATTTTAGAGAAAATCTGGATCCCGATGTTGATGCATATTATATTTCGGTTGATTTTGAAACCAAAAAGGTTGGCTATATGCATAAGGATAACCCAAATTATGATCAAGTAGCAGTATTACGTTCTGCAGATGCTACTCGAAAGTTAATTAAACAAATTAAAAACCTTCTTGAAACCTA
This sequence comes from Aquimarina algiphila, assembly GCF_947494415.1. Lineage (NCBI taxonomy): Bacteria > Pseudomonadati > Bacteroidota > Flavobacteriia > Flavobacteriales > Flavobacteriaceae > Aquimarina > Aquimarina algiphila. The sequence goes on along the minus strand of NZ_CANLVC010000008.1, from coordinate 459,614 downwards.
TAAATGGGCAAAATACTATGACTATGATGATTTGGATGAGTTTAGAGGGGAAGTAGTTACCAGGCTCATTAATAGTAATATTTCTTTGAATGAGTTGAGAAGGGAATTGGTGTAATACAAAATATAAATTATTGTACCTCTCTGGAGCGTGTTTGAAATCTCTTATAATTCTGGTAAAGGAACATACGAGTTGTCGTTAGGAACTGTGAGGAAATCGCGTTCCTTCCAACGCATTTTTGCAGCTTCTATTTTTTCTTTACTAGTAGATACAAAATTCCAGTAGATGTGTCGTTCTTCTTCAAAAGCTTCTCCTCCAAACAGTATGACATGAGTATCTGGAAGTAAAGTGATACTACAACTATCTTCAGTTTTAGAAACCAGCATATTTCCTTCTGGGATATGATCTTCACAAGCCTTGATTGCTCCTTTTACAATACAAATACCAATTTCACCTTTCAATTCTCCTTTAATATGTAATTCATGTAAGTGTTTTGATTTAACATCAATCATGAATAATTCAGAATATACAGGAACAGGAGAAGTATAACCATAACCTTTTCCTGCGATTAAACGAAATTCTGCTCCTCCATTCTGCCATACAGGTAAATCCTTGGCATCAAAATGATAAAATTCTGGATCAATCTCTTCAAAGTCTTTAGGTAATGCAATCCATATTTGATACCCATGAGCAGTAAATACTCCATTATTTCTAAGGTCCTGTGGAGTACGTTCTGTATGAGTGACCCCTTTGCCGGCAACCATCAAATTTACAGATCCGGGAGAAATTCTTTGGTTAGTACCAATACTATCTTGATGCATAATTTCTCCTTCGAGCATATATGTCAGAGTAGATAATCCAATATGAGGATGTTGATCAACATCCATATAATGACCTTCTTTGATTTCGGTTGGTCCCATATGATCAATAAAAATAAATGGGCCTACCATTCTCTTTTTTCTAAAAGGAATAAGTCTTCCTACTAAGAAATCACCAATGTCCCGACTTCGTTCTTCAATAATTAACCCTTGATTTGACATAGATAAAGAAGTTTTGATACTGCATTTAAAGATATGGTATTTACATACGAATTATGTTAAAAAAATATTAACCGAGAATACAATATTCTACTCAATATAATGGTTTACAAATTATAATGTGCAAAGACTATGTATATTGAATTTGGTAGCTCTTTTACTTTAAAATAATTTACTATCTTTTCATTCGTTTTTAAATACGAACAACTAATACCAATCAACCTTAAACCTACTCATGGAAATTTTTTCTTCTTATAATGTCATTATTGGAATTTCACTAATCATTATTTTATCTTTTATTTTTAATGGTGTTGCCAAAAAAACTAGTGTACCAGCGGTACTTTTATTAATTATTTTAGGAATCATTTTACAGTATGTACTTAAAGCTTTCGGAGGAGACTCTATTGATTTTTTCCCAATGCTCGAAGTATTAGGTATTGTAGGTTTGATTATGATTGTACTAGAAGCAGCTCTCGAATTGAAGTTAAAGAGTGATAAATTAATGCCTATTCTTAAATCAATGGCAATCGCATTAATTGGTTTAGTAGCTTCAACATTTATAGCGGCAGTAATACTAAAAGCTTTGGTTGAAGGCATGACGATGCAATCAGCTTGGTTATATGCAACTCCATTATCGATATTATCAAGTGCTATTATTATCCCTAGTGTAAGTGGGTTATCAGAAGCTAAAAAAGAATTTCATGTTTATGAAAGTACGTTTTCTGATATATTGGGTATTATGCTATTTTATTTCTTAACCGGAAGATTAAATCCTGCAGAAGATGCAGGAGTTGGTGGTTTTTTTCTAAATCTAATTCTTACCATAGTAATTTCGCTTGTAGCGAGTTATGCTATTATCCTAATTTTCCAGAAAATTAAAAGTCAGGTAAAACTATTTTTGCTTATCGCTGTGTTATTACTATTGTACGGTTTAGGGAAAAAGATGCACTTATCCTCTTTAATTATTATTCTGATCTTTGGGTTAGTAATTGCAAATATGAAGTTGTTTTTCCAGGGGAAACTTAGGGGGTATTTGGATTTTGAGAAAGCAAAATCTATATATCATGAACTGCATGTAATTACCGCAGAAACAGCGTTTGTTGTGCGTACGCTATTCTTTGTGATTTTCGGAATCACAATTGTGTTATCATCATTATTAAGTCTCAAAGTTACCTTAATTAGTGTTTTAATATTAATCTCGATTTATGCAATTCGATATGGGTTATTACGTCTCTTTATGGGAAAAGATATTTCGCCACAGTTATTTATAGCTCCACGAGGATTGATCACCGTACTTCTTTTTTATGCTATTCCGGCAGAAGCTGCTATAGAGGGATTTGAACCTGGAATATTATTATTTGTGATTATTGGAACTAGTTTAATTATGACATGGGGAATGATACGTGATAAAAAACGAAATCCTACCCCTGTAGAAGAAGCAAATGAAGAGTTAGAAGAAGGTGTAGAAGAAACAGAATACTTCATTAATAATACAACAGACTTAAGTGAAATTGATGATGCAGAAGCATCAGATGAATATGAAACTGAATAATGAAACGTTTACATCGATTAACTGCAATATTAGTAAAATTGCAATCCAAGAAAATTGTTCAAGCAGCAGAACTAGCAGACAAGTTTGAGGTAAGTTTACGTACCATATATAGGGATATGCAGGCATTAACAGATGCAGGAGTGCCTGTTGGTGCAGAAGCAGGTACAGGGTATTATCTCGTAGATGGATATTCTCTACCACCAGTGATGTTCACAGAAAAAGAAGCTAATGCTTTATTAACAGCTTCTAAAATTATAAGTACTAATAATGATCAATCGCTAATCGATGAATATCAGGAAGCTGTAGAAAAAGTTATTGCAGTGCTCAAAACTACACAAAAGAAAAAGCTCGAAATTTTAGAACAACGGGTTTTTACGTATAATAGAACCAAAATTAATCCAAGTACTTCTTTATCTGTAATCCAACAGGCAATTACAGATTTTAGAGTTCTCGAAATTCAATACACTAAAGCATCAAAGGAATTTAGTAAAAGATTAGTAGAACCTTTAGGAGTGTATTTTACGAATAATACCTGGATTATGATTGCACATTGTCGATTGAGAAAAGATTATCGAGAATTTAGAACTGATCGTATTATAAACCTTATTGAAACACAAGAATTATTTCCTCCAAAACATTTTACATTAGAAGAATATTATAAACTTAGATATGAGGACTGGATTACTTCCGAACACTCTGATTATGAGCATTCATTACCTAAAGAAAACCAGTGACTCCTGCGATTATCAAGTAGATTTTTAAAAATTGTTTTATCTGTAAAAACACTCCTGACATAGGGTTGTCATATGCTCAATTTAGTTTTGATGAAAATTATAAACCACAAAAAGGTTAATTCTCATTATCATGATCAACCTATTGTTTAATTGTTCAACAAAACTTAATCACAATCCTATGTCAGTGAAAACCAAACCAGGAGTAGTAGAACTCGTATTATTTGAAGTAAATCCAGGATATTCAAAGAAAGATGCAGAAACAGCATTGGCTTCTCTTAATGATGTATTAAAATTATATTATGGATTCATAGAGAGAACCACAGCCAGTAATGGAGAAGGTAAATATGCAGATATTGTGTACTGGAGTGATATGAAATCTGCTAAAGAGGCGTCTACCGAAATCATGAAAAATGAAAAGGCCCTCGAGACTTTTAGTGTTATAAAACCTGAATCTGTTCAAATGTATCATTTTGATGCATTTAATCAATTTGAGGAATAACTTTTTAATAGTAAATATAATTTTAATGCTATCATTTTTAATAGATTTGATAGCATTTTTATCTTAACATATGATTCCAGAACATATTCTTAATAGAAAAGGAGCGCGCAGCTTAAAAGATCTTGATCCAGAAGTAATAGAGTATTTAAATAAAGGGTTGATAGAAACCGCCAATCTCATGGAATGGTTGGCTGTTGATCAATTAGTATTGTTAAAAGGTATCCTTGATACTCTTGGTAAACCTGAGTGGTATGATAGTTTTTATCAAGCCGTGTCTGCCCAAAAAAAGCCATCTGCAAATGCCAATACCAAAATTATAGGAGTAACTTTCTTACAATTGACTAATGATCAAAACATATTAGCATATCTTTCTAAGCATAACTCTGATGTTCCAAGATGTTGGGCTGCATATTGGGCCGGCATAAAGGAAGTAGATATCACAAAACGTTTAAAGGCTATTAAACCATATGCTGCTGATTTACATTTTGGAGTTAGAGAAGTAGCAATATTTGCCACTAAAGAAGCCATTATAGAAGATTTGGATACTGCTATTGCCATATTATCAAAATGGACCTCGAGTACAGATGAAAATATTAGAAGATATGTTGCAGAAGTTACCAGGCCCATAGGTGTATGGACTAAGAAAATTGACGAACTCAAGGAAAATCCCGAAAAAGGAATTATTTTACTAAATCCTCTTAAATCAGATTCATCTAAGTATGTAAGAGATTCTGTAGGAAACTGGTTAAATGATGCTAGTAAAACAAGACCTGATTGGGTTAAAAGGATATGTGATCAATGGAAAGAAGAATCTCCCACAAAAGAATCCCTCTATATTCTTAAAAAAGCATTACGTACAATTCATAAATAATACAGCAACTACTTATTTAGAATATTTCATGTGATATTGAGATAATAGTATCAAATATGAATTTTTTTAGTTATTTTTTTATTAAATAATTATTATCCCTGCTTCTTTTTGGGATAATAATAGGGGAATTTTATCTGCTTTTTTATAGCTTTAACAGATCTTAAAAATAGAGGTAGAAGGTTAAAAAAAGGCTGTTTTATTCATGAATATTCTCCACACAAGTTTTGAATGTTATCCTATTGCAAAAGTTGGCGGACTTGCAGATGTTGTAGGTGCTTTGCCCAAATATCAAAACGATTCAGGCATAAATGCAACTGTAGTAATGCCATTTCCGGATAATAAATTTACACAAGAAGCAGAATTAAAAAAAGTTCATAGCGGAACCATTCATTTAGGAGAAGAAATTCATCAATATTCAATACAAAATATTGTTTCTCCCGATTTAGGATTTATGGTCTCACTTCTTCATATCCCAAGAGTATTAGATAGAGCTAATATATATGGATATAATGATGAAGCAGAACGATCAATAGCTTTTCAATTAGCAGTGTTGGATTGGGTAGTTACAACTCAAAGTATTCCTGATATAATACATTGTCATGATCACCACACTGCATTGATTCCTTTTTTAATGAGTCATGCAGAGCCTTATGAAGCACTTAGGAGAGTACCTTCTATATTAACGATTCATAATGCGCAATATCAAGGGCAACTATCATATGATAGATTAGAATATCTCCCACCATTTGATAAAACACAGATAGGTCTTTTGGATTGGGATAATTGTATTAATCCACTTGCATCTGGAATTAAATGTGCATGGAAAGTAACTACAGTGTCTCCTAATTATATGAAAGAACTTCAAAAACAAGCCAATGGTTTAGAAGCTTTGTTACGAAGTGAAAATAAAAAATGCACAGGAGTTCTTAACGGTATAGATACTAGTACATGGGACCCTGAGACAGACCCAATGGTAGTGAAGAATTATAAAATGACAAATGTTGTTTCTGGAAGAAAAGAAAATAAGAAGTGGATTTGTGATCATTTTAATTTAGATATAGAAAAACCTCTTTTTGCATTTATCGGAAGACTTGTGGGAGAGAAAGGTGCTGATTTATTACCAGAGATTAGTAAAGAAGTTCTACAAAAGAATGAAGTAAACGTTTTGATTTTAGGTTCTGGAATTCCAGAAGTAGAAGAGCAATTACAATCATTGTGTAAAGAATTCGAAGGCACATATAATACATTTATTGGCTATGATGAAAAACTATCTCATATCATTTATGCAGGTGCAGATTTTTTATTAATGCCATCAAGGGTAGAGCCTTGTGGACTTAATCAAATGTATGCATTGCGATATGGACTAATTCCAATTGTTAGAAGAACAGGAGGACTCAAAGATACCGTAATTGATATCGGAGATGGAGGTTTTGGAATCTGCCATGATAGTGCTTTGGTATGGGATGTTTGTTATTCTATCCAACGAGCAGTAACACTCTATAATGATCAAAAAAAATACAAGGCTATTCAGAAAAAAATTATGAAGATCGATCATTCTTGGGATCGATCGGCAAATCAATATAAATATATATATGAATCACTAATACAACGCAAATGATCAACAAAAAAGTTCTCGCTATTATTTTGGGCGGAGGCCAGGGCACTCGATTATCACCTCTTACAGATCAACGATCTAAACCTGCAGTTTCTATTGCAGGAAAATATAGATTAGTTGATATTCCAATTTCAAATTGTATTCATTGTGATATAAAGAGGATGTTTGTCCTTACGCAATTTAACTCTGCTTCCTTAAATAGGCATATTAAGAACACATATGTTTTTAGTAGTTTTAGTGATGCTTTTGTTGATATTCTGGCGGCAGAACAAACTCCTGATAATAAAACATGGTATCAAGGAACAGCGGATGCGGTAAGACAATCGATGCATCATCTATTAAATCACGAATTCGAATATGCATTAATTCTTTCTGGAGATCAATTGTATCAAATGGATTTTAATGAAATGCTAGATTCACATATTGAAAAAGGAGCAGATATTTCTGTAGCTACTATTCCTGTTAAACCCAAAGAAGCTACACAATTTGGGATTCTTAAAACCGATGATGAAAGTTTTATTTCTTCTTTTACTGAAAAACCAAGTTTAGATAAATTACCAGGTTGGGAATCAGAAGTGAGTGAAGAAATGAAAAATGAAGATAGAAATTATCTTGCTTCTATGGGGATATATATATTTAATAAACAACTCTTAATCGATATTTTATCAAATCCAGATACTGTTGATTTTGGTAAAGAGATTATTCCACAATCAATTAATAAAAATAAAGTTTTGGCTTATCAATACGAAGGCTATTGGACAGATATAGGAAATGTTTCAGCTTTTTTTGAAGCAAATATTAACTTAACAGATGACATACCTCAGTTTGATTTGTTTAATAAGAGCAATAGTGTATTGACAAGACCCCGTATATTACCTCCTTCTAAAATTTCTGGAACATTACTCAATAAATCGATGATTGCAGAAGGTTGTATTATTAATGCTAAAGAAATAGATCGTTCTGTAATTGGTATTCGTTCTAGAATAGGAAAAGATACGGTCATAAAAAACACCTATATGATTGGTAGTAATTTATATCAGGATATTAGTGAATTAGAAGAAGATAAACAGAATGGATTGCCTCATGTAGGAGTAGGAGATAGATGTTATATTAAGAATACTATAATTGATAAAGGCGCCAGAATAGGTAATGATGTAAGTATAGAAGGAGGTTCGCATTTAGAAGATACAGAACAAGATGCATATGCAATAAAAGACGGAGTAGTAGTGATTAAAAGTCGTTGCGTTATTCCAGATAATTTTAAAATATAATACTAATTGTATATGGGTGGAGTAACTCCCTTTAGCTTCTTTTCAGAATTTGATATCAATCTTTTTAAAGGAGGTAATCATTATCGGTTATATGAGAAATTTGGATCACATATTACAACAGTAGATGGAGTAGAAGGTACATATTTTGCTGTTTGGGCACCAGCAGCAAAATCTGTCTCTGTAATTGGTGATTTCAATTTCTGGGTTGAAGGAGAACATCAATTGAATGTGCGATGGGATAAATCGGGTATATGGGAAGGTTTTATACCTGGAGTTGGAAAAGGAAATGTATATAAATATAAAATTCATTCTAATGAGAATGATATTAAAACTGAAAAAGCAGATCCTTATGCGAGACGATGCGAGCATCCTCCTAAAACAGCTTCAGTAGTTTGGGATGATGATTATGCCTGGGAGGATAAGGAATGGATGCAAAAGCGCAAAAGACATAATGCCAGTGACGCACCTTACTCGGTATATGAAGTACACCTGGGATCCTGGAAGAAAAGGATAGAAGAAAATCGTTCTCTTTCTTATACAGAATTATCTGATGAATTAGTTGCATATGTAAAAGAGATGCAGTTTACTCATGTAGAGCTGATGCCAATTATGGAGTATCCTTATGATCCTTCCTGGGGGTATCAGTTAACAGGGTATTTTGCTCCTACATCACGTTTTGGTTATCCAGAAGAGTTTAAATTACTCGTAGATAAACTACATCAAAATGATATTGGGATTATTTTGGATTGGGTGCCATCACATTTTCCTGAAGATGCGCACGGACTTGGCTTTTTTGATGGTACCTGTTTATATGAGCATCCTGATAAAAGAAAAGGATATCATCCCGATTGGAAGAGCCTGATCTTTAACTATGAACGTAATGAAGTAAAAAGTTTTCTGATTAGTAATGCTATTTTTTGGTTAGATCAATATCATGCAGATGGATTACGTGTAGATGCTGTAGCCTCTATGCTTTTTCTTGATTATTCTAGAGATGAAGGAGAATGGGAACCTAATATATATGGGGGTAGAGAAAATCTTGCAGCTATTGCATTTATGAAAGAACTGAATATTGAAGTGTATAACAGTTTTCCGGATGTACAGACTATTGCAGAAGAATCTACATCTTTTCCTATGGTTTCTAAACCTACATATTCTGGTGGATTAGGATTTGGAATGAAATGGATGATGGGATGGATGCATGATACATTACAATATTTTGCTAAAGAACCCATCTATAGAAGACATCACCAAAATGATCTTACATTTAGTATGACTTATGCTTTTACCGAAAATTTTATGCTGCCCCTATCACATGATGAAGTAGTGTATGGTAAACGTAGTATCATTGGTCGAATGCCGGGAGACGAATGGCAGCGGTTTGCTAACCTAAGATTGTTATATAGTTATATGTTCACTCATCCGGGGACTAACCTTCTTTTTATGGGTGCAGAATTCGGACAGCATGATGAATGGGATTTTCAAAAAAGCCTGGATTGGCATTTACTTCAATATGATTATCATAAAGGAATTAAAGAAATAATTACCGATCTCAATATTTTATATAAAAATAATCCTGCATTATACGAGCAACAATTTAGTAATTCTGGTTTTGAATGGATTAGTTATGATGATCATGATAATTCTGTCATTGCTTATATACGAAAAGGAAACAAAGACGAAAAGTCATTGATTGTAGCTTGTAATTTTACACCGGTTCCCAGAACCAATTATCGTATAGGATTACCTAGACAAGGAAAATTAGTTGAATTGTTTAGTAGTGATGATTCAAAATATGGAGGTAGTGGTATGAGTACAGAAAAAGAACTTGTAATTGAACAAAAAGATTGGCATTATAGGTCATATTCTGTAGAGATTACTATTCCACCATTAGGTGCTGTTGTTTTTAGTATAGAATAATAAAAAGACGATTAGATAAAGCTGTATAGGAATGAAAATTCAAATCATATATTGTCATCCAAGTGAAAAATCTTATACCCATGAAATTTTAGAACAATTGAAGTCTAGTCTTGAAAAAGAACATTTAGAATTTGAAATTTCAGATTTGTATGAGATGAATTTTATAACTGATATGAATGAAGATGAATATGAAAGAGAAGGGTTTGCAAAAATTGAATTACCCATTCCGAATGACGTAAAAGAAGAGCATCAAAAGATAAACAAGGCAGATTGCATAATTTTTGTTTATCCAGTTTGGTGGAGTGATTGCCCTGCAAAATTAAAAGGTTGGTTTGATCGGGTTTATTCTGTTGGTTATGCTTATGGGAATGAGGAATCAAAACCTGAGGCTAAAATGAAAACTATAAAATATGGATTAGTTATTTGTACTGCTGGACACCCAAATCAATTTTTAGAAGAAATTGGAATTGCAGAAAGTATGAAAAATGTGATGATTAATGATAGGCTTGGAAAAAGATTTAATAAGAAAGAAATGATAATTTTAGGAGGAACTTTGGACAAAGAAAAAGTAATACAGGGTCATTCAGAAATTATAAAATCAATTGGAAAAAAGATAAAAGAATACTGTATCTAATAACTTAGTTTTTATACTTTTTAAATAGGATTAGGTCATATAAACAATCCTTAAAAAGAGTAATAATTAAACAATTGTTAATTAAGAGTTATTTCAAACGTTTTCGTGATTTTTTCTTAATAAATAGTAGTAAAAATGATTCCAAATATGACTTAGAAATTGTTCTTTTACTATCCCAACATCTAACGAAAAATAGATCCATATGATTGTTAGCACAGAACTTGAGCAAAAAGGAAATTTGTTTCCAGGAAAGATTATTTCTTTTTCACAAAATGTAGATAAATTAAACTTTACTACAGAAAATGGTGTAATTCTACAGATTACTATTCTAAGAGGAAGTGTAATCCGATTTAGGTATGCTACCGATAACAATTTTGAAAATGATTTCTCATATGCAATAAGTGAAACCGGAGCTAGAGGATATAGTATATTAGAAGTTGAAGAAAATGATGAAGCATATACTATAATAACTTCAAAGATTGAAATCAGAATTGCTAAGGCAAATATTCATGTCACTATCTTTGATAAAGAAGGGAATGTCATTTGTAAAGACGATTGGGGTTTTCATTGGGAACAGAGTTATGAATACGGTGGTAACATCGTCAAAATGAGTAAATCTGCACCTCAAGGTGAATGCTATTATGGTTTAGGAGATAAACCAATGCACCTTAATCTAAAAGGAAAACGTGTTGAGAATTGGGCGACTGACCAATATGCTTTTGGTAAGGATCAAGACCCTTTATATAAAAGTGTTCCCTTTTATATTGGTTTGTATGAAGAAAGAGCATACGGAATCTTTTTCGATAATACCTTCAGAACTTTTTTTGATTTTTGTCATGAACGACGAAATGTAACCAGTTTCTGGGCACAAGGAGGAGAAATGAACTATTATTTCTTTTATGGTCCTGATATGCAAGAGGTGGTTACTCGATATACAGACCTTACCGGTAAACCAGAATTACCCCCTTTATGGGCTTTAGGATATCATCAATGTAAATGGAGTTATTATCCAGAAAGTAAAGTAAAAGAAGTTACCAGTAAGTTTAGAGAACTTCAAATTCCATGTGACGCTATTTATTTGGATATTGATTATATGGATGGGTTTAGATGCTTCACCTGGAATAAAGAGTATTTTCCTGATCCAAAACGTATGGTTGCTGAACTGGCAGAGGATGGATTTAAAACTGTTGTCATTATTGATCCGGGAATCAAAATCGATGATGAGTATAGTGTCTATCAAGAGGCCATGGAGAATGATTATTTCTGTAAGCGAGCAGACGGACCCTATATGAGAGGAAAAGTATGGCCTGGAGAATGTTATTTCCCAGATTTTACCAAACCAGAAGTAAGAGAATGGTGGGCAGGATTGTTTAAAGAGATTATAGACGAGATCGGGGTAAAAGGAGTCTGGAATGATATGAATGAGCCTGCTGTTATGGAGGTTCCTGGTAAAACATTCCCTGATGATGTACGTCATAGTTATGATGGTAACTACTGTAGTCATAGAAAAGCACACAATATATATGGTACTCAGATGGCCAGGGCTACGTATGAAGGAGTAAAGCGATTTGCTTATCCAAAACGCCCTTTCATCATTACCAGATCGGCATATTCTGGAGCACAACGTTATACATCTTCCTGGACAGGGGATAATATTGCAACCTGGGAACATTTATGGATTGCTAACATTCAGGCGCAGCGTATGAGTATGAGTGGGATGTCTTTTACAGGTAGTGATATTGGTGGTTTTGCAGAGCATCCAACAGGTGAACTCTATGCCAGATGGATCCAATTAGGAGTTTTTCATCCGTTTTGCCGTACCCATTCTTCTGGAGATCATGGTAATCAGGAACCATGGACTTTTGGAGAAGAAGTTGTAGATGTAACCAGGAAATATGTAGAGTTACGATATCAATTATTACCTTATTTATATTCTATGTTTTGGGAATATGCAGAAGCAGGGATTCCGATGTTAAAATCTTTGGTCCTTTATGATCAGGATGATTTACAAACACACTATCGAACAGATGAATTTATTTTTGGAAACCAGATTTTGGTGTGCCCGGTATTAGAACCTAATGCAAAAGGAAGAAGAATGTATATCCCTAGAGGAAATTGGTATAATTACTGGACTAGAGAATATGTAAAAGGCGGAATGGAGCAGTGGGTAGATGCCGATTTAGATGTCATACCATTATTCGTAAAAGAAGGCGCTATTATCCCAAAGTATCCGATTCAGCAATATGTGGGTGAAAAGAAGATCGAAGAGTTGAAACTTGAAGTCTACTATAAATTAGGAAATAAAGAAGTTTCTAAGGTGTACGAGGATGCTCAAGATGGTTATGATTACGCCAAAGGAAGATTTAGTTTAAGAAGTTTCTCATTTACTGGTAAAGAAAATGAAATTATTATTCAACAACATAAAGACGGAACGTATGTTACTGAATATGAAACGATGCAAATTGAATTAATTGGTTTGCCTTTTGAGATTAAAGAAATTGAAATAGATAATGTGGTGGTTTCTTTTGACAGTATAGATTTTAATGTAAAAAATAATGTATTGGTAGTACCTAAAGATTTTACTGAGCTTCATATAGTAGCTTAGTTTTTAAAGATTCGTTAGGGTTTTGATAAGCTCTTGATTTAACAAGTGAATCAAAAGAAGGAAAATTCCATTCTTTGATATGTCCTTTTTTATCCTTTGATATAATGCTTGTATTATCAAAAAAAGCTGCAGATGTTATACTGTATTCGTGTCGAATTAAGCTAGGGATTTGAATGAACTGATTTTTATCGTCTAGTTTTTGATAAATTTGAACCGTATTATCACTACTTGCTGTAAGTACTAAATCGTTATTATAAAAATCTACATCTACAATGTCACCTGTATGAGATCTTAAATTTTGTAACACTGTATATTTTGATGTTGTCTTCATCCAAATAATTGCAGTATTATCTGCGCTTCCTGAAATGGCATACTTTTTATCTCTTGAGTAATCTATATCATACAGATAATCAATGTGTTTTTGTAGAGTGCTCTGTGTTTCTTTACTTAAAGAATTTAGCAAGTGAGCTTTCTTTTCGTTAAGCGATGATACATCATTATTAGTTGGTTTTAAATGATCTCGTTCGGGAAGTGCATTTATAGTATCAGCAATAGGGGTAATGTTCCATATTTTAAGAGTTTTGTCGTCACTACTGGTAGTTATATAGTTTGGGTTCTCTTTCACAAAAGAGACATTTTGAATTGGTTTCGAATGTCCCATAAATTGTTTCAGTAACATGTTGTTTGTACTCAACAAATTAGCTCCATTATCTCGACTACCCAAAAGCATTTCACCTTTTTGATTAACATCAATGGTATTGATTTGCTCATCATGTACATAGTTATTTTTTACTTTTAACGTTTTTAAATTAAGCGTTTTAATTCGCCCTTTCAATCCTAATAATACAGTGGTTGCGGTATCTTTGTTATTTATTTTGAAGGTATGGATGCGATCATTTTCTTCTAATTTGAGGTTACTTTTTACAATGTTGTTTTTTAGTCTACTCCAATTACTAAAATATAATTTGTTAATCCCATACAAGACTAAATAATGTTCTGGATTGTTTTTAAAGGTCTTTATTTTTCTTACTTCTCCATTAAATTCTTTGACGACACTTATTTTATAAGTGTTATTTGGTAAATCTAATTCTAGTTGTATAAGCTTATTATCGATTCCTATTAAAAAAGAATATCCTTTTTGATGCTCAATATCATTTAGTTTCTTTGCATCCCAGATAACAATTTCAACATTTTTATTTTTATCTAGAACCTGTTCTTCTCCTTCTTGGTTAAGGAGTTGTACTATTATTTTGTCATCTTCATTAGCTGCGTTTTTGGCAATCAATGTCATTAATTCACTACCGCCAAAAGGTTTAAATGGTTCAAAACCAAGTAGCTTTTCCGTTTTTTCAAAAATTGTATTGTTTTGAGCGTTCTTTTCTTTAAATGATATAGATTTTAGGATTAATGAATCAGATGTTAAAGTAAATATATACAACTTATCGTCTTGTACTCGGGTTTTTGTAGCTAATAAGGTATCACCTCCCAAAGCGACACTATTATGATAGAAAGGGATTTTGTTGTATTCTTTGTAAAAATCATTTTTGAAATCTTTTACAATATTAAATATTGAATCATTTTCTGAAAAATTTGAAGTTGATTCATTATCCATAAAATTAGTAATCAAATGCCACCATTTCTTATTTTCACCTTCCTTTTTAAGAATTTTTTCTGACTCTAAAATATGATTAAATGAACTTGTTCTATCTATATTATAATCTCGCAGAGCATACCCCATCTTTTCATGGATTTTCATCGATAATTTGTTAATTGTATTTTCTTCCTCCAATCGTATTAAAGAGTACGCTAAAGCTGCCAAAATAAAAAGCAAGCAGGTCATAATAAATGGATAATACACAAACCTTTTTAATCTTTTTTCTAGTCTTTTTTGCTCTAATTCTTCTTTTTGAGTTTCTTCAATACTTTCTTTAAGGAATTGTTTTTTAAGTAGGAGACGATCTGCATTGTCATCGGTCATGATATACTCCATACATTGATTCATTCGTTCTATCTGTTTAGTAGATAGTAAATCTCCTTTGTCCTTAGTGTCCTGATATATATCAAAAGAAGAGATAAAATCTTTTTTAATCAACAACATAAAGTCATCTTCCGTTCTTATTTTACTAATTACTTTAGCAATAATATCATGGCTTAACTCTGTATAATCTGCCCCAAGATTTTGGTCTGTACTTACTTTTAAAATACCTTTCTCTTTTAACTTATTAATGATTTCAGATATGGTTCCATTGTATTCAAGATCATTAGTTTCACCCCAAATATCTTTTTGAATTTTATCTAATATTTTCCGATTGCTTATGACATAATAATTGTCTTTTTCGACTTGTATAGGTATTCTTTTTTTAAGATCGTCTTTAGTTTTAAAATGTCTTAAAAACTTTATCACACTATCTTTATGTTCAACTCTATCATTTAGTTTGTTACTGGTGTTTTTTATAATTTTATTATTAACCTCTCTTATGTAGTTTTCTAAAACCTGCTCGATAGATCCAAATTCTTTAATCTCTTCTTCTTTAAATTCTAGGGGTAAATGTTCTTTGTTGTTTTGTGATGATTTATCTCCATAAGTCCTATAATAATCCACCTTATATAAACTATCCAGATATACCTGCAAAAAGGGGAGGTGGTAACTAGTGGATTCATTATCCTTAATTTTAATTTGATTAAGAATTAATTCTATTCTACTATCTTTCTCTGTATCAGATAACGTTTCTTTTGTGTGATCTTTGTATTGATTGATATTAAATTCTTGAAAGGATTTTTTTATAATATTTTTAATAACGTCCTTATTTGGATGCGCTAATCGTATTTTTTTATAAAATATATGCGGAACATAAGACTGTAATTGATCCAGATGCCCAAAATATTCTTCTCGTAAGGATATGATAATATTAAATGGGATTTTATACTCAAAAATTAGTTTTAAGAATAATCCAAACTTATTAATTTCCTCTTCGGTTCCATAAACAAAAAGCTCTTCAAATTGGTCAAATATAATTAGTGGTGTAAAAGGTGTTTGTGAGTTCTTTGTTCTATTACCCATGAAGTAATCATAGATTTCATTAGATATAGTGGTTACTTGTTTGTTATCTTCTCTTAATTGTTCTAATAAACCTTTTCTTTCGGTAATGAATTTTTGTAATCGCTCTTTGTATTTTGCAATCAATTCCTGGGTGCTCAATGAATCATCTACAGAAGTATTATCAGATGGTTGAGTCGAAGTAGGTACGATCTTATCTTTTCGTTTTAGCTTAATGATTTTTTCTTCCACACTTAGCATCATTCCTTCAATATGCTTAATAGATACTAATACTTTGTTTAAATCTGATTGCGCTAAAAAAAAGTCATCAATTAATTTTGATTGATTATTTGCGATCTTACTTTCAAAACCTTGATGTATAAAAAGTTTTTTCTTGATGGCTTCAATAAGGTCCTCATCTCTTCGAATACTCAGTACTTTTTTCTCTCTTTTAATTCTATTAAGTAATCCACAATAGATGAGACTGGTTTTGCCAGACCCAGAAGGCCCATGTAAGATCATAATGGATGAATCTTTATACAATTCAAAAAAATCCATACTTTCTTTATCTCTGCCAAAATAACTTTGAAAATCATCTTTTTTATAAGAATCAAGAAATTTAAAGGGAGATATTACTTTTCTGTGTGGCATAGCTAGGAATTAGAGATTAGATTCTTTATGTATTCAAAGTGATCTCGTATTTTTTTCTTCTCTTCTATCTCAATAATATCTTTTTTACCATCTTTATATAAACCAAGAATCATGTCTTGATTTAATGGAACTTCAATTTCTTCTCCAAGTTTTTTCTTTTTTGAAGTGTTATCTCTATCTACTCTTGCATTAATGACCTCTTTATATATTAATTTATCAGTAGCTTCTGAGTACCGATCAAGGTAGTATAGTTTTATTTTATCTTTGGCAACAGAGGTAGAATTTACATCCAAATAGAAAGGAGATAAATTGAGTTCTCTTTTTGGTTTTCCTGTACCGTTTTTTGTAGTGCATATATAGACAGAATGCACATCTATATCCAGAGTTGATTCCTCATCAGTTACCTCAAATACCACACTTTTCTTATTGTCTAAGGCTGTTGGTCTATTACTAACAGGGTAATAAGATCTATTAATCACATAAGAACGTTGATTATCATATTTAAATTGATTATAAAAAACATCATAAATAGATTCAATACCAAGGTTTCTAAGGAATTTAAAATTTCGAATAAACTTTTCCAGATATTGTTCTGTTCTTATATAATCTTGTTTACTATTTTTATTATGCTCTAGATGAGTAGAGAAAAAATCTGATACTTCTTTGAATACCTGTTGATTCTCCAGGACACAAGTCTTTAATTCTTTCCAAAGCGGATTTTTATCCAAATATTCGTCCGGAATATTGTTATAAATGTAAACAAGGTCTTCAGAAATTTTATACTGTACATTTGATTCCCATCCAAGTTCTAAATTGTCTCTAAGCGTTTCTTTTAATTGTGAGCTTAATTTGGTTCTAAATTTTGGTTTATCTTTTGATATTGACCAGATTATGGAGTATGCAGAAAATTTAAGAAAATTGAGAAATTCTTTAAACATACTTCTAATAACCCAATAACGCTCTTTGGTTAATTCCTGATAAACACTGTTGTTGATATCATTAAAATCTGATAATATTTCTAGATGTATACACAAAAAATAAGGGTAATATTTATATAACTCTTCTTCTAGGTTTTCTTCCTGTCTGATCTCATCTATTAACTCTTGAAAGTTCTTTTTTACAGGAAAAGTATCTGGATCAGTATGCCATTGTTCGATCTCTTTATTGATTTTGAAGTAATAGTTATTTACTTTTTGCTCAATAGTTTCTGCTGCTCCCGAACCTCTTTCTGTGTCATTAGGAGCTTTATAATGACCTTGTAAAAATCCCTTTGCTTGCTTAAAAACGTCATCTATTTTTTCACTTTCATTGATGTTATCTTTATGATTTAATAATAGTTCATAAAATTTGGTAGATAAGGTATAAGCAAAGTGATCATATACAGGAGTATTGGTACCTATGACTACGGGTATATTATGTAAAGCTTCTACTATTTTATGAGTAGAGCAGCCATTTATGAATACCATTTTTAATTTAGGAGCATTATTTAAAATCTCTATTAATCCTTTATCATTGAATATTTCATCACTTAACTTGATCGCTTTATCACCATCATCATGATGACCGCTAAAATGAAATATGGTCATATCATTAGTAAGTAATTGAAGTTTACTAATAAATCCATCGATACCTTCATTAGGGATAATTTCTTTACTAAAGATATTTTTATGTTTTAGTAAAAGAACATCAATAGCTTTACGCTCATCATCTAAACTGTGTAATGGAGCTTGATCATCATTTTCAAATACTCCAACAAAATATTCATTCATTGTTTGTGTATTTTTTAGACCTAAAAGTCAATTAATAATGGATTTGCCTGGTTATCATCAAGCATAAATTTTGGTATTTTGATTTGCTCTGTACCCGATACAGAAGTACCATTAAAGGATCGTATATTATCTAGCCATTGACCTCTCGAAAATTTTCCGGTTTCAGGATCAATATTAATCTCTACGCAGGTAAAAGCATAGGTTAGGGGAGTGTCTCCTTTAAATTTAACTTCATTTTCTGATACTTTTTCAATGGTAAGTTTAGTATCAATATTTGATAGATATTCTTGTATTAAAGGAATATTTATTTCGGCATGAGTTTCATTGCTCTTATATGTTGATAAAGAGAAATCAGTACTGGTCAAGACATCTGTAATTAAAGCTAATTGTACATCTTTTTTACTTGTAATGTCTGCAATAAAAATATTATCAGAGTCACCTTTGATTTCGTTAGATACCAAAATATGTCCTAATTCTAATGTGTCTATATATTTTCTAATCACATTTCCGAAAGAAAATGCCATTTTCCCCGAACCTTTTACAGAAGCTCCTATCGCAGCCGGATCTAGACCAAAAGCTTTAATAAAATTGCCTAGAATATCAAACCCTATTTTGAAATCAATTTTTTTGGTTTTTACATTTGAGACTTCTGATACAGGTGCAGTTTTTATGTGAATCGAATGTTTAAACCCGTCTTTTACCAAAAATTTGAATTCACCTAAATATTTTTGTTTTTTATTATGTACTTCTAACATGCATAATGGCTGTATTCTAGCTTCTGGAACTCTAAGTGGGTTTGCATCAAAAAGATCTCTTATTTGATCAGTAATATTGTTTTTACATATTCTCATGATATACATATTCTAATTGGTTAATAGCTTCTATAAATTTTCTACCGACTTTGGCAAATCCAACATCATTAGGATGAATTTCATCATACCATTCATCTTTTTTTACCAAATGTCTCATATCAATATATGTGGCATTTTTATGTTTATGGGTTACTTCTTTTAGCAAGTCATTAAACTTGTCAATTAAATACTTAATCACATTGGTTCTATCTTCTTGTAGTGTAATTCCTTTTTGGATTAAATATTTATTTACCCAACCTTTTTTAATGGTTTTGACATTATGATCTGCACGAACATAATCGTACCCATGTACAAATACTTGTTCGACAAAATCAAAGTCATGAATTCGATTAAAAAAATAGTTGTAGGTTGCTTCTATATCTTTGGTTTTTGTATCATAAAAATCATTTAGATATGCAGATGGCGTTAAACCAGATGGCATTCCTTTTTTGAGAATATTTACAATTTCTGGGCCTATGATATCGTTTCCACCACCACTTATTAATACATATTTGGGGCGTTCTTTTTCTATTTCTTTAAGAAGTTGTCTACTTGTTCTATAATTTTGTAATTCATCACCGGCAGCAGCTATACTGCGTAAAGGATATTTTTCCATAACATAATCCAGAGTATCTTTTACCAAAAAAGGGAACAAAAACCAGGAGTCTCCTTCTGCAACAATCACAGGTAATTCTGGTAATAATCGCTTTGATTTCTTAAATTTTCGATATCTGCGCTTATCATCTAGATAGTTAGCTATGTCTATCGTAAAACCAGATAAATTTTTACTGTTGATATCTTTATCTCCCAGAACATTAGCTGTATTCATTTTTGTTTCTATTGCAAATCCATTTTGTTTTTTTTCTGTGTATAGAGAATTAATAAACGGAGCCAAAATTTCATGATTACAATACCAATCCCAATGATCAATTAATTTTTTACTAACAATATTATATGAGGGATTAATAAGGTTTAATGTGGATGTGTATACTCCCCATTTCGTTTTTTCTGGTAAAAAGTCAGAAATTGCACCATGCCCCATTAAATTACCAAGGTGAGTTATTGGAGGTTGAACTCCTATCTGAGTCATATTGGGTATTGACGAAGTAATATCTTCTTTGTTATTAATGATAAACTTATAATGTAGCCAATCATGTTTCCAATTATAAATTTCTTTATAAGTATCAAATGACCAACCAGCATAGGCAGAACTAGTATGCTCATAAAACATAATAGATTCTTTGGGTCTAAGCCTTTTGGTTTTATGATCAAAAGGATCAGAAGAAATTGCCAAATCAGATCCCAATAGTAATGTGGTAACAAAAATGGTTTCCTTTGAAGTATTGGAAACTTTTATCTGATATTTTTGATAAAATTCATCATTACGTGTTAATTGGTCCGTAAGCGTAGTTAAATTAGATTCGGTATTGGTTATGTCTAACCATTGTTGATCCTTTTCTAATCGAATTTCAACTTTAAGTGGGATTTTTGAAAAACCTCCATCTGGATTTTCAAGGGTACGATAATAATTCCATTTAATTAAAGTATTCAATTGATGAGAAAGCATTTTTTTTACTTGATCTAATTGAGTATCTAATAGATCTATTTGTACCGCTAGAGGTCTGTATTGATCATTTGGTAAGTTGATATAAACAGTTTGGTTGAATATTGTAACAAAAAAAGAAGCCTGATCAGCGCTACAGAGGTTAATATTTGGTATGTCTTCTACAATTAGTTTTATATCATTTTCTGCATATTTATCATGATCAAGATTTGAAATAAAAATACCAAGAGATTCATAAATTGTTTCTGAAGAGACAGGATATGATTTTTTGTAATCTAGTAAAACCCCATATTCCATAGGGTCTTGAATTAGAGAATCCTCAAGAGTAACCTCTTTGACTTTTGCAGTAAATGTTGTGTGTTTATTTACGTTAACCGTAATTTCAGATCCTTCTTTTATTCCAAAAAGAAATCCTTTGTTATAATACCAACCATTTTTATTATTAAAGAATATCTCGCCTTGATCAATTTGAGTTTGTTTGGGATATAGGTTCAACCACGCGGAATAGTGATTGTTTTTTCCTTGACCCTGTACACTAATAGTTGGTGTTTGTTTTTTATTAGTTATTCCCTTAAGACTTATTTTTGCCCATTTTGTAATATCAAGATAGTTTATTTTGTTATTTTTTGTTTTAAGAAGTTGTAATAAATATCTGGTAAAAACACCACCTTTAGCATCTTCCCATGAAGATTCAGATGCAAGGCAAGCAGAAATGTTTACTGAGTTTTTATACGGAATTAATGAAGCAAGCTTTTGTGATTTGATTTGATCTTCATCGATCTCTTGTGAAAAGATAAAATCACTATATTTTCTTGAAGGAAATATACCATTTAGTCTTCTTTGTCTGGAACCATTATCTTTTTGAGGGTTAAATGCTCTAACCATATCTCCAGAATGGCAACAATCAAAAACTGTAATTATATGCGGGTCATTTTTAAATATTGAAAATAAATACCGCAATTCTTTATCTGCTAACAAAAAATTATTTTCGTTTTCACCTTCATTATCATAACAAACCAGACATTCTATTGTCCCAGAATGAGCGTCACTAAATCGACCCGAACTTTCTTCTAACGCTCCATGACCACTATAATAAAGAAAGACTGTGTCTTTATTCTTGGCTTTGTTGAGAACTGTATTTATATTCTTAACGATATTAGACTTGGTGGCAGTTTTATCTGTAAGTTTTTGAATTGAAATAGTATCGTAGATTTTTTCACCTTCAAGATTTTTGAGATAGATTTCGAATTTGTTCACATCGTTTACACATTGCCGCAAAGGGCTTATATGATATTCATTGATTCCAATAAGTAATGCATACAGGTTCATAATCGTATATTATTTTAATTGCTAAACAAAAACGATTGCAGTTAAGAAAAACCATTAGTAGTGAATATGACAGAAGGTATTTGGTAAATAGGGGATGGGGTAGTTAAAATGATTTTTTATAAATATTGATAATCAGATAGTTGTGCCCTTTTTCACTATTATAAATATAAGGATATTTATTGTTTTTTGAAAAGGAATAACACCCAAATATAAAAAGGTAAAAACCCCTTTTATGATACAGTGATTCGGTTTAATGAGCCTATCATCGAAAAAATTATACTTTCATCGAAAAAAAGCCAATACAAAAAGGTCAAATGAATTATATAAACCGAGATTTTTGACTATTTTTAACTTACCAATAATTATTATAGTATATCTATCATGAAAATTAGAAAAATTTTAGCTTCATTATCCATCTTATTGCTTATGTCTTGTGGGGCAACAAATCCATTTACTGGTAAAAAAACGTTGTCGTTAGTGCCAAATTCGCAAATATTACCCATGGCTTTTCAGCAGTATAATCAATTCTTAGGAGAGAATAAGGTTGTAAAAGGAACTTCTGATGCAGAAATGATTAAACGAGTAGGACAGAAAATAGCAAAAGCTTCAGAACGATACTTAAATGCAAGAGGGTATGCTGGTTATCTTAAAGATTATAGATGGGAATATAACCTTGTACAGGATGAGACCGTTAATGCATGGTGTATGCCAGGGGGAAAAATTGTTTTTTATACAGGAATTTTACCAATAGCAAAAACTGAGACAGGAATTGCAGCTATTATGGGGCATGAAGTTGCACATGCACTAGCTAATCACGGTCAGCAAAGAATGAGTGCAGGTAAAATACAACAAGTAGCAGGAGCGGCTACCGCAGTAGCTATAAGTGGTAAAGATCAACAAACACAACAGATTGTAGGAACAGCGTTTGGACTTGGTTCTCAATTTGGTGTAATGCTACCTTTTAGTAGAAGCCATGAAACAGAAGCAGACGAAATCGGAATATTGTTAATGGCAATTGCTGGATATAATCCTGATGAAGCTGCCGAATTATGGAAACGTATGAAAGCAAATAGTGGCGGACAAGCACCACCAGAGTTTATGAGCACCCATCCATCAAGTGATACGCGTATAGCAAATCTCACAGCATGGGCTCCGGGAGCAAAAGCTGAAGCAAAGAAATTTGGGGTTACAACCTTTAAATAATTGTAAAGTTTATATTCTTAAAAAGATTATACTTATTTTAGAAGCTGTTCTGAGAAAAATCAGAACAGCTTTTTTAGTTTCATCGATCTCGCTTTGTACAAGTTTTTTTCGGTATCAGGAGGGATTTATTTTTAATTTCACACTACATGAGTAAAGTATTACCTAAAGGACATAAGAAACTGTTGAACGCCTGGGCTTTTTATGACTGGGCCAATTCTGTATATAACTTAACCATTTCTTCTGCGGTTTTTCCAATTTTCTGGGGAGCATTAACTATAACAAAAGTTAATGGTGTTATTACAAATGATACGGTTCGGTTTTTGGGTTTTGATTTTAATAACGATTCCCTTATAAGTTATGTAACCGCATTAGCTTTTTTAGTAGTTTCTTTTATAAGTCCATTACTTTCTGGTATTGCAGATTATGTAGGAAATAAGAAAAACTTTTTAAAATTCTTCTGTTATTTAGGTGCAATATCATGTATAGGTTTGTATTGGTTTAGCTTAGAACACTTATGGTTCGGGTTGCTTTGTTACTTCTTAGCACTGATTGGTTTTTGGGCAAGTTTGGTGTTTTATAATTCTTATTTACCAGATATTGCTTTTCCCGAACAACAAGACGCTATTAGTGCAAAAGGGTATTCCCTAGGCTACATAGGAAGTGTAATTCTATTGATTATCAATCTTGTAATGATTTTAAAATACGATTGGTTTGGTTTTGAAGATGAAGGAGTACCGACTAGGTTATCCTTTATTATGGTCGGAGTATGGTGGATTGGGTTTAGTCAATACACCTATTATTATCTTCCAAAAGGAAATAAAAAAGATGTGTTAACCAAAGCTGTAGTTTTTAATGGTTTTAAGGAGCTAAAAATGATATGGAAAGCACTTAAGAATGACATAAAACTTCGTCGATATCTAAGTGCATTTTTTGTATATAGTATGGCTGTGCAGACTATTATGCTTATCGCAACTTATTTTGGTATTGAAGAGTTAGATTGGGGAGAACAGAATGCTACAACAGGATTGATTATTAGTATTTTATTGATTCAATTGGTTGCTGTGCTTGGAGCATATCTTACTTCTAAGGCATCCTCTAAATTTGGAAATATAAATACCTTGATCGTGATTAATTTTATATGGATTGGGATTTGTGTATTTGCATATACAATTACTACGCCAATGCAATTTTATATTACTGCTTCAATTGTTGGTTTGGTTATGGGAGGAATTCAGGCCTTATCGAGATCAACATATTCAAAATTTTTACCAGAAGATGCGATAGATACAGCTTCTTACTTTAGTTTTTATGATGTGTCTGAGAAGATCGGTATTGTAATCGGGATGTTCTCGTACGGAATTATAGCTCAAGTAACCGGGAGTGTTCGTTATTCGATACTATTCCTGATCTTATTTTTTGTAGTTGGTCTTGTCTTATTATTTAGAGTACCCAGAAAAAAATCGTAATGCTGTTTATGAGGTTACTTGGATAGATTTAATGATTTCAGTAATTAGTTGGTAAGAATATTTTTATCCTTTTTTTATGTATTTCATCTAGTTTCAGTGACTTATTAATTCGTATATTATTATATTAATTTTGAAATATAATAATATTGGATACGTTAACGTTATTAGCTACTTTTATATAATAAAACCCACAATAATGAAAAAACTTATGTTTATGCTGGTAGTAGTGCTACTAGCCTCTTGTAATACCACTCAACAGACTGTTATTGCAGCAAAAAAAACACTTAAAGGAGAGTGGTCTTTAGATAAAATTTCTTACGATCGTTCGGGGGTGTTTGATGTTAATCTTTATAATGATGCTTCGGCTGAATGCTTTACAGGAAGTATTTGGAAATTTATTCCTAATAATAATACTGGAAAGTATGAAGTAAATCAAGGTAGTTGTGTTTCTACGGGGGCAAGAAATTTTAGATTTACAATTCCTAAGCCAGAAGGAAATGGAGATTATAGCTTTTTATTTAAACCAATAAATGAAAAGAAAAAAAGCACCAACAATAATGCTGGTTATAGAATGCTTTTACAGCATCTTGATAATGCTACAATGACTTGGACAATGACGGTAAGCCTAGAAGGGAAACCTTTTGTGATTACAATGAATTTTAATAAAATACAATAAATCAAATCTTTACATAATGAAGACAAATCTAAAAAAAATAGGAGTTGCCTTAATAACGGTTGCACTTTTGACAAGTTGTGAAGCTGTTAAAAACTCAAACAATACACAAAGAGGTGCAGTAATAGGTACTGCAGCCGGAGCTGTTCTTGGAGGTATTATCGGAAACAATGTGAAAAAGAAAAATTCTGCACTTGGTGCTGTTATTGGCGGTGTAGTTGGTGGTGTTGCTGGTGGTGTTATCGGTAAAAAAATGGATAAACAAGCTCAAAAAATCGAATCAGAAATACCAGGAGCAGAAGTTACACGTGTTGGAGAAGGTATTGATGTAGTATTTGATGAGAATAGTGGAGTTTATTTTGCTACGAATCAGTCAACTATTAATGCTAAATCTAAAACAAACCTTAATAAACTAGCTGGTATTTTTAAAGAATATCCTGATACTAATATTATTGTAGAAGGGCATACTGATAGCACGGGTGATGATAGTTATAATATGTCATTATCTCAAAAACGAGCAAATGCCGTTACAAACTATTTGGTATCTCAAGGAATAAGTAAAAGCCGTTTGACAACATATGCTCATGGTGAAACACTTCCAAAATATGATAATGGTACTGCAGAAGGAAGAGCTAAGAATAGAAGAGTTGAACTTGGAATTGTTGCTAACGAAAAAATGAAGAGAGATGCGCAAAACGAAGTAAAACAATAATTCATTTTGTAAGAAATCGTTAAAAATCCCGACTATTTAAGTCGGGATTTTTTTATGCTCAAAATTTATGTATCTTCAATAAATGAATGAGAATTCACATGTACTAATCATCGGTGGGGGACTAGCTGGATTAACCAGTGCTATTCATTTAGCAAAGGCCGGTGTGCTAGTTACGCTCATAGAAAAAGATACGTACCCAAAGCACAAAGTATGTGGCGAATACATATCGAATGAGGTGCTTCCTTACTTTGAATTTTTAGATATAAATCTTGAAAAAGTACAACCTGTTACTATTTCAAACTTTGTTATAACAACTCAAAAAGGAGATCGTATTCAAAGTACATTACCCCTTGGTGGTTTTGGGATTAGCAGATATACATTAGATTATTATCTATGGGAAAAAGCAAAAGAAGTAGGAGTCAGGTTGATAAATGATCAAGTTATAGATATACAATATCAAAACGATACCTTTTCAGTAAAGACAAATAGTAACATAGTTCAAACTTGTGATTACGTTATTGGAGCATACGGCAAGAGGACCACACTAGATAAAGCATTGAAACGAGATTTTAGCTTTAAAAAATCTCCCTGGTTAGCGGTAAAAGCTCATTATAAAGCAAATTTTGATAGCAATACAGTTTCATTACACAATTTTAAAGGCGGATATTGTGGACTTTCTATGGTTGAGGATCAAAAAGTAAATGTATGCTATTTGGTGAACTATGATAGTTTTAAAAAGCATAAAAACATTAATGTTTTTCAGGATGAAGTCATGAGGCAAAACCCTTATCTGAATACTTTTTTTAGTAGTTCAGAGCTTTTGTTTGATAAGCCAATAACTATAAGTCAGATTAATTTTGAAAAGAAAAATCCCGTAGAAGATCATATTTTTATGACCGGTGATGCAGCAGGACTTATTCATCCATTATGCGGTAATGGTATGGCTATGGCTATCCAAAGTGCACAGTTGTTGTGTGAATTATTAATTAAAAACCATAATGCTGAAGTTGCAGGATCAAGAAAAGAAATAGAGAGATTATATATTGAAAAATGGAATAACACTTTTTCCAAAAGATTATATGCAGGCAGAATTTTACAAAAAATATTGCTAAATGGTAACTTACAACAGATATCGTATGCAGTAGCCAATGCAATACCTTCAATAGTTCCAAAAATTATAAAACAAACCCATGGGGAACCTTTGATATGCTAATCAATTTACAACATAGAAGTAATGAGTTAGAACTTATGGATGACCCAGAAGTCGAAGATAAAGCCCTAGAAACGGCTTTATCTGATATTTCAAGGGTAAATAAATTATTAGGAGGCAATAGTATTACAATTAGAGCAGTTCATAAGTTGATTGAAGATACAGATTCTTCACAACAGCTTACTATTCTTGATTTAGGATGCGGTGATGGTGAAATGTTACGGTCTATCGCAAAATCATTGAGAAAGAAAAAAAGGAATGTAAAATTGATAGGAATCGATTTAAGCGAAAAATGTTTGACTTATGCCAGAAAACTAAGTGTATCTTATCCAGAGATATCATATCAAAAACAAAATATATTAAACCTAGAAGCTTCAAAGTTTTCTTATGATATCATTCTGTGTACATTGACATTACATCATTTAAAGTGCAATGAAATAAGAGATGTGATGAAAAAAATGATAGAACTAGCCAAGGTGGGTGTGGTAATAAATGATCTTCACCGTAGTGGTGTAGCATATTATTTGTTTAAGATATTTAGTTTCTTTTTTATTAAAGGATATATTGCAAAAAATGATGGACTGATATCTATAAAAAGAGGATTTAAAAAAAAAGAATTGCTGCAGTATGCCATATCGATGAATCTGCAACATTATAATATCCATTGGAAATGGGCATTTAGATACCGATGGGTAATTATGACAAAGGAAAGTTAACACTAAAAAAGTAAGAAAAATTGAATGTAAAAATTGCTACTGTTGCAAAACAATTACCACAATACATGCGGGAAACCAAAGAGATTTTACCTTTTGTTTCTGAGTGGCTGTCTACACAGAATGATCGTTTCAAACGAAAAGTAATCAAAATCTTTGAGAATTCTGCGGTAGATCGACGTTATGGTATTATGAGTATTGAGGAAGTTTTTAGTGCTACTACTTTTGAAGACAAAAATGACATCTATGTTAGAGAAGTCAAAAAACTTGGCGTGTCTGTATTAAAGAAAGCATTGGATAAAGTAGATTGGGATCCTAAATCTTTGGATTATATTATTACTGTAAGTTGTACAGGTATTATGATTCCGTCTATAGATGCTTATATTATTAATGATCTTAATCTCAAGCAAGATATTGTACGTTTACCTGTTACAGAAATGGGATGCGCGGCCGGAGTTTCAGGAATTATTTATGCTCGTAATTTTCTTCAGGCAAATCCTGGTAAGCGTGCGGCAGTAATTGCGATAGAATCACCAACAGCAACATTTCAGTTAGATGATTATAGTATGACAAATATGGTGAGTGCTGCAATTTTTGGTGATGGAGCAGCATGTACACTATTATCCTCAGAAGAGGACGCTATAGGGCCTAAAATCCTGGGGGATGAAATGTATCATTTTTACGATGCAACAACCATGATGGGTTTTAAATTAACGAATGGTGGGTTACAAATGATATTAGATCCTAAAGTTCCTGAAACTATTGCTGAGCATTTTCCTAATGTGATTCATCCTTTTTTAAAAAAATATAATAAGACAATTGAGGATGTTGATCATCTTGTTTTTCATCCTGGAGGAAAGAAAATAGTGCAGACCGTAGAAGAACTTTTTGGACATCTTGGTAAAAATATAGAAGATACTAAGGCGGTTCTATTAGAATACGGTAATATGAGCAGTGCTACTGTTTTATACGTTTTAGAACGATTTATAGAGAAAAAGCCATCACCAGGAGAGATAGGGCTTATGTTAAGTTTTGGTCCCGGGTTTTCAGCACAAAGAATACTATTAGAATGGTAATAATACATTATTTTTATTTCCACCTAAGAAAATCTTTACTATGAATAAGGAGTTTACAAATAAAAATGAATGGGTACTCATATTAGGAGGAAGTACAGGTCTTGGACTTGCATCAGCTCAAAAACTGGCATCTCATGGTATGAATGTTATTATAATACATCGAAATCGTAAAAGTGAAATCAGTCAGATTGAGGAAAGTTTTGAAGGTATTAGGAACCTAGGAGTGGATTTACTTTCTTTTAATGTCGATTTGTTACATCCTGAAAAACGAAATCTAGTAATAACCGAAATTAAGAATCATATAGGTCAAGGGAGTATAAAAGCATTAATACATAGTGTTGCCAAAGGAAATTTGAAACCAATGGTAAATACTGATCAATTACTAAAGAATGATGATTTTCATCTTACCATAGAGGCAATGGCTATTAGTCTTTATGATTGGGTAACTGCTATTTTTAAAGCACAATTATTTGGAAAAGATACAAGGGTGATTTCTTTTACCAGTGAAGGAAATACAAAAGCATGGAAGAATTATGCAGCAGTTTCTGCTGCAAAAGTAGCTCTTGAGGCAATTACAAGAAGTATTGCTCTAGAATTTGCTCCTTATGGTATCAAAGCTAATTGTTTACAGCCAGGTGCGGTTGACACACAATCTTTGAGGATGATACCTGGTCATGAACAAATCATTAAACACAGTCTGTTGCGTAATCCTTATAATAGGCTTACAGAACCTGATGATGTAGCTAATGCAGTGTATTTGTTGTGTAAAGATGAAGCCTTTTGGATTAATGGATGTGTTATTCCTGTAAATGGAGGAGAGCATCTTTCGTAATAATATGATATAACACTATATAAATAATCACTTTGTTAAATATTTATATTAAAATATAGTATTAATAAATCAAGTAAAGACACAATGAAATATATATTTATTCTGTTATGTTTACCGTTATTGGCAAATACAACAATGTCATGTAAAAATGATGATGATAGAGCTTCTGATATGACGCCGGATATTGATGCAAATGCTACCGCAGAGATTGTAAGTGTAGTAGTCTCTGGAGATGAAAACAGCTATTCTTTTAATGTAGGAATCAAAAGCCCTGATACAGGATGTAATCAATATGCAGATTGGTGGGAAGTTATTTCTGAAGATGGTAAATTGTTGTATCGTAGAATTTTGGCTCATAGTCATGTCAATGAGCAGCCTTTTGTTAGATCTGGAGGTTCTGTTGCTATTTCAAAAGATCAGATAGTGTATGTCCGAGCACATATGAATACTAGTGGATATGGGACAAAAGTCTTTAAAGGCAATGTGAGTCAAGGGCTTGTAGAAAGTGTTTTGGATAAGACTTTTGCAGCTGAATTAGAAACAACGCAACCACTTCCCAATGGTTGTGCATTTTAAAATTAATATACGTTGAAGAAGGAAGATATTATACAGAAATTGCCCTATAGCAAACCTTTTTTGTTTGTAGATGAGATTATTGAGATTGACGATGATCATATCAAAGGGGGATATACATTTCTGAATGACGAATATTTTTATGAAGGTCATTTTAAAGATAATCCTATTACTCCTGGAGTAATCCTTACAGAGTGTATGGCCCAAATAGGAATGGCCTGTTTTGGAATTTACCTTTTAAAAGGTAAATGGGATCAGGGAGAATGGAGTGTAGCAATGACTAGTAGTGAAATGAATTTTAATAAACCCGTTTTTCCAGGAGAAAAAATAATAGTGATTGCAGATAAGGTGTATTTTAGGTTTAATAAACTAAAATGCAATGTAGCTATGTACAATGCAGATGATATTTTGGTGGCAAAAGGTGTTGTAGCGGGTATAGCATTTAAAAAGTAAAATAATCACATGAGTTTAGGATATTCTTTAGTAAAATTAGTACTTAAGTTAAAAGGGGAGAAAAAAACATGGTCTCAGGATCCGATTGACTATATCAAAAAAAGAAAGCAAGATGTTCATGTGCCAAATAGAAGACTGTTTTTGGGTAGTACATATGAGATCAAAGAGCATCTTCAAAGTAAAATAACATATATCACTCCTAAAAATATCAAAACAGATATCCTTTTAATGTATTGTCACGGAGGAGCTTTTGTCTATGGACCAACACAAGAAAATTGGAAAGCATTAGCCAAAATAGCTAAAGAGACAGGGGCTAGAGCATGTATGATAGATTATCCTAAAGCACCAGAGCACACTATAGATGTAATTACAGATAATGTATACCAGGCATATATAGAGGCAACTAAAGTGTATAATGCCTCAAAGATTATTTTACTAGGGGATTCTGCAGGTGGAAGCCTGATACTTACATTAGCTCAGCGATTACAAAGAGAGCAAAAAAATACTCCTAACTGTTTGATTCCTATTTCACCACTGGTAGATGCAAGCGTAACAAATACCAAAATACCAGAAGTTGATGTAAAAGATATTATTCTAAGTCTTAAAGGAGTAAGGTCTGCAAATACTATGTGCGCTGGATCCCTGTCGTTAAAAGATCCTTTGATTTCGCCTTTATACGGAGAGTGTAGTAATCTGCCCCCAATACATCTTTTTATGGCTACAGATGATATACTTACGCCTGATCAGGAGTTATTTGTCGAAAAAGTGAAACAAAATAAGGGAGAGATCGATGTTATTGTGGGAAAAGGAATGCCCCATGTTTGGCCTATTTTGCCAATAATGCCCGAAGCAAAAGTTGGATTGCAAAAAATAATAACCATTATTAATTCGGTTATAAATGATAAGTAAACGGCGTGTAGTGATTACAGGTTTGGGTGTAGTAGCCCCTAATGGAACGAACGTTTCAGTTTTTAGTAAAGCTATTCAAAATGGTACAAGTGGTATACGTTTGATTGAAGTATTAAAAGAGCTTAAATTTTCATGTCAAATTGCTGGTTTACCGAATTATAAAAAAGATTACTTAAACAATTACTTTAATTCAATTCAGCTTAGAGGATTACAGGCCTCAGGGATGGAGTACGGTGTGATTTCGGGTATAGATGCATGGAAAGATGCTGGATTATCGATTAATGATACTGATACTCCGTTATGGGATGCCGGAGTTATTTTTGGTACAGGAATATTAGGAGTTGATAAATTTAGAGAAGCAATTTATAAGGTCGATGAAGGAAATGTAAGACGTCTTGGTAGTACAACCGTTATTCAAACTATGGCTAGTGGTATTAGCGCATTTTTGGGAGGTATGTTAGGGTGTGGTAATGTTGTAACTACAAATTCCTCTGCATGTAGTACGGGTACAGAAGCAATTTTAATGGCCTATGATCGAATAACAAGTGGTTCGGCAGAAATCATACTTGCAGGAAGCACTAGTGATAGCGGGCCATATGTATGGGGAGGGTTTGATGCTATGCGTATTCTCCCATATAAATATAATGATACCCCTGTAGAAGCTTCTCGACCTATGAGTGCAAGTGCTAGTGGTTTTGTGCCAGGTAGTGGAGCAGGGGCTCTTGTCATCGAGAGTCTGGATAGTGCTCAAAAAAGAGGAGCGACCATTTATGCAGAAATTTTAGGCGGACATGTAAATAGTGGTGGGCAACGTAGCGGAGGAAGTATGACTGCACCCAATAGTGAAGCAGTACAGCAATGTATAAAGAGAGCGATAGAGAAATCAGGGATAACAGCGGATGAAGTTGATGCGATTAATGGACACCTTACAGCGACTACAAAGGATAGTGCAGAAATACAAAATTGGTGTGAAGCATTAGGCAGAAAAGGAGCTGATTTTCCTTATATTAATTCATTAAAAAGCCTTGTTGGACATTGCCTCGCGGCTTCTGGAAGTATCGAAAGTGTAGCTGCAGTATTACAATTAAAAGAAAAGTTTATTTTCGGAAATATTAATTGTGAAGATTTGCATCCAGACATTGAGTCTTTGGTAGATAGAGATAAGATACCTACAAAAACACTTGATTTTTCAGCAAATATAATAGCAAAAGCCAGTTTTGGATTTGGGGATGTAAATGCCTGTGTTATCTTTAAAAAATATTAATAATTATGTTGAATTTCGTTTTACATAAGAATTGACATAATAGTACTAATAACAAAAATGATTTATGACTAAAGAAGAATTATTATCTAAATTGAAAATTATCATAACTCCGTACGTTCAAAATCAGGAAGGGCTTAAAAACCTTACTGAGAACACTGACTTTATAAAAGATCTGGAGATTAATTCTGCAAATTTGGTTGATGTAGTGCTGGATGTAGAAGATGAGTTTGATATTGAAATTGATAATGAAGCGATGGAAAAAATGTTAACGGTGAAGGCTTCAATAGAAGTAATAGAACATAAACTTGCTGTAAAGTGATTGGTAATGATATTGTAGATCTTGCACTTTCCAGAACAGAAAGCAATTGGAAAAGAAAAGGATGGGTGCAAAAGATATTTACTGCGATAGAACAACACTATATTTTTGAAGCTGATCATCCTGAAATACAAGTTTGGAAGTTTTGGAGCATGAAAGAGGCTGTTTATAAAGCCCATCAAAGACGATTTGGACATCTGCCAAAGTATAATCCAAAAGATTTTAATTGTACGTTAGGAGGGGAGGTAACGATTGGCAAGTGTGTCTATAAAACCTCTACAATGATTACAGAAAAATACATTTATAGCATAGCAAAAGCATCTAATATCGAGTATGATACTCAGATTTTTGATGAAACACTAAGAATGCATCCCTTGTTATTACAAAAGATTGCTGAAAACTATAAGATAGATTCGTCTATAGTTACAATTAAGAAAGATGGTAATGGAATCCCTATGGTACGTATAGATCAAAAAGCAGAAGACATTCCAATTTCCATAACACACCATGGCCAATATTCAGCGTTTGTTATAGGGCTAGAATAAAGAATATATAAATCAGGATTTAGAAAATCACTTTTGTATTGGGTAAAGCTGTTTTGATTCTGGCTTGTTCTTCCTCAGAGAAATGATTATTGCTTAATTCTAATACTTCTAATTTTGAAAACCCTTTTAGGTCTTTTGGCAGTGATGTAAACTCGTTGTTTCTTAATAAGAGAACTTTTAGACTTTCTGATTGATCAATATTCTTTACAACTTCTGCCATGTGTAGTTCTGGATTTTTATCTAATACCAAACCTTTCAAATTTTTCGCTAAAGCAATTTCTGCAGGGACAGATTGCAGGTTATTATACTTCAAATCTAATATACTTAGAGATTTCATTTGAGCAATAATCTTAAATGTATACGGCAAATCTAAGTTAGGGTTATTAGCGAGACTAAACTCTTGCAAAGTATTAAGGTTTTTTATGTTTTCAGGAAGTCTTTGTATTTTATTCCCATCTAATACGAGTTTGTCTAGTTTTTTAACTTTAGTTAAAGTAGTGATTACTTTTGGGAGCTGTAACTCTAAATTATATCCTAGATCAATCTCTCTTAGTTTAGGCCATTGCAGTATAACTTCGGGTAGTTTTTTAAATTGGTTCTCTCTTAGATTAATAACATCGATATGATCTAAATTTTTAAGATTCATAGGGAGTGATGTCAATGCATTTTTAGAGAGTTTTAATAGTTCTAATGTATTCAATTTCTCTATGCCATTAGGAAGAGTGGTTAGCTTACAATTGGTTAAGAATAATACCTTTATTTTTGGCAGTTTAATGATCTGCTTCTCAAAATCAACCAGGTTTTCTTTATTCAAGTCTAACCATACTACCTCGTTAGTTGTAGTTAGAGCATCTTTAAAAGAAGTATATCGCGTTGGATTTTGACCATACGATGTGGTGAATATAGAGCTTAATGTAAGCAAAATGATAAAAGTAGTTATTTTCATAACTGGTAGGAATTTTATAAAAGAGCCAGAATTATTTATTGAATAACAGGAAAGTAAAAGCGAACATCTAGCTTGTTTTTTTCTCGCTCATCGTGTATGTTAACTCCAAAATCGCTGGTGTAAATTGTGGTTTTACCTAATAATTTTTTATCATCAAGAGAAAAGGTGATGATCACTTCTTTCTTGGTTTCTTTAATGGTAAGCATACCAATAACTTTATAGGTGTTCGTATCAAAAGGAACAACTTGTGTGCTTTCAAATTTGATTTTAGGATATTTTTTCTTGTAAAAGAATTTTTCCCACATGAGATGTCCGTCTCTTAAAAAATTATCGGTATCTAATGTTTTAATTAGCGCAGTACCGCTAAAAGATGCATTGTCGGGATCAGAAGGATTAAAATCTATTTTAAAATCTAGGCCAGAAATAGTCCCGGATGTTTCTTCTGAAACAAAATCAAAAGAAATCCTTGATTTTTCCTTGTCAATAGTCAATCCTCGATAATCATTAATCAAAGCATATTCGCTGGTATTATTAGATATATTGATTTCATTTGGAAAATCAGTTTGAGCAAATCCTTGTGAGATAAGAACAGTGAGTAAAATACTTATTAAAGCTTTCATGGGAGTATGATAATTATTTTTAAAGATAACAAGAATCAAGAATCATTCCAAGGCTTATCAAATTTAGATATTGCTTGTCGGGGGAAATTCACTAGTTGATATTAGGTGTTTTGCCTCTTTCATCTTGGGATTGAACAACATAGTTTTGATAAAAGGGTATTACAAAGAATTATGTTAAAAATTACAGGCTAACCATAGAAACATATGAGTTTGTAGGATTTTGGATTACAAGAGCTCTTAAAATAAATATAAAGTGATACAAATGAATAGATTAAAAGTAAAAAAAGTAATAAATTAGAAAGACCATTGATCGTTAGCCAATTCATGAACCTAAAAAGTTGAATTATGAGTAAAGAAAAATCTAGAAAAAAAAGACGCTTTGCAGATTTCCAGACAAAATATCGTAGATCTTCAAATTTTGGATATGGATCAAAAAGAGATCAGTTTGCCATCGCAGGAAATGGGGAGTTATTTGCTCCGGAGGATGATGAACAAAATAATAAATCTCTGAATTCCTAATATAACATCTTGAGATCATGAATACACCTTTTTTTGGTGTGATAAATACTTCGTTTGTGACTTTTGTTACTTCATAAAAAAATAAGGTATTGTACCTTTGTCTAAAATTATATGAAAAGCTATTTGATAGAGAAGGAACAATAGTATAATGTTATGGGATAGAGTCATAAATATTTTTAACCTCTAGTTGCTCTAACTGCTAATCACCTGCGTAGTGATAATAAATCGTTACTTCTTTCTATTATATATTAAGCTGCCATTATACGTGTCAAATACATGAAAATATTAATTATTCTATGGGCCATATTTTCATATGGTTCTTTTAGCTATCAAAAAGAAGATATAATTAAAATTATAGATATTGAAACCTTCAAAAGTGCAGTTATAGGTAAAGATGTACAACTCATTGATATTCGTACTCCAAGAGAATATAAGGCTGGTTTTATAGATGATGCTATCAATATTAATAGTTATGATGCTCAACAATTTTCTATAGCGTTTCAAAAATTAGATAAAGAAAAGCCAATCTATATATACTGCTACTCTGGTGGTAGAAGCAATCGTGCTAGTAAGAAGCTGGCTGCAATGGGGTTTAAAAAAATCTTTGATTTTAAAGGAGGATATAAGGCATGGAGCAATCAATAACTATTAAGAATACTATAAAACTTAAAAAAATGATGGACAAAGAACAATATGAGAGTATTGCCAAAGAAATTCATAGTGATACTAGTCCTGTAGGGATTGATGCTAAAAAAACTCATATTCTGATCCTTCAAAAATTAATAAAAATTGAAGAACGATTGGATCGCTTGGAAAATAAATTACAATAGAATTATTCATATATAGTTATGTATGTAATTGATATTGTTGTTGTTATGTTTTTTGAGTAAATACATGTAACATTTGTCACAGTATTTTATTTTTTTTCAGAATATATTTGTGTTTATAGTTCTTAGGGAATTTAATTGCTAAAAAAGAAACTAAGTAATTTGGGAAGCTGTCATAAAAGGCTCAAACTTCGACATTGTCAGATTGAATTTTATCAAAACACATTTGTCAAAATGTTTTGTTTTTCTGGATTTCAGAATTCAATTGGATAGAGGAGTATACTTTTTTGACAGCTTTAATATTTTAGTAACCGATATATTTATTTTCATACGTTAAGGATATGAAATTAAAAACTAAAGACATTGGTTTTGTAGTTATACAGTTTTGTTTATTTATCATCTATCTGTTTGATAGCGATTTTTTAAATTTTGATGTATTACATTTTATACGAATTATAGGTATATCTATAGCCATTTTGGGTGGATTTCTTATACTCATTGCTACAATACAACTCAATACAAACCTATCTCCGTTTCCTAGCCCAAAATCAGGCGCTAACTTGATACAAAATGGGGTTTATCGTTATATAAGGCATCCAATTTATACCGCAATTCTATTGATCACTTTTGGCTATGGGATATATATAGGATCTCTTTTTAAGATATTAGTGACTATTGTACTCTATGTTCTTTTTTATTTTAAATCTGTATATGAAGAAGAACGTTTAGCAAAGATGTTTTTACAGTATACCTCATACAAGAAGCGTACAGGACGTTTTCTACCAAAATGGTTAAACTAGATTATGCGTTTATCATTTTTTTTGCAGATACTTTTAAATACATAAGGATTACAATAGATAATATCGAACAGACTAAAAAGCCTATAAATAGAGGTAGAGTAGAGGTTATAACAAACCTTCCGATATAGGTGCTAATAGGAACGGCCATTATAGTAGATATAAATCCTGTTATGGCGGCACCTATTCCTGCAATATGACCGATAGGTTCCATGGCAAGAGCTCTTAAGTTTCCAAATAAAAATCCAATCGCAAAAAATTGTATTCCGAAGAAAATCAATAGAATAACAACATTAGGGTTTGGTGAATTATGAAACAAAACGATATATAGAAGAGAAATAACAAAAAAAGCAAATAGGGAAGTGGTTACCAATTTTTCCATTCCGTACTTTAATACCAGTGTCCCATTAAGGAAAATAGCAGATCCAATAGCTATAGCCAAAAGGCCAAATATATATGGAAATTCTTCTTTTAGGTTATACTGTTGCTCAAAAATCTGTTGCGAAGTACTTAAATATACCATAAACGAACCTACTATAAAACCAGAGATGAGCGTATATCCCATTGTTGTTTTATATTTTAATAGTTCTTTTAGCCCATCCAAGAAAATATTAGAAGTAAATTTTATACGTTTTGAAACGTCGAGGGTTTCTGCTTGTCGTTTCCAGAACCAAAAAGAGACCAACAGACCAAAAATTAATTGTATGTAGAAAATAGCTTGCCAATTATAGTGGTCTAATACAAATTTACCCAAAGCAGGAGCAATAATAGGTACGAGAAGAAATACTACGGTAACAAATGACATAATACGTGCCATATAATCACCACTATAGATATCTCTAATCATTGCTATTGCGATCGTTCTGGGTGCAGAAAGTCCGATTCCTTGTAAAATCCTTCCTACCACCATCATTTCTATACTTGTAGCAAAAATGCATATAAAACTTGCAATGATAAAGAGTAAAAATCCCATATAGACTACAGGTTTTCTACCAAAACTATCAGATATAGGCCCAAAAAAGAGTGGGCCAATACCAAGTCCCAAAAAGATCATGGTAATTAATAATTGATTATCTGCGATTTGTGTGACACCAATAGTAACTCCGATAATATCTAATGCAGGTAGAAGAGCATCTATGGCCAAAGCAACAATAGACATTAAGGATGCCATGAGTGTTACAAATTCGAACTGAGCGAGCTTCTTTTTTAACATCCCACAAAAGTAGCCGTTTTACTATTGTTAAATGATAAAGTAATGTTATAATTATTTAGGATTTGTAACGTGTATATTTTTTTATAGTTATTTTAATAAAACTGTATTAACCAACATGATGAAAAACAACTTCTTTTTAGTATTATCATTCATATCTAGAAAAAATAAAAATTACATTATAACTACTGCGATGGTATGTGCTGCTGTTTTTTTTGGAGATACTATAATGGCACAAAATGAAAGCTATACTTCTGTACCTGCCAGAAGAAAAAGTAGACTAACCATCGACGGAGTTTCTTATGTTGGTCGACCGAGTCTGATTACTCATTTTAGTCCGGGAAAACAATCTAGTTTTACCATTGACTATGAATTTAGTTCTAATTTTCATGCAGAGTTAGAAGGCCATTATTATATTTATGATTTAATGGATGTTTTTATTGTTCCTTTAAAAGCTAAACGATATGTATCTGATAAGTTGTATGTTTTTACAGGAGGAGAAGTGGAGTTTACCAGATCTTTTAGCTATGGAGCAGAACCAATTCCGCCGATTTTTAAAATGATTAATGGAGTTGGGTATGATGTAAATGCTAATTTTTCTTTAGAAGTAAAACAAGATTTTAATTTTAATACGTCGACTCTGGCACCATATAATAATCCAAATATGTTTTCGGTAAAAGGTAAGTTTAAATTTTAATTAAGAGTTAATCACTGATTTACTGTGCTTTATAGCCGTAAGTCATGCTTAAAAAGCGTATATTTGGTATGAAAATTGATAGATGTAGCATATAAATCATGATAAAATGAAGACTCTTTTTTTAGTACTTATAGGCGGGATATTGATAAGTTGCGGAAGCACTCAAAGTATTGAGGTTACTGAAGCACAGCGTAAAGCATTAGATGAAATAGTAACTCAAAAGAAGTATGAGATTATCTCTGATTGGGCTTCACCGCTTACTACGACAAGTGTTAATGCCGTAGCCAATAGTGGATTACTTCCTCCGGGAAGCACGGTAAACAATATTAGTTTGATAGGCAACGGTAACCATTTTAGAATGGATGGAGATAGTGTTGATGTATATTTACCATATTTTGGAGAGCGTAGATTATCAGGTAGATACAGTACAGATGCTGGTATAAAGTTAAAAGGAGCATATGATAATTATAAGGTAGAATATAACGAGAAAAAACAACTGTATTTGATCAAATTTAATGTTGACGATATTCAGGAATCCTATAGAATTATTATACGGTTATACGCTAATTTAAAGAGTGACATTAGCGTTAATAGTAATTATCGAACTACCATTAACTATAGAGGAAACGTATCTAAACTATCAGAAAAAAGTACAGCTACAGTCACTACACAATAGATTATAATAAGTGTTTTTTAATAGAATCTTGTATTGTGGTAGGATCTTGTTCTACCAAAAACTTCATGAATATATAGATGCCCAAAATATGTGCTGAAACAATAAAGAATGTACAGAAATTATTCAATAAAAATAGCTCATTAATAACGGTAAAACCTACAACAAATTGACATAAAAAAGCCGATATGAGCAGTTTAATACCATGACTATAAGTGTCTGATACATATATGTAATAGGAAATTCCAGCATATAACAATAATGTCAAAATTGTAGATACAATATAAGGAATAGCATTGGGTAGTAATTCTAATACTAAGTCTGAAATTGAAAAAATAAGATACCCCAGTAAACCAATACTAATGAATAATGGAAGTGTCATTGTCGTTTTCCATCGAAATGTAATAGGTGCACAGTACTTTTTTAATGCTAAAGAAGAAAATAAGGCATAAATAATGATACAAATGCACATATCTGAAAAGTAATCTGTAAAACTTACATATATTAAGTGGTCTGATATCATTAAAGACATAATACTAATGATAAAAAAGAAATTTATTTTTAGATGTTTTCTTTTAAAAACTTGGTATAAATAGGTAAGCAATAGAAATAGTAACGTGATCGGAAGCAAAATGCTCAAATAATGTTTGTCAAAAAAAAGCGACGTTATAATAACTGTGAGACAACTGAGATATAAAAAATACTGTAGGGGGTTAAATTCTTTCAATATAAAAGTATGTTAGAAACTTAATTGAATATAGCAAAATAAAATGAATCCTTATTAAAAGAGTGTGATTGTAATCAGAATTTATGGAATTAAAAGAGTATAACAAATTTAACCGATAGGGAGCTTCCTAAATATTCTATTTTACATAATATAAATTATAGTACAAATGTATATTATAGCAAATTGACGCATACGTAGTATTTTACATAATTACAGATATCATAACACGCAAGTGTTTTATATCGATAGTAATTATGTAAAAGTCAATTTGCGAAACGTTAAGCTCATTCGTAGCTATAATGTAATACTATGTAAAATATCCCAGGATAATTCTATTTCATAGCAATATTAGCTACTGGGGTCATTAAAATTATTTTAAGACGTTTATGATAGTACCAAAAAAAGCAAACTCTTTTATTTAGGTAGCTTATAAATCGCGTATTTGATAAAATATACGTGATAAAAGTTTTTACGCGATTTTTCGCGAGGTTTATATTGTTTTAAGAGCTCAAGATTGCTATCGCAGTTCTCGTGACGTTGCCGCATAAGTATTTTTAAAGTTTATAGTTTGTATCTCTGCAAACATTATCCAGCCGCATCATCTCGCAGCTTTACAAAATTGATTCACAGGATCAATTTGGTAAACTCGTCTATGCACATGCTAACAACAGAACACAGATTAAACATTTTGAGGGTTTGCATTTCTTTTTGTCTTGACCCTTCGATAAACTCTCAGGGTAAATGACAAAAGAACAAAAAAACCTGTGCTGAGCTTGCCGAAGTATCAAGGCTGCACAAAACTTTGGAAACAGGGCTTAAATAATAAGGTCTGGGAGGCCTTATTATGCAAGAGCCAGCTGGTGCGCTGGAGCGCAGTCGCTATATTTTAGAAAACATTCTAACTCATAAGATTGCTTAGAACTAGAATGAATTTGCATAGCCTTGATTAAACCTTAGTACTTGATCTCTAAAATATGGACGCTCCTTTGCCTATTGTTTATGCCAAAGTTTTCTGAGGCCGTTTTTAAGCTTTTAGATTCTATTTTACATAATGTTAAAAGATTATTCTTCCCATACAATACTAATAACAGTGTTAAATATTGGTGTAACAATACAAAATTCATAAAAATTAAAATCATTATCATTCTCCCACTTTTTTAATTCTAACCAGGTAGATTTCCATATAGGTTGCTTGGATTTTTCCTTCGTATGAATTTTACCTTTTTCAAAAAATTCCATTGCCACAGAATCTTCAGGTGGTGATAATTTAGTGTAATCAGTAATATAGTGCGGGAAATCGTCATTTCTCATCCAATATTTTACTGTTTTATTATAAGAATGGAATAAACAAATTGGATGATCACCTAATTCTAAATACTTAAATGCAACTGACGTTAAACTAGTTTTAAAATAACTTGATAGTTCTCTCAATAATTGAGGTGAAAATTTTTTCCCCTTTTGCTTGTCTTTGAAAATCAAACTTGGCATTAAGAGTTCAGATGCAAATTGGTTTGCCTCATACTCTACTCTACCATTTCGAGCTTGTTTCTCCTTATTATCAAACCAAGACATGGTAGCCTCATTATCATTATGTATATCAATTCCCTTATGCATTACTAAATGGCCAATTTCATGAGCAATCGTAAATCGCCTTTTCTCTTCAAAAGAAATATTATTATTAATTTCAATAATTGTGTTTTTCTTACCGAAAATAATACGCCCATCAGAATTAACCATTGGTTTGTGAACAATTGTAGCTCCTAAACCGCTAGCAAATAAATCTAACGGGAAATCAATTAAATCATCAAATCCATTATCAATTAATAAATCCCTAGCATAAGCAGAACCTTTTGTGTATCTAATCAATTTCTCCATCTAATTCATCCATCAAATCCACTAAATTTTTACCTTTAATTATTTCCTTTATTTCTTCTTCTGTCAACTTATCTAAATTTCTGAATTGAACTGAAAGCTCTTTATCTTCAATTAATTTTTTTAATGAAGCTATTGGTTTATCAATATTCTTTTCAATAGCTTCTTGAAATTTAGATACAATAGTGTCTAATAAATTATCTGTTTTTTCTTTTACTATGATGGCTTTATTCATAAACTTAATTCTTTTTGAGAATTTAGATATTTTCTCATCTTCTTTTGATACATCTACTCCATCATCTTTTAAAGATTCTTTAATAATATCAACATCTAGATTTAAATAAAATTCTGTGATGCCTTTATCTATGTTATTCTTTAACTTACTCATGATTTTTTTTGTAAAATGTTTTTACGCCTTTTTTGTAAACGTTTTAAGGCATTGTAAATGGTGGTAACATCTAGCTCAAGAAAATCAGCAATTTCTTGAGGTTTGAATATTTCATCACACCAACACTCAAAGATTAATATTTCGAGGTCAGTTGCTCCTGAAACTTTTAGTTTATTTAAAAAGTCCTGTTTTTCGGTTTTGTAATCTATTTTTTGCGTAGTTGTATCAACAAAACTAACTTCATCTGGAATTACGGGAATATCTAAGATATACGATTCATCAATGATTTCTTCATCAGGAGTGTTTTTACGTCTTTCTCGCTTTTCAATTGAAGCAGAAATATCGCTTTTAAGTGATCCAAAAACGAATCCTTCAAAATCAATTTTACTTTTATCCCAATTTCTAACACCAGATAGAGCTTTTTCAAACACAGCGAACACAAAGTCTAATGGTTCTAGTCCATCATAGTTTTTTTTATTATATCCTAATTTGCTAATAGTAAAGGCTTGCATTCTTCTTATCAAGCTATCTATATCACAATTTTTAAGGACTTCAGATATTTCGTTGTTAATTTTTAACATAGAAGCGCTTCTATTTATTATATGCTCATAGATTTTAATTTTTTTCCATATACATGGCAAATTATGAAATATTATGAGCATATAACTTATAGAGCACTAAATATTAATTCAAAAAAATAAAAAAAATGGCTAAAAATAAACCCGTTGGAGACAATGCAAGAAAAGGAGCTGTAAAGAAGCGTTCACAAATTAAATCCAAAAACTAATTTATTTGTAAAAAGAAATACGGAAACTGGAAGATTTATGGATGTAAAAACTACA
Source organism: Aquimarina algiphila (assembly GCF_947494415.1). Classification (NCBI taxonomy): domain Bacteria; kingdom Pseudomonadati; phylum Bacteroidota; class Flavobacteriia; order Flavobacteriales; family Flavobacteriaceae; genus Aquimarina; species Aquimarina algiphila. The sequence continues at coordinate 415,614 of NZ_CANLVC010000008.1, read as the reverse complement.
GGAGGAAAATTTAAAGGAGTAACTAATGAATCAAAGAATAAATGAGAAGTATAAAATATAGGTTTTTGGGTTACTTTTTTGCAATACTGGTGTCTATAAGCTATCTGGTTTATAGATACTTCATCTTGGAAAATGTCTCAGATTTTCATAAAGAAATTCTAGTTACCACAGCTATAGGCTTTATAATGACGGCAATCGTAGGTATATATGAAATAGTTAAAAATAATGGTAAATACTTTTGGTTAGCAATTAAATGCTGGCTCTTTGTTCCTAATAAAATTGTTTACGTGTCATTAAGCTATTTGATAAGAATAAAATTGCCAGGATCTGAACGATATTTATTAGTCAAAGGGAGTAAAATAAATCAGTATCAACCGGTAGGTGGAGTTTATAAATTGGTAGGCAATAAAGACATATATAAAGAATGGAATGCATTGAAAAAAGCAGATACAAAAAACCCAAGAGATTTAAGGTTTTTTATTAAAGCAAAGCATTTACCAGATGTTTTGAAATGGTTTAGATCAGGAAAAGATAGAGAAATTGGAGTATGGCGAGAGTTCAGAGAAGAATTAATAGACAATAACATTTTAAGTAATGAAAACTTTAAATCTATTAGAGCTGAATATTTATACTCAAGAGAAAACCTATTATCTAAACAGACAAGGTTTAACAACGAAAGTTACCACTCCTTAGTTTACAACATTTTTAATATTGAATTAAATGATGCTCAACTCAATGAATTAATAAGTCTTGAACAGAAAAAAATATTTACAAAAAAATATGCTTTTGTAACCGAAGATGAAATTAGTAAGGAGTGCTTTAATAATAGTAAAACAAGAATTGGTCAACACGCTAAACACATTAAATAAAAATGAATTTACAACAATATTTACACGAAAATAATCTTCAAAGAGAAGATATTTTAACTCGAATTGCAGTCTCGCTGGAGCTAGATGACACTAGAAAGCAAAGAATGGAATCAGCTTACAATGCTATATATGATATATTAGAGAAGGATGAAGTGTTTTTTTCTAAAGTTGATTTTTTAGTATATCCACAAGGATCAAAAGCTATTGGTACTACGGTAAAACCAAGAGGCAAAGAGGAATTTGATTTGGATATTACTGTTGAAATTAGAGATCCTTATTATAACTATTCTTCATCAGAAATTTATAATCACTTAATAAGGGTTTTGAGTAATAATGATATCTACAAAGAAAAATTAGTGCCTAAAAATAGGTGTGCTAGAATTAATTATGTTGGTGATTTTCATATGGACATACTTCCTGGTTGTATTGTAGTTTCTGGAGATAGTAAGATTATGGTTCCTGATAGAGAATTAAGTTCTTGGACGTCTTCAAATCCAAAAGGTTACGTGAATTGGTTTACTCAAAAAGCTGAAACTGTAGTAATTTCAAATCTTAATAAAGCATTTAGAACATTTTCCGCATTGAATGAAGCAAAGGCAGAGCAAGAAGATTTACCTAATGAGGACACATATAGGAAAGAACCGCTTAAAAGAGCTGTACAACTAACTAAAAGATATAGAGATATTTACTTTGAAAAGAACCCTGATTATAAAACATCAAGTATTGTTCTAACCACAATTTTTGGTCAATTATACGAAGGTGAGTCCTCTATTTATCAAACTATTGATAATGTACTAAATAAGATTGTAACCCAATATACAGATTATCAATATTTGTTTGAAAGTCAAGGTGTCTATAAAAGAATAAAGGTTTTAAATCCTGTTAATTCTGATGAAGATTTTACCGATAAATGGGATAATGAAAAAGAATACTACACCCAATTTATAGCTTTTGCAAAGAGTTATAAGGAGAAATGGGAGAAACTTAAAAACGGGAATTTTGGAGTTGCTGAAGAATTGTTTGGTAGTGATAGAATTAAAGGAGTTTTAACAGAACAATTGAAAGAGATAGCGAAAAATGAGGAGAATCAACTAGAATCAGCCGGTGTAACAATTATGTCTGGTAATACATTTGTAGATAGATCTGGGAATATCAATAGTACTGAAGGTTATAAAAGTAAAGAGAATAGAAATTTTGGTGGTATTGAATAGAATTGATTTGAGCAAGAAATATAGACACCCAAACATATTAAAAGACTTTATTAGTGCATATATTCAACAAAAATTAATTGAAGATAACTTTGATTGGGTTAAGTCTTTTGTAAAGGATGGTAAACTAATAGGAACTGGTAAAATAAAGCCAAAAGGTTGCAAAAATACTTATGATATAATTTTTGAGTATGATCCAAATAAAAAAGATAGGAAAGAAAATATTTTTGTACGAGATGAAAAGATAAAGTTCGGAAAGGTACCTCATTTATATAATAATAATAGTCTTTGCTTGTATCATCCAAGCGACTTTTCTCCATTTATCCCATTTAATTTTGTTGATGTAGTCCCTTGGATTTCAAAATGGCTTGTTACTTATGAGTTATGGTTAAAATACGGTGTTTGGTTAGATAAAGAATTTAAACATTAATAAATCATTCATAAATTAGAATCTAATATAAAATCATCACAATTAACTTAAAATAATATTATGAAATATTCTCAAATTCAATTCGGTAAAGATCTATATGATTTAGATTATAATGATCTAGTTCAATTCTTTGACACAGAAAAGGAAGAAACATTAAATTTAGAATTTAAATCATACCCCGCTCAAGGCAATGCAGCAGAGAAAGAGAATTCTGTATTCAAAGCTATTTGTGGGTTGTTGAATTCTGAAGGCGGAATTATTATTTGGGGAGCTCCTGTTGAAGGACGGAATGCTCAAGGGAACACAACGGCTGAGGGAGCATTAACACCATTTACCACAATTTTAGATAGGGACCGATTTATTAACAAAGTTACTGGTTTAATCACTCCGCTTGCAATTGGTATAAGAGTTCAGCAAATTAATGACGCTAACAATGATTCAATATTTGTAATTGAAGTAGAAAAAAGTGATTTCAAGCCGCACCAATTTAAAGATAAATATTATATCCGCTTAGATGGACAGACTAAAGTTGCTCCTCACTACCTAATTAGTGCAATGATGAAAAGTGTGGATTTCCCAATTATTAAAGGGCATTTAAGATTAAAAAATATAGAAAATCTAGATGGTCATAGAATTTCATTAAGATTCAGAAAACTTATATTTAATACGTCTCCATTCAATAATGATTTAAATGTTTTTATAAGAGTAGTTGCATCTCCAGGTGTTATCATTGTCAATAATGAACAATTTGCTGGGAATTATCATAGTCCTGGTTTAAATATATTGAGTAATGGTAGACCTAGTATGTCCGAATTTAACTTAATAATAACTTCGCAACAATTGATTCAGCGAAATAATGAAGTACAAATAATGTTGAATTTTGGTGGAGAAAAATCTCCATCTAAAGTTTCGTCATATAAATATTCTCTTGCAAATTTAACGCTAGGAAACGTAGAAGATGAAAATACTTTTTTAATTGAAAAAAAAGAAAACTCTCTTCCTTCAGACGCTAACAATAAAACAGCAGAAGATCAAATAAATGAACTTTTAGATTTGTAATACCATTCCACACACATTCCCCTACTCTCCTATCCCTTCGACAAGCTCAGGGGACACGTCGAACAGGCAATAAGTGTTGCATTACTCTTTTTAAAACAACATTTGAGGAAGAAAACTTTTAAGAAGCTTTAGTGTAGATAAACTTTGCTTTTCCCAAAGCAAAGTGACATAACGCAAGTACATTATAGTACAAATATAATATATGAGTAAAACGGCAAATAGAACTTTTTCTGTTCTATTTTACATAGATGCAGATATAGCGCCTTTAGGTCTATATCGTTAGCATTTATGTAAAAGCCGTTTTACGCACGCAAGTTTATTATTAGTAGCTATAATGTTCACATCCACATCAACCCGCAGATTTTAAGAATTGATCATAAAATCAATTCTTAAAACTCGTGTAAAATATCTCAGGATAATTCTATTTCATAGTAATCGTAGCTACTTGGGTCATCATAATTCTAGAAAAACTATTGCTGAAACATACTGCTAAGTATATTTTATTCCATTTCAAGTAGCAAATCACTCCACAATGTTTTTTTAAATTTTCGAGAGAAAAAACCAACATGTCCAATTTTAGCGACCTCTAACTGTTTAGGCGTAATCTCACAAATTTTAATTTGAGCATTCTCATAATATTTAAGCAATTTATTAGATGTTATTTTATTGGCTATTGGGTCATCAGAAATTTGAATTGATGTTAATGGAATTTTAATTTGATCATAACGGTGTAGTTTTTTAGATTTTTTTAAATCATCTTGAAAATAATTTTTATTCTTACTCCATTTCCACCATCTCAAAGCAACTCCCTTAGGAACATCTTCCCCTAATTTGAACTTTTTCATTTTAACATATCCAAAAATAAAAGAGTGTATTAGTATAAAAAAACTCCAAACAGGAGGCATAACCCACCTATAAGGCTTACTCATATCTTTCCAATATGCCGTTGAGGAAGCAATTAAAAATAATTGGTCGATTCTAACATTATTTTCCATCAAGCCTACTAAAGCCCCACCAATACTGTGTGCAATCATAATTTTTTTATCGCTAGGATACTTTTTCACGACCCAATCAAAAACACCTGCCATATCTAATTCGCCCCAATCAATAATATCAGCTTTAAACCCTTTTAGGTTAGCAGGTTTTGATTTCCCTATCCCTCTATAGTCAAATGTAACTGTTGTATATCCGTTTTGGGTAACATAAGTTGCAAAATTTGAATACAATTCTTGTGATAATCCAATTCCGCCTTGAATCTGCACAACCCCTTTCCGTTTATTGTTTGGTTCGCGTACTATAATAGATATTTTGTACCCGTCTTTTGTTGAAATTTTTAATTCTTGAGTGCTCACTGTATATGGGGTATAGATTTGTACTATTTATTTATAAAAGTACTTATTTTATAGCAATTATTACACTGTTAGGTCCAGTCAAAGGCATCAAGTTTTTAATTACTGAATTATTCATAGGAAGTGTTCCTGAACATATTGAAAAGACAAAACAGAAATTGAATATTTAGATAAGTTCGCCATTCCACACACATTACACTCCCCTCCTGCTACTTCGACTACGCTCAGCACAGGCTGGCTCGTATAGTAAGTGTTGCATTACTCTTTTTTAAAGAAGCATTTTGTTATAAAACTTTTAAAATAAACTGTAGAACTAATAAACTTTGCTTAGGAGTAGTTGTTGGATGCGCTCTTCGGTTAAATAACGGCCAAGAAACAGATCAAAGTGAAGCTATTCTAGTAAATTTATAAACAAAACCAAATAAGTAAAATGGAAAATTTTAATGAGATATTCAAAAGCCCCAAAGCCAAAGAAATGGGAAATAAATTAAAGACAATTATTGAATCCTATTTTGGAAATGTAGAGGGTAATATTGTTGGCGGAGCAAAAGTAAAATTAGTTCTTTTTTCAAGAAATGGAAAAAATAACGTGTTATGCGGGATTCAGGAGGGGAATGATGAATCTTGTATGCTTTATGTACATCATGTAAATGAAATTAATCACGAAAGATTGAAATTCAGCGGTAAAGGTAAACACGCCAAACGTATTAAATTTGTTGATATTAAAGACATTCTTGTAAATGATATAGAGTGGTTATTATCTATAGTTAATGAAAATGCTCCATTTTAATAAGTAACAATACGGTTCGATAAAACAAATAAGTTTTATCAATCAAATCTTGGAAGATTATACCTAAGAGTTGTTTATAAATGAAAAGGTGACAGTTTTATCTTAGTTTATCAGTGACCTGTATACCTCTAAATATTAAATTCTTCTCATATTAAGTCAGGTTACACTCAGTTAAAATAGTATAACTATAAAAATTTATGTTATTAATACAATAGAGTTCCAATTCTTCATTAACAATTTATATTAATAAAAACACATAAACTGTTGTAAAAATTTGTGTAATGAATATTTATTCATAATTTTGATTTATGTCTGATACCAAAACAAAACGTCTTGATCAAATTTTTGATGCAACCCTTCGGCTTACAGGAAAAGTTGGGATTGCAGGTTTAAAAATGTCCAATATTGCGAAAGAAGCATCAATGGCCACCGGTACACTTTACATCTATTTTGAAAATAAAGAAGAGCTACTAAATGCTTTATATTTCAAGTTACAGAAAGAAAGTGCTCCCGCAATTATTAATGATATTAGCCATCTTGCAATTAACATCCAACTATATAAGATGTGGAAAATTGCTCTAGAACGTTTGGTTGATAACAATCTAAGAATAATTTTTTTAGAACAATTCGTTATTTCACCATACATTTCAGAGTCCAACAAGGAAATAGATACTGGATTTAAAAACTACTTGAAACAGATATTGGAACAAGGGAAATCAGAAAATTTGATTAAGGATGCCAATAGTGATATGCTCATTGCATTGATAATTGGTTTTGTAAGAAGCTTTTCGACCCATATAGTCAATGATTGCAATGGTCATCTCAGCGAAAAATCTATTGATGAATCGTTCTCTCTATGTTGGGATGCTATAAAGAAATAAAAAAAATTTAACTATAAAATGAATAAATATTCATAAAATAATAGATTATGAAATTGAAACTAATCATACTGAACCTAATCATACCCATAATTTTTATGCAAGCATATACACAAACTTCAAAATCAAAAACCCACGAACATCAAAAAAATAGTTTCACTATGGACAAAACAAAGAAAATTAATATCAATGGAGAAAGCCTTGCGTATTTTGACAATGAGAAAGGAAATACAACATTGTTATTTCTTCACGGCGCATTCATCAATAAGGAATATTGGAACGAACAATTATCCTATTTCTCGAAAAACTATCGGGTTATAGTAATTGATTTGCCTGGTCACGGAAAATCTACTCATAATAAAGAAGATTGGACGGGTCCGAGATTTGGAAAGGACATCAGCAAATTCATTCAAGAATTGGCTATAAAAAATGTGATAATTATAGGACACTCTTTCGGTTCGGACGTTATGCTCGAGACCGTTGCTATCAATGATACCGATATTATTGGTTTAATTGAAATCGACCATATGAAAAACGTGGGTATGGAATTACCCAAGGAGGTCGTCGATCAAATAGTCCAAGGGTTGAACGCCGACTTTGAGAATACTTGTCAGCAATTTGCAAAACAGGCATTGTTAAGCGAAGCAACAGACTCTGGAATCGTTTCACGATTATTGGCGGATTATAAAGAAATGAATCCCGAAATAGGCATTCCCCTACTTGAGTATGGTTTCAGTTATCCACGGCGTGAAGCAGAACTCTTAAAAGAGCTAGAATTAAAGTTATATTCCATTCACGTGAACTATGCACCTACAAACGAAGAAAGCCTTAAAAAATATCTTACTGATAATTATGAATTGCATATTATAGAAGGTACTTGTCACTATCCGATGATTGAGAGTCCAGAAAAATTAAATACTTTGCTTGAAAAGCTTTTTACTGAAATAGTAAAAAACGAATAATATTGGAATTATTTAGGCTAAGTTAAATCTTTGTAGTGATCATAGAATTAGATCTAACAATCTAGTCTAGTGTAGGTGTTCATAGTTTGGATTTCTCTTTTTATAAACAATAGTATATCTTGACATTTATTTATTAAAGATCAAGATATACTATTTGCCTTGGTGATCATAATTCTACCAGTTTAGCCAAAGCATATGTATCTAAAAAAGCGTCAACATTTACAATTTTACCATCATCATTTAGTTTTAATTTCCAGGCATATTCATTGATATAGTCATTCCCGTCAACAGCCTTTGCCCTACCTTTCCATTGAAACCATACAATGTCTTCGGATGCATTAATGTCTATAAGTTCAGGCTCTAGAGCAGTGGATAGAAATTCATTAATAGGTATAACGGCTTTATCCATAAATTCCTTTTTGCCTTTATAGATGCCAGAATAAGGGGCATTACCAGTAACTCGCCAAATCATATCTTCATCCAGTAAGTCAAAGAAGCTACCTTTGCCCGAAATCCAATCCTCGACTGCTTTTTGAACTATGCTGTGATTTTTTGATTCCATATTCTCTGTCACGGTATTTTTATTTGTTTTTTCTATAGTGTTTGTTCTTCTTTCTTTGCAAGAAAAAAGAGCTAGCACCATTATTATTACAATTGCTTTAATGTTCATAGTTTACAATTTTAATCTTCTCTTTTATATAATATCATTCCACCGTGATAGAGTATACCATCCTTAAAATCCCCATCTGCAGTAAAGCCTGTATCATCCTTATACTCGATATGGTTTCCCTTTACCCAATATTTACCTTGGTAGGCACTTTCTGTATGGCCACGAGCTTCATCATAGCGTCCATTAGGTAATAAGTTGTGGCGTACGTGATTATCTTCCGTTACCCACATCCCTATATATTCTTTTGTTTCTTCTATTGTTTTCTTAGTTTCCATCTCTTCATTCTTTATTGCTTCTTTATCTTGGCTTTTACATTCAGTAAAGGTTGTCATTGTTATTAAAAGACCCATAATCGCTATTTTGCTAAAATCCATTTTATTCCGTTTTAATTTATTCTACTAAATTGCTTTAGAAGTACTAATGCTTATTAACTCTCTAGGTTGACATCCATCAGGTGCGAGTATCCCATAATTTTGTAAACGCGTTTTGTCAAAGCATCTCGTGTTGCATTTGCAGGCTCAGCCACATAATCCGAATAATCGATTGTCGGTCTCAAAGGACGGCTTCCTTTTGGCATTCTAATGATTTCCAAAATTTTATCCGCTACACCTTCAATGGGTGCGTTTTCATTGCGAAACAAGTTTCGAAACCCTTGTTCATAGGCATCAAAATCTTTCTTAAGTTTTGCATACGGTTCATCCAGAGATGAATCTTTTGGAAATTCGGCAGTTTCAAAGTGTGAAGTCCCGTCAATGAAAAGACCTGGCATTAGTATACTTGACTCAATGCCGAAAGGATTAAGCTCGAAAGACAAACTTTCTGCAAGTACTGCCTGAGCTGTTTTTCCTACCACATAAGGCGTTACAAATGGCGCAGTTATCGCCGTAACACCACTTCCTATATATAGTAATAATCCATCACGTCTTTCTCGCATATATGGCAAAACTACACGGTTTAGGATGTGTGTGCCCAAAAAGTTGACATTCAATGAATTCATGTATTGCTCTGGCGTAAACGCTTCAGCGAATCCAACATATAAATGTGCAGCGTTATGAATGAGAATATCCAGTTTACCATTTTTCGTTATGATTTTTTCAACCGCTTCTTTACAGGATTCTTCCTTAACAATATCCAAATCTACTATATGTACTTTGGCACCTACACTATTTGCATAGTCCTGTATTGCTGCCGATTTTTTGATATTACGCGTCTTGGGATCTCTAATTCCTGCCCAAACCGTAAACCCTTCTTTTACTAATCGTTTTGAGGTAGAAAGTCCAATACCAGAACCCGCACCTGTTATCAATACTGTTTTATTACTGGTTTCCATTTTTTATTTTTTTAATGTTATTTATTTCTTCTGAAGAGAAAAAGAGCTATTTCAAAAGACATATCATCTTTTACGAAATAGCTCTTCTCAAGATCATAGGATTAAGAAGCATTTACATTTTCATAATCTGTAGAAACACCAAGCGATTTATGAACCTCCATCATTTCCTGAAGACTAGCTATTTTTTGATTTACAAACTCATAAGCGTCACTACCTAGATAGAGATGTATCGGTGGATTATCCATCTTTGAAAGTTCTATAAATACATCGGCTGCCTTTGCTGGGTCGCCAGCTTGATTGCCGTGAATATCCTGAGCGTGAACCCTAACCGTTTCTCTTGCGGATTCATAAACATCGATAGTACGTTCCCCCGTTTGCATTGAATCGCTACTGAGGAATTCCGTTCTAAAATATCCGGGGGAAACACAAGTCACACTAATACCCAGGGGCTTCACTTCGGCTTCTAAAGCCTCGCTGAAACCTTGTACTGCAAATTTTGTTGCGCAATAAATACCATATCCAGGGAACGTTGCTACGAACCCACCTATGGACGCGATGTTCATTATATGTCCAGAACCCCTTTCTCGCATACTAGGAAGTACATTCCTGATTACGTGCAGAGAACCGTAGACATTTACGTCGAAATTCTGATGTACTTCTTTGTGCTGTAATTCTTCAATAGCACCGCCCAATCCATAGCCGGCATTGTTGACTACAACGTCTATTTCCCCGAAATAGCTTAACGCTTTGTCAATGGTGCTTTTTACATCATTTTCATCGGTTAAATCCATTGATAACGGTAAAAAATTATCGCTCTTTTCAGAAACTTTTTCGGTTAGTTGCTTTTTATTTCTTGAAGTTGCCGCAACTTTATGTCCAGATTTCAGTAATTTCTCAACCAGATTTAAACCTAATCCTTTTGATGCACCTGTAATGAACCATACTTTACTCATAATTATTTATTTAAGATTAATACTTTTTGTCTCAAACAAAATTACGGTGGCCAAGCGCCTATTCTCGTATGTCAATCAAACCAACACTTATAGATTTCAAACAATGGTGTGGAATTTAAGCTTTCGCAGAAACCTAAAAGTTACTTTTGATTTAAACTGCCTGACGAATGGACGTAGGCGTTGTAGCAGTCTGCTTCTTAAAAAATGTGGTAAAATGAGCAGGTTCATCAAAACCTAACGAATAGGCTATCTCGGAAATTGACCAATCTGTTAGTCGAAGTAAAATATGAGCTTCGGAAACAATACGTTCTGTGATAAGTTGTGTCGTAGTTTTACCTGTTGTTTTTTTAACCGCCCGATTCAACGAATTTACGTGAATCGAAAGTCGCTCTGCGAAGTCGCTTGGGGTTTTTTCAGTGATGCAATAATTCGTTGACTCTACTGGAAACTGACGTTCTAAGGCTTCTTTAAAGATGATTGTTATTCGAGTGCTCGCATCTAATTTGGTGGCTCTTATTCTGGTAGGTTGTAATTTTAGGGCGTAATGGATGATATCTGAAACCTTACTCTTTATTACTTCATATTTATAGTGGTATGTAGAGTCTATTTCTGTTATAATTTGCTCAAAAACCTGACTTATATAATTATCTTGTTCTCTTGTCAATTCAAAATTGGGATGCCCATCAATGCTAAAAACTGGCAGATTCGATGGACTTTCGTGTATAGAATTCAAAAGAAATTCCTCTTTAAAAATCAAAAAGCTTCCTGAGCATTCCCCACTACCTTGCACAAAGGAATAAGGCACTTGCGGATTAAAGAACATCAGCGTGCTTCCATTAGTCTCAATACTTCTATCGGCATAATGAAAGGTATGTTTGCCACGTATCAATGTAATTTTATAGAAGTCTCTTCTCGTGTAACTAACAGGCTTGGCATTTGGACTTAAACTTTTTTCGAGGTCAAATACATTAAAATGCCCGATTCCTGAAGGTTGAAACCTGTCCGTTGCCAATCCTTTGTTCTTATAAAATTCGGTCAAATTTTCCATATCCCTTTTTTTACAAAATTAGAGATTGTTACTTATATATTTCAAACCGATTTAAAAAAGTAGTGATAAAACGGATTTAAAATCGGTTACTGATAATTAATCCATTACTACAAACTATTTATTCTAATATTAATCGCCTATCCAATCTTCCTGTATCATTTCCATATTAGAAACACCTCCCGAAAGATTTCCAGCGTATACCGCTTGGGCAACCGAACGTATAAAAGTCGTGTTATCCCCACAGGCGAACACACCAGGAACCGATGTTTTTTGGAACATATCCACTTCGATAAACCCTTGCTCATTGATTTGACATCCTAATTTCGAAGGTATAACCGAATGCTGCTCAAAAGGTACTCGCGCATAAAGCGCCTTTAGGGTTTCCGAAGTACCATCACTGAATTTTAGTTTTTCAATATGGCCTTTTGTATGCTCAATAGAAGTAATAGGCTTTTCAATTACGACGATGTTGTTTTGGTTGAGTTCATTAACTTGGTCCTCACTCAGTTCGGATTTTCCGTTGGTGTAAACGGATAGCTCGTCCGTCCAGTTTGAAATCAACTTTGCTGTTTCAAAAGCACCGTCCCCATTTGCGAGGATCCCTGTTTTTACCTTTCGTACTTCATAGCCGTGGCAATAAGGACAATGTACTGCGGTGATTCCCCAGCATTCAGCAAAACCATCTATTTTGGGTAGAATATCCTTTATACCAGTAGCGAAGACAAGTTTTCTACCCTGAAAAGATTGACCGGATTGCGTTATAATTTCAAAACTATCTTTCGTTTTTTTTCCTTGTACTGCAAAATCCTTTAAAAATTGTACCGTTGGATATTCCAAAACCTGTTCTTTTGCTTTTGCGGAAATAGATGCGGGGGCAGCGCCATCTTGCGTAATAAAGTTATGGGAATATGGAGTTTGCTCGTTGCAAGGACTTCCCGCATCGATGATAAGAACGTTTCTAAGTGACCTTCCTAAAGCCATTGCTGCAGAAAGACCTGCATAACTACCACCTATAATCAGCACATCAAATTTTGTTTCTTTTGTCATAATATCTAATTTTTTAAAAGCAGATAACGGCAAGGGTAGCATTACTACCGCTGACGCAAATAAACTTTGTTTTATAAATTTTCTTCGGTTTCCCATTGTGTTCTCAGATTAAGCTATGGTGTAAATCATTAATGGCTTCTTCGATAGAATCCCCATACCCTTTTATAATTCCATCACCATTTAAATCAGTAAGTACCACTGTATATTTGGAATTTAGGACTTCTATTTTTAAGTGTTTTAAATCCATTGGATTTATGGAACACGTTTGTACTGTATCTATTAATTCATTCATTATCATGGTGTTCTAACATCAAAACTCTTATTACTACTAATTAAAAACACAGATTAGTTATTGACTTTTGCAATAAAATCAATAATCAATTTGGTCGTTTCATCAGGTTTTTCTTCAACAATATAATGTCCAGACTCAGCCACTGTAGCAGTAGTTATAGAATTTACCCCTACTAATTCCAAACTTTTTCTCATTTCTGGCAAAGAACTTTCCATACTGTATTGGGCACCAACAAGCAATACAGGAAAATCAATGACAGCTGTATGTGTAATATTAAACAAGGCATCATCGGAAAATGCCCGATACCATTCAAATCCAGCCTTTAGACTTGCCCGGGTAGTGTAGGCTCTAGCGTGTTCCTCAATAACATTATTGTCTATAGCCTTTTTATTTACAGAATGACCATGCATAAAAAAACGGAAGTATTCCTCTTGATTACCGATGACGAGATTTTCAGCAAGTGGTTTTTGGTTGTGAAACAAAAAATGCCAAGCGTGTTCCGTTTTTATCAATTCATCCCACGTACCCAAACCTGGTAAGGGTACATCCAATATTCCTAGACCAACTATATTTTTGGGATATAATCGAGCATAAGCATAAGCTACCATTCCACCGATATCGTGTCCCACCACGATTACCTTATCGAGGTTCAGATGTTCAACAAGTTTATTAATGTCCCCAGCCATTGAAGCCTTATCAAATTTATCCTCAGGCGCGGTTGAACCATTTATACCTCTTAAATCGGGCGCAATTATAGTGAGTGACTTGTCTTTTGAAAGTTTAGGTATTATATGTTTCCACATATAGGAACTTTCTGGCCAACCATGGAGTAAAACTAGAGCATTAGTCCCAGAGCCAGATTGAAGGTAGTGAATTTGTTGACTGTCGAAATTTGCAATCTTATCGCTTATATTGTTGTTTTCTTTGATTTGAGAATTTATTGATTGAATAGCAAGAAGTAGAAAGACAACTACTGCTGATAAATTTAAAATTGATTTTTTCATACATATCTTAGATTAATTATATGTCACAATTTTGAGACATATAAGTGTAAATTTTTTTAAGGTGCAATTCCTTTTATAAATGATTTCCAGGCAAAATTTTTGATATTGGATTTTGATGATTTGCTAGTATCATTCGCATTTACTGTACTATTAATAATTCCAGCGTGTAAATTTTGAATCCACTGAACCGTCATTTGTTTATTGACAACACCACTTTTCTGCAACTCTTTAACGATGTTCGTAAAACTGTTATATATGAAATCATAGTCAGCACAATCTTTATTATTTTTATTATGGCTATGACCATCTTGCTGATGAAGTTTATAGAAAAACGAATACTTTGCACCACAATCAATACCAGCGTATAGCATATTTTCCAACTGAATCAATGGGTCGTTAGAACTTTTTATAGCAGCTATCATTGCTTTCTTGCAACTTACTTCCATTTCTCTCTCACAAACAGCAACCAATTCATTACGGTCTTTAAAATACCTATGCAAAGTCCTTCGGGTAATATTAGCATTGTCAGCCACCTTTTGAAGGGGTGCCGAATAATCGGAATTGAAAACTTTTATTGCAGATTCAATAATTCTAGATTTTGTCTCTAATATCATATAATACAAAAATAAAATAATTTTTACATTGTCACAAATATGTGACATTAAATTATTGATAAAATTCAACTTATCACACTTAGTCAATTCCTTACATTCCCAAAAAATCCTGTCACAAATATTAACGACATTTAAATAATTTCGGTACATCGAAGGCCTAGACATATTTGATTTTTATTTCCTCTGTAGTAAGCTGTACTTTGCTACCTCTCATTTAATTCTAAATTTTCCCGTTTGAAGTGTATGCACTTATCTTGTTTTTTAATCAAATCTGTACATAAACGTTAAATTTTAAGATTTTTAAGAAGAAAAAACGGCTATAAATAAAAATCAACCCTTCATAATAAAGAGGTTATGCATTGTAGCGGGAACAGATATCGAATCTTTGGCCTTCGTCGGGTTATGAGCCATTTCGGTTTCATCAAAAACATATTAATTATCAGTAACTTATATTTTTTGAAGCACCTAAAAACTTGCAAATACCCAAAATATGGTCCAGACCAAGCTATTATATATGGGTGAGGTCTTCCGAATTCTTGATAGAGTACTTAACTTTTTTTAATTCTATCTTAAGTACATCTTCTAAAATAGGAATAGAGAATCTATTTAAAATCTTTATTGGAATTGAAGAGAATTGAATCCATTTGACATTAGAGCTACTGCTTTTTTCGAACTGATATTGTTCACTTTTTCCCATAGCGAACATTGATAATCTATTACCTAAGGTTCCTTTATTGAAGCCTAACTTTTTAAAATATGTATCAGAAATTTGAATATCTCCATTTTTGATTCTGAAATTTAAATCACTTAAATCTTTTAGTATAAAAGCTCTTTGTGTTGCCATAATCATATAAACTTAGAATTAATAACTAGTAATTTGAAAAGTAATCAATTTAATTAATAAAAATCACATAATCAACTAGTAAATAACACGTTATAGTGTTTTAATGATTGTAGATATATGACAAAAAACAGAAAAGGAAGCCCTAGCCTTTAAAAGTATGTTTTCGAAAAATATACTAGAATAATAATCTTCATTTTAAAATAGAATATCAACTAATAATAAAATACATCTTGAATTCATATTGTAATTCACAACCTTGATTTCTTCTTAAACACCCTATTAAACAACCCTATTAAACTTATTTAATATAACGCAGAAATCTTGATTTTAAATTGGTAGTTACATACTTGCATTTTATATAATTGCAGATATAATATTGTTTTAAAAACATTTTGAATTGAATTTAAAAATGACTTAAAACCATTTTTCTTAAACGTACACTTATAGGAATTTCATAATCACCAATAATGATTTGATTTTCTACGATTTTATCTACTTTATATTTTGATACTATATATGATTTGTGTGTTTGAATAAAACTATCTTCGGGTAATTGATCTTTAAAACTCTTTAAAGATATATGTGTAATTATAGTCTCTTTTGGTGTTACGACTTTGATATAATTTTGCATTGCTTCTGCAAACAGAATATCCTTTATATTTATCTTTTTAAGCTGTCTTTCACTTTTTAAAAAAAGTATGTTTTTTTCATCAGAACTACCATAATAACTATTGACTTTATTAACTGCTTGTAAAAACCGTTTAAAAGAAATGGGCTTTACTAAATAATCTAAAACATTATACGTAAAGCTTTGCAAAGCATATTCTTTATATGCAGTGGTCATAATAATTGAAGGAGATTTTTTTAAGCCTTTTAACCAATCAATACCTGATAATATTGGCATATTGATATCTAAAAAGATGATATCAATTTCATTGCTTTCAAGATAATGATTTGCTTGCAATACATTTTTACATAGCGCAACAACATTTAAAAATGAAATCTCATTACAATACTCTTTAATGCCTTCTCTTGCGATAGGTTCATCATCGATGATTAAACAATTTAGCTGTTTCATTCTCTTATGTTCTATAAATCTATGATCAAGTCAGCCATAAATCTTGAGTTTTTCTTGCTTATGGTTAATTCATGTTTATCTGGATAGACTAACGATAAGCGTCTTTTTACATTTATTAAACCGATGCCCCCAACATCATATTTACCAGTTACGTTATCAAAAGTATTTGTACAATGTAGCGAGAGCTTACCTCCTACTTCTTTAATCTTTATATCAATTCTATTATCATTATTATTGGTGTGATTACTACAATGCTTAAACGCATTTTCTATAATCGGAATTAATAATAATGGCACTATTTTTTTTGTAGCATTCTCAAATTCTATATTGTAAGTAAGCTGAATATCTGAACCTTTACGGGTTTTTTCCATCTTAATATACTGCAATACAAAGTCTAATTCCTTCTCTAAGATAATTTGAGTACCGCTTTCATACAATTGATAGCGTAGTAGTTCTGAAAACTGAAGCAAGGTATCTTTAGCCAAGGTATCGTTTTTACCTATTAAGTGATAAACATTATTAATTCCATTAAACAAAAAGTGAGGATTTAACTGTGCTTTTAGATATTTTAATTCTGCCTTAAACGATTCTTGTATTAGTAGTTGTTTTTCTTTTTCAGATGTTTTGTGCGCTTGTCTAAAGATGTAATAAAAACCAGCAACACTATAGAATAGGTTAACAAAAACAGTAAGGCTAAAGTTATCCATAAACTCATCTGTATCATAGATTTCAAATATATCATACAGCATGTAATCAAAATAGGTTTCAATTAGCGAAACTACCAGGCATATAGAAAAAGAAAGTACATAGTATGTTGCTTTTCTTTTAAGCATATACATTTTTGGCACCAACCAAAACACTTGTATATAAAACAAAAAGAAATTGGTAAAAATCCCATAGGTATAGGCATAGGCTAAACTATTATGATCCTCAGAAACATTATTAAACCCATTCCAATCTGAATGGACAACAAAAGCAAACAACAAATAATTTAATATCCAGAACAGCAGATGTAGTGCTATTTTCTTTATTGATTTGATGTTGCTCATTGGTATATTTTGTGCAAAGAAACATATTATTTATTTGTAATACAGCAATTATTACGTTCGTCAATAATTATTCAACGGTCATCAAATTACTAATATTTTAAAGCGTTTTTACCCATTTCTTTGCTCGAAAACTATAAATAATGAAAAAAACGCCCTTAAAAATGACAAAATTCAATCGCTTACATTCTATAACTACTACAGTTCTAGTTGTAATATTCTCAATCCTTATATGCTCATGTTCTAATGATGATGATGGGACACCTCCTAAAGTTATTACCGAACTATCGCAAGACATTAAAGATTTAATTTATTTCAAAGGAGACGAAAAAGCCCCTACGGTGCTGATAACTATCCCTGGTGGCCCTAGTACAGAATTTGCTACAGATGTAGTAGACCAGTTTTCTGGATTTCTTAATCCAAAGGATATTTTAACTGTAACTGTACATCAAGCACAAACATTAAATCCTGATATAGTAGCTGGAAATGATATCACATTAACCCAAGCTAGTTCTTTTAATACAGAAACTATAGAGATGCTTTCTAAAGTGACTACCTATTTTAAAGATCAAGGTAGAACAGTGTATGTTTTAGGATTATCATTTGGTTCGTTTATAACACAAGACCTCATTGCAAAAAAAGGAATAGATAGCGCTGATAAGTATCTTATTGTTACAGGTAGATTAGATATGAACGATGTTATTTGGCAAGGGGCTGCCGAAGGAAGAAATGGATTTTTTGAAAACGGTGTTACTCCCATAGTAGAAACAGACCCAGCTCTGGACATAAAAGATAGAAATCTTAATAGAATAAGTGCCGGATTCTCAATGAACAGGTATACACAACTTTTTAATACCATTTCGGACTTGTCGAACGTAACCTACATTTATGGGGAAATAGATCAAGCTGTCGGCAGTCTTACGCCTAGTGAGGTACAGTTTTTAGAGTCAAAAAACACCAACGTAATCGTTGGTCCTGGAGATCATACTACCACTCTTGAAAATTTCATAGTGCAAGGTTTTAAAGAAGCCTTCGGAATTGAATTATAACAGTAAATAGTAACACGATAATTCAAAAACATGAAAAAATATAGTATTGCTTTGCTATTAATCTATGCCATAAATTTTCAAGCTCAAAGCCAGACTAACGATTCTTCTTTTTTAAATAGAACCGAATTTAAAGTCGGCTATTATGGTAATCTATTATGGGATAACGGTATTAATTTGGGTGCTGAATATCTCTGGAAAGAAAGGAAAAATAGTAAAGAAAAAAAGAAAGGACAAAAAATAATTACCCATCAATTTTTGTTTAACGGAAGCATAGGGTATTCGACCAACTTCGCTAATAAAACAGATAATGGTTTACATACTTATTATGGACTTATATGGCGAAGAACAAGTCCAAAAAGATGGCAGCTACACGTAGCGTTAAACCCATTGGGGTATTATCGCTCATTCTTACCAGAGACCTATGAAGTTAAAGGAGATAATGTAGAGAAAGTGTTTCTGCCTGGACGTGGGTATTATAATCCTACCCTTTCTGTTGGAATAGGCAGACAGCGCAAAGGGAAAATACGTTCTGCCAGTTATTTTAATATCACTTTTAGTCCACGCTTTAACTACAATGCTGGTACGTTCCCTACGCTTTTCTTACAATATGGTTTTCGGTTTAATTTTAAAAACAAAAAACAATGAGACAATTAAATACATCATTCTTAAAAATAGTATTCACAGTAATTACAATATGTTTAGTAACTGCTTGCTCTAAAGATGATAATCTTAATAATTTGAATGAAACCATCTTTGTTCGTCATAAAAATGCAGATATGCCTGCATACATAAAAGGAAACGCCAGTGAAAAGGTTTTCTTAATCACATTACACGGTGGTCCAGGTGATATAGGATTAAGTTTTTCTGGGGAGGCGTTTAACCAAATAGAAAATCAGTATGGCGTTGTATATTTTGATCAACGAGGATCGGGTAATTCACAAGGGCATTACTCTGAAAAAGATGTAAGCATAGATCTTATGGCAGAAGACGTATTAGCACTGATAAAAGTGATGAAACGTAAATTTGGTAGTGATTCACGTTTCTTTTTAATAGGACACAGCTGGGGTGGAACACTAGGAACAGCTACCCTACTAAAAGATCAAAGTGACTTTAAAGGATGGATAGGTTTAGATGGAGCATATAGTCCAGCTAGATTATATGATCAATATATAGAAACATTTACGACTACCGCAAACACCCAAATAGCATTAGGTAATAGTGTTGATTTCTGGAAGTCTGTTTTAGAACTTGTATCTCAAGTAGATCCGGTAATTAATTTCGATGATAATCAAAAACTTAATATGAAGGCTTTCAAAGCGGAGAAAGCATTACATGAAGATGGTTTTATAGATTTTGATGATAACGGATCAGAAGGTGTAGGTACATTCTTTAGATATAACTTTTGGACTAGAAATTGGAATACTCTTCAAATAGGAGGTACAATAGATGATCAAGGTCTATTTCAAACCCTTGATTTCACGAGTCGACTTCCAGAAATAACGATACCATCCCTATTTATATCAGGTAAATACGACATGATAGTGCCTGTAGCTTCTGCTCAAACTGCTTTTGAAAACATAGGTTCAGCGTCCAAAGAATTACTCATATTTGATAGATCTGGTCACGCTCCGCTGTTTAGTGAACCCGACCTGTTTACTACAGAAATTCTTCGTTTTATGGATGAACATAAATAATGTTTTATGACTACATATATTTAACGTTGCCACATCATAAGCAATGTTACCTTTTTAAATAATAACATAAAAAATAAAATGATGAAATTTAAATTAATAACAATGGTAGTAGTATTCACATTGTTTATAACTACAATTTTTTCGCAAGACACAGTAAAACAAGAATTTGAAGTAAAAGTAATTACAAGCGTAGAATCTATTATACCAGATGGATTAGGTAGATCACGATTAATTTCATCAGTTGATAAAAGAGACTATAAAGAATTTACTTCTTGGCGAACAAAAGATGATAATACTAGAAATAAGTCTAAAAGAAAAGATATTAGAGTAAAGGGTTTTGAAGAAACAAAATTATTAAACTTTTATAATCTAGCTGGTATACGATTTCAAAATATAGCAGCGAATGATGCCGTAATTTCCTCAAAATTAACTGCAATGATTTCTCAAGGTTGGGATTTGATATTCGTAACAAGTGCTGTAGAAAGTGATGCAGGAGAAAAAGATGGAAATGGTATTTTTATTACACGCTATATTTTTAAAAGAAAATTGAATTAAAAAAAAGTCCTAATTCGTGTAATTCCTCTGTTTCTGTACTTCTACAATCACAAAATTAACTTTTCGTTTTGTTTTGTAATCTATATTCGCATCAATTAATTAAAAAACATAAATTATGAAAAAATTAGTATTCATAACTATTATTACAGTTTTAGGATTATCCAATGTTAACGCTCAAGAAATTAAATTTGGAGTTAAAGCAGGTTTAAACCTTGCTTTTATCACTGGAGACAACGCAAAAAATATTGATCCTAACACAGATTTTCATTTTGGAGCCTTAGCCGAAATTAAGGTTTCAAACAAATTCTCTTTACAACCCGAATTATTATATTCCGGACAAGGATTTAATACCAATATTGATTCTGAAGGCAGAATTGCACTAAACTATTTGAACATTCCATTAATGGCAAAGTACTATGTCACAGAAAGGTTGAGTCTAGAAGCTGGACCCCAAGTTGGTTTTTTACTTTCTACAAAAGGAGGTGCAGAAAGTGATAAAGACCTTTATAAAACAATGGATTTTGGAGTGAATTTTGGTTTGGGCTATACTCTTGATAACGGTATCTATTTTAGTGCAAGATATAATCTAGGATTATCTAACATTAATGATGTAGATGGTTTTTCTGACAAAAATAGAAATGGAGTATTTCAACTATCCGTTGGATATTTCTTTTAACACCTAAACTTTTATGTCAAAATCATAATCATGAAAAAAAAACATAATCTTATTACTTCTAATTATCTCATTAGTATTAGTAAGTTTTAGTTATAAAAATAGTATCGAGAAAAACGTAATGCTAACCAGACACAAATTCCCCTACTCTCCTATCCCTTCGACAGGCTTAGTGTGACAGCTCATGGTAATACATAATGCAAGTACATTATAGTACAAATGTATTGTTTTGTCTTTTAGTAGAGGGTTGTCCATTTGATAGCTATCATTCTATACTATATAAAATATTCCAGAAACTGTTGTAATTCTTTTTAATGTCTAATACTTGGGTTATTAAAATTTGAAATACTCGATTCTCTGATTAAAATTTGCAGTTATAGTTTACTCATTACAGTTGTTTTTTTGATCAAAATTGATTCTCTATTCAGAAGCCTTAACTTTAAAATCACCATTACTTCTTATATAAATTACAGTTTTTTTATCTGTTGAAATTTTTGATGTCGCGTTTTCTTTAACTCCAAAATAAGAACCAGGTTCTAGCACTTTTTTTGTGTCTTTTGTAGTAAACTGATGTGTTAGTCGACCAGAAATAACTACTGCTCTAAAATTTGGACTTAAATTTTTGATGCTTCCATTAAAACCAGCTGGTAATCTTAAAAGTGTTGCACGTAATTGCTTTTCATTGTGAACTCCCCATAAAAAAGCAGTTTCTATATTACTCTTTTCTGCTACCCATTCTATATCATTAGCAGTTAACCAAACCAAATTGGTTTCATCCACATTAACTGGTCTTTCACCATTATCAAAAGCTTCAGAAGTTGGCTTCACCAAATAAGGACCTTCTTGAATATCTAAAAAAGCCATATTCTCCTCACCATCTGCTGCAGTAATATGTGCTTCACCTGCCGGCTGTTGCCAGTAAGAACCTGCTGGTAACCATTGTTTTTCGGCGTTTTCATCATCGTTGTGTAACAATCCTTGTATTACCACACCACGATACGTAATGTTGTGAATATGTGGTGGTGACGAAAATCCTTTTTTAAATTTTACTAAAAATCCTGCGGGTTCATTTTTAGTACGATCTCCCCAAAGTTTTCCTGCAGCCGGACTTTTATCACCACGTAACGGATTTAACCAACCCCATTCTATGTTTTCGACTGTAACAACTTCATTTTTAGAAGTTCTATCGTCTGTTGTTGGTGTTTGTGCTATTAAGCTTAGATTAAATAAAACAATTAATATTGACGTGATTAATGTTTTCATTATTTTATTAGATTTATTGTACTATATTTTTTATAGTGATAAAAGTATATATAGCATTTAGTTCTCACAATAACGGTCAAAAAGGATAGTAGGAAATAATTCAACAAAATTTTTATTATCAACTAGTTAACAAGTTATTTTTTTGCTATAAAAAGTATAGTTATGTTGTTAAATATAGTATTGTACTTTTGCGCTTTCTAATAAAGTTATTTATGTATAAATTTAAAGGTAAAGAATATCCATATTGTGCCAGTTTAACAATGTTATTAAAATTTCAAATACGCGATTCTCACGGATAAGATAATTGACTTTTTAGAATGGCGCAAAACTATCTTTGGGGCCATCTGGCACACTCCAACGCTGGCGAGCTGTTATATTTTCTGGTACATCAAATTTCGATATTGAATCAGCAGAACTACCATAGCTATTTGTACTACCTCGTGGGATTTTCATACGATCTCCATATAACCACACCACCAAGTTACTTCGCTGTCCACTGGTAATTGGATGTGTAACATGTGGGACATTACCTCTGTGGATTATTGCTTTACCTGGTTCAAAAATAGTCTGTACAGTTTGTCCTGTAGCTTTGTCATAGAAATCAACTTGTGAACCTATAAATTCTTCATCAGGTAAATTAATATTGATATTCAAAGTTGCAGCTGAAGCGTCTGTGTGCGGTTGTAAATCCTTATCCTTATCGGGATTGTACTGAATTGAAAAACCAAATGTTTGATTATCATATCCATAAGTACCTAGTAATAATCGAGCAATCGGACGCATATAGCGGTTCATTATGTCGTTATAAAATGCTTGAAAATTAGGTGCAGCCAGATGTCCTTCAGATCTTGGGTCAAGCATAATCCCATAACGATTTAACTGAATACCATACGGAGCGCGTTTAGGAATTTGTGAGTTCGCTACAGCTTCTAAATAATTACGGAATTCTACTAAACGTTCAAGATCAAAAAATTGTACGCTATAAACATCTGGAATAATTTCTTCCCATAAATCTGCAACAGCATTTTCTTTTTCTGGGTTTTCCCATGCATCGTTAATAGCTTGTCGTAAACGTGGATCAAGTAACGTTTCATCTGGAATCAGTAAAATATCTTTGTTTTCGATTTCCCATTCTGCCCATGCATCTTCAAGCAATTTTTGGTTACTGTTCCAAAAATGCGAGACAGATGCTTCACGTTTTAGTGATGCTTCACGAGATGGCAGAGTGAGCGCACGAGCTTGTGCGAGTGCTTTATTTTTTTTCATTTTTTAATCTTAAAGTTTTTTATAATGGATGCCCAATTTTTATGAGCACCCATTGTAATTATTTAATAAAAATCAATTCTTAATCTCTTTGAATTTCTTGTAAATCAATTAACATACTTTCCCAATTCTTTTGATTATTATGGTCAAATTGTGCTCCATTTTCATCTGCAATCGTAAAACGTTTAATAGCTGGTGTTTTACTTGTTGCCTGAAATAATTGATATGCTTCTTCTTTTAAAGCATCTGCAATTGGTAAATCAATAGATGCGTAAACTGCACGTTTACAAGCCTTGATAGATTCTGCTGGAAATTTTGAAATACGCTCTGCTAATGCATCAACATATGCTCCAATTTCATCTGCATCTAACGCTTTATTAATTGTGCCAAATTTTTCTGCTTCATCAGCATCCCAATCTCTAGCTCCTAAAATAATTTCTAAAGCTTTACCAAGTCCTGCTTGTCTTGCCATACGAGATGCTCCACCACCACAAGGTAAAATGCCCATACCTACTTCCATTTGCATAAATTTAGCCTTCCCTCTAGCTGCAAAACGCATATCTAATGCTAGAGCCATTTCGTGTCCGCCACCACGTGCAAAACCTTCAATTTTAGCAATAGTTGCTTGTGGTACATTACTTAATCTTTCTAATACAGATTGTAAGTCAAGTAACTTAACTTCGTTTCTTGGCACAGCTTCTTCAGACATATCTCTTAATAAGTTAGTATCATAGTGACATACCCAGTAACCAGGATTAGATGATTGAAAAACAACCACTTTTACGCTTCTGTCTCTTTCTAATCGTAGGCAAAGACTACTTAAGTCTGCTAACATTTCTTGTCCTTGTACATTTACAGGTCCAAAGTTGATATCTACTGTTAGAATTCCGCCTTTTTGTTCTGCCGTGAATGTTTGGAAATTTTTGTAATCCATTGTGTTTATTTTTGAAAATTAATTGTTAATTGAAGCAATTGTATTACTATTATAATGCAAATTTACCCTAGGATCTTTGGTTAGTTTTGGTAAGAAAAAAAGAGGTTTTAGTAAAAAACGAGGAGTGGATATTATTACGAGCCTTTAAGGTTTGCTTGATATGCTCTCGCAGTCATTCCTTTGTATACTGTGAATGTTTTATCTAAATGACTACTATCTGTAAATCCTAATTCGTGAGCAATTTCTGAAACAGTTGAATTGGTGTATTTGAGACGTGTTTCTGCCAACGTTAACTTGTAATTAAGTATATACTTTTTTAAGCCAATTCCCATTTTATTTTTAAAGTATTGACTAATGTAATTTTCTGAAATATGGAATTGATTTGCCAACTCTTTCTTTGAGAGTTTTTCAGAATCATGAACATGATAATGAATGTAATTTATAATGCTCTGAATTTTGGAATCTATGATATCTGTTGAAATAAAGCTTACGTTTCTAGATATGATGTGAAGTATGGAGTGTAATACAGATTTTAAGATAGTTTCACTTTTCAAATTTTCATCATTATACTCGTTGCATAGTACGGTGAATAATGAAAGAATACTACTTTCATCAGTTTTCGATTTAAAGTCTAAATGAGAGGTTCTATTTGCTCCGTGCAGTATAGTTTCAATTTTTTTAAACCATTGTTTTCGTTGAACCTGATTTTCACCTGATAACATATCATCAAAAAAACTGTTAAGAAATTTGACAGCACAAACCGTTGTGGATGTTTCAATTTCAAAATTGTACTGATCATTAGGTATTAAAATAAAAATTTGATTGTCATTATATGCAACTCTATGATTATTTATAATTAGTGCGCCCGAACCTTTTTCAACAAATAATATTTCAAAAAATCGAATAGGCGTATACTGGCAAAATGCCAGCGTAGTCATTTCTTCAAACTTTTGAATCACAATATTTTCGAATATGGTTCTGGGCATTATTTATTTCTAATTGATTATATCTTCTGTTTTTCTTATTAATTTCGAAATTAACTCCGCATCATATGCATCAGGATGTGCTTTAGCAAAATTTCCTTTTGGATTGCCTTTGTCGTTATCAAAATATTTACCCGTAATATCTATGTACTCTTCAGAAACAGCCAAATCATATAATATATCTGCGCCTTTTGTCGCTGGAGACCAATGTTGCCCATAAGCTTCATTAGCCATTCGAGTATTTAATAAAGAACCTGGGTTTACAGCTATAACTGAAATAGCATCGTGTTGTTTTGCAAAATTAAAACTCCACATAGTAAGTGCTAATTTACTTTGCCCGTATGCTTCACCTGCATTACTAATTTTCATTCCTGCCAATGCAGCATCAGTGACATGCGTTTGAGCGGCTGAACTTAAATTTACGACGCGCGTTTTATTTCCTTTCTGCAATAAAGGTAACAAAGCATTAGTTAATATATATGGCGCTAAATAATTTACAACTAATCTAATGTCATATCCTTTGAATCCAGTAGTTACAGATGTCTTAAATATACCTGCGTTATTAATTAGTACGTCTATTTTAGAAACTCTGTTTTTTAAGTTCTCTGCCATTATAGAAACAGCCTCTAAATCAGAAAAATCAGCAACAAAACCATCTACATTTTCATTGTTTGAAGCCTCTTTTATTTCTGAAATAACTTTCTTTAATTTTTCCGCATTTCTCCCATGAACATAAACTTCATGACCATCTTTGGCTAGTTTAATGGCTGCAAGCTTTCCAATTCCATCTGTACTTCCTGTAATTAATATGGTTTTACTCATAGTATATATCTATTTCTAATTTTAGATACTTAAATTTTAGGTTCATCCTCAAAGCACAAATTTAGCTAGAGGACAAATACTCCAATGAGTAAAAATTAATGCAATTTTAGTAAAAAACAAGGATTTAATTAACTATAACATCTTAATGCTTAATTAAAGTTGATGTTTACGTTCTATTGTATAATTCCATTCCATACACATTGCACTTCTCTCCTATCCTTTCGACAACACTTCGAAAGGCTCAGGGAAATACATAACCCGCAAGTACCTAATAATGTAATACTATGTAAAATAGTCCTCGTGTATAAATTCAATATTTTGTCAAAGTACCCAAAAAACAAAACTTCTGGGTAGTTTAAATATTATCATTTATCTATCCATTTTCTGAAATCTTTAGTAGATGCTGTACTTGTGATTAAAGAATCAGATAAACCACTTATTCTTATAGACAATCTATTTTTACTATAAGGTAATATTTTTTCTATAAAGCTTATGTTGATTATATAGCTTCGATTGATTCTAAAAAAATGTTCTGGATTTAATTCGCCAGATAATACACCTATGGACTTTGAAATACTATGTAAACCTCCATTACTATCTTTCAGTTTACAAAAATCTCCACAAGCTTCTATATAACAAACATTTTCTGTCTTTACTAGTTTTATACCTTCAGCCTTTTTTATAGCAAATCGTTTCTTAAAAGTATGTTTTTGCTCAATAAGACCTTTAAATTGCTTAAAAAAGTCTTTTTCATTGAATTTTTCATGAAATAAATTTTGATATTTTTTTATTGCTTCATAGATATTTTTTTGAGTATAAGGTTTTAAAACATAAGCAATTCCATTGGTTTGGAACGCTTTTAACAAATGTTCATCAAAAGCGGTACAAAAAATTATTGGTACTGAGGTTTTAACCGAATCAAAAATATCGAATGACATCCCTCCAATTATTTTAATATCAGATAAAATTAAATCATAGTTCGTTTTTTCAAGAGATTTTATGGATTCTTCAATAGAGCGAGTATGCGTGTATTCAAAATCCGATTGTAAAGATTCAGTAACACAAGTAAGTAGTTTTTTAAATGCTGGGATTTCGTCCTCTATAATTAAAATGTTCATGAGTTTTTAATGCTTTTAATCCACAATTGTTAATAAAGGTAGTTTTAGAATAAAAACTTTTTCAGACTGCTTAATATCAATCATTTTATCTGAAAGTAATTCATAACGTTTCTTTAAACTTTTTAACCCTGTACCAAAAGATTCATTAACTTCTCTTGATTTAGCAATAGTATTGGTGATTTTTACTGTTTTGTTTTCTATTAAAATTGTAGTTATAATAGGAGCATTGATTTGTGGTTGATTATGTTTAACAACATTTTCTAATGCAGTTAATAAAACTCCACTTGGTAAGTATCTATCTTTAACAATACTTTCTTCTATTATATTAAACCGATAGTCATTTTCAAACCTTGTCTCTATGAGATAAATATAATTTTTAATTAATAGAATTTCATCTTCTAAAGTAACAATATCTTCTTCATGCGTTTTGATTAAATAACGATATAAGGAAGCAAGGTTTGAAATATATTCTTTTACTTTTTCTTTAGGTGAATAATCAACAAGTGCATCAATAGTATTTAAACTATTATATAAAAAGTGTGGATTGAATTGAGATCTTAATAACTTTAATTCTAGTTCTTTTTGAGTATTCTTTAATTCGATATTATCAATCTTATTATCGTAATAATTTTTACCAAATACAAAACTCATTAGGAAAAAACCATCTGCAGATCTTCTAAAATTTTGAATAAGCATAATGTCGAAAGACGGCATTTTCCAACGCGGAGTCGAGGTATAATAATCCCTTAACATATCTATAAAACCAATTACTTCTATTAAAAAAAAACCAAGTAAAATAAAAATAATATAGCTTTTTTTTATTATTAAAAATTCATTGATTAACCATTTAAAAACAAAAATTAGTGCTAGATTTTTAACAATCATTCCTATCCATCCTGTCCAGATTTCAAAAAACGAATAATTTTCAACATTCCACCGATATAATAACCAAACTGTAGCTCCTATAAAATATATTACAATAAATTTATAATCAGATTTAGTGAACCTTATATTGTTCATTTTTATTTTTTTTAGATCAGAACAAGATAATACTTATTGTTAACTATAAATTAGCTATGGGGTCATCAAATATTGAAGAAATACCATTGGAAGTTGTGATTGGTTTGCGTTTGTAAACATGACATATCCCCATTTTGATTCGGGTTCAATAACAAAAATACTAGTATAACCAGCATTGT
The DNA here is from genome assembly GCF_947494415.1 of Aquimarina algiphila. Taxonomy (NCBI): domain Bacteria; kingdom Pseudomonadati; phylum Bacteroidota; class Flavobacteriia; order Flavobacteriales; family Flavobacteriaceae; genus Aquimarina; species Aquimarina algiphila. The sequence goes on along the minus strand of NZ_CANLVC010000008.1, from coordinate 386,590 downwards.
TACCACCATGTCCATAAGCTGACCCAAAGGGTAAAGTAGCTTTTGCAAACCCAAGTGTCCAGTCTGTAACTCCTCCTTGTTTTTGTAGATGTCCATCGGGCAAAGTAAATTGAGTTTTAAAAAGCTCGTCATAACTTTCTTTGGATAAGCCTTCTTTATTAATTAAAGCAATTAACCATTTAGAAAAATCTAAAGCTTCTGAATGTATGGAAAATGCCGAACCAAATATTTTTGGGTCATCATCTTCACCAACAACGATTCCATCTTTGTATCCCTCTGCTTTATTCTTCATATTATAAGAGTCTTGAATAAATTTTGTGTATTTCAGGTTTAACTTAGAGGCAACTCGTTCTTGGTATATTTTTTCTAAACCAGCATCGTCTGTTTTTAAAATATGTGCTAAAACTTTAGCCAAATATTGATATCCTTCACCTGAATATTGAAAGGCTGTTCCTGGTTCAAATGATATAAACAACTTATTATCTTCATAGTCTGACCTCCAGTTTGGGAATCCAGTAGTATGACTAAGCACCATTCTAGCTGTTATTTTTTTGTAACGTTCATCGTAGGCAATATCATCATAAGGCAAATATTTATAAAGAGGCTTGTCTAAGTCTAGCTGTACTTCCTCAACAAAACCCATAATAAAATATGCAAATAATGGTTTAGAAAGAGAAGCTCCTTCAAATATGGTTCTATTTGAAACATTTTTCTTTTTAGCTACATCAGCATACCCTTTTGTTAAGTGGTAGGCAACTTTTCCATCATTAATAATAGCCAAAGATATTCCTGGCACATCAAGTGTTTTCATTTGTAAGTTTATAAATGCTTCAACTGAATCGATAGAAACTTCCTTACCAATTAAGTTTTTTATGGTGTTCTTAGTGTTCTTTTCTTGTCCGTATCCTTGACTATGTAATAGATAAATAATAGCCAATAAAATAATTAGTAATAATTTTCGAATAAATAGCATAACTGTTCGTTTTTTGATGTTAGGCTTGCAATATGGTTGTATTAAAAAAATAATGAAAGGATAAAAAACTAAGTTGGGAGAATATACCGTTTAGTTAGGATAAAATTTGGTTTAGAAGTAATTTAGATAAAACGACTCCACACACATTAGCCCACTCTTCTATTCCTTTGACAATACTTCGAAATGCACAGTATGGCCGCTCAGATTGATTTTATCTCTATTTATAATCTAATCTATATGTAATATACACTCAATACTTAAAAACTTGCCTTTTGTAATTATAATACGACCACTTGTCAATCTCTTTTTTATTGTTCATAAGATTACCACTACTTGCATCTAAAATCAATAAAATGAGCTTACAACGTATTGGTATTTTATTAGTATTCGGATTTGCATTTAAAGCATCATCGCAAATAACAGGAACAATTATAGATGAGAAAGGTAATAGCATCGAATTTGCAAATGTAACCTTACATTCTACGAATGAAGAACAATTACTTACAGGGTGTATCAGTGATGAAAATGGTAAATTTAAACTCGATGTTCCAGAGGAAGGAGAATTTACACTCCAAATCAGTCTACTATCCTATAAGACCTGGGTATCTGAATTATTTATTATTACTTCTCTTCCCTATCAAAAAGACTTTCCTCCTATTCTATTAGTTGAAGACCTGACGGAATTAGGTGATGTCTTAATAAAGGGACATCAAAAATTGATTCAACGCACTCAAGAAGGTAGTATTATTAATGTGCAGGCGAGTGTAATGACTCAAGGCAGTACCGCTTTGCAATTAATAGAACGTTCACCAGGTGTTATTTTGGATCAATATAACAATACGTTTTCCTTAAATGGTAAAAGTGGTACTCTGGTGATGATAAATGGAAAAGCACAACGGGTTCCAACAGCAGATTTAATTGCTATGCTTAACGGTATGAGCGCAGATACTATTGAAAGAATAGAGCTATTGACCAATCCATCAGCACGATATGATGTGGATGGCAATGCAGGCATTATCAATATCGTAATGAGCAAAAATGAAACCTTGGGTATTCGAGGTAATCTTAATCTAAGTGTTGGTTACGGCGAAGGCCCCAAGCAGACTACCGGACTTTCTCTCAATTATGGAGGTGAACGTTCTACAGTATTTGGTAGCTATACTTTTTCTTATGATGATAGCTATAGCGGATTTAAGGGGGTAGGAATTACCGAGATACCCGTTTTGGGAGGAAGTACAGATATTAATTTTACCAGTAGAACACAACAGATAAATCGAAATCATAACTTCAACCTGGGGTATGAATATCAACTCTCTAAGGTTTCCTCACTTGGTGCTAGTGCATTGTTCAATCAATCTAAACCATTAGTTATGACCCGAAATTTGGGATTATATGATTTTACTTCCAACCCTTTTCTAGAGGCTCAAATACACCTAAACGGAGATGGAAATCTAAAGAATTTAACCACTTCTGCTTATTTTGAAAAAACCGGTGAGCAAAATAGTTTTACGATAACAGGGGATTACATTAATTACAATAGCCAAACCCCCAATCAAGTAAACAGCAACTATTTTGATGAAAATGGGGATCCTTTTCAGCCTGAAAATGAAATTTATAATAATGGCAACCGTGGCTTTAATGAAACAGATATCAATGTAGGGGTTCTCAAACTAGATTATAAACATACTGTAAACGAAAACATATCCATGGAGAGTGGTATAAAAGGGTCATTATCTGAAACTGTTAATGATGCTCGTATTGAAATTCTGCAAGGAGAAGATTTTGTGACTGACGATAGATTTATTAGTACGATTGAGAATCAAGAAATAATAGGTGCTGGGTATGTGCTGAGCGATTATAGCATTACCAAAAAATTGAAAGCGCAGCTTGGTTTACGTTATGAGTATTGGGACCAAGCTTTTGATGATAGTACTCTAGACCGTAGTTTTGGAAAATTATTCCCTTCATTTTTTCTTACCTATTCTTTTTCAGATACTACAGCCCTCAATTTTGCCTACAATAAGCGTATTACACGACCCAACTATTCTGATTTGGCATCCTTTTTAGTCTATAACGGTCCAACTTCAGTGTTTAGTGGAAATCCGCAACTGTTGCCCGCAATAACTGATAATATTAGCCTTACTTATAACAATAAATCTTTTAGTATCTCTTTATTAGCATCTAATGAAAACAATCCAATTGCACGTTTTCAGATTACCCGGAATGCTCAAAGCAATGTTGCAGTAATAGCTCCGGTAAATATGGAATACCAACGTAATATTGATGTACAAACTAATATTCCCGTTCGTATTACGCATTGGTGGAATATGAATTTTAATGGCACTGTGGGTGTTAGATATTTTAAACTATTACATACCGATGAGAGCTTAACCCATGACTATGTACATTTTAACTTTAATGGAAGCCAAAACATACGATTGCCAGCAAACTTTTCATTAGAAGTATCTGGCTGGTATACATCAAGGCATTTTAATGGGAGTACTAGAAACGAGGGGTTTGGGATTCTGAATGCTGGTTTAAAAAAAGAATTTAAAAATGGAAGTAGTTTACAATTTGCAGTAACAGATATTTTTGAGAGCTTGGATATTAATTTTAAAATTGGGACACTTACCAGAGAGGCCTTCGGGGATGTTTTTGATGGAACTTACAGTCCAGAATCTGGTTTCTCACGCATTTTTAGAATTAGTTACACCTATCCCTTTGGAAACACAAAAGTAAAAGAAACTAAGAGCAAATCGGGTGCGGATAGTGAAAAATCTAGATTGTGATTTTTTAGAGCTCACACTTTTAACCTTAACATAATAATTAAAATTATTCCATAAACGCATCTGGTTATCTGCTATCACTCTGTCATTAAAAAACATCTTCAAACAATTGTTGCAAGCTTTCCCATGATTTTTGATCTGCATCGGCATTATAAGCCAAAGGCAAATTAAATTTTTCTCCATTAGTGTCTGCCTCTTTAGAAGTATAGCTATGTGTTACCCCTGGATAAGCGATGTATTCATACTTGGCTCCTATAGAGTCCATAGCTGTTTTAAAAGCTGTAATAGATTCTGCACTTACAAAAGGATCATCTGCACCGTTGCATACCAATACACGAGCTTTTAGATCTTTGTTTGGCATTACAGGCAAAGCTACACCACTATGAAAGGCCGCAACAGCATCTAGGTCAGCACCATTGTTGGCCATAGTCAATGCTACACTCCCTCCAAAACAATATCCAATGGCAGCTAGCTTTTCCTTATCTACGGATTCATGTTGTTGCAATACATTGATCGCTGCATTAAAACGTGCCGTAGCTTCAGGCAAATTGTTCATAACGCTCATGGCGAACTTACCCGCATCGTCAGGATGATCAGCTTGTTTCCCGTCACCATACATATCTATAGCAATGGCAGTATAACCAAGTTCTGCGAGCATATCAGCTCGCTCTCTTACATAATCATTATGTCCCCACCATTCGTGTACAATAAGAACCCCCGGACGTTTACCTTTTATATTCTCATCATATGCAATATAGCCTTTTAAGTTGGTAGAGTCCGTGGCATAAGTCACTTCGGTTCCCTTAACTTTTACAACGGGTGCTTCTGATGTAGTATCTATTTCAGGTTTGGATTCTGCTTTTTGCTTACATGATATGGTAAATACAAGAGTAACTAATAAAAAATAGGTGATAATTTTCATATTGATGTATTTTTTGACAACATAAATATAGTGAATATCTACCCTACTTTCCTCTTTTGTTGAAGTATAAAATTGTCCTAGCCAATGCACGTAATTGTTTAAAAAATAAATGCTATGACGAGCATTTATTTTTTAAACAATTTCTAACCGGTACGATCAAATCCGTGTTTAATTTTGACTAATTCGTTATTTGCAAAAGTATTTCTTTGGCAGTTTTACCAATATCACCCCTAGAATCCAAAGAAATAGCCTTTTTGAGTGCTTCTGTTGCTTTATCATTATCTTGCAGTGCAATGTACGCTTCTCCCTGATATTTATAAGCGTTTGCAGAATTTGGGAATAGCTGTAAAATCATAGAAAATACCTGAATGGAAGCCTGAATTTGAGGTGTACGACCACTTTGCAATAAAATATTTCCTACTCTAAGTAAGCCTGTCTCAAAATCACAAAACGCATAAAGTGGGTCTTGAATCATTTTAGGAAGTTCTTCTGCCAGTTTTTGTGTTTGCCCAGATAAATACAAGCTAACGATATAATCCATTGGCTTAGGTTTGAAATCTGGAACATCAAAAGTTAATGCTGCATCAAGTACAGGATCTTGATTACTTGCATATTCATTAAAACTCATGGTAACTGGAATACTAGGAGCGATCCAATCTGCATTTTCCATAGCCGGCTTATCTTGCCACCATAAATACGATAAAGAGATATTAATACCACTGTTGGGTAGTGTTACAGGGCGGTTATCCCCCCAGAAATTAACATTTTCTGCTGTGGGTTCTCCCACAAAAATAACATTGGTATAATTGTCTATTTCATTAACTAAGTTTTGGCAAGCAGAAAAGGTTCGTTTTCCGATAATGACAAATAACTTACCTATTTTATTTATCTTTTCGGCTTTTATAAGACCTTTTATAACATCTTTATTTAAATAGTTATTTCCACCACCATTTAGACGCAAATCGATAATTAATTTCTCGGTATCGTTAGTTTCTATTTCATTAAAAACACGGGCATAAAAATCCTTAGTACTTTCTTCGGCTTCATCTCTGATTCTGCTATGTCTAACATACATCGCTTTTTCTTTGGCTAAGTATGTTGAGAAGTAAACCTTGTCTAGATGTTGTAAATATAGAGGTGTTGTTGATGAGTCTCTTGCATCTAACCAATTTTCATTTTGATGTACATAACCACGGTGGGTAGGCACATTTTCTCCTTTAGCTAATGCAGTAAAGGATTGGGTAAATACTTTATCATTTTTTTCTAAAGTAAATGTAACTTCATTTTGAAGGGTTTTTGTAATTTTTTGAGCATGTAGGACTGCAGGATACCGTATATTATTAATTCCGTAGGCTTTAAAATATTGTGTATTCTCTACTTCTACTGTCGGTTCAATTGCTTTTAGAACCTCTGAAATAGGCTTCCCTTCTACTGCTATAACTTTTGCCCCAACTGCTTCTGGGTAGTTCTTGTGCGTTCCCTGAATATAAATGCCATCATTAAATTCATATAAGTTGAAAGGAAATTGTGAAAACTCAAAAGGCTTTTGATGAAAACTAACATAGGTATGCCCGTATTTGAATAAAGACACGAGTCTAGAAATTCCAACAATAATTTCGTGTTCTTGTAAATTCGGAATGTCATTATATAAAGTTTCCACTTCGGTATTAAAATGTTCTTTTGTTGTTTTTACAAAAAGAAATGAATAGTCTTCATGTATTGTATTTTGAATAAAACGAAGGTCTTCTTGCCATTGCGCTGAACTTAGAGTTTCTTGCGCAGACAATTGAAAAAACAATAAGATATTTAGTAAAAAAAATATTTTTTTCATGATATAATGGATTAATGGATATTGTTATTAATTATATCACAAATATTGCTTTATCCTATATTCGAAAACAGTTCTTTTTGTTGAAACGTAGTTTTTACTACTTGAAATGTGACAGGATGGTTATTACTTATCCACTCTTTAAAATTACGTGCCTTTTATATACTTACAATAAATTCTTGATCACGAGAATTTGACAGCGATAACTTTATGTGAAATCGATACTATTAACCTTAAAAGTTTGAATAGCATTGAGTAGATTTTGTACTTGACTTGTACAGCAAGTGATTCATCATCAAGTATTAGTATTTGTATAGTTTTTCTTTTGATCAGATAATTTTAATAAGGGTAAAGAAACAGTAAATTGATCACCATCATTTTTAATAATCGGTAATTTACTTGAAGTTAATGTATATCTTTTTTCAATATTTTTCAATCCAATTTTTGTTGATGGTGTTTGTGTGGATTTTGTTTGAATTTTATTTCTTACAACTAAATAGTCCCCTTTTATTTCTACATATACATTTAAAGGCTTTGCTCTAGAAACAATATTATGTTTTATAGCATTTTCTATCAAAAGCTGTAAACTCATAGGTACTATCATAGCAGCTAATTTAGCTTCTGGAATATTCCAATTTATTTTTAAATTATCTCCAAATCTTTCAGATTGAATATGAATATATGCCTTAACAAATTTTAATTCCTCTTTAAGCGAAATTAAATTTGCATTACCTGACTCTAATATAAAACGATATACATCTGATAAATTGTCTACGAAATCTTTTGCATCTTCTTTAGAATCTTGATCAATAATATCACGTAATGTATTTAAACTATTGAATAAAAAATGAGGTTGCGCTTGATTTCTTAAGGTATCTAATTGTGCCTGAATCATAATTTGTTTTGCCTGTTCTTCTTCCCTAATAGACTTTTTAAGTCTTACATAATAATAAACGGCTTCATATATTGCCATAGTCATAGTAGTGATCAATATAATAGGAATAAGCGTCTTTAATCTTGATGAATGAGAAGAGTTGTATCCCAATAGGTTTAAAGTTGCGGATATTAATTGACCTCCCACAAAATCAACAACAATAATGATACTTACTATAGCAAAAAGAAGAAGTAGAATTCGTTTTATATCATTTCGAAAATCAGGGAATTTTCTACGTAAATAAATTAAAATAGTTCGTAGAATAAGCCAATCACAAATTGTAAAAAATGAGGAAGCCACCCAACCTATAAACTTTAACTCTACTGTTTTTCTTTCTGATTGATTACTAAATAAATAGTCTGTAATAATACTTAAAACAAAAATGCCGATTATTGAAAACCAAATATCATTAAAACCCAAATATTGTATACGTTTTTTCTTGTTAAGTAATATCATAAATCATAAACCTATTAATGGGATCTCTCGACTTGCTTGATAGAATATAAATCCAATTCATGAAGCGTATATTAACCCAAAAATAACAGTTACCTTAGTTTGGTTTATAATAGTAGTTTTCGATTTTTGGATAATCATAATGCGAATAACGGAATTATTTGTATGCCATGCAACCCAAAAAAATGCTGTTAGAGTCAGTTTTATGGTTTAGATTTGAGTAGGGGTATTTAAAAATAACTCAGTCACAAGCATTAAAATAAAATGTGTTTTTTTCATTGTTTACTTATTTGTATTTACAATTCTAATCCGTCGGCTGATCCATTCACAAAAAAGGTTTATCAGAACTTTTCTATATATTCCGCCTTACTTTGGCCTTAGGTTCTCAATTATCTGGGTACTCACCCAATAAGGGCTTCCTATGACATATCTGCTACCATCTTCTCTAACCTTTACATCTCCCTTCCAAAAAAACAAATATTTTCCATCAGGAGTTACCCTAGCGTGCTGTTCATAGAGAGGTGTATTTATTTTATTTCCCATGTTAATTGCTCCCCCCATGAGCCATCTTTTTGCCGAAAACTAATATAGATATCAGGAGTATTTTCACCTTCTTTCTCAGCATCCCATATTAAATAGGATTCATCTGGAGCAATGAAAGGGTGAGCAATATATTTTCCTGTATTAATCGCCTTGCTCATTTTTTTAGGTTTTTCATATTTATCATTTATAAGGCGTGAATAACTCATATGTCCACTGCCATCCTCGAAATCTAAAACATAAAATAATATGTTCTTTTCGATGAGACCGAGAAACCTACAATGGGGATGTCTTTGAAAAGTTTAAGGTTTTTCATTTCTGACACACTGGGATTGAATCGTTCCATATATTTATTGATATCGGTTGATGGAATTGATTTCCTGCTCCATTTATGATTTTTGTATTGCATAACAAACAATGTTGGTTCTTTATATTTCCCACCTGACCTGGTAAAAGAGAGTTCCTTCATATCAGGTAAAAACGTTACAACAGTTTCAAGATATTCTTCTGTTGAAACAATATCGGGAGCAAACGGTTCAGGGATTAATCCTGGTGGTTTTTGATTAAGGTAACGTTTTTCAAATACGGGAAATTAGGTTTTAACAAATGCCGGTACGATGGTTTTTAAAAGCTGAGTCATTATTGTATCTTTACCATCATGGCCAGAGATTACAATAGTTAAGTCAAGCGCTGCGACCACTATTATATGTTGTCCACCGCCTCCCCAAGCAAATGTGGCATCATAACTTTTACTATCTACCATTATAGGTGTTTGATACCAAAAATAGCCGTAACGATACGTTTTAGGTATCCAGTCTTGAGTAGGTTTCACAATGCCACTGTTGGCTTTCTCAAGATAGTCTGCAGAAATAAGCTGTTCCCCGTTTAATTTACCTTTATTAAGAACCAAATTACCCAATTTGATCATGTCTCGCGACATGATACTTGCGCGCCACCCGGCTTCTGGTAAACCGCTAATATGAGTTGACCATTTATAATTTGTAATACCGAGTTTGTCAAGTAACTCTGTTTTAATAAAGTCCTCTGCCGTTCCTGGGACAACGGCGTCAATAACAGTCATTACTAACATTGGATTGAAATTACCATACAAATATGTCTGAGATGCTGAAGTAATAGGTTCACTATGTTCAAGAAGGGTCTGAATGAAGCCTTGACCTTTTAACCGAGTGGAATCTTTCTCGATTTCTTTCCATTTGTCTCTATCAATATTAAGTCCTCCATGCATAGTCAAAGCCTTATGAAGTGTGATTTTTTCGGCTCCTTTGGTGATTTTTTCAGGATTAATATCCTTTAGAAAACTAATCAATGGTTTGTTTAGATCTTCCATGGATAGGTACCCCATTTGAATGGCTCTTCCCAAAACCAAACTAGTATAAGCTTTTACTGCTGAAGCTTGTCCATGAGGCAAGTTGATACGGCCTTTTTTATAATAGGATTCAAAAACTAATTTGTTTTTGTGCGAAATGAGTAAAGCATCATAGCTTCCATGTTTGCCATCAAAAATCTCTTGAGAAAGGTTAAGGATTGCTTTTCGATCATTGCTACTCACCGCCAATGTATCAACAGATATCCGATCCTTTCTATCCTCTGGTGTTGTGTTAACAAATGCATTATTGAGGTACGGGATATCCCAGAATGATACTTCATTACCACTTGAAACATGACTCATCAGGGATGACAACCAAGTGACACTTTGTACAGCAATCATTGGGAAAGCGGTTTGATGATCACCTTCAATTACTTTATTTTGAATGGATACTGTTAAATCTTTTCTGCTATCCAATAATTTAATAAATTCGTCTATAGGTTCGTCCTTTTCTTTTTCTAATGTGCCATAGGCGATAAATACGTTGGCATTCAATGTAGACTCTAAAGGTTCTAATTCGGTATTAATCTCAGAAAGGTAAGGGATAAGGCCTTTGTTCAATGGACTACCAAGAATGTAATTATCAAAAGTATCAGGTCGAGTCAATAGTATATAAGCACCGAATGCACCGCTTAGTGAATACCCAAAATAGGAACGACTATTTGAATCAGTACGATAGTTGTTTTCTACATATTGGATGACATCGTTGCGAATAAATTCTAAGTGATTTTTAGCTTGCCCAAATTTGAGTTTGGGATGATTAGGGTTGGTTTTTTTCCAGAAGGAATAATCTGTAAATCGGCTAGCATGAGCCCCATATTGTTGCTTTAAATCTTTTGCGATGTCCTTCTGCCAGGAAATCCCAACTAGAATAACATTTTCTAGTATGTATTCTGTTGATCCAGATAGCATTTCGAGATGCCACATAGCATCTGTGTAATAAAGGACAGGATACTTTTTACTATTGTTCTCAGTATAATCTTCTGGCAACTCTATATACAATTCATAATTTCTTTCATTATTAGAATCTTTTATCGGAATTACCCTAATTTGGGGTGATTCTAAGGCAGATCCATTCTCTATTTGCGAATTTCCGCTTACATTATTTTCTTGAGCAAAGACAGTGTTTAGCGATAAAGCACATGTCAATATTAATAATTTGATAATTCTCATATTTTCTGTTTTTCCTAGCTAATTGATTTGCGATGAAGTCAATTGGCTATTTCTTTTTTAACTTAATAAATCTACCTAATCGATTTTTGATGAATAAAACCAGGTTTCATTTCTCGAGTCTTTGTAACCACCTTTTAGCAAGTGAAAATTCTGGATCAATTGTCAGTGCTTTTTCGATCATGACCTTAGCACTTTCAAGCTGACCTTGAGCTCTGCGTACAAGTCCCATTCCGAGATAAGATTCCTTCCCTTCAGGATACACTTCTATGGAATATTGAAAGATTTCTTCTGCGGCAATTAAATCCTTACTTAGTATCGTGTGAAAACCAAGGTTAAATATGACGCCTATAGGTGGCTTGATTTCATACCCATATCGTTTTGATAACATATCGAAATGTTGTGTCACTTTATCCAACGATTCTAGGTTTTCACCGGGATTGAAGGGATTGAAATCAGGATATAACGCAAGAAGAAACAGTGTAAAATCCATCGCTGGTACATGACCCTGGTTCACCAATTCATCCACTTTATAGGTAAAACTCTCTGGTTTATGATCCGCTATAACACTAGAGAATTCAGTAACAATATCTGTTAACCCCTCTTCATCGCTATAAATGATGTGTAGAGATCTGTTTTCCGCAATCGATTTTAACGGACCTGTTTTTATTTTTTGTTGAAGCACTGTTGGTATGTGCATAAGGGATGGACTGCTTGCAAAATAGCCATTAAACAGATGGGGCTTATTGAGCAGCGCGTAAACAGTAAAAAAACCACTGTTAGAAGCGCCATAAAGTACATTGTACGGAGCAGTCCGGTATGTATTATCCACATGCGGCATCAGCTCTTTCTCCAAGAAATTAATATAACTATCCGGAATTGTTGTGTCTTGTTTTTCCCTCGTTGGCAGCAAAATACTATTTCCGTCGGGTAGATCTATTCCAATGAGTATCATCTCAGGAATTTGTCCCTCGCCCATGTAGTCAAGTGTAGAAGCTAACATGGCGAATCGGGCCCGGTAATCTGAACCCAACATATACAGCACGGGATAGGTTTTCCTGGAACTATCGTAGTTCGCAGGCAAATGGATTGATAGCGGAATAGTTTTGTTTAACACTTTTGACTGAAGTGAAGATATTTCGCCTAAGGTAACTGCTGGTTCACTGTGTTCTGTTAAACGAGTAACATCAGGATCGTTTACTTTCTGTTTTTTGGTATTGCACGCATTTAGAAATAAAGTGAATACAAGTATTAAAATTATAAAATTGTAATTTCTCATTGTTTATTTTTTACTTAAATGTTGAATAAATGTATAGTATATTCAATGTCGAAATCCATTAATAGGATAAATGCAACAATTAAATGATGAAACAATTTCGTCATTGATATAACCCTTTTGTAAAGAAATTAAGACGATTTGAATTTATAGATAGTATCTTTATTAGATATTAAAATAGTTTATGATTAAAACCTCTTTACAGCATACAATACTCCTTAATATTGGAGCCTTTTTATTGGTACTTACACTTGAAGTATTAAGTATGTGGGCGTTTAAGGATAGATTTGATACTACTTTTTATTTTTACTTACATGGTCTTAATTATACAATGGCAATTATGGGTATCATATGGATAAACCATTTTGTTTTAATCCCATCTTTTTTTGATAAGAGACGCTATTTTTTATATACAATACTTCTTATTGGGAGTTTGTTTTTTGGGGCATATTTGAAAGGATATTGGAAGGATGGCTGGTATGGTGTTTATAAAATGATTTTCTTTCTTATATATACGACCGGAACTGGAATGGCTGCCTTCTTTTTGAGAAGAAATATAGTGTTCAGAAGAGAAAAAGAAGACAAAGAAAAGTTACAAAAAGAGATGGAACTTAACTATTTAAAAGAGCAAGTGAATCCACATTTTTTTTTCAATTCATTAAATAGTATTTATGCACTTTCTAGACAACAATCGCCTGAAACTCCTGATGTTGTTATGCAGCTTTCAGAATTAATGCGGTATCAATTAGAGAGTTCAAAAAAAGAAACGGTTTTATTAAAAGAAGAACTTGAGTTTATAGAAAATTACCTGTTGCTTGAAGAAAAAAGACTCAGTAAACGATGCACTGTTGAATTTTTAATTGAAGGCGATCTTTCGGGATTAGGAATTGCACCAATGTTGTTAATTCCTTTTGTTGAAAATGCTATTAAACATGGAGCGCAAAGTACTAATGAACAGAGTAAAATTGATATTTCTGCCACTATAAAAAATACTACACTACATTTTGGTGTGGTTAATTCAAAGCCTACGATGATTACAGCATCAAATAGAAACGGACTAGGGCTTGAAAATGTAAAAAGGCGTTTAGGTCTATTATATCCTAATGCTCACACATTAGATATTGCAGATAAAGGAAACGAATATCGTGTAAACTTAACTATTGATTTAGCCATATAATATGATGAAAATTGGTATTGTCGATGATGAATTATTAGCACGTAAAGTGTTAGAAGAGTATTGTTCTAAAATAGAGAACTTTGATATTGTAATTAGTACTGGGAATCCACTTGAATTTATCAATTTCATTCAACAAAATGACGTTGATCTCATTTTTCTTGATATAAAAATGCCCGAACTTAATGGAATGGAAATTTTGCGTTCTCTATTAAAACCACCTAAAGTGATTTTAACTACGGCCTATTCTGAGTATGCATTAGAAAGTTATAATTATGGTGTTGTAGATTATTTGTTAAAACCGATAAAACTTGAACGCTTTTTGAAAGCCATAAATAAAGTTTCGGTTTCAAAAATAAAAGACCCTAAAAAAAATAGTGTAAGTGAAGAACTTCAAATAAAACATGATGGTATGCCTGTAAATATTTCATTTACATCAATTCTATACATTCAGAGTTTTGGAAATTATTTAAAAATATTTACAGATTCAAGAATGTACCTTATCTCTGAAACGCTTATTAATATTACTACATTATTATCTGAAAATTTCCAACGCACACATAAATCATATATTTCCAATTTGGATAGAGTTACAAAGGCAACCAAAACATATGTGTTAATCGAAAATAATAAAGTCCCTGTGAGCGCTATGTATAAAGTTATTGTTTTTAAAAAATTGGAAGTTTTAGCAAAATTATAACGTAATTACTTTTTATTTCATACACAGTATACTTGCCTCCTGTCTTATATCATTGAAATTAATTAAGATACAATTCATTTTTTTATCTAACATACAATTCATCCTTAAAAAAATACAATTCAGTAAGATGATTTCAATAGATAGTAATGCGTTCACGACATTTGAGTAATCAATAAGCGCAACTATCTATGATCCAAGTACAAAATCTTTCCAAATCATTTCAAAACGTACTAGCGGTAAACGATATTAGTTTTACCATTAAAAAAGGAGAAATCTTCGGATTCTTAGGCCCCAATGGTGCTGGAAAATCTACCACGCTCAATATGATGAGTACTATTTTAAAAAGTGATACAGGAACTATTCATATCGATGGTAAAAATAGTATTGAGAATTCTAAAGAATGTAAACATTTGATTGGTGTAGTACCTCAGGAGATATCTTTATACGAAGATCTTTCTGCATATGAAAACTTACTGTTCTGGGGTAATTTGTATGGAATTCCTTCCAAAGTATTAAAAGAAAGAATTCATACAACCCTAGAATTAATCGGATTGTTAGATCGGAAAAAAGATTTGATCAAAACCTATTCAGGGGGAATGAAACGCAGAATAAATATTGCCGCGGCGTTATTACATAATCCTAAAGTATTGTTTATGGACGAGCCGACTGTGGGCATCGATCCCCAAAGTAGAAATCACATTTTTGAGGTTATTGAAACCTTAAACAAGCAGGGAATAACCATTGTCTATACAACACATTATATGGAAGAAGTAGAGCGTTTGTGTGATCGTATTGCCATTATAGATTCTGGAGAAATCATCGCACAAGGAACTCAATCTCAATTAAAAGAATTGGTGCAGACAAAAGAAAGCATTCTGTTCGAGTTTGATTTCCTTTCTGAAAGCAATGTAAATCAACTAAGAAAATTACTTTCTTATACCATGACACAAAATAAAAATAAGTTATTAGTAGAAAGTACCGTGAAAGAACTTTCTAATGTGATCACAGCATGTAATGAATTACAATTAAGCATCAAAGACATACAACTAAAAAAAGTAAACTTAGAAGCGATCTTTTTAAACCTCACAGGAAAACAATTAAGAGATTAACAAGCATCAATCCATTACAAAACCAATCATCATGATCATTACTATTTTAAAAAAAGACCTTAGACTGTATTTCTCAGATAAAAAGGGAATTCTAATTACCTTTTTATTGCCTATAATTATGATTACGTTATTTGCATTTGCATTTGGCGGTGTTGGAAAAAAGAAAAGCGCTCCAAAACCTTTAGGGGTTTTAGTTGTGGATAAAGATGCCACAACAGCTTCTCAAGAATTGATTGCAAAATTGAATACTATGCAAACCATTCGTTTGATTCCTTCAGAAGAAGAGAAAGCTTTAGATCTTGTCAGGAAAGGAAAAAATGTAGCTGTTTTAATTTTTGAAAAAGGATTTTCTGATGCTGTCGTTGCTGATGTAGCTTTACCCATCGAATTAAAGTATGACGCAGCAAGAGATATACAAATGCGAATTGTGCATACAGTGTTAAAAGAAGGGTTCAGATACCATTTAGGAAAAATAAATGTGATTAACAATGTAAAGTTAAAAACTACTTCGTTAATAAAAGAGAGTTCTACCAAAGCGCATCCTGGTTTAGTACAAGCCGTAGGAGGAACAGCAATTATGATGTTGTTATTTAGTATAGCCGCTATTGGCGGTGGATTGTTAGATGAAAAAGATGCAGGGACTTTAAAACGTTTGTTAACTGCTCCTGTAAAACCATTACATATTTTATTAGCAAAAATGGGAACGGCCATGGTGGTTTCTATTTTACAATTAACTACCATGTTTGTTTTTTCTTGGTTGGCATTTGGATTACCAATTTTTATGGATACATTCTCATTGATAGTATTGATTTTATGCATCTCGTTTGCAGTGTCTAGTTTTGGAGTTTTCTTAGTCTCTACAGTAAAAACACGTCAACAATTACAAGGAATGAGTACCATTATTATCATTCTGATGTCTGCTATTGGAGGAAGCATGATTCCGATTAGTATGATGCCGGTATTCATGCAAAACATTGCAGTAATTAGCGTAAATTATTGGGGAATTGAAGGTTTCTTTGATATTTTTTGGAGACAATTACCATTGATAGCCATTCTTCCTAAAATGGGAATTCTACTAGCCATTGGTCTTGGAATGACTTTGGTTTCCACAGTATTATTTAAGAAAAATATTATTGCGATAGAATAGCCTGTCCAAAATGCATTGTCAAATACACCTCTATAGTTAGGGTGTTACCCTTCGGGTCGGGCTATCACTTATACTCCTCGCTTCGCTGTGGGGTATCCGTTCTATCCCTAACACAGGTTTCAATCAACGCTTTCTTTTAGAGGATAAGTTAAGGTTGCTATAGTACCAATGTTATTATTTAATTTATAAGTAGTTTATCTATTTGCAATTGCTTATTTGATTTTAATGGCTGTTCTTGTCCTTGAAGGATCAGTATCAAACTGGCTAGAGAAACTAATCACATTACCCTTTTCATCTCTATTAAAATGAAAATCAAAATACCTTCCTAAAATCGCAAATTCAGTCTCGTTAATCACTTGAATTTTCGCTCCCTGGACATCTCCTGTACGAATTAAGGTTAATTCTCCATCTCTAATAACGATCTCACGAACATAAGCCCCATCTTGAAAGGTGCCGCAATATTGTTTTAATGCTTTTTCTGGTACTTTAATAGCAGGTCGCTTATAAGCAAACCTCATGCCTTGATTCATAGCCTCTGCCTCTCCTCCCAAATGCCCCATATTTTCAATCATTCGAAAACCTAAAGTTAAATGATTATAGTTATGCCTTTTTATTTGATCAAACATTGTAATCGCCTTTGGCATATCATTATATTCACTGTTTAAAAATATTACATTGGCGTGTAGACTTTTATTTTTTTGATAAAACGCTTCTTCCAATTGGTATGGATAGTCATCATCCCACCATAAAGTAAGGTTATTAATAATATAATTAGTAAATAAGGAAGGTTGTGTAAACAGTGTATAATGAGTAAATAACCCAGCAAATGAAGTTCCTGCCAACGTTCGATTTGTTTTGTCTGATCTATAATTACGATCTATTAGCGGGATAATTTCATCACTCAATACCTTTAAAAATGTTGATGCTCCACCAGAAGTACTTATTCGCTCTATCGCTGTAGGGGTTAAATCTCTTGTTCTATGTAAAGTTGGGCTTGTCTTTGATCCACTATTAGTAATTCCAACGATAATTATTTCGGGGGCGAAACCATCATCCCAAATACCTTTATAAATGTGTGTAGTAATGCCAAATATGCGGTAGCCGTCCAGTGCATAAAATACAGGGTATGTTTTCGTTGGATCATTAATATAGTTTTCAGGAAGATTAATATGTAATGTATAATCACTATTGTTAATTTCAGATCGAAAACGAATAGATTCACTACCAACTATAAACAAATCTTCTGGTTCTTTTGAGATTACTTGAGCATTACTTAATTGAGAAAGCAGGAATACAAAAAGAATGAGTGTATAAATTATATGGACGTGATTTTTAAGAATTTTCATTTTTTAATTTAGGGTATTTATTACAGGGTTTATCATTGCTTTGGAATATGTATTCGCAAAGGCGTATAAAATGCCTTAGTTTTTATCTTGACTATTTTGTAATGTTAATATTTTAACTTGGTATGTTACTGAGGTCTAAGTGTTTCAATAATTTTAGCATCTACCCAAAATATATCCCCATCTCTGTCTCCCCTATTAAAGAAAAAATATTTTCTGTCTGGTGTTACATATCCTCCGGATTCCCAGGAATCGGTATTAATTTTATCTCCCATATTAATAGCAGTTCCCCATGAACCGTCTTGCTGTCGAAAACTGATATACAGATCAGAATCACCATATCCATTGTCTTTTTCACTATCCCAGATTAAATAGGACTCATCTGGCGCAATGAAGGGATGTGCAGTCCATTTACCTGTGTTAATCTCCTTACCGAGAAGTTTGGGTTCTTCACGCTTACCGTCCTTGAGCGTTGATATGCGGATTACATCGTTGCTTTTATAATCATCAAAAACATAGGTACCATTGGTGGATGCCGATAAGCGCATAATACCCCAATCTTCTCTGTCAAACATGGGGCCAAGACTTTTCACCTCTGACCAACCAGTCTCGGTACGTTCCATATATTTGCTACCCAAGTGCATGATCTTACCATTCGGAGCAATGATGGGTCGACCTACTCTAGGGCCTACCACAGATTTTTGCCATTGATTGTCTTCTAATTTATAAACAACTAAGGACCAGTTTTCCGTTTTGACGTCTTTTCTGGTAAAATAAAATTCTTTCATGTCAGGTGTGAAGAAAGCACTAAGGTCGCGATGCTCTGTCGAAACAATTCCAGGAGCGAATACTTCAGGTGTTAAGCCAGGTGGTTTTTGCCCAAGATAAGGTCCCTCCAAGAGTGGAAAACTAGGTTCACTTTCCATATTTTCTTGAGCAAAGACAATATGAAGCGATATAGCATATATCAATAGTAGTAATTTCATTGTTTTCATGTTTCCTTCTTTTTATTATGGATCATTCTTTGGGGCTAAGATTCTCAATAACTTCTGTGCTCACCCAATAAATGTTTGCCAGTCCAGGTTCTATATCTCGTTCATCCCTACCAAAAAACAAATACTTACCATCTGGAGTGATTCTTGGCCCTTTTTCATTAAAACTAGTGTTTATGGTATTCCCAAGATTTATGGGTTTTGTCCACGTTCCGTTTTTCTTTTTAAAATAGACATACATATCATTATCCTTTCTTCCTTCTTCATCTTTCTGTGCGGTTACTATCAAGTAATCTTGAGATGGCGAAATGAAAGCATGATGACCAAATTCCAATGCAACTTCATGGATTTCAGGAAACTCACCATTTTTATTAGGTGCATAATATGTTTTGAGTTTTGATAGATTGAAATAATAAAGATCACCGTTTTTAGCCTGATTAGGAAAAAACACCAGATCGTCATTTATAGGAGAATCAAGCAGAATTGCATCACTCCAGAAATCTCCTAAACGGTTTACATACCAAATTTTCTCATCCTTAAAAACAGAGTCTAAAGCTGTGAAATAGATCCTTTTGCCATCAGGACTAACGAATGGATGTATTTCTTCATTTTTTTTCCCTTTAGTAAAATTTGCTCTTTTTATTGGAGCCCAATTTTTGTCTTCGAGTTTTGAGAAATAGATAGATGTTTCGTCGTCGTCATTATCAGCTGCAAAATACATTTCAGTCAACTCCGAAGAAAACGAAACGGTCCCTTCAAACCTTCCATTAATTGAAACAATACCTGGAGCAAAAATTTCTGGAGTTAAACCTGGTGGTTTTTGGCCAAAATAAGGTCCCTCTAAGAGTAGAAAACTAGGATCGTTTTCGATATTTTCTTGAGCAAAGGCAGTATGAAGCGATATAGTTAATATCAATAGTAATAATTTCATTGTTTTCATGTTTTCTTCTTTTTATTATGGATCATTCTTTGGGCCTAAGATTCTCAATAACCTCGGTATCTACCCAATAAAAATTTGATAATCCACCTTCTTCGTTATATCTCCCAAAGAATAAATAGTTACCATCAGGAGTTATACTTGGGCATGTTTCATCAAAATCAGAATTTACGGCATTCCCAAGATTCATTGGTTTTGACCAGGTTCCATCTTTCTTCTTAAAATAGACATAGATTTCACTGTCTTTTCTTTGATCATCTTCTCTGTTTTGCCCATTTACCACTAAATAATCTTGAGATGGGGAAATAAAACCGTGAAAACCAAATTCAATTCCAACTTCGTGTACTTTGGGGAATTTATCATTTATTTTAGGTGCATAATACATTTTTCGTTTTGACAAATTTGTATAAAAAATATCTCCGTTTTTCGCTTCATTCGAATAAAAAACTAAATCATTATTTATAGGGGAGTCAAGTTCT
Organism: Aquimarina algiphila; assembly: GCF_947494415.1. NCBI lineage: Bacteria > Pseudomonadati > Bacteroidota > Flavobacteriia > Flavobacteriales > Flavobacteriaceae > Aquimarina > Aquimarina algiphila. The sequence continues at coordinate 366,440 of NZ_CANLVC010000008.1, read as the reverse complement.
CTGGCATCACTCCAGGAATTCTCGGAACGCTTTACATACCAAGTTTTAACTGAAGATTCATGGTGAGGAGATGTAAATGAATCATGAGCTGCAAAATGAATCATTGTACCATTAGGACTCACAAATGGATGCATTTCACCCACTTTTTTGCCTTTTGTAAAATTTACTTTTTTAGGACTTGTCCATTTTTTGTCTTCGAGTTTTGAGAAATATATACTTGGATCTTGGTCTTCATAATTAGCTCCAAAATATAATTCTTCTAAATCAGGAGAAAACGAAATACCATGTTCATATCTTCCATTAAGTGAAATAATTCCAGGAGCAAAAATTTCTGGAGTTAAACTTGGCGGTTTTTGGCCAAAATAAAGATTTTGTACAATTGATGAATCATTATCTTCAGAGTCTTGTTTTTTACTATTACAGGCATTTAAAAATAGTGTCCCTGCAAGCAGTAAAATAGAATACGTTATTCTCATTGTATAAGTTTTATAATGTTTTTCAACAGTTAGACTGAATGATTTTAATATTTGATTCATTTTTAACCACTAAACATGTTACCATATTTCATTTTAGATTTAATTTTGTTTCATTTACTTTTTTGTAATTCCTTAAGTTTATGTTTAGCACCATTATTTTGGGGGTTTAATTCAAGAGATTTCGTGTAATTTAAAATTGCCAGGTCAATTTTTCCTGCTTTCATACAGGCTTCTGCATAACTGTCGTATACTTTATAACTATCAGGATAAAGCATGATATTTACTTTGAAAACATCTTGTGATAATTTCATTCTATCTGCATGGAAAAAATCATAACCTATATCATTTAAATAATCTTCAGTTACTGTTAGGTACGTAGCGTCCTCTTCCTTTTTGATTCTATAAGCATTGAGTGCTTTGTCAAAATCACCTTCAAGAAGGAATTCTATAGGTTCTTTTTTATCAGTATCCATCTTAACAAAAGTTGAAGCTATTGTTCCATCGTTTCTATTCAGGTAAATTAAATTGAGTGTTTGGTTTTCAGAATCTGGCTTGAATTGGATAAGTCGACTAGAATTTCTTTTAACAAAACTACTATCTGAGACTTTGATGAGTTCTTTTGCTTCTAGATCAAGGATATCTTTATAGAACAGTTGATTATCCTTTTGAAAAACTTCAACAATCCTACCATTGGCGTTATATCTACCAGTAATTTCATCGACTAAAGATTGTTCAATTTCTATCTTTTTATGTATTGGAACAAACTTATCCCACTCATAAGCCATAGCAACAGCGCGAATAACTTCGGCATTAAAAGCTGGAAACGTGGAATTGGTCATCACAACCACACCATAACCTTTGTCTCTATGAGCCATTATTTCAGCATAGAATCCTGTATTCCATCCGTGATGCCTTAAGTAGATTTCATTATTTCTATTAAAAAGCTGAAAACCTAAGCCTAGTGTAAATGACCAACCAGAATTATTACTTACACCATATGGCGTGCCCATTAATGCTGTCAGACCTTTTGATAATCCTTTAGTACGCTTATCGTTTAGGGTTTGCTGTACGTTGGCTATAAATTTTGCATAGTCCTCGGCAGTTGTCCATAATCCATTTGAAGCCATTGAAGGATAGATGTTTCTCCTTCCTTTTACCATAGAACCATCTTTTAAATACCCTGTAGCCGCCTTTGCTAATTGTGCTATTGTTAGCGATTGATTAAACGTACTATTGTTCATTTCTAAAGGTTGTAATACGAGTTCATCCATGATTTCTGGGAATCTTTTCCCCTCCACATCCAGCATCAATTGCTGAATAGGCACATAGCTAGTATACGCAAAACGAACACTTTCTTCAGGTTCTTTATTTGTAGTGACTGGCTCGTTTTTAGCTGGAGAAGTTCCGTTTAAGATCTCTACAAGTGTAGGAATTTTTTCATCAATACTATATCGTCCTGTTCCACGCGGATGTATTCCGGCGGAGTGATTCAAAAGGTTTTTGATAGTAACTTTCTTGTCTTTGGTAAATTTATTTTCTGGTATTTTCCAGGATTTTAAATAACTGTTAACATCTTTATCTAAGTCTAATTTATTTTCTTCTACAAGACGTAATGCACCATAGGCTGTTACAGGCATACTAGTTGCTGCTGCCTGGAAAAGAGTTTGTTTTGTTACAGGAGTGTTACTTTCTTTATCAGTTACACCATAGCCTTTTGACCAAGCAATTTCACCATTATATATGACTGCAATACTCACACCTGGAATTCCGTAATGTTTCATACGTTCTTCTATAGACCATGTTGAATCGCCTTCTATATGTACCCGAGTTGTAAGACCTGTTTCTACCTTTTTAACTAAATCAATGGTAGTATCAGTATTTGATTCTTTCGTACATGATTGAAAAAGAATAATAATGAAGAAGACTGAGATAATATTTTTCATTGTTTAAGTTTTTAAAATGTTTGGTAATGATTCAACTAAATCAGTTACCAAAATGAATAATTTTTAATTTTTGCAGGTATGTTTCAAAATGCCCAATTCACATTTTCACTATAATTACTGTTTATTTAGTTATTTTTTACCATGCAGATTATCATCCATAAACCAGTATTAAGTTTGATGGACGTTCATCTTATTGACTTTTTTGTAATTCCTTAAGCGTATGCTCTGTACGGTTATTTTGAGGGTTTAGTTCAAGTGATTTCGTATAATTTTTAATTGCCAGATCAATTTCTCCAATTTTCACACAGGCTTCTGCATAACTTTCGTATACTTTGAAACTATCAGGGTAGAGCATCATATTCACTTTGAAAACATCCTGTGATAATTTCATTCTATCCTCACGAAAAAAACGAAAACCAAGATCATTTAAGTAATCTTCAGTGACTGTAGGATGAATAGAGTGATGTTCTTTTAAGGCTATATATGCATTAAGTGCTTTGTCAAAGTCACCTTCAAGAAGGAATTCTACAGGTTCTTTTTTATCAACATCCATCTTAACAAAAGTTGAAACTATTGTTCCATCATTACTATTAACATAAAGTAAATTGAGCGTTTCATTTTCAGAATTTGGTTTGAATTGCATAAGTCGACTAGCATTTCTTCTAACAAAACTATTATCTGAGACTTTGATGAGTTCTTCCGCTTTTACGTCTAGTATATTTTTATATAACAGTTGATTGTCTTTTTGAAAAACTTCTACAATTCTACCATTGGACAGATATCTACCAGTAATTTTATCAACTAAAGATTGTTCAATTTCCATTTTTTTATGTACAGGAAAATAATTATCCCATTCATAAGCAAGAGCAACAGAACGAAATACTTCAAAAACAAAAGCTGGAAGAGGGGTATTGGTCAACACAACCACACCATAGCCTTTGTCTCTATGAGCAGTCATTCTACTATAAAATCCTGTACTCCATCCGTGGTGTTCAAAATAGACTTCATCTTTCTTATTATAAATTGAAAAGCCTAGTCCATATTGTCCATAACGATTTTTTGAAGATGGTGTAAGCATTAATTCCGTCATATCTTTTGATAATCCTTTATTATGATTATTATCTTTTAGGATTTGCTGTATGTTGATTACAAATTTTGCAAGATCCTCTGCAGTTGTCCATAATCCGTTTGAAGCCAATTCCGGATAGATATGCCTTTTACCTTTTACCATAGAACCGTCTCGTAAATAACCTGTTGCTGCTACCTTTAATTGCTCTGTGCTAAGAGATTGATTAAACCTACTGTTGTTCATTTCTAAAGGATGAAGCACTAATTCATTCATTAGTTCTGTGAATTTTTTACCTTGAACATCCATCATCATTTGTTGAATAATCGTATAGCCTCCAGCTGAAATCCAAAGATTTTCATTAGGTACTTTATCTACAATGATTGGATTTGAATTGGCTGGATGAGTTCCATTTAATATCTCTATAAGCGTAGGTACAGGTACATCTGTACTATACCCCTGAAAATCGTGCACGTTTATTCCGGCAGAATGACTCAAAAGATTTTTTATGGTGACTTTCTCTTCTTTGGTAAATTCACTATCAGGCAATTTCCAGGATTTTAAATAACTGTTAATGTCTTCACTTAAAGTCACTTTATTTTGGTCCACAAGACGTAATGCACCATATGCGGTTAAAGACATACCAATCGTTGATACTTGGAAAAGTGTTTTATCAGTCACAGGAACTTTACTTTTGGTATCCATTACACCGTATCCTTTTGCCCATGCAATTTTACCATTATTGATGACAGCAATACTAACACCTGGAATTCCATAGTGTTTCATTCGTTCTTCTATAGACCATGTTGTATCGCCCTCTATGTGTACTCGAGTTGTGAGACTGGTTTCTACCTTTTTAATTAAATCAATGGTAGTATCAGTATTTGATTGCGCTGCACCTGATTGAAAAAGAAATATAAGTAATAGTACTGAAATAATATTTTTCATATTTATATTTTTCTCATTGTTTAGATTTTTATAATGATTGATGCTCCTCTCACTATTACTTAATAAAAGCAGGTAAAACCCTTGTTGCTGTAACAGATACAGGATCATCAACATTTCTATGGGTAGTGGTCACAACAACAAGATCAAGCTCATCAATGACAATGATAGTTTGCCCGCTACCACCCCTTGCCGCTTTGCTCAAGTAGTTTTTATTTCCTATGAGCATATCGGCTTGCCACCAGAAATAGCCATAAGCCGTACCAGAAACACCACTAGGAATGTCGTCATATTCTTCACTTTGATCGACAATTTTACTAGTAGATCTTGCAATAAAAGCTTCTGGTATTAGTTGTTCGCCATGCCATTTGCCTTTGTTTGCGGTTAATATGCCCCACTTGACCATTTCGCGCGATGTCATGCTAGAGCCACTTCCCGATCTTGGCAGGCCGCTTACATCAGTTAGCCAATGATAATTTGTGATATTCATTTTATTGAGGAGTTCGTTTTTGATAAAATCTTTGGCAGATCCAGGTACAACTGCATCGATGACTTGCATGACTAACCTTGGATCGTCTTTATATTTAAAAATCTGAGAATCTGAAGTAATAGGTGCTGTGTGTTCAAGAAAAACCTGAACATGTTTCTGGCCTTTTATAAGGTCTGAATTTTCCTCGAGTTCTTTCCTTTTATCTTTACTGATATCGATACCAGATCGCATCGTCAAAGCCTGATGTAGTGTTATCTTCTCTACACCTTTAACAAATTTTGATGAATCTAAGTCTTTGAGAAAGCTTATCAATGGTTTGTCTAAATCGGCCATGGTCAAATACCCCAACTGGATAGCACGACCTAGTGCCAAGCTGGTGTAGGTTTTAGTTGCTGATGCTTGTGGATGTGGTAGATTGATACGTCCACGTAAATAATAGGATTCAAAAATTAGCTTCTTTTTGTGGGCAATAAGAAAACTGTCAAAATTGCCATATTTGTTGTCGGCGATCTCCTGTGCTAACTTAAGAATAGCTTCTTTATTACCTCCGTTGACACCCAATTTACCAACGGGGATACCGTCTTTCCTATGGGTTGGTGTGGTAGTGATAAAGGCTTTTTTAAGGTAAGGAATATCTTTAAATGAAAGCTTGGCTTCGGCGACTGTAGCCTCTGGTGGGTTATTATCACTTCGTTGGGAAAAGCTACTATTTGCTAGTATAAGAAAAATTAAAAGTAGTAGTCCAGCTTTGTTTATCATGACTTTTATTATTTAATTGTTTTTAACCATGCAGCCTGTGAACCATGAGCTATAATTTTTCTTATAGAAGAACCATCCTTGTTCATGATATAAATAGTTCTATCTTCTCTTCCTTCACCGGTAGCAGTTGAAAAAATTAGTTGAGAACCATCTGACGACCAGGATGGGTACCAGTCATCAACATCATTATATGTTAATCTTTTTTGATTGGAGCCATCTATGTTCATCACATAAATTTCAAAATTTCCATCTCTATTAGACATAAAGGCAATCTGATCGCCATCAGGAGAAACCTCAGGATGCCATTCTTTAGCATTATTATGTGTCAACTGAATGATGTTTTTTCCATCAATATCTGCTATACTTATTGCACTGCTCTTGTCTTCGAATTCTCGGGAAAAGACAATTCTACCATCTGGAGTAAAATAAGGGTTACTTCCTTTTAGGGACTTTATCTGGGTCTGTTTGCTACCATCTGAATTCATAATCCAAATTTCTGGATGCCAAACTCCTTCAGAATCTTTGTACTCTCTAGCAAAAACAATTTTTTTTCCATCTGGAGACCAATCAGGTGCATTATCCCATTTATTTTTTGCATGTGTCATTCGTTTTCTATTCGTACCATCAATATTCATAGTATGAATAGACCAGGTTTTTTTGTCATCGTATTTACCATAAAATGCAAATTGCTTTCCGTCAGGAGACCAAGCTACATAACCACCGTTCTCATTTGTACTTTTAATAGTTGATTTACCTTTTACGCTACCTGAATAAATTTCTATGTTCCCTGTTTTTACTGAACTATAGGCAATTGTATAGAATGTTAATTTAGATTTGTCACTTTTTTGACATGAAGCAATAAAACCAAGTAATAAGAAGATTATAATGTATAACTCTCTTACTTGTTTCAAATTTGTAACTTTCATATTCTTTTCCTTTATATATTTAAAGTGTTCCTTCTGGTTGTCTCATTTTTTACAAACATGAATACTCAAAGTGATTCGTAATCTGTTATTATACCCTTAATTGTATTTTTTTGATATTTTGTACCTTGCAAAAGATGTTTTTTTCTCTCGAGTATACAATTTAAATTTCACCAACTGCTCTATACCCTAATGAACAACTCTAAAAACAATTACATAATGGTTAGCTTGCATTTGTAAAACTGCATTAAAAATGAATTTGAAATCTTTGCCCAATTTCCTTTTAATATGCTTGGTACTACTTGTAACTTCTTGTTCTCAACCCCCGGTATTTATAGAACACCAAACCCTATCTCGAATAGGTGATCGACCAGAATGGGCAGCTAAAGACTGGAACGATGAGGACTGGGATGAAAGAAAGGCGGTATTAGAGTCTGGTGAGGTGTATTGGACCCGAACTCCCATTGATATTCTAAAAGTATCAAAGCCGTTGCATCCGTACGCAATTCGCCCTTATATTTATGGGGAGTATGAAGTCTTTTGGGATGGGGTTATGATTGGAAAAAATGGAAATCCCGGACAAGAGGAAGCACTTGGTCCAGAAGGTGAAATGTTGACTACATTTATCATTCCTTCTCATTTGACTGAAGTGGGTAAACATATGTTAGCCATACGGTCAAGTATCTATTATTTCCCGGATCATGTGGGTATGAGTGTAGATATAGCTAACTATGATGATTTATTAACCGAGAGACTCATCGAGACTTCTTACATGCACATTTTTGCGGGTGCATTTCTAATCGCTTCGATTTACTTTCTTTTCTTATTCCTAAGTAATAAAAAAGAGTACCCCATGCTTATTTTTAGTATTAGTTGCTTTCTCTTTTTTGTCTTAAATCTTGCAGAATTCATTACAACCTATGTTCCTATCCATTATGCATATCATCATATACGCTTAGAGACCAAGGCTGCTCTGATGTTTGGTATCTCTTTTTTGATTCCACTCTATTTCTCTATGCAATTTCCTTATCCCAAACGAAAATTTTCCTTGCTTGTTTATGCAGGAGTTCTATTTTTTATTTTTTTTATCAAACATAATTTCCTTGATTTTACTACCCGTAACATGGCTATAAGCATGTGGGTGTTTTCTTTTGGGATTGTGGTTTATGCCGTTTATAAAAGAAAAAAGGGGGCTAGTCTTGTAGTAATGTCATTGTTACTATCCTTACTGATAAATTTTGTTACTTCCTTTAACATAGGCCTTTTTGTAGGTTTTAGTCTTATTCTTCTTGGAATGTTTTATTTACTTTCTCACAGGATTAAAGAACAACGGCTTGCGTATGAAACTTCTCTGGTTCAATCTACACGTTTGCGTCTGGAATTACTCAAAAAAAATATTCAACCTCATTTTCTAATGAATACCTTGACTTCACTAATAGATTGGATAGAAGAGGCACCTAAGAAAGGAGTTTTGTTTATAGAAGCCTTAGCCAAAGAATTTGATCTCTTTAATCAAATTGAAAATCAAACATTGATCCCTATTGTTCAGGAAATAGAACTTTGTCGTACACATCTTGAAATTATGAAGTACAGAAAAGAAATCAACTATTCTTGGGAAGAAGAAGGTATAGATATCGCGCAAAAAATACCTCCAGGAATTCTTCACACACTATTAGAAAATGGAATTACGCATAGCTTACCTCTGGATGATAATAGTATTAAATTTAAGCTTGTTTTTGAGTCGAATAATGATTATATATGTTACACATTTTTAACGTTTTCAGCTAATGAGAATGAGAAACAAGAAATAAATAATAGAAAAGAAGGTACAGGTCTTAAATACATAAAAGCTAGGTTAACAGAAAGTTATCAAGAACAATGGGACTTAACTTCTGTACCAACAAATCATGGTTGGAAAAACACCATAAAAATATATTCCTAAGGAGATGAACATTTTAATCGTTGAAGATGAATCAAGAATCGCCAAGAGAATCGAACGAATGACTCGTTCTATTTTTGGGAATACTTTACAATCATTAACGCATATTAATACACTCAATAGGGCATTACAGTTTATTGAAAATAATACATTGGATCTTGTTCTCTTAGATTTGAACCTTAACGGACATAATGGTTTTGATCTGCTAACTACTGCGGTTTCCGGATCGTTTCATACTATAATTATTTCTGCATACAAAGACCAGGCAATTACAGCTTTTGAATATGGGGTTTTAGATTTTGTACCTAAACCTTTTAACAGAGAACGGTTGGAACAAGCCTTAAATAAAGCCATCACAAAAGAAAAAATAGAAACAAATGAGGTTAAATTTTTAGCTGTAAAAAAAAGACACAGGATACAGTTAATACCCATTGAAGATTTACTTTATGTAAAAGGAGCTGGCCCTTATACTGAACTCTTTTTAACTGAAGAAAAAAAAGAATTACATGATAAATCACTCGAAAAGCTAGAACAGCTGTTATCCTACTCTTTTGAACGAATCCACAAGTCATATTTAGTAAAAATGTCTGAGATAAAGGAAATTATTGTAGAGTCTGGAAGCAAATATATAGCTGAGTTAAAAAATGGTGAACGTATCCCTATCGGAAGAACTAAATATAAAGACATAAAAGCAAAATGGCTTTAAGATATCTTTGATGATACTCCTAAAAAGGTTTTCTCTATAAGGTTATTTTTGGAAAATTATAAAATAGTTAATGCTTATTTCATACATCTTCTATTATTTGAATAACGTTTTTATACTATTTTTTAGTTCGAAAACAAATTTTACTTCCTTAAGATCTAATGGCTTATCAAAAACTGTAAGTTCATCCATCATGCCAATATAACCTAAGCCTAGCATGATTTTTGCCTTTTCTTCTTCCCAGGTAAAAGGGTCATTTACATCTTTTATAACACCTTTGAGTTGACCGTCTAGGTATAATTTGCACGTAGATTTATTTGTATTCACTTCAGAATATGTGATGACAATGTGTGTCCATTTTCCGCTTTTAAAAGGAGGTTGTTTTACCGTAACGGTACGTTTTTTCACCTCGGTTTCGTCATTTTTATTCTCTGGATTCCATACTTCTAAATCACCCATAACACCTAATCTAAATTCTCTTGGTTTGTCATCTGTGAAATCTACCCATAAAGCAGCATCATTGAACTTATGATCAGTGATGTTAATTGGATCACAATACCCTGGAGCTAAATCTACCTCAGGGTCTAATTGTAGCCAAAACGAGACGGAGCCACTCCAAGATGTTGGACTATAACCTAAATTTTTAGAACCGTTATAATAAATAGCAGCTGTATTTTTCTTTTTAAAATGAAGCGCATCACCTATATGACCTCTATTTTTTGCTAAAACCACATTAGTGTTGTGTAAGCCAGGTCTGGCTTTATCTGTTTTATTATAATTTTCTGCGGTATATATCTTTGCATCCCCAACAGATACATCTGCAGATAGTTTTCCGTCAAAAGAACTGTAAAAAAGCACATGATCTTTTAATTGTTTGTTTTGCGAAAAAGAAATACTTGTAATGAGAAAAAAGAATACTGTAGATATTGATAAAAGCACAGTTGTTTTCATAGTTTTTAGCTTTTAAACCCTGTTTATTTGATTTCAGTTGCTACAAAATTATGATGAAGAATTAGGTTTAAAACGTTTTGAAGTTGATATAAATAAAATTGTAACTGAAATAATTTCAGCTACAGGGTTATATTTATAACCACTAAGGGTAAAAAAGCAAAGATTTTAAGTTTACATATTCCACTTGAGCAATTATTATAACTCATGTTTAGGTCTCAGTGTTTCAATAATTTGAGCATCTACCCAAAATATATCTACATTATCGTAGTTCTCTGGATTCATATTTCTATTGAAGAAAAGGTATTTACCATCTGGTGTTACACAGGCAACCGCTTCCCACCCCTCAGTATTGACTTTGTCTCCCAAGTTAATAGCGGCACCCCATGAACCATCTTGCTGTTTAAAGCTAATATAGATATCAGAATCACCATATCCACTATCTCTTTCACCGTCCCATATCAAATAAGATTCATCTGGTGCAATAAAAGGGTGAGCATTCATGCTTCCGGTATTAATCTCTTTACCAAATGGTTTTGGTTTTTCACGTTTCCCGTCTATTAATCTCGAATACCGAATAACGCCATCTCCATTTGGCATGCCTATCTCATCAAAAACATAGGTACCTTTTGATGATACCGTAAGACGCATAATTTGTATCTCTTCGAAAGATGGGTCGAGTTTCTTTAACTCTGACCAATCTCCAGTATCAGTACGTTCCCTATATTTTCTTCCTAAATGCATGGTCATACCATCAGGAGCGATAAAGGGAGTTCCAACCCTTGGTGATACAACTGATTCTTGCCACTCATTATTTTGATATTGAAAAACAACAAGTTCTTGTTTTTTAGTTTCCTTACTTTCTCTAATAAAATAGAATTCCCTTATATCTGGTGTAAATACACCGCTGACTTCCCAATCTGATGTGGTAACTATACCTGGAGCAAAAGGTTCAGGTATTAAACCCGGTGGTTTTTGACCAAGATAAGGTCTTTCTATAATTGATGAATCATGATCTTTTGAATGTTGTTTTTTAATACAGCCATTTAAAAATATAACTGATATAAGTATTAGAATAAAATATGTTTTTTTCATGGTTTACGAATTTTTAGCCAGGCCTGACCACCAGCATTCTGTATAAATTTCTTTACTGAAGAACCATCGCTATTCATTATATAAATATGAGCGTTTTCTTCTTTATCATGTGAGGTGTATAGTATTTGAGAACCATCTGGAGACCAAGTGGGTGTAGAATCACGAACATCATTAAAGGTTAATCGCTTTTGATGAGAACCATCTATATTCATTACGTAAATTTCAAAATTTCCATCTCTATTCGACATAAATGCTATTTGCTTACCATCTGGAGAAACCTCGGGATGCCAATCTTCAGCATCATTATTAGTTAATGTAGTCATAGCACTACCATCAGCGTTTGCGATACAAATTTCACTAGTATTTGTTTGAGAATGAAAGACAATCTTTCCATCTAGAGTAAAGTAAGGTCCTCCCCCATTTAATGATTTTATTTGGGTTTGTTTATTACCATCTGAATTCATGATCCAAATTTCTTCTGTCCAAACCCCTTTATCATTTTTATAACTTCTTGAAAAAGCAATCCTTTTTCCATCGGGAGACCAGGCAGGAGAACTATCCCATTTGTTTTTAGCATGAGTCAATCTCTTTCTATGAGTACCATCAATATTCATTGTATGTATAGACCATGTTTTTCTTCCATCATGATAAGCATAACAGGCTATTCGTTTACCATCAGGTGACCACGCCGCATATCCATCATTCCCTGGTCGATTGGTAATTTTTATTTTTGATGTAACTTGACTATTGGTCAAATAAATTTCTCCATCACCAGATTTTTTTGAGGAGTAAGCAATTGTATATTGCGTTGATTCAGGTTTTTCATTACTCTGACTAGAAGTAATCTGCGCAAAAAGGAAAATGGATAACGTATACATGATTTTCACACATCTCATATTCTTATTTTTGATATTTATACACAAACTTATCTAATAGGATAAATGAAAGATTAAAAAGTAGACTAACGATATTTTCTAGCATATATATATTCATCATTAACAGAAAATTTGATACATCCGTAAGAAGTGTAAATTGAGCAAGAGATGATTGAGATTCGTCTTTTTTTGAAGAGATTCTAGATTCATATTTTATATATTTATGAACTATGGTCAAAAAAAAGAACTTGATCGATTGGATCATTCAGAATAGAGTTGTTTCACACCTTATATTTTGGGTTTTATTGTTTATAAGTTTACCCATATTGGCTGCATTAAATGATGGAAGTGTTAAAAAAACTGTGATCAGTGGTTTAAGTTTTTTACCTGCCCAATTATTAGCGAGTTATTTTTTAGTCTATTATCAGGTCCCTAAACTTTTATTTAAAAAGAAATACCTCAAGTTTGGCGTGTCTTTTTTGATATCGGTATATGTACTTTTAGTACTATCAAAGCTTTTGAACATGTATCTGACCGAAATTTTTGCTCCTAAATATTTTGAATATAAAAGTTTATTCGAAATCATAACAGCACCATTTCACCTGGCTGTTGTTTATTTTCCATCCGTTTATGTATTCGTTTTTTTAATGTTTACAACTAAGGCATTTAAGGACCGTTTTGAAGAACGTCACCAACTTGAAGTTTTACAAAAGGAAAAGGCGAATACCGAGCTCAAATTTTTAAAAGCACAAACAAACCCACATTTTTTGTTCAATACGTTAAATAATTTATATTCACTAACATTAGAACGATCAGAAAAAGCACCTGAAGTCGTTTTAAAACTGTCAGACATGTTAGATTATATGCTATATCAATGTAAAGATGCTGAAGTTCCGTTAAAAAAAGAAATTGATTTCATACAGGATTACATCGATTTGGAATCACTACGTTATGGCAATAAGTTAACATTGGACTTCACACACCACCTTCATTCCCCTAACGTAATGATTGCTCCTTTGATCCTTATATCATTTGTAGAAAACGCTTTTAAACACGGCGCGAGTAATAATCTCAATAATTCAGTAATTAAAATTGAATTGACAACTAACCAGGATCAACTTTGTTTTAAGGTTTTTAATACCTTACCTCTGAACAAACAAAACGATATAGAAAATGACTCACATTCTGGAATTGGGTTTTCCAATTCTCAAAGACAACTAGAACTTAATTATAAGAATAATTATAATCTGAAAAGTATCAAAACAGATATTGATTTTCAGATAATATTAAACATTAACTTAAAGTAATATGGGAATAAAATGTATGGTTGTAGACGATGAACCGCTAGCCATTAAGGTACTTGAAAAACACATAATGCAAGTACCAGACCTTGAACTTGTATCAACATTTGATAATCCTATAACTGCCGGAGATTTTCTTCAAAACACTGCTATTGATCTTTTGTTTTTAGATATCCAAATGCCTGTAGTTACAGGTATTGACTTTATAAAAAATACGACTATACAACCAAAAATCATATTAACAACTGCTTACAGAGAGTATGCTCTGGAAGGTTATGAATTGGATATCATTGATTATTTATTAAAACCAATATCTTTTATTCGGTTTTATAAATCTATTAATAAATACAAGGCTCTGAATACAACTATTGAACCCATCGCTCACAAATCCTCTGAAATAGATACAATATCAGATCACATCTTTGTTAATTCAAACAAAAGAATGATTAGAGTAGAGTTTAACAACATTTTATTTATTGATAGTATTAAAGATTATGTAAGAATACATACTGCAGACGATACCATAATTACAAAAGATAAAATAAGTTCTTTTGTAGAAAAACTACCTTCCTATTTTTTAAGAGTTCATCGTTCTTATATCATTAATACTGGAAAAATTGCTTCTTTGACCTCAAAAGATGTAGTCTTACTTGGGGGTATGGAAATTCCGATTGGTGCCTCCTATAAAGAAATTGTCAACCTAATTAAGAATTGATAAGACTCCATTGTAATTCTTAAAGCTCTGCCCTGTTTTGGTCCAAGTTTTTTGAGATCATTTTTCTGATGTTATATCTGGGTAAAACCCTACACGCCAGCTGACTCTTTTACTAAAAAAGTCTGTTAATTCTTTTCTATACGTTGTGCCATATTGTTTTAAGAAATCGTGTACCAAAATGGGTTTTGCTTCCCTTCTGTTATTTCAATTATACTCAGCATCATGATTCCAAAAAAACTATAAAGCATTATAATATAAAAATGTATTTTTAGTTTACTAAACTGATAAAACAATTCAATATTTTAATGTCTGCTATTCTAAAAACAAGATATTTATTTCTGATTTTTTTGCTTTATGCTTGTAATTCTGAGGTTAATGATTTGAATATAAATGATAGAAATTTAACTCTAGATAATGGATACATGTATTATAAAGATAAGCTCTATTCTGGAACACTTTTTTCTAAAATTGATACACTTACGGTAAATGAAATAACATATTTAGAAGGAAAGAAACATGGTAAAGAACAAAAGTTTTTTTTTAATGGTAAGTTAGCAGTATTAAGATTTTATACTCACGGTAAAAAATCTGGAACCCATAAGGCTTGGTGGAATAACGGTCAACTGAAATTTGTAAATCATTTTGATATTAATGGAAATCCAATAGGAACACAGCGTGCATGGTATAGTAATGGAAAACTTGCTGAAGAATTAAACTATACCAATGGTAAAGAAGATGGTACACAAAAATTATGGGATTTTAATGGCAAGATCAAAGCAAATTATCAGGTATTAAACGGTGAACGCTTTGGGTTAATTGGTTCTTTAAATTGTAAATCTGATAATTATGTTGATTAAAAGAATAGGTATAGTTGTATTTTTTTTTGGTAGTTTTTTGATTTCGTGTAAACAGGAAACAGCAAAAAAAGAAATTGAAAATAGCCATGAAAGAATCAAAATTGCATCAAAAAAAGTAGATAAATTGCCCTATTATAATACTCCTGATTTTGTTCCTTCTTGGTTGCCTAGCGAAGATGAACTAAAAAAGTTTCATAAAATTCCGGATTTCAAATTTAAGAATCAACTTGGTAACGAGATCACTAACGATAATTTAAAAGGCTATATTTATATAGCCAATTTCTTCTTTACCACGTGCCCAAGTATTTGTGTAAAACTTACTAATAATATGCGCAAGTTACAAAAGATATATAAGGGTGATGATGAGATCAAATTTATTTCTCATACGGTTTTTCCAAGTTATGATACTGTAGAGGTTCTTAAAAAATACGGTGAGCGCGAAGACGTAAATTCGGAAAAATGGTATTTAGTAACTGGGGAAAGAGAAAAGATCTATAAATTGGCGAGAGAATCCTATTTTGCGGATGAAACATATAAACAAACCAATGATAAAAATGGTTTTATTCATACCGAAAATTTAATACTTGTAGACAAACATGGTCATATTCGAGGAGTTTATAAAGGCACCTTACCAGAAGAAGTTGAACGTATTAAAAGACATATTGAAATTTTGAAAAAAGAATGATTATCCCTAAAACGTTATTAGTTATAATATATCTTATCAAAATACACTGAGCATCTATTTAATTTCTATAAACTGTAAAAGAAAAGTAGTGTGTTACAATCTCTTTTCCTCTCATAATAAGAAGACAGATATAAAAATTAATATTTTAAAGTTTAACTATGTTTATAAAGGAGTTTGTACTTTTAAGTTGTTAAATTATAATAGGAGCTCGTGAATCTCTTATCCTCCTAGAAAATTTTGTATAAAATGGATAACCAATTAAATAATCAATGTTCTTGTATTGTTTATAGTCTTAATTTTTACACATAAATTTTTAACTTAAAACCTTAGTAGTATGATAAAACATGAACTAACTAACAAAACTCGCTTTGGGATTAATATTCCGTTTAAAAGGTGGTTTTCGCATACTTTGATTTGCGCCACTTTTTTATTAGCTCCGATTCAATCCATCCTTACTCATGGCACCGTAACAAATCCACCAAGTCGTGTCTGGATTTGTTTTCAGGAAGATCCACAAAGTCCAGATTCTCCTGCCTGTGAAGCATCGATTATTGGTTGGGGAACGCAAGCATTTTATGACTGGAATGAAGTTGCGCGAATGGATGCCGGTGGCATGCATAGAGAAATTATAGCTGATGGTAACCTGGCCAGTGCCGGACGACCAGATAAGTATGGTGGATTAGATCAGGTAAGAAATGATTGGGTCACAACATCGGTTACTCCAGGTCCATATACTGTAACCTGGACCAATACTGCACCCCATCAAACCTTGTATTATGAAGTATATATAACAAAAGCAGATTGGACCCCTGATCAACCTCTTACTTGGGACAGTCTGGAACTTCTAACACGCACAGATCCAAGACCGGCTTCAGCTACCGATAATATAGATGTAGTGTTGCCACAAAGAACAGGTAAACATGTGATTTATAGTATTTGGCAGCGTTCACTTACTCCAGAAGCATTTTATTCTACAAGTGATGTTGATTTTGGAACTGCATCATTACCAAATAAACCACCAGAAGCTAAATTTACTAGTGATAATGGTCGTTGTGGAGGTCCTGATGTTACTTTTGATGCATCTGATTCTACTGACCCTAATGGTGATACATTAACATATACATGGGACTTTGGAGATGGAACTACTGCCCAAGGTGTTAACGTTTCTCATACTTATACTGGTTTGGATAACGCTACCGTAACATTGACAGTTAGTGACGGTGAATTTAGTAGTGGTTCTGTAGAAACTATTGGTTTAGTTGTAGATCCAGATTGTAAGGAAATTCCTTGTCCTTTTGACACACCTATACAAACAGCGTTACCATCAATAAATGCATCATTTAATAACGTATTTATTTTAGGTGATGAAGGCCCTGATTTAAGCACCTTAACTGATTTTACTATTAATTGGGATGCTACTAATAATGGATTATATCAATTATCTATGAATACTAATAATGGTATCCCTAGTTGGTGGAATAATTTGTTAGAAAGTGCTACTCATACTTTTAATACAGCTAATCCAGAAATCACACTTACAAATACTGGTTTTGCAGGCTTAGATGGTTCTTATTATGTAACTATCGATCAAGGTAATTTTGTCATGGTTTCGCAAACCGATGGGTTTACTATTTATTTCAGTTCATCTAGCACAGCTCCTGATTGTGAAAGTGTAGTAACTACACCAACAAATAATGCTCCAGTGGCTTCATTTATAGCTTCTGTCTTAATAGGAACTGATCCATTAGAAGTAAATTTTGATGCCTCAGGATCCACTGATGCCGATGGAGACGCACTAACATTTAATATTGATTATGGCGATGGGACTTTTGGTAGAGAACCAATATCTACTCATACATATTCAGCAGGAGAATATACCGCTACTCTTACAATAAGTGACGGAAACGGTGGTGCAGCTACGGCTTCAGTTTCATTAGTAGTTGATGGAGATATTATAGTAAACCCTCCAAGTAGTGATTGTGCCTTCGAAACACCATTAAGTACTCCTTTGGAAACTATATTCACATCATTCAATAATGTTCACGTTTTAGGTACCGGTGGTCCTAATATGGAAAATGTCACCAAGTTTACAGTAAATTGGGATTTAGCAAACAATGGCTTGTATCAATTTTCATTTGACCTAAATATCACTCCATGGTATATTAATTTTTCTGAAAATGTTCAAAACTTTAATCAACCAAATCCAGCAATTTCTATAACTGGTACTGGTATACCTGGATTAGATGGAGATTATTTTGCAGCTATTGATAACGGAAACTTTGTGTTAGTTGCAGATGGTTATAGTATTTACTTTAGCAATACAGAAGCAGTTCCTAATTGCGATCCTAAAGTAACGACAACGAAAGATGATGAACTTTCTTTTATATTGTCCCCTAATCCGGCAGTTGAAAAAATTTCAATACTAAACAAAACAGATCTAAAGGGTAATGTAATCACTATCCTTGATATTACTGGAAAGAAAATAAAATCTTTATTGGTAAGTGAAAGTACTAAGAGTATGACTATTGATATTCCCGGACTTAAATCGGGATTATATGTAGTAAGAATTTCTGACCGTTCAGGTTCCAGTCGTACACTAAATTTAATAGTGGACTAAGGTCTTGTTTGAAAAGAATTCAAACTGATTTAAAAAGGTGATGAGAGTATACTACTCTCCATCTTTCAACAAAGACAACCTTTTAATTTTTAAAAGGTTGTCTTTATTTATATAATTTATCTCTAATCCACTTATGTAATTATTTTATTAGACAATTATCTTTTTATATAATATTTAAAAGCTTTATCAATAGTTACGTCTTGTAAATTAGGAATTAAGCCCATCTATTTCGTTTCTAGGTAGTATATTTGTCTCGATTATTATAAATATTTACGCTAAACGGTTATCTCTTTAATTCCTATGCCTTTTAAAAAATTACATTCTGATATACAAGAGAAGCTAGAGTATCTAGATATAATCAAACCTACTCCTTTTCAGAGTAGTAGTATTCCTGTAATAAAAAGTGGTGCCAATGTTTTTTGTACAGCCTCAAAAGGTAGTGGAAAAACAACTACGCTTATACTTACCACATTGCAAAAATTGAAATGTGAAGCAGTTGGAAATGCTCCAAGAGCGGTAGTCCTTGTTGAGAATAAGGAAAAAGCCATGGAATTATATGATGCATTTTTAATGTATACTAAACATAATTCGTTACGAGTTTATGTAGGGTATGAACAACTTCATGTTGATGTGCAAAAATCAGAAATCTTTATGGGTATAGATATTCTTATTTCTACACCTAAATCAATGAATAAGTTGTTTTTATTAAATGGGGTAAATATCTCTGAGTTAAAGATATTTAGTATAGACGATGCTGAGTTTCTAATTCAGAATTTAGCATATACTGCACTTATGTCGATTACTAAAAGTATTAAAAAATGCCAATTTGTGCTATACTCAGAACAAATGCACCCAAAACTAAAACGTTTTGAGTCGTTTTTTATGGAATACTCCAAAATAGTTTCCATTTAGGTATATCCAATAACCAAAAACAAGACATGATTATACCCAAACTACATTATATATCCCAGGGAAACTCTCCAAAAGAACATCTGGAAAACATTCAAAAAGCTTGTACATCTGGTATAGAATTAGTGCAATTACATTTAAAAAATGCTTCAGAAAAAAAAGTTTTAAAGCTAGCCAAAGAAGCAAGAGAAATCACATCTCATTTTCAAACCAGATTAATTATTAATGATCATTATACAATAGCAAAAGAGATTAAAGCTGATGGTGTCCATTTAGAAAAAATGGATTCCTGCCCTACTATTGTCAGAAAGTATTTATACACTTGGCAAAGTATTGGCGCAACAGCAAATACTTTTCAAGATTGCAAAACATTAATTGGTAAAGAAGTTGATTATATTGGTTTAGGCCCTTTTAGAGATGCAATAACCAAAGATAATTTAAATCAGGTTTTAGGTTTAAATGGTTATATTACAATTATAGAGGCCTTAAAAACAGAAACACCAATTATTGGTTTTGGAGGCATAACAACAGAAGATGTTACGGACATATTAGAAACAGGTATTTCTGGAATTGCTGTATCCGGAGAAATTACAGGTAATTTTAATACCATAAGAATATTTAACCAATTATTAAGCGCATCTTCAACAGAAGAACAACGTTATACATTTAAGTAAAACTTATGCTATGCTCGATTGCTTTTTAAAATCAAATAGCTGTTGCAATATATTTTACACATCAATTTACTCATGTGGAATTGTTTCTAATAATTCGGTTTCTTCAAAATAATCTAGGTCAATTCGTCTTACAGCATCTTGCTGAGAAAAAACTAGATTTGAAGCTCTTTTTAAGAGCTCGCTTAATGCCGTTTTTTGTTCCAAAGGTTCTATTACTTTATGTCCTAATAAGGACATTAAATTTATAGTAACTGGAAGTACATATTCTCCAGTATTTTTATAACCCGTCATAAGTTCTTTATCAAATTTATCCTCGTCCCAATGTGCAAATGCCGTTCCTCCACCACCATCTCTTTCTACTTCCATTATTTCTAATTCGTTTAATTTACTAATGGCATCTGAAGTAAATTTACCTGTATTGCTATTGAAAAGTTCACTCCAATCTTCCCACCCTATGCCTAATGTATGACCAATTTCATGAATAATTGTTCCGGCGATCTCATCTTCTGTGAACCTTCCAAGAAATTTCGTGTTAAATTCTACTCTTCCATACCTAACACCTTCATTTTCGTATGGCTTATAAGCACGAGCAATGGTTCCTCCCAAACTAGTAAAGATTCCTAAACGAATTACAATTGATTGTTTTGGTTCAATAAATTGACTCCAAAAATTACATGATGTTCTTGCTCCTTGTTTAAGCTTACCATCCATATCTGATATAATCTTATAAGTAATTAAATTAGACAGCTCTCCAAGATTATTGAGTTCCTGTGAATCATTAGAAATTTCCTTAGCTTTAATTAACCATGAAATAGTATGTTGGATAGTTTTGAGTTGGATCGATTCATCTTCGGTAAGGTCTCTGTTTAAAACATTAATACGAATTGCTTCAGACTTAAGCCCTTCTATAAGTTGATCAACAGTTTGAGCTTCTCTCCTAGTTTTTTGAAGTATTGATTCTGAAGGTT
Source organism: Aquimarina algiphila (assembly GCF_947494415.1). Classification (NCBI taxonomy): domain Bacteria; kingdom Pseudomonadati; phylum Bacteroidota; class Flavobacteriia; order Flavobacteriales; family Flavobacteriaceae; genus Aquimarina; species Aquimarina algiphila. The sequence goes on along the minus strand of NZ_CANLVC010000008.1, from coordinate 345,552 downwards.
TTACCTCTAATTGTTTTTGTCTTAGTATTTTTATTAACCTACTTTCAGATTGCGATTCTTTTTGAGAAACTAACCCTAAAGGTATGTCCCTACTCCAAGAATCAAAAAATTTTAAGTTAGTGGCTTCCTCCACTTCTTCCAATGTAGCAGGATAATCTTCTGGATAGGAACTTCCTGGTGCGTTTTGAGGAATAATAAAACAGTCTATATAAGCTTTTGATAATGTGTCGTAAGGATATCTATAAGGATCTACAGTAACACAAAAATATGCTTCGGGAACTGGAAGATGTTTATCTTGACCTCGATAAATCATTTCTGGCGTATCACCGAAAATTGGGCCAACTATAACCCAAACATGATCATGCTCTCTTGGTTTATCTTCAATTTCTCGAATGGCAGTTTCCAATTTCAACCATACACCACTATTAAGTGATCCATATTGTGGACTCATATTTGACATAAAAAATGTCTCCATTTGTGCTAATCTTCCAAATTGTCTATTAATAACTTCATTGGGAGTCATATGCCCTACATTTAATTGAATACCTCCAATTTTACCGAAAGTATTTTTTCCTATTCGAAATTGTTTATCAAGTCTTAAGTCATTATAATAGTTAATAGGGCGATCATACTTAACATCATCAGTTGCATATGCCACACGATACGCTGACCAAGCGGGTTGAAGTCGATCGGGACAAAACCCAACTACATGCCCTTGATTTACAAGTATTTGAATTTCTCTATTTTCATCTAAATTCTGTGGTGCTCCTCTCCACAAATGTATATCGATTAGATGTGCAAAGTTTTCACTTTTTGGATGTATTTTAGTGTTGTCCATGATTATTTTTTTATCCTGTTTGTTAAACGAAATTGATAAATCAATTATTTGAATCCTTATCAATAATATTTAATACAAAAAGTATTGATTATTGTAACATTAAAGAACGTCTATACTTTATAGTAGCAAAAAGAGGGGAAATGACGATTGAAGAATTCTAATTTAATCAGAACTCATTTATCAAAAAATAAGTAAAAACACCTGTTTTTAGTATCTAATAAATGTATTCAGAATAGAAGTCAAATAAAATACCCAGTAGTGGGTATTTGTAGTGTGAGTATGTAATGGATTTTTTATTCCTTTAATCTCTCTTTCTCTTCAAAAAGAACAGGCTCCCTTAATGTTACCAAAAATAAAAGATGCTTCAGTTTTATAATTGAAGCATCTTTTGGTGGAGAATTAAGTGTTGGTTAATTATTATTTGACAATTAGTTTTTTCACAACATCTTTGCCGCCTTCAGATTGAATTTTTACAACATAGATTCCAGAACTAAGCTCCATGTTATTAGCAGAGAAATTATTTACCCCTGGATGTAATCTAGCTTCATATTTTTTCTGTCCAATTGTATTATATATACTAATTAGTATTTCACTAGTGCTTTTTGAGTTTACATGAAGAGAAAATTGATCACTTGTCGGGTTAGGCGTCATTATAATAGCATTCATACCTTCATCATCTGTACCAAGTAAAGTTTCTTTATTGTCTAATTGAGCAATAACTTCTTTTGCAGATAATGAACCATTACAAGATCCTTCATATATTTTTACATTTGAAAAAGTGGAATTGTTTCCCGATCCCCCATCGTTATCATTAATAAATACTAACCTATCCATTGCTCCTGTATAGAAATTACCAACCGGAATTACGTACGTAGTAGTACCTGATGAATAATTGTCAAAATTGGTTACTCCATAATTCTGAGTACCATGTACTTTGAAATAACGTGACGAGGTTAACGTATTGTTGTTTTCAAATCCTATGGCATGAATCTCACCTTGAGAGGTACTGCTAAAATCAAATTCGATCACTGTATTAGCTGTTACCGTGTAATCAAGGCCTATGTATTTCCAGGTGTTATTAGATAAAGATAAAGCAGCTCCACCACTTTCTATAGAAAAATCCCCTACATTATCTTGATTTGAGAATCCTGTGATTGTAAAATTATTGAAATCCAATGCCTCACAATCTGGCGTAGGATTTGGATTTCCAGAACCTTCCTGAATCATAATAGCATCAATAGCAATATCACTTTGCCATCCATTATTACCAGAACCTGTTATAACATTAAATCGTAACTGAACATTAGCGTTACCAGCAAAATTGGATAGATTTACACTAGTAGAATTCCAAGTATCTCCTTGATTTCCTGATTCAATAAATACATTTGACCAATTTCCTGAATTATCAGTTCTTGCTTCAACCGTTAAACTATTAATCGCACTACCAAACATATGATATTGAAAGGTAAGCGTAGGAGTAGTTAAACTACTAAAGTTAAGGCAAGGAGAATTAAGTATTGCTCTTTTATTTGGGAAACCGGCATTATTACCAGAAGCCTCTACGTAAAGGTAGAAACTACCGTCCGCTCCATTAGATGGCCCTGTACTATTTGAAGGTGTACCCCCAGAGTCTCTTGTCCAATCAAGGTCATCGCTACTTGACTGTGACCACTGTCCCAAATCACTTTCAAAACTTTCACTATAAGGGAAAGAAGATACATCTCCAGAACACGTTTCACCTGTAGGGGGTGTAGTAGTTGGATCTATTTCTCCATCGATATCAAATCGAGAAAAGAACTTCCATATTTCTTGAGAAGTGTTTACATTTCCACCATTCCAGCTGTGTCCTTTTCCTTGAACTTTAATAAATTCTGCTGTTGTACCATTATCGCCGTTATCCCAAATAGAACGTGTTGATCCTCCTCCTAATTGAATAACTTCTGGTGTAGCATCCCCATTGTTGACGCTTGACCAATATTCCATAACATCTTGTATAGGTTCATTGGAGCCGTTACCGTTTATCGAAATAGTACCATCATTAGTCCCCGTTATTTGTAATACCGCAGTTGGATGTTGTGGTTGACATTGGTTGTTGTCAATCCATCTTCTTGTCATGCTTCCTGCTACAGAAGCTACAGCTGCGATTCTTGGACTTAATTCGCAAGCTAATCTATAACTAAAAAAGCCGCCATTTGAAAATCCAGTTGCATAAATACGTTTTTCATTAATATTAAAATCTGACTGAATTTTATTAATTAGTGCATCTGAAAATCCTAAATCATCCTCATTACCACCAAAATTGTTATTTATTGCCCATCCTGAGAAAAAACCTCCCAGACCTTGAGGTGTAACAAATATAAATTGATTGTCTTCAGCTAGCTGTCTAAAATCACTTTGGTTATACTGTGTATTGATATTGTTGGTAAAACCATGATAATTTAGAATTAATGGAGCAGGTTTGGTAGCATCATAACTTTGGGGAACATAAAGACGATATTGTCTTGTCTTTCCATCATGTTGTAATGTTGCATTTATAACCTGTTGTGCGAACGCAGAGGCAGTAGTTATAAATGTAATGGCTAATAGCCACAAAGATTTTTTTGTAAACGTTAGTTGAGTTTTCATTTTTAGGTTTTAAGGTTAATTGATTTGTATAAAAAATATTATGCATGGATAATACTTTTGCAATATTCGGAAAAAAATAACATAAATAATGATTATATTTAAAATAAATGTTAATTTTTTACATAATCATAATTCAAGTAGAAATCCTGTAACGGGTATTACATTGTCTTTCATAAATAAATTTATTTAGATGTTTACAAATAGTTAACCAGTATAATGATTCCAAAATATACTAAAAACCTATATTCGCGCCATGTGGATGTATTTAGGCTTATTGGCAGCACTTTTTTTGGGATTACACAATTTATGTAAAAAACATGCAGTACAGGGTAATGAGGTTTTTCCTGTACTTTTAGGAACAATTGGGTCTGGTTTTTTATTACTTCTTCCGTTTTTTATAGGTTCACTCTATTTTCCAGAATATACACAACAAATAGGATTTCATATTACATCTATTTCATGGAAAACTCATGGTTTTATTTTTATAAAATCAATGATTATGACAACATCCTGGGTTTTGGCATATCAAGCTTTAAAACATTTACCTATAACCATTGTCACTCCGATACGCTCTGCTGGTCCTTTTTTCACCTTTATTGGTGCTATTTTAATTTATCAGGAAAAGCCTAATTTTTTACAATGGATAGGTTTTTCTCTCATTATTTTTTCGGTAGTATTATATTCTAAAATTGGAAAAAAAGAAGGCATACATTTTAAAAGAAATAAATGGATATTCGCTATTATTGGTGCAACGTTTTTAGGAGCTTCCAGTGGTTTATACGATAAGTTTTTAATTCAGAGTTTGGCATTGAATCCACAAACCTTACAATTTTGGTTTTGTACTTACACGGTGTTAATTTTATTAGGGATTTTATCTATTACATGGTTCCCTCGTGCAGAAAAACGGAAAGATTTCAAGTGGCGTTGGACTATTATTGCTGTTGGTATTCTATTGCAAGCAGCTGATTATTTTTATTTTAAAGCCCTGCAAAATCCTGATGCACTAATTATGCTATTATCTGCGATAAAACGAAGTCAAATATTAATTGCCGTGGTTGTTGGAGGACTTATCTTTAAAGAAAAAAATAAGCGTAAAAAATTAATTCCATTATTTGGTATTATGATAGGTGTATTTTTGATTTTGTATTCATAAATTGATAAAACGAACAACACATTATTCCTAATACTTAGCTATTTTTTAAACCACAATCAATACAAGTTTTTTTGAATAAAAGCATAAGTTATCACCACCAGACTTGATTGACTATATTTTCGTTGTTTAATACAACAGTTTCACCAATTCTTGGGGCTACAATATCAATATTCAATTCTTTTGCTTTTTTACTAAGACGTTCAATCGGATCTGTCCATGCATGCATTGCTAACTTAAAAGCTCCCCAATGAATTGGCATTATTTTTTTCGCTTTTACATCTAATCCAGCTTGCGCAGTTTCTTCAGGGAACATATGTACATCTGGCCACATTTCATTGTATTGACCACACTCCATCATGGCAAAATCAAAAGGACCATACTTCTTCCCTATTTCTTTAAAATGATTCCCGTAACCACTATCGCCACTAAAGAAAATATTGTCGGTTTTGGACTGTATTACCCACGAACTCCATAGTGTTTTTGTTCTGTCCGTAAGTCCTCTCCCAGAAAAATGTTGAGCAGGTGTACATATAAAATTTAACTTTTCCAACTTGATTTCTTGCCACCAATCCAATTCAATAATTCGCTCTTTTTCTACTCCCCATTTCTCCAAATGCACTCCGACGCCCAAAGGAGTATAAAACATCTTTACCTTATTTTTTAGCTTTTTAATCGAATCATAATCTAAATGATCATAATGATCATGAGAAATAAGCACAGCATCTATTTCAGGTATTTTTTCAATCTCAATAGGTAATTCTTTACTAAAACGCTTACTTCCTAACATAGGATGTGGGGCCGGAACTTCTCCAAACATTGGGTCTATTAAGATATTTTTAGTATCAATCTGTAATAAAAAGGCAGAGTGTCCAAACCAAATAAGACGTGTGTCGCCAATATATTTTACAATATCCAGAGAATCTATTTTTTGTACAGGAAGGTTTTCCTTTGGAGTAGTTTGTGATTGTGGTTTAAAATAGCCTATCAAGCTTTTTCCCATATCCCTAAAACTCATATCCAATTGTACTTTGGCTATATTTACGAATCTATCCTCTTTATAATTTTCTGATTTCTCATATATAGCTTTCTGTTCTTTGGTTGCTTTTCCTCCAAATTGAGGACTTAAATTAATAAACAAGATAACGACTAATATGACGATTCCTATGAAGATTCCTATACCTATGATCATTCGCTTTATATATTTTAAAAATTTATGTTTCATTTTATTTTTTAATGTTGAAGTCTTACATGATACTTTCTCCATAGTTATGTTTATGAATGTAAAGTAAAGCTGCTTATTTAAATCGAATATTTATTCTTTTTTAATTTGAAAAAATTAACTTTTAATAGCGTCCCATGCGAATGAGAACATTAAATCTATATCCTTTTTATTAAGCTTTAATTTTTTATCAATTATCAAGTTAACGGTTTCAAGCAAAATAGCTCCCATAGTAGATTCTAATATTTCATTACTCACATTTTTAATTAATCCTTCTTTTTTACCAAGCTCAAAAAGATCTGTTCCTAATCTACTTTTTGTTTCTCTAACTGCTTCTGGAACTTTGTCATAGTAAGGAGATTTTTTTACTTGCGTAATAAAATTCATCTCCTTGCTATGGTTAATACTAAAGTTAATCCAATAAACCCATATTGCTTTAATCTTCAATTTAAAAGGGAGGTCTGCTGTAATACTGTTACTACTTCTTTTTGTCTCTCGTTCTATAAGCTCAGTTGCGATTGATATGATTAAATCTTCTTTGTTTTTATAATATACATAGAGCGTTGAAACAGAAATACCTATTTTTTTTGCTAATGTTGCCATTTTAACACCTGCAAAACCTTTTTCGAAAACAATATCCAAAGTGCTTTCTACAATAGCTAACCGTTTTGTTTCATCTTTTACTCTCACCATACAAACATATGAACAAAAACGAATATTTATTCGCTTATATAGTGTTTTTGTAATTATTTAACATTTAAACATAAGCATCAAAGTATATGTATTGTACTCCCCTACTCAATTTAACAAGAGCACAGAAGGCATAGGGAACGAGTAAATAACTTTAGTGAGAATATAATTTTAATAGGATATATTGATTAAAATCATTCTATTTGAGTTCGTTATAGATATTATAAACTAAATTAGAAAGTTCTTGATTTACACTAATTGCAGATTCATTCGTAAAAATTGAAATGCCTATTTTCTTTTCTGGATAAATAACCAATACATTTTTTGCTCTTGAAATACCTCCATCATGTCTATAATGCACATCGTGATTTTGATTTTTGATATTCCACCAGTAATAACCAATCCAATAATCTGTATCAATTTCATACAACTTTTTATGAGATTCTTTAACGATTGCGTCATTTTTAAATTGATACCTGATATATTTTAACATATCAGTAGTTGTTGATTTTAAAGCACCTTCTGCTCCCCAAAGCGTCTTAGCCAAATTAGTTTCTGGCCTGGGTTTTCCCAATAAATAACCATTGGCGAGCCTATTTCTTTTATCCCTTGGAGTATGAAAATGCGTATCATACATGTGTTGCTTTTCAATTATTTTGGAGATAATCAGCTGTTGAAAGGGCTTTTGATAAACTTTTTCTAGAATATACCCCATTAAATTTGAACCAAAATTAGAATAATTAAATGTGTTTCCAGGTTTTTCTGTTAAGTTGATTTTAGATAAGTCTTTAAAAAACTTCTCTTTGGTCTGTTTGTTTTCAAGTTTGAGATATGTATTGTTAAATTCTATTTCGCTTAAATTTGATGATATTTCATTCATTTCTTCATAACCGCCAGGTAATCCACTGGTATGGGTTAACAGGTGTTTTATTTTTATGGGGTCACCTTTATATTCTAGATTTGGGTATGTTTGAGGTAAATACCTTTGTATATCATCCTCTAAATTCAATTTTCCTTCTAGAACAGCCTTTGAAGCTAATGTACCAGTAAATGTTTTTGTAACCGAAGCGATTTCATATATTGTTTTATTTGTAGGCGTATCTCCCTTTCCTTTTGTTAACTCTCCATAGTGAAAGGTGTATGAAACATTATTTACGTATAATCCAATTGATAAGGAATTTATTAAGGGATCTTTTAATGTTTTTTGAGCATTCTTATCTATAATTTGTTTTACATGTTTATCTATAGAATCACTATATATCTCTATAGATTTATTACAATTTATAACGACACTTTTAATTTTTTTGTTTTGAGATTTACAACTAAAAAAGATAAAGAATAAGATTACAGTTTTTGTAAATAAGTTTTTCATTTCGTAATAGTTTTGATTTACACAAATGAAAATATATTGTGTGAAAAAAGAGTTCGATTACATAAAGTCGAACCCTTTTTTTTAATCGAACTATCTTTACTTATTATTCAATATGGCTTCTTTTTTTATACTCAGAAGGGGTTACGCCAGTTTCTTTTTTAAAAGCCGTGTAAAAAGAAGATTTAGAATTAAATCCTACATCATACATAATTTGTTGTATGGTTAGCTTAGCGTTATTTGAATTTAAAAGCATTTTTTTTGCTTTCTCTATTCTAAATTGATTAATGAAGTCAAAAAACCGTTGATTTAGGTTATGATTAATTAATACGGATAGGGTGCGATTGGGTAATCCCAATTGTTCAGCAAGTTTTTGTAGTGTTAAAGTAGCGTCAAGATAGGGCTCTTCTTTCTTCATAAATATTAATAATCTATTGATATCGTCCTTCGCATTCTTATTTACAATATATACTATATTATTTTCCTTTACTATTCCTTTTATCGATATATGCTTAGTATTAATATTTCTAAAAAGATTTGGGTAATACATACTTTTTAAGACAATCCAGGTTAAAAAACCAAGTAATACCAATGTGAGCATTATTCTTAAGGTATTTAAAATCTCAATATTAGTTCCATAAAATTTATAAGCTTGTTTAAAAAATGAAAAGCTGAAAATAATGCTTAATATAATGAGTAATTGATACAACCATTTATAATTAAAAGCAGATTTGTTAGAATAGTTCTCTAACAATAATTGCTTATATTTTTTTAATTCTATAAACATGGCTACTAAATAAAAAAAGGCTACAAGAAGACCAAAAATGATAGATAGTTTACCTTCTATGGTAGTATTCAAATTTTTAAGCAAGAAATCTCTTGTATTTTGATCAGCAAAATAAAACCTGGGAGAAAATAGTAGTATTTGAATTAAAAAAGGTAATGTATGTAATAGATATTTGTGTTTATATCTAAAATCCGAATATATCGAAGCCAGTAGATATAAAAACAATAATGGGCTGGTAAAAAATGCAATATGATCTCGAAGCATTTCTAAAACCACTGGTAGTGTAATATATTTTGAATAAAAAAATACACTAATATGAATTGCAAAGATTAAAAAATAAATACCTAAAAATGTATTCGCCTTTTTATTAGATGTTTTAACTGTTAAAACAAATAATGCCAGCAATAGAGAAATAAAAAGGATGAAAATTGTCGTTATTCCTAAAATTGAAAAGTCCATCTTAATGTATATGACAAATATAATTTAATAATGTCAATTCATTTTATATCCATTCTGCTACTCTCCTATTTTTTGTAACAATATTTCAGCAAGTTCGATGTAATACCCTCATGTAAGAAATATATCAAGTTTTATAGTTCTTAATTTAAATTAGAAATGAATTTAAAAGCATTTTTTATATTGGTAGCTTGTAAAAATACCTCTTTTGTTTTTTCATCTTCACCGCCAGAAGAAACTAAACCTATGATTCTACCTTTTTTATCTACTATTGGTGCTCCACTTAGACCTCCTAAACTTTTGGGGCCTTTTATTTGTATAAGATTATGGTAATCTCCTTCGGTTGTGTCAAATGTATACTGGTATACACGTTGCGCTCCAATACTATCCTTATAAGACCAACCTATAGCGTATACATACTCTCCTTTTTTAATTGGTTTTTTTCTAAATTTCAAAGGTTTATGGGATGTCTTATTTTCTTTTACAGAAAAAACTAACCAATCATTATAAGTATCCCAATTTGTATCCATATAATTCCAGGTAAGTGAATCTTTTTTATTCGTACTTAATAACTTATCTGCAATTACATATCTAGTACTATCATTTTTAGGATACATTCTCCATTCTTTTAAATTTCCCTCAAAATCAACAAATTTCATATGATCTGTCTTGGCAATCATTAGAATATGCTTTGCTGTAACAGCATAAGTATTGTTTTTGTACTGTACCAAAAATCCATTGGAAGCATTTGGATTATCAAATGATGAATCTGTATAAGCAACATTATTGATTAAGCCAATTGGAGTATTTTGTAACCTTTTTACAGATGAACAACTAATTAAAGTTATGACGACGAGTGTCGTGATTATGATCTTCTTAAGTACTAACATGTTTTCATTGATTTTTTAGTCGAAGCTAATTTCAGAAATAATAACAGATACATTTTAAAAAATTGATGAAACAAAATTAAGTGACTATGTATAGCTATAAACTTCCTGTTTTTAGGTTTGTATACAGTTAATCAAGTTCTGTATACTAGTATTGCCCAAACAGCGGTTTATTTGATGAGAAGGTTATAATTTTATTATATTACCAGCTATGAGTTTTAATACTAAAAAAGCCCTTGGACATATTCTATTTTGGGTTGCAATTTTTCTTTTTTATATTTTTTCTGTTACTAGTTTTGAGTTGTTTGAACAATCTATAGAAACAACTTTGTTTAAACTTCCGTTATTAATCATAGCTGCTTACACGTTTAATTATTGGCAAATACCAATCTATTTAAAACAAAAAAAATATATCGCTTTTGGAGTATCCATGATTTTTGTAATTGCAGTATTAACATTACTATTTCGTCTTATTGGATATTATCATTTGGATAAATATTGCGCAGATGGTCCTTATCCACTGATTAGTTTAGAAGATTTTCCTTTTCATATGTTATCTTTTCATTTTCCAGCATTGATTATGTATTTCTACAAGACTAATAAAGAGCAAGAATTAGAAAAAGAAAAAGTATTTCAGTTGGAAAAAGAAAAAATAGCGACAGAACTTAAATACTTAAAAGCACAATTAAACCCACATTTTTTATTTAATACTCTTAATAATTTATATTCTTATGTCATTACCAAATCCCCGAAGGCCCCGGATATGATATTACAACTTTCTGAAATTTTGGATTACATTTTATATAAAAGCCAACGAATATCAGTTCCTATAATAGAAGAAATTCATGCTATAGAGAATTATATAGCGTTAGAACAAATTAAATATGAAGAAAGGTTAAAAGTTATTTTTAAAAAAGACATCATTGACCAACAACAAAAAACAACTCCTCTTTTGTTATTATCTATTATTGAAAATGCATTTAAACATGGAGTTAGGGACAATATTACCAAACCAGAAATAAGAATTGTACTTGAACAATTTGACTCACATATTGAGTTTAGCGTTTGGAATACAAAAACAGATAACCAGTACAACAATAAAACTGATGAAAATAAAAGCGGAATAGGGCTAGCTAACATTCAGCGACAATTGGATTTAATCTATCCAGGAAAACATAATTTGGAGATCGATGAATCTAATGCTTTTTTTAACTTAAAGTTGACTTTAAAAATAAATTAATATGGTACGATGCTTACTTGTTGATGATGAATCTCCAGCAATTGATTTACTAAAAAATCATATAAAAATGCTTACCGATTTAGAAATTGTTGCCAGCTGTTATAGTGCGGTTGAAGCTTTTGAAGTCATAAAAAAAGAGAAAATTGATTTATTGTTTTTGGATATTGAAATGCCTGTCTTAAAAGGTTTAGATTTTCTAAAAGCTGTAAAAAATCCCCCAAAGGTAATCATCACTACGGCATATAGAGAATATGCGATACAAGGATATGATTTGGATATCGTTGATTATTTATTAAAACCTATTTCTTTTGACAGGTTTGTAAAAGCTGTTGATCGTTATTATGAAAGAACACAATCCCCTATTTTGACTATAACTCAAGAGGAATCTAAAGATGCATTTTTCTATGTAAATGTTAATAAAAAACATATTAAGATAATATTTGAAGATATTCTATATATCGAAAGTTTAAAGGATTACGTTAAAATTCATACTGTTCATCAAAAATTAGTAGTAAAAAGTAATATTGGTAAAATAGAAACTCAACTTCCTTCGACGCTTTTTTTACGTACGCACCGTTCCTATATTGCGGCAATTAACAGAATCACTGCATATACCCAAAAAGATATAGAAATAGGTGAAATAGAAATTCCTGTTGGGTCCAGTTATTCTTCAAAAGTTTTTTCGCTATTATCACATACCTAAAGACGAATACCATTTTATAGACTATAAACATACTACTTAGATACTTTTATATCTTTTATCGTTATTTAATTTATCATGATCTATTTTTAAAAAACAGCAAGCATATCTTATATAATATTGGTTAAAATTAATTAATATATATAGATATGAATAAGGTTAAGCAATTAGTTGTTTTTTTAATTTTATTAATTTTTTTTTCCTGTCAATCCCAAAAGATAGACCGCGAAATTGAAGATGAATTTGTTCAGAAATATGCTCCAGCTAATTTAAACACGCATGGATTCACTTTAGCTGTAGATTCAAAAGTCCCAGAAGTACATCAGCTTTTTAATGACTTAGAAGCAAATTTCTATTTTTATGGTGATAAAGAGGAATTCGAAAAAAAAGCAGCAAAAATATTAGAATTGGATCCGGATTATCCCAGTGGTGTTTTGATGAGTGGTTTTTATGTAACAGATCCAGAGGAATATAAAAAGATGGTTACCAAAGCCTATAATCTCTCTAAAAAATCAACATTAAAATCAGAGCGGGATATCATGCAGGCAGAATATTCGCTTTTGGTAGAAGAAGATTATTCAAAAGCTCAAAAATATTTTCAAAAGGTAGTAGATATGTATCCCGATAGTGCTGCAGCCATATGGTCATTGGGAATGGCTTATTATTATGCAGATGAACTGGATAAAGCTTTAGAATGCTATAAAAAGAGCACCGAATTAATTCAGGATTTACCCAAAGGATATGAATTTATGTCTGTTATATATTATCAAAAGAAGCAGTATAAGAAAGCTTTGGAATATCTAGAAATAGCAAAAAAGCATGGTGCAAAATCCGAAAATGACATCTATTTTTCAGAATACGAAAACATTGTATACTACAAAAACGGTTTTTATGATAAAACCATGAAGTCTATAGAAAAAGCATACACTTATGGAGAGCATTATAAAAATAGTGAAAGCTTAAAAAAGACGTACGATGTTGCTAAATCAAAATTAGACTCGATTCAATCTTCAAATTAACGGTTATTAGCAATAAGTAATCATCTAAATATCCCTCAAAATGAAATTCGAGGGGTATTTAATTTTATACCCTATTCCTTTTTAATCAAAGTCTTATTATGCCATTATTAAATATATACAAATATAGTATCACATAATTGAGATTATAATATTCGGATAATAAAAAAAGCCCATCAATAGATGGACTTTTTAATTAAACTTGAAAGTATATGTATTAGATAACTTTTACGTTCACTGCATTTAATCCTTTGTTACCTTCTTTTAGATCAAACTCAACTTCATCGCCTTCACGAATTTCATCTACTAATCCAGAAATGTGTACAAAATGATCTTTGTTAGCACCTTCTTCAGTGATAAATCCAAAACCTTTGGCGTCGTTGAAGAATTTTACTGTTCCTTTACTCATTGTAATGTAATTAAAATTATTATATTATTTATTTCGCAAAGATGGTGCTATTAATTTGATTTACAACTAATTAATTCATTAATTTTTAAATACCAGCAAAATTAGTTTATAATGCGCTAAGAGATAGGTTATAAACCTCACCTTAACTACTCCTTAAAACACAAGATGAGTTGTGCAAAAAGGAGTAGATTAGATAGCTACATCAAATAAATAGTACTTTAAAAAAGTTTATAATAGTTTATCTGCTTTTACATTTTTATCACGTTTTTTACGTTTTAAGCTCTTATTCTTACCACTTCCAAAACGATATGTAATTCCTGCATAAACAGAGCGAGTATCTCTTCTAAATTCGCCTTCCTGGATAATGGTTCTATAGGTTTCAAAAGCAAAACGTTGCGTTCTAAAAATATCATTAAAATTAAGACTTAAAGTTCCCTTGCCTTTGGCAAAATTGTAACGTGCACCTGCATTCATAAAGAAGTTTTCTTTTAGCTCATACTGCAAAATTTCTTGTCTGCCACTAAAGAATGTAAATAATTGAAACGTAAGATTTTTAGTAGCTTTAAAGCTGTTATTAAGTTTAGCGTTCAATAAAGTGTTGTTGACCTGTACACTTTCTCCTTCAATAACTCCTTTTTGAGTTCTTGAATAGATATCAAAACTACTGTTAAGACTCCACCAATTAGTGAGACGATAATTCGAAGAAAATTCAAATCCATAAGCATCATTGCTATCAAAATTATCATAATCAATGATCAATAGGTTTGGATTATTTTCATCAAAAAACCCTCTTCTATTTATTTCGTCGCTAATTCTCCTGTAAAAACCACCAAAGGTAAAACTACCCTTAGCTAATTTTCTACTATAGTTTAACTCTATCGAATTAGTGAACTGCGGAACAAGGCTAGGGTTACCTGTTAATATAATTTGTGGGGTGTTTAATTGTCGTATTGGATTAATTTGATTTAAGGATGGACGATCTATACGTCTGCTAAAACTTAATTGATACGTGTTTTTCTGATCCTCATTAGGAGTATATTTCAAAAATCCCGAAGGGAATATATTGAACAATTTATCAGTAAAATTAAATGGGTTTTCTCCAACTTCATCAAACTGCGAATCAACATTATAATCCTCTAATCGTAAACCGATATTGTATTGCCATTTATCTAATGTTTGACTAAAAGTAGTATAAAAAGAATAGATGTCTCTATCATAAAAAAAGCTGGAATTATTAAAATTAGGATTACCTGTGATATAAGAATTGTCGGTACGACGTAAACGTGTTTCTAAACCTAATTCTAACATGGTGTTTTCTGAAAGCGGATTTACGTAATCTAGATTTATTGTAGTGTTGGTTCTGGTGTCTTCAATTAATTCTTCATAGTTCTCTACAGGGTTGTTACCTGTAAAACTAAAATCATATTCTTTATCGCTATCTAAAGTATTATAATCTACTTCGAGCTCAATAGTATGTCCTTCTTTTGCAAATACATGCTTAAAATCGGCATTGTACGTTGCATTGACATTGTCACTGTCAGTAATATCCCGCTGTGTGAAATTTGCAGATGGATTATCAAAAAAATTGATTATCCTGTTACCATCAATTATTGTTTCAAAGAGATTTTGATTCGTATAAATAGATAGGGTATTCTTATCATTGATCATATAATCAAAACCTAATTTGAATAGATGTGATGTATTCTCATTAATATTATCTGTTAACTGATTATTGTTTTCTACCGTTCTGGTAACTATTCCATCTGTAGTGCTTTTACCAAGTCTATTGTTATAGCTACCATAAAAATTAGTTTTACCTGCCCTGTAGTTTAGACTTAAAGAATTGTTATACCTGGCTCGTTCTCCGTAAGTAATCCCAGAATTTATTGATCCATTAAATCCTAAATTGGTGTTCTTTTTTAAACTTATATTAATAATACCACTCATACCTTCAGGATTGTACTTGGCAGAGGGATTTGTTATTAATTCTATAGTTTTGATCGAAGTAGATGGAATCTGCTGTAAAAGTTCACGAGAACTTAAATTTGTTGGTTTTCCATCTACAAGGACACGAACATTTTCATTTCCACGAAACGAAATATCTCCATCTTGATTTATACTCACTGAAGGAATATTTCCCATGATATCACTAGCAGAAGCTCCAACCGTCGTTAAATCCTTACCAACATTAATTACTTTTCTATCTATTTTTTGTTCGATGGTAGAACGTTCGGTTACAATCTCAACAGATCCTAAAGCAACGGCATCTTCTTCAATGTAAAGACTTCCTAAATTTACTTTTCTATTTGACTTGTCAACATTTATGGCTTTGGTTATCGTTTTATATCCTATAAACTGAATTTCGAAATCATATGTGTTATATGGTATTTCTTTTACCGAAAAAAAACCTTGTTCATTAGTGATACCTCCTGTAGCAATATTACTACCTGATTTAAGGACTACATTGGCATATGGTACTGGTTCTTGAGTGTTCTTATCTAATACTGTTCCTGTAACAACTCCCTTTTGACCATAAAATGATATAGAAAAAAGAAAGCTAAATATTATGTATAAATGTTGTTTCATATTTATTTTTTCTTAGTTAATTGAATTTCTGCTATAAGGTCAACTTCACTACCAAGAGCAAATTTTGCAGGAGCATAATTGGTTCCAACATTAAAATCTTCACGTTTAATTACACCAGTGACAGTTATAAATTTATTTTCGGTTTTAAATCTTGGATGTACATAGCTACCATTATCTACAGCTTTTAAAACAATAGGTTTGGTTACTCCTGTCATGGTAAAATTTCCTTTAATTTCATATTCATTGTCTCCAGTTTTAGTAATCCCTGTACTTATAAATCTTATTTCAGGATGTTTTTCTGCGTTAAAGAAATCTTTAGTTTTTAAGTGTTTGTCTCTATCCGCTTGATTAGTGCTGATAGAAGCTGTTTGTATGGTAATGTTAATGGTAGATATTTCGTCTTTTTTTTGAATGAATGACCCCGTATATGTCTTAAACACTCCTTTGATTTCACCAACCTTGAAGTAAGAGACACCAAAATTAATGTTAGAATGGTTTGGATCTATTTGCCAAGTAGATTCTTGAGCAGTTGTAGAAAGTGATATTAAATAAAAAGTAAAGCATAAGAATACGATTTTGCTGATAGGTAAAATTGATTTTTTAATACATTTCATTTGAGTATTTTTTTTGATTTGAAAGCTAAATTAGAAGTAAGCTTTACACATTTTAAATAAGTGGTTAGAAAGGCCATAAACGATGATAAAAGACCTACAAATGATGTTCTAAGCTTTTGTCTACAGATACTGTGTTTTTGACATCACTAACCTATAGTTGGTAGGTAATTTTAAAAAAGGTATATTTAGATGTATACCTTTATAGTCTAAAGCATGTTTTATGGTACAAAAAATTCAAAGTTTCCTGGAGGTTTCAAAATTTAAATACCTTGTATTTGGATTGTTGATTTTTGCTTTTTCAGCTTCTACTTCTAGTTGGTACTATGCCACGACCAATGAATTGCTTATCACGTATAGTATACGAGTGACTTTGCAGATTGCTATGGCTTTTATAATTCTGGAGTTTTTGATTCCACAACTTTTAAATAAGGATAAAAAGTTGGCTTTCGGAATTTCAATCACAATAACGTTATTAGCCTTTTATATTATTTGCACATTGATTCATATGAATTATTTTGAAGTTACCTTTCCCAAAACTTATGTGAATTATATAAAACGTTTTAATGACCCTTCTTTTACTGGTAGATTAATGAGTATAGGAGAATTTGTATTTAAAAGCTTGTATTTACTCTATCCAACTATATTATTATTAGTTTTAAAATTATATGTAGAAAAGCAACGTTTGCTTAAATTGAATGAACAAAAGAAAACAGCAGAGCTTGTTGCACTAAAAAATCAATTAAATCCGCATTTCTTATTCAATACATTGAATAATTTATATGCGTTAACCTTAAAAAAGTCTGATGCTGCTCCTAAGGTTATTCAAAAATTATCAGAAATTCTAGATTATATTCTTTACCGATGCAATGATGAATATGTATCTCTAGATAAAGAAATAGAGCTCATTGAGAATTATTTGTCTTTAGAAAAGATTCGATATGCAGATAGAGTAAAAATTTCCTTTAGTAAAAATGTAACTGGTCGGGAAAAAGTAGCTCCTTTACTATTGCTCACGTTTGTAGAAAATGCTTTTAAACATGGTGTTGCTAATGAGATTAATCAAGCCAACATCAACATCAATATATCCAAAAATAAGGAGCAACTTGTCTTTAAGGTAGAGAATAGTAAACCCGTTAATATGAAACCTGTTGTCCAGAAAGAATCAATTGGTCTTCAAAATATTAAAAAACAACTAGAGTTGCTATACCCAAAAGCATATGATTTGATTATCGAAAATAAATCGAATTCCTTTTCTGCTAATCTAAAATTAGATACATATGAAATATAGATGTCTAGTCATAGATGATGAGCCTTTAGCTAGGGAACTTGTCGAGACCTATCTAGAGAAAATCCCAAATTTTGAACTTGTGGCTTCTTGTGCAAGTGCGATTGAAGCTAGTTCTATTCTAACAGCTGAAAAAGTAGATTTACTTTTTTTGGATATTGAAATGCCCGCTTTAAAAGGCACCGATTTTTTTAAAAACCTGGTGTATAAACCACAAGTGATTTTTACAACTGCCTATAGGGATTATGCAGTAGATGGTTTTGAACTTAATGCAGTAGATTATCTTTTAAAGCCTATATTTTTTGAACGTTTTTTCTCTGCTATTCAAAAATTTCTTAAACAGCAAAAAAACTTAGAAAACACTGATAATATTGCTGTTAATAATGACAAAAGTAAATACATATTCGTTAATAAAGCCAAAAAGCAGATAAAGGTGGTTTTTGATGATATTCTCTATGCAGAAAGTTTAAAAGATTATATAAAAATTCATTTATTAGAAGAAACGCTTACCATAAAGGAGAGTATTTCTAACTTTGAAAAACGAATAGATGACCGTTTCATTCGTTTACACCGTTCTTATATTGTAAACAGTGAAAAGATCACTGCATATACCAAAAATGACGTTGAAATAGGTAGAATAGAAATCCCTATTGGTAATGGTTATAAGCATAACATGCATTATTTTAGGTAATTTCTAGTTTAAAAATCATTACATACAGGGTAATTATTATTTTGCACGTATCCC
This sequence comes from Aquimarina algiphila, assembly GCF_947494415.1. Classification (NCBI taxonomy): domain Bacteria; kingdom Pseudomonadati; phylum Bacteroidota; class Flavobacteriia; order Flavobacteriales; family Flavobacteriaceae; genus Aquimarina; species Aquimarina algiphila. The sequence continues at coordinate 326,933 of NZ_CANLVC010000008.1, read as the reverse complement.
TTTATTTTATGATGATTTTGCTTTTGTGGGTTTAAAAATTAAATGAATTACAAAGCATTGTATAATCGTTATGATTACTGCAATGCTATCAGTAATTCCATGTGGTTCTCCGATAATAAACAATATCATTTGTAGTACTAAAGGAGACAGAACAATCAATGCTTTAATATTATTTAAGCGATTCCAGGGAATATTTGTATTCGGTAACTTCCTATCCTTATAGATTATAGTAACCACTAATAACATAGAAGCAATAGCTAATGGAATTATAATGGTAGAAATTGAAACATGAATATTTAAGGTATCCCCATGAAATACGGTATCTCCATTTTTGATAATATCATATAATAAATTTCCAAAACTATGAAACCACCACCAAATTATAAGAACATGAAATATTAAGCGATTTTTAACCCAGTTAAAGGAATAAAAGAATAAAAAATACAGAAAGGCAAAAACTATTAAAATGGTATAATCTAATGTCAATCCTTTACCAGAGAATGAAATCCCATAATAACTCATTCCCCAAGAATAAGATTTACCGTCAAATAAAGCTCTTAATAAGGGAAGCCATGTGGTTATAAATGTTAATCCTACGCATAAAGATAGAATATTAACTAAGTTATTTCTTGATCGTATCGCAATTGGTGTTTTCATAATAATGTAATTTAAAGCCAGTTAAAATTACATCATTATGATTGTCAATATATCCCATTTCTACAATGCTTGTGGCAAAATTCGTCTATTTGTGGTGAGTGGCTATAATTTCTTTTAAAGGTGATATATATGATCTGGAAACAGGAATAGGCTTTTTAACATTTGGTAAAAATAATTTCATCTGATTACCATTTCCTTTTACTTTTATTATCAGATTTATATTTACCAGATAAGAACGATGACATCTCACTACGGTCATTTCTTTTAGTTTGGATTCTAATACTTTCATAGTAGTACGAAGTAATTGTTTTTTTACTTCATTATTCAATAAGTGATATACATTTACATAATTATCTTGCGCTTCGATATATAGTAATGTATCTAATCGTAAAATAATAGAATCATTTCTATTATCAGATTCTATTGTAATCAATTGTGTTTCTTCTGAAGGATTGAACGTTGGTTTATTTAATAAAATCCTGTAAGCTTTTTTGATTTTGATATAATTATAATATATGTAGATTAGGCTCATAGGGAGAATAGCCATTATAGATACGTCTCTTATAAAGCCAAAAAAACTAGACCATTTCCAATCATGAAAATTTCCTATAACATTATAAAAAAGGTAAATCCCAAAAGGTAAGAGTATGAATGACAAACATAAACGTGTCAAAATTGTAACTCCAGTTTTTTTCTTAATACAATAAGGCATTATAATAAACTCATGTATTGATATTATAATTCCACTTATTAAGCCAAATCCAACAGATCCCAATAGAAAATCTAAACTAATATGATGAGTCGGATCATAATTATTGACTCCAAAAGGCTGAAAAATGAGTAAAAAAAATGAAACATATAAAGTAAAAAAAAGAATAACTCTCCATTTCTCATTTCTCGTTTTAATAATAGAAATAGTATCTTTAGATAAAAGCGTTACATCAGTTTTCATATCTAGAGGGGTATTTCAAAATTAAATCTTATTAATCATTCTTCATTAAGGATTTTTTTAATAATTCTCCTGTTGTTGCAATAATAGGATCTATGATTTAATCAAAAATTTCATTACAAATAATCATTTATTTTCATTAGTTGATATTCTGGTGAAGAGTCAAAGAAAATATTTAATAGGTTCATATGGCCAGAACCATAAATTACCAAGATGCGATCATCTGATTTTGCATTAATTCGTTGAATATTTCTAAAAATCCTTAAATTCCGATTAAACCACCAACTCGTTACAAAGTCCGGTCCAAACTGATCATTTTCTTCTGTTTCATATTTAAAAATACCAATTAAATAGTCTCCCAACCCTTTTTTAACATGTTCATCTGTATTGATTCTTTTCAATTCAGCTAAAATACCTTCGGTTTTAAACACTTTTTTTTCATTCAGCCATGAATTTAAAATAGTATCTGGATTATTATAAAAATAATCCATAAATCTTTTCTTGGACACTGTATCATTTTCATAGACCGCTTTTCTTACATCTTCATAATCTGTTCCCCAAGCATCTACACAATATAATTGTTTTAAACCTAGACGTTTTGATAATCTAAATCCTATTTGCTGTTCCTCACTCCTACTTAATTTATGTGTTCCATTTACATAGGCTGTATAAAGTGAATCATATTTTTGTTGTTTTTTTGGTTGTCTCTCAATAACAATTATGGTAGGTTTAAATTTTTCTAGTTTATCTACAATTAGTTCTATTTCTTCTTGGTATTTAGGTTCTAAAACATCAATTTGATCTTCTTTTGATGTTTGATCGACGTCTAAATTTGGAAATTTAAAATGAAAAGAACCTAATGTAAGGACTTTAACCTGATTCGTTTCTATAATGTTAGCACTATGATTGTCATTAGAAATATCGTTAACCTCGGTTGATTCTTGATTATTTGCTTGACTACAAGAAAATAATGTAAACGCTATTAATAAAAGTAATATATCTTTCATTTTAGTATATTCTTGATCCTTCTAGGATAAAGATTACCAAATTTTGAAATTGTTACACTTTATAAAAAACTCTGTCAAAGACAACACTACAAAAATTAAACTTGATTTTTTCTATATGATGATGGTGTCATGCCTTCAAATTTCTTAAAGGCACTATTAAATGAAGAAAGACTACTAAAACCTGTATCAAAAGCAATTGACGAAATGGTGAATTTATGATTTTCTGTATTTAAAAGAAATTTCTTTGCTTCCTGGATTCGATAATAATTAATAAAATCGTTAAAATTTCTTTTGGCATATTGATTAATTATGGATGATGTAAGTTGTGTGCTCTTTCCTATCATTTTGCTTAATTTTGCAAGGGATATATCGGGTTCTAGATATACCTTAGTATCCACAATTAATTTAGACAGTTCATTAAATAAGAGGTCATTATTATCCTTAAAAGCATTACCATCTAGATCAATAGCTTTCAATTTAAATGCTTTATAACTTAAAAAATAGATGATTACAGAATATACAATAGGACCAACGACATAAGGTACAGTTTCATCTAATATATTGAGTACATAAGATGCCCATATTGCTATAAAACCAATACTTAAATACCTTAGCCAGTTAAAAATAGCTTTTTGAGATTTTGTCTGTAATTCTTGTCTTTGTTTTTGCTTAGCTAATTTGAAAGTTTTCCAACCTAAAATAATATAAATGATAAAATGTAGGTAAATGAAAATAAGCCCACTAGAAAAAATAATAATAACCAATGTGCTATTTTCATACCATTGTCTATTTACAAAAAGACTAGAGGTAAAAACTGTAGCAAATGGAATGATTTCTAAAATATAAAGTTTAGGTAGCTTAAAATTAGGGCGAGTCATTCCCAAAATATACCATCTAAAAAGTGGTCCAATTAATAAAAGAAATGACAACCCTACAAAGATAAATATAGGTTCTAAATCATTCCCAAAATTCAACATCACTGATTTACCAATTCTAAATGCCATAAATACCAGAATCAATCCTAGCATAAGATTAGTTAATGTTTTTTTCTTTTTAAACACCATCAAATAAAAGGCGAATAATATCCCATGCAATAGTCCAGCACTACTAATAATAACAAGTAATATATCAGAAAAATTCAATAGACTTTTTTTTCAAATGTAGCAATATTTTAAAATTCTAAGAAGCTCATGCCAATTGATGAGTTCATGTTTAAAGATAAGATTAGCATTTCCTTTATTAAACAAATTTCTAAATATTTTTTGATTTATTTTTTGCATAAGATGTTAAGCCAACAAGATTAAAAAACCTTCCAATATTACCTCTCATAGCAGCAACAACACTATGCGATGCGATAAGTTGTCTGGCCAGAGGTTTGTTTTCTGCAACACAAATTTCCTCAATTAGCTTTTTGGCTTCATGAGATCCTTTGGTATCATATATTTTCAAGACCATCATAGCATTTTCTTCTGGTGTAATTTCTCTGTGTTTTGGGGTATATCCTAATTCTTTAACCATCGTTTCGGCTAATAACCATGTAGACCAAGGATTCTGCCCTGTCACCAAATTTTTATCATGGCTAATATTCTCCAAATACATACTACCTTCGTTAAACTGTGCACCTTGTGCTACCAATTTATCTTGTAGAAGAAATGGAAATATAACCTTGGCATCCGGTATAAGCAATAATTCTTCTTCATTTGTGAAACCACTAACAGTTTTATTTTTTATTAATGGATGACCATTATCAAGAGTCACATTAACTAAAGCTGCAGGTCCATGACATACAGCACCAACAACTTTATTAGACTGATACAAGTCTCGAACAATATGTTGAATAGATTTATTTTCTGGAAAATCAAACATTGCTCCTTTTCCTCCAGCAAAAAACACACCTTCATACGTCTCTGGAATAATATCTTTTACCGGAATGGTGTGTTTTACTTTATATTGAGCTATACTATCGTTTAAGAAAGCATAATCAAACTTTCCCATATCTTCATCATCAATTACAACCGGTGGTTCGCCTCCTAACGGACTGGCTATATCGACCTCAAAACCATTCGCCTCGAATACGTAATATGCACGTGATAATTCGGTTAATTCATAACCGGTACTTTTATCAGTATTTCCCATAATATCTGTGCTCGTAACTATTGCTAGTATTTTTCCTCTTTTTGGGGTGATATCTTGAGATAAATAAGGTAAGTCAGATACTTGTGTTGTAGATACATTTTGATTCATTTCTCCAGATGGTAATAGACTAATAAACCACCATCCGAAACCAAAAAGTAAGAGAATTACACTAGTGAAGGAGATAAGTATCCATTTAAGGATTGGACGTTTTTTAAGCATAGCATTAATTTTTAGAATTATAATGCGAAGTACTATCTAAGAATTGATAAATACTGTCGAAATGATAATTCCGTCGGATTAAATTATATATTAAATACCCTATTTATGAGTCCGAATCTGGGTTATATCTTTTTTGGAAGCTTAATTGTGTAGAGACAATTGAATAAACTAATTTATAGGGGCTCCCCTTCTGGAACTGATAATCTATAAACGTTCGATTAAATTATTACCTATAATCATCTGATATACCTGACTGCGAAGAGATCTACTAATTCTTATTTTATGTTTATCAATATAAATTAAATTGCCTTCAAGTTTTTTAATATGTTTTAATCCCACTAAGTAATATCTATGAACCCGTATAAATTTTTCTTTAGGGAGTTCTTCTTCTATCTGCCTTAATGAAACCAAAGTAAGGTGTTTATCATATGTTGTGTGAATCAAAACATAATCTTTGGCTGTTTCAATAAATAATATATCATCAATAAATACCTTAATAATCATTCCATCACACTTAATGAAAATATGGTTTTTATCATCTTTATATTCAATTACTTTGTTGTTAGTTACTATAGCTTTGTTCACCGCTTTTAAAAACCTTTGGTAAGAAAATGGTTTTAGTAAGAAATCTACAACATTAAGATCAAATCCATCTAAAGCGAATTCTCGATGTGCAGTGGTAAAGATAATTTGTGGAGGATTTGAAAGTACTTTTATAAGCTCTATCCCAGTCATATCAGGCATTTGAATATCTAAAAACATAATCTCAACAAAATTATGTTTTAAAAACTCTATAGCTTCTAAAGCTGATGATAATGATTTTGTATGTTCTAAAAATGGGGTTTGCTTTACAAAGTCCTCCAACCCTTTTCTAGCTAAATGTTCATCATCGACTATTAAACACCTCATTTTCATTTAACTGTATTTTTAATCGTACTATAAATTTAGCACTATTATGTTCAATGTTAAATTGATATCTATTTGGATAGATTAATGCTAACCTTCTTTTGACATTAGCCAATCCTATTCCATTATTTTCACCATAAGGTGTTTTTACAATTTCCTTTGAAATAGTATTTTCGACTTTAAATAGTAGTGTACTATCCGATATTATTGACGATTGGATAGATATTTGATAGCCCTGGCTACTTTGTCCATGTTTAAAAGCATTTTCGACAATCGGTAACAAAAGCATAGGTGAAATTGTCAAATTGTTTTGATCATCTGGAAAATAATATTCTACCGTTACTAAATCTTCATGTCTTATCTTTTCAATATCAATATAATTTGTCAAATTATCAAACTCCTTTTTTAAATCAATACTTTTTTTATTTGCTTCATATAACTGATGACTTAATATCTCCGAAAATTGAAGTAACATTTTTTTGCCATCTTCTAGATTTTTACTTAACATGATATAGATACTGTTAAGCGAGTTAAAAAGGAAATGTGGATTAATTTGATTTTTTAAAAGATTTAATTCCGTTTCTAATTGTTTTTGTTCTATTTCACGCATTGACCTCTCTTTTCGATACCATTCATCGATTAAAAACAATGTCATCGATAAACCTAATGATAAAATAATTTCGGTAACAATAGCTATTTTACCTTGTAAGCTGATAAAAAAATCTGATGTTGGTAAATAAATATTGATATACTTGAAATAAAACGAAAGATAATTAGATGTTGCCAATGTGGTAAGCGTAATAGTAAAAACCAAAAAAACTATATAATTCATTATTTTTTTACTGAATAAGAATTTAGGCATCAAAAAATAAAGATTAAAATAAACCAGAATAACATACGGAATAAAAGTAAATAGGTTAGTTTGTAGGTTTGATAATATATCTTTGTGATAATTTAGATCATGTGCACTCCATAAAACAAGAAACAATATCCAAAAAACAGTATGCTTGAGACTTTTACCGAATGTAAGATTCATTAAGGTTTATCTAAAATTAAAACATATATAGCTAGTATACTTTAAAGGTATGGAATTATAACACAACAAAAATTGTTATTAAATCCTGCATTTTCACCTTTACTTCTACTCTATTTTTTTGATTAAAAGAATACAATAAATGAAATACTCACTAATTTAGTATAACACCTTGTTTTATCCTAGTAACGATGCTCTTATTTATATTCGTAATATCATCTATGGGATTTTTGTCCAGCACCAAAAAACTGGCTTCATAACCGTGTTTAAGCAGTCCTATTTTCCGATTAGGGAAAATAGTTTTTGTAGAATTTTCAGTCCACATTTTAAGCAATTCTAAATTACTAAAAATATTTAGGTCATATAAAAATTCGAATTCTCCAACCGAATTACCATTATAGTTATCAGAACCAATAGCTATAGTTACATTTTCTTGTTGTAATAATTTTAAATTGGATGAGATATTATGCACCAGGTCTTTATAATTAGTTTTTTTCTTCTTTTTTTTGACTAAAGATACCGTGGTAACAATAATGGTTTTATTTTTTTTAGCCAAAATAACATCATCTCTTTGAATTGACTTACCATTAGATATTTCTGGAAGATGAGCAATTTCATCTACTCCGGCATTAATTGCTATATGAAAATCGTATGCAGTCTCGACATGAGCACTAACTCTTAAATTAGAAGCATGAGCTTTGCGAACAATTTCTTTAATTAATGAGGGGTTCAGCCCTTTTTTACCAAAATATAAAGTATCATTTTTCCTCTTTTCATATTCTTCAGAAAACAAAAGATTTAATTTTATGAAGTTAGGAGAAAAGGATAAGATATTATCCCACTTTTTATTTAAATCTTCATGGTTATTAATAGTTACATAGCCATGAGATTCAATTTCTTCAATTGAATTAAATAAGCCTTCGAAATAACCATAACCCAGATGTCTTTTACGAACCGCAATAGGATGTCCATCGGTCGCAGTTAAGGGAGCATGTGCCATACTGATATCTATAGCATCAGGTCTGTTATAGTTGTGCATCAAAGGGTCTATACGTTTTTTGATTGATGAAAGTAATTTTACATAAAAGACCCCATTATCTAAATAAGATTTAATACGCTTATCTAATTCATAGTTGCTTTCAAGATTATGGTTATGAGCTTCTGCAAATGGAGGAATAACATATTGATTAGATAAATTAAGGACGGTATCAATTTCTTCTTTAAGATCATTAAAGTATAGGATGCCATTTTTGACCCAAACCGTTTCTTTTTTAAACGTTTTTCCATTAAACCAATATCCATCCACAAGCTTTATAGTCAAGCTATTTAAATTTTCCTTTACGTATCTTACATTATCTGTTTTTTGAGAATAACAAGATGAAAAAAATAGTAAAACCATTGCAAAAACAATACACTTCTTCATTTTTAAAAATTTAATTATAATAAAGAAATAGCAAAAGCGATTTTAATAAAAAATAAATCGCTCATTAGAATACCTCAATAGATAGAAGGTGTTTTTTGGTAGACAGGTAGATTCTTTTGCGAAATATATTAATTGAATATAAAAAAAGTGTTATGAGTGCTTAATTTTCCAGGATTTTACCGCATGTAAATATGCGCTGGACTCAGAATAACCCAAAATAAATGCAACATCTTTAGTTTTTAAATGTTTTTCATTTATCAGATAATTTGAAAGCTCTTTTTTTATTGTATTTACGATGCGTCTAAATGACATTCCTTCATCCATTAATTTTCGTTGCATAGTTCGTTTACTGTACGGAAATTGTTTTAAAACCTGTTCAAAATTTGGGATTTCAGGAGAACACATATTTAAAGTCATATTACGTATTTGATTAGAAAAAACCTTCTCCCCTTTTTTATTCTCACTCAGTAACGCTATGAATTTTGGTAATAATAGTTCTATTTCCTTAATCTTATTCTTATTGATTTCAGTCTTAAGTACTTCTATAGGTAATACTATTAGATAGTTTCGGTCATAAACTACCATTGTATTTAGTAATTCATGATACGGTTTATCATTGATATATGGTAATTTAATATTAGGTACTAAAGTATTAGGTAGCATTAATTTTAACTCTCTGTATATTATACTTAGAACCATATCCAACAGATGTCTTTTCGACTTTGGATTTTCTACTGAGCTATCTAACAGTAAACTATAAGTTTCTTTATCCTTAATAATGGAAATTGAAACCAAAGGGAACTTACTTTTAAGAAAATTTTGAAGAATAAAAACACCTTGTTCTATACTTGATGTATTTAGTGATATCTCCAAAACTAATCCTAAAGCTTGTAAATTAAGATAACACCCAAAATTTAAACCGTAGTAATCACTATCTATAACTTCAATTATCTTATTAAAAATGACTAAATATTCCTCTGCATTAATCATTTCCGGTAGATGATTAAGGTCTATGTTTTGATTTGCCAGAACTTCTTCTAGGGCATGGATATCAATCTCCTGATATGCAGCATAATCGAATAAACTGATTAAATAAGGGGCAAAAACTTTCATAGTATAAAAATACAAAGAATGGCGTAAAGTATCAACATTAGTATCAGGGAGAATAATAGTTTTGAATCATAAATAAATAATTTTATTAAGATGAATACATTACAAAAACTACTAACAGCAAATGCTATATTTTCTATTGCCAATGGAACAATATTATTACTATTTCCGAAAAAAATAGCACAAATATTTGATGTAGAACCTGGACTTTTTTTTATAATTCTTGGCATAGCCCTTTTATTCTTTGCAATGACCTTAATTATAGAAATAAAGAAACAGAGAGCAATATCTATATTATGGATAACTATTCAAGATGCACTTTGGGTGGTTGGTAGTATTATTTTGTTGGCTTCAAACCCGTTTACCATTTCAATAGAAGGAAATATAATCATAGCTATAGTTGCGTTAGTTGTATTATCCCTGGGAAGTGGTCAGTTAAAAGCTTTAGCAAGAATTGATGAAGAGAATAAAAAAGGACAGAAAATACTAAAATTTAGAAGAATTGTAAAAGGTAATAAATCAAAGATTTGGGAGATTGTGTCAGATGTTTCAAATTATCATAAAGTAGCCCCTAACATTGATGTTTCCAAAGTGATTTCTGGTAACAAAAAAGGAATGATACGGTCATGCGCACACGGCAAAGATAGCTGGACAGAGACATGTACTTTATGGGAAGATGAAAAACAATACTCTTTTATGGTAGATACCAAAGCTCCCGATTATCCATATCCATTAAAATCGTTAAAAGGTACCTGGATTGTAAATGAAATAGCAAATAACGAATCAGAAATTGTAATGATTTTTGAATTTGAGTATAAGAAAACTGTACAAAATATATTAATTCACCCTATAATGAAACATAAGTTTACCAAAGTATGTAAGGAACTTCTTGATAATTGGCAAAATATGACTGAGGTGGTTTCATAAAGAATACCACTCCGTAGAGTGGTATAAAGGCATTTTACAATCATTATTAAACAATGATCTACATAACGATTATCCGCCTACTGGTAATGATATATCCACGGGAACATGATGGCAACACGCGTTCCATGTAGTTGAATAAAAGTACCCTGTAGGGCATGTTGAAGGTGTAAATCTATCAGGATTATGACATACCAGACCATCAGAATTTGGACGAAGCCCTCCTGTAATTGATTTTTGATCTGCTTTGTTTAGCACAGAGCCTAATTTTGAAAATTTCTGTAACATATAATATGTATTTTAAATATTAATATGCATCTAATCTAATTTGAAAATTAATGTGTTAAAAAGATAATGTGTACGTATACTGTATGCGTACACTTCAACACCCAGATTGAAATAAATTACTACAATAAACAAGCATCTAATGTTTTTTTCTTCTTTTAATTCTGCGAATCATTGCTTTTCTAAACTCTCCTGCAATAATAAAAATTGAATTTCCTATAGGTGAAAAATTGAATTTAAGGTTTTTACCTTTGGCCAATCTGACTATATTTCTTCCATAGAATCCTGCTTCTGCTGATTCTTCAAGTTGATGAATTCCTGTGCGGATAGCCTTGTCTATAAGACTTTTTACTTCACCGTTTAAAAAACCTTTAATTTCGTTGATATTAACAATAAATGGCCTTGCCATTCCTATCATATCCACTTCCCCATTTTTCAAGGTCTCTTCTACAAAATCATAGGTCCTAAAACCACCAGTTACCATCAATGGAATATTACTAACCTCTCTCACTCTGTTGGCAAATTCCATAAAGTACGCTTCACGTTTCATAGTGCTCTCCCGAACCTTTTTTCCATCTTCTCCATTAACCAAAAAGAAAACTAATTTTTCATAGGTCCCTCCAGAAATTTCTAAAAGATCTACTCCAAGAGGTTCTAACATTTTTATTACCGTTAGAGAGTCTTCTTCTGTAAATCCTCCTCGTTGAAAATCCGCAGAATTAAGTTTTAGTCCAACAGGAAATTCTGGACCAACTGCTTCTCGTACATCTTGGATTATAGTTCTTAATAATCGGCTTCTATTTTCTACCGAACCACCCCATTGATCATTTCTATGATTCGTTAATGGACTCAAAAATTGACTTATCAAATATCCATGAGCAGCATGAATTTGCACTCCGGTAAAACCACTTTTTTTAGCAATAACAGCTGCTTTTACAAAACCATTAATCACATCCAGAATATCCTTTTCTGTCATAGCTTTTGGTTTTGAGAAAAGGCCTAATTTTTTTAGCTGTACACCAGATGCAGATTTGGGTTTTAGATTCACAAATCGAGAAGTTTGCCTACCCGAATGACATATCTGTACCCAAATATGGTTTCCGTGTTTTTTTCCTGCATCTGCCCAGGCTTTCATTTCAGGAAGTGCTTCTTCGTTATCAACTACTACATTACCCGCTGATTCCAAATGATAACGATCTACCATCACATTACCCGTTATTAATAATCCGACATTGGTATCTGCCCATTGTTCATATAATCTTACTAAACGAGCATTAGGTTTGCAGTTAGAGCCACTTAATCTTTCAGTCATAGCAGCTTTAACCAATCTATTTTGTATCACAGCACCGCATGGTAATGTAAAAGGTGTATTTAGCATATTTGTATTAAAAGTATTCGTTTGTTTGAGTTTATAGTCTTAATGTATCAGTATTTTATTCCGATTTTTTTGTAGAAATGACCCAAAATCCAAGCAGGACCGACTAATAAAAATTGTAAATCCTTGGCAAAAGATGGTTTTTTGCCCTCATGGTTATGTCCTATAAATTGAAATACCCAGGATACTATAAATATGATCAAAGATATAATCCAAAGAGGAGTAGAAAAATGGAGTGCAATTTGGTAATTACCCCATAATACTAAAAGAGATACAAGAATCATCCCTAAAAATATAGGAATAGACATACGTAAATAAAAAACAAGTCCCAAAACTATCAGAATACTACCAGCATGGGCATAAGGTATTATAGATTGAGGTAATGAAGCGGTTAATGTTCCGACGGGAATAGAAGCTAGTAGCCCTATAATGCTGAAAAATATTAAAGGCACACAAAAATAATGTATGATTTTATTGAATCGTGTTTGATGGCTTTCTCCATATTCTAAAAACCATTGTTCTGCTGTTCTCATTTTTGAAATTATTTTGGGTTATGTATTACGTTTTTACAAACTTTTTTATTTGACGATATTCTTCTATACCTTTTTCGGTTAGATAAGGAAGTAGCAATTGCATCGCCATTTCAACTGGAGTAGTTTTATTTACTGTATAGTTTGATGAAGTAATTACCTGTTCCTGAGAAGACCAAAATGCACTTATCATCCATATATTGTACACCAGTTTATCATAGTCTATAAATTCAGATTCAGGTTTCATTCTCCCGCTCTCAACATAATAATCAACCAGTTTTTTACCTTGTTTAAAACGAATTAGATTTGATTCTTCATACATTTTTGCAACTTCGGGATACTGTCTGGTAATATGTACTACATCATTGAAGAAAAAATGATATCGTTTCATTAATTGATAAAACTTTTTCATCATCAATTCAAAATCATGAAGTGTTATATAACCTTCTGTAGTTATATAATCACTTGCTTCGGTATGCATATTCTTATAAATAACCTGAATCAAATCGGCCTTGGTTTTGTAATGATATGTAAGATTACCCGGACTTATTCCCAGTGATTCTGCTACTTGTCTCATAGTAACACTAGAAAAACCTTTAGCATTAAACAGTGTTAATGCCTTATTATAAATTTTATCTTTGATTTTCATTAGTACAAGTTTACTAATTTTTTTGAAAAATAAAAATGCTTATACTAATTTTAGGATTAAAACATTACATATCATCTATTTGAAATTCTTTTTTGTAGTTACTGTAATGAACTAAATCTCGTATGGAAGAAAATCATTACGAAATATTTTATAAATTTGATTTTAATTCGTCGCAAAACCTACAACAAGCCTAATCTTAATAAAGCCCCATGAAAAACTTAACAAGCTACCTACTAATTTTTGCAATGATATTTACTATGTCATGTAGCAATGAAAAATCAGATTTAGCCGGAAATAATTCAGAATTTGAAGCAGATGCAGAGGATTTAGATGCTAATGGGTTACCAAAAATTCTTTTTGAAGTTCAAACGCCCATAATGCCAAATACTCAGGAATACACTATTGAATTAGATCGATGGGATATACCTAATAATGGAACAAATGCCATTAAAACTACAACTAATTTACAAGCAGCTATTGATTGGGCTCATCAAGAAAGCTATGGTAGAGTTATATTACCTAAAGGTGAGTATCTAGTTGGTGAAGATGTAAATGATATTTATCAAGGAGGTATTAAGATTTATGATAATACCGAATTTATCTTTAGCGAAGGAGCTATTTTAGAAATTGATACTAATGACAAATGGAACTATTGTGTCATTAGTTTAGATGGGGATAATATAATTATTCGGGATGGTATCATTAAGGGAGATCGGGATACTCATATTTTTACTCCACGTGACAGTGATGGAAAAACGGCTCATGATGAAGGTCATGGTATTTGTGTTTGGAATACAAGTAATCAGGTATTAATTGAAAATATGGAAATCCATAGTTTAACCGGAGATGGTTCTTTAGTGCTGGACTCAAACGATGTTACTTTTATTAATAATAACATTTATAATAATAGACGTCAAGGTATTTCAATAGTTGGAGGTAAACGTATTGAAATAAAAGATAATGAAATACATCATATTAGTGGAACTGCTCCGCAATTTGGTATCGATATTGAAGGCGCAGGACGTGTCGATGAAGAAATATTAATCCAAAACAATTATTTCCATCATAATACTGGTGGAGATATTGTTAATACTAGTGGTGAGGATGTGTTTATCCTTGATAACGTTATGGAACAGGGAGAAGGAAGTACTTATGTTGACGGACCTATAGTTAGTTGGCATAAAACTCATAATATCATTGCAAGAAATACCATCACTATGGTTACAGGGTCAGCTAATGGAAGATTGGGATACATACAATACTCTGGAGGAGGAGATAAAGGTCATAATCGAGCCACTTATGTACACGATAATGTCTGTAATAGTTGTGGTATGTATATGTATAAAAGTTCTGATGCAGATGTTCGTCGCAACAAATTCTATGGTTACTTTTTGGCATTTTCTGAATTTGAAAATGCCATATTAATAGATAATTTAGTTACTTATTCTGAAGCACACCCTAAACTTAGATTTTGTTGGTCATACCGTTTTAATGATGTTACGGGTTTTGCTAGCGGAAATTATTTAGGAGATGATCCAGAGGAGATACCACTTTCAAAAACTATACCTCATACACTGCAATGTGTATTAGATGGGTGGTAGGATTTATTTTTCAGGTAAATACATATTAGAGATCACTAATAATGTGATTAAGATTAGATTAATTAAAATAGTAAGCATAGAATCTTTATGCGCTAAATGTGCAACAATTGCAGTAATTAAAAAAAATCCTACTCCGGCATATGTCCATTCCTTTATTTGTAAACTAATATTTGGTATCAGTAATAGAATTGCGGCAATAGTTTTTAATGCCGCTAATTCTATTCTAAAAAAATCTGGAAAGCCTAGTGCTCTGATACCATCAATTGTACTTTTATTGAAGACATAAGTATAAGAACTAAAAAATAAAAAAGTAGAAATTAATATGGTAGATGACCAATACATTATTTTCATGCCTCCTGTTTATAAAAAGTTATTTTTTATTTGACTTACTAATTTAGTACCATCTGGATCCGCTTGTGTTTTTAGCGCAGTAATATTTTCTGCCCATTCTGAAGTACGAATTCGCAAAGGAGGATTTTCATTATTTGCCACTTTTAGCACCACCTCTGCTACTTCTTGGCCGGTTTGATATACCTGAACCTCACTTTCACTTGCTCTTTTTTGAGTACCTGCCAAGTATTTTTCGAATATAGGTAAGTATTCCCCTTTGGCTAACTGTCCTTCACTAGTTGTTTTTTCTACTGCTGATTTCATAAATTCTGTTGCAATACCACCTGGCTCTACACATGTGAATTTAATATTAAAAGGTTCGCTAACATAAGTCGCTAAACCTTCCATAAAACCTTCTGTAGCAAATTTTGCTCCACAATACAACTCATTAAAAGGTTGACCAACCAAACCACCTACAGAGGTTATACTGATGATTTGACCAGATCGTTGTTTTCTCATAAAAGGTAAGACTGCCTGCGTACAAAACACTGTACCATGGTAATTCACATCCGTTACCCATCTTATCTCTTTTTCTGTTGCCTGCTCGGTTGTTTTTGCAAAACCCGCTCCTGCATTGTTTACCAATACATCTATCTTACCATCTTTTTGTATAATAGTTTTTACAGCAGATTCTATTGAGTTAATATCGGTTACATCAAGTGGAAGTAATTCAATATTTAAATTTTCTTTTTCAATTCTTTCGTTAAGAGGAGTTGCTTTTTTTAGATTTCGCATAGTAGCATAAACCTTATATCCATTCTTAGCGAATAGAATTGAACTCTCAAACCCTACTCCTGTAGAAGTTCCTGTAATTAATACATTTTTATTCATTATAGTTGGTTTTGATTAGAATGAATATTCATTCCAAAAATTATATAAAAAATTTACTCTTTAATAGCGTCCCAAACCATTTTAGTTTGATTTAAGCATGAAATTTCTGTTGTATCTTTTTGAAGGAAATACCACCTTAAATAAGATAAAACCGCTCCACCTATAAACAAAAATAGTTCATTTATTTCTATATCTTTAATAACTCGTTCTTGCTTACCTTTTATCAATAATTGCACAACAGGATCAACCGATATCAATCCTTTTTTTTTGCTTTCTTCTGTAATAATAGGAGAAGCTTGTAGTTGCTCCATAAATAGAAAATATATTGGATTTTCTATGAAAAAGTCAATAATAGAAGTGAAATAACCTTCAAATTGTGTTTTTATAGGTTGATTTTGGTCAAAAGATAAATATACCGCCTTTTCTTTTTGTTTTATGTCAACATAAATCTCATTAATTAAAATATCTTTATTAGGAAAGTAATTATAAATAGTTCCCATTCCTGTACCGGCAGCTTTTGCTATTGCAGACATTGGTGTATTATGGACTCCTTTCTCTGCTAAGAGCTGAAGTGCAGAAATTAGTATAATATCTTTTTTACTCATGAAACAAATTTACAAAAATTGGAATAATCATTCCAATTTTTTAACACTTATTTGATATGATTAAAAATTCTATATTTTAAATTATATGATGCGATACTTTATGGTTTATTGCGTATTTGTAAAGTTATCCTCAAAAAATTTCACCCATTTCCCTTCTGTAAGTTTTTCTCCGTATTCTCTAAAACTCTTCACTCCTGTTTTTTCAAACACATATCTTGTATTCTCATTCGCTTTAACAATAAATTGTTGATTATCATATGTGGCAGGAAGTTTATTCACCCCTCTTTTAGAAAAAGGAAAATAGTAATATGTTTCATCTTTTTCATCATAGTATATAATAGTATGCAGTTGTAATAATTTTGAGTTTAACTTAATTACTAATATACTTTTGTCCAGGTCATAGCTTATTTTCTGAAAAGCTGGAGCTTGTTTTGTAATTTCTTCATTTTTATACACTGTTGAAGTGCCAATCCATTGTCCAACCATGAATTCTAAATTTCCCATCTTTTCTTGTTTTACGTTTTGTCCTAATGCTACATTAAATAGGAAAAGAAAAGCGGCCAGATAATGATATTTATAACTTAGATATAAGGTTTTTTTAAATTTCATATTTATTAGTTTTGTCGCAAACAACCTGGTGATATAAATTTATAGTGAATAAGAAGAATAATTAATATGATAGATATTTACTATTTATTGATCATATCTTTTTTTAATTCTATTTAGAGTGTCAATAAAGGGCTTAGTTAACCCCATAGACTTAGATAAAACTAAACTTCCTTGTATGTCAATAAAGGTTTGATTGGCCTTATTTATAGCTTTAGCTTCTATCATTCCTTTTTCCATTCCAAAATGTTTGAAACTTTCAATCCACAAGTTAATACCTTCTCTAATTTGTGCTCCAAACAATGCAATTCCAGAATCTAGTGATAACGACCTATACATGCACACTTCCTGTCCGTCATTATAAATAGTACGAATGTTTTTAATGGCTTCTTCCAAACGAATATTCATAGCTTTATCCTGATCAGTCAAAATTTTGTAAATATTATCTCGTATCCACTCTTCCATATATGTTAAAACAGCAGAAGTCATATCCTTTTTACCACCTGGGTATCGATGATACAAACTTGCTTTTTTTAAACCTGCGGCATTTGCAAGTTCCATTAAACTGGCTCCATCGTACCCTTTTGATCGTAATACAGACATAAGGCCTTCTAACATTTGTTCTTCTTGTACTTTTTGTGGTCTCATGTAACAAATATAAAGGTATTCCTGATATTTTACCAAACGTTCGGTAATTTTTTAACATAATTTTGATATTGAAATCAAACGTTATTTTATATATAACTTTTATATGATTTTATATCTATTATAAAATCGATTTGTTACTTATAAAATACTCTATCCTTCTCACTATTATTCTTAGTACAATTACAACAGACCGAATCGGGATATAATAAAATACTTAGTAACTCTATATATTTAGTAAACCATCTGTTCAATACCTGATTTAATGTTAGTTTCTTTATTTTTGGTTTTGATTTTATACATTCTATATTATATGTTTTCATTACTTTAGTTTTTAGTGATAGTACTATGTTCACACGCCCATTCTACAGCTTTGTAGGCATGAATTTTTGCCGTATGAAATATTGGAATTTTTATATCCTGTTCTGAAAGTAGTAAAGAGAGTTCTGTACAACCAAGAATCACTCCTTCTATTCCTTTTGAATACGAATTTTTAATTATTTCTATGCTATGTTCTCTTGAGGTTGTAGTACATACTCCCTTTACCAGTTCTGTATAAATAATATCATGGATTCGTTGCCTTTCATCAGATGCCGGAATACTAATTTCTAAATCATATTGATTTTCTAAAATGTTAGTATAGAAATCCTTTTCCATTGTAAACTTTGTCCCTAAGAGCAACACTTTTTTAAGTTTTTTTTCTCTAATGGCATCTCCTGTAGCTTCAGCAATATGTAAAAAGGGAATCGACACATGCTCTTTTATAGCATCGCTCACTAAATGTATTAGATTGGTACACAGCACTATGATGTCTGCTCCTGCCCTTTCTAATTGCCATGCACTTCTTGCCATAATAGCTCCAATACTATCCCAATCTCCTTCAAATGTTAGTTTTTCGATTTCTGCAAAATCAACAGATACCATGATTATTTTGGCTGAATGAGAGCCTCCTAAAACTTCATTGATTCGTTTGTTAATCAATTCATAGTAAAGTTTTGAAGATTCCCAACTCATCCCTCCTATTAATCCAATTGTTTTTGATGTTTTCATGTTGTATATTTTTTATCAAAATTATGGGTATAACCTTCTATTTATTAAAAAGTAAATTGAATCCTCATAAGTGACTAATTGATTTTTTTTCAACTACAACTCGTAGTATTGTATTGTATCTTTGTTGAGTATGGAACTTAAGTATTTCAGATTAATAAAAACTATTGCAGAAGAAGGTAGTATTGCTAATTCCTCAGAACGTTTATTTTTAACGCAATCTGCTTTAAGTCATCAATTGCGAGAGCTCGAAGAACGTTTAGGCTTTAAAGTATTTCATAGAACCAGAAATAAATGGGAATTAACCCAAGAAGGAAAAGAATTGTATCGATTAGCCAATAAACTATTTAATACTATAGATGAAGGTTTTAATACTATTAAACACATCAAAGAAGGTTCTAAAGGGGCTATTAAGTTAAGTGCAGAATGTCAATCCTTTTTTCATACTATCCCTGGATTTATTCAAAAAATGGGTATACTTTATCCAGAAATTGATATTGAATTGAGTCTTGGTGCTACCTACCAAACCATCTCACAAGTATTATCTAATGAAATTGATATTGCTATTGTAACAAACAAACCTGAAGAAGAAGAACTTACTAGTTTAGAGGTATTTGAGGATGAAATATTTGCTATTATGCACAAAGAAAGTAAATTAAATGAACATGAATATCTTGAAGCTAGTCATTTTGCCAATATACATTTGTTGATTAATTCGTTTCCATTAGAAGGAGTATCTGTTTATGATCATTTTTTAAGGCCTCATAAAATAAATCCAATTAAAATCTCTGCAATTCCGTTTACCGAAATTACAATCTCGATGATTAAGGCCAATATGGGAATTATGTGTGCTCCAAAATGGCAACTAAAACCTTTTACTCTATCAGAAGATATTGTTTTTAAGCGCATAAGTAAACATGGGGTAAAAAGAAAACATTATCTGGTATTAAAGAAAGAAAACAGAAATAAGAAATATATTAATGATTTCATCTCTAATTTTGAAGAAAATTTTATGGAATTATAAATAAAAGTAATTCAGCATACACATTAGTATACTGAATTACCTGTTGCAAATAATTTTGCTTTTTCTTAGAATCGCTTAATATTTAAAGTCTTAGGTACAAATTATACATCTCGCTATTCTTTTGTTTGTGGTAAAAAAGCTTTAAACTCATAAATTCTTGATACAAGAATCGCAATAATTGCTACAATAGAAGGCATCCATTCTCCATCTCCAACCATATAGTGGGCAAAAAACGCAAGTACTGCATCAAAAAAGAAACCAGCGTATGCCCACTCTTTTAAAAATGTATTTTTTCTACTTAAAACTGCTAACAATCCTAATATCTTAGCTACGGCTAATGGATATATTATCCAAGTCGGAAATCCAAGATTTTCAAAAAAACCAGATGCTCTTTCATAATTAAATATATACATTCCTGCAGAAAATGTGAATACCAGAGTCATAATCCCTGTAGCTATCCAATATATAATTTTATTTGTTTTCATGATAATAGTCTTTAATTGTTTATTAGTTTAATTAATAGGTTGAGAAAAAATAACCTCGCGTGTTACTTGCCAGCGATTATCTTCTCTAACCAAATCAATGCTTAGTACCAATTTTCTTTCTTCTTCTGTTAATTTTACTTTTCGAGTTATTAAAACATGAGCTTTTTGTTCATCTGCTTCAATATGATTGAATTCAGCCCAGGTATTCAATGGAGCTTCTCCATTATCCCGTTTCATTTGAAATAAATTTTTAAAGGTTGCTTTGTCGGCATTCATTAACTGACCTTTATCATCTATCATAATAACTTGGAGATTATCATGATAAATTGATTCTAATTCTTCTACATCAAAACTTGTTCCTGCTTCAATTAATCTTTCAATAGTTTTCTTAACCTCTATTAAAGGCTGATTTTCTGTATTCATTTTACTAATATTTATATTACTATTTAATGTAAAGGGTTGAGATCTCATCTTTTAAAACATTTAATAAATCCTTAGGCTCTAACCTTATCATATGATTCTCTTCAAAATAATCGTAAACGATTTCCAGATCTTTATTAATAACATATATGGCCGGAACCGGAAGTTCATAATTAGAATTATCATGGATCTCACTAAGGTTGATTCCGAAATTGGTATATTCTTCTCTTAATTTCTTATTTAACTGAAAAACAATCCCAAAGGCTTTCATCAGTTTGGCATTTTGATCACTTAATACAGGAAATGAAAGATGATTCTTATTTGAGGTTTGTATCGTTATTTCTGGAGTTTCTGCACTAATTGCTATGATACCTGCCCCTAATTCGGCAAAGTCTTCTTTTAATTTCTCATAAGCTCTTAATTCTGTATTACAATAGGGGCACCAACCACCTCTGTAAAAATTAATGATCAATAATTTATGAGTAACCAATTCTTGTATCGATGTAGATATACCAAAAGAATTTAACACTTCTAAATCTGGAACATAATCCCCTTTTTTAAGAGCATTTTTCTTTAAATTACTTAATCTAACTTCTTTTATCCCATCTAATAAAACTTGGGCAATTGCCTTAGGTATTCTTGAGAATCCAGCATCACTTATTTGTATCAATTGTTGCTTTAGTGTCATCATTGTTTATTTTGATAACACAAAATTACTGAAGCAATAAGGCTTAAGAATGATCAATCAATTATTATAAATAGTCAATCTATAACCGAAGTTGATTAGTTGTATCGTTTGATGAATTTGTTAGGAGTTGTGCCGGTATGTTTTTTAAAAAATCGAATAAAATTTGAAGGTTCGGGAAAACCCATCTTAAAACCAATTTCTTGTGTAGTATATTTTTTTTCAGAAATATTCCGTTTAATTTCAAGAAGAAGCCAACTATCAATAAAAGCTTTGGCAGTTTTATTGGTTACTTCTTTACAGATATCATTAAGGTATTTATATGAAATAGCCAATCGGTTTGCATAATCTTTTGCGTTATGACTTTCCTGATAATACTGACTAACTAATAATTTAAAGTGAATAAAATCCTTAAATCTTCGACTTTCAAAAATTTCATGTTGGTATATAGTAAGTCGCTTAATTTGAATAAGTAAAGATAAAAATATGGTTTTAACAAAGTCTGACTTCAAATTATTATTCGTACTGCTTTGTACTTGCTCTAAAAGAGCTATAAAAGGCAAAAGAAGAGCAATGTTCTCCTCACCTATTAGTAGATTAGAAGTATGATATAAATGAAGAAAATGAAATAGATTCTTTTCACTAATATGTTCTGTAATAAAAGATTCATTAAATGAAATAATATATCCTTTTACTAATAATTCTTTTTTGAAAAAATGTACTTGGCCTTTTACCAAAGGAATTAAGACTCCTGGAGACAATATATACTCCTTAAAATCAACATTATGAGTACTATTGCCCTCTGTGATGATGATAAGTGCATTAAACTGAATTCTATGAGATGAAAATAAATCTACAGAATGGTTTTCAAAGCGCTTATAGAGATTTTCCATTGAAATTATTTCAAAAGGAATAGGTTGTTTTGCAACCTCAGAGTATATTATGTCTTCTATATTTTTGGACAATTAATTATTGATTATTAAGTCAATAAAGATACTAATGAAAATTGATAATCATTCACTCCTTTATAACTGTTCATTTACAAAGAAATCCTGGAAAGAAAAATAAGCTATTTAATACTATCACAAAATACAGAGATTGATATGAACATCTGTTCATATCAATCTCTGTATACTTATTAATACTTATATATTTCTATTTTTTCATTCCTTCCAGATCCATCATGAATGCATAACTCAAGGCAGTACGTTTATAACGCTCAAACCTACCTGACGCACCACCATGACCTGTTTTCATATCGCAATCCATGATTAAAAGATTATCATCAGTTTTTAATTCTCTAAGTTTGGCTATCCACTTAGCGGGTTCCCAATATTGTACCTGACTATCCCAATAGCCTGTTGTAATTAATGTATTTGGATAAGCTTTTGCTTCAACATTATCATATGGTGAATACGATTTCATATATTCATAATATTCTTTGTTTTTTGGGTTACCCCATTCGTCAAATTCAAATGTTGTTAAAGGTATAGTTTCATCCATCATAGTAGATATTACGTCTACAAATGGTACAGCAGCCACTACTCCATTCCATAATTCTGGTTTCATATTCATAATGGCTCCCATTAATAACCCCCCTGCACTACCTCCCATAGCATACATATGGTCTGGACTTGTATAACCTTCACTAACCAAAAAATCGCCACAATCAATAAAATCAGTAAATGTATTCTTTTTCTTAAGTAGCTTACCATCTTCATACCAATGCCTTCCCATTTCTTGTCCTCCTCTAATATGAGCCATGGCATATACAAATCCGCGATCTAGTAGGCTAAGTCTATTGGAGCTAAAAAAAGGTTCTGTGCTACTACCATAAGAACCATAAGAATATAGTAATAATGGAGTTTTACTACTTATTTCTACACCTTTTTTGTATACAATTGATATAGGTACTTTAACCCCATCTCTTACCGTTGCGTATAAACGTTCAGATGTATAATTATCTTTTGAAAAGTTAGGATCTAATACTTCTTGTTCTTTTAAAATAGTTTCTTTCTTCGTTTCCATATTATACTCTATAGTACTTGTAGGAGTAGTTAAAGAAGAATATTGGTAACGAAGAATATTAGTATCAAAATCAAGATTTGTTGTTGGATATGCAACATAAGCAGGATCCTTAAATTTGATATAATGATCATTATCACCATTCCATTTCATCACTCGAATTGTACGTAATCCATCTACTCGTTCTTGTATCACTAAATGCTCTTTGAAAATTTCAAAATTTTGAAGCAAAACATTTTCACGATGAGGAATTACATCTATCCAGTTTTCCTTTGTTGTAGAGGAAATAGGTGTTTTTACTAAACGAAAATTTTTAGCATTAAGATTTGTTCTAATGTAAAAATGGTCATCATAATGATCAACACTATATTCTAAATCTTTTTCTCTAGCTTGGATAAGTTTCCATTCGCCATTTGGAGTATCAGCATTTATATATCTATATTCTGTAGATAAGGTTTGATCACTACCAATCATAATATATTTTCGAGATTTTGATTTATATACGAAACAAAGAAAAGTTTCATCTTTCTCCTCAAAAACTAATTCATCCTGAGATTGATCAGTCCCTAAAACATGTTTATAAATTTTATCTTGTCTTAACGTTATGGAATCTTTTGTAGCATAAAAAAGAGTTTTGTTATCATTTGCCCATACTGCTCTACCACTTGTGTTTTCAAGTTTATCTGATAATAGTTCACCAGATTCTAAATTTTTAAATTGAATTACATAACGACGCCTGGAAACGGTATCTACACCAAATGCTAAAAGCTTATTATTAATACTGATCGACCTGCCTCCAATAGCAAAATAAGAATGATTTTTTGCCATTTCGGGCCCGTTGAGTATAATTTCTTCCTTATTATTGTCATCTAATTTTTTACGGCAATACAAGGCATAATCCAAACCTTCTTCATAACGTGTATAGTAAGAGTAACCATTATCATTATAAGGAACAGAAGCATCATCTTTTTTAACACGACTAACCATTTCATCAAATAACTTCTTTTGAAGACTATCTGTGTGCTTCATTGCTATATTCTTATATTCATTTTCTGCATTTAGATAATCTAATACATCCTGAGTTTGTGCATCAGGTATTTCAGCATTTTTCTGTTTATCACTTAAACGCATCCAAAAATAATTATCAATTCGGATATCATCATGCGCTTCTAACTTCTCAGGAATTTTTTTAGCAATAGGTGGTTTAATTGATGAATGTTCTATTGATTTTGTTTTCTCTGTATCTGTTTTACAAGCAACAAAGAATATAGTGAAAATGATAAAAAAATAAACGAGTTTTGTTTTCATGATAGTGTAAGAATTAATTGATTGACAAATTTGTAATTGTAAAAATAGTTGAAAATATTCTAGTATTCTACTTAAAAATTAATTCATCAGTTCTATTACCTCTCTTACATTATCGTCAATTACACGTTCTATCAGTAGTCGTTTTGGATCAATAGCCGCTTTTATCGGAATATGATCAACTTCAAATGTAAAGCTCATATTTTGATCAGTAAACAACACTCTTTTTACATGTATTAGTTTTTTTTCGTCTGCATCGGCATATACTCCAATATCAACCCAATCATGTTGTTGTACATTATGCTCATTGCCCAAACTATCTACTTTTATTTTATGAGCTTCAATAGACATTGAAACATCATACTTCCCATTATTTTTAGCAGTATAAGTTGCTGTTTTCAAGCGATAATCATACAGTGTAATCTCTTTTAACCAATCTTTTACAAGATACTGCATTGCATCTGGTATTCGAGATTCTAAATATGATATAAAATCTAAGGTTGTTGGATAGGGAGCTGTTTTATATTTATAATCGTTTAAAAATTCCCTTAAGGTCTCATTAATTACTTCCTCTCCAAGATAATCTTGTAAAGCATATAACACTAAACTCCCTTTTCCGTAATGAATATATCCTTGATCCTTTACTTTATATAAAGGATTTTCTTTTTCCGTTTCACGGCTTCTTCCTTTTAAATATTTTTCAAAATCATAAGCCAGGTATTGCTTCATTTTTATATCATCATTAAGCTCTTTTTTCATGACCATTAATGCAGAATACTCAGCAAAACTTTCTGATAGCATTGTAGCCCCTTCTACATTGGCACCCACTACCTGATGTGCCCAATACTGATGAGCCATCTCATGAGCTACTATAGAATAGATGATATTGTTATCATTTTTATTTGAAAGATTAGTGATAAACCCTCCTCCTTCTGTATAAGGCATTGTTCCAGGAAATGCTTGAGCAAAATTATAATATCTCGGAATTTCAACAATTCTTGCTTGATGATGAAAATAAGGACCAAAGTTTTCAGTAAAGTACGTTAGTGATTTTTCAACTGCATTAAGCATCATATCGATATTATAATGATGCGTTTTATGATGATAAACCTCGATATCAATTCCGTTCCATTTTTTGCTGGCAACTTCATATTTGGCTGACATAAAATTGGTAAAGTTTAATGATACGTGATCACTTTTATATTTAAAAAAAGATCTTTCTTTTGTAGACCATTGTTTTATGAGTGAGCCAGGTGCAACTGCTATTTGATCATTCGCCGTAGAAATAGTAGTTTCTATTTGCACCCAATCTGATAGATTTTTAGTTATATAATTTCCTGTAGTTACATCTTTTTTAGCCTTCAAAGAATTCATTACGACCCTCACAGGTAAACCCCTGTTTATTCGATTATTAGCATCTTTTATCTCATTATTAACTTCATATCCAAAAGAAGGCAAAATATGAGATGTATCGAGAAATGTTCCGTTTTTAGCGACGCGAATATTTGATACAGAGTTTTCAAAACCTTTACTGACATACTTTGTTTCGGCAACAATGTGTATCGTATCATTTGGCAATAATGAAGTATTTAATTTAAAAATCTGATAACCAAGTCTAGTATCATTATACACCAATTTTGAATTTGGAATAGCTATTGTTTTTTTCCAGTTTGAAACTCTTAATTCTGGCCCTGTATTGCTTTCTCCAACAAAATATGTAGTTGTATAATGTAGAGAATCAATTGCTTTTTTGCTTTTGTTTACTAAAGTAATGTAGGATTTAGATTTTACATTCCGCTCATTTGGGTAAATATCAACTTCATATTGTATCGAAGTTATTTTGGGCTGTATAATGTGTTCAAATTGTTTGTATTTTTTCTCATAAGACTCTTGCATATTTTCAATATCATCAGCAGATGTATAAGGATTTAATACTTGAGTATTATAGTAAACAAAGCTAGAGGTTAAGATAAACAAAACAGAAATAACAATTAGACTCAAAATATATCTCTTCGTGAAATATTTTTGTGCAGTTTTTAATCTGTTTTTGAATCCGCTAATGGTTCCTCTTACCCAAAACACACTTGTTATTATGGTAAGTAAAACACCAAATAATATCCAATATAAGTTAAACCAGTTTTTTGCGGTTAACACTGCCCCAAACGCATTCATATCAGAATACAAATAACTTGGTGTAAATCCAAGGTTAACCATATAGGATGAAATCCCTAATGTATCTACTACCAAAAATTCTATTAAGAAAATAAGTAAGATTGACACAAAGTATGCAATATATTTATGGTTTATAAGAATTTGTATCGATATCAAAATACAGGACCAAATCGCATACGTTGGTAAACCCGAATAGAGAAAATCTAAGAGATATACTCCGATTTCCGGATTTGTGTACCCGTTTAACAATTGATATCCAATAGATATAAAAATTAGAAATAGGTCAAAGATGATATTTATAACAATTAGCGATATTATTTTAGAAATGATTAAAACAAAAGAATGATGATAGGTACTATCAACTACTCCATTAATCGTATTTGTTCGCTCTCTCCATACTAACTCCCCACTAAAAAACACTAACATGATCATACCTAGAATCATACTAATGGGGCGATTAAAATCAAGGATTTTATAGGTTACAGGATAGGATTGAAGACCATAGTACTCAAAACCATTGATAAGCTTATTAATTAAAGTAAGAGCCCCAAAAATGAGCATTATTTTAAAAGTATTACTTTTTAAAAGAGTATAAAAATTGATTTTAAAGAAACTAATAAACTGTATTGCTGATATTGTATTGTTGAAGTTACTTTTTATTTGAGGGAGATTAAAGCTTTTTGTTTCTGATGTTTTATGCTTTCTTTTCTTAGTAATAGTTGTTTTTTTATTTTTTCGCATAAAAGAAAAGGATATATAAGAGCCAAAAATGATAATTAGTCCAATAGAAAACCAAAGAATTCTATTGACAAGTAACCACCCTGCAAAAGACACGATTTCTATATTTTTTTGAATACCAGTTAAGTATTTGGTATCTATAGTATAAGCTCTTATCCCTAAAATATCAGTAAGTGCTGCCAAATTTTCTGTACTGATATCATTTAAAAATGTTCCTGATAATAAATATCCAATTATAATAATAGTAGTAGCTATAAATGAAATAATTGTGCTTTTCCATGTATTCGCAATAGCAAAAATAATCGCACCAGAAATAAACATATTAGGCAAAATAAATAGTAAATAGTTATTTATAAAAGCACCGAAATGAAGCTCTCCTAACCTGTTTTCGCCTATTATTCCAGTTTCAAGCCCCATATTAGTGCCAATTAGGAAACCAAGAAGTACACCCAATAATGGAATTGTAGATAAAAAAAGAGCACCAAAAAATCGACCAAAAAAATAACCAGCTTTATGGATAGATGTACTAAAAAGAATTTCATCAAAATTATACTGATAATCCCTTAATGCGGCATTATTAAAATAGGTCGTAGCAATTAGCAATCCAAAAATTGACATATTTGCCACATATATTGTCATTACATAGGGAGCATTTCTTAATGTAGTTCCTACTGAGCCTCCAAATGTTATATCATCGTTCAGAACTCCAATGACAGCAATGATTGTAAATATGAAAAAAAATATATAGATCATGGGTTGTTTTAACCCTCTTGTGATCTCTTTTAAAAAGAATGTTTTAAACATCATGTTTTGTTTTAAGATTATACCTAATCAAGAGGCTTAAATAATATTTGTTTTTGCAAAAAAAACATCTTCTAATGTTGGTGAAACTTGAAAAAATCCTTCTCCGGGTATCTGATCACTTAACACATGAATTAGTGGCTTACCTCCTACCATTTTATTTGAAATCACCTTATACATATTTGTATAAGCTTCTAACTCATTTCGTTCTATTAATTTTTGCCAGACTTTATCTTCTAATTCATCAATTACTGATTGAGGTTTGCCCTGGCATATTAATTTTCCTTTATTCATAATGGCCATGTGTTGACATAACTCTCGTACATCTTCGACAATATGCGTAGATAAAATAATGATTACATCTTCTGCTGCATCTGCCAGGAGATTATGAAATCTATTTCTTTCTCCAGGATCCAGCCCTGCAGTGGGTTCATCTACAATTATTAATTTTGGATTACCAATAAGGGCTTGAGCAATGCCAATTCTTTGTTTCATTCCTCCTGAGAATCCTTTTACAGCTTTATTTCGTTTATCATAAAGGTTTACTTTATGGAGTAAATAACGAACTAATTCGGCCCTTTCTTTCTTATGACTTATACCTTTTAAAATGGCTAGGTGATCTAGTAATTGTTTTGCGGTTATTTTTGGGTATACACCAAATTCCTGAGGAAGGTATCCCAATACTTTTCGTAATTCGGTTGGATATTTAAGAATATCTATTTCTCCTAAAAAAACAGAACCACTATCTGCTTCTTGTAGTGTTGCTAATGTTCTCATTAAAGAAGATTTACCAGCTCCATTTGCGCCCAATAAACCAAACATTCCGTTAGAAACTTCTAAAGAAAGATGATCTAGTGCTTTTACCCCGTTTGCATATGTTTTACATAAATCTTGTATAACTAATTTCATAAGTTCGTAGTTTTAGAATCTGGAACAAAAAAAATAGAATGCGTTTGGGGAATCAATTCTTTTTAACGAACAACGCTATACCTGTTGCATATAAGTATAGTTAAACAATGAAATAAGTTCATTAATAAAAAGAATCAATTCATTGATGATATAATGATATTCGTTAAATAGAATAGTCCTACTTCGATAGTTTTAGTACATTAGTTTTCTATGAAAAAAAGAATACTTATTCATATCCTCATTCTTATTAGCATATCATTTGTAATCGGATTAATGTTTGCTGTTGCAAATTGGGATACACTTACTTTTGGTTCATTAGCCATTTACTTTTTGCAAGTTGCTTCGGGTATTTTCTTAATACTTGTTCCACCTATTTATTTCAATATATACTGGCTCATCCCAAAATACCTTGTTAGAAAACAATACATTAGGTTTGGTTTAACAATGTCTGTTGTGATTATTGGTTGGGGATCTGTTATAGCTTATATAGAGCCTTGGATGGATCATTATTGGTTTAATCAACCAAAGGAAGAAAAAAACATAGAAAGTGGAATCTTGATTATGGTTTTTATAATGCTAATCACTACACTATTAAACCTCTCTTATAAATGGTTCTTTCAACTTTCTAAAATTAACAAAATCGAAAATGATCGTCTTCATCTTGAATTATCTTTATTAAAAAATCAAATCAATCCACATTTCTTTTTTAATACGCTAAATAATCTATATGCTCTTTCTCTCGAAAAGTCTGATGAAACTCCTTCTGTTATTTTAAAACTTTCTGAAATGATGCGATATACAATTTATGATTGTAAAGCTTCCAAAGTTTCAATTGCTGGCGAAGTAACATATTTAGATAATTTCATTGCTTTACAAAAGATGAGGCATCACAAGCGTGGAATAATTACATTTAAAAAAGAAATTGAAAATGAATCTATACAAATTGCTCCAATGATTCTAATTGTATTTTTAGAAAATGCATTTAAACATGGTTTTGATCTTATCGAAAAAAATGCATTCCTAAATTTTGAATTAAAAACAACAGAAAAAGAGCTATATCTCTGTATTGAAAATAATTTTAATGATACAATATCCCAAAATCAATCTGGAATAGGACTTGAAAATGTAAAGAGAAGGCTATCTTTAATTTATCCAAATGCTCATTCTCTGGATATTATCAAAAAAGACAATGAATTTATAGTAGAGCTAAAATTAAATTTAGAATGAATTGCATAACGATAGATGATGAGCCATTAGCTCATAAAGTAATCAAAAATTATTGTGAAGATCTTTCTTTTTTAACTATCGAAAAAGAATGTTATTCTGCATTTGAAGCTATGAGTTATTTAAATGAAAATCAGGTTGATTTGATTTTCCTGGATATTAATATGCCAAAACTTAAAGGGCTAGATTTTTTACGTACGCTAAGTAATCCTCCACTAATTATAGTTACTACAGCATATCAGGAGTATGCTATTGAAGGTTATGAGCTTAATATTATAGATTATCTCCTTAAGCCATTCAGTTTTGAGCGTTTTCTAAAAGCTATTGGCAAAGCACGAGATCAAAAAAAATTAATGGAAGGAGCAAACTCTAATCAATCAACATCGGTCACCAACGCAGTTATCAATACAGATGAAAGCATATTCATAAAAGGGGATAAAAAAATTCATCAGATATCTCTAAATTCAATTTTATATTTAGAAAGTTTAGGTAGTTATGTCAAAATACATCTTGGTCATGA
Organism: Aquimarina algiphila; assembly: GCF_947494415.1. Lineage (NCBI taxonomy): Bacteria > Pseudomonadati > Bacteroidota > Flavobacteriia > Flavobacteriales > Flavobacteriaceae > Aquimarina > Aquimarina algiphila. The sequence continues at coordinate 295,697 of NZ_CANLVC010000008.1, read as the reverse complement.
AACGATCACATCCTTGGATAGGTTAACAAATTTTGAAAATATGTTACCTAAAAAACAATTTTTGAGAATACACAGATCATATATCGTAGCCTTAAAAAAAATTCAAACAATAGAGGGTAACCGAATTAAAATAGAAGGTGTTCATATTCCAATTGGTAGTGTTTATAAGCATAACTTAATAGAAGCGATACGATAATTTTAATTTTTATATTACTACCATAAAACCAATATAGGAATATCTATTTTTTGTGATACTTGTTTTAAAAGAGCATCAACCCTTCCCTTTTAGCTTATTTCAAGTTTTGTTGTTTTAAATCATTGATGATTTCAAACCTTTTTTGCTGTAATATCTCATTCTTTTTCCTAATAATACAGTTTCTGGTTTTACCTTATCTATATATTCTTTGATACAGTTTTTAATATTTCCGTAGGAAAACTTATACTTTATCGAAATATTATTTTGCTTTTCAATTGTTCTTATAATTTCAACTAATTTGGATTTTGTATTTCCATAATCTTCATGAATTGATCGCATTACAGAAAATTGATTTTCATTTTTTTATAACATCAGTAGGCGCCTTTATATGATGGACTTCTACACTACTACTCGTTGTTGTTTACTCTGAAAAGGATAACACATTATTTTTTGTTTTTCTATCGATGAGTTTATATTTTGGATCTATTCCAGCTTTAGTTGGTTTTTGATTTACTGTAAGTTCTAATTGAGTAATCTGATTTGTAATTTTGTGCTTTTTTAGATAAATCAATTTATCTTTTCCATTCTTTCCATCAGCATAGATACCAATATCAACCCAATCATTAATACTAATTGATTTTTCGACGCCCAAACTATCTATCCTATATTTCACAGCATCTAAAGTTAAATTTACCCGATACTGATCTTTTGATATAGTAGTATAACGAGCTTCGGTAGTTTTGTTTTCATATAAAGTTATGGTCTCAAATAAATCCATAATAATATATTGCAAATGGTCTGGAGTAACTTCTCTAAAATATCCTAATAAATCTGCAGTAGTAGCGTATCTATCGGTTTGCAATTGCCCATTAAAACCATTCCAATCTCTAATAAATCTTCTTAAGGCAAGATTCACTTTTTCTTCAGATATATAATCTTGAAAAGCATATAGGTTTAAAGCTCCTTTTCCATAATGAATGTACTGTTGTCCTTCTACCAATGCTAATGGTAATTCTTTTTTTCTTTCTGAAGTTCTGCCACTTAGATATCGTTCTAATTCTCCTTTTAAGAATTGTTGAATTTTTTCTTCAGAATACACTTGTTTCATAACCATTAATGCAGAGTACTGTGCTAATGATTCTAATATCATATGCCTACCCTCTACATTGGCTGCCACTAATTGCAACCCCCACCATTGATGTGCCAGTTCATGTGCTGTTATATAAAAAGTCATATCTACGTCCTTTTCATCATCAATATCCATCATAAATCCTATGGCTTCAGAAAAAGGTACCGTACTTGGAAAAGACTGAGCAAAGGTTTCGTATCTGGGGAACTCCATAATTCTCATCTGATGATCCTGATATGGGCTAAAGTTTGTACTAAAATAATCAAAAGATGCTTTCATAGATTTCATCATTCTATCCAGATTGTATTCATGCCCTTTATGATAATAGATTTCCAGGTCTACTGGATCTCCTAAACTATCATTTTTTGGAATCCATTGATCTTTCTTTACTTCATAACGAGCAGAAACAACAGCATAAAAATTTATCATTGGAGTATCCATTTTGTAATGAAAATATTTACGATCTCCTTCTATCCATTCTTTTTTTAATGTACCTGATGTAATTGCGGTTTGATCAGCTTCTGTACCAATAACCATCTCAAAGTTGATTTTATATCCGTCTCCCCCAGACCTTCCATTCATTAACTCTTTGGGGTCATCTATTTTGGCCTTTGTCATTCTAGGAGATAATCCATAATCCCTACGAGTATTATTATCCTTTAGTTCATAGCTTTTATTATATCCTAATGTTGGAAAATGATCGTTATTAAAGAATGTACCATTATAAACTATTTGAGTATTTGATTGATTATCGCCTTCAAACCCCTTTGTAGTATAGGTTTGTTTAAATTCCATTTTTAAAGAATCTCCGGGAACTAAAGGCTGATCTAATGTATAAACATAATAACTGAATTCCTCGAATTCGTTACTAATGCTAACTCCTCTGTTAAAGTATACATCCTCTAAAACTACATCATCATTAGCTAACTTTTGAATATGAATTTCTTTAATATTTGTATTGTGCTTGTTTTTAAGTATAAAATACCCTTCAGCAGTATAATTTCTCTCTTTTGGATATAATTCTACTTTTAAATTTACATCTACTATTTTGGGTTGTGGGAGGTATTCATACCTTTTAAGTGTTTTCTCATAATTTGCTTTATACGTTTCTTTTGTTGATATAGAAAAGTGTGTATTAAGAATATTTGTATTATAAAAGATATAACATCCTGTAGTTATAAAAATAAACATTGCCACTGTTCCTAATTTTATCAGGGAACTATTTAATCGTAATTGACCTAATTTTAAACGCTTTTTTAATTGTGTTTCTGTACCTCTTACAGAAAAAACTACCGTTATAATGAATATAAGCATACATATTGCAATCCAATAAACTTTAAAGAGACTATATGATAATGGAAAGTGACCATATCCATTCATATCAGAATATGTTCCCAGATCACCACCTCCAAAACTATAAAGTCCGTGATTAAAACCTAGTATTAGCAAAGCCAAGGTTACAATAAAGAAAATTAAAACCATCAAATGTCCTATATACTTATGGTTACAAATGGTTTGAAAGAAAAAAGAGATAAAACTAAAGAGCATAAGAAAAGGAAAAATCTCGCCAAAGAAACCAACGGTATAATTTACAAGATCAACCTGGTAATATCCTTTTGAAATCTGAAAAACTATTCCTGATACGATTAAAACTACTATCAATATTAAATACATAAGTAACAACCCCAGAAACTTTCCTGTTAAATTGATAAAGTCAGATATTGGTAAAGAATCATGTATTAAATTGAGTTTGACATCCCTCTCCTTCCAGATCAGTTCTCCAGAATAAAATACGAGAAGAATCAAAAAGAAAAACATCGACATTTCCTGAAGTTCTTCGATTACTAGATATGTACTTGGATAACTATTTACACCAAATATATTTCCCAAATCAATAGAATTGATAAATATGATACCTATTCCACAAAGTAGTATAGCCAAAAAGGAACCTTCCTTTAGTATAGACCTTAAATAGAAGAATGTATGATGTTTAAGCTGAATAAAATTTGCTTTAATATCATGACGTATATTCACCTTAGGAATTTCTATATCCTCTTGTAATGATTTTTTTTCTTTATTCTGAAAAGCTTTAGACTTCTTTTTCGATCCTTTATCCCGAACTACATTAAAGCTAAATTTGTAAGCACCAACAATAAAGACAACAATTCCTATAATGACCCAAATTAATCGATTGTATAATAACAATCCATCCATAGGTACCATAGTCAAATTACGCTCTGTAGTTGTCCAAAACCTTACAATTGTATTAATGGTTTGAAAAGAAAATGGATCTAAAGCTGTCACAAAAAATGGATCATCAATCCTCCCTTTGGTTAGCATAGCTGTAATCTGATATAAAACAAAAAATATGATTCCTTGTGTGTATACTACAATGAGTTTACGACTTAGTGCGCCACTAATAAAAAAAATAACTCCTCCACAGAATAAATTTGGTATGACTAAATAAAGAAATGGTTGAAGATAATGCCACAAATTGAAGGTTAGCATATTATCTGTATCTCGCCATGGCATAAACTCTCCTAACATAATACCAAAAAGCAATCCACTATAAATAAATAGTAGGACTACAAAAGAACCCAGAAATCGGCCTAGCAAATAATCTTTTTTCTTAATCGGATTAATAAACATTAGTGATTCCATATTATGATCAAAATCCCTCAATGCTGCAACTCCCATAATCATGGACGTTATCATTGTGAAAATGGCAGTAACAACTGCCATAGTAAAAGCGATAACATAAGGAGCGTTTTCTTTTACAGGGTTTAGACCTTTCTCAAATATGAAGTTAACAGCTATTAAAGAAAATAAAAAGACGATTGCAAAATAGATATAAGTATCAGGGCGTTTTGCTCTATATTTAATTTCAAATTTGAATATTTCGTACCACATCATGATTGATTTTTTATTGTATTGAAAAAATTAGGGTTGAAGTATGCTAGTTTTATGGATTTAGTCTTTGAGATTAACCAAAAATCTGTGAAAAGTACACATCGTTAAGGTCTGCTTCTATAGGAATAAAGTCATTACCGGGATTATGATCACTCAGAACATGAATGACTGGCTTACCTTGTAGTAATTTTTCAGCGATGACCTTATATTCTTGCTTATACATCCCCAATTCATTCTTTTTAATGGTTTTTTGATATACCTTCCCTTCTATCTTTTCAATAGTTTTTGTGGGGTTACCTTTAAGCAATACTTCTCCTTGATTTATAATGGCCATATTGGGACATAATTCTTTTACATCGTCTACAATATGAGTAGAAAGTATCACAATAGTATTCTCGCCAAGCTCACTTAATACATTATAGAATCGGTTTCTTTCAGCTGGATCAAGTCCGGCAGTGGGTTCATCTACAATAACCAATTTGGGGTTAGAAAGTAAGGCCTGTGCAATACCAAAACGTTGTTTCATTCCTCCAGAAAAACCTCCAAGATTTTTCTTTCTATGATTATATAAATTGGTTTTATGTAAAAGTGCTTTAACGATTTCTCTCCTTTCCTTTTTGTTTGTGATTCCTTTGAGAACTGCAAGGTGATTAAGTAATAATTCTGGAGAAACTTTTGGATATAACCCAAATTCTTGAGGTAGATACCCAAGAACTTTTCGAACTTCATTTTTTTGTGTAAGAACATCCAGGTCACCCAGAGTTATTGTTCCCTCATCGGCTTCTTGTAAAGTAGCAATAGTTCTCATTAAGGTAGATTTACCCGCTCCATTAGGACCAAGTAGACCAAACATTCCGGTAGGAATCTCTAGTGAAACATTATTTAGTGCTTTAACCCCATTAGCATAGGTTTTCGAAAGATTTGTTATGTTTAGACTGTTCATATTGATTGATTTTTAAACAAACTTATCAAGTATGTAGGATGCCTTTCAAACAATTGTGATGAACTTAGTTGTATAAGGGATACAAAAACCAAAAGTGTATTTAAAGAGTTTTTATCACACTTTTAGAAGATTTTAACACCGTATAGCGTTTGTTTATCAACTTCTTTGGCTGAACCATTTTATTCAATTAATATTGATCTATGATTTCAATTATTAGAAGATATAAACGTAGTATAATAGCATTAGGGTTTTCTTTATTTTTCCTAATGAATATAGCTTTTTTAGGTGTTCTAGATATATGGTTTACCAGCTCTCTATGTCTTTTTGCTGTGATTTGTATTATGGGATACTCGACTTTTTTTGAGTTCCTTAAAAACAAAATTGATATTCAATCCTGGAAACGTAAGGAATTTAGGGTAATGGCAATATTGATTGCCTTTTTATATTTAATAGGAGCAATCGAAACTGAATCTGATCATAATGCTCTTTCTTTCTTTTTTAGCTTACTATTTTTAGTCATCCTCCTACTTATCTTTATACAATACTATATGGCCAAAAAAAAAATCCGAGCAATCGGTATCTGGAGTATCTCCAAACTTGGTTTTGTAGTGTTATCAATGATCATGATGATGACACTCATTGTGTTATTTATGTATACGGTAGAAGTAGACACGAATCAAAAAGATGTGATACCTTCGGGGAGCGAAGAGTTTTTTGAATTACTCACACCTGTTTTCTTTCTCTCCCTTTTTGTTTTTCTGGCAAATTGGATAATTAGACAGATAAAATCAGTCATTAGGCTTAAAAATGAAAAGGCTCAAACAGAATTATTACATTTAAAAAGCCAGGTTAATCCTCATTTTTTCTTTAATATGCTTAACAATTTGTATGGTTGGGTAGAAAAAGACTCAAAGAAAGCTCAAGAATTAATTCTTAAGCTTTCTGACATGATGCGATATAGTATATATGAAGGAGAGAAAAATTTGGTGCCTCTAGACAAAGAAATATCATATTTAAAAAATTATATCGAATTACATAAAATGCGCTATCATAAAAAGATAGAAATACAATTTGATCTTGATATTGAAGAAGAATATAAGGTGATGCCACTATTGTTTATCATACTTCTTGAGAATGCTTTTAAACATGGTGTAGAAAATTTAAGAGAAAACGCATATGTACATATCAATATGATTGCTAAAAAAAATGAAATCCATTTTATAGTAGAAAATAACTTTGATAATACAGAACTTAATAACCAACCGGGGATCGGTCTTAAAAACCTGAAGCGTAGGCTTGAATTAATGTATCCAGAACAGCACTCCTTATCTTTTATTATAAAAGAAGATGTATATAAGGCAGAATTAACATTAAAGAAATATGATTAGATATATAATTATTGATGATGAATTTGTAGCTCATGATATAATTAAAGGATATTGTGACTTATTGCCCAATATGAGCTTGATGAAGAATTGTTATGATGCACTAGAAGCTTTTGAATATTTAAATAAGAATGAAGTAGATTTGATTTTTTTAGATTTAAATATGCCTAAATTAAAAGGTTTTGATTTTCTAAGAACACTTCCATCACCACCAAAAGTTATTGTTACTACTGCGTATAGCGAATTTGCTCTAGAAGGGTACGAACTTAATATTGCGGATTATCTGTTAAAACCCTTTGGCTTTGAACGTTTTCTAAAAGCAATAAATAAAGCAGTAAGCTCAACCAATAAAGCACAACAGTCAATGTCAATAGCGAACGTCGAAAGTCCTGTTGCAAAAACTATTTTTCTGCGCTCTAATAAAAAATATACACAAGTAGGTATTGATACTATTCTTTATATTGAAGCCGCCGGTAATTATACCAAGGTTATTACTATACATGAAACCATTACTATTCGTGAAAAAATCTCTGAAATGTTAGAATTATTACCTAAAGAAGAGTTTTTACAAGTTCATAAATCATTTGCCGTGGCTAAAAGCCATATAAAGAACATAGAAGGCAATAAAATACACATAAGAGATTATATCATTCCTATTGGGAAGATGTATAAAATAAAAATCAATGAGTTACTTAAATAATTACCTTTCTTGTTGTTAAAATATTAGAATATTCAACTTGGAATTCTATTTCTGCTTCCGTTTTTGATTTAAGTGTAATACGAAAGTTGCATTAAATCCAAAAACAAAATTTCCATCTTTAAAATTAAAATTATTTGGGGTTTGTGTAATAAAATTATCCTCTACCATACCTCTTGTATTGGTCAGCTGAAATTGTAACATTACATCACTTAGCTCCCAGTTTACACCTAATGCAAATGCATCATAGGTATCTATAGACTTTAGAGGATTGAGAACGTAATAGTATTCTGAGACTATAGATACATGGCCTCCCAATTTATATCGACCACCAATCCCAATTGCAAAATGATTATTTGGATCTTCATCAAATGTAGACGAACTCCTATGTATATATGTTGGAGAAAGTTGCATAGAAAATTGAGGTGTGAACTTACGAGCAATTAATACCTGACTGGTAAATGCTAACTGATCTGTAAAATCCTCAAATCTATTAATATCAGTAAAAGGTCTATTACGTCTACTGCGATATGAACCATTTTGAAATAAAGTCATGCTTATAGGCGATCCTTTTTTATCACTTCGTTGTCTAAGTAACTTATATTTTAAAAATCCATCAAAAATACCATCCAATGTGCTTACTCCTGCCCCAAATGTTAATCGATCACTAATACCATACTCTAAAGCCAATCTTGCATTTATCTTATCCGCTACAAACCGTTGGCCTTCAAAATTGGGTATATTCCAAAATCGATTCATTGCTTTTATTTCTAACACTCCTTTTTTACGATTTTCTATAGAATGACCAATAGAAATACGTGTAGCTTTAAAAGTAGCAATTTCATATTGTGGGGTATCCGGGTATTCCTTTTCTAATGTGTCGAGTAAACCCTGGCTTTTAACAGAATTACTAAATCCCATCAATATAAAAAAGTATATAATAAAATGTACATTATTTTTCATAAGGCTGGTATTCAAATCTAAATGTTATCGATATATTCTTGGCTATATTAGGAGCCAAAATAGGTGGAATTTTGATATCAAAATCTTTAACAGCAACTTCAAAATCGCCGGTAAATAAATATTTCCCCTCTGTGTTTTCTATTGTCGCTTTTATTTCTACTTCTTTGGTAATACCATGAATAGTAAGCTCTCCTGCAATCATTCGAGTTTGTACTCCATCCATAAGTGGATCAAAATCTTTAATTTTACCTTCAAAAGTAGCCTTAGGATGTAGATCAGACTCTATATAACTCTCATTAAAGTGCTCATGCATCAACGACTTTTTAAATATAAAAGCGTTCATGAGCATACTTATCGCAATTTCATTTTTTGATAAATCTATGATACTTAAAACCTGATTATTTTTTGCTTCTATATTTTCGACAGAAGTATAAGAAAAGAAAGAAATCTGTCCCTGTCGTGCTATAAATTGATCCGGTTTTGTTTCAAAATCAGCAAAATTTATCAAAAGAAATATCAGAATAATAACTTTATTCATTGATTGGTGTATTAATCAGTATACAATGTAATATAATAGCATCTTTTAGAAACCCTTTACAAACTCCTTTAATCCTTACTTTTTGACCCTTCTTGAGTTTTTTTATTTCTTCAACTTGATCATCTTTCATATCACACAATACACTAGAATATTTATTATTGCCATGCAATAATACAGTATTTCGATTATTTAAAAAAGTAACCTCTTTTACAATACCTTCTACTTCTATAACTTTATTTCTATATACAGAATTTGCTGAATTTTCGTTCAACATAAATAATGATATTAACTCTGAAGAATTAACAGAAGTATCAGTAGACATTGCATCTATATTCTTATAAGAACTTTTGTGAAATTCAAAATATGCATACCCCCCTATAATCAGTAGAGCGGAAAAAAAAAGGAATATTATTTTATTTCTGTTATTCATTTATAGTTCTTAAACAACATATTAGATTGGTATAGTAAAGCTCTGATTTTATAAATTATATTTTTTACAATATATAGATAATACATCGCTTATAAAACATTGTGTTTTTTCTATACTTTATTTAAAATATGAAATAATAGAGATATATGGTTTTAAAAAGAAGTACTTACGTAAATAGATTTGAATTGTTTTCATCCTATGATTATTTTATATGTTAGTGTTCAACAAATAAACAATGATTGATGTATTTTATAATACAAAACCTCTCTCAAGAAGAAAAAATAACCTTAAAAAGGAAAAAAAACCATTAAAGTGATTGGTAATTATTTCTTGAATTAAAAAAAATAGCTATAAAAATATATTATTTTCGTCTTCATAATCATAATTATAGTATACTTGATTGTTTAAAATGAGTAATGATATTGTATCAATAGTATAATGAGAAAAGATAAATTATATTTTTTAACCTTTATTTCTATATCAGTTATTTTTTTAATCATCGCTTCTTTTGGGGTGAAATACTTTATTAAGGTTAGTGCTAATCAACTTATCGAAATACAGTTAGAATCGAGTAAAAGAGAAGCAAATGAAATAGCAAAACTCATCAATTATCAACTTACTGCTAACATTGATAAAAAGACTATAATACAAAATATTCAAAATACGATTGAAAACACAAATACAGATGCTTCATTTATTTGTGTGTTTGATTGGTCTGGAAAAGAAGTTTGTAACCCTGATATTACAAAAGTTGGACAAAAAGTAAACTCTAATCAATCTTTATTAGAATCGTTAAGCAAAGAAAATAGTGCTGATAAGCTATATGATTTATTAATGAACCAAAAGCGACAAAAAGAAAAAGATAGCATTACTATAGCATCAGAAATTGTGTATATATCACCGGTTAAAGATTCTGATTTAATCATAGCCGCAAATGTCAACCTGGATAAAGTAGCTACACAAATAAGAAAATTAAAAACAAGTTTTTATACTATATTTATATTAATGGGAGGATTAATCATTTTATCTTCTTTTTTTGCTGTTCGTATTATAGGTAGTTATTATGAGAAACAATTAGAGCTCAAAAACACAAACCTAGAAAGTGAACTGATAAGTCTCTCTAAGCTAAACACTGATCTTGTAGCTTATCAACAAAAGGTTGTCGTAGAAAATACAAATGAAGAACAATCAGAATCAACATCAGATCATGGTAAAAAACGAATTCTTACGTATATAAGAAATGAGCTTATTCCAATTTCTATTGATGAAATTTCTTATATCTATACCGAAAATACGATTACCTATGTGAATTGTTTTAATGGAAAAAAATCCACTAGTAATATAAGTTTAGATGATATGTATATAAGCTTAGATTCTTCCCTATTTTTTAGAGCGAATAGACAATTTATTATTAGTATTGCTTCGATAGAAAAAATAATCAAATATGGTAATAGTCAGCTTAAAATTTTGGTTCGTAATGCTGATGTAGAAATTATTATCAGTAAAAATAAAGCTGCAGAATTTAGACAATGGTTAAACACTTAGCTTATCTATTAACTTTTTTTATCATATTTAATAACTTCACGCGCTATATTCAAGACATATAATTCATTCTTATAGTTAACTCTCTCTTTTCTTACCTCTCAATTATCCGTGATAGTATTGATATCTAATATTTTATCCATAAAACAAAAAAATGGGTTTTTGTTCAAGTCTATTTTTTCCTTTTTAACCTCTTTTTTTCCGTTTCATAAATTTTAATTTCATTGGAAAGCCAATAGATATGGTTATTTGCGTCTTCACTCAAATAGTAAATAATTTTTAAAAAGAAAACCATGAAAAACTTTTTTTTGCGAACAATTGTAATTTGTGCATTGGGGCTTTTATCCGCCAATTGCGAGGACGGTGATATCGGTCCTGCAGGACAAGATGGCATTGTTGGGATTGATGGCGTTGATGGAACAGACGGTATCAATGGAACAAATGGTCAAAACGGTGTTGGTTTTGATGAACTAACCAAATTTGGAAGTATCACACTTACGCTAGAAGGAACACGACCAGATAATATTCCTTTTACCAAGACCGATGAATTTAAATTTACCAGTGTAGAAGATATCGACCGTGACAACAATGTAGAAATAGGAGAAAACACTTTAGACTTTAAGATAGAACGAAATCTAAGTGTGCCGGATAGTGATTTTGTAGGCTCACGAATTAAAATTTTTCTCGAATTTACTAACCCGGGAGAAGTTGATGAAATTATTGAATTCGAACTAAGCGTAGATGATTATACGATGATTTTTGATGATCTCACCTACTTTGGGTTTAACGGTGATTTTAATAACAATCGAACAGAGATTACAAACTTTAGTGTAACCAACTTCAATTTTATTAATGAAACCAATACGGTTACATTTTCATTTTCTTTTGATGTTGATGCTGCAAATAATGATACAGGTAATGATTTAGCTATTTCTGGAGAAGTAAATGTCATAGTCGTAGAAGATATAGATGACATAGAACTTTAAATAATAACAAAAAACAAAAATAAATGAAACGATTTAATCATATAAATATATATAAAGCAATTTTTATTTGCTGCTTTGGGGTATTATTTGCCAATTGTGAAGGAGAAGATGGTGAAATAGGACCTGCAGGACAAGATGCAATTAACGGGATTGATGGTGCCGATGGAATTAACGGAACAGATGGAACTGATGGATTAGGTTTTGATGAACTTACACAATTTGGGAGTATAACGCTTACCTTAAAAGGGACAAGACCAGATGATGTAGCTTTTACTGATAGTAATGTATTTCGATTTACTCCATTGTCTCCAGAAATTTTACCACAATCAAATTCTGTCATTCTTGAAGAGTCTTTTTTACAGTTCGATTTTGGAAGGTTTCTAAGTGCTCCCGGTGGCGAAGAATTCCAAAGCGTTGGCACAACATTTAGTTTACGAGTTACCAATCCCGAATCAGATAATCCAGAGTTTACCGAATCTCGTTTTACCATATTTCAATATCCTGTAATTTCAGAAGATCTTACTGTATTGGATATTACAACATTTGTTGGCAGCGATAACGATATAGAGAATTTTAGTATCACCAATTTCAATTTTAATAACGAAACGAATGTACTTACATTTTCTTTTACGCTAGATGTACCTGCAAATAGAAATACTACTGGTAATGAGCTATCGGTATCAGGAGAAGTAGATGTGATTGTATTAAGAGAGCTGCAAAGAATATAATAAGCATAGCAATAAAAACTATAAAATTTACACAAAATGAAAAATATACATTTAGTAACAATATATAAACTCCTTTTTATTGGTTTTCTTGGGATATCCCTTGTCAATTGCGAAGGTGAAGATGGTGCAGCCGGACCTGATGGTCTAGATGGAGTTAATGGAAGTGACGGATCTAATGGTACCGATGGAATTAACGGACAAGATGGTGTTGGTTTTGAAGAATTAACACAATTTGGAAGTATCGATCTTACTCTTAATGGAAACAGAGCTGATACAGGTGAGGCGTTTACAGATACAAAAAAATTAGAATTTACAGCTATTGATGCGATATCGCTTATCAATTTTAATTCATTTACTACAAATGACACAGGGATTACTTTTAATCTTTTGAGGTTTCTAAATACTCCGGATGAAAATTCTCAAGAATTCACAGCAGGGATTATACTTAATGTTATCAACCCTGGGACTGATACTCAAGAGTTTGAATTTACATTAGATCTTAATGAATATAATATCGTTTTCGAGGATCTAGTATTGTTACAATTAAATGAACTCTTTGATAATCAAGATATAGAAACACCTTTGTCTAATTTCAACATTACCAATTTCAATTTTAATGATGATACAAATAATCTCACTTTCTCATTTTCTTTTGATATCGATGGGGCTAATAACGGCAGTGAAAATGATTTATCTATATCCGGAGAAGTAGATGTTATTGTTTTAGAAAATATTCCCGGAGTTGACATACTCTAGAATTATAAAGATTTTTTAATTTTTCAATACCTTAAATCCTGTTGGTTACGAATGAGACCAGCAGGATTTTTTATTGAATACTTTCAACTTTAGGTAAAGAGAACTACTAAAGAAAATATATTTCTTTATAATACGAACTCAAAATAGCTATCTCCTCCCCTTTCATCTTTTAAAACTAATCCAGAACTACTTAAAAGAACAGAGTGATTTTGATTTGAAAATAAAGAAACATAAACATACATTATTAAGTTCAAAGTAAAGTTTTGAGTTAATACTATATCATCAATATTGTTTTTATTTAGATGCAAAACTCATAAGTATTAATGAGCATCAATCTAAAATATGAGAATTTATTGTTAGGCATATGCATGAACATACTTTAAGCCTTCCAAAATCGATAAATGTCATATTTTTTCAAGTCTTTTTTTTCCTTTTCAACGGCATTTTTTCCCTCTCGCATACATTAATTTGAATGTAAAGCCCCTATTGACGGTTATTTGCCCTGTAAACCATAAATAATTTTTTAAAATGAAAAACTCAATTTTCTTACTACTTATTTCTATCACTGTATTGTATAGTTGTAGTAGTGACGACTCAGATTCACCATCAAATCCAGAACCAGAAGCTAACGCTGTACAATTAGTTAGTAATACTACATTTGGAAATATCTTAACCGATGCAGATGGTAAATCTCTTTATTTCTTTTCTAGAGATTCTAAAGGGACTTCTGCTTGTAGTGATGGATGTATTGCTAATTGGCCTATATTTTATGCTAATAATTTAACGCTTGACACAGGATTAGAAACATCAGATTTTGGTGAAATCACCCGAGAAGATGGTGAAAAACAAACAACCTACAAAGGGTGGCCATTATATTACTTTATAAATGATAATGCCGCTGGAGATACAAATGGAGATCAAGTTGGAAATAATTGGTATATCGCAAAACCAGATTATTCTTTGATGTATGTAGAAGCACAATTAGTTGGAAAAGATACAGATGGAAACAATGTGAATTTTAAAAGTGACTATACGCCAGGTGATGAGCTTACTTTTTACATCGTAAATGCAACAACAGGAAGAACCCTGTATACTTTTATGAATGATAAAAAAGACACTAATAATTACACCGCTGCTGATTTTTCTAATAATGCTATATGGCCAGTTTTTCATATAGATATCGATAAACTCCCAAGTATTCTTAACCCTAATGACTTTGGAACCATAGATGTATTTGGAACCTCGCAGTTAACGTATAAAGGTTGGCCTTTATACTATTTTGGGCAAGATACAGAAAGAGGAGATAATTTAGGAATTAATGTTCCTAATCCAGGGGTTTGGCCAATTGCCAATACCGACACTCCTGGAGCACCTGAATAATAAGAATTGATTTCATGTTTAAGTAGTTAGTTGATAAGAGGGAGAAAATAATTCTTTCTTCCTCTTTTTTTAAATCCGTAACCAATGAATTTACCATCAAAAATTAAAAGCATTTTATTAATAACAATATGCTTAACCATACTTTCTTGTGAAACTAATGTTGAAGAAGAAACTCCAATAGATGAAAATGGAAATCCTATAAGTGAAAATGAATCATGCGATCCAGATATTTTATTTAGCACCAGTATAAAAGCTATCATAGATACTAATTGTATTAGTTGTCATGGTGGAAATCAATTTCCTGATTTAAGAACATATGAAGGAATCAGTGCTAATGCCTCTAATGTTAAGGGACAAGTTGTAAGTAGAAGAATGCCTCTTAATGGTTCTTTAACAAGTGAAGAAATAGAATTAATTCGCTGCTGGATAGATAACGGGGCTTTAAACAATTAATGTTATGAGTAAAAAAATCAAAAACATAATACTTGCTATTATTTTGGGAATTACCGGCATAATCATAATAGTAAATATAGTATATAACAAACCACATATTAGTGTGTCAGAAGCATCACCAGATATCACTTTAGTATCTCAAAAATTATTGAATGATTTTGAAAATAATGAATTCGAGTCAAACTCAAAATATTTAGATAAGATCATTGAAGTAAATGGTACTATATCAGAGATTAATGTCAGTGAAAATAAAGGAATAATAACACTTAGCGATGAAGGTTCTATGGGAGGGGTAATATGTCATTTATCTCCCGAAGAACACACAAAGATTGCAAGTTTAAAAAAAGGGCAAAACATTAAAATAAAAGGTATCTGTACAGGATATCTCATGGATGTTATACTTGTAAAATGCATAATCATTAACTAATCAAAAATTTAACTGAAATATGAAAACTACACATATACTACTACTCTGTTTTTTCTTGACCAATTTTTTGCAAGGACAAGAAAGGTTTTTAACCAAGCAAGGATATACTTCATTCTTTTCAAGTTCACCTGTAGAAGATATTAAAGCAGATAATAATCAAGTCTTAAGTATCATAGATACATCAACCGGCGCCATCGCAATTTCCATTTTAATGAAATCATTTCAGTTTGAAAAATCATTAATGCAGGAACATTTTAATGAAAATTATGTAGAATCTGACACATATCCAAAAGCTAAATTTAAAGGTAAGGTACCTAACATCAATGGATTGAGCAATAGCGAAGAAACAGTTACTATAACAGGTGATTTAACAATACATGGAGTAACTAAAAATATAAAGACACAGGCCAAAATAATTAAAACACAAGATAATATATCACTTAAAGGGAGTTTTCCGGTCAATGTAGCAGATTATAACATTGAGATTCCGGCAGTGGTAATAAATAATATTGCCAAAACAATAGAAGTAACATTTGAATTAGATCATAAACCTTATAAGAAGTAACATGAAGAATTTTTTAATCGTTTTTGCCGTAATGGCAATTCATTTACAAGCATCTTCTCAAGATCTTTTTGATATTTTAGATGAAGAAGCTCCTCAAACCAAAAATTATGTTTCTTCTACCTTTAAAGGAACACGAATTCTTAATGGGCATTCTATAGAAAATCGTAAAAAAGGAACATTAGAATTTGTGATTTCTCACCGTTTTGGAAGAGTTAACCTAGGAGCTGATGAGTTATATGGTTTAGATCAATCAAATATTCGATTTGCTTTTGAATATGGTTTATCTGATAATATAATGTTAGGTGTTGGAAGAAGTAGCTTTGATAAAACTTATGATGGTTTTGTAAAATATAAGTTACTAAAGCAAAGTTCGGGTAAAAAATCTTTTCCATTTTCAACTTCATTTTTTGGAAGTATTGCCTATAGAACAATTGATGATTTTGAACCCGGTAATGAACCTACCACAAGTCAACGCTTATCTTACACTTCACAAGTGTTAATTGCCAGAAAGTTTAGTCCCGGATTCTCTTTGCAGGTAATGCCAACATACATACATAGAAATTCGGTAAAAACAGAAGAAGACCCGCATGGTATTTTTGCTGTAGGTATCGGAAGTCGAGTAAAATTGACTAAAAGAATTTCTATAAATGGAGAATATTACTATACCATAAATCCATTAGAATCAATCAACACTACAAATTCATTAGCATTTGGAATCGATATTGAAACAGGAGGACATGTATTTCAGATTATTTTATCCAACTCTATTACAATGATTGAAAAAAGCTTCATCACAGAAAGTACAGATGACTTCTTTGAAGGGGATGTACACTTAGGTTTTAATATTTCCAGAGCTTTTCAGTTCGGAAAACATAAAAAAAAGAAGCTGAAAAAATTACAAGAATCCAATCAATAAAAATTTGAAATAAAACATAAATCAATATCCACATGTTTAGAAAAATATATAAAGTGAAAGGAGAAGATGTAAATGATTTTATGGTAATGCAAGACATAGCTTATCATAAATATGCCTCCTCAATATTAGAAACTTTTTTGTTTGAAATTGGGTATTCAAAACAAAAACTAAATACATTAAAAATAGGTTTGCAAAAATGTCAAGAAGAATTAGTACATCATAAACCGTTAATGTTTATGCAGAATTTTTTTCTAAATCTTGAATTGCTGGATTCAAATAATAATGAAAGAGAAATAAGTATAAGGACTCGTTTTTTTGATACAAATAATGGATTATGCGCAATAAGTTTTATCAAATTCAATTGGTATGACCATTATAATAAGAAAATGATTGCCCCTCCAAAGAGAATGATCAAACATTTGTTAGCTTAGTTTTTTTCATTTTCTTATAAAAAGCCACGATAATTTCATCGTGGCTTTTTTTATATCTAATAATTTTGTTTTTGAGCATTAACAATACCTACAGAAAATATAAACTAATTTTCTCGTATTTTTACCACACACACATAATTAATTATCTACACATTTCATGAAAAGAATACTTTCGATAGCAATACTACTCTTTTGTATTATAGCTTGTAATTCAACAAAAACTACCACAACTCAAACCTCAAGTACTAATAAGAAGGCAAGTAATTCTCAAGACTATGCTAATACAATAACGGCCGAAGATCTAAAAACTGCTTTATATACATATGCGTCAGATGAATTTGAAGGAAGAGAAACGGGCAAACCAGGACAAAAAAAAGCGATTAATTTTTTAAAGGATCATTATATAAAGTATGGCGTTCCAGCAGCAAAAACTGATGGAAATTACTTTCAAAATGTACCTTTGGATTTGATCGATGTGCCTGGAGTGCAATTAACTATTGATGGTAAGTCCTTTGTTTATGTTGAAGATTTAGTGTCTGTTTCTACTAGCAAAACAGATCAATTATCAACAGATGAAATTATCTATGCTGGTTTTGGTATAGAAGATGAAAACGTATCTAGCTATTCTGATATTGATGTACAAGGTAAAGTTGTTCTTATCAAATCAGGAGAACCTAAAAATACCGACGGAACCTACCTTATTTCTGGTACTACCGAGGCATCTAAATGGTCCAATATGCGTCAGCAATTTGCTGCAAAACATGATATAGCTAAAGAAAAAGGAGCCAAAGCAATACTTTTTTATTATCCAGAAATATACCAAATGGTCGCTCCTCGTTTTGGAAAAGCCTCTGGTAATATGCAACTTTCTGGAAAAACAGAAAACACTTATTTCTTTTTGATAAATGATAATTTGGCGAAAAGTCTGGTTAATGATATATCAACAAACGATAAAACTAGTGTTGTCAAAACAAAATTGACATTAGATTATAAAAATAATGTAACACAAATAGCTTCAGAAAATGTAGCAGCATTTATAAAAGGTTCTGAAAAACCAGATGAAATTATTGTAATTTCTGCGCATCTTGATCATGAAGGAATTAAAGATGGAAAAGTATACAATGGAGCTGATGATGATGGTTCTGGTACAGTAGCCGTCATTGAAATCGCTGAGGCTTTTGCAAAGGCTGTAAAAGATGGTAATGGACCTAAACGATCTATATTGTTTTTAAATGTAACCGGCGAAGAAAAAGGTCTTTTAGGTTCTCGTCATTATACAGATGTTGATCCAATATTCCCTTTAGAAAACACGGTAGCCGATCTTAATATTGATATGATCGGACGAATAGACCCAAAACGCAAAAGCGAAAATCGCAATTATGTATACCTTATCGGAAGTGATAAATTAAGCACAGAATTGCACACAATTTCAGAAGAAATGAATACAAAGTATATGAATATTGAACTCGATTATACGTATAACGACGATAATGATCCTAATCGATTTTATTATCGCTCTGATCATTACAATTTTGCAAAAAACAATATTCCGGTTATTTTTTATTTTAATGGGACACACGATGATTACCATCAGCCAAGTGACACTCCTGATAAAATTCAATATGATTTACTAGAAAATCGCGCACGATTGGTATTTTATACAGCATGGGAACTTGCCAATCGAGATAAACGTATTACGGTAGATAAACCTGTATCAAATTAATAAAAAAACATCCCTTTCTCTTCAATACCACAGAGGAGAAAGGGTACTCATGTTTATCTCTTCTACTCTACTTCTTTGGGTATTTTAACGCATTTCTAAGGTATAATTTATAGAACTATTCAAACCATTTGGATTTAATTTCTTTATACTTTGTTCTCCCAATTGGTAAAAACTCGCCACTATTTAATTCTAAGGAGTATTTACTTCCAGGTTCAATACTGATACCTTTTACTTCAGTCATATTGACAATATAAGATTTATGAATTCTTTCGAAATCACTTGACAAAATTTGCACCAGAGACTCTAGAGTTTTATTGTGTAATGCTGTAATCCCATTTTTCAATACTAACTCTGCATAAACATCAGCTCCTTTAATATATAAAACGTCTTCAGTTTTGATAAGATATATCCCTCCTTTTCTTTTTATGGCAAGATATCGGGTAGATAAATGTGCACTTTTCTCATTTATAATTCTGTGAAATGCCTGATCTATTCGTTCCTGAGTAAATGGTTTTGGAACAAAATCCAGAACTCCATATTCAAACGCTTCAATAGCTCTTTCTCGATATGCAGAAATAATTATAGTTTGAAATGAACCTGCAACGGCTTGCTTAAGCATTTCAAAACCGTTTTCACCATTAAGATTTAAATCCAGACACAAAAGATCAATTTTATGATCAACAATAAACTGTAAACCTTCATCTAGTGTATCCACATGATGTACCTCACAAAGAAGACTCCTGAAAAAAGTCTGAATCATTCTTTTTAATCGCTTTGTAATTCGTAATTCGTCTTCAATTATTAATATCTGCATAATCTAGTTTAACGATATATTCGTATTTCATTTTTCCATCCTTTTTCAGTAGCCTCAGATATGAATTGCCACTGATCTCTATAGCTTTCTTGAAGCCTTGATTTTATATACTTTGTGCCTGTTCTTTCTACTACTGGTTTGTTGGGTTTCCTTATTGTTCCTGTGGTAATAAGTTCGTAACGATTAAACCTCTCCTCTTCATAATACATAAGTTCAAAAACAATGGCTCCTTTAGAAGAAGGAGAACAATGTGTTATACCATTTTCGACAAGTGTATGTATCACTGCTGGTGGAATTTTTTTGGTAACATCAATATTAAAATCATTCCAAATGTATTTTGTTTCCTTACGGTAAGACATTATTTTCAATAAACTTTTACATAGTGCAATTTCTTGTGTAATGGGAATAAGTGTCTGATCTTCAATTTGATTAAGCATATTAAATTCTTCTGCCAGTGCATCTATAAATTGTACACTTTTTTTAGGTGATTCTTCGACCCAATCCATAAGTGAAGTAAGTGTATTCATTAAAAAATGAGGTTGAATTTTCTTTTTTAACAATTCATTTTTTAATCGTTCTGATCGTATCAAAGATTGCTCATATACGAATTTTTCTTCTTTCATTTTCGCAGAAAGCATATATAACATGCATAAAAGAATGATGGTAAAACTTAAAAATAAACTTACATCATAATATAAAAAGTAATCCACCAGAGCACTGGCAATTAATCCAATTAAAACAATTACGGCCCCTTTATTTCTATAAAATGCAGCAATAGAAACCATAACAATAGAGATAAGCCACATAGATTGTGCTAAACTACGTGCTGTAAAGTCATAAGATCCTCTAAATTTTATAAATATAAATAATAATAATCCCCCATATAGTACAAAAACCAACTTGCGCCATGGAATTGAAAATTGTATAGAAAAATAAAACGGAATTAGAAACGATATCAATAATGTTAAAACACCAATAGTTTCTAATCGAACCAAGAAATTAGAATAATGTATAGGAACATAAAACTTGAGATATTCCATGATGATCAACATAAAAAACAGTAAACAACTTATACTAAATAATAGTGCCGGGATATTTTTTCTATCATTTATAAAAAGTAATAAATAGTATAAAAAAGTTATTAAAAAAGCTCCCGCAAGAATATGTATCAGAGCCGTAAGTTCTAAAGGGTTTCTTATAATTTGTTCATGATTACCAAAATAAATCCCTATATATCGATCATAACCAGGGAAATAATATTGAGATATTCGCATTGTAAGATGGTGCTTTCCTACTGTAGCTAATTCATTAGGGATATAAAAATATCGATCTGTTTCCCCCACTTTTCCTGTTAATAATTCTTGCCCTGGAGTTCCATTCGTTCCTAGTAATACATCATCCCAATACATTTCATAAGCACCAAAGCTATTTACTGCAATCCCAAGTGGTTTTTTATCTAGAATATTATCTTTTAGTATAATTTCAGTCTTAGCCCAAAAAATAGAATCTCTCATATTATTCCCCTCTATTTCCCATTCTGCAAATGCAAAATCTGGAGTGCTCCAGAACGATTTACCACTGGATTTATCTTCTTTTATCTTTATGGCATAATCTCCAGGGGGATCGCAAGAAGCCAGTACTATTAGAAGAATTAGAAAGCTCAACTTTTTATACATAAATAACCTTTTAAACTATAGGTTAAAATTAAATGAAATAAGTGGTTCTCATTTGTTTTTCACAAATGTATATAGCAGTTCACAATATTATTCTACGTCATTCTGCAATACTTATAGATTTTTGTCGGACATCAATCAATCAGATGCCATGATGCATCATAAAATTATATGACAATATGAAAAACAAAACACTATTATTATCTATTGTATTCCTATGCTATTCATTTGTAGTATTTGCTCAAAAGAATGTAGAGGGTAAGGTTGTAGAATCAAAAAGGGAAACACCCCTCCCTTTTGCTTCGGTTATCATAAAGGATACACAAAACACCATTGTAGAAGGTGTAATTACTACCGAAAATGGAGTTTTTAAAATTACAGATTTAAAAAACGGAGTATTTACCTTAGAAGTTCAATATACAGGATTCTCCAAATATTCCATACCGCTTTCTATTACTGATACCACCCAAAAACGTCTGGATTTGGGAATAATCCAAATGAATGAAGATCCTACTCAATTAGAAGAAGTAGTTATTACTGGTGAGCAAGCTCAGGTTTCCCTTCGTTTGGATAAGAAAGTATTCAATGTAAGTAAAGATTTGATTTCTCAAGCTGGAGCAGCAACAGATGTGTTGGACAACATACCTTCTGTTACGGTTAGTCCATCGGGAGGAATAAGTTTACGTGGAAATAGTAATGTTAATATTTTAATTAATGGTAGACGAAGCGGTCTCACCGAAGCGCAAGCATTAGAGCAATTACCAGCTGATACTATTGATCGTGTCGAAGTGATCACCAATCCTTCAGCCAGATATGATGCTGCTGGTGCAGCAGGTATAATCAATATTGTTTTGAAAAAAAACAAAGCCAATGGAATAAACGGACAAGTAAGATTAGTATCTGGAACTCCAGATGACTATAGAGCTATTGGTAGTCTTAATTATAAGGCCAATAAATTTAATGTTTTCGCAAATCTTGGTATTCGTTATACAGATTATGAAGGCCTGTATACTCGTAATCAGGAAACTCAAAATAATGGGATCACCAATATACTTAATCAACGTCAGAATGAAGATCGTCATGATGATGGGCGCTTGATATATCTCGGAGCTGACTACTATCTAAATGATAAAAATACTTTTACAATAGCTTTTTACAGGAATGAAACCAAAGACACTGACAAAACTGATTATGTTTATGATTATTTTACTGAGAATTTAAGAGATAGTACACTTGTTACCATTGGGAATTCTCGTGAAAAACGTAATTACAATCAATTTGAATTTAATTATACAAAAACCTTTACCAAAGAGAGGCAAAAACTAACTTTTGATATTCAATACGATTTTTGGGAAAGCACTAAACGATGGAAAATTGATATTGATAAAATCTTACCTGAGATCACATCAATATTAGACCAAAGAACTACTACAACCAATGATAATAATGATTTTGCTGCGCAGATAGATTTTATAAATCCCATTAAGGAAAAGAAACAGTTCGAAACTGGTGTTAAATATGAAACCCGTACAGTATCAAATTCCTTTTTTGCAGAAGAATTGATCGATACAAATTTTGTGAGTATTGATCCCTTAGATAACAGCATAGACTATGACGAGCAAATATTTGGCACCTATGCCCAATTTGGTAACACATCTGGTAAATTAAGTTACTTAGGAGGAGTTAGAATGGAATATACTCGTGTAAATATAGAAGATGAAAACAGTGCATTTAGTCAAACCTATGATTATAATCGATTCTTTCCTTCGGTCAATCTTAAGTATGCTTTTAATGAAGAAAATACATTACAGCTTAACTATAGTAAACGAATTAACCGACCAAGATTGTGGCAGCTTAATCCATTTTTTGAACTCATAGATTTTAATAGACAATCACAAGGGAACCCAGATTTACGTCCTGTATTTACGGATGGAATTGAACTATCATTCCTTAAAACAGGAAAAGGCTTCTCTATTAACCCTTCTATTTATTTTTCTAATAGTGAAAATACAATACAAAGATTAACCGTACAAAATGAGGAAAGCATATTTGTATCTACACTGTTTAACCTGGATTCTGAAACAAGATATGGTTTTGAGTTTGTAGCCTCTTATTCTCCTTTTAAATGGCTTAAAATGAATGGGGAATTCAACTATTTTGCTTTTGAAGAAAAAGGAATGGCAGCATCTCGTAGTTTTGACTTTTCTGACGACACCTGGTTCTCCAGTCTTGATGTTAGAGCCACATTACCAGAAGGTTTTAGATTACAAGGTAGGTTTTTACATGAAGGACAACGCAATAATGCTCAAACCAAAACCAAATCCATATCCTACTTAAATCTTGGACTTAGTAAATCACTTTTTAATAAAAGAGCTTCTGTTGTATTAAATGTAAGTAATGTTTTTAATACCAGAAAAACTCGTGAAACCATATCAGGAAATGATTTTACTGTAAATCGTGTCCTCAATAGAAATGCGGCTCGATGGACATTGAGTTTTTCATATAAGTTTGGAAATGCTCAAAATAGAAATGCAAAAAGAAGTAATAGAAATTAATAATCAAAATGATAAAAACAATGAAATTTTCAATCGTAATTAAACTATGTATTATCGCAATACTGGTATCCAAAACCACAATATTGTTTGGACAAGACACTAATAATCAAAAAAAAGAGATTAATCTAACCGATTTTAAAGCTTTAGATATATCTGGCTTAGCACAGGTATATATTAAACAAGGAACAGAAAATAAGGTCGATATGAAAGTAAGTGGTGTTGCTATCAAAAAAATTAAAGTTTTTGTGGATAACGAAACATTATTTATAGATACTCCGCGAAGTATTAGTGGAGAGTCTATAAAAGTCACAGTAACCTATAAAAAAATAGTTGACATAAAAGTGAAAGATGCTGCTGAGTTAACTGCATTAAATACTATTAAAGGAGATGTTCTTAAGATTACGGTTACTCAAGCCAGCAGTACAGCTATATCAGTTGATCTTAAACATTTAGAAATCTCAATGAAAAACAATGCAGACCTTAAAATTAAAGGAGTAACAAACAATCAAAGAGTAAAATCTGCTAGTTCTGGTGGAACATTTGATAATTCTGGGTTAACTATTCGAGATTAATTTTTGAATACCACTAAACAATTAATAATTCTTATAAGCACTCAATTTATTAATAAATTTGAGTGCTTTAATTTTCTAATAGTTATATCTTTTTTGCTTCTTCAACAATGTTTCCATGTTCTCGAATAAGCATTTTTATAGTATTTCCATTTGTATTCTTAATGAATTCAAAACTAAGCGGAGCTTGTTTATTAAAAAACAATGTCTTCGTTTCTGGAAAAACAACTAGAACCATTTCCCCTGCTTTTATTTCTAATCCCATTTCTTTTTTAATAATACTAATATCACCCGTATTAGGTGCCTTGTATTGTCCTACAAATAAATCAAGTTCTTTATCAGATAATATCAATGATTTCTTTACAGGTAGTTTTACTGCTTTATGGTTATAACTAAGTATTCTTTTTAGGACCCAATTATTATTTTCTTTGATCCATACATGAGAAAATTTTGCTATTCCTGTTTTTTGAGGAGTTTTATTTGATAGTATAGTATAGAATTCATGATACCCATTTTGTATCGCACCATACAAAGTACCATTTTCATATAAAGGATATACTTCCAAGCTATTATCAACTAATTTTCGAAGGAATTTATTTTTGGTATCCAAACAAATATTCTTTTTCATTTCTGTTATGAACTGTGCTCTTGTTTTACTAACTCCGCTTTGATCATGATAAAACTCGAGATCTTTACTGATAAATGATTCTATAGTAGATAACTTACACTGATTGAATCCATTTTCAAATAAAAGACTGTCCATTTTTTTAATGGTTTGAAAAAGTTGAGATGACTGAGTTACTTGTGATTTTATATGCTGTAGCGGTAAAAATATAACTACAAAAAGAAGTGTTAATTTGAACTTGGATAAGCACAAGTTTTGGTTACATAAAAGCATAGGTTTTCCTATTGAAAAAGTTTGTTTTTTCATGATAAATTGATTTAAATAAGTAATTATGATTTATTTTCTGTATTTCGTTTCTATTAAGAAATAACCAACTAGACTGATACCTCCGAATAAGAAGCTCATTGATGAAAAAGATATGATATCATTCATATCAAAATATTCGTACAAAACGTTTCCAACAAGAAAACCAATTGCTAATCCAATACCAAACATGCCATATTTTAAAGCAATCCATCCTTTTTTGGCAGATATAATTTCTGATAAATCAATTCCTTGCTCCATCATTTTCATACGTTCCCTATGTCGTGTAAGAAAATACACATAAACAATTCCGAATATTGCTGCGACAATTATAAATGTTACTAAAAAATCCCTAAATATTTCATCCATCATATTCAATTTTGAAGGTTCACTCGTATGATGCTCAAAATTATATTTGGTTACACTTTTAAAAAAAATAATAGTAGTTAAAGACAAATAATCTTAAAACTGTAACCTTTAAAAAAAACGTGCATCTCATAATAGGATGACACAAACAGAGGACCATTTATATATTGATAGAATTCTACAAGGAGACCATGAAGCTTATGCTTTTCTTGTAAACAAATATCAAAGAATGGCATATACTGTTGCTTTAAAAATAATGAGGAATGTAGAAGATGCTGAGGATACTGCACAAGAAAGTTTTATCAAGGCTTTTCAGAAAATACATTCTTTTAAAAAAGATTCAAAATTTTCTACTTGGTTATATACTATTGTTTACCGAACTGCAGTCTACAACTTAAGAAAGAATAGAATTTCAACAGAGCAAATCGACGAAGACATTACCCAGAATCGTAGTATTGACAATGAAAACCCCTTTGAAAAAGAATTAAATCAAGAAGCACAAATAATACATATAAAAAAGGCAATAGATAGTTTACCTAAATTAGATTCTCTTTTAATAACACTATTTTACATCAATGAAAATTCGATTACAGAAATTCAAGAAATAACAGGTCTTTCAGTATCTAATATAAAGGTGAAGTTATACAGGGCTCGTAAAAAAATAAAAAAACAACTGATAACGATTGTAGCATCTAAGTAATATGGAAAATAAAATAATCAAATTAATAAAGAAAGTTGATCTTGATTCTCCAAGTATGGAATTCACAGATGCTGTAATGGAACAATTATCAATGGATATTGAAAGTAAATTACATTCTGACAACTTATTTGTTAGTGTTAGAGAGGAGATGAAAAAAACTGATCTCAAGGAAGAGTTTACAAATTCAGTTTTATTAAATATTAACTTATCTCAGTCTAAAATAAAATTAAGGCCTATTATTAAAAAAAGCTCTGGGATGATTTTTGCTGTTTTAATAATGGTGTTAATTATACTATCCTTCCTAGTGAAAGGAGAAACTTCTAGTACTATTCATACAAAAACAAATGATTTATATTTCATATCAGACTTAATAAACAATTCTCCAAAAAATATATCAATACTGTTTATTTGTATAATAATCGTAAGTATTCTTTTATGGATAGATTTTATGATTAATCATAAAATCTTTAAAGGGAATTTCTGATGGATTTTATAATTATACTGAAATTTTCCTTTTCCTTGCTATAATATCCCACTGTGTTATTTTTCTATTATTTACAATAACAGAAACATCATCATGAAGGTTAATGGTCGGACATATATGATACGGAATTCCGTATACCACATCCCCTACTGCTATGCTATCGCAGTTGTCTACCTTCACCACTCCATGTTCTTCACTTTGTGAAAGCAATTCATAATTTTTTAGATTTAGGAACTTTACTCTGTGATGAATTGGATTTTCGGCAGCTACAGATTTATGTCCAAGATCAAGAGTAATAATATTCTTTTTGGGTTTTGAAATCACTCTACTCACTAATACGGCTGCATATTTAAACTCCTGTTCTACTAATTTCTCACTATATCCCCAATCCCAAAGCAGACAAGTTCCCGGGCTACAGAGACGATCTTTTTGTAACAAATGGGTGGTAAATGATGGGGTTCCTCCGCAAATTAAACGTATATCGGTAGTATTCTTTTTTAATATATCAAACAAGATATTTATTTCTTTTAACCCTTCTTCTATTTTATCTTTTCTAAGTTGAGAGTCATTATCCCTAAGATGACCATCATAAACATGTAAACCTTTAAATTGAAGATGTTCATAAGCAGGAATGCTTTCTATAAGCTCATCTAAATCTTTACCCAATTCAATTCCAGAACGATTCATTCCATTATTAATATCAATAAAAAAATCTATTCTCAAATTCTTAGTAAAAGCATTTTGCTGTAGTAATTTTGCAGAACCTATATTATCGATTATAGTTAAAAAATTAGTTTGGGGAAATGTTGTTATAAGTGAAAGAAAACGATCTATTTTTGGACCAACCAACTGATGTGCTACTAAAACAGAATCAGCTCCTGCTACAGCAGCTATTTCTGCTTCTGATATCGTTGAAGCCTTGAAATTTTTAATACCAGAAGATATCATTTTTTTAATCACTTCGGGCATTTTATTAGTCTTAACATGTGGCATTAATCGCCATGTATCACCATTTACCATACCAATCATTTTATCTATATTGTATAGTAAACAATCTTTATATAAAGCAATTGATGGAGAATCAACTTCATCTATATTTTCTATTTCATACCAATTCATATCATACAGGTTTATTCGTTCACAAAATCTCCTTCAAAAATAATAAACGGATTTTCAAAAGTTGATGGTGATTTCTGTGGACTTCTAGCATATTTTATTGATTTACCTACCAAATGGTTATCGCTTAAATTTATTGATGTAAATAATATTCCATAAGGTGTTACCATTCCATATAAATTCTCTCTTTGTAAATAAATCATATTAAATGTGTTTGTTTTACCATCTTCACCTTCTAAAACAAGTCTGTCATTTATACCATCCAGGTAAATTTTCCCTTTCTTAGTCACCTTATCTTCATCATTTACCGTACTAAAAAGAACGTCTGCATTACCTCTTGGCTGTTTTTTAGGAGAGCTATTCATCATATATGGCAATGCAAAAATATGAGACATCTCTTCTATTTCATAAGGTCTTTGCGTATTACACATAATTGCAATCGAGAGTTTTTGTTCTGGAAAAACACTAAGTATACTCCTTGCTCCTTGCATCCAACCTGCATGCTCAAAGACCTCTCTGCCTTGTGGGTCCCAGTTTCTACGCCAGGCAATACCTACTCCGGTATCTTCTCCAGATTTCAGTCTCTGAGTTTTAAACATTTCCTTTACAATTTCGGGTTTTAAAAAACCATTGTAATAAATGTCTCCCATTCGCACAAGATCAGATGGTGTTGATACCATTCCTCCTCCTCCCCACTTATAACTTGAGTCATCTGGATTTTCTACCATTGAAACATTACCAGATCGATCAATTGCATATAATTTGGTCATATTTGCTACCTGATCGTCTCCTAAATCCGGTCCTGTAGAAGTCATTTTTAAAGGTCTAAATATTTTATTATCTATATATTCTAAAAAAGGTGTTCTTGTTATGCCTTCTACTACACCTGAAAGTAATGTAAAACCATAGGTTGAATATTTATAATCAGTCCCAGGTTCAAAAAGGAGTTTTTTATGAGCAAATACGGTTAAGGATTCATCGATTGAATTATAAAAGCCTTTTTTAAAACGATCTTCATCAGAGTAATGGGCAATACCTGATATATGTCCTGCTATATTTCTGGAAGTAATAGGGTATGATTTTTCTGGGAATGTTGGTACATAACTTTGTACAGGTTGGTCTAAATCTATACTATTTTCTTGAAGTAGTGTAGCAATAGCCGTAGCTGTTATCAATTTTGAAACTGAAGCTGCCCTAAATTTTGTTGAGTTATTCACTGGTTTTTTTGATTGAGTATTTGCGTATCCAAAACCTTCTGCAAATACAATAGTGTCATTCAAACTAACAGCAATTGAAATTCCTGGAGGACTATTTTTGGAATCTAAAAACACTTTTGCAATTGCTCTAGTCAAATCTTTATTATCCTCTATTGCTTTTGCGGGTTTACTGTCGGTTTGATTTTTATCTTTTGTTTTTTTATTGACAGAAGACTGTGCACATCCATGTACAATGAAAACTGTCACTAATAAAGTGATGAGAACAAACAGATACTTAAGATTGGATTTGAATACATTCATAACATTTTATTTTTGATTGACATTTAAAATTTATCTTGACATAAAGATAAATCATACAATTATACAATATTTATCTTTATATAAAGGTATTTTTTTGTAGTTTCAGCATTTAAAATTGAAATTTATATTCAAATGAACGAAAATCATCAGGACATCATAGATACTTTAATTACAGATTGGAAGCAAGAAAGGCCAGATCTTGATGCTTCTGCAATGTTAATCGTTGGTAGAGTTTTAAAACTAGGGAAAACATTAGAAAAAAGAGCTAGTAAAGCTTTACGAAGTAGTGATATTCACTATACAGATTTAGATGTATTGGCTACCTTAAGACGTTCTGGTAAACCCTTTGAGCTCACTCCTACTCAACTCATGCAATCTGTTTTAATTACCTCTGGTGCTATGACAGCCTTACTCGATAGATTAGTACGACTAAATTTGATTTATCGTTCTCCTGATCAAAATGATGGACGTGTTAAGCTCGCCGGTTTAACAAAAAAAGGAATAAAAACTATCGATAAAGCAATAGAAAAACGATTTGAAGAAGCAAATGAAGCTGTTCAGGTTTTTGATGCTTCAGAAAAAGATACCTTATCAAGGTTATTAAAAAAAATGATTTTGCACTTAGAAAATGAATCTCAATAGTAATTATCAAGTGATATAACACTTACAATTTCTTTCTACATAACATATAAAACAAACCTACAGCAGCCATTCCTGCACAAATGTACATGATTAGAGGTATCGTAGAAATCACATCTTGATAATATAAACCAGAAAAAAAAGCTCCTAACCCTATACCAGCTTCGAGAGCAATATACATTGTAGCCATAGCCTTACCTCTATTATTTGGATTGCTCATATCTACTGTCCAGGCATTTAATGCAGGAGATAATATTCCCATAGCTAATCCATAAAAAACCGCTCCGATTAGTAACCCTCTGATTGTATTGAAGTAACCAATTAGTATTAATGCTATAAACAATATAACAAGACCAATATTGATGACTGGAATTCTTCCATAAGCATCGGATATTTTTCCTGCAATAACTCTGATTAGCAAAGAAGAAACTGTAAAAGCAATAAAAAAAGTTCCCTTATTTATAATTCCCAAGTGATCACTCCAATCAGGAATCAAGGTCAAGATTACTCCAAAACCGATATATGCCAAAAAAGTGATTATTGCAGAAGGTAAAACCTCTCTTGCTATAATATCGTTCTTTGAAATTCTGAGATCAGAAAAAGAAAATGTTTTTTTATGAACCAAGGTTTCTTTGATACCTACCACCATAATAATAGATATTAACGCAATACATGAAGAAATATAAAATAGTACATCAAAAGAGTAATACAATTTAATATAACTACCTAGTGCCGGCCCCAAGGCTAAGCCTGTACTAAAGCATAATCCCTGAATACCCAATGCTTCTCCCCAACGTTCTTTAGGAATAATATCTGACACATATGCAGATATTGCTGTTGGACTAAAACCCGTAGAAAAACCATGCAATAATCGTAAGAATAAAAACCCAGACACCGTAGTGAGTATAGGGTATAAAAATCCAGATACCAAACATACCATTGCTCCAATTACAATTACTGGTTTCCTTCCTATCGTATCTGTTAATTTTCCGCTAAATGGTCTAGATAAACCTGCAGTAAGTGTAAATAAAGAAATGATTAATCCTTTGTACTCAGCTCCATTAATACTACTTAAATATGCAGGCAATTCTGGTATAAGCATATTATAACTTGCTGAAAACAATAAAGAACTTAAAGAAATTAGAGCAAAATTGATGGTGTATATAGAGCCTTTTTTATCCTTCATTCCTATCTCTTTTTATAATAAGAATGAATTAGTTCTTTAGCATAATTCCATAAATTAAAAGAACCATATTGTATAGATTTTGTTTTGTTTTCTACTTTTTCATAATCAATATTATATTCATTCCAAGTACCTCCATTATTCGAACTGTTTTGAAGTATTGGTTCGAATCTATCCATTGCTTTGGCAAATTTTGATTCTTTAGTTTTACCTTCTTCAAATTCTAACCAAATATCTATAAATTCTTTAGCTTGTTCTTCAGGTAATAAGCCAAAAATTCTTTTTGCCGCTATTAGTTCTTCATCGGTATTGATGTGGTTTTTTACAGGATCATGAAGAAAAACGTCACCAGTGTCAATTTCTACAATATCATGTATTAATACCATTTTTAAGACTTTAATCAAATCAATAGATTCATTGGAATGTTCTACCAAAACTAAGGTCATCATCGCCAGATGCCAGCTATGTTCTGCATCATTCTCTGGTCTATCACTATCAAACAATTTAGTTTTTCTTTGGATGTATTTAATTTTATCTATTTCCTTAATAAATTCTATTTGTTTGGATAATCTTTCTGATAGCATCCTCTTATTTTTTTTAATTGTATAATTTTATAGTTTTCAAAGAAATGGTTTCTTGAACTTTTATAAAAGGACATTTGTCCCAACACAAAAATGATACGTACAAATCCAGAATTATTAACTTATATTAATGAACTTTATAATAAGAAAAACAATGGTATAACCGAAGAAAAACACAATCCAAAACAACGTGTCATCGAACAAAATAAGAGATATAATTGGGTATATATCATTAAGAAAGGTATTACAAAATGTTATTTATCTGATGAAAATGGAAAAGATTTTATTCAGGAATTTTTGGGAGAAGGAATGGAGTTTGGTGAAATTGAAGTATTTAGTGGTAATCCTAGTTTTTGTTGTATAGAAGCTATAACAGAACTAGTGGTATATAAAATTTCATATATAGATTTTAATACGCTATTAGAAAACGATAAGAAGTTTAACAGACTTGTTATCAAGGCAATGGCTGCAAAAATAAGTTATAAAGCTCCCAGACATTCTTATCAGCAATCTTACCCTATTGAAGACAATATTCTAAGGCTTCAACAGCTTTTTCCTGAACTTACCGAGGTAATTTCAAAAAGTGATATTGCTAATTATCTGGGTGTTACCTTAAGAAGTTTGAACAGAACATTAAATCAATTAAAACACAGAAATGAAAATTAAAAACGGACTATCTTTTGTAGTCCGCCTTCTAAATTGTATGTGAATAAATTAAGGTATCACAATACTATATTTTATATACAGCATTGGTTATTTTGAATTGTACCAAAACAAACTGCACCTGATGGACTCGGAACAGCGCAGAAATCGCCATTAACATCAGATAAATAAAAACGATAACATCCAGAAACGCAATCTGATAACATTCCTCCATTAATTTGTTTTTGAGAAGTCTTGGTGAGTTTTTGAACTCCATCGATCTTCAGAATTGATTTTTTCATAATATTTAGGATTTAAGAATAATAATAACCTAAACGTTTTTACGTCATTTAGGCTTCTGACGGTTTTTATATAACATGTAATTTAATCCTTTTATTACTAAATCATTCTTAAATTTTTCTAAAGAATTAAAGTTCTGATTTTAAAGCCTTAACATCTATAATCAATTGTGCTATTGAAGCTTTATTTAGACCATTATAAATTCCTCTAATATGTTTGTTATTATCAATAAGTACGAAGTTTTCTGTGTGTAAAAAATCATCTTCATCCTTTTTGACTCCCAAATCTTCTTCAACAAAATAATAGTTTCTACCTAAATCATATATCTGTTTTCTATCTCCTGTTACCAGGTGCCATTTATGTTCTAGAATTCCTTTTGCTTTAGCATATTTTTGTAAAACAGGTACCGAATCATACTCTGGAGTAACCGAATGTGATAATAACAATATATCACTATCATTTATAAACTCCTCTTGCAACATTGTCATATTCGCGGTCATTTTTGGACAAATTCCAGGACATGAAGTAAAAAAGAAATCTGCTATATATATTTTATTGTCAAAAGTTCTTTGAGTAATTGTATCTCCTTTTTGATTAATTAAAGTAAAATCAGGAATAATATGAAATGTTTTTTCATCTTCGGTATTTGGTATCAGCCAATTTGGAGTAAATGACGCTTCATTATAATATGGAAGCGATTCTACTCTGCTAGTCTCTTGATTTCTTCCAATATCTTTACAACTTGTTATCAATAGTATTGATATCAATAATGAATAATATATGTGTTTATTGATATTGTACAGTTTCTTTTTCCAATGCATAACATAAATTTGAACGTCTTAAACCAAAAACACGTCCGTTCTTAGCCTCGTAATTAACATATATCTTACCATTTTCTAACCAAGCTCTTTGCATACCTTCTTCTTTTCCTTGATTAATATGCTTTTGTTTGGATAGTTGTCCATTAGAATACCATTTTTGTTGTATTCCATGTTTTACCCCATTCTCATAATTAGATTCTGCAGCCAAAACACCATTAGCCCACCAAATTTTTACGACACCATCAAGATGATTTCTAATATAATAAGATTGTTTTCTGAGCGTACCATCAGAAAACCATTTCTGAGCTATTCCTTCTTTTTTTCCATTATAATATCCCATCTTCTCGGCTAGTACATTATTTGGATGATAATTCACTGCATATCCAGAAAAAGGTTGATTCTTATAATACCATTTCCCTTCAGTAGCATTAAGAATTAAAAGATCTTTTGCTACTTCTGTATTCTCAATATCTTTTTTTTCGGGGGTAACTACGTTATTTTGATTTTCAACAACAACCTTTTTACAATTGATAATGATTAACAAAGGGATAATACAAAATAGTTTAGTTAATTGCATTTGGAGTTCCTTTATATGGTCCAACAAATACAATGTATCTTCCCGTAGTTGAGTATATTTCATTAATAATATGGTAATGATATTCTGTTTCATCAGTATGTTGTGTAATACTTGCATGACCTCCAGATGCATCTAAATCTGTAGGGTATGTCCCTGTCGAATTACATTTCCTTCCATATATAAAAAATCCATCAGATAATATTCCAATTAACTTGTCGTCATCGTCAGACCAGGCTTTTGGTTCTAGGTGATAATGATATTCTGCTGGTCCGATGTGTCCTCCAGAATAATCCAGGCTTACTACAGCTTGATCTAACGCTCCATTTCCTTCCTGATCATTAAAAATAGCCGCTCCACTAACAGAAATACCTATAGCTCCAAGTGAAGTCGCTGTACTGCTGCTTGCCAATTGAGGATCTGAAGAAACGGTTAAAGTGGCCGCTCCATCATAACCGGGAATTAGACTTGGTGTCATATTAGTAGCTATTGTAGGTGCAACATATAACGCATTGCCTACTCCCCAATACGGAGTGGTATGATTTGGATTTCCAGTAGTCTCAATAACAACATTGGACCCTTCGAGATAAATATCTGTTTCATTAGTATCAAATTCGGCAAAAGCAGCGTGTAATTCTCCCGAAACCTCTCCTCCTGTTTCTGTTTCTGTAGTATCTCCATCATCACTGCTACAAGCAATGAACGCCATTAATACGAGACTTATTCCTAAGGTTAATGTCCAGATACTTTTGTTTTTTCTTTTTTGTTTCATTTTCATACGATTTGGTTATTATCTTTTCCATTTCTAAGCCATTTTCTAATAGTTTAATCGTGTGTTTGTTTTGGTCCTCTTCTATGATTTGGTTTCGGAGCCTTTTCTAATTCTTCTTTGGTAATAAAACCATCTTCATCTGTATCTATTTTTGAAAAATCTCTTTTTAATGGCCCTCTCACCTCTTCTTTAGCAAGTTTATTATCATTATTATCATCCATCATTTTAAAAATTTCCTCTATGCTTGGAGGTTGATGATGTTCTTTTTCCTCAGTATCAGATTGTGCATTTGACTTACAAGACATCATTAATGCTATAAAACTTAATACTAATCCTAATTTTATAGTTTTACTTTTCATTTTACAAATGTTATTGTTTCCTATATAGGACTATAAATTTCTATAAAAGTTTAGAAGTAAAAGACCGTTTTCTGTAGATCTTGGGAAGTTTTAAGCGAATTCAACACTAAATTCAGTGAACGGCATAATTCTTTGTTTTCAAAAGAGTAATTTCATGAATTGATTGATTTTTATTTCCTTTAATTTGCATTATGAATGCATTAAAAAGGTTTTTTTATCAAACACTTTTATGGTTAATTATTTGGTCCGTATTGTGGTTTGGAAGAGGTTTTAATTCACAATTTTTAGCAGAAAATTCTTTTGCTTTTGCATTTCAGGCTCTACTCATTGGTGCTCTCATATATTATATTGCTCCAATGTTTTTATTTAAGAAGAAGTATGTTTTATTTCTTATTATTTCAATTCTTGGAATAACTACACTTGCATTTATTTCTATAAATTTATTTACAGTTCCTAAAATACCACCACCATTTGGAGGAGGACCTAAAAACATAAATCCAAAACCTCCTTCTCGATTTTTTATTCATTTTTTATTATTATCAATTTCTTATGTGATTGCAGTATTTATAGAAACATTTGTATTTGCACAAAAAAAAGAGCAAGAAACCATTAAGAATAAGAACGAAAATCTTCAAACAGAACTTAAACTTCTAAAATCTCAAATTAATCCGCACTTTTTATTTAATTCTCTTAATAATATCTATGCTCTTTCTGTTATAGACTCTAATAAAACTCAACAAAGTATTGGTTATTTATCAGATATGCTCCGATATGTTTTATATGAATGTGAACGTCCTTTAGTCCCTTTAAAAAAGGAAGTTTCTTATATAAAAGATTATATTAAATTATTTTCTTTAAAAAGTAGTAAAGCTTATGCAATAACAACTGATTTTAGTGTTTTGGATGGTAATACATGGATCGCACCTATGTTACTTATTCCTTTCGTAGAAAATGCATTTAAACATAGTAATATCGAAAAGCCAAAAGATTCTTTTATAAAAATACAAATCCAATCTACTCCTAATTATATTAATTTTAAAATAGAAAATAGTATTCCGAAGAAAAGGATTAATAAAGATATCATTGGAGGAATTGGCCTAGAAAATGTTAAGAAAAGATTAGCTATATTATATCCAGAAAATCATCAGTTAGATATTATTGAAAATAATGAGGTTTTTAAGGTAAAACTAAATATAAAACAGACTAATAATGCTTAAATGCTTGGTAATAGATGATGAAGAATTGGCAAGAACACTTCTGAAAACATATATAGACAGGTTAAATTTTTTAGAAATGGTTAGTGCAGTCGAGAATCCTCTTGAAGCTTTACAAATACTTAAAACTACTGATATAGATGTTGTATTTCTAGATATTCAAATGCCCGATTTAAAAGGGACAGATTTTGCTAAAATGATTCCTGAAACCACACAAATAATATTTACAACTGCATATTCTGAATATGCATTAGAAGGATTTGAATTAAATGCATTGGATTATTTACTTAAGCCCATCACATTTGAACGCTTTTTGATTGCCGCAAATAAAATTAAACGAGATTCTTGGGATACAATATCTCAAAATACAATGACTATTAAGTCTGGTTATGATTTATATAAATTAAAATACAATGATATTCTTTATATAGAAAGCGATAGCGAATATGTTATTTTTTATACTGCTGAAAAAAAGATAATGAGTCATCTGGCTTTAAAATCATTAGAAGCAACATTACCAAAATCAATATTCATGAGGGTACATAGATCATATATAGTTAATAAAAACAAAGTAACTTCATTAAAAGGAAAAGAGATTCTGATCTCAGAAATTAAGATTCCTGTAAGTTCAAGTTATTATGACTTGGTTAAAGATCAGATATTTTAAAATACAAAGTACTCATTAAAAGAAATTTAAGTGTTTTTTATTCAATAATAAGATTAACTTAATCAAAATAAATTATCACTATACTATTTACGGTTTTTGCAATGTAAACATCTCAATCATTTTCTCTTTCTTACAAATCATAAAAAAGAGTCATACAATTAAATATATCTTTGTTTAAAAACTAAACCAAAGTGCACCCAAAAAACATTCACAATCAGCCTTATGATTTTCCGTCATTGATTCATACACATCCTATACTAAAACCGTATGTTTTCATGAATACATTTGGAAATATGACCATTGATTTTTCAGATTCTGGAGCAGTTTTAGAATTAAACAGAGCTATTCTAAAACATGATTATGGATTAACAGATTGGAGTATTCCCAAGAATTTTCTCTGTCCTCCAATTCCGGGAAGAGCTGATTATATTCACCACTTAGCAGATATATTGAAACAAAATGGAGTAAATCCCAATATAAAAGGTTTAGATATTGGTGTAGGAGCTAATTGTATCTATCCGATTTTAGGTGTTCAAATTTATGGCTGGCAAATGGTAGGAGCAGATATTAATGAAACTGCCATTGCATCTGCAAACAAAAATGTAGAAATTAATCCTCATCTTTCACAAGCTATTCAAATAAGACATCAATCAAATCAT
The DNA here is from genome assembly GCF_947494415.1 of Aquimarina algiphila. Lineage (NCBI taxonomy): Bacteria > Pseudomonadati > Bacteroidota > Flavobacteriia > Flavobacteriales > Flavobacteriaceae > Aquimarina > Aquimarina algiphila. The sequence continues at coordinate 257,466 of NZ_CANLVC010000008.1, read as the reverse complement.
GCCAATATATTTGAAGGGATTATAAAACCAGGAGAATATTTTGATTTTGTAATGTGCAACCCTCCTTTTCATAGCTCTAAAGAAGAAGCGTCTAAAGGTACACTTAGAAAACTAAAGAATTTAAAAGTATCCAAAGACTTAGAGCTTAATTTTGGAGGGCAAGCGAATGAACTTTGGTGTAACGGTGGTGAAGCGCTTTTTTTAAAACGTATGGTAAAACAAAGTATTTCTTTTTCAAAACAGGTTGGTGTTTTTACCAGTTTAGTTTCTAAAAAAGAACATGTAGCCAAATTAAAAAAACAACTAGATAAAATAAAAGCTCAACATACTATTGTAGACATGTCTCAAGGTCATAAAAAAAGCCGTCTGATTACCTGGACATTTTAATTTCTTATATTATAAAGTATAAAATATTTTTAAAAGAAAAATGCCTGTCATAGTATGACAGGCATTGAATAAAAAGTTTTAGCGTATATATATTTAAATAACTTTTACATTTACCGCGTTTAATCCTTTTTTACCTTCTGCAAGATCAAATTCAACTTCATCACCCTCACGAATTTCATCTATTAATCCAGAAATGTGTACAAAATGTTCTTTGTTTGAACCTTCTTCAATAATAAAACCAAAACCTTTAGCATCATTGAAGAATTTTACTGTTCCTTTACTCATTGTTATAATATTAATTTTAATAATTATTTTAACATATTCAAATATGGTGCCATAAATTTAATCAAACTTTCTAAAATTATACTATCTAATTAAATTAATCTTCAGGCGGCCTACCATGAATTTCTTCAAATAATGTATCGAAATTATCACGTAGATAAGAATTTAACTTCTTTCTATAATCATCTTTTAACCAGCTTAAAAAATTATAAGTACTCTTGCTTATACATTTTGCATACGCCTGTATTCTATGATCAATATCCTCACCCAACATCTTTGCTAAACCTAATGCATCATAGATATCCTCACTATTTTCAATACATATTTTTGCATGTTGCGCTATAGATTGTTCCAAAACGACTTTAGAAGATTGTCCCTTTTTCACAGATTCGATATATGTATCTTTAATATCAAAATACACCTCTTCAGAATTAGCAAACTCAGCTCTCAACTCGGCTGGCATTTCATGCTTAAATTTACTTTCTATCTCCTCATCATTGAGAAGCCTATCCATATAATAGTTAGGAGAGTTAAATATTTTCTGCCAATCTAAATCTGCACCCCAAGGTCCAAAACGATAAAGGTTGTTTCCTAGATCAATAACAGAAAATTTAGCTTTATTCTTTAAGATCCTAGAACCTCGACCAATCATTTGATAATATAAAGTAAGAGATTTAGTCGCTCTGTTTAAAATAATGGTATCTACCGTAGGCTCATCAAATCCTGTTGTTAAAATACTCACCGAAGTCAAAATAGCATTTGGTGTTTCCTTAAACCAAGTAAGGATTTGATTCCTTTGTTTTTTGGTAGCGGTATTGTCAAGGTGTGCTATAGGATATCCTGCAGCTCTAAAGGTGTCAAATACATGTAATGAGGTATTAATCCCATTGTTAAAAATTAAAGTTTTCTTACCCAAAGAATGCTTTTTATAGGCTTCTAGTAATTTCCCAAGCATATCACTATTAGTATATAAATCTTCTGATGATTTTACAGTATAATCACCGTTAGATCCAACTTCTAATGAAGTCAATCCCATATTATAAGCAAAGACTTCTGCACGTGCCAAAAACTCATTCTCTATAAGGGATTCTATGGTTTCACCAGTAATTAGCTCATCATAATTATCCTTCATAGGTAACTTCATGTTTGAACTCAACGGAGTTGCTGTTACTCCTAGAATAAAGGATTTATCAAAAAATTTAAACAACTTGGTAAAAGAGTTATAATGCGCTTCATCAATAATAACCAAACCTATATCTGAAATATCTAATTTATCCTCATTAAGTCTGTTATTTAATGTTTCTACCATAGCCACAAAACAACTATACTCTTCCTGATCATCAAGATTGGCCTTACTATCAACTACTTTATTTACAACACCAAATCCTGTAAGCATATTAGAGGTTTGCTTACATAACTCGATGCGATGCGTCATCACTAAAACTTTCTTATTATGATGTTTTAAATATTGTCGTACTATTTCAGAAAAAATCACCGTTTTTCCACCACCAGTTGGTAATTGATATAATAGATGGTAATCTTCGCGAGCATCTTCAAAACTTTTAAAAATCTTATTAATAGCTCCTTTTTGATAACTATATAATTCTTTTCCTGTTTTCCTCTCTTCTGAACTAGTAATTATTTCCGACATAGCCTCTATTTTTTTAAGGGATGTAAAATTAAGGCCTTTCATGGGTTTTTAAAGAATTTTATGATGAAAAAATTAAATCATTTTATAAAATTCGTATTTCTATACACTAAATAAAGAAGAAATAAATCAAAAAAGAGATTCTAATTCCTAGCAGAATCTATTAAAACTATTGGCTTAATACAAGTATTGATTGATTCTTTGATTATCCAACAGTAATTCTACACATATCGGTTAAATAATTGTTATTCTTACCTTTTTCTTTTTCAGTCTGCTATTATTTAAATTAGCTACTAATTGATTTGCAATAGATGCAGGTACAGCGACAAAAGTGCAATCTTGTTTTAATTCTATAACTCCTAATTGATCTTTATCAATTTTCCCTTGTTTAAAAAATAAACCTGCAATATCTCCCTTTGAAATCTTATCTTTTCTACCTCCAGAAATAAATAAAGTTTGCCAATATTGAGAAGGCCTTTGTACAGATTGGTCATTAATCACCTCTATTTCAGCATTTTTAATAAAATCTGGCAAATACTCTTTTTCCCATTTTAAAACATATGCAGTTCCTTTAGCATCTACTCTTGCAGTCCTACCATTTCTATGTGTGAATTCTTCCATTTTTATGGGAAGCTGATAATGAATGATAAATTTTATCTCTGGTATATCAATTCCCCTTGCTGCCAAATCAGTCGCAATTATGATTTGATGTGTTCCATTTCTGAATTTGATCAAAGATCGTTCTCTGTCTTTTTGTTCCATTCCACCATAAAAACATCCATGACTTATATTGTTTTTATCTAAAAAGTCACTTACATCTTTTATTGTATCTTTTAAATTACAGAATATAATTCCGGGTTGATTACCTATATGATTTAAGACTGATACAAGTGTATTTAATTTATTCTTTGATGGAGAAATTATGGTTTTAATAGCCAAATTAGAAACTCCTTCTTTTAAGTAATTAACAATAGTAGGGTTTTCTAGTTGTACAAAATCCGGAATATCAATTTCTTGTGTTGCAGAAGTGAGTATACGCTTTCTAATATTAGGTAATGCATTAATAATTCCTCTCATTTCATACTCAAAACCAATTTCCAGAGATTTGTCAAACTCATCTAATATCAAAGTTTTTATGTTTTCTTTTGAAAAGCGTTCTCTGCTAAAATGGTCTGCTACTCTACCTGGTGTTCCTATTAGGATTGCCGGAGTATGTTTTAGTTCCACTTTGTCTTTAGAAATAGATCGCCCACCATATACAGCATTTACTTTATAACCTGATCCCATTTCTCTAACTACTTGTTCTATCTGAATGGCTAACTCTCGTGATGGCACTAAGATCAATGCTTGTATATCAGTACAATCGGGATCCATTCCCGAAATAACCGGTAATAAAAAAGCTAAGGTTTTTCCTGTTCCTGTAGGTGATAAAATAATTGTATTATCTGTATGTTCAACGGCAACAAGAGCTTCTTCCTGCATTGGATTTAAACTCTCAATATTCAATTTATCAAGAATTCGTTTTTGTCCTTTAATATTATTTGCCATATCAATATATATTACTTTCTTTTCTTTTTAGACACCTCTGTCTTAACCACAGGAACACTTGATGTATTTTGAATATGATAGTTTGCGATCATTTTTTCAATAAGTTCTTCTTTTGTGAGATGATGAAAAACAGTTTTTATTTTCTCTTTATACTGATTAGAGAGGTCATGATTTGGTTTAGTTTTAAATATTTTTTTAGCCCATAACAATCCTTTATTCTCTTCAATACTTTGAGCATCTACCTTATTATATTCTTTAAAGTTAATATCTAACTCATCAGAAAACTCTGCAATATCTATTATTTCTTCTTTTTGCAAAACAGTTAACGATAACCCCTTCGCTCCTGCTCTTGCGGTTCTTCCACTTCGATGTACATATGTTTCATATACATCTGGTAAATGATAATTAACCACATACGATATTTCTTTAACATCAATTCCTCTTGCAGCCAGATCAGTGGCTACCAGAATATGTATATGCCCTTCTCTAAATTGTTCCATAATTCTATCACGAATGGGCTGTGATAGACTTCCGTGTAGAGCACCAGAAGAGAATTTATTTATTGCCAAATTTTTGGCGAGTTTATTTACTGCAGCTTTTGTTTTACAAAAAATGATCCCTCGTTCTCCTTCTTTTGACGTTAAAAAATGCATTAAAACATCTAATTTTTCTATAGGTTCGACAACAACATATCGATGGTCTATCCCCTGATGACCTATCTTTTCCATATCAGCACTTTCCTGTATGACATGTTTTGACATATAGTTTTGTACCATCTGTTTTATAGTTCCCGGCATTGTGGCGGTAAAAAGAATAGTTCTTCTGCTTTTAGGCAATACTGAGACTATTTCATCTAAACCATCTTTTAGAGAACTCACCATTTCGTCTGCTTCATCAAGAATTAGGTAGTTAGCGATTTTTATGTCAATAGCATTTCGTTTAATTAAATCTATTAAACGTCCCGGAGTAGCAACAACGATATGTGTTACTTTTGTTAATCGTTCTATTTGTGGTTTAATCGGAATTCCACCACAAATTGAAGCTATAGATATGTTAGGTAAATATGTTGCAAAAGACATTAAATTATTATAAATCTGATGTCCTAACTCTCTGGTCGGTGCTAATATTACTGCTTGAATATTTTTATTATCAACATCAATCAATTGTAACAATGGTAATCCAAAAGCGGCTGTTTTTCCTGTCCCTGTTTTTGCTAAACCAACAAAATCATCCTTTTTTTGTAATAAGACGGGAATTGATTTTTTTTGAATATCTGTTGGTGTAGAAATATTTAAGTCTTCTAAACTTTTTTGAAGAGGAGCTATAATTCCTAAATCGGAAAACTGTATTGACATAAAATAAATTTTGGCAAAGATAGAGGTATAAAATGGAAAGACTATCCCAATTTTAAACTCAATATATTAAAAGATTTTACCGTAGTAATTCAAGTCAACAATTTCACCTTTAGTAGTTTTATAATCACATCGTATAGTCCCCTCTAATTCAAAACCACTATTTAGGGCTACTCTAATACTTCTCGTATTTCTGCTAGAAATTCTACACAATAATTTCTTAAAATGATGTTCATTTACAATATCATCAATTAAAGAAGCCATTGTAGTTGTAATGATTCCTTTTCCTTCATGTTTTGAGTCGATAAAAGCTCCTAATTCTGCTTTTGGAATATTCCAATCAATATTTTTAACATCAATAAAGCCTACAATCACGTTTGATTCTTTTTCAAGTATAAGGTATGGAAAGTAAGACTTTTCGTTAATTTTTTGCTCTATTTCTTCACAATAATTGATTGTATCTGCTATGGTTTTAGTACGTAAAACTGTTCCTGCAAAGAAATCTTCTAATCGCTCTCTATTAGTGTTAATTAACTGAAAGAATGCATTGTTATCATTTACACTTAACATTTTTACTATATACTTATTCATCTGCTAAAGAATTATTATTTGGTATTGGAATAGCTACAAAATAACCACATAATAAGCGTATAAAAATTGATTGAAATCAATATCTCTTAATTCTGGATAGTGTTTCTGGGGCCATTCTTAGATATGAAGCAATATACTTGTGCGGAATTTCCTGAAATAACTCTGGTCTTCTTTGTAAAACTCTTTGATATCGTTCTGCCGGAGATGAAATTAAAAGATCAATTTCTCTTTCGGTTTGTAAATAAATAAGTTCTTCTAAGATCGCATACCATAAAGATAAATTCTCTGGATTACTCATCATAAATTTCATAAAGTCATCTTTGGAAATAAAATCGACTTTTGTTTTTTTAAGGGCCTGAATTTCTAACTGTGATACTTTATTTGAGAAAAAAGAATCCAAAGCAGTTATCAATGACTTTTTATATCCCAAATACAAAGTATGTTCTTCTTTATCATTAACATAAAAAACTCTAAGGCTTCCCTCTGAGATAAAATACAAATTTGTATTAATATTATTAGCCGTTTTTAAATACTCCTCTCTTTCTAGAGTTTTGAATTTTGTTAGAATTCCTCCTTTCTCCAGATTATTTTTCAATTGCTGAATCGCATTCATTCTATCTAAATATGATGAAAAAGTTTTTAAATTTCATTTTTTAAACCACGATACACTTCATTCATCCTTAGAATATAATACATTCCTAAAAGAAATAATAAAACAATCGTTATCAATACTGGCATTTTTGAAATACGTATATCCAAACTAAATAAATGATATGACGAGGCAAGTAACTTAAATGCCCCGAAGCTTATTATAATTAAACTTGTAGCTATTCCAAAAAGAAGCTTCTTTACAGGAAAAACAACTTTTATTTCCTGCTTGTTTTTCTCTTCAATCTTATTCATCAATAAGTCTGTAAAATCATCTGAAGTATGAATCATACTTTTCTTTACTAAATCCTGAGTTAACTTATCATTCATAACAAACTATCTATATCTTTTTCTAATATCTTTCTTAAAATAAAATTCATATTATTTCTTCCTCTATGTAAACCTACTTTTATTTTTGAAACACTAAAACCAGTAACATCTTTTATTTCTGTTATCTTTAAGTCACAAAGATAAAAAAGTCTTATCAGCAACGCTTCGTCTGGTGTTAAGCGTTCCAAAGCAAGTGTGATATATTTCTTTTGATCCTTTTCCTTAAGTTTCTCGACACCTGTTTTTTGATTTGCCTCTATTTCATGACTATTAATTTTATCAATACTTATATGACTTCTTTGTTTTTTAAAAGCATTATAACTTGTATTAACAACAATACGATATAACCAGGTAGAAAAGTTTGATTTAAATTTAAATGTGCCTATTTTTTGATACACTTTAATAAATACATCTTGTAAAACATCTTCTGCTATACTTTGATCCTTCAATATTGATATAGCAAGAGTAAGAGATACATCCTTATACTTTTCGACTAAATGTCTAAAAGCGGTTGTATCTCCCTCTTTAATCTGCTTGATTAGATGGATATCATTATCTTCGATTCTATCTTTCAAGTCTTTTTCTTATAAAATGAGCAGCAACTAATCCCGCCGAACCAAAAATTAAAATGGTACCCCACACCAATAAATCTGTAGTGTCTTCTGTTAAATCAATCGATGTGAAAATTGACGAAAATAATAGTCCGATTCCTAACCCAAAAACAATACATCCTATATCTATATATTTAAATTTACTTTGAGACTGTTCTGGGACCAATCCTTTTTCTATCATTGCTTTTTTTATTAGATAATTGTATTTGGCTACGATAAAAACCATTACTACTAATCCAATTACTATGATCAAACCTCCTAGGGCTTCTCCTAAATTTTCCATGTTTTATACTTTAAAATTGTTGTTCTATTAATTCTCCTATTTTTTCTATTAAAGGAAGTAGCGTATCTGAATTTGTAAATAGTGCTATTCCGTATTGTTGTTTTGGCACAAACATGGCATATGATTGAAAATCATGATTATTGCCTGTATGTAAATGCATTAATCCATTAGCTGTCGGTTTTTGTGCAAAACCAAGCCCCCATCCTGTTTGCCCTACTTCTTTTAAAAGTTTGTTATCTGATTTAAAATGATTATGTTCTTTCAACATTTCATCGATTAATTCTTGTTTTAAGTGCTTTGGCTTCATCATTTCTATCAAAAACCGAGCATAATCCAAAGCTTCAGAATGAAGGCTATATCCCGGTCCAACAGCATTGTACTTTTCTATTTCGAGGTTCACTTTTCCTTTTTGGTGTCCTTTTGCTTTATACTTTTTTATAGTATCATTCCAGGTATAAAAACTGGTATTCATCTTCAATGGGTGAGCTACTTCTTTAAGAAACAAAGTATCCAATTTACTATGCCAACCTATACCTAAACTTGTTCCCATAGCGGCTCCAAGATGTTGATACGCTTCACCCGAGTATGAAAACCCTGTTCCTGGTTTAAAAGCGATATGAATAGGTTTTCCTTTTGCCCAATTTGGGATTCCCGTAGCATGCGAAAGTACAATACGAGGTGTAATAGTCCTATAATAATCAAATGAAACACTATCTATAGTATTAGCTGGAAAAATCTCTTTCAAATGTGGATATATAGGGGTATCTAAATCAAATTTTCCTTTCTCTACTATTTTCATGACAAAATAAGCAAAAAGTGGTTTTGAAAGAGAAGCAGCTTCAAAAATTGTCTTTTTAGTTACAGGTGATTTACCTTTTATATTTATCACTCCAAAAGTATTATGGTACACAACTTCAGCATTATTAATAATAGCAATAGAAAGTCCTGGCATTGCTATTGAATCCATTATTTTTTTAATATGATTATCTAATTGTGAAATGGATACAGGTTTTCCACTTACGGTCTTAATATATCTTTTATCGCTTTGTCCATAAAAAGCAAAAATTCCAAAAGAAAATATTAATAAAAATATAGTATAGGATACTATTCGTTTTGATTGATTCATCTTGTATAAAATTAATATGATTACTTACTTTTATTGCGAATTCACATTGATTTGACAAAGTGTTGTTAAAAAAGGTTACAAAATTGTTATTTAACACTTCGATAAATACATTATTTGTATTAATATGTATACCTTAAATATTCTCAACTCTTCAATAATACTAAGGGTTGATATATAAAAGTCATTTGCAAATGTTACTTTTGAAATATTAAAGAATAACATTATGAAAAAGCCAACTCAATCAGAAATTTTTACAGATGTTAAAGACTTTGTTTCTAAATTCTCAAGGTTTCCTGTTCATAAATTGAAGGACAATTTTATATTGAAAAGTCACCCACTTAAAATGAATAATCCACAACTAATTAGTATGGCATTGGCACTAAGAGGGTATGTTAAAAATTTTGAACCTAATGCTACAATTTTAGCAACAGAAATAAAGAAAAGTAATTTAACCGTTGCTCTACTTTGTAATTTGATCAATAACAAAATAAACCACTAGGTTATGAAAAGTTATTTTATTCCAATTGTAGTAGTATTATGTGTATGTATTATTCCTGCGGACCTCCTTTCTCAAGATGATACTCAAAATTGGTTAGAGCGAAATAATATTAGCATTAGAAAAACTTTTGATGGTTCTGTTAATGAATATAAACCTGCTACGTTTAGTTTCTTTGAGAATCATAAATCAGATAATGATTTTATAAATGTAGATTTAGCTATTAAATTTGGCGAAATCGAGTTACTGGAACATACAAATTCTGTTTTATTACTTTATCCAGTAGCAGAATGGCATAAGTCTTCTAATGAGGATAATGAAAACGATAAACTAAGTGCTGGTATCAATGCAGAGTATTATTTTGGTCAAAGTTTTACACTAAAACCTTATCTGTTATCCAATTTTGCATTTAAACGTAATCTTTTGGAAGATCATAATGAGCTAAGGTATGTGGGACAATTGTCATTTATTGGTGACCCAGAATATTCATATTTACCTGGAGTTACATGGCGTTTTAAAAATGATGAAGTAGATTATAAAGGGTTATACTTTCCATATTTTGGTTATGAATACAATGAAGTCCCTGATCTGGTTTCACAAGGAGAAACAGAAACATTTTCTGCTTTATTTGCACGATTATTTATAGAATACTGGGCTTTACCACAATCTATACAGCTTATTTTTGACGGAACTTATAGAGGGGTTTTGGGCGATAGTTCTACCATAAAAAAAGAGCTTCCTTTAGTAAATCTTTCATTTAATTATTATCCAGGAAAACAGGAACATATCAGTATAGGTGTTACTTATAGAAATGGATATGCTCCTGATTTAAAATATGCCAAAATAGAAACTACCGCCATTAGTCTTAATGTGAAGTTTTAAATATAAAAATGAGTTTTATTTAATTGTAACCCCTTTTGGATCAGAGAATTTACCGGTAACTAACCAACCTCCAAAATCTTCAGAAACAGCTAACAGTAGCGTATTTTCTCCTTTTTTTAGATCCAAATATATTGCATCAAACAATCCAACAGTTCCTAAATATCGGTAGTCTCTGGATCTCCATCTATTGGTTCCTTTATAAATAGCATTATTATTCAAAATAGCAACCACCCTATCACTATATCCAAATTCAAATAATTTTACCTGGTCCTTATCCGATGTAATGGTAATTTTTGCAAAAACAGTATTTCTCGGAGTTCCATCTCTTAAAATTACCTCTCTTGCAATATTAGCAGCAGTACCTTCTTCTACCTGAATCATTTTACCCCACTTTCTGGACTTAACAACCTTTGTTAAGTTCGTAATATCATCTAACTGCTTTTCTTCAAAAATATCAGAAACTTGCCATTCTGGAACTAACCCTTCTATTGGTTTTCTTTTTATTGGTTTAAAATCTACAATGTCATATTCATTTTTATTAATTGTAAAATTTGCATAGTGCATAGCCGAAGCTCCTCCTCCCCCTATAGCTACTTCTCCTTCACGGGGTTCACGAATCAAATCCCAAGATAGATTCGGTTTTTTTGCATAATCCAAATATATCTGAGCTCTACGACCGTTAACTACTAGTTTTACATGTGTCCAACCCTCATAATTATAGTCATAGGGAAAAGAATATCTCGGTCCAAAATAGAGTTGCCAGGGCGAAACCCCATTAATAACTGGGGTAGCTTGATTTGCATCGGGTTTTCCCGGCAAATGAGCTCGTAGATAAAAAGATTCCATATTAGATCTATCTACTGCCCTAAAGCGAACTCCTGGGAACCCCTGGCGTTCTGTGAGATACACATCAAATTCTATAGTCCCATTTAAAAATTTGGTGTCCTTGAGGTATGCTAAGCCGCGTTGAATATAAATAGCGTCTTTGCCTTTAAAATTCTCTAAGACATAAGACTGAGCATTAATTTCCCAATGTGTTGTATCAATAGGGGTAATATTTTGTGATTTTGTAGTGTGAATACAAAGTGTGCTCAATAAAACGAAAGTGAATACCTTGATCATTAGATTTAATTTTTTGATTGAACTCAAAGTTCTAACCTATTACCAAATAAAGCAGAAACAAGTTCGTTCAAATCGATTCAATGTTGTTCAAGTCGTATTTTTTGATGATTTTTGTTAGAGATTATGAATACATATCCAGAATATAAATTAGTACAGAAATGTCTCCTCGAAATTGAAGAAAATCTCGAATGGGGAAGTTCTGATGTTTGGCATAATGATGTATTTATTGAATTAAGTGAAATTATTCAACAACGTACTCAAGTTCTTTTAAGTCCGACTACATTAAAACGAATTTGGGGTAAAGTGAGTTACAAAAGTGCACCTAGTATTAGCACGTTAAATACCCTTTCACAATTTGCCGGATATCTAAACTGGAGGGATTTTAAACACAAGAATGAAAGTCAAAAATCCTCATGGTTAGAAAAAAAAGTCTTGCAAAATATGGGGATTATTGCAACATCTGCGGCGGTTTTGACAATTGTATTTATTTCTTTTTATTCTATGATTGGATCTAATCAGAATACATCGAAAACAATTGACTTCACAAAAGTTGAATTTAGTAGCCGCCCCATAACCGATGGCTTACCTAACTCTGTAGTTTTTGATTTTGATTTAAATCATATTACATCAGACAGCATCTATATTCAACAGTTTTGGGATGTCACTAAGACTATTAAAATAAATCCAAAACAAGATCAGGCAACAGGAATCTATTACTACCCTGGTTATTTTGGAGCAAAACTTCTAGTTGATGGTAAAATTATAAAAGAACATGATTTATTTATTACCTCTCCTGGTTGGATTGGTACAATAGATTACAAGCCAGTTCCTAAATATATACAAAGTGATAATCTGTTTCATAGTAATTTGTCTTTTCCGAAATCTATTATTAAAGAAATTACAACCAGTACAGAACCTATTGTTTCTTCTTTTCATTTGGTAAAAGATTTTAAAGGTTCTTCTGGGGATAACTTATCTATAAAAACTTCAGTACGAAATGTATATAACGAAAAGTGGGCCATTTGTCAATCTTTAAAAATTGTAATTCTTGGAACGAACGGTGCTCTAGTCATCCCTTTTTCAATACCAGGATGCGTTTCTGATATTAACCTTATGCTTAATGATCTATACTTAAAAGGTAAGGAAAATGATCTTTCTGCTTTTGGCGTAGATTTATCAGAATTTAGAACAATACATATAGATATAAAAGAAAAACACGTAACTGTGTTAATAGACAATAAAAAAATCTATTCTGGACAGTATAATAAATCTATGGGGAATATTGTCGGTCTTCGATATCGGTTTTTGGGAGCTGGAGAAGTAGCTCATTTGAATGTAACAGAAAAACTCAATGAAGAAGTAATTCTTGATGAAAATTTTAAATAGTTAGATTACATTTATTTTTCTTTCCAACCCCAAGGTGCCTCGGGATTTTTGACTGGTTTTGTAATATCCATTACCACTCTAAAAACTCTTGGTGTTCCTAATCTTCTCAAATTATATGTGAATTTTGTTTCGTCTATAGTTATCCACCAAACATTTGTTGAAGCTTTAGGAATCATTTTTTGCGTGTCTTTATCTGCAGGAAATATCTGTATCTCTTTTTGTCCGGGATTTGTTGTTGTGCCGCCGTATTGTGTTATCTTATCTTCGGTACCATCTTGATGCCTATGATCGTGTTTCAACATAATTTGATCATTAATATGAGTTAATACCCAAGTTCTGGATTTATCTTCTCCTACAAAAAACGGTATTTTAATTACATCATTACTACATTGACGCACATGCATTACCAATCTTTTTCCTCCAAATTGATCATCTTCTGCTGGTAATTCTAGAATGCCTTCAAATGATTTTCCACATAAATTATGTAAAGAATTCCAAAATTGTTGAGAAGGATTATCATCCTGTGCTGTTAATGACATTAAACAACTTAAAAAAAGAAAAACAGAGAATACTTTAGACATATCAATATTAATTTGCAATAGTTAAGAAAGGTATAAACTTCTTTTTGAATTTAATCTAGAATTGTTAATGATAATTTTAGAGATATAAAAAAGGACCGTAATGTACGATCCTTTTTTATAAGTATAGGTAAGTTCAGGGTATTGATTAAATTTTATTCTCCTGCTAATATCACATAAGAGTTGGTAACGGGAGATATGCTATATTCTTTAACATTTTTAATATTCTTCAAATGTTTGTCAGCTTCTTTAAAAGCTGTTTCTAACGCACTTAATTCAGAATTTTTATTAACAACAATGGTCTTAGATAATACATTACCATTAGTATACTCTATTGTGATTCTCCATTTCTTTAAAGAATGCGCATTTTTATTTTGAGAAGCATCTTCTTTTTTACGCTCAATTTTATCTTTCTTTTTTAATGAGATAGGATCTGTTATCGATGGGGTTGCATTTCCTATAGATACACAAAATACTACAGTTGCCAATAAGAGTTTCATAGTTTGATGATTTTGAATTTGTATTTCACGAATATACAAACATTATTTTAATAATCAAATATTTTTTTAATAAAAATTTATTTGATTAATCAAACATTATATGTATGTTTGTTTTATGGTTAATAGAAAATTAAAAAAGCTCCTTAAAAAAAGTAAAGGAGCTAAAACGGTATATGGTATTTCAAAAGTTCTGGGAGTAAGTCCGCAGGCCGGAGATTATGTCGTTAAGCGAAAAGATCTATTAAAAGACTTTGAACGGTTAAAGAAAATAGCCGATTATATGGGAGTGGAAATAAAAGATATTATAGATTATAAGGAGAAATAAGTAAACTCTCTTACTTTTATAGCTTGATCACTAAAAATAGGCTTGAAGTTTTACTCCAAAAACAAAACCAGATCATTTCTAAGAGTTAATCTTATAGGATATTGGCTCCTTTAAAATTATCTTTTCTTAGAAATGATCTGGTAGATCATCTTTCAAAAGGTATGTTTTAAATAATTAGTATCTAATTTATTAATGTGCTACAACTTTTGCTGTAATTTTTTTTAGCATTGCTCGAGCATTATCTCCAACACCTCCATCAGGATCCATTTTTATGGCTTTATTATAATACTCGATTGCTTTTTCCTTATTCTCTAAATTTAAGTAACTTTCTGCAAGACTATCCCAAGCATTTGCAGAATCTGGAAACAGAAGGGTGTTTGATTTAAAAATAACCTGAGCTATTTGTGTTTTCTTACTTTGCATGTATTCGTATCCAAGTTCATTAATACTTCCTTCTCCAAGTATATTGGCTTTCACCAACAACTCAAGTTGTTTATGTACTTTATTTTTATCTGCACCTTCTCCGTTTTTATCTTTTAAAGCAGTAAGTGCCTTTTCTAATGGTACAAAAAGAGAATTCTTATACTTTGAAGCTTCTTCTATTGCCAATTCCTTTGCTTTTTCCAGAGCATCATCAGCAACCATTTTAATATCTGGTTGTACACCAACTCCCTCCCAATTTGTTTTTGTAACTGTATTAATAGTTCTTGCAAAAGGTATCCCTATTCCAAAACCATGATCCAAAGGAAAATATCGTGTAGGGTGAGCCCCTCCTCCTGTGACTTCCCCAATTATAGTAGCTCTACTTCTACTTTGCATGGTATATGAAAAATCTTCTGCCCCAGAAAATGTGGATGTACTAGTTAGTATATACACCGGTACTTTAGGCCTTTTTGTTCCATTTACATCCACAACCCATAATTCTTCGGTATGATTTTGTGCACGAGAATATATAGAATTAAGTAATACTTTTTCATTAAAAAAGTAACTGGATAGATAGTTAACAGTGGTTGGATGTCCTCCTCCGTTTCTTCTCATGTCAATAATAATAGCATCCGCAATTTGCATCTCTTTCATAACAAGGTCTATCTTTGCCAGATGTTCTTCAGAACCACCAAAAAATGCCAAATCTATATAACCAATATTAGATTTCAAAAGTTGAAATCCTCGTAACATCGGAGATCTATACCTGGCTAGGTTTGCTGTAATAGATCTTTCTTTTTTCTTTTTTCCTTGATCTTTTCTAGGGGCCGAAAAACGAAGATGTTTATCTTTTGTAATCTTTTGCAATTCTAAGGTAAGTGCTTTTGCTAAATCAGCGGGAGATTTTTCATCAAAGAAACCTTTTTTCATTAATACATCAAGGTGTGCATTTGTTTCTTTTGCTTTATCCAAAAAGATATAATTCTTTTCTAATAATTCTTGTGCCTGTTTTATAATATCATTATTATGATACTGAGAAAAGGAAGGCGTTATAATGAAAAGAAATGCGATTACTATTATACTTTTCATAAATACTGCTTGTTTCATGATTATTGAATGACTTAATTAATTATATGAATAATGTAATACACTACTAGTTATGTAAATTAATGAAGAAAAAAGCTTAAAAAATAGGATGAAATTAACCTAGAAGAAATAATCTATTATATTTTTCTAAATTCATAAGGTCTAAAACCTGTGTTGAGCTTAAATATCTTCGAAAAATGGCTTTGATCAGAAAAACCGCATAAAAAAGTAATTTCTGTGAGAGACTTATTACTATGCTTTAAAAATAAAATGGCTTTTTCTATTTTGATTCTGCGCATATACTCTCCAAGCGTACAATTAAAGTATTTGGAAAAATATCTTGAAATCGTAACAGGATGTATATGAAGCTCCTGAGATAATTCTTCGAGTGTTATAAACTCATTCCAACGATCACATAATAACTCTCTAATAACATCTACCCAGGGAGGTTTGCAGTCAGTTGCTTTATTATAACCCGAAAACAAGGTAAGTAATGACGAATGAACAGATACTGAAGAAGAGATATCATTAACTCGTAGTTCTTTATATATCTTTAATAATTCAAACTGAACCTCTGTATTTTTAAGTATTGATGTTTTAAAATCAGAAGTTGAAAGTTCATTTTGCATAAAGAATAGATCATCTATTTCTATATTAAGATTCTCAGAAGGAAATGCGGTATGCCGATTACGATGTATTTCTTCTCTATCATATAATATGATACTTCCGGGTAGCACCTGAATATCCTTTCCTTTTCTAGATTCTAAGTTACCCCCTTGTAAAACTAAGGAAAGATGATACTTTTCATGAGAATGCCAATCTTCTGACACTGGTTGATGATATTTAACCATAGAAATATCATAATTATCAAAAGAAAACTGTTCTGTTGTTTTACCTAAAAACTCTTTAGTTTTTAATGAGATCATGGCATGTTATCAAATTAGAAATCCAGCAAATACTCTTAAATATAAAGATAATTTTTGCGCAAATATAATGCCACTAAAAAATGCTCTTAATCATATTAGCAATTCTTTAACTGTAGACATACTACTTTTTCTTTACTTTTAAAAACATCGATCATTCTATAAATCGCACACCATGAAAACATTAGTAACATTCATCATCACTTTGATTCTATTTTTTTTGACCATCACCGGTAACGCAAATTCTTCTTTAAAAGCTAATTTTACTACCGGTAATCCTGAGATTAAATCAATTAATTCTATAACCTTCGGACCCAAAGGCATATTATTTATTGGGGATAGTAAATCTGCACAGATAGTTGCAATTGACGTAAGTTCACATCCAAAAGTTGATAATAGTATGGTAAAAATAGACCTTTTGGATCAACTTATTGCTGATATGTTAGGTACTACAACAGACCAAATACAAATTACTGATATGGCTGTTAATCCAGAGAATAATAATATTTATTTATCTGTACATCATGGTTCTGGAACTGCTATATTATTTAAGGTAGATAATAATAAATTAAAACCAGTATCTCTAGATAATATTTCTCATAGCAAAACTTCTTTACTTGATCCAATCGCAATGGATGCAAAAGACAAACGAGGTCGAGAACTTCGTAAGTGGGCGGTAGCAGATATGCAATATACTTCAGGAAAAATTATGTTATCTGGTTTAAGTAATAAAGAATTTGGATCCACTTTTCGGTCAATCGATTTTCCATTTACTAAAGAACAGAATTACAGCTCTCTAGAAATTTATCATGCGGCACATGGTAAATATGAAACACATGCTCCTATAAAAGCATTTGTTCCTACTAAGATAAAAGGGAGTTCTCATATTATTGCTGGATATACATGCACCCCATTGGTCATATTTCCTACAGATCAAATCAAACCAGGTGTTCATAACAAAGGAAGAACTGTGGCAGAACTCGGCAGTGGAAACAGTCCTGTAGATATGATTGAAGTGGAAAATGGAGGGAAACGATATTTACTTATTGCCAATAGTAATAGACCTCTAATGAAAATGGAATTTTCTGATTTAGAAGCTTATGAAGGTTCTCTCACTACTCCTGTTATCAAAAAAGGAGCTGCTGTAGGTGTTGATTATGTAAATTTACCTTTTGTAAATGTCCAACAATTAGATAACTACGGACCATCTGGTTTCTTAATCGTACAACGAGAATCGAATGGAAATTTAGTTTTAAAACAAGGACGTACCTGGTGGATCGAAAAATAATACTAACAAGCCATGCATAACAAGTTTAAAAGCATTGTTAGTGTCATATTTATATCGTTTTATTTTGTTTTGGGGATGTTCTCGCAGACATCTCCAAGGTTTAGCTTTGGCAAAACCCGTCTTACTATAACAGATGAGTTTAACCTTTCTAATAATCTTAAGGTGTATAGAGGCCAAATTTCTGAAGAAGAACTTGATCGTACACATCCCATACTGGGTACAATACAGATAGATGAGCTAGAACTTCATTTTACACCATTGGTGCCTTTTGGATGGAATCAGGAGTATACCTTTATATATAACAATACCATAGAATATTTTACTTTAGAGATACCTGAAGCGTATAATTATCTTGCGGTAGAAGCGATTTATCCTTCTGTAAAATCACTCCCTTCGAACCTGTTAAAGTGGTATGTACAATTTTCTAAGCCCGTTAATGAAGTTCATGTGTACGATTATATTCGTTTTATAAATAATCAGGGAGATACATTATCAAGGACTACTTTATCTCTTGAAAATGCTCTTATTAGTGAAGACGGAAAACTGTTAACTGTCTGGATAGAGCCCGGGCGACAAAAACGTGATTTAATTCCTAACAAACAATTAGGGCCAGTATTCGAAAACGATGCTATGTATCAATTAATCGTATTAAAAAACATAAAGGACCGACAAGGTGTTTCTATGCAAAAAGATTTTACTCATTTGTTTAAAATTACTCATACAGATCGAATACAGCCCAGTATGGGTTCTTTCAAAATTTTACCTCCAGAAAACAATGATGATTTGGTTATTCTTCTTGGTGAATCCATGGACTATGGTAGTACCCTAAATAGCATGAAAATTATTAATGCTGAAAAACAAGAAATCTATGGAGAATGGCAACTAACAAACAATGAATCAACATTAATTTTTACTCCAAAACATCCATGGAAAAAAGGGCAATATCAAGTTTTGATTGATTCTCGCCTAGAAGATCTGGCAGGAAACAACCTAAATAGATTATTTGATAGTGAAGTTAGTATTTTAGATAAGAAGCAACTTTACAATGAATATAAACTAGAATTTGGTATTAAATAAAAGGTGGGCTTTGATCTCGATTTAAAAATAAATCTTACAAGATTCTGGCAATAATTGTTTTATTTTCTGTTTCTCTTCTTCTGTAAGCTTATTATGAGTTATCTCTAGTCTTTTTAAATTCACTAAATGTTTAATCGTCTCTGGTAAATTTCTTAATTTATTTTTGTTAAGAATTAATACCTCTAAATTTTTTAAATTACCTATTAAATCTGGAATGTTACTTAAGTTATTTTTACTTAGATCTAGTTCTTCTAACATCTCCATATCTTTTATAACTTCAGGAAAAACATCTAATTTTGTATCTGATAAATATATCTCCTCAAGTTTCGTTAGGTTTGTTAAAGATTGTGGTAAACTTTTTATACTATTTTCATTAAGCATCAAAAACTCCAAATTTCTTAGCTGACTAACTGCATCAGGAAAACTATCTAATTTCACATCCAATACATATAATTTCTTTAGTTTAGTGAGCTTTGCTATTGATTGTGGTAAAGTTTTTATCTTATTTTGATTAAGAACCAGAGTTTCTAAATTTTCTAACGTACTCACTACTTCTGGAAATTCTTTTAATTTATTTCTTTCTAAACCTATTGATTTTAAATTTGTTAGATTTTCAATAAATTCAGGAACAGTCTTTAGCCCTAACCCTCCAATACTAAGTGATTGCAAGGTTTTCAAATCTCCAATTACGGTAGGCAAAGCATCGAACTTATTATCTATTAAATATAGTCTTTTGAGACTGGTCAGGTTTTTAAACGAATCAGGTAAATCACGCAACTTATTTTTATAAAGTTCGAGCATTTCCAGATTTTTTAAATTACCGATGGATTCTGGCAATCTTTTTAATTTATTTTTGTTCACCCTTAACATCTCTAATTCTGTAAGTTTCCCTATAGATTCAGGAAGATAAGTCAGTTTATTATTATGAAATTCTAACCAATATAAATGACTCAAATCCCCAATCTCTTTTGGTACATGGGTTATATTGTTATTTGCAAGATCAAGTGTTCTCAATTCTTTTAATCTCATCAAATATGATATTTCTTTTATTTTACCATGTGTAATTCTTAAATCTTTTAATTTGATGAGTTTAGTAAATGACTGCGGTATTTCTTTAAGGTTAGTTTCATAAATAAAGAATATTTCTAAATTGGTTAGCTCCCCTATTGATTCTGGTAATTCGCTAAGTTGGTTTCTAAATATTTTTAGATCTTTTAAATTGCTAAAAACTCCTATAGAATCTGGTATTACTGAGGGTTCCCATTTATCAAAACTTAAAGATTCAATGTTTTGTTTATTCTCAAAAGCTTTTATTATATAACTAGGGTAAGTATCTTTTTGAGCATTAACATTAGAATACCCAAATAGTATTATTAAAATAGAAATCAATGACGTTTTTGTTATTTTTAAAAGATGTAATAATATCATATTCCGTCTATTTTATCTAGTACTAGTTTTCTATATGATTTTCCTATCGGTAAAACCTTAGTACTATTAAGTATAAGTTGATTCCCTTCTATCAATTTTAATTCGTTGAAATTAATCACAAAAGATTTATGAATTCTAATAAAATTCTCTTTCGGGAGTTTCTCATAAAAATCGGATAATGTATTAGGGGTTAACACCATAGTATCAGTAAAAATCTTAATATAATTTCCATAAGCTTCTATATATTGAATGTCCTCAAAACGTATTTTTATGAGTCTCTTGTCACTTTTTACAAAAATAGCTTTAGGTAGTTCCTCTTTCTCTGAAATGATTTTTATATCATTTTCTACAATATTCTTTTTTTGAGTTTTTAGTACTGCCTGTATAAAACGTTCTAATGAGAAAGGTTTTAACAAATAATCAGTTACCGATAATTCAAATCCTTCTAAAGCAAATTCTGGATACGCTGTTGTAATAATGACTTCTGGACGGTCTATCATCGTTTTCAATAAACTTAATCCTGATAATTTTGGCATATTTATATCCAAAAATAAAATATCAACCATTTGTTTCTGCAATAACTCCATTACCTCAAAAGCATCTTTACAAGATGCTATTAATTCCAAATTTGGGACTTGTCCAATATAATTTTCTAAGATCTGACGAGCAATAGGCTCATCATCTGCGATAATACATTTTAATAGTTTCATTTAAAGTTGTAATGTTAATTGGACATTATATTCTTCCTCTCCTTCATTTATGTCAAGTATATACCTGTCTTGGTATATTAAATTCAAACGTTTTTTTGCATTTTCCAAACCGATTCCGCTTTTTCCTTGTTCTAAATCAGACTCAAGATTTTCAGATGTATCGATAGTATTTTTACAAATAAACATTAATTCCCTTTCATTAAGTTGCAAGTCAATCACTACTCTATTTTCATCTTTTTTAGAAACTCCCAAATGTTTAAATGCATTCTCTACAAATACTATTAATAGCATTGGGGCTATATATAAAGCTCCCGTATCAGAAGGAACATTTAGAACTATATTTGTTTTGTCTTCTAAACGTATTCGTTCTAAAGATATATAGTTTTGCAGATATTGAATTTCTTTTTGTAAAGGAACTAATTGTTCTTTAGTATCATATAAACTATACCTGAGTAAGTCTGATAATTTGAGCATCAAATCAGGTAATTTATTAGAATTTACTACAGATAATCCATACAAATTATTTAAAGTATTAAACAAAAAATGAGGATTTAATTGTGCTTTAAGTAATTTTAATTCAGCATCTTTTATCTCTTGTCTACGTATAAAACTGTCTTTAGCAATTTTTATAGCAGTGCTAAAAAGCAATGCCAAAATCATAACTGAAAATAGATTGTATAGCATACGCCATTCAAACTTTTCAAAATAATTACTCATAAAATATACGGCAATACTACTAAAAACAAATGCATTTAAACAGAACAATAATATTCCCAATAGTTTATTTTTTCTATTAAACAAAGGAACTATTTTGAGATTGTTTATATATACTGGGAAAATCAAAAACAGTACAGCAAAAACAGCCGTAAGAAGTCTATTTTCTGCTTGTATAGACATCGCGAGTATTAACATGATAAAAATCCATACGACTATATTTTGTACAAATTTGTTATCTATAAATCGATCTAGTTTAGACATGTTTTTTATTTAATTGCTCCCAAAAATACTAGAAAATGCTTCGAAAACACTTATATTAATGATGAAAGGAAGTCTTTTCCTTGTGAACATATCTAATTTGCTGATTAAGGTCATTATCGAGATTTTACTCCTATTGATCATCAAAACCAATCCATTGGTCACTCTTTATTTTTTATGTATGGTTTTAACATGACTTTTGAAATGTATTAATTCAAAAATCAATCATTATGAAAACCATCCAAAATTTAATATTATATGTTATCCTTGCTTGTTTAGCCATATTCAATGCTATATCCGCTCAAGAACAAACCTTATCATCTATTACAAATAAATATACCACAAAACTTAAGCAAGAAAATAAAGGGGTGGGAATTCTGATTAAAAAAAATAATACTACAGAAACAACAAGTCTAGGAAATTTTGATCTAAATGGTAATACCGTTTTTAATGTGGGGAGTGCTACAAAAACGTTTACCGCGATACTAATACTACAAGAGGAGGAAAAAGGAACATTACAACTTACAGACAGTATTGGTGCTTATCTCTCTCCTATTAAAAATGTTGATGGTTCGCTTACCATTGAATCATTATTGAAACACCAAAGTGGTCTTGGTGAAATTGTTGGTAGAGATACTCGAGTGTATTTTTATGCTACCAAGGACTCTGTTTATCGTAAAAATGTATTAAATAAATTTCCAAAAAGTGATCCGTCAATGGTTGGTCATTATTCATATTGTAACTCTAACTATATTCTCCTTGGAAAAATTATAGAAAAAGTAACAGATAAGGACTACTTTGATTTATTAAGGGAGCGAATTTTTATTCCATTACAAATGGATGATTCTTATCCTTATGTCTCTAAAACAATTAAAAATTTAGCTCGACCATACGATAAAAACAAGGACGTATATGAGCTTTTGGATTATCGTTTTTTTGCTGATTATGCATTCTCAGCCGGAAGTATTGCTTCTACCCTTTTTGACATGGAAAAATTCTATACTGGTCTATTTGAAACTGAAATCCTTCTAAAAAAAGAAACCGTAAATAAAATGATTCCTTCTGCAGAAGAAAAATATGGACTAGGGCTAATGTCTTATACTCATGATAACACAATACATTATGGTCATGGAGGAAATAACATTGGATACGCTTTTAGAAACACATATGATCCAACAACCAAAAACTTGGTCCTATTATTTAGTAACAACCGTAGTATTCCCTTCAAAGCATCCATACAAAAGGATATGTTAGATTATTCTAATAGTAAAAAAGTAACTACATCATTAAATCAAAATATAGTTGCTGATTTTAAAGATTTTGTGGGAGAATATAATCTGGTTGAAGCCAATGCAAAATTGGAGATCGTTGCAGAAAATAATGAAATGTACATGCTCATTCAAGGCCAAAAAGTCCTTCTGGCCTATGAAGATATTAATACACTATATGATGTCAAAGTCGGTGTGAGATTACAAAGAAAACCAACAGATAAAAGCATCATCACCTTTAGACAAGATAGTTTTAAAGCAGAATTAAAAAGAGTAACCAAATAGTACATCTACACATTAACCTTAAAAATAGCAAAGATGAAATTAGATATACAAAACGTATCCAAAAAATACAGCGGAAAAAAATACGGATTAAAAGATTACAGCCTTAGTATTGAAAAAGGAATTCTAGGACTATTAGGTCCTAATGGAGCAGGAAAATCCACCTTACTAAAAATGATTGCGACCATAAGTAAACCTACTAACGGGGCTATACATTTAAACAAAAACAATATTATTAAAGATCCAAACTATATGCGCAAACAATTAGGGTATCTTCCGCAGGATTTTGGAGTATATCCAAACTTGAATGCTTATGAATTTCTTGAGTATATGGCCGCATTAAAAGGTATTGGAGGTACACAATTAAAACAAAGGATTGCTCTTTTATTAGAGGGATTAAATTTAACAGAAGTTGCAAAAAAACCTATAGGAAATTATTCTGGAGGTATGAAACAACGTATCGGAATTGCACAAGCATTGCTCAATCATCCTAAAATAGTATTATTTGATGAGCCTACTGTTGGTTTGGATCCAGAAGAACGTGTACGTTTTAGAAATCTAATCTCAGAATTAGCAAATGACTGTATCGTTATTCTGTCCTCTCATATTGTTTCTGATATTGATACCATTGCAGACGAAGTTGCAATAATGAAAGATGGGCAACTACTTACCAAAGCATCCCAAAATACAATTGTTGATTCGATTAAAGACAAAGTATATGAAACTACCATTACCAAAGAAGCAATATCTGGTTTTAGTGCTAACCATGTAATCTTAAATACAATTCGCAAAAAGGAAAATATTATCGTGCGTTATATTTCCGAAGAAAACCCAAAAGATAGCAAACTATGTCAAGCAACCCTTGAAGATGCGTATCTATACCTAACTAAAAGATAATAAAGACATGAAAAAGTTTATAATCTTACTAAAATCTGACTATCTGCAACGAACGCGTAGTTATCCATTCCTAATTACATTATGTATTAGTTTAGCCATAGCGTATACTTTTATTCCACCTCCTGATGCTACGTATTCTACCATACGTATTGGTGATTATCAAGGTTACTATAACTCAGAATGGATCGGCTATGTAACCGCTATAATGACAAGCATCTTTCTTTCTCTAGTAGGGTTTTATTTGGTTAATAGTGGAATTAAAAAAGATATATCCAGTAAAATAGGACAAATTATAGCAACTACTAAGATTTCTAATTTTCAATACCTATTATCTAAAGCCATTGGAAACTTTTTAATCCTGTCTACAATCGCGTTCATTATATTTATAATGAGTATTTTACTTTTTTTTATATACAGTACTGGTTACCCTTTTAAAATACTCCAGTTTATTATTCCTTACGCCGTTATAGTACTACCTTCGTTACTCTTTATTTCTGTACTAGCAGTTTTCTTTGAAGTTTTTTTAGGACGTATTCCCGTACTACAAAATATACTATTTTTCTTTCTTTTTTCACTAATACTGGTTAATGACAATTTCGGAACCAAAGAATTTGGATGGGATATCTTTGGCACCAGAATTATTCTGGACCAAATGGAAGAATCAGTGCGGGAAATTTCAAATATAGAGAATACATCAGGGTTATCTATTGGATATGCTTTGGGAAATATTTCAAAAACCAAATACTTTACTTTTGAAGGAATTCATTTTCCCGGATCATTTCTTCTAAGCCGATTGGCATGGATGGGATTAGGTCTGTTTTTATTAGGTTTTGCTTCTATATTTTTTCATAGATTCAAAATTAAAGAACGTTTTCAACCCAAAAAGATAGAAAATGTATTAAAAACTGTGATTAAAAGTGATATTAATATTTCGAAACTACCAAAAATTGAAAAGTCTTTCAGGGTTTTACCATTAATAAAAACCGAATTTGTATTGCTTGTAAGAAGCGGACATAAATGGTTATGGGTACTTAACATCATAGGAGTGTTATCGCTTTGTTTTGCTCCTCTATCTGTCGCACATCAAATCATATTACCTATACTTTGGTTTCTTCAGGTAAGCAGATGGTCTTCTTTAGTAACCAAAGAAAAAAACTTTAATACACACTTCTTTACTTTTGCTTCGTACCGACCACTTAGAAGACTTCTTCTATCTCAAGTGATATCAGGGATTTTATTAGCGCTTTTATTAGCCACACCATTACTGGTAAGGTATTTGACACTGCTTGATTTTGCTCACATTACAACGATTATATTAGGAGGTGTATTTATTGTTTCTCTTGCAGTTGTATTAGGAATTTTAAGTAATGGAAAAAAGTTATTCGAAATCATATTTTTTATGCTTACTTATACCAACATTAATGCTATACCATTTACAGATTACTATGGAGGATTACATCATCATCATACATATCTTATGGCAATAACCATAGTCTCAGCTTTTCTATTAATCGTGAGTTATACTATTAGAAGTATAGAGCTAAAAAAAATATAAATAGTGATACTAAGAAAATTAAAAAGCTTCCGAAACATATGCTTTCGGAAGCTTTTGATATTATGTATATATATTTAAAATTATTTATGAATGATAAATCTTTTTGCAATAGTCTTTTGACCTGTATTTACTTCTAAGATATACATTCCTTCAGGTAAATTTGTCACATTAATATTGTCTTCTGATAACTTATCCCTCATCACAGTTTGACCAATATAATTTACAATTCTAAACGCTACATCTTTCTGATGTATACCTTTTATAAATAGTACACCTTGCTCTATCGGATTTGGATACAAAAATATATCATTCATTCCTAATTGAGTAAGGTTATTCTCTTTAGAAAGGGTTGACGTACTAATATTTATTGTATAGTCTTCTACTTCTCCATAGGTAAATGTATCACAAGCTCCTGAAGCTGTACTATATTTCATAGATACTCTCATTCTGGTATTACCCGAAGAAGCAGTATTAGGAACATCAAAATTAAAGGATTGATTAGCACTACTATTTGATGAATTCGAGACTATCTGTTCTGTAGTATCAAAAACACCATCTTGATTATAGTCTATCCAAACACTAAAATGTTCTCGATATGCTGTATTAGCAAATCCTGCACTTAATATAATGGTATTGGCTCCATAACCAATTGATCCTACCAAGCTTGTAAAATCTCCATAACCTCCATTGGCCACAGTTGAATTTGCAATACCTCCTATTTCAACATAGTCAATATATTCAAAGCTGACATTAGTTCCTGTAGAAGTACAATACGTAATTGTGGTTTCTACTGTGGTCACGTTAATAATATCACTTGATGAAGAAGTATTTCCTGCAGCGTCTCTGGCTTTAACTGAAAAAGTATATGCAGTGTTTGGTGATAAACCTGATACCACATGACTGGTTCCTGTAACTGTAGTAATGAGTGTTGTTCCTTGATATATTTCATATCCGGAAACCGCAATATTATCTGTAGATGCATTCCAGGAAAGGCTTACAGTAGTTCCTGTAATTGCTCCTGCAGTAAGTGATGTTGGTGTTGAAGGTGACTCAGTATCTGGTGCAGAAGATCGTATCACAAGGTTATCTATAGCCATATCACTTCTGAAACTTGATCCTGTAGTTCCTTTAAATTGTAATTTGATAACCGATCCGGCATAAACAGACAAATCAACTGATGCTTGATTCCAGGTATTTCCCGCATCTCCACTTTTTGTCCAGATTGAAGTATAATTAACACCATCATCTGTACTTACTAAAACCTCCATGCTTCCCATATTAGATCCATACATATGATATCCAAACTCTAATGAGACACCCGAAAGCGAAGCTAGATCAATACATGGGCTGGTAAGAAGTGCAATCTTATTATTAGAATTACCAGAAGCCTCTGTATACAAATAAAAAGAACCATCTTGTGCTGCAGAAGGACCTGTTGAAGATGAAGGTGTACCTCCAGAATCACGAGTCCAATCAATACCATCTCCAGTTTCATTGATCCATACTCCTATACCAGTTTCAAAACTCTCATTATAAGGAAAGTTACTTATTCCTGTACAAGGTTGTGCGTCTGTAGTTGTAAAATTAATTAATGTTCCGTACGGAGAACTGGCTCCGCCTGCACAGTTACTTCTTACTTGCGCTTCATAAGCGGTAGAAAGTGTTAATCCTGTAATATTAATTGTATTCGTATCAGATGATAAAGTTGTCCAGTTTGTAGTTCCGGTCTCACGATATCTCACATCAAAAGTAGCTCCAGAATTAGCACTCCAACTTAGCGTAGCTGTTGTGGTTTGAATATTTGAAGCAACTAATCCAGTAGGTGCCACTCCCCCAATTGGTGTTAATTGAACATCTTTAATGACTGTAGCATAATCTGCTACGGTAACACCAGTTAATGTAACTGATTCATAGCATTCTGCTTCATATAAAATATCATATGTCCCCGCTTTTATTGGTCTATAATAATCTCCTTCTGGCAGTTCTGTAGGTACCCATGATTCATAACTCTCACGTCCTATTACAGTTACTTTTGCTTCGATAGGCTGGTTAGTAACGGCATCAGTAACCACGCCGTGTATCCCATAATTTACCTGTTTTAAAAATGCAATAAGAGCATCTCGATTATAATTCCAAAAATTTACCAACTGACTAGCAGCCGGGGTTTTATTATCTGATAACTCAACGGTTACTTCTCTTCCTTTATGATTATAAATCTGATAATCTTGTCTTCCTCCTTGTACTTCATACCAGGCAAAACCATTGGTAATTCCGTTATTCAAAGCATCAAAATATCCAGCAGGGCTATTAGCTTGACATAAATCTCTATATTCTTCAGAAACATGAATAAAATAATCCTGATCAGGGTGAGCTCCTGCATACGTATCCCAAGGATAATTAATCAATTCTATTCCCCCATGAAAATTAGCAGATAATACAAAATGTTTGGACGCGGCAAAATTCATGAAAGCAAGTGTTTCTATTTGATGTACATTACCATCCGGATTCACTCCATCATCTGGATCAGGATAATTTCTATTTAGATCCACATTATTTGCATTTCCTCTAGTTGCATTTGCTACAGATGTGTTATTTGGACTATTTCTATAGGTCCCATCTGGATTTGCTAATGGATTAATCCAAACTTCGTTATTATCAAGAAGATCTTTAATTTCTGCATGTTTTGGATGACTTGTATCCTTGTATGCATCAAGTAAATAATCAATTAGATTTAGCATCATTGGATATCCAGCAATTTCATCTCCATGCATAGAGGATGTATACATTACCCTTGGTTCTTGTTCATTAAGATCAACATTATCAGATAATTTTACAAATAATATGGATTTATCTCCTTCTGTTGTGGCTCCAATATTTTCTACTTTACACATAGAAGGATTATCGGTTGCAAACTCATTCATCATAGTTACATAATCAGCATATGTTGGATACGCTGTAAGCGGATAACTAGTTGCTTTCACTGCAAGATCAGAAGTCATTAATCTTTCTCCAACAATATTATCTTCTGTAGTAAGGGTAAAATTTATTTCTTTCTTTAAAAATGAAGAAAACTGATTTTTATTGGCCATTACTTTTACAATATTGTTAGCATCATCATAATGTACAATAGATAGTTCTTTGGTAATTGTGCTTAATTCTGCTTTGTTTTTTACTTCAAAGCTAAAAATTACTTCCCCCTTAATAGTAAGGTATTCGTTGGCGAGTTCTTTGTTACTTTTTTGTGCAACAAGAGAGATGCTCATGGTGCATGACACCAAAAGCACTAATAAGAATGTGTTTTTCATCGGTTTTAAGAGTGATTTAAATTGAGTTAATTATTGATTTAATAAAATGCGTAATAAATTGGTAATCTAAAGATACTATAAATTCAATAACAATTCAATAGAAACAACGATATCAAAGGAGTAATCACTCTTAAAACCAGTATTTTAGAATGTATTTATATTCTTTTTCTTTATTAAAACAACTGGACCTATCTAATATGGCTTCCTGCATTCATATCAATGGTTGCACCTGTGGCATGATCCATTAACCCCGAACACATCAATCCAATCAATGGGGTTAGATCTTTTGGTTTTGTAAGTTCATTAAGTGCAATTTCATTCAGAACCTTTTGTTCACCATGATTTGCAATAAAGTTTTCAGCCATTTGTGTACGTGTAAATCCGGGAGCAATAATAAAGGATTTAATGTTTTGTTTCCCAAAAGATCGAGCAATACTTCTGGCTAAGGAAACCATTCCTCCTTTGGAGGCTGCATATGCTAAGTATTCTTCTGTTTCTCCTCTAAATACTGCTCTACTTGCTATATATATAAATCTTCCTTCTCCATTTTTAATGAAGTGATCTATGCCTAATTTAGTAAGCAGCCCTACAGAGTTTAGGTTAACATCCATAGTTTTTTTCCAGACCGAAAACCAATCCTTAGCATTCTTTTTAATAGAATGAGGTAGAAACACTGCCGCATTTAGTATAATAACATCAATTTTTCCAAATTCATGGCAAACATCATCAAAAAGTTTATAGATATCTTTTTCTATAGAAATATCAGCTCCAAAAGTTTTTGATCCTGTATGAGGATATAAGCTAACCAGCGTTTCGGCAGCTTTTTTATTCGTATTGAAATGTACAGCCACTCTTGCTCCCATTTTCATTAAAAACTCGGCTCCTTCTTTCCCTATTCCATTAGAAGCTCCGGTAACTAGAATCGTTTTTCCTTTCAAATCAATGTCTATCATTATCATATATACTTTAGCTTGAATATAAAAATAAGGTAATTGTATAAAATTATTATAAAAGAGTAGTGTAATAATGTATCAACTAAAGGCAATAAAATACCTGTAAGTTTTACGTTCTGTTACTTAGTAATTCTTTTAAAAATATACAACAAAATATTAACGACAACTCGTTAAGCAGATTAATAAAAATACCGTATATTTAAGGATAGACCTCTTCTTGTCAACAAGTTACACCTTTAGACAAAATACACACATTTTTATTACTTAAAAACCTTAATTCTTAAATTATGAGTATCTCACAAGCATCTCCTAAAAGTAAAATGGAAAAACCCAGCTTTAAAAGTCAATATGAAAATTATATTGGCGGAAAATGGGTAGCACCCGTAAAAGGGCAATATTTTGACAACATCTCTCCCGTTGATGGAACTAGTTTTACAAAAATAGCTCGTTCTACCAGTGAAGACATTGAACTGGCAATTGATGCTGCATGGTCTGCAGCTCCAGAATGGAATAACTCTTCAGTAACCTATCGCAGTAATTGTTTATTAAAAATTGCATCAATATTAGAAGAAAATCTTGAAGTATTAGCTCGTGCAGAAACCTGGGATAATGGAAAAGCAATACGAGAAACATTGGCAGCTGATTTACCTTTGGCAATAGATCATTTTAGGTATTTTGCTGGTGTAATTCGTGCAGAAGAAGGTTCTGTAAGTGAATTAGATTCAAGTACAGTAAGTCTAAATGTTCAGGAACCTCTGGGAGTTGTTGGTCAGATAATACCGTGGAATTTTCCAATATTAATGGCAACATGGAAAGTTGCCCCTGCTTTGGCAGCAGGGAATTGTATTGTTCTTAAACCTGCAGAGCAAACTCCGGTAGGTATTATGCTTTTAATGGAACTAATTGAAGGTGTGTTGCCTGATGGCGTACTTAATGTAGTTAATGGATTTGGAGCTGAAGCTGGTAAACCTTTAGCTTCAAGCCCTCGTATAAATAAAGTAGCATTTACAGGTGAAACCACAACTGGACAACTAATAATGCAGTATGCTTCTAAAAACATTACTCCTGTTACTTTAGAACTTGGAGGAAAATCACCAAATATCTTTTTTGAAAGTATTATGGATGCTGATGATGATTTCTTTGATAAGGCGATTGAAGGTGCGGTTATGTTTGCCCTTAATCAAGGAGAGGTATGCACATGTCCATCCAGAATTCTAATACAGGAAAGTATATATGACAAGTTTATAGAACGTGTAATAGAACGTACAGAAGCTATTAAACTAGGACATCCACTAGATCCTCAAACTATGATGGGGGCACAAGCGTCTAATGATCAATTTGAAAAAGTCCTTAATTATATAAATATTGGAAAAGACGAAGGTTGTGAAGTATTGACGGGTGGAGAATCTGCTTATATTGAAGGGCTGGAACATGGATATTATGTAAAACCTACATTACTAAAAGGTAATAATAAAATGCGTGTATTCCAGGAAGAGATTTTTGGTCCTGTAGCATGTGTAACTACGTTCAAAAATGAAGCAGAAGCAATTGAAATTGCAAATGATACACTCTATGGATTAGGTGCTGGAGTTTGGACAAGAGATACACATCAGGCTTATCAAATTTCTAGAGCTGTAAAAGCCGGACGTGTTTGGGTGAATTGCTACCATACATATCCTGCACATGCTCCTTTTGGAGGATATAAGAAATCTGGTATTGGACGAGAAAACCATAAAATGATGCTTAATCATTATCGTCAAACCAAAAATATGTTGATCTCTTATGATAAAAAAGCGATGGGCTTTTTCTAAAATTAGATAATATGATTTTACGTGTTAAGATTACCGATGCAGCAAAAGCTGTAATCGACACCCTTAGTACAGAACATGGAGAGTTAATGTTCCATCAGAGCGGAGGATGCTGTGATGGATCATCTCCCATGTGTTTCCCTAAGGGTGAATTAATGATTAATGAAACCGATGTATTACTTGGAGTAATTCATGGGTGTGATTTTTATATGTCTAGCGATCAATTTGAATACTGGAAACATACGCAACTTACAATAGATGTTATACCTGGCAGAGGAGCTAGCTTTTCTCTTGAAATTCCTATGGGAATAAGATTCGTAACAAAATCCCGAATCTTCACAGAAACTGAAATAAAAAAATTAGAGCCAGTTTTAACAGGATGACTTACCTGTTTCTGAATATAAAACCACATCGAATTCTATATCATCTGATATCATTTGATCAGTGAGGTGAATATGAAACCTTCCTGATGCATGGTTTATATCCCATCTGGTACGATTTATACTAAATTTAGATTTCAATATAGTTTGATTATTCTTATTTTCAATTTCTGCAATAAAATTAACTGGTTGCTTAATACCTTTTATGGTTAAGTTCGCTGTAATGTTAACTTTTGAACTAGTAATATATTCAATACCAATGATTTTTAATTTTGATATTGGATAAACATGTACTTCAAAAAAATCAGAATTTTTTAAGTGATCCACCAACATCTCGTTGTACTTACCATCAGTATTCACAATTGAATTCATATCAATGTAAAATTCTCCTCCAATGATTCTGTTATTTTCTGTGTAAAATTCTCCTTCTTTCAATTTTATTGTACCAAAATGATCTCCTGTTTTCAAAGCATAAAAGCCTCTCCAATTAATTGTACTGGCAACTGTATCAATAAAAACTTTGTTTTCTGCGGCAAACTTATTTTTTTGTACGATATCTATTAATTCTACCTCATATACTAATGTTGAATCCGGATGGGGAAAAGTTATATTCCCCATTCTCTTACTGAGTTCTGGTGGAACAATTAATTTTCTAACCTCTCCTACTTTCATCCCCAATACTCCTTCATCAAGCCCCTTAATAACCTGATTACCTCCTACCAAAATTTTAATCGGGTTTGGCAAATTTCTAGAAGAAAAAACCAAAGAACCATTCATATATTTTGTAGTTTCATGAATATGTATTTCCTGTCCTTTTTGTACGACTCCTCCACTACCTTCTTTTAGAATTTTATATTGTAAACCAGAAGATGTTGTAATTATTCTTTTATTATCATCTGTATTATTGCCACATGATGTTACTATGACTAATAAACTTATCATAAGTAGTGCTATAAAATTCTTTATGTATTTTTTATGGGTTACTTTCATTTTTATGTTATTTTGTTTGAAGTTATTAATGAAAGTTAAATATAGAATTGGAGCTACCTTAAGCTTTTAAAAGGATTGTAAAAAAGTGTAACTTAAATGTAAAATTGATACTAATTGAAGTTTTTTAGCTATAATATCAAACAAAATCATAGAAAATTATTTGGGTTATTATTCATAATTTTTGGATCGTTAATTTTATCTGGTTTTTATCAAAAAGAAAACCCTTCTTATTTTTCTGAAAGAGTCAAAATTGCTTTGCGAGATATTGGTAATACATTATTACTTGCTGAGAATGATTCTACTTCTCTTATATTACCTGTAAAAGAGGTTAAGGATTATGAATATATTGTTTCTTTTCAAAACGAATTATATATCGAACCTGATGTTTTAGTTCATTCTATCAAATCCACTTTTAGTGCTTCTAACTTACCAGAAGATTATATAATTGAGGTAATTGATTGTAGTATCAAAGAGGTTGCTTATAGCTATCAAATTATGGGGCCAAAGGAAAATGATATTATTCCATGTTCTGGAAGAACACTACCTTCTAGTTGTTATAAAATACGGGTCCTTTTTTTAATAAAAGAATCCGCATCTGGTTCTAAAATATATCCAATTTCTGCTTTAGTACTTCTTTTGGTATCACTTTCAACAGGATTTATATTTTTTAGAAAAAAGAAGAATAATTCCATAAATGCTACAACCGGCATAGAATTAGGGAAATTTAAATTCTATTATGAACTACAGTTATTAAAAATAGAAAAAAGCCAAATAAACTTAACTTCTAAAGAGTCTGAAATTTTAAAGATCTTTAGCCAAAATCCTAATCAACTTATTAAAAGAGAACGATTGATTAAAGAAGTCTGGGAAGATCATGGGATAGTTGTTGGCCGTAGTCTGGATATGTTTATTTCTAAACTAAGAAAAAAACTAAATACAGATTCGTCTGTAAAAATAATTAATGTTCATGGGGTCGGATATAAAATTGAAATCTCATAATCTTCATTTAACGCACTACCCCGACTAGTATCCACATTTTTTTATTCGATTCATTTTTCCAATTCCCAAAATCTTTAATTTCTTTAGAAATTGAAAAACCAGCCTTTTCTAATTCAGATTTTACAAATCTTAAAGATATTGTATGTTCATCCGTTTGTTCTTCTCTGGATTTATTACGAACATGGCTTTTAAATTTTTCCAAAATCATAATACGTCCATCTGGTTTAAGTGATGTTTTAATATGATCTAGCACCTTCATATAATCATCGATTTCATGATAGGTATCCATAACAATAACTACATTCAATGATTGTTTAGGTAATTTTGGATTATCATAATCACCCAATATTGTTTTTACATTAGTAATTTTTCTTTCCTCCAGATGTTTGTCCAATTGTTCTAATCGATCTTTTCTCACATCTACGGCATAAACTTTACCCGCTTTATTAACTTGTTTAGACAAGTGAATGGTAAGATATCCTTCATGAGAACCAATATCTGCTACGACACTTCCTGTTGTTACTCCTGTTAATTTTAATAATTCTGGTACGTTCATCCACGTATCTCTCTCTTCCCAATCTTTTTGTTTATACTGAGCAGAACATAGGTCCATTCCCAAAACTAAAATTGAAAATATCAAAAATCGCATAGATCGTTTCATAATCATCACTTTTACAGTATTTAAGTATTCAAAATACCTCTAAATAACGTTGAAACTATCTATTTTATGAAAAGTTTGTGTTTTAGAAGAAAAATATGATCAGGAATATTTTACTTAAGGTTATTATGATATGATGTCTCTATTTACTCTATAAAAACCCTGTCTTTTCCCTTGAATTCTGGAGTTTGAATTGAAATAACTTTCAAAGGGGTTTCAGAAATCACCTTAACCGCATGAATTGTTTTTTCTGGTATAGTTATCCAATCTCCAGCCTGCACAACAATTTCTTCCTTATTTAACCAGACATTAGCCTTCCCTTCAAGTATAAAAACTTGTTCGGTATGTTTCAAATGTTGATGTGGTTTTACTTCATTTTTAATCCATATGACAAAGGTAGAAGTATGAGGATCAGTAAATATTTTTTTAACCAATACATTTTCAAACTCTTTGTCTGGTTTAATATCGTATGCCGAAAATTTACCCTGAGACCAAAGTATGGTGGTTGAAATTAAAAAAAAGAATATCACACATAACTCTTTCATAAATAGTAATTTGAAAACCAAATTAAGAATTGCTTTTTTTAACTTTTTTCACTGTAGGTGGTCTATATCCCAAAAAGGGGAGTTTTAAGAGTTTTCCTATATTTGAATTAGCGTCTACATCAGGATAAGTATCTACTCCATAAATCAAATCATCTTTTCTTATTTTGGCAAATGTTCCAAAAATTCTATCCCAAATAGAAAAAATATTCCCATAGTTTGTATCTGTATATGGAAGTACGTAATGATGGTGTACTTTATGCATATCAGGAGAAACGATAACCCAGCTTATGATATCATCAACTTTTTTAGGTAACGATATATTGGCATGATTAAATTGAGATAATACAACTGATAGAGATTGATATAACATGATTATCCCTACAGGAGCTCCCACTATAAGTACAGCAAGCGTAGTGAATACAAAACGAATAATACTTTCTCCTGGATGATGTCTATTTGCTGTTGTGGTATCTACATGATGATCTGTATGATGAACCAAATGGAACATCCATAAAGGTTTTACCATATGTTCTACATAATGAGCTAACCATGCACCTATAAGATCCAGTAAAGCTACACCCAGTAATACAGAAGCCCAAAGAGGTAAACCTAACCATTGAATCACTCCAAATTTATTAGCAACTGTCCAATCACTGGTTTTTAATAGAATAAAAGCTAAAACAAAATTTATAACGATGGTGGTTAACGTAAAGAAAATATTAGGCCAGGCATGCTTAAACTTCTTATACTTAAATTTAAATAATGGCACGGCATATTCAACTAACCAGAAAAATGTAATTCCTCCTACCAATATTAAACTGCGATGTAATGAAGGTATCGTTTCGAAATAATTCATTATACTTTCCATAGCTACAAAATATTCCATTTTTAATAAATTACCAATAGTTTTGAAATAAATATGGAATGAAAACGGACTATTTGCGCAACCAAAAAGTTGCGTATTTGAAAAATATCTTTATATTTGCAACTATATAGTTGCGCATTGATATCATTTTGCTATACATTGTTTAATCAACAAAAATAATTAATATGAAAGATGTAATTCGTAAAGAACATATACTTAATCATTCTATAGATAATGTTTGGAATGCTATTACCAAACAAGAACAAATTTCTAACTGGTTTATTGAAGCCGATTTTAAAGCAGAACCAGGTTATAAATACACTTTTACGGCTCCCAAGGAGCAAAACTGTTCCCAAATTACAGGAGAAGTAAAGAAAGCTAACCCCTATACTCTTATTTATACCTGGATTGTGGCTGAAACCAATATTGAAACTACTGTAAAATGGGAACTCGAGAAAACCGAAGAAGGTACGAAGTTATTGCTTGAGCATTCTGGAATTTCAAAGTACTTGGGAGAAAATGCCGTTACAATGTTTACTAGTTTTAATGGAGGTTGGGATAACTGTATTTCTGGCCTATCAAAATATTTAAAACAAGATGTCCATGCAAGATAAAATCACTAAGATATTAAAAGCTATAGCTGATCCTACCAGACGTGAAATTTTTCATGCTCTGGTAGTAGCTGCTACTGCCCTGCCTATTACTCAAATATCAGGGCAATTCAATATTAGTCGCCAGGGAGTTACCAAGCATTTAAAAACTTTGGAAGATGCTAGCTTGATTAGAATAAAAACAAAAGGTAGAGAGCGTTTTTGTTATGCAAATACGAACCCTCTTAAAGAAGTAAATCAATGGCTAAAATTTTACGAGAAATTTTGGGATGGTGCATTAGATAACTTAAGTAGTTATTTAGATAAAAACGCTTAAACAGGTATTTATTTCTCTTGCGTTTCCAGCTCAAGATGCTTCTTAACCGAAGCTACTGCCATTTCAAGTGTTTCAAATATCTTTATCTTATCATGATAAAATATTCTTTCTATTTTTACGCTAATTTCTTGTGCGGTAGTATATGCAACAACCACAAATACTGCAAGATTTGGAAACACCTCCCTTATTTTCATATAATCCGTAGGTTTTAAAGAGTATGAATTTATTCTATGAGAAATGTAACCAAAAGGACGGTTACCAAAATGTAAATTTGTTAGCAGAGAGAGTTCGGTTGCTTTTTCGTGATTAAAACATATACCTTCTGCGACTTCAATAATTAGATAATTCTCAAAAAAAAAGACCTCACCCATATCAAGGCTATATTTCTGAATAAGCCTTTCTTTCATTAATGGTTTCAACATATTCATTACTAGGTTTAAGAGCAAAATGAGTTCGTTGTTCGAAGGCGCGAATCTAGTTAAAAACTCATTACGATTGTAGATTTTATAATTTTGATAACATTTAATACTAAAACCCATAAACTTCTTGAACCAAATCTCAAAAAATCAATTATGACCAGTGTTTTCTCAAATTTGTAATTCACACAGTTTCTGATTACATTGTTACAAACAAACAACTTAATATCAATGAATTATGAAAACAATAAACAAACCACCCATATGGTTCTGGATAATTGCTGTTGTGGCTCTTATATGGAATATTATGGGAGTCATGGCCTATATTGGTCAAGCATATATGACACAAGAAGCGTTAAAGGCATTGCCAGAAGCTGACCAGAATTTTTATAATAATACACCCGCTTGGGTAACAGCAGCATTTGCTATTGCCGTATTTGCGGGTGCTTTGGGGTGTATAGCACTATTGATTAAGAAAAAATGGGCTTCTACCCTACTTATTTTATCCCTCATTGGCGTCCTTGCTCAAACGACTTATAATTTCTTTTTACAAGATTTTATACCATTATCCGGGGCACGAATCATTATGCCTATTATCGTTGTAGTTGTTGCACTCTTTTTAGTGTGGTTTTCTAAAAATTCTACATCAAAGGGCTGGATTTCCTAATTAGTTAAGAATATATTAGTGCCATTCACAACCTGAATCATGATCATAGATTCAGGTTTTTTAATTTCAATACCTTCATTTTTTAAGAAACTTTAACAATTTTTTTAACATCATCTTAAACACTAATATGAGTTTTTGACTAGTTAACCTACTTGTAAAACTATTAATTGTCATAAACTCAAAATCAAACTTAATGAAAACAAAGACAGTATTAAATGGATTAAAAATTGGTGTTCTTGCCATTGCCCTATCATTTATTTCTTGCGAAAAAAATGAAGAATTTGATCAGTCAACAGACCCCACTAGTCAAGAAGAACAAACTATAGAAAAGTTTTTCTTAGGAGAACGTGTTCGTGTGAAAAAAGAAAATGATGGCACGTTTAGCCTTCAAGGAACTGATGTTAGATTATTCGAAGATCAATTAAGTGACACAGCTATCCCTGTTTCTAACACAGAAGAACCTACTGATGAAGTAAATGCAAAGCTTGGACTTGGAGGTGGTGTACGTAAATGGACTAATAATACCATTGTTTATGTTATCCAAAATGGATTAAACCAATTTGTTAGAGACGAGCTTCAAAAATCTATGGATGAATGGACTAGTAAGACAAATGTTCGTTTTAAAGAACGTACCAATGAGCCTAATTATGTAACAATCAGCAGTAATGGTAGAAATTGTAATTGTGGGGTTGCTACATTAGGGATGAATGGTTCTAGAGGTTTTATTCGTTTAGGATCGAGAACTAGTGCCGTCGTAACTATCCATGAAATCGGACATACCTTAGGGTATATCCATGAGCAAAATCGTTCTGATAGAGATAATCATATTATTATCAACTTCAATAATATTCAGGATGGTGCAGAAGATCAGTTTTTCAAAAGTAATTCTGCAACTCTAATTACCAGAGATTTTGACATTAATTCTACTATGATGTACGGAAGCTATACATTTAGTAAAAATGGTCAACCTACAATAACAGATCTAAATGGTAACGTTCTACCTAGAAGAAGAGCTGCAATTTCTCCTTTGGATATCCAAGGAACCAATAACGCATATCCAGGTGATGGAGGTGGTGGAGGAAATCCATCTGTAAATCCTTGCGAAGGCATTGCCGCATGGGTAAGAGGTCAGAGCTATTCTGTTGGCGATAAAGTTACCTACAGAGGTTTCTTATACGAAAGAGATTTTACAAGATGGAATAGAATTGCAGAATGTACTGACACACCGGTAAGTGCAGATATTTGTGAAGGTGTTTCAGAATACAATAGAAATAATAATTATTCTGCAGGGGATAAAGTAACTTATAACGGATTCTTATATACTCTTGGATCTAACGGAAGATGGTCTAACAACGGACGTTGCGGAGCGTAAACATCTGTTTGTTTGAATATTTTTAAAATTTAAAAGGGCTGTTTTTTACAGCCCTTTTTATTTTACAATAATTTATTCTTTTTCTTCAAGTTCTTTAATTAGTACCTCTGCAGAATTCATACTTCCAGTATAAGACTTATATACCCATTTTGTAAAAACAAAAAAGAATACAATTGCCAGTGGAATGGCTATTACTATTGGCCAAATAGATTTTGTCTCTGTAAACAAATCTTTACCTTTAATAATTTTTGAAGAAACAGGCATAATAACAAACATGAGTACAAATCCTAAATAGTATCCAAGTTTCATACTTTTTTTAAATCGTTGTTTCCCTTTAGTATATTCAATCAATGTTTCTTTATAGCTATTTCCAGAAATATTAATATTTCGCATTTTACTTATCCATTTTAGAGATAAAACAGGTAATACTAAAAGTGTAACTACTGATATTAATCCAGATACTAATGAATACCAATTATCTAGTTTTTCGAGATTAAATAAGATCAATATTGCAACACTATAGCAAATGACTGCTCCTATTATTTCCGGGTATGCTATTTTATTCAATTTCTTTCTGTACTGCTCTTGTGTCATCATAATAATCATTTTATCCGTTAATTTTTTTTGTTTTTCTATCTGATCACTCATTTGGGACCAAACTGCTTGCATTTCTTCTAATTCCATACCCATTATTTTTTTACAATTTGTGTCTTTAACCTTTGTTTGATTCTCGAAATTTTGGTACCTACATTGCTAGGAGACAAACCTGTTATACTTGCTATTTCCTCGTATTTTTTTCCTTCTAAAAGCAATAACATTAATCCTTTTTCCAATTCATTAAGACCATGTATATGTGCATAAAGAATCTTTAATCGTTCCTCAAATTCTGTATCGTATTGATCTGTTTGTTTCATGATCACCTGATCAATTCCAATTTGATTTACTTTTCGCTTCTCCTTTTTTAATCTGGTAATTGCGGTATTAAGTCCTACACGATACATCCATGTACTAATTTTTGAATCTCCTCTAAAATTGTCAAATGATTTCCACAACTGATAGACAATCTCTTGATAGAGATCTTTCTGATCTTCATGATTATTAGTATAGATGGTCGTTATTTTAAAAATAACACCTTCATGATCTTTAATAATTTGAGTAAACTCATACTCTTTGGCCATATAAGCTTATGTTTTTCTTATTAGTAACTAATACATAGAAAAAATCACAGCATATTTATAAAAAATTATAAAATAACTACACTTAACATAAAAATACATTGAAAAACAAGTTGCTAAAGAAGAGCATGCAACTTTTAAAAAAACCTGATTATTCTTTTACGACAATTAGAGAAGCCTTAACTCCTTTTGTTAAATTCCATTCATTACTGGTAAGTAAATTTCCTTGATCATCATACAAATGAAATTCTGCAGTATTAGGTCCAGATTCACCCTGATTAAGAGCCTGAATATCGATTTTATTGAACCCTTTGATTAGATCGATTGAAATTCCTTGAAATTTTCCTGAAAGATATGCACTTTGTACGATTACATCATCATTAATAAAAATTCTCACTATATCACCATCAACAAATTGATGATCTCTATACAACAATCTGACAAATTTACCATCACTTTTGAAATCACCAAGATACTGATCACTTTTATATTCTTCCTTTATTTCTTTATCTTTTTTAAACCACTTTGGAGTGCCTTTAATTTCTGGTTTAAAAAAGCCATCATTACCAGTCATATCAAATGTTTGTTTGCGACGGCCATATTCACTCAACTCTTTTGGTGCAGTATACAACGGTATATTACTATTGAAATCTGATTTTGGAAGCCCTGTAGACAAACTGTACTTATCAGTTTTTAAATCACTTTTTGCGTCAATACGTAAAGAGGTAGAACTTTCTACCTGAGCCTGTATCACTCCTGCCATACACAACAAAAAAACTATAATTAGTTTAGCTTTCATATCTTTTCGTACCACGCTTGTTTAATGTAAATATAAAGATTATAGAGGGTTAATAATGTTAATTACTTGCAAAAGTACCCATTATATCCTATAACCAATATATAATAGGACGTTATAAATTTATAATAATTACATTAATCTTCTCTGTAGTTGGCCAAATCAATAACAAATCGTCAATTGTACATGAACAACAATTAATTTATTGTTAATTCAAACACATGATTTATAGTTATTTAAATATATTTTATAACTTAAACTTATAATATTTTGTTTATTATTTACAATCGAAGATTACTCTGAAAGCCAATAACTTACAAGAAGCATTTTAATTAAAAACTGTCAAACTTTGTACCATTTTTTATATTGTTCCAAAAATTAGATTTTTCGTTACGATTTTAGGAATTGCATATTATAAGATAACTTATTATTTTAATTCAAAAGTGTGTAATTAAACTTCCAATTTTAACGTATGTCATATTATACCCATCTTATTGTAAAAGTTAATTAAAAAACTGTACTTAAATTTGTAAGATAATCCTTATATCTTTTAATTTGTTTTTAAATATAAAGTATGATATATTATATAATTATCGGTATCCTATTCGCTGTAATTCTTTTTTTATGGTTAAAATACCAAGGAGTCAAAAAAAGGCTGGATGAGAAAAGTAATGAATTGCAATCTTTACTCAATACATCTGAAAAACAAGTTCAATTTCAGCAAGATTTTATTTCTATTCTCAGTCAAGAATTGAGAACTCCTTTGTATGGAATAATGGGGTTGACAAATCTTTTAGCAGAAGAACACCCAGAACTTAAAGACGATAAAAAAATAAAATCGCTGAAGTTTTCCGGAAATTACCTACTTACCTTAATTAATAATATTCTTCAAGTAAGTTTTCTTGATAATGAAGAAGTCACTGTACAAAATACTCTATTTAATTTAAAAGACGTTACTCAAAATCTTGTTCAGTCTTTTAGTTATGCGACAGAAAACAGTGATAACATTTTGCACTTTGATTTTGATGCTGAAATAAGCCAAACTGTTAAAGGAGATCCTGCAATTTTGTCCCAGATACTTATGAATCTTGTGAGTAATGCTCTACGATTCACAAAGAATGGAAATGTTTATTTCTCAGTAAGTTTGATTAAGAAAAAAGGGGATGTTTCTACAATTTCTTTTAAAATTACTCATGATGGATATGAGGTATCAAAAGAGGATCAAAAATCAATCTATCAAGAGTTTATTAATGTAGAAAATGAAAAAAAATGGTATTTGGGTACAGGTATAAACTCAAGAATAGTAAACCGACTGGCAGAAGCTGTAAATGCAGAAATAATTATTCAGAATAATTCTCATGTCGGATCAGAATATGTATTTGTGATTGATTTTAAAACACAACAAGTCAAGGAAGAACAGGCCCATCAAAATTCTGTTTTT
Source organism: Aquimarina algiphila (assembly GCF_947494415.1). Taxonomy (NCBI): domain Bacteria; kingdom Pseudomonadati; phylum Bacteroidota; class Flavobacteriia; order Flavobacteriales; family Flavobacteriaceae; genus Aquimarina; species Aquimarina algiphila. The sequence continues at coordinate 214,162 of NZ_CANLVC010000008.1, read as the reverse complement.
GAGGTCAATTCTGGCACAAAATTCAAAGCTCTAATTGTAGATGACAATAAATTAAACCTATTAGTTGCAGATAAAATGTTATCAAAAGAGCAATTTGATTGTACAACTATTGATAATGGCTTTGATGCTATTAAATTGGCAAAAGAAAATGTGTATGATGTCATTTTAATGGACATTAACATGCCCAAGCTTAATGGTATTGGAACAACAAAAAGAATAAGAGAATTTGATTTAAAAACACCTATTATTGCCCTAACAGCAGTAGACGTAACCCAATTAAATAGACAAATCATTCAGGCAGGACTAAATGATTATATTTTAAAACCTTATAACAAAAATCATTTATTAGAAATGATTCATAAACATATTGAGAATTCAGTACTTAGTTGATAATTATCTGTTGTCCGATTTTTAGTACTGTATTATATTTTATAGAATTAGTTTTACAGATTTCGGAAACAGCTAATCCATGTCTATTGGCAATTCTATGAAGGGTATCTCCTTTTTTTACCGTATAAATCTTTTTTTGTTGCTCTTCGAATACTGTAATATCATCAATGGATTTATGAATTACTATTTTACTCTTCCTTGTTGATCTATGAAATCTTGGTGTTGCCCATTTTCTAGTTACAAAAAGTACATCTGATCTTATTTTAGTATCAGTTGTAAACTCAAATAAATATTCTGGATTAATACTTTTCCCATGATATCTTACTTCTAAATGTAAATGACTACCTCTTGCGTTCCCTGTCACTCCTCCTTTTCCTATAGCATTACCTTTTTTTATTTCGTCATTCTCCTTGACCAATGTTTTTGATAAATGTGCATATACCGATTCTAAGCCATTGTAATGTCTAACTATAACTGTATTTCCATGTCCTCCATGATATCCTACATACCTAACTTTACCATCTAATATAGATCTTACACTGTCTCCAGTTTGAAGATCAATATCTATACCTTGATGAGGCCTTCCTCTTCTCCACCCATAACGAGAAGTAACCACCATCTTACGGGTAACCGGTGATGAAAAATTAGTATCATGAAAAGTCAATTGAAAAGGAAAAGACAATGATTCATCCCAGTATGGGTTAAATCGTTGATTATCCCATTTAGCATTAAATTCTTCTTTATTTTTTACTCCTAAATCTCTTGAAAGTAATTCATTATTAGAAGAAACTATATTATTGGGATATATAGGTAGGTAGATTATATCTCCTTGAAAAATTAGTTTTTTATGATCTACTGGTACTTTTTCTTTTGTTTCAATAATTTCCTGAGCAGATATCATAGAAAAAGATAATAGAATCAGGAAACCAAATACAAGCCTCTTTTTAATTAAAAACATCAATTACAATACATTTTACAAATTAAAATAGATTTCGGGCTTTAAATTCTTCTACAATATAACTGTAAAAATAATACGTTATTACAACAAATCAATATTTTATTTAATCTAAAATTTGATTTACAATATGATATCCTAGATACAAATTTGAAAATCAAACACTTAAAAAATATCTAGATATAGAACTTCCGTAAGAGTGCTACGGGATAATATTGTTTGTCAAAATTATTAACATATTTTAAGAAATTCATATGAAAACATTAATATCTGCAAAAGCAATAAATGCAGTTAGCGGTAGTTAATTAAACACTAATTATTAATTAAATAACCATGAAAAGATCATTCACATTAATTGCGTTATCTGGAGTTTTAGTTATGACATCCTGTGTATCTAAAAAGAAGTATGTTGCTCTTGAACAAGAATTACAAGACACACGTAGTACTTTACAGAAGACTGCAGTAGAAAAGGAAGAATTAGAAGAAAAATTTGCAAAGATTGAGTCCAGAGTGGCTGATTATAATGCTAAAATTAATTCTTTGAAAGAATCAAATGATGAGAAAATGGTGATGGTAGATGGGATTGCGGCTATTTCTAATAAAACAAAGGAAAGTATGAAAGCAACTTTAGCCAATGTTGATCAACAAAAACTACAAGGAGCCACATCTTTAAAAGATTCAATGAATCTAGCAGTTTCTTACAATTTAAAAAGTAATCTATCTGATAACTTGAAAGAAGATGATGATATTTCTATAAACGTAGACAATACTGTTGTTATGATATCTATTTCAGATAAAATGCTTTTTAACAGTGGTAGCTACCGCATAAGCAATAAAGCTGATGAAGTATTACAAAAATTAGCAGATGTTATTAACTCTGAGCCAAGTTTAGAAGTTATGGTCGAAGGACACACTGATCCTAGAACCATAAGTAATGCTGTAATACAAGATAATTGGGATTTAAGTGTAAAAAGAGCTACATCAATTATCAGAAAACTACAAACATCTTATAATGTTGATCCTTCAAAATTAATTGCATCAGGAAGAAGCAGTTATAAACCTTTAGTAGAAAACGATTCTAAAGAAAATATGGCTATCAACAGACGTACTAGGATAGTTTTATTACCAAATATGGATAAGTTTTTTGCAATGCTATCCTCTAACTAACTATTATCGATATTAACCACTCTTATTGAAAGCGGGATGAATTATAATAATTCATCCCGCTTTCATTTTGAAATACTTTTTATTCTTTATGAAATTAAACCTTTTTGTAATTAAAGTGTCTTAATTACAAATCAAAACATTCATAAACTATGAAACATACAGCCCCACAAAAAATTCACCATTCTTTATTATTATTATTTATCTTACTGATAACCAGTAGTTTTTCTTCAAATATTGCTAACTGGGAATATTTAGGCTCCAAAATAGTTAATTACAAATTAGATAAAGATATTATAAAAGTAACGGCCAAAGAAGGAGCGTTTAAAAAACTTAAAATAAAAATCACAGGAGGCTCTATTAATATGCACAGAATGGTTGTTCAATATGGTAATGGAGAAAAAGATGTGATCCAATTAAGATATAACTTTTCTCGTAGAAGTGCAACAAGAGTCATCGATTTAAAAGGAAACAAAAGAATTATAAGAGATATTACATTTTTCTATGACACCAAAAATTCATCAAGAAAAAAAGCAAAAATCCATGTGTTCGGAAGGCATTAAAAATAATTAAAATAATACCCTCCCTTCTACATTGTTAGGAGAGAAAGGTTACCATTGTAGTTAATGTACTCTATAATATCCACATTTAAGATATGCACCTTCTGCAAAAATTATAGGATGATCAATATCATGAGTTGTTTTTTCTAAAACTTCAAAAGTTCTGCCAGTATTTAAAATATTATCTTCAGAGATTTTAAAAAAATCTTCTTTTATAACTCTCGAAGAACAAGAAGCTAATACTAACAATCCATTTTTAACTACTAATTGGGCTCCTAACCTAGCAAGTCGAGCATAGCTAGTTTTTGCTTTATCAATTTCATTCTCTCGTTTTGCAAACGAAGGTGGATCAATGACCACAATGTCAAACTTTTTATTTGTATTTATCAGATTTTGTAATCCTTCAAAAGCGTCGGCTACAATAATATTATGTTTTCCACTACATGTATTAAGGTTGACATTTTCTTTGGCCATATTTAAGGCATGCTTGCTAATATCAAGACTCACAACTTCATTAGCTCCACCGGCTAATGCATGCACAGAAAAGCCACCTGCATAAGAAAACACATCTAACACTGTTTTTTCTTTGGCTAACTCCCCTACTCTTTTTCGATTATGGCGATGATCCAGAAAATATCCAGTTTTGTGTCCTTTAATTACATTTGCTGAGAACAACACTCCATGTTCTCTAAAAACAACAACATCCTCTTCTAAAACCCCATAGATTACCTGACCATCTTTTAGATCATATAATTCGCCTTTAGATTGTAACAATCTGCTTAAACGTAGCACAACAGTAATACAACCGCTTATTGCAACCAAATGTTCCACAATGTAATTCAAATACGGAAACCAAATTTGTGAATATAACTTGATTACCAATACCCCATCATACACATCTGCAATACATCCCGGAAGATGATCATTTTCTCCAAATAATAGTCTATAACTATTTGTATCGGTTTCAAGTAGAGGTTTTCTTAATTCATATGCTTTTAAAATAATTGCTTCAAACCATTCTTTATTAATTTTGACTGGTTTCCCATATTGTAAAAGCTTAACTCGTATTGGAGAATATGGATCGTACAACCCACAAGCCAAAAAAGTATTCTTTTTATTATCATAAACAACCACCAAATCTCCTGGATTACCCTCTTTATTTTGTTTAATAATACTATCTTCAAAAATCCAAGGATGCCTTCTTTTGACCATTTTCTCTGCAGAAGGCCTTAGTTTTATAGCAATTGTTTTTACGGGTATATTTGGAATAATATTCATCTTTTACAAGATTAGTAATTATTTTTCTCTAATGATGTAATCTACCTCTTTATTTAATCAAAAAGTGGTTTAAGACCTGTGTGTATGCTTTATCAAATACAGTATGTCGATAGCAACAAAAAATCATTCATATCTACAGATATCTCCTTGGGTAAAATATCTTAAAGAAACACAATTAGTATCGAGCCCTGTATACACAATGAACTTACTATTATTTTTAGCAATAATTTATGGCTAACGAATCATCAAATAAAAAATAGAGACTGTTAATTAACAGTCTCTTTTTCAAATCTTTTTTTGAGCAATGGTTAATACCACAGACAACCACCTGACCCTCCAATACCTATACACCTACCTGCATCGCAAATAGCTGCACCTGGTGCAAGTTCACAACAAAATATACCCCTCTGTTCACAAGCATAACGTGCTGCTCCAGAAATCTTACTTTGTTCTTCTTTACTTAGAGTTTTGATACCGTCTAAATTCAAAAGAATTTTCATTTGTGTAAATATATATGGTTAATTAAGGTCTATCGAATATTGATAATAGAGACTAGACAAATCTGTAAGTTTAATTTTAACATTAAAAGATACTTACTTTTTTCCGTTACAAAGTCATCAAAATTATCAATTTATATTTATGATAAAAATAAGACAATTACTAGATATTCAAATACAGGAAAAACTCAAAATATATACTGTTTTAATACTAAAAACCGTAAAAACAAAAAGCACTCATCCCAAGAAATATCAGGATAAGCGCTCTCATCTATGTTGTTCGAACTTTTATTTTGTGTCAATAAAGAACAATGTATTTTTTTGAAACCTAGTAATTTTTTTTTGAAAAGCACCTATCCCAAGAAGTATTAAGATAAGCGCCTAACAGCTATTGTTAAAACTAATTTACTTTTATTCAATAAATTACAATTTCTTTATTACTTATATTTACTAGACGAGCATCATGAAATTTTGTTACAGATAAAATTATTATTTTTTTATAAAACACCAAAAAACAGAATTTTAAAACATATAAAAGTACCCTGTAATAGCAGCGATAATTGTTTCCAATCACTTAACATATTTATAAAATTAAATATATATATTTGTAAAATGAATAATCAAATGATTCTTGAGATAAATAAAGCCTTAGCAAATTCGACTCGATTGGATATACTTAAATGGTTGAAAGATCCTGAAGCAAATTTTCCACCCCATATAGAACTAGGACATTTTAACGATGGTGTCTGTGGACAAAATATTAAAGATAAGTCGGGATTATCACAACCAACAATATCTCACTACCTTACAGGGATGAGAAAGGCCGGATTACTTATAGCAACAAGGCATGGAAAATGGACGTACTTTAAAAGGAACGAAAAAGTAATAAAAGAGTTCTTAGAAATTATGAATAAAGAATTATAAAAATTTAGTATAACATATTCATAAAATTAAATATATAATTATAAAAATATATAAATTAAAAATCAAATATGAAAGTTTTAGTAATCGGTTCAAGTGGCACTATAGGTTCGGCTATATATAAAAGACTGGTAAATCAGAATTATGAAGTATATGGAGCTCATAGAGGTAGTACTGACTACCCTATCGATATTACAGATGTGAATTCTATTAAACATCTATTCGAAAAACTCCCAAAATTAGATGCTGTAATTAATGCCGCAGGGACGGCATCATGGAAACATTTTTCTGATCTTAAAGAAGAAGATTATTATGTAGGAATAAAAAGTAAACTAATGGGACAGGTAAATTTGGTACACATAGCAAAAAACTATTTAAAAGATAATGCTTCCATTACATTAACAACTGGTATCCTTGCAGAACATTATGAGCCTAATGCCGTAGGACTTTCTCTTGTAAATGGTGCAATACATAGTTTTGTAAATGCAGCCTCTAATGAACTTGATCGAGGTATCAGGCTCAATGTCGCAGCTCCTGGTGCAATTGCAGGTGATTTTCCTGAAAACAAAAAATTTGCTGGGTATTTCCCGGTAAATATTGAAGACGTAGTTAATGTATATACAGAAATATTAACTAGTGATACTACTGGCATGATTTATAAAAAATATTAACTCATTTAAAATAAAACAATGAAAATACCCATATATCAGGTAGATGCTTTTACCAAAACTTTATTTGGAGGTAACCCAGCTGCTATCTGTCATTTGCCATATTGGCTTGATGATAAAACGTTATTAAATATTGCAATAGAAAATAACTTGGCAGAAACAGGATATTTTGTAAAAAAAGATGATATTTATGAAATAAGATGGTTTATGCCATATGAAGAAATTGATTTATGTGGACATGCTACATTAGCATCTGCTTATATCATTTTTAATTATCTGGATACATCTATAGATGAAGTTACATTTTCTTCAAAAAGTGGAATACTTAAGGCAAAAAAAGAAGATAATGGGTCAATCACTTTAGATTTTCCTTCTAGGATGCCTGCACCAATTGAGATTCCAAAAGAAGTATATGATGCATTTAAAGTAAAACCTATTGCGACTTATGCAGCAAGAGATTTAATTATTACACTTTCTTCTGAGAAAGAAATATTAAACGCTTCGCCAAACCTAGAAGCACTTAAAGAACTTCCATATTTATGCACTATAATTACTGCTAAAGGTAAAAATGTTGATTTTGTATCTCGCGTTTTTGATGCCAATCCAGAAGCACATCCTGAAGATCCTGTAACAGGCTCAGCTCATGCTTCTCTTGTTCCTTTTTGGGCAGAAAAATTAAATAAAAAACATCTTTATGCAGAACAATTATCAGCAAGAAGAGGGCAATTAGAATGTAGAATTGAAGGAGATCGTGTTTTTCTAAGCGGGTATTCGGTACTTTATTTAGTTGGGGAGATAGAAATATAAACACATTATCTAACCTAAGATTAATCAATTGTTTAATCCATAAATAATTGATTAATCTTGGATCTCAGTTTTCGTTTATAATCCTCTTCCAACCAATCCCGATAGTTTTTGGTACTTTTACTAATACAATAAGAATATCGACGTACCCTATATTCTATATCCTGATCCAAAAGTTTGCTCAAAATTCGAGCATCAAAAACATCTTCACTATTCTGAACACACATTTTCGCATGTTGCTCTATGGATTTTTCAAGAACGGTAAGACTTCTCAATCCAAAACGTTTTGTTTTTGCGTATTCTTCTTCAATATCAAAATCAATATCTTCAGAATTTGAAAATTCTTTTCTTAAATCTTCAGGAAGTACGTATTTAAAATTACGTTCAATCTCTTCATCCCCCACTAGATTATCATAATAAAAATCAGGAGACCTAAATATAGATTGCCAATCCACATCAGAATTCCATAAACCAAATCTCGCCGTGTTATTACCCAAATCCAGTATAGAAAATTCTTGTTTGGTTGGCAGAATCCTGGATCCTCTACCAATCATTTGGAAATACAATGTAAGTGATTTTGTTGCCCGATTAAGTATAATACATTCTACTGTAGGCTCATCAAAACCCGTAGTGAGAATACTAACCGAAGTAAGTATAGCATCCTTAGTATTTTTAAACCATGCTAAAATATCTTCTCTTTCTTGTTTACTATTCGTATTATCCAAATGGCGAATAGCATATCCTGCTTTTTTAAAGGTCTCATACACATAAATGGATGTATTGATCCCATTATTAAAAATCAGTGTCTTTTTGCCTTTTGCTCTTTCTTCATATGAATACAACAATTTATCTTGCATTAACATATTTGTATACAACTCTTCTGATGATTTCACAGTATAATCACCGTTCATTCCTATCTTAAGAGACCCTAACCCTACATCGTAGGTATATATAACAGGAGTTGCTAAAAATCCGCTATTTATCAATGAACTAATTGTATCTCCAACAATCAATTCATTATAATTATCTTTCATGGGAAGTTTCATATTAGAACTAAGCGGTGTAGCAGTTACTCCCAGGATAAAACAATTTTTAAAAAAACGAAAGAGCTTTCTAAATGAGTTATAATGTGCCTCATCAATAATAACCATTCCAATATTATCGAGTTCTAAATGATCTTCATTTAATCTATTATTCAGTGTCTCGACCATAGCAACAAAGCACATATACTCGTTTTGATCATCGAGTTGCTTTACCGAGCTATTTATAATTTTATTTTTAACTCCAAATTCGGTAAGCATTTTAGAGGTTTGACCACAAAGCTCTATACGGTGTGTAAGAACAACTACTTTTTTTCTGGAAGACTCAATATACCTTCTTACTATTTCAGAAAATATAACAGTTTTTCCCCCTCCTGTTGGAAGTTGATATAATAGATTATATTTTTCTGGAAACTCTTGTAAGCGACTAAATATCTTGTCTATATCCCGTTTCTGGTAATCATATAGTACTTTTTGTTCTTTTTTACCTATCCCTGTGGGTTGTAATCCCATGTAGCCCTCTATTAAAAAATAAGCTACAAAATTAAATACTTTAAAAGGTTATATAAAGAAATTAGAGAAATATATTTGTTCACTCATTTTTTTTAGAATGTTAATTAATCATAATTGTTTAACTGAAAGGGGTTTCTTGTTTTAATTTTAACATTTATAAAAGCGAAATAGTTATAATGAATAAAGAGGATAAAGATTTAATTCCCGTTCAAACCCTTCTAATTCCCAAATCTATTTTATATACAGGGAAAATTCTAAATTGGATCTCTCCCCTTTTAGCCTCAAGATTTGCAGCTAGAATATTTTTGACACCATTTGGCTATAAAATCCCTGAAAGGGAAAAGAAAATGTATGCTACAAGCAAAAAAGAGCAAATCTTTATTAAAAAAATTAATAGAGAGGTTATGGTATATACTTATGGTGATTCAAAAAAGAAAATTCTTCTTGTACATGGTTGGTCAGGAAGTGGTACACAACTTTCGAAAATAGCTGATGCCTTAATAGCAAAAGGATATAGCACCATAAGCTTTGATGCTCCGGCTCATGGAGATTCTCCTGGAAAAAGAACAATGTTACCCCATTTTATAGAAACGATTTATCAGTTAGAAGAAATGTACGGTCCTTTTGAAGCAGCAATTGGGCATTCTTTAGGAGGAATGTCACTCCTAAGAGCTACAAAATATGGTTTACAAATTAAAAAATTGGTAATTATAGGTACTGCAAATAGTATTACTGCTATCACCAAAAACTTTGCTAAAAACCTACAATTAAATAGTAAAGTAGCTCGTTTACTTAAGGCATATTTTGATAAAAGATATGGGGAGGATCTTGACAATTATTCTGGTGCAGTTTCTGCTTTAGGCGTTAAAATCCCCACATTAGTAATACATGATAAAAATGATGTAGATGTTCATTATAGTGCAGCTTATGAAATCAATGATAACCTGACAAATGGTAAGCTACTGATAACTGAACAATTAGGTCATAGAAAAATTTTAGGTACTCTAGAAGTTATCTCCAAAATCGAAAATTTTATTTTGGAATAGTTGTTGATACGTTATTCATAGAGTATTTGTACGACTATTAATTAAAACTTTATTTAACTTTATTCAAAAAAAACATGAAACGTTTAATTTTAATATGTTTAGGAGTTCTAACAATTAGCTGTACAAGTAATGCTCAACAAAAAACAGTTAAGGAAAAAAAGACATATTCAGTTAGTAAGACTAATGCCGAATGGAAAAAAATCTTAACCTCTGACCAATATTATATTCTCAGACAAGCAGGAACAGAAAGACCTTTCTCTAGTCCACTAAATAAGTTGTATGCAAAAGGTACATTTCATTGCGCGGCTTGCAACACTCCATTATACGAGAGTGAACATAAATTTGATAGCGGTACTGGTTGGCCAAGTTTTGATCGTGCTGTAGAAGGTAGTGTAGATAAAGATGTTGATCATAAATTAGGATATGCAAGATCAGAACTGTTATGTGGAACTTGTGGAGGACACTTAGGCCATGTATTTAATGATGGCCCAAGAGAAACTACAGGAATGAGACATTGTATAAATGGAGATGCTTTAATTTTTACACCAAAAGAATCGAAGAAATGAGTAAATATCCGGTACAGAAATCTGAAGCTGAATGGAAGGCAGAACTTACAGAAGAACAATATAGAGTATTAAGACAAAAGGGAACAGAAAGACCATTTACAGGAGAGTTCAATATGCATTTTGATAAAGGTACATATGAATGTATGGCATGTCATGTTGCTTTATTTGATAGCACTACAAAATTTGATTCTGGATGTGGATGGCCCAGTTTTGATGAAGCCATAGAAGGGAGTATCGAATATGTTAGAGATACCTCGCATGGTATGATAAGAACAGAAATATTGTGCGCAAACTGCGGTAGTCATCTCGGTCATGTGTTTGACGACGGCCCTACAGCAAGCGGTCAGCGATATTGCGTAAACTCGGTAAGTATAGACTTTGATAAAAAATAAATTTACAACAAATAAATATTTAGAATTCATGAAGAAAATTTTCACATTACTTTGTATAACTACGTTTATGTTAACATCTTGTTCTAATGACGATGATACAGATTTTGATACTATTGGGCAATCATTTGAAGTTGACAATGTAGATTTTATAGGACCAGAATTTGCTGTTAATATCCCATTTCCTGTTGGTGTCGAAGTATTTGATGCAGATGTAGTATTAGTATATCGTCTAGAAGAAGTTGTTAATGGTAATGATGTATGGGAGCCTTTACCTACTCCACTAATTATCTTGGATAGTGGAGGTGAATTGACCTATAGGTTTAATTTCACACTAAATGATGTGGATATTTTATTAGATACTCCAGACATTGGCCTTGTTGGCACAAATTTTACAGATAATCAAGTATTTAGAATTGTAATAGTTCCATCTAGATTTGCTCAAGATTCAAAAATAGATTTTTCAGACATTAACGCTGTGCAATCTGCACTTAAACTTGATTTTTAAAGAGAGTTTCAATTATAATTAATACTATTATTATAGAAAGTATTAAAAATTAACACTATCCTTTGGGTAGTGTTTTTTTTATACTCCTTAATGATATAATTCATATTCTTATGGAATGCTTAAATCCTTTTTTGGTTAGCCGAATTATCCTTAAATTCGTGACTTCAAAAAATCGACATTTATGAGCACATATGATATCATCGTTTTAGGGAGTGGTCCCGGCGGGTATGTAACCGCAATTCGAGCTTCACAATTGGGTCTTAAAACCGCAATAATAGAAAAAGAAAGTTTAGGAGGAGTTTGCTTAAACTGGGGATGTATCCCTACAAAGGCATTACTAAAAAGTGCACAGGTATTCGAATACCTTAAGCACGCTTCAGATTATGGACTTACTGTAGATAAGTTTGATAAAGATTTTGATGCTGTTGTAAAGCGTAGCCGTGGAGTTGCTGATGGAATGAGCAAAGGTGTTCAGTTTCTGATGAAAAAGAATAAAATCGATGTTATTAATGGTTTCGGAAAACTAAAAGCTAGCAATAAAATTGAAGTTACTGATGCTGATGGTAAAACTTCAGAATATGAAGCAAAACATATTGTTATTGCTACCGGTGCCAGATCAAGAGAACTACCAAATTTACCACAAGATGGTAAAAAAGTAATTGGTTATAGAGAAGCAATGACTCTAGAATCTCAGCCAAAGAAAATGATCGTTGTTGGATCTGGTGCTATCGGAGTAGAGTTTGCACATTTTTATAACGCTATGGGAACTGAAGTTACTATTGTAGAATTCCTTCCTACTCTTGTCCCTCTAGAAGATGAAGAAGTATCTAAGCAGTTTGAAAGAAACTTCAAAAAAGCTGGTATTAAGGTAATGACAAATTCTTCTGTAGAAAGTGTAGATACTAGCGGTGATGGTGTAAAAGCTACAGTAAAAACTAAAAAAGGAGAAGAAGTTCTTGAAGCAGATATTGTATTATCTGCTGTAGGAATCAAAACCAATATAGAAAATATAGGATTAGAAGAATTAGGTATTGCAACCGATAGAGATAAAATAGTTGTAAATGATTGGTATCAAACCAATATCCCGGGAGTTTACGCAATTGGAGATGTTGTACATGGACCAGCATTGGCTCACGTAGCATCTGCCGAAGGGATTACATGTGTAGAAAAAATTGCAGGAATGCATGTTGAAGCAATTGATTATGGAAATATCCCTGGATGTACATATGCCTCGCCAGAAATTGCAAGTGTGGGAATGACAGAAAAACAAGCTAAAGAAGCTGGTTATGAATTAAAAATAGGTAAATTTCCTTTCTCTGCATCTGGAAAAGCAAGTGCTGCCGGAACTAAAGACGGTTTTGTCAAAGTAATATTTGATGCTAAATATGGTGAGTGGCTAGGATGCCACATGATTGGAGCAGGTGTTACTGATATGATCGCTGAAGCCGTTTTAGGTAGAAAATTAGAAACGACAGGACATGAAGTACTAAAAGCAATCCACCCTCACCCAACAATGAGTGAAGCTGTAATGGAGGCTGTGGCTGATGCTTATGGTGAAGTAATCCATCTATAAAAAGGAAAAATAAACATAAAAAAAACACCTTACGATCAGTAAGGTGTTTTTTTATTCTGTATATAATCTTGTTAATTAAAAACTTTGTAGAGCTAACTCATAGCTTTGCAAGCCAAAACCTAAAATAACGCCTTTTGCATTTGGAGAAATATAGGACTGATGTCTAAATTCTTCTCTTCCAAATGTATTAGAAATATGAACTTCTACCACAGGAGTTGATATTGCTTTTATAGCATCTCCAATCCCTATAGAAGTATGGGTATAAGCCCCTGCATTAAGAACAACACCATCAAATAGGTCATCTGCTTCCTGTATTTTGGTGATTAATTCTCCTTCGATATTAGATTGAAAATAAGTTAATTCTATTGAAGAAAACTGCTCTTGTAATTGAACAAAAAATTGATCAAACGTTTGGCTGCCATATATTCCCGGTTCTCTCTTCCCTAGAAGATTTAAATTAGGGCCATTTAATATTAAAATCTTCATATTACTGATCGTTCTGTCTTCTGTTATTTTTAGTTTTAAATAAATACCCTACTGATATTTGACCTACAGCATTCTTATTATCATTATCTACCCCTTCTATATCAACAATATTTGTTAATCCCAGGTTATAACGTACTTGAAAAAACAAACCGCTCTCTAGTTTATAACCTGCTCCAAATCCCCAACTAAAATCAAAATTAGAAAAGGAATCAAAGAATTCATCAGGAGTATCTTCTGCAGATTCACTAGCATTGGCTAATGTGGCCAATTGAGGACCTGTTTCCAAGCTAAATTTATCTGTAAAATAGACCTTGGCAACAACAGGTAGTGCTAAATAATTTAAACTAATTTTATTCTCCTCCCCTGCTTCATCAAATGTATATCCTTGTGCAGAGTACAAAACTTCTGCCTGTATAAAAAATCGACGAGTAATAGGAAACTCTATCACTGCTCCCAAATGAACGCGTATTCTAGCATCAGTATCTTCTGCATCTCCCGTAATGTTTGCATAATTTCCTCCAAACTTAAATCCGGCACGTGTATACAATGCCTCACCTTCATCCTGGCTATATAATGAAGAGGTAATAACCATTAAGATGGTTGTGATTAAAAAAAAATTATTTCTCATTCGTCTTATTTAAATTGTAATATAATAAAATAGGCTTATCTATTCTATATTTAAATACTATTAACTATTCAAAAGTAGTTTTATTTTTTAGAATCCAGAAACTACAAACAAAAAAGCATCCTAAAATATCAGGATGCTTTTATTTATTTTTAATTATACTATATTAGAACTTATACCCTACAGAAAGTTGGATTACCGAGTTTTTTTGTTTTACGTCATCAGAACTTTCAGTATCATTAATATTAGATAAACCCAAATTATAACGACCATCAAAAAATAATCCCATATCCAATTGATATCCTAGACCAAAATTTAGTCCAAAATCAATTCCTTTAATTGCATCATCAATATCATTGTCTTCATCAACTCCAGGCCCTTCAACTTTGGCCTTGGCAGAAGTTAGAAATCCAATTTGAGGCCCTGCCTGAAGGCTAAATCCTTGAGCCACATAATACTTTGCCATTAATGGAATATTAATGTAATTTATTTTTGTAGTAGTTTCTAAATTACCAATATCTAATTTAGCCCCTTGAGAAGAATATAATAATTCAGGTTGAAAGGCAAATTTCTCTGAAATTGGAATTTCAACTAATGCTCCAATATGGAAACCAGTTCTCCCGTCAACACCATCTGTTCCATCTCCAGAAATATTAGCAAAGTTAACACCCGCTTTTGCTCCAAATCTAATTGATTCTTCCTGTGCAGTTGCCACCAAACTAAGAGAAGCTAAAACTGCAAATAACATAAGTTTTTTCATAATGTAATTGATTTTGTAAATTCAACGGTAAAACTAACCCTTTTACCGATTCAACAATACAACAAATGGTTTTTAAATTATGTCGTAATAACACTCCTCTTTCCAAGTTATTCAAAATAAAACTATGACATTACAAAAAACGATAATAGTGATTTTTAAATTTACAAACACAAAAAATACTGATGCATATCTTATCATAAAATAATGATACAGAAGGTAACTTTCAATTTAACATTGAATATGCTTTATTTTTATAATAAAATCATCAATTTTTTATACTATTAAACTGTTTCAGGTATTTTGGGATGGTTTTCTTTTTTATATTAGAGGCAATGAAATGGAATCATGCCATAAAAGATTACGAACACTACTTAAAAATAGAAAGAGGACTTTCTGAAAACTCTATTATTAATTATACTTTAGATATACAAAGACTTTTAAAATATCTTGAAGAGCAAAATATAGAATCTACTCCCCTTTCTATAGAAAAAGAAATACTACAACAATTTGTCTTTGAGACAGCAAAATTGGTAAATGCTCGTTCACAATCAAGGATTATTTCGGGATTAAAAAGCTTTTTTAATTACTTAGTATTTGAAGATTATAGGGATTCCAATCCTATGGAACTTATAGAGTCTCCAAAAATAGGCAGAAAGCTACCTGATACATTATCTTTAGAAGAAATAGATCTTATCATTAATCAAATAGATCTAAGCACGCCGGAAGGAGAACGTAACAGGGCTATTATAGAAACTTTATATGGATGTGGATTAAGAGTAAGTGAACTTACAGAATTAAAATTGTCTAGTTTGTTTTTTGATGAAGGATATATAAGTGTTACCGGCAAAGGTAATAAACAAAGGTTTGTACCTATAGGCGAAGTAACTCAAAAATATATTAATCTATACACCACACAAATAAGAAATCATATCAATATCAAAAAAGGATTTGAAGATACATTATTTTTAAATCGAAGAGGTAGACAACTTACTCGAGCTATGATTTTTACCATTACAAAACGTTTAGTTGAAAAAGCAGGAATACATAAACAAGTTAGTCCACATACATTTAGACATTCATTTGCTACTCACTTGTTGGAGAATGGTGCAGATTTAAGAGCAATACAAATGATGTTAGGTCATGAAAGTATTACGACTACAGAAATATATATGCATATAGACAGAAGTCATTTAAGCGAAGTAATACATTCATTTCACCCAAGGAGATAATGAATACATATATAGCAAGGATATTGATTTTTCTATGTATATTCTTAAACTGTTCGCTCTTATTTTCACAAAGAATAGATGCAGATGGAGGTATTCTTTTGAAAGCCGAAATTACCCTGGGAAATCAGAATCAATGGTTGAAAGTGGGTGTTTTTGGATTTGGAACTTTGAATTATGGAGATCTTTCTCTGGAAAGTGGAATATCATTTGCGTCTTATCAATTTAGGAAACGACATACTATAAAAATGAATGGTCTAGCTTATTCATATGAATTCTTTGCCTTAGGAGGAATTGGCAAAAACAGTAATTTATTGGGCTCTTCAATATCAAACATGAATAACGCTATTATATTTAACCCTCTTGGGAAAGGAGGTTTTAATGGGCTAGGGTTTGGGTTTGGTAAAGATCACTTACCAAAAAAATTAAAAACATATGGACTAAAACGTGGAGCATTATTTATGAGGTTTAGTAATGCTAACCATAACATACATCTTACTTTTTTGAATGATTTTAGAATTGGTTGGTTTAGTGGAGCTGGAACAGATTATGGAGTTACTGGTTCTCTCGATATTGGTTTTACTAAGATTGAGGATAACAAAACTATTTACCAACTTGGTTTTGGAGTTGATCTATTCACATCAAGACCAAATTACAGCAAATCTCCTAGAAACCCTATAAATTCAGATGATGGACGTAAAAATGTATGGTTTACCTTAGGTCCTTATGAAAATTTATTTTATGGAAATCTATATGGTTATGGTACCTATCAGAACGATACATATAGTATTCATACAAGATTAGGTATGAATAGTCAAAAAGCAGGGGCTTATATTCAAAATATACTACATGATGGTATTGGTTTAAATCCTCGTTTTCCATGGAAAGTAGAAACAGCAGATAAGCTATATCTCGAAGTTACAGGAAATACATTTTATAAATCCACTACAGATGACTAATAAATGGAACATTATATCAGTACTCCTTATAGTATTACTATACAATAGTTGTAATACTTATACTACTTACTACAGTAAAACTTATACTTCGACTCCAAACCGTAATAAATCAAAAGTTCATAGACTTGACTTTAGTAATAAAAACGTCGAATCTTTAGCAGAATATATTGTAAAAAATAAGAATCTTAAAATGCTAGATCTTAGTAATACTAAGAATTCAAATTTAGATAATATATTTATACAATTAGGAAAACACACTCAAATAGAAATACTAATACTAGACAGTTTAGATATATCAAGACTGCCAAAATCGATCAAAACATTATCCCACTTAAAACAATTATCCTTATCCTATAATCCAAAACTAGACCTTGAAGATACATTTTCTAAAATTTCGGATCTACCTATTGAGTTTCTAAATCTTAAAGGAAATAATATCGACAAACTTCCTGATAATACAACTTCATTACATCATATAAAAGATCTTAATTTATCATACAATATATTATCAGAAAAGCATAATTATACACTTTTGGGTGAATTACCTAATCTTTATTCATTATGGATTGATCATAACAATCTCGATCGATTACCAGAAACGATTGGTTCATTAGATCAAGTTCGTTTCTTATATATTGATCACAACAATCTAAATGTATTACCTAATAGTATCTCTGCAATGAAAAAAACATGGGTAATACACGCGGGATATAATCAATTTACCGAACTACCTTCTGCCTTTACAAAAATGAAATCTCTATTTATGGTTCATATCAACAATAATAATATAAAAAGTATCTCAGAAGCTTATGAAAAAGAGAAATACCCATTAGCTGGTTTGATTCTGGATAATAACCCACTTCTTGATTCTGAAAAGGAAAAAGCAAAAAAACTCTTTAAAGGATTCTTTTTACTCTCTTTTGAACAAAACCAATAAAGATTTAAAAAATATTTATACAATAAAAAACTCTTACTATATAAGTAAGAGTTTTTATCATTTTTATAACTATATAATGTCTTAATTTGGTCTGGTCACTCTTCCTGAAGGGACTGCTGTATTTGAAGTCATAGTTACAGGATTTGCAGGACCTGTTGTAATCCCTGCTGTTGCACTAAGAGGTTCTATAAAAAAAGGATTAGAATCATTATCCTGAAAAGGCTCAACAGTAATAAATACTCTTTTACCAGTAACTGCCGCAGGAAATGTAATTCCTGATAATGAAACCTGACTTGGAATAACTAGAAAATCTTCACCAGGAAAACTAGGAACATCACCTCCAGAACCTTTAAATAAATTTCCATCATCTGTAGCGTTAACATCAGAAAAAGTTCCTGTAGATACAATTTTATTTCCAAAATCAACCCAACCTTCATATTTCCATCCACTTGCTAAAGTAGGAAGCGAAAGACCAGCTGCATTTGCACCATTCATAAACCAAACCCCAAACTCATCATTACCATTATCTACGCCTCCAGCATTATCTGTAGGAGTCGCTAAAAAAAACTGTCCAGAAGCAGTAGACAGATCAGCCACAACAGTCTGAAAAGTAAGTGGTGCCGCAGTACCACTAAAATTACCAGTTAATATTTTAGCATCTGAAGGTCCATCATCAATATCTCCAGCAGGTTCTATAGTAATTACAAATTGACTAGCGGCCGCAGCATCTTCTGCAAATACATCCAGATTAACTATTCCAGAAGGGTTTGTGAATTTTGCTGTGGGTATCGTCTGCCCATTTACAATAAGCCAACCTTGATAAGAACTTCCTCCTGTAAGAGGTTGTAATCCAATAGTTTCTAATTGCAAAGTAGTTACTGGAGGTCCGTCATCATCACTAGAACACGAAGTGAATAATACCCCTAAAATAAGAGTCGCTAAAACTAAAATTTTTCTTGTCATCATTTTGCTTTTATATTATTATTCAAATGTAAATACATTACAATAAAATTAACTCTAAAACACTCACAAAATTGTATAAAAAACTATATTATTTCAATGTAAAATAGTAAACCTTTATACTCCAAATTATTCTACTTGACCTTCTGCTTCTGGTCTTTTAAACAACTCAAGAAACGCAGCACCAATGCAAGAGGTAATATCACTTGCCAATAAACCTTCGAAACTAGTCTGTTGAATCGCTATATCCGCAGAGCTTCCATGTAAATATGTTCCAAAAACAGCTGCATGAAGAGGTTCGTATCCTTGAGATAATAAACCCGTAATTATTCCTGTAAGTACATCTCCGCTTCCAGCAGTTGCCATTCCTGGGTTTCCCGTAGTATTTACATATAGTTGGTTGTCATAAATGGTTATAGAATTAGCACCTTTAATAACAACAATACAATCGTATTCCTTTGAGAATGCTTTTGTTTTTTCAATCTTATCAAAATCATCTTTCCATTCTCCAATTAATCGTTGTAATTCTTTTGGATGTGGTGTTAAAATGGTTTTCTCTGGTAGGTTTTCAAAAAATTGAAGATGTTTTGACAAAATATTAATACCATCAGCATCTATCACTAGCCTGGATTGGTTATGTTTTAAGAATTTTTCAAACGCTTTTACGGTCTTCTCGTTTGTCCCCATCCCAATACCAATACCAATAGCTGTTGGCTTAAAGTCAAGATGAATCTCTGCCAATTCATCATCATCATCTGTAATGACCATCGCTTCTGGAACTGAAGATTGCATAACTTCATATCCGCACTCTGGTAGATATGCAGAGACCAAACCAGCACCAATTCTTAATGCAGATCTTGTAGCTAATACTACACTCCCAATTTTTCCATAACTCCCTCCAATAATTACACAATGTCCAAAGGTTCCTTTATGGCTAAATTTATGCCTTGGTCGATATAATGGAAGTACTTCATTTTTGCTAATTAATATGCCAACACCAGGGCTTTGAGTTAAAAAATTACGATCCAGACCTATATCTATTACTTCCAAATCTTGTGTATACATACCTGTTTGAGGTAAAAAGAAAACTAGTTTTGGTAATTGAAAAGTAACCGTGGTATTTGCATAAATGACTGCCTCAGAATCATCCGGAGCTTTATCAACATATAATCCTGATGGAATATCAATAGAAAGTGTAAAACACCTAAAAGTATTAAGATGCTTAATTAATTGAGCTACCCAAGAAACTAAAGGTCTGTTAAGACCAATACCAAAAATAGCATCAATAATCATATCCTCTCTACTAACTGTAGGAAAATCTTCTTTAGATTTAAGTTGTATAGGCCACGAAGATGTAATCTCTTTTAATCGATCATAATTAACCAAAAAATCTTTGGATCTGTTCTCACTGAAATTAACAATATAGGTTTTAATATTATAGCCATGTTCTAATAATAATCGTGAAACAACCAACCCATCGCCTCCATTATTTCCAATACCACAAAAAACATGAATTAAAACTGGAGCTCCTTGTAATCGATTATGAATTAAATTAAAAACTTGCTGAGCCGCTTGTTCCATTAATTCTAATGATGTAATGTTCTTGGATTGCATAGTAGC
The DNA here is from genome assembly GCF_947494415.1 of Aquimarina algiphila. NCBI lineage: Bacteria > Pseudomonadati > Bacteroidota > Flavobacteriia > Flavobacteriales > Flavobacteriaceae > Aquimarina > Aquimarina algiphila. Next base: position 193,717 of record NZ_CANLVC010000008.1, on the reverse strand, counting down.
TTCATCCGCCATGCGCATTTGTTGCGCAGAAAATATCTTCATAAAGTTAAATTTTTACAATTGTTTCTATTGTTTACAAATATGATCTTAATTAGATCTATTTCATTTATTTTTTTGGGAATTTTATAATGAAACAAGTCATTAATTATTGAAATAACAAAAGTTTAAGAATACTGTTAATTTAATTTTCTCTAAAAGTAAAAAATTATACATTTGAACTCACAAAGCAAAGCAAATTAATGTTTAGTACCATTATCATATCGGCTTTATTAATAACCTTAGGAACAACACTGGTATCTAAGGCTTCTTCTATTACACGTACTACTACAATTACTATTACCCTTAGGGGTTAATTCATTTATATAGTATCGCCAGAACATGTACATAATTCATAAGAATGAATTATCAGACATAAGCTTTTATTATTAATTCAACTAAAAAATATATTATGAACGTTCTAAAATTTGGAGGTTCTTCTGTTGCAAATGCAACTACAATAGAAAGCGTAATAGATATTGTAAAGCAACAGTCAGAAAAACAATCTTTATATGTTGTTGTTTCTGCAATGGGTGGAGTTACTGATTTGTTGTTACAAGCTGGCGAAGAGGCTTCTAACAATAACGAAAATTACAAAAACACATTAGTAGAAATCGAGAAAAGACATCTTGAAGCTGTAAAAAGCCTCATTCCTGTAATCTCGCAAAGTGCCATAATTAGTAAAGTCAAAGCACAGCTTAACACTTTGGAGTCTTTATGTGAAGGAGTGTATTTATTAAGTGAATTATCTCCAAAAACCGCTGCTGTAATTGCCAGTTTTGGGGAAATACTTTCTTCTTACATCATAGTAGAAGCTGCAAAAGTAAAAGGCTTAGATATCATCCTAAAAGATTCACGAGAATTAATTGTTAAAACCATTAATTCAAAAGTTACTATTGACTATAAAGAAACTAATGATAATATTAAAGAGTTTGCAGATCATAATACACATAAAGTAAGTCTTTTTCCAGGTTTTGTCGCTAGAACAAAAGATGGGGAACCTACCACGCTAGGTAGAGGAGGTTCTGATTTTACCGCAGCTATTCTCGCAGCTGCTACTAATGCAGATGAGTTACAAATATGGACAGATGTGAGTGGTATGTATACCGCTAATCCCAAATTGGTAAAACAAGCCAAACCTGTGCATCATATCTCATATCAGGAAGCAATGGAGCTTTCACATTTTGGTGCTAAAGTAATCTATCCTCCCACTATACACCCTGTATTAGAAAAAGATATTCCGATACTAATAAAAAATACGTTTAAACCCAAAGATCAGGGAACGCTCGTTACTAGAAAAGTAAATGATCGCAAAAGACCTGTTACAGGGATTAGTCATATTGATAGCATATCCATTATTTCATTAGAAGGAAGTGGTATGGTAGGAATACCAGGGTTTTCAAAACGTTTATTCGAAACTCTTTTTCTTGAAAATATAAATGTTATTTTGATAACTCAAGCTTCATCCGAGCATTCTATATGTCTTGCAATAGAAGCTACTGATGCAAGAAAAGCAAAAGAAGTATTAGATACCACATTCGAATTTGAAATCTCTAAGCATAAATTAGATCCAGTGAAGATTGAGGATGATGTAGCAATTATAGCTCTGGTAGGTGACAATATGTATCATCATCAAGGACTAAGTGGAAAAATGTTTAGTACTTTAGGAAAAAACAATGTTAATATTAGAGCCATTGCTCAAGGTGCTTCAGAAAAAAACATCTCTGTGGTTATAGAGAAAAAAGATATTAAGAAGGCATTAAACACATTACATGAACGATTCTTCGAAGTAAAAACCAAACAATTAAATCTCTTTATTACCGGTGTCGGAAATGTTGGAAGTAAATTAATAGAACAATTAGAACAACAAAAAAGCTATCTAAAAGACAAATTAAGGTTAAAGATAAGAGTAGTTGCTATTTCGAATTCCCGGAAAATGATCTTTGATGAACATGGAATTGGTTTAGATTCATGGGGTCAAAAATTGGAAAAAGGAGAAAAAGCAGATGCAAGAGAATTTTTTGCCAAAGCCAAAGAGATGAATTTAAGAAACTCTATTTTTGTTGATAATACTGCTAATCCAGATATTGCCAAAATATATAAACATTATCTCGCAGAGAGTATGGCTGTAGTTACCTGTAATAAAATTGCATGTGCAGATGAATATACTAACTATGAGGAATTACAAAATTTATCAAGAAAATTTAACGCTTCTTTTTTATACGAAACCAATGTTGGTGCTGGTTTACCAATAATTGACACACTAAATAATTTAATTGCATCTGGAGATAATATTCATAAAATTCAGGCAGTATTATCTGGTAGTCTTAATTTTGTCTTTAATAATTATAAAGAAGGTGTTACTTTTCATGACATTGTAAAACAAGCACAACAGCAAGGATACACAGAACCTGATCCTAAAATAGATTTAAGCGGAATCGATGTTGCCCGTAAAATTCTCATTCTTGCTCGCGAAAGTGGAAAGGTAATGGAATTAGAAAATATCGAAAACGAAGCATTTCTTCCAAAGGAAAGTTTAGAGACTACGAGTGTAGACGCCTTTCTACAATCTGTAGAACAAAATGAAAAGCATTTTAAAGAAATTTTGGACAGTGCAAACAAAAAGGGATGTCGTCTAAAATATGTTGCACAATATGAAGAAGGCGAAGCCAAGGTAGGATTACAATTTATACCATTTGATCATCCTTTTTATAATCTTGAAGGAAGTGATAACATCGTACTCTTTTACACAGATCGATACCCTAAACAACCATTAATAGTAAAGGGTGCTGGTGCTGGAGCCGAAGTAACTGCCTCGGGTATATTTGCAGATATTATTAGAATTGGTAAAAAATAATAATATGAAAAGTATTAGAATATTTACTCCTGCCACCGTCGCAAATCTTTCTTGTGGATTCGATGTATTAGGATGTTGTTTAGACACGGTTGGTGATGAAATGTTAATCTCACTTACTTCTGAGCCTGGAATAAGAATTACCAAAATTGAAGGTGCAGATCTTCCTATGGAAACAGATAAAAATGTAGCCGGTGTAGCCGTTCAGGCATTACTTCTTGATTACAAAAGAGATTTAGGCGTAACGATAGAAATATATAAAAAAATTAAAGCCGGAAGTGGAATTGGTAGTAGTGCTGCAAGTAGTGCTGGTGCAGTTTGGGCAGTAAATCATCTATTAGGAAACCCTTATACACCTCAGGAATTAGTAAAATTTGCCATGGAAGGAGAAAAGCTGGCCAGTGGTAATGCCCATGCTGATAATGTAGCTCCTGCTCTACTTGGAGGGTTCACCTTGGTACGTAGTTATAATCCACTTGATGTAATAAAGTTACATTCTCCTAAAGATCTTGTGATGACCGTAATTCATCCACAAATAGAAGTAAAAACATCAGATTCAAGATCAGTGATTAAGCATAATGTATCTTTACAGCAAGCGATTCATCAATGGGGAAACGTTGGTGGATTGGTAGCTGGTTTATTTACCGAAGATTATAATCTGATAGGTAGAAGCTTAGAAGATGTAATTATAGAACCTCTGAGATCAATTCTAATCCCTGAATTTAAAAATGTAAAGAATGCAGCAATTGAAAAAGGAGCTCTAGGATGTGGAATTTCTGGATCCGGCCCTTCTATTTTTGCATTAAGTAAAGGACTAAAGATTGCAACAGATGTAGCTGAAGCAATAAGAGTAGTTTATGCAAAAACGGGACTTGAATTTGATATTCATATATCACAAATAAATAGTAACGGAGTCAAAATAATCGAAGAAACCCAATGAAAGAAATCAAAAAAATATCAACAGGAGCACCTTGGGAGGACATTGTAGGGTACTCTAGAGCCATAAAAATTGGAGATGTAATCGAAATTTCTGGTACTACTGCAAAAGGTGCAAATGAATACGAACAAACTCTTGCTATTATCAAAATTGCAGAAAAAGCATTAAAAGAGTTTGGTGCAGATTTAAGTAATGTCATAAGAACAAGAATGTACTGTACAGATATCTCCCAATGGGAAGAGATTGGTAAAGCACATGGAGAGTTTTTTAGCAAAACAAGACCAGTGACCACAATGGTAGAAGTTTCAAAGTTAATTTCTCCAGATATCTTAGTAGAAATAGAATTCTCTGCAATTCTCTAACTTCAGTAAAGAATATAAAATAATGCAATACTATAGTTTACATAAAGACTCACCAAAAGTACCATTCTCAGAAGCGGTAATAAAAGGATTAGCTCCTGATCGTGGTTTATATTTTCCAGAATCCATTCAATCTTTATCTACATCTTTTTTTGAAAATATTGAAGAACTAGATAATGTAGAAATTGCTTTTCAGGCCATCCAACAATTCATTGGTGAAGAAATACCAGAGGTAGAATTAAGAGATATTCTTACAGATGTTTTAAGTTTTGATTTCCCTGTAGTTGAAATTGAAGATAATCTAGGAACACTAGAATTGTTTCATGGTCCAACAATGGCTTTTAAAGATGTAGGAGCTCGCTTTATGGCAAGATGTATGGGGTATTTTAATCGAGCTAATGAAAATCATGTAACTGTTTTAGTAGCTACATCGGGAGATACAGGTGGTGCTGTAGCCAATGGTTTTCTAGGGGTAAAAGGTGTAGATGTGGTAATTTTATATCCAAAAGGAAAAGTAAGTGAAATACAAGAAAAGCAATTAACAACTCTGGGGCAAAATATAACAGCTTTAGAAATCGACGGTGTTTTTGATGATTGTCAGGATATGGTAAAAACCGCGTTCTTAGACACTGACATTACTTCTTATAAACAACTGACTTCTGCTAATTCTATTAATGTTGCCAGATGGCTTCCTCAATTATTTTATTTCTTATTTGCATACAAACAGGTAAAAAGTAAAGGAAAAGATATTGTATTCTCTGTTCCTAGTGGGAACTTTGGAAATATCTGTGCAGGAATTGTTGCTCAAAAACTTGGATTACCGGTAAAACACTTTATAGCATCTACTAATGTTAATGATACAGTAGTTCGTTATCTAGAAACTTCAGAATATGATCCAAAACCTTCTAAAGCTACAATTTCTAATGCCATGGATGTTGGAAACCCAAGTAATTTTATAAGAATACAACAACTTTTTGATAACGATTTCTCTATTCTAAAAAACAATTTTTCTGCATATAGCTTTGATGATCAACAGACCAAAAAAGCAATGGGAAAAATCTATAAAAAATCAAATTATGTAGCCGACCCTCATGGAGCTGTTGGTTATTTAGGGCTACAAAAACAAGGATTAAAATCTACCGAGTATGGTATATTTCTGGAAACTGCACATCCCGTCAAGTTTCTTGACGTAGTCGAGGACACTCTAGATGTTAAGGTAGAAATACCTTCGCAAATTCAAAAAGTAATCAATAAGGAAAAGCATAGCATTCCGATAAAGAGCTATGAAGCATTAAAGGAGTTCTTATTACAATAAGAACTCCTTTAATTATATTATTAATACAATCCAGATATATTCTATTCCTCTGCTAAAGATTTCATCACCTTATACACAATGTTTGTTGTAGATGCCAGATATTTAAAGTTTACCGTTGTGTATTTATCTTCACTTTGACGAACAAAAGGTGAGTTATCAGCATTTCTTAATTCTGCTGTAAGTGTAACCGTTTCATATCCAAAATTTGCAAAAAATCTACTCTCTGGAGTAGCTACAGTTCTTTTATAAATAGGAACGGGAGATTCTAATCTATATCTAGATTCTAAACTCAAACTTGAAGCCAATAGTTCTATAGCTCTATCCTCATCATTATCCCATCCCATATAATCAGACCTATGCATAGAGTGAATATTATACCCTTCTTCTTTAAGCTTTTTTGTAAACATTCTGGTTCCAACCATATTACTTTTCCAATGGTCAAAAAACACAACCATAAAATTTTTGTTACGTTCTTTTAATTCTCCCAATTTTTTTGCGACATAAAAAGCAATAGCTGCACCCGTAGCATTATGAACAGCTCCCGGGCTATTTTCTACAGTATCAAAGTGAGCTGCTATTACAACAAATTCATTACTACCATTGGTAGCAGGAATTTCTGCATATATATTTACTCCATTAAAAAGATTTCCCTTTTTATCTTTAACATTATAAGGGTGTTTTTGAGGCTTAAGTCCAATATCTTTTAAAGAATTGAATAAAAAATCAGCAGAAGCTTTTCTTTCAGAAGTACTAAATCTACTTTTTAATTTCTTTTTTCCTTTAATAGGTTCATGTCCCGTAAGTTTTGCAACTATCGTTCTTTCGACATTAATAATCTCGGCTTCGATTCGGTCTTGTTCAGTTTGAGCTGGGGCTATCTGAATTGCGAAAACGAATACTAGTAAAAATATTCTATATAAATTCATTTTGTAGGGTTTGTATTCTATTCCAATTAACACAAATTTAAGAAAAATTTGTAATTAAACAATTTCGTACTTTTAGTGCTTAAATTAATACTTTAATATGTCTTTTGCAAAAACCATACCTTTTATTATAATAACGTCACTTTTTATACAATGTGGCAATGATACTTCAAAAAAGACTCCTTTACTCTTTCCAGAGCATTGGAGAAGCGAAGTTATTGAATTTCCTTTAGAATTTGCACCTTCTTTACAATATTCGGGTACAGAGTATATCTGTTTTTCTCCAGGATGGGGAAAACAAGGAGCTCCAGACTATTTTTCATGTGCATTTTTGTGGGTTATAGATCAAGATCCCAAATTGTCTGCCAAAAATCTTGAAACTGCAATGGAGACATATTTTGATGGATTAATGAATACTGTTTCCAAATCAGATCAAAATTCTACTCAGAAAAATATCACGTCTAAAGCTTTTTTTGAAAATGTCAATGAAGGTGTATATGTTGGAAAAATATTAACCTATGATGCCTTTACTACCAAAAAAGAAGTATCTCTTAATATAATTGTAAATAATAGTTTCTGTAATGCACAAAACAAACATCTCATACTATTTACTATTTCTCCTCAAGCTCCAGACCATCAAATTTGGAAAAAGATGAAAACGTTAAGTATTGATATGGAATGTGAATAAACAATTGTATTTCAGGAGCCAAACTTTATTTTAAGTTTTTTATAGATTTTCACATAAAAAACGTAAATTTTGCTTTTCAAAAATCATCTGTAATGAATGTTTGTTTCTTAATGTACCCTTGGGAAGAAATCGATCCTGAAAAGGATACTTCTCTTACTCTAATTCATGAATGTGTAAAAAGAGGGCATGGAGTAGCTATAGCCACTCCATCTAACCTTACCATTCGGGATAGTGTTACTTTTTCTTTTTGCAAAGTGATTAATAGGCCAGAAAAAGTATCTTCATCTATGAAATCTTTTTATACAAAAACATCTTTTAGAGATGAAATGCTCCCACTAGCTGGGTTTGATGTCCTCATATTACGTAGTAACCCTCCTTTGGACATGATTATGCTTAACTTTTTGGACTCTGTAAAAGATGACGTATTTATTATGAATGATATTGATGGGATACGCAGGTCAAATAATAAATTATATACTGCTGCATTCGATGATATTGAAACACATTTTATACCGAACACTCATGTGACCAAAAATAAAGATTACCTGATTAAAATGATCAAAGAATCCGAATGTGATAAGATGATCTTAAAACCTTTAAATGGTTTTGGTGGTTCTGGTGTAATCTTAATAGAGAAAAGGGCAATGACCAGTATACGGTCCTTATTAGATTTTTATATTGATAACAAGGATGGGTCTACTAATTATGTTATTCTACAGGATTATATAGAAGGCGCTGATCAAGGAGATGTTCGTATTTTAATTCTTAATGGAAAACCAATAGGCGCCATGCGCAGAATCCCAGGTATAGATGATCATAGATCAAATGTCACCGCTGGAGGGTCTGTAGTAAAGCATTCACTTACCAAACAAGAAAAAGAATTATGTCGTAAAATTGGTCCCAAACTAGTAAAAGATGGACTTTATTTTGTTGGAATCGATGTTATAAATGGAATGTTGGTAGAAGTCAATGTAATGAGTCCTGGAGGAATTACATATATTAATAAAAAATATAAAGTAAAATTACAGGAAAAAGTAATTGATTTTATAGAAGACAAGGTTATACAACGTGTCAACCGATTTGATAGAAAAGCAAAACTTAGAAAAACAGTAGACGATGCTTAAGCTTTCTGTAAGAGAAATAATTGCTAAAATCGAAACCGAAGAACCCTTTCATGCTGTAGCCGAAGATTATTCTTTTACTCTAAAAATAGATTCCTATACATATTATATCTGTGGTGCCATACATGATGGTCATCAGTTTCGTAAAGCACTATGGAAAAAGTGTTTACATAGCGAATATGACAGATGGTATGAAGAAGATCCTGCAACCAAGCAGATGATACAAGATCATCCAATAGTCATTGCCGGATGTGATTCGCGATTTGAATATGATCTTAATAGAGCCCCAGATCATGCCATATATGAAAATGCATGGGGCAAAAAACTCTGGAAAACACCTTTATCGTCAGAAGAAAAAAACCATTCATTAGAAAAACATCATAATTTTTATAAAGTAGTCCATGCTTTAATTTCAAAAGTTGAATCAAAATATGGTGCTGCAATTGTATATGACTTACATTCTTATAATTGGAGACGTTGGGATCGAGAAGTCCCTATAGTTAATTTAGGCACTACAAATATCAATAATGATCTATATTCTTCCTTTATAGAGTCATGGTGCACTACTTTGTCTACTATCGAATTACCTAATTTTATAAAAACCAGTGCCGCTATTAATGATACATTTCAAGGTAACGGATATTTTTTAAAATACATTACAGAACATTTTAAAAACACACTTGTATTAGCTACAGAATTTTCCAAAATTTATTGTCATGAATTAGAATACATAATGTATCCAGAGGTTATTCGTGCAATTCAAGAAGGTTTAAAAAAACGACTTCCAGAACATGCTAAAACATTTTACAATCAATTTATTGGTTAATCTCCCTTTTTTGCAGTTAGTTTGTGCTTTCTATTATAAAATGATAAGAATATGATCGAAGATGCAGTAGAAACATATAGCGACCTTTTTGATATTGATCAAAATCTAGATCGACTTGTAAAAAATATAGAACTTCTTAATTACTTGAATCCTCTTAACATAGAGCAAGAAAAAAAGAATTTTTTTGCTTGTAAATACAGGTTCAATCCCAAATTTAACTACCGGAAAATAAAATTTAATCCCTACAAAATGCAGCGATTATTTTTTAGTCAAAGGCTTGAACGTATAGAAGATGAAGAAATAAGAAAATTATATCAAAACATAATTTATGAATATTCTGGATTGATACAATGCATAGAAACGATCGGTAAAGGGAAGAACTTTTATTATAATTCTCTAAAAGTTTTTGGAACTCCTAAAGAACGTGATGTTGAAAATGCCCGTTTTATTCTTCATTTTGAGGATGAAAACAATACAAATACAGCAATAAATAAACATACAGCATCAGATGCTGAAGCATATTTCATAGCATTCGGGAAACGATATAATTTTGATTTCAACATCAAGAAATCTACAAATATCTCGGCAGCTGCTATGGTACTAAATGCTTCGGAAACATTACTATTAAAGAAAAATCACATGTTTAGTGACAATGACTTAATGGTATTAGCTAATCATGAAATAGGAGTACATATGGTTACTACTTTTAATGGTAAAAGTCAACCATTAAAAATATTTTCTAATGGTTATGTTAACAATACAGAAACTCAAGAAGGTTTGGCTGTTTTTAGTGAATACATGTCTGGTTGTCTGACCTTAAAACGAATGAAAGAATTGGCATATAGAGTTATTGCTGCGGATAGCCTAATTAAAGGATATGATTTTAAAGATACTTTTGATCTTTTATATAGTCAATACAAATTAGATCGGGAAGCTGCCTGGCAAATTACCTTGAGAGTGCATCGAGGAGGAGGATTTACAAAGGATTATCTATATCTAACCGGGTTAAAGAAAATATACGACTATTATTATGCTAATAAGGACATGAATATTTTATTAACTGGTAAAGTTACTTTAGAAGACACGGAATCTATTATCAAACTTCAACAATTAGGTTTAGCCCATAAAAGTAAACACATTACTGATTCTTTTAGCGAAAATTTAAATACAAATACTAAATTAGATTTTATCCTAAGAAACTTAAAATAATAGCTCTAAAATTTTTCTGTTTTATGTATCATAAACCATTGCAAAGCAATGATAGATTTTGCATCATTGATAATTTTAGATTCTAATAATGTTTTTATTTCTGAAATTGAGATTTTACAGAGTTGAATATCTTCATCTTCTTCTTCAACACCTCCTCCTTTACTTATTTGATCCCTTTCAAAAACTTCTCCATAATATAAATACATTCGTTCTGAAGAAACTCCCGGAGTAGCATAAAATGTAGAAATATGTTCTAGTTTATGAACTTTATAGCCTGTCTCCTCTTCTACTTCTCTTATTGCACAATCTTTTGCATCTTCATTTTCTTCTATTCCCCCTGCTGGAATCTCTAACAACCACCCATTATCGTTTTTTATTGTAGGATATCTAAACTGATTAATAAACAACACTTTATCAGTATCTTTTTCATATAATAATACTGCCACACAATCCCCTTTATCCATCATTTCGCGCACATAATTGATAGGTGTGTTCTGGTTAAAACGATCGTGAATAACAGAGGCTTTTCTAATTTTTAAAAAACCGTCATAAACGAGGTCTTCACTTAGTATCTTATATTCCATACAAATAAAAATAGGGATTATTTTGAGTGATTTTTCAAAATAACCCCTAAAATTTTGTAAACATCAATATTGATTTCAGAACCTACTATAATGCTGGGTAACGATCGTAGTAATCTGGAGTAATACTATACTATACTACATTTCAATTTACAATACCAGCTTCTGCTATAGTAATCAACATCGCAAGCTTTATATTTTTGGTTGCTTCAGGTGTATTTGTCCATTTTTCATCTAATGCATGTGCTCTACTTCCTTTCCCTCCCCGACTTAAAGTTACTGCTGGAATATTTTTTGCTATCGGAATATTGCTATTAGTTGATCCTGTTCTTAATTTAGGAACAATACCCAGGAATAAAGCTGATGCCAATGATTTTTGTGTCAAAGGTGTATTTATATCTAATATCCCTGATGGACGATCACCAATAGATTTCATTTCCAAGGTTACTTTATCTTTGATCTCCGTACTGTTATAAGCTGTTTCTGCTTTTTTCATACATTTTTTAAAAATACTATCTATTTCTAATAATCTTTTTGGGCTTAATGAACGCATATCTATTTCTGCCCAAGATTCAAAAGGTATAGAATTTACAGATGTCCCCCCTCCTATTCTACCAACATTAAATGAAGTTTTAGGGCCTTTAATTGCGGTATACTTTGTAGCTTCTTCTACAAACATTGTAATTGCTTTCCCTAAGGCGTGATGAGGATTTGCTAATCCAAAAGCTCCCCACGAATGTCCTCCTTTTCCTCTGAAAATTGCTTTATATCTTTTAGAACCTAATCCCCCATTAATAATACGCCCCGAGCTTCCTCCATCAATAGAAATCCATGAATCAATCTTAATGTCTGATGCATCACTAAATAAATGTTTTACTCCCCTTAGGTCTCCTAAACCTTCTTCCCCTACCGTACCAACAAAAACAACATCAGCATCAGTAACAATTGAAGCCGTATTCATTCCTTTTAAAACTGCCAATAACATAGCCATACCTCTTGTGTTATCACCAATTCCCGGTGCAGTATATGTCTGCCCATCTATTTTTACAGTTACATCCGTTTCTTCAGGAAAAACTGTATCTATGTGAGCATCGAGTACAACAGTTTTATTTCTTTTTTTCCCTTTTCGTAATGCCAATACATTACCTTCTGTATCAATCCAAACGCTATCAATACCGATATCAACAAACATCTCCATAAACTTTTTTGCCCTTTTAGTTTCTTTAAATGGAGGAGCGGGAATCTCTGTTAGTGTTATCATGTTTTTGATCGTTTCGGCATCAGAATCATCAATAGTTTTCATAGCTAATTGAACCCCTTTATTAGCGGCCAATTTCTTGATTTCTTTGATGTATTTCTTATTGGAAACAGTTGCTTTTTGTGCTTGGGTTACATTTCCTAAAAGAATAATAGTCCCCAGAATAACTTTAAATAATCTTGTATACATTGTATTTATAATTAATATTTATAACTGATTAAAACAGGTCATTTTCTTAATAAATCTTAAACCTTATTTTTTGTATTTATTTCCTAAAAGCATAAAAACGTCCCAATTCTGATTGAAACATTTCTCTAGAATTATGTCCTGCCCCTGGTACAATTTTCATCGTTTGCGTATTTTCTATACTATCACCATAAAAATCCTTTAGATAATTGTAGTAAATCATTCCTCTTTCTAATCGATGATTTCCTTGTAATAAAGCTCCGCAAGAAGTATCCAAACTCGAACTACTTGTATTATTATCTTGAGCTCCCAATAAATAAACCACTTTTCGTTTATAAAACTGTTCTTTAATTTTGTTAGCGCCGATAGCACTTAAATAATTGGGTAAATCATCTAATCCATATTTATAATCATTATATGCGCTGCATGTTATAGTGGGAACTTTGTACGATGGTGATCCATCAACTTTACGTTTTTTATTGAGATATACATATGAACTAGGGTTATTAACAATAAATCGAACATTTATACGCTCATCGTTTAAACTTTGATAAATTGGTGTAGCAGCTGCATATCTATTTAAAAATTGACCTCCTGCAGAGTGACCAGAAAGAATAATATTTCTAAGATTAGGATAATTATGCTTTAGTTTAACTATTAATGAATCCATTATTGAAAATGAAGAAATACGATCTGATCTAGGGTTTTGTTCTTCATCTTTAGATAAAAAACCTATTTTCCAACCACCAGAACTCCAATATAAATGTTCGCTATCTAATGCATGCAAGTTAATATCTGACTCTGCTAGAAATTGAGGAGATATAATTAGAAGTGTATCCAATTGTGAGCTTTCCATTTGAGCAGCGGCTAACATTCGTTTATAATAGGTGTCAGCATTTCGATCTTGACCATGTAATGCTACTACTGCACGAGTTATCATTGGGTTTTCATCATCAATCGAAGCTACATTTGCATAGTAAGGAATTTTAAAAGTATTTCCATTTTTAAGCACGGTAAGCTTTTTATTTCCAATCTTATCATCTGGGTCTTTAGCATCTGCTCTTATAGCCTCACATTCTTTCCTTTCGGCAGTCACATATTGCTCAGTAAAATAAAGAAGTTTAGTTTCATGAATGGTTCCTCTTATGTTTTCTGAATCCCTGCTACAACCATAAAAACAACTTATAATTATTCCTAAGAATATATACGTCAAACAGTTTATTTTCATCGTAATTTTGTATTCATTGTTATCCCTTATTATTTACTCATATAAATCTTCAAAGTTCAGTTTTCCTTGAACTTATAGATATACATATCTGATCTATATTTCATGAATATTGAAGAAGAAATTATTCTATATTAAGTAACAATATCATCGTTTTGGATCACATAAAATGAATCCGATAATTTGATGACCTTATCGGATTCATTTATGGCTAGCTAACTCAAGTAAATTGATTTTAAGTGTATCAAAGAAATCTATTGACTCCTTCTAAATTCATGTTATTGTTTGAAAAATTGAGTAATTCATCATACATGTTTTATGGTTAATTGCTGGTTCTGGAATAGAAAACTAACCGAAAACAAAATTTCTTTATAACATCAATTCGATTTTCTTTGTTTAATTTCTAAACGTATTCTTTCTACCTCTTTCTGATTTGTACATCCCTTCGCTACTATGTCCAACTCCAATTACAACTCCCATTTTTTGAGTATCCATAATAGAAGGTCCATAATAATCTAATAAATGGTCAAAATAATTATGAGCTCTGTCAAAGCGGTTTTTACCCTGAAGTTGTGCTTCACAGATATTAGAAGTATCTATATCTGTATCTACATCATTTTGACCTACTAAATATGTGACTTTTCTTTGAGGTAATCTATTTCGAATGACGTTTTCTCCAATTGCATCTAAGTATGTGGGTAAGTCATCTAAGCCAAACCTATATTCATTATACTCAGGACATTGTCCGATAATGACACCAGAAGGAACTTCAAATGTATTTTCTGTACCCGGGACTTTACGTTTATTATCCATATAAACATATGTTTTAGGATTGTTTACAATAAAGCTAACATCAACTCCTCTGGCATTTAATTCATCTGGTATCGGTGATCCAGCAGCATATCTATTTATATATTGTCCTCCCGCAGAATGCCCTGTTAATACAATAGTTTTAAGATTTGGATATTCTGATAATTTTATCATTAATGAATCCATAAATGTAAAAGAAGAAACACGCTCCGTTCGCGGATTAGTGGTTTCATCAAGAGAAGTATTCCCTATACGCCAATTACCGCTCCAATAAGAATGTTCTGAATCCAAAGTATATTGATCAATTTCTTCTTCTCCAATAAATTGTGGTGATACAACAAGTAATGTGTCCAAATTATTAGACTCCATTTCTGCTGTCTCCATCATTCTTGTATAATGCTTACCAGCAGTATGCTCTGATCCATGAAGTACGATTATTGCCCTTCTAATTGCATCATTATTAACATCCCTTATATCTTCTCTATTCGAAAAATATGGGATTTTAACTTTTGATGTTCCAGAAACTATGGAGAATTTTTTTTCTCCAATAAAAGGTGCCTCTGATATTATCGAAGAATTATCAGTTCCCAAAGTAATATTAATTGAACTACCAAAATTCGAAGAGTTTCCAATGGTAATACCTTCTTTTGGTTGCAATTCGATACTTAAAGATCTAGGTTGGATTGCATCTTCATTATCATTAACTCTTTGAAGTAAAACAACATTAGAAATTGCTTTACCTTTTCTGATTATAAATGAACCTGTCTTTGGCAGAATAAAATCTGCTCCTTCGACTGCATTATTTTCACTTGGGTAATTAACAGTATATAGAACTTCTATATCTTTATCTGTTTCAGGACCTTCATATCTCAATTCAACACTTACTGGTTCTGACTTTGATCGATCAACACTTATATCCTCAATGTTAAAATAAACGAAAGCTTCACCTGATCCTGTGGAATTTGTATCATCATCATTTTCACAACCAGATAAAAAGATTGTCAAAAAAAAGATTAAAGTATATTTTATTATATTTTTCATAGTTTATTTAATAAACATTCAAATTTTTAATTCTGCATAAATCAATTATAAATGATTTAGCAATATGAAATATGATATTTTAAATTATGTGATATTAATTAATATAAACTATATTTAATACACATACACCGTCACCACTCTCAAACGTTTCTGCCTCGCGGCCAACATTATTTGCTGTGGCACCGGCTGAAACTCCCGTAGCCTGTAAGATAAAATTCATACTATTACCATCGGCCCAATCTCCTCTATTCACAATTTCCTGAACAATGCTAGAAATATCAACAGTTTTCTGGTTTGGTCCTGTTTCAGAACCTGTCCATTCTGGAATATTCCATACCACACTAGCACTAGTCAAAACTCGACCTGAAACACTATTAGCTGGAGTTATATCGTCATAAGCAGCAGCATTACCCACATTTTCTCCGAAAATCGTCATTTCTGTAGGATCTGCCCCTGGTGTACTATCGGCTACAAATTGAATACTTGCTGAAGCTATTGTAACTCCCGCAGGAATAGTAATACTGTTAAATCTTAATCCTATTTTTTGTAACCCTAAATCTGGTGTACCAGAAGTATCAAACTCTCCTAATTCGAGATCAGAACTATCTAATGTCATTCTTCCATCTGCTGCTTCTTCAACATCATCATTAGCATCATTAATAGGAATAATTAGTGAAACAGAATCAATAGTAAAGTCAGTATCTGTAATCGCTAATAAACCTTCAACTTCTACAGCAATCGGCCCGGTAGTCGCTGCAGCAGGCACTATTACTTTAAGTTCTGTAGTCGTTGCCGAATTTACAGTAGCTAATGAGCCATTAAAACTTACTCTATTTTTATCCACTTCGGGACTAAAATTAGTTCCTATAATCGTAACTACTGCTCCTGGAATACCGACGGTAGGGTCAAATGAAATTATTGTAGGTGTGATAGTAAAAGTAACGCTACCCACTTGCCCAAATACTTCTACGGTAAGTGGTCCTGTAGTAGCTCCATCTGGAATAATAACAGTTATTTCTGTTGAAGAAGCTACAGTAACTTCTGCCGTAACACCATTAAATTGTACAATATTATCTGTAACGCTTGCTCCAAAATTATTACCCCTAATAGTGATTGTTTCTCCGACTGCAGCACCGGTAGTACTTAAATCTGTAATTGCAGGTGCTCCAACAACATTAAAAACAGGGCCTTCAACATTAATTTGTCCTTTTTTCACAGAAATAGGACCTGTTGTAGCCCCTTCGGGTACAGTTACCGTTAATGTTGTATCTGTAGCAACTGATACTATCGCAAGGATTCCTCCATTAAAACTAACTTTATTATTCGCAGGAACACGACTAAAATTAGTTCCATTAATTACTACTGTTGTACCAATATCGGATAACATAGGTTCAATCGCCGTGATAGTTTGGGCAGGTTCTGGTTCTGGTACAACCCTAAAATCTTCATCTTCGCATGAGATAATACCTATTAGTATCGTTACCATTATGGTTACAACAATCGATACTTTTGGAAATCTATATTGTTTTTTCATTTTTATATTTTTAAGTGTTTCGATAGAAACAATTCTATTAAAATCTTATCCTGGTATGTATACTAACATTTGGTCAAAATAAGTGTCTTCTGAACCACCGTCAACGGCTATTTCTACAGTTAAAGTATAAGCCACAACATCTGTTAAAAAACCTGAATCAATAAGGTTCCATCTATCTAGTCCATCATTTACTACCAATCCATTTATATCCAAAAGCACTAAGGTTTCCATTGAACCATCTGCTCTTTCGACAATAGCTGTAGCTCTAATAAAATCATCACTTTCACGATTATTACCTCCTATTGGAAAATATTGTATCTGGATACCTGTCGTTGGATGTTGTGTAGCATCTACAGTAACTCTATCAAACTCTATTCTAATAGTACCATCGATATCTTCTACCTGGTAGGCTTGATCTCCATCCAAGAATGAACCTCCAGTTGGACCAGGATCATTACTAATACCTATTTGCTCAGAAGTAAATCCTGGACTGCTAACTGTAGTGTTTGGATCTTCAAAAAATGATCTAAAACCAATTTCATCATCTGTCCCTGTACCTACTGCTGTATGTTGTACATGACGTTCACCGGGATTATTCAATAACTCTCCTACAGCAACAGCATCAGTTCTTGTATATCGATCATCTGTACCAAAAGGTTCTTCAAAAGAAGTTCCTCTTAGTTTTAATGGTGGTGGTACAAACAAGGATAGTCCAAAATTTATAGCTTGATTAAACGCTGGGTTATCAAACAACTCAGTACCCGAATCACCACCATCATTACTATTCGTTTCACTATCAAAATCTATTCTAGCTCCATCAAAAACTCCATTTGTTGTAGTAATAACAGCAACAAAATTCAAAGGAATCGCAATATCAAGATCGTCTTTGGTTAAATTCAATGCCGTAAGAATCTCTTGGCCAGAAAAAGTAAGTGTATTTGGGAAAGAAGTAAGTGTAATAAATTTATCTACCGTAATATCACCATAAGTCATCCTTAAATCATAAGAAATAATATTATTATTGGGATCTTCAACACCATTAGAAAACACAAGGTCTTCAAATTCTAAAACATTAAGTCTAAAAGAATCAGGTACTTGATCCCATACAACCAAACCACCTCTTGTGAAATTGTCTTCCAGAATATCACTGGAGTCGCTACAAGATATTCCTAATATCAGTAACGCTAATAATACATATATTTTTTTCATTACTTGAAGTCTTTTTATTATCTAATAAAGCCAACAGGATTCTTATCCCAGAATACCTGAGTGGTAATTGGGCGCTGACTTAATTGGTTATTATTATTTATAGCATCTTCTGGTATAGAAAATGATCTTGGGAACGGTGTATTAGGATCAAAAATTGGTGCGGTAAATACTGATGGTAAGCCTGTTCTTCTGTAACCGTTATACGACTCTGTTGAGTTTCCATAAGAGGCTAAGTAATATTCTTTTAAGATAATATCCAACTTCCCTTGATTGTCTGCAGCTGCAAAAGCAGTCATTACCTCTAAAACATAAGCATCTACATCTGCTGATGTTGCGGCAAATGTAGAACCTGAAGCTGCATTGGCAAAATTAAGTACTTTGTCCATTGATTTTCTAATCCCTGATTCTAACAATGCTGCAGAGTCATCACTTGTTGTTAATGTCAAAGCCGCTTCTGCTCTTAAGAAATCGACAAAAGAAGATAATAATATCGGTAATATACCTGCTCCTAATTGATTTTGTGCTGCTATTGCAAATTCTGGAGCGCTTGGGTTATCTTCGTCAAATGCTCCACCAACGGGATACAAACCATATGTAGCTCTCAAATTACGATCAGCTCCAGTAGATCTTGTATCTCCATGGTCTCTTCCGTAATATGCATTACCCAGGTAACAAAAATTAAAAATACTAGATCCTACACAACCTAATAATGTATCAGAAGGATCGGTATTACTTTGACGGTATACATAATAACGCAGACGTGGGTCAGAAATACTTTTATCGTTTAAAAGTAAATTTAAAAATGAGTTCCCCAAAAATGTACTAAATCCTTCTGGACGATAGGAAATATTATAATCTGGATGACGACTATTTGGATCTGAAGCTGAAGTACCATATTGAAATTGAAAATCATCGTCTGATGTAATAAAATCATCTTCGGCTAATAATACATTAATCCTATCTCTATCACCTATATTTAGCAACATTTTGAGTTTTAAGGATTTTGCTAGTCTGATCCACTTTTCTGCATCTCCATCATAATATAAATCATTAGTGGGAGCTAAAGTAGAATTTGCTAAATCATCAATAGCTATATCCAAACGGTCTAATAATGTTGCATAAATCATTGCATCATCATCTGGCTTTGGATTTAAAATTTGTTCATCTCCACGATTAGCTTCTGAGAATGGAATATCTCCTAAATAATCTACCATAGTTACTGTGGCATAAGCTGTTAATATAGTAGCCATCCCTCTATGGTATAACAAACTCTCATCGTTTTCTGCTAAATCAAATATTATATTTGCATCTTCGAGAAATGCATAATAATTAGTGTATTCGCTATTTAAGGAAGCTTGATTTGATACATCAGAATAGGTTTCGTTTAAAACCGTATATCGCATAACTTCATCGGTAGTACGGTTTAAATCTTGTAAAAGATCAGCTACTTCTTTCTGCACATTGTTCAACAAGAAATTTGGATCTGCTTGGTCTGGTGTAAGAAGATTAGGATTCTCTTGTAAATCATCCCCAAAGTCTCCCAATTCACAAGACGCAAATAGTATTATACTTAATAAGTATATTAATATTTTTATTTTTTTCATCTTAATTGAATTTATAATTAGAAATTAACTGATATCGAAAAAGAATATCTTTTTGTAGTTGGTGTAGATAAACCTGTAGTCTCTGGATCAAAATTTATCCCTTCTGGAAATCCTGGAGCACTAAAGAAAAGATTTCTTCCACTTAACGTAATATCCATACTTTCAAAAGGTAGTTTATTAAACGTGCCTTTATTAAAGTTATAAGACAATGAAACTTCTCGTATTCTAAATACAGAATCATCAAAAGTTAGATTTTCATCAGCTTCATAAAAATTGTTAAACACTGCATTATTTCCAGTAAGCTGAGTGCTATTAGGTATTGTGTTTCCATTAGCATCTAATAATGGTAACCCTGTAGAAAGATCGCCATAAACACCTGGGATTAAGAAGCTACCTTCTCTATTTTCTGTATCAGTAGTAACCCCTCTTTCTAATAAGTTTTCAAATACCGCAGAACTACGATCTCCGCCATGTGTATACTCTAACTGTGTTGACAGTGTGAAATTTTTATAATTAAATGTATTGATTGATGTTGCTCTAAAATCTGGTACAGAATTTCCGATAATCTCATCTTGTAACCCTACATCATCACTGGTAATTAATCGTCCGGTCGTAGGATCAATTAAAGCATTTCCTTCAGCATCGCGAACGACATAAGATCCTAAAAAAACACCTAATTCTTCACCTTCAATAAGGTTATCTCTACGAGTTATATCACCAGGAAGATCTACAACAACAGATTTAAAAGTGGTAAATGTATTTCTAAGCGTCCAATTAAAATCAGAGTTTTTAAATAATCGAACACCTAAATCTATTTCTAATCCTTCTGTATCTACCCTACCCGCATTAATAACTGTTTCTTCAAAACCTGTTGCTGGTGCAATATTAGTTTCAAAAATTTGATTATCTGAAATACGAGAATATACAGAAGCTTGTAAAGTAACTACATTATTAAAAAAGTTACCTTCTAACCCTAATTCAAATTCTCTATGCAATTCTGGCTTTAAATTTGGATTTGCCAATTCACCAAATAATGAATTGGTGACAATAAGCGCATTATTAATATCACTAAACTCTCTTGGGTCTGATGATAGACTTGGTCTTGTATTGTATAAACCAGGATAACCAGAAGAAGTAGCATATGCTCCTCTAATTTTCAAATAATCCACAAAACTTTCTCCAAACTCAAAAGCCGATGTTGGTATAAAGGATATTGAAACTCCTGGATAAAATAAATTTTGATTTTCACGTTCAACAGTGGATCCTTTATCTAATCTTCCTGATAAATTAAGGTATAAAAAACCATTATAATCAAATTCAAACTGACCAAAAACTCCGAGAAGGTTACGTTTGGTAATATCAAAATCTCCTTCACCTGGCACTCTAAAATTATTTGGCCTTAACACACCAAATACTATTTGATCGGTATATTCAGAATCCTGAGATCTAAACGTTTCATATCTAGAATTAATCCCTAACTGTGATTCGAAGCCTATTGCGTTTGAAATTCTATAATTAGATTCAAAAATAATAGTATTATCAACATCAAATTCTGTATTAGATGTAAGATCCAAAGTTCCCAAAGTTGCGGTTGCACCGATCCCCCCTCTATTTCTAAAGTCTAAAACATCTGAAGTTTCTATTTGAAGACCTCCTCTATATTTTAAACTGTGATGTGCATTGAATTTATATGCTAGGTTTAAGGTACCATTTATTCTACGTACATTTCTCTCTCTTCCTGTATTTGCTATAGTCCATAGTGGATTCTCACGATCTGCCCTATAATATACATTTCCTCCTGTCACAGGGTCTTGAAATGGTAAATTCTGTATATCCAAACTTCTTGGAATTACATATAAATTCTCTAATATATCTTCACCATCTGCATCATCACTATCTACAGAACTATAGGAATTTCTATTTCGCGAACTATAAGATAAAGAAGAAGATAACTTCAGTTTATCCGTTAATTGAGAAGTTCCACCTACGCTAATATTAAATCTTTTGAAGTCATTATTCCCAAGAATACCACCCTCTGTGGTATATCCCATAGAGAAGTTTAGGGACGTTCTTTCGCCTGTTGCTTCTAAGTTGACAGATGTTATTTGTCCTATTCCTGTACTAAAAAAGTCATTTACATTATTTCGTGCAGCTTCAAAAGGTACTACAGCATCTGCAAATTGTGGAAAATTTGGATTTCCTGCTAGTGGATGTGGCACCACATCAATATCTGTAAAGCGTGCTCCGTTACTACCAACATTACCAATAGTACCATTGTCTGTTACAAGGTTATTACCTACACCAAAGGTATTTTGAAAATCTGGTAATGAAGCAACATTATTCGTATAAGTTGTCTGAGATATTTTTGCTGTAAAACCTTTTTCTCCTATTTTGGCGGCACCTGTAGTGGTTTCAACCAGAATCACACCGTTTCTACCCTGACTACCATATAATACAGCTGCATTTAAGCCCTTAAGAACTGTAATGTTTTTAATATTATTTGGGTCGATATCCAGAAGATTTCCAGAAAACGGAACGTTATCTACAACAATTAAGGCACCATTACCTTCTGTTAAAGATAATGAACCTCTAATGACAATACCTGCTGCTGCACCACTACTTCCATCATTTGGAGATATTAAAACTCCAGATATTTTACCTTGTAAGGTTCTTGCTATATCCGCTTCAGGACGGTTTTCGGTTTCTTCTGTCTCTACCTTAGAAATAGCATATCCCAGTGCTTTTCTTGATTTTGAAATACCTTGAGCAACCACAATTACTTCCTCTAATGTACTTACGTCCTCTTGTAAGATAACATTTAACGCATTATTTGTTATGACAATTTCTTTAGATTGAAAGCCAACATAAGAAAATGTTAAAACATCTCCCTGCTCTGCTGCGATTTCATAATTACCATCAAAGTCTGTTAATGTACCTGTATTTGTTCCTTTTATTAATACGTTCACTCCGGGTAAAGGAATACCGTCAGCAGCATTCACAGTTCCTCTTACCATATTTTGTACTACTTCATTCTTTTTATCGATCTTCGTTTTGCCCTTACTTTTTGTAGTATTAGATTTTTCTTCCATAAAATCTAAGAGATTCTTTATGGATTCTTCTGAAGTTTTAACATATCTAGGAAATAAGACAATTTGATTTTTATATACCCTAAAATTAATATTGGTCCTATTAAATAGTCCATTTAATACTTTTTTTACTTTCTCATTATTTGCTTTTAAAGAAACTTTTTTTGAAATATCGATAAGATTATTATTATAAAAGAAGCGATATTCACTTTTTTCTTCTATTTCTTCAATAGCCATTTGTAATGTTGCTTCTTCTAAAGAAATAGATATATTCTGAGAATATGTATTAAATGAAAATAGCTTCGAAATAGTAATACAGATAAGTAACGAATATATTTTCATAATTCTTATTAGATGTTTTCTTGATAAGAAAACATCTGAAAGGTTTTTTTTCATAGTTTTGTATGATTTTAATTATTCTAATTCGTGAGTCTAATTAAATGATTATAAGAAGAGAGTGTTCCAGCACTCTCTTCTGTACTTTTATTCTGAGTTAAGCATAATTTTATTATTTAAGTATTTATAATTTATAGGTGATGAAATTTTGAGAAGATCTAAAACCTCTTCTAATTCAAGGTTATCGAACTCTCCTGTATACTTATATTGTAGAAGAGAATCAGATGTAATTACAAATTCTACATTATATTTTCTGTTTAAGTCTAATACTACTTGTTTTAAAGGAGTTTTATCAAAAATTAATTTTCCTTCTTGCCAGGCCACTATATTTTTAGAATCAACCTTATCGACTTTGATATCACTTTTTTTCTTATCAAAAGTTGCTCTTTCTGATGGCTCTAAAACAATGGGGGTTATCTGTTCTTTCTGTAGAACTTCTACTTTACCTGTTACTAATGTAGTTTCTATCTTCTCATCTTTTGGATAAGACTTAACATTAAATGATGTTCCTAAAACTCTTACTTTCAGGTGTTCTGTTTGTACAATAAAGGGTTTACTCTCGTCTCTTTGAATATCAAAAAAAGCTTCACCTATCAAGGTTACTTTTCTCACATCATCATCAAACTCTTCAGGATATTTTAAGCTACTATCAGCATTTAATGTAATAGATGATCCATCTGGTAATATCACCGTTTTATGGTCTCCATGACCTGTAGTTACAGTTTTAGTATCAAATCTTAAAAACTCTGTAGTATCAACGATCAAATCATTATCAGGAAATGATGTCAAAGTATACCATACCATAAGTGGTATTATTATAGATGCAATTGCAGAAATATAATAACGTCTTCTTTTCTTTTTGGTTTGTTTAGAAGAAAAACGATGATATACTGCATCGATATCAACATTCTCTGATTCATCAAGAGTAGAAGCAATGTATTCTGCCTTTATTATATTAAAGCGCTTTTGATGATTTACATCTTCTCGAATCCAATTGATAATAATTCTTTTTTCTTTTGGATCAGATTCTCCCTTTATATACTTTATGAGATCTTTTTCTTGCATTAAATTATAGTCTTATACTTATAAAGACGTATAAAATTACTTTACCCCCCAAAAAGTTTTTTATTTTTTTAAGAAAAGTATTAAAAAAAAGATAGGAATTCTCTTAAATGCAGCCTCATATGCTTGATTGCTCTAGAGATGTGGTTTTCTACAGTTTTTACAGAAATATCTAATTCATTTGATATTTCTTTATTTTTTAAACCTTCAATTCGGCTTTTAATAAAAACTTTTTTACATTTCTCTGGAAGCAATTCTATACTGAGTTGTATTTTTCGTGCTAATTCTTTTTCTATAATAGAAGAGGCATTTTTATCTGCCAATGCATTATGATTTATAAATGCTTCAAGCTGTACTATATTATTGGAAGAGCTAAGCTTATGTTTCTTTGATCTCAAATAATCAAGGCAAGAATTTTTTGTAATTTTAAATAGGTATCCATTAATATTAGTAGAAATATCTTTTCTTTTTTTCCAGGTTTTTAAAAAAACATCTTGTACAATTTCTTCTGCATCTTCGGTACTGGAAATATAATTCTTAGCCACATATAGTAATTTACTATAATATAGCTCAAAAAGAATTTTGAAGGCTTCTTCATTTCCTTCATTTATATTCTTGATTAAAAAACTATCAGTTATTTGTGATTCCCTATTCACCTCTGCCTTAATTCCACTATAAAGGTAAATATTTTTTTAACGTGATCACAACAAATGATTAACATTAAAAATTTCGTTTTAAAAAAATGATGTTTATCTATTGTTAAAGTATTAAAAATTATATATCGTTATTAAAATTACTTTTATCATGAAAAGAATTGATTCTTAAGGAGATTTTAGTACTATTCTTATATATAAAACAAATAGTATAATATTTAATAATAAATATATCATCAAACTGATAATTTATCAGGATTATAACAAAAAAGCATTGTATACCTACACAAAGTTTTTTACTTTCGGCGTCAATTTGATAACACTAAATCATTGCATTATGCAAAATACTGCTTTAACAGAAACTCACATTGCTTTAGGGGCTAAAATTGTTCCTTTTGCAGGTTTTAATATGCCTGTATCTTATGAAGGGGTCAACATAGAACACGAAACAGTTCGTAAAGATGTTGGCGTTTTTGATGTATCTCATATGGGAGAGTTCTTAATCACCGGTGCGAACGCCCTAGATTTGATTCAGAAAGTAACTTCTAATGACGCTTCTAAACTAGTTGATGGAAAAGCTCAATATAGTTGTTTCCCAAATGATAAAGGAGGAATTGTAGATGATTTGATTGTGTACAAAATTGCAGATGAAAAATATCTTTTGGTCGTTAATGCTTCTAATATTAAAAAAGACTGGGATTGGATTAGTAGCCATAATACTATGAATGCAGACATGCGTGATTTATCTGATGACTATTCTTTATTGGCAATACAAGGTCCAAAAGCTGCTGCTGCAATGCAACCATTAACTTCTGTTGATCTGGAAACAATGAAATTTTACACTTTTGAAGTAGCTGATTTTGCAGGAATTGAAAATGTTATTATTTCGGCAACAGGGTATACTGGTAGTGGAGGTTTTGAAATTTATTGCAAAAACTCTGAAGTTCAGCAGATATGGGATAAGGTGCTTGAAACAGGGGCTGACTTTGGTATTAAACCTATCGGATTAGCTGCAAGAGATACATTAAGATTAGAAATGGGATATTGCCTTTATGGAAATGATATAAATGACTCAACTTCTCCTATAGAAGCCGGACTTGGTTGGATTACTAAATTTTCAAAAGATTTTATTAATGCAGAATCTATTGCTAAAGAAAAAGAACGTGGAGCAGAACGAAAATTAGTAGGTTTTGAATTAAATGAACGTGGTATTCCTCGTCATGACTATGACATCGTAGATGATAATGGTAATAAAATAGGTATTGTGACCTCTGGTACTATGTCTCCTTCTTTAGGAAAAGGAATTGGACTAGGATATGTGCCCGCTATTTTTGCAACGCCTGGAAGTAAAATTAATATCCAGGTTCGCAAAAAAGCTATTCCCGCAACCGTAGTAAAATTACCTTTTTATAAAGGGTAATATAACAATAAACAATAGTATAATTAAGTTTCAAGGTTACACAGTAGTAATATTTGAAACTTAATTTTTTTATAATAGGATTTTGAAAAGAATTTTGATCGTAGGTGCCAGTGGTTTTATAGGAAATGCTCTTTATAAAGAGCTAAATTCCTATTTTGATACCTATGGTACATATCGTACTGACAACGCATTCTTTGAAAAGAACAATAAGTTCTTTCAATATGATATGGAACTTGAAGATATTTCCATTCTATTAGATAACTTAAAGCCAACTTATATTATCACTACACTTAGAGGTAATTTTAACTCACAATTAGATGCACATCAACGTATAATTGGATGGATACAAAAACATAAATGCAAGCTTATTTTTATGTCTAGTGCCAATGTATTTGATTCCTTTAGTAACTACCCATCTTATGAATATGATAAAACATTAAGCGATAGTGTTTTTGGAAGATTTAAAATTAAAATTGAAAATGCTTTAATGCGATTACCAACAAATAAGTATGTAATTGCTAGGGTTCCCATGGTTTTTGGGTCTGGTACTCCTAGGGTTCAGGAATTAAAAACATTGCATGATTTAGCCGCACCGATAGAAGTTTTTCCAAACGTAATTATTAATGTGACCTCTATATCAAAACTGACGCAACAAATACATTACATTATTAATCGTAGTAAGAAAGGTATTTTTCATTTGGGCAGTAATGACCTGATCTACCATCTTGATCTCATCAAAGAAATCTGCGATATACTACAACTTGATGATCCTGCTTACAAACAAGTTTATGATTCTAATAACGATCGTTATCTAGCTGTACTACCTAAAGACAACAAGCTTCCCAAAAATCTTCAGATAACAACACAACAAGTTATCAATTCTGTTATCGCCAAGTGATTCTTAATGAATTCATAATACCATATTTCTTATCCATAATTCGTATTATCTTTGTCATATGATTAAAGAAGATAAAAAAATCATATTATTTGATGGCGTATGTAACCTCTGCAATAGTGCTATAAACTTTATTATTAAGCGCGATAAAAAAGATATATTCAGGTATGCATCTCTACAGAGCGAAATTGGTAAAAAACTAATTCTGGAAAGAAACATAGACACTTCTTCATTAGATTCTATTTTATTGATTGAACCAAAAGTCGCCTATTATCATAAATCAACAGCCGCTTTACATATTGCAAAGCAGCTGTCTGGTCTTTATCCCTTACTTTCTGTTTTCCTTATTTTACCTAAATTCTTTAGAGACTGGATTTACAATATTATTGCCAAAAACAGATATAAATGGTTCGGCAAAAAAGAAAGTTGTATGATTCCAACCCCAAAACTTAAAGCTCTTTTTATTGATCAATAACAATTGAATCGTTTTCTGCTCTTCATTTAGTCTTTGGTACAACCACCTCTGAAGAGTTATCTACTTGATTACCTGAGTCAAACTCAGTCTGATGTTTTTTACGCAATTCGTTGGATTGAGCGTCTAACTTATTAACATTGTCTATATGCACAATACTAAGGCATATAACAGCAAAAGTAATAAGCACTATGGGTAGTAAAAGCCGTTTCATATTGTAAGTGTTTTTAGTGTGAAAAATTGATATACCAAAAGTATCGATAAGAATAATACCTTGTAAGGGGACTTTAACTAAAAGTGATCAGGGGAAAATCCCCCTATTTAAATATTAGAATTGGTTTTATAATTCTAAAATATAGATTTCACTAACTCAAAATATCGGTTCACTCAATTAAGGTTTTACAAAAAACACCAACAATATATATTCGTTTTTATAACTAAAAACTATAAAATTATGAGAACCTATACGCTATTATTCTTATTGTTTTCATTCCTGGTATCTGCTAATAATGAAAAGAAGACAGTATCTACAATTGAAGAAGTAACAGTATACCTTACGGGCGCACAAATAAAAAGAACTACCTCTGTAAATATAAAACCAGGAATCAATGATATCATATTGCATGATCTATCTCCTTCAATTGACGAAAATAGCATTCAAATATCAGGGTTAAAAAACAATTCTATAGTATCAATAAATTTCAACATTAATTATCTCGAAAAGAAACAACAATCTGAAGAACTAAAATCTTTGAAAAATAAACTTCAAAAATTACTATTAGAGAGAAGTAACAATGATAATATCATTTCTGGACTACAACAAGAACAAAAAGTACTAGACAATAATCAACAGATCAGTGGTAACAACACAACCCTTTCTTTAGAAACGGTAAAACAAATTTCTACGTATTATAGAGAAAGATCTGTTATTATAAAGAATGATATATATACCATTACACAAAAATTAAATGACTTACATAAAAATATTGATGCCATCAGAAATGAAATAAATACACTTGATGATCATACCAAAGAAGAACGTGGTGAAATTAAACTAAAACTTGATGCTACCACTGCGTCTAATCTAATACTAGAAATACGATATAATGTTAATAATGCAGGCTGGTTTCCATTATATGATATCAAATCAAAAAATGTTGAATCTCCACTTAACATAGCATATAAAGCAAATGTATATCAACAAACCGGAACAGATTGGAAAAATGCAAATATCATACTGTCTACCGGTGATCCCAATACCAATAACCTTAAGCCTGATCTAACTACAAAGTACCTAAACTTTACCTATGGCAATTACAGAAGAAACAATACTATTAATAGACATGGCTATAAATATAACCCAACTATAAGACGAGTAACCGGAATTATTAGTGATTCTAATGGTCAACCACTCCCAGGAGTAAATATTATAGAAAAAGGAACAACAAATGGTGTTCAAACGGATTTTGATGGTCGGTACTCTATAAATATCCAAGGAGGAAGAGAACTTTCTTTTTCTTACATAGGATTTAATAGCGCAACTATTCCTATTTATTCCTCATCAATAAATCAAAAATTAGAAGAAGATGTATCAGCATTAGAAGAAGTTGTTGTTACTGCATATGGATCATCTTCTCTCGCAGGAAGAGTATCCGGTGTTAAAGCAAAAAGGATGCAAGAAAAAAAAGAATATAACCGAGTGGTTGAAACTAAAGAAGAAGGGATTACAAATACTAAATTCAAAATTAAAAATAAATACACGATCAACTCTAATGCAGAGGTTACCGTAATCGAGATTGATAATTTTGATATGAAAGCAGATTACAGGTATTATGTAGCTCCAGAACTTGATGAAAATGCATTTCTGACTGCAAAATTAGGAAACTGGGAACAATTTAACTTATTAGCGGGAGAAGCCAATATTTACTTCGAAGGTAGCTTTGCAGGAAAAACAAATATCGATCCTCTAGCAACAACAGACAGTCTCACAATATCCTTAGGTGTTGATCCAAATATCATTGTGAAAAGAGAACAACTTAATAATTTTAAAAGTAAATCCTTTACAGGAAGTAATAAAATTATAAATCGTGGGTATAAAATCAGTATTAAAAATAACAAGAAAAATAAAATCCATATTACGTTACAGGATCGTATTCCTATTTCTCAGAACAAAGAAATCAAAATAGACGATATTAACACTAGTGCTTTAGAATATGATACTAAAACCGGTATCATAACTTGGGAATTAAATATCCCTTCAAATCAAAAAGAAGAAAAACAGTTTTCTTATCAAGTAAAGTACCCAAAAAACAAACGAATTAATCTTTAACGCTGAAATGTATATCGAAAACCATCTCTAAATTGTTCATCAATGGTAAATTCATTATTGGTAAGTTCAAAATTGCCTAAGTTTCTATCATTGATGATCAATTCTTCGTTTCCGTTAATTGTAACCATAGAAAAATTATAAGTACCTGTTGGCAATATATCATTAATCGCATCATTCATATTATTATTTGTGATTACGACATTTTTATTAGTCTCATTAAAATTCCAAATGATTATACCTTTATCAAGATTTTCATTAATTCCGATAAAACCTCCCGAGACATTGATCAAATTCCATTCACCTCCCAAACCTGAAGAATTAAGATCTGGATTAGTAACTACATCATCATCTCCACTGCATCCAATTATCAGTATAGAAGTAAAGAAATAAATAAAATATTTCATGACCTATAGATTTGGTTAACTCTTATATATCTAATAGATGAATAGCTTTTATATTTGGTTGCGTAAAGAAAATGTTAAAAATCATAATATCTTTCGCTATCCTTATAGAGTGAATTACTTTAGTTTTTTAAAAAAAATAAAATATTTCACAATGAAACAATTTTCTTTATTTGTCATTTCTCTCCTATTCTTTTCAATAACATTACATGCTCAGGATACAACCACTACAAACCTTCCTTATGCAGAAATACCGGATTATCCAGAAACCTATACTGCTGGTTCTGTTGTTGCGAGATTAATTGATGGGTTAGGTTTTAGATATTATTGGGCTACTGAAGGATTACGTGACGAAGATTTACAATACAAACCAAGTGAGAAAGGAAGAAGATGTGAAGAGACCATTGATCATATTTATGATTTATCTAGAGTAATTGTTAATGCGACTACAAAAACAATAAACGACCCTACCATAGAACAACCAGAAATGAATTATGCCGAGAAACGTAAAAAAACTCTTGAAAACTTCAAAAAAGCGCGTAATATATTACTAAAAAGCAATGATTTAACGGATTTTAAGGTTGTTTTCAAAGGGAAAGAAAAAAATACAGAATTCCCATTCTGGAATAACATCAATGGCCCTATTGCTGATGCAATATGGCATACGGGACAAGTAGTTTTACTAAGAAGAGCGTCTGGAAATCCTTTTAATTCTAAGGTAAGTGTATTAACCGGAAAAGTAAGATCATAACCAGAATTTCTATAGTAACTACGCTATAGTTGCTGCGATAGTTTCTATTTCATCCAAAAGAGAGATTAAGTCCTTTTCTTTTGTTAGTGGATTCATGATCGTCGTTCTAAGATATAATTCTTCTTTTATTCTAGTTTGCACAATATAAAACTTTCCGGAAGCGATTAAACGTTTTCGGATATCTGCATTAAGAGAATTAATATCCATACCCATCATTACTTTGGTATATCTAAAATTAATGATATTCGCCTCTGGTATTAGCGCCAATTCAAAATCAAGGCGATCGTTAATCGTTTTTGAAAAAACCGAAGCAAGATGATACAAAGTATCAACATTTTTTTCAAATATTTCTTCTCCATGTGCTTTTAGTATGGCATAAACTTTTATGGACATCATAAATTTTGTACACTCAAAAGTTCTCTTTCCAGAATTATACCATTCTCTGGTATCTTGTGAATCCCACAAATATTGAGCTTTTTGTGCAAAAGTTTGATAAGCATCTTCTGCTTTCTTAAAAATTAATCCGGTATTTAAAGCAGGAGTCATTAGCATTTTATGAAAATCAATAACAACAGAATCTGCACGTTCAATTCCGTTTACCAAATATTTATATTGCTTTGAAAACACTACTCCGCCTCCATGAGCACCATCTACATGAAACCATAAACTGTGTTTTTCTGCAAAATCTGCAAGATGATTTAAATTATCATATGACCCGGTAGCTGTAGAGCATGCACAACCAATAAGGGCAATAACATAAAAACCATCTGCTTTGGCTTTACTATAATATTCATCAAGTATATTTGTGTCTATTTTGAAATCAGAATCAACGGGTACTTTTATAATCCCATCATTTCCTAAACCTAAAATTCTAGCAGCTCTATCAATGCAATAATGTGCTTCTTCAGAAACTAATACTGCTAGTTTTTCTTGATGTCCATGTTCCCAAACAGCAGTTGGTGCTTTAGCTTTACGTGCAGCCAATAAAGCAGTAAGGTTGGCTAAAGTACCACCAGAAGTAAGAAGCCCAGAAGCATCAGAACTATACCCAATTCTTTTAGCCATTAAATCTGTAACAATTTTTTCGATTGCGTTACCTGCCATTCCCATTTCATATACTCCAGTACCATTATTTAACACATCAGACATCAGTCCAGCCAAACCAGAAATTAATGCAGGAACAGCAACCTGATGACCAATATATTTTGGATGATGCACACTTATAGAATGTTCAAGAATATTACTAAATACATCAATCATTCCAGTATCCGAAGAAAAATCTTGTTTCCAGAATAATAATTCATCCTCTGGCTCTCTATACATGAGAACAGGTTGGTCCTCGTCTGTCTGAACTTTTTCTATATGGTCAGCAATTAAATCGATCATCTCATGTCCTATCTTTCTAAAATCAGAAGGATCATAAGCTTTTTCCAATGTGTCTAGGTTTGGTATCGTGTTTTGCATTCTATCACTAATATTATACTATGAATTATCCAAATGTTGAAACACATCAAAATTAATCATCTATATTTATAATAAAAAATACTTAATTTTGATTAACTAATAACAAAAATGCATTAATGAACATCCAGCAACTAGAAAATGTACTGTTGTTATCCGAAAAATTGAACTTTACCAGAGCTGCAGAGGAATTGAATATTGTACAGCCTGCATTGAGCAGACAAATAAAGCAATTAGAAGATCAAATCGGTGCAGTATTGTTTAAAAGAAATAAACGTAATGTAGAGCTCACTGCTGCTGGACATTATTTTATAGCAGAAGCCAAAAAACTACTTATTCAATTA
Organism: Aquimarina algiphila; assembly: GCF_947494415.1. Lineage (NCBI taxonomy): Bacteria > Pseudomonadati > Bacteroidota > Flavobacteriia > Flavobacteriales > Flavobacteriaceae > Aquimarina > Aquimarina algiphila. The sequence goes on along the minus strand of NZ_CANLVC010000008.1, from coordinate 160,731 downwards.
GAAAGGGTTAAAAAACAAACAGTCCAAATTCACAATGGTCAGGCAGGAGAAATTAAAATAGGTTTTACTCATTCAATAATGCAAACCATCTTACCAGAAATCCTAAAAACTGTTCATCAAAGAATACCTGGAATAAAAGCGGTATTAAGAGAAATGAACAATCGGGATCAATATCTGGCTCTACAGCAAAATGAATTAGACATTGGTTTCGCAACAAATCCAATGGTCCCCTTCAATTTGAAAAGCAAAGTATTACATATCGATAATTTCGTAATATTATTGCCAGAAAATCATCCTATAAATCAGGATAATTATAGTGATTTTTCTGTCTTCTCTAATGAAGAATTCATTTTTCCATCTGTTGCAGATGGTCCAAATTATGTACACATATTAGAATCCATATGTATTGATGCAGGGTTTGTTCCAAAAATTATTCATGAAACAGATTCTGCCAGTACAAGTTTTAGACTTGTAGAAGCCGGTTTAGGAATTTCTCTAGAGCCTATTTCTTCATTGTATGGTCATGAGTTTCCAATACAAAATATTGAATTGAAAAATATCAAACAAAAAGCAAAACTCACTATGATGTGGAATCCCGAACGAGAAAAAGATTATCCATTACTATTTGAGCTTCTTAGGAATTGGAAAGTAGAATAATTACTTTACATCATCATAATGATCATCCCATTCTTTTACCTTTGGTTCTCCTAATTTCCCAACAGATTTAGCTACAATCATAGATACAGTTGCATCACCTGTAACATTGATAGTTGTTCTCAACATGTCTAACGGCCTATCTACAGCAAATATCAGTGCTAATCCAATTGGCAATTTATCAGAAGGAAAGCCTATGGCTTCCAGAACAATTACTAACATTACCATTCCTGCACCGGGAACAGCAGCAGATCCTATTGACGCTAATAAAGCAGTTAATACAATTGTAATTTGATTACTAAATGTTAATCCTTCTGGCCAAAGAACTTGCATAATGAATACAGATGCAACAGCTTGATACAAACTAGTTCCGTCCATATTAATAGTCGCTCCTACAGGAAGTACAAAACTAGATACTTCTTTATCCACTCCTATATGTTCTTCTACTCTTTCCATAGTCACGGGAAGTGTCGCTGCACTAGAACTAGTAGAAAATGCTAGTAATTGTGCAGGGCTAATTTGTTTAAGAAACCATAACGGAGATTTCTTAGTTATAACTGCCACCAGAATACAGTAAAATAGGATCATCAAGGCCAGACCAAATACTACAACACCTGCATACCTTAATAACGCAAATAAAATATCAGGATCATCAGAGGTAACAACTACATTAGCTAACAAAGCAAAAACAGCAAATGGTGCGGAAAGCATAATTAAATCGACCATTTTTAACACCACATCATTCAAACTATCAAAAAACTTTTTAAGAGGCTCTGATTGAGATGGTTTTATAAGTAACATACTAATACCCAAGAAAATTGCAAAAAATATAACCTGTAACATCATTTTGTTATCACTCATGGCTTTAACCGCATTTTGCGGAACCATATCCACAACAAACTGTAAAGGACCACTTTCTTTTTGTTTGCTTGCTTCAGCGATACGCTCAGAAATCTTAGCATTACCAGCATATTCTGCAGTTAATTTTTCTATGGTTTCAGGAGTAATTCCATTTCCTGGTTTAAATACGTTTACCATTAATAAACCAATGGTTATTGCAATAACAGTTGTTAAAATATAAATAACAATTGTTCTTCCTCCTATTAATTTAAATTTAGAAATGTCTTTTAGGTCTGAAATTCCTTTAATTAAAGAAGCCAAAATTAACGGAACCGCGATTAGCTTTAATAGATTTACAAAAATAGTTCCTAAAGGTGCAATCCAATCTCCTGTAAATCCTTTCCCCCATGAGAAGGTAGTCATTAAAAATCCGAATAATATCCCTAATATCATTCCGATCATGATTTGCCAGTGCAATGCGATTTTTTTCATGTGAGTATTTTAATATATAAGCAAAATAGCGTCGAAGATATAAATTAAAAACAAAAAAACGGCAACCAAAATAAGATTACCGTAAATTATTAACTTATCTTTTATTATTTCCTATTTCTTGATTGTACGGTTCATTAACCAATAATCTACAAGTACCAAAGCTGCCATTGCTTCTACTATAGGAACTGCTCTGGGCACAACACAGGGATCATGTCTTCCTTTACCTTGCATGTTTACCATATTTCCATCTTTATCAATGGTTTCCTGATCTTGCATTATTGTAGCTACAGGTTTAAAAGCTACATTAAAGTAGATATCCATTCCGTTAGAAATCCCACCCTGTATTCCTCCTGATAGATTGGTCTTAGTTGTTCCGTCTGTATTAAAAAGATCATTATGCTGGCTTCCTTTTAATTCTGCTCCGGCAAAACCGCTTCCATACTCAAAACCTTTTACTGCATTAATAGAAAGCATAGCCTTTCCTAATTCTGCATGTAATTTATCAAAAACAGGTTCTCCAAGTCCAATAGGAACATCAGAAATTGCACAACTCACAATTCCCCCAACAGTATCTCCTTCTTTTCTAATCTGTTTGATATAGTTTTCCATTTCGTTTGCCATTTTAGGATCCGGACAACGAACAATATTACTTTCGGTTAATGAAAAATCTAATTCGGTATGACTCTTTTCTAGTTTTATAGCACCAACTCCACTTACATAAGCATTAATCTTAATTTCAGACAATACCTGTTTAGCTATAGCCCCTGCCACTACTCTACTGGCAGTCTCACGAGCCGAAGAACGTCCTCCTCCTCTATAATCTCTGATACCATATTTTTGATCATAGGTATAGTCTGCATGAGAAGGTCGATATGAATCTTTTATATGCGAATAGTCTTTGGACTTCTGATTTGCGTTTTTAATAGCAAAACCTATAGGGGTTCCGGTAGTTATCCCTTCAAAAATACCAGAAAAAAATTCTACAGTATCAGGCTCTTTACGCTGTGTAACGATAGCTGATTGTCCTGGTTTACGGCGATCTAATTCTGCCTGAATTGCTTCTAAATCTAATGCAACACCAGCAGGACATCCATCAATGATTCCTCCTATTGCCACTCCGTGTGATTCTCCAAATGTAGTTACCTTAAAAAGGTTTCCAAATGTATTTCCAGCCATTACAATAATTTTGCACAAAAGTAATTTTTAATCTTTAAAAAAGCAGTAGTAATATGATATAAAAAAGAGGGTTTCGGTTATGAAAATTCAATGAAAATCAATTTTATAATAAAAAGTTAAAAAATACGTCTAGATATACTTTCACTGAAAACAGGGGGTTTCAATGCAAAAAAGCTTCATAAATTGGTTACTAAGAATATAAAACAATAATTTTTAAACCATTAAATCATTTTATTATGCTAGAAAATTTGTTAAAACTAGAAAACATCCAAGTTTTAGAAAAAAATCAATTACAAACCATAACAGGTTCAGCAGGAATGGGTTGTAATGATCCTGATGTAGGTGGTGGATGTCATACTTCTAAATAATCTTCAAAAAATGTCATAAATTGACCATAAAGAAGAATATAAAACAATAATTTTTAAACCATTAAATCATTTTGTTATGCTAGAAAATTTGTTAAAACTAGAAAACATCCAAGTTTTAGAAAAAAGAGAACAATTATTTATCATTAAAGGAGGTAGTTCACATTGTACAGATGAGCAAGATACAGCTCAATGCCATTCTGATGTATAAAAATTAATTGCTTGGTTAACTGATTTAAGACCATGGCAGGAATTCTGCTGTGGTCTTATTTTTTATTATATTTTTTAAAGGGTCAAAAGACATACCACAATAACAACGACATGACCAATCCTGTACATGCAATTAAAGTAGTCATTACCGTCCAGGAACGAAATGTTTGTTTTTCAGTCAAACCAAGATATTGGCCAACTAACCAAAATCCACTATCATTTACATGAGACAATATAGTCGCCCCAGAAGCTATTGAAATCACAAAAAGTGCAATTTGAGCAGCACTAAATTCACCGGCCAGAATTATAGGCGATGCTATTCCTGCGGCTGCAATCATAGCTGTGGTTGCAGATCCTTGAAGTACACGTATCAAAGCTGCTACTATAAAAGCAAATAACAAAGGATGTATAAATGAACCTTGCAGCGAAGAAGCTAACATTTCCCCTGCTTTTGTGTCTACTAAAATTTGCTTAAAAGCTCCTCCTGCTCCGGTAAGTAATATAATTGCCCCTGCAGGTTGAAAAGATTTCATAGATAGTTTTAACAATTCATCTCTTCCTGTTCCCCTTCTAATACCTAAAATATACCAGGCAAGAAGATTAGCAATAATTAAAGCTGTAAAAGGGTGTCCTAATAAAGCAATGGTATAAGTTATAGATTCTGGTAAAAAATTCTCACCCATCCAATCTCCAAGAAAAACAGTCTTTAAAACAATTAATAGAATGGGCAATGCTATAATTGCAATAATGGTGATCGGATTAGGGTATTTTTTATCTTCCAGAATATCTATTCCTTGTTCTGGTATCGAAATACTAATTTTCTTAGCTATATATTTTGCAAAAATAGGTCCACTAACAATTGCTGCAGGAATCCCTGTAATAAAACCTAAAATAATTACCCATCCCAAATTCGCTCCCAGAATATCTGCGACCGCAACTGGTCCTGGAGTTGGTGGAATAAAGCTATGTGTAATAGCCAAGCCTGCAAGTAAAGGTATTGCGTATAACAAAACTGATTTTTTTGTATTTCTGGCAATAGCAAAAACTACAGGAACTAAAATAATAAATGCAACATCAAAAAATACCGGAATAGCAATAATAAAACCAGTAATCATCATCGCCCAGGATGCATTTTTTTCTCCTGCAAGCTTCAATATGTATTTTGCTAAACCTTGAGCTCCTCCAGAATGTTCTAGTAGCCCCCCAAATAAAGCTCCCAGACCAACTACTGTAGCGACAAACCCTAACGTTCCTCCCATTCCATTTTTTATACTATCGAGAATCATTTCTGGTGATAAACCAGCAACAATACCTACAAGTATACATACAATCAAAAGCGCAATAAACGCTTGTATTTTTAATTTCAGAATCATAAAAAGCAGAGCAGAAATACCTACACCTACGGCGATCAACAATTGATATTCCATATCTATTAATTTTTCCAGTTTGTGTGAAAATATTGAGTTAATGGAGCATCAACCCTCTGGTATGTATGCGCTCCAAAATAATCACGTTGTGCTTGTATCATATTTGCAGAGGATTGTTTGGATGTATATGTCAAAAAATAGTTTGTGGCTGCAGACATCACAGGTAGAGAATATCCTGACCTCATCGCTATAGAAACTATATCTGTTAATGTAGTAATATCTGTTTTAAGAATTTCAACAATTTCTGGAAATAAAAGCAATGAAATAGAATCACTATCTTTAAATAAGACTGATATCTGTTCCATTAAATCACTACGAATAATACATCCATTAGTCCATATTCTTGCAATTTCTGATAAATTAAGATTCCATTGATACTCTTGAGATGCTTGTGAGATAAGATCAAATCCTATAGCATGATTAATTATACTTGTAGCATAAAATGCTTTTTCTAAAGTATTTAGAAACTCTTCGTCATCAATACCTGTAGATGGTTTGAGATTATAAATTTCTGAAGCAATTTCACGTTCTGATTTCATTCCAGAAAGATTTCTTGCCATAACCGCTTCAGAAATGGTTGATATTGGCATTCCTATCTCCAAAGCTGATACGGTTGACCATCCACCTGTTCCTTTTTGTCCGGCTTTATCTAGAATTTTATCTATTAAAAATTCTTTCCCTTCTTTTTTACGCAGAATATCTGCTGTAATTTCTAAAAGGAAACTATCTTTTTTATTCGTTCTCCAGGATTTGAAAATACCACTAATCTGTTCTGGACTCTTATTTCCATAAAACCTTAAAAAATGATAGATTTCTGATAACAACTGCATTTCTGCATATTCAATTCCGTTATGAATCATTTTCACATAATGTCCAGCCCCTTCTGGACCTACATAAGTACAACATGAATTATTATTTTTATCTCTGGCTGCAATAGCTTCTAAAAATTTTCCAGAACGTATATATGCTTCTTTCGATCCCCCAGGCATAATAGATGGACCTTTAAGTGCTCCTTCTTCTCCTCCGGAAACGCCAGTACCAAGAAAATGTATTCCAGATCTGGATACTAGTTGTTCTCTTTCCAAAGTTTTTTTATAATGAGAATTCCCTCCATCAATCAGGCAATCGCCTTTTGACAATAATGGTAGTATCGATTCTATAACCATGTCTATTGGTTTTCCTGCATTAACCATAATCATGATTGTACGAGGTTTTTCCAATGAATTTACAAAAGATGATAAATCATCAAATCCAAGAACATTTACATCCTTTGATTGTTCATCTACAAAGTGTTTGGCAATATCGACTTCTTTATTTTCTACCTGACGATTATAAACAGATAAACTAAAGCCTCGGGATAGTATATTTTTAGCAAGACTTTTCCCCATGACTCCGAGTCCAATAAGTCCAAGCTCTGATTGTGATATATTCAATTCTAATTTTATTTGAGTAATACTATTTTCTATACTTTGTTCTACATTGATACAAATTCCTTGTTTTGGCTTTTCTAAAGTATCAAATTGTGACACCAACAATTCTTGTTTAAAAAAATGCCCTTGTCTAACTTCCAAACGCCTTAAAATAACATCATACGAAGCTTCTAAAAAAATCCACTTTATGTATTTATGATCAACAGATTGTAGCGTATTTCTATATTCTTGTTTTAATGCAGAACATGCTAGCACTGCTCCTTTTCCTTTATTCCAATCTATTATCTGATCTGCTAAAATTTGCAACCATGGAGCTCTATCATTATCATCTAGAGGAATGCCATCAGACATCTTTTTAATATTTTCTTCAGGATGAAAATCATCTGCGTCATAAAAAGGGATGTCTAATATTGTTGCCAGCTCTTTCCCCAAAGTTGTTTTTCCACACCCCGAGACTCCAAAAACGATATATACTTCTTTCAAATCGACTTTCACAAATAGTTATTCTATAATAAATTCTAACTCATGTGTATTATCTAGAGCATGTTGTGCAACCCATAATTTGAATTTACCAGGTTCTGTAATCCATTTTTTGTCTAATCCATAAAATGAAATATCATCTTTTGTAAATACAAAATCAATAATTTTGGAGGTCCCAGGCTCAAGTTTTACTTTCTTAAAACGCATGAGTTCTTTTACAGGTCTTGTAATACTCCCTACCATATCTCTAAAATACAACTGTACCACTTCTGTTGCTTTTACATTTCCGGTATTTGTAATTTTTGCATTTACTATGATGGGACCATTTTCTTTGGTTTCATTGGATAAAATTTTAACATCAGAGTATTTAAAATTACTGTAGGTAAGACCATATCCAAATGGGTATTGGGGTAAATATCCTACATCCAGGTAATGTGATGTATTCCCTAATGAACTTTGCCATGCCCCAATAGGTATAGAATCCATTTGAACAAACTCTTCAGGAATCGTAGGACGTCCTGTATTTTTATGATTATAATGAATTGGTATTTGACCTACTTCTTTAGGCCAGGTTATCGGTAATCGTCCTGACGGTGAGGTTTTTCCTGTAAGTATATCTAGTATTGCAGGACCTCCCATTGTTCCTGGATGCCAAGCAAATAATATCGCATCTACTTTATCAATAATATTACCTAATGTAATGGGTCTACCCGCCATCAATACCAATACTATTGGTTTTCCGGTTTTATGAAGTTCATAAATTAATTGTTCTTGTTCTCCCGGGAGATTTAAGTTTGCTCTACTATGAGCTTCTCCAGACAATATAGCTTCTTCACCTCCAAAAAACACTATAACATCAGAGTTTTGAGCAATTTTGACAGCATCATTAAACCCTTTATTAGATTTATCTCTACTATATGATAACCCTTCACTATATAAAATTGGGTTCTTATGATTTTCTTTAAAAGATTTCAATGGGGTAACCGTATGTGTTTTCTCTCCATCAAAAGTCCATGTCCCCAATTGATCATGTGGGGCATCTGCCAAAGGACCAATAATAGCAAGGCTTTTTTTAGTATCCAAAGGTAAAATTTGATTCTCATTTTTTAGTAACACCATACTTTTTTCTGCCGCTTCTTTGGCTGCGTCCAGATGATCTTTGGCATACAACACATCAGATTCAGGTTTGAAGTATGGATTATCAAATAGTCCTAATCTAAATTTAATTCTTAGAATATTTCGAACCATTTCGTCCAATTTATCTTCAGAGAACTTTCCTACTTCTATTAAATCCTTCATATTATCCTGATATGAAGTACTTGTCATTTCCATATCCAACATTGCATTTGCTGCTTTTTCTGCTGCCCCTGCCTCATCTTCTGCGAATCCGTGAGGAACCATTTCGATAATAGAATTCCAATCGCTTACTACAAACCCATCAAAATTCCATTGATCACGCAATACTTCTTTCAAAAGGTATTCATTTCCAGAAGCTGGAATCCCATTAACCTCATTAAAACCTGTCATTAAAGTTGCTACGTTGGTTTTAACAGCCTTTTTAAATGGTTTTAAGTATGAGTTATGTAAGGAAAATTCATTAATATTTGCTGTGTTATAGTCACGTCCTCCTTCGGCAGCTCCATACCCTACAAAATGTTTTGCACAAGCAGCCAGACTCGTCGATGATGAAAGATCATCTCCTTGAAAACCTTTAATATAAGCTTCTCCCATAATACTTGTTAAATATGGATCTTCTCCTGCCGATTCTGCAATACGTCCCCATCTAGGATCTCTGGATATATCTAACATCGGTGCAAATGTCCAACGGATACCATATGTAGAAGCTTCAATAGCAGATATTCTAGCTCCTTTTTGTACTAAGTTTGGATCGAATGAAGCTGCTTGACCTAATGGAATCGGAAATATGGTTTTAAAACCATGAATAACATCTCTTGCAAATATTAAAGGGATTTTATTCGGACTCTCCTCCATAGCTATTCGCTGTAATTCTTTGGCATCATCTTTATTCATGATATTTAGAAAGGAACCTATCTCTCCTCTTTTTACCGCATCTTTAAGTTCTACAGGCAACTCTTTTACTCTACTTGATTTTCCACGTTGAGCGGTTTGACCTATCTTCTCTTCTAATGTCATTTTTAAAAGAATACTATCAATCTTAGACTCTATGGTATCTACTTCGGATATAGAAGTGTTTTTAGGAGATGGTTCATTAGTACAACTTGATAATAAGTAGCAAAAGATACATGCTAAAGCGAGGTAATTTTTCATATATATTTAATTCTATCCAATAATTTCACATTAAATAATTCGGTTAAATGTAATAATTTTTTTTCGTATACCGTATACGAAGTAATAAATCGCATGATCTTAACGACTAAATCACAAGATAATAGAGAAGAATAAACTCGCTACATAGACAGATTATACAAGAAATTTTAAAAATTTATTGACAGTTATATAAATGTATGTATTAGTACAAATATTTAACCCCGGGAATATACCCCGGGGTTTTCAAATGTTATTAACTTGGTATACTAATAAATGATCTAAATCAGTTTATTTATTATTTCTTTGAGAACCTCAACACTTTCTTATTCTGGTTTTCTTTTATGATCACAAAATACATCCCAGATTTAAGATCAGATACATTTAACTCTCTTGCGTTTTTCTCTGACTTCATTTTAACTCTAACCAGTTTACCTGAAATATCTGAAATAGTTACTGTAGCATTTTTGGAAACTCCTGAAAGTTGTATAATATCTTTAGCTGGATTGGGAAATAACAATGCTTTTTGGCCAAATGAATTTACATCATTTATTCCTGACTTGCTTGATTGATATGTAACAACCAATTGTGGAGCAGTTGATCCTGAGTTTTCTTTAGCTGCAAATGCAAAATCATTCCCTGAGGTTGCGCTAAGTACTAGAGATAAAGAATTTCCTGAAATCGAACTTGCCTGCAAATCAACTGTTTCTGTTTGACCTATTGTATATGTTTTATTTATAGATCCCAATAAAGTTCCTGAAGCGGGTTTATTATTATTAGACAAATTGATTTCGTTCCAGTTATTAGAATTCCCTAAATTAACATTAAGATTTCCATTACCCGCATCTCCTGTAACAGTAAACTTTAATTTAGCATCTGTTATGGTACCATTAATTCCTGAAAGGTCATACATTAAATATCCAACTCTTTTTCCTTTTTCAATTCTAACAATAGTATTATTATAGTTACTGCCTCCTTGAAGATATGTATCATTTATAGGTGCTAAAGTTATTGTTTCTGGCGTAGTAGAATTTCCTCCCGAAGTCGTTCCGGTTGACGTCACTAATGCAGTTGTTCCTGGAGTTCCTCCACTACATAATGCTCGGAATACAAAGTCATATGAAGTATCTGCCTGTAAATTAATCATCGTAACTGTTGTACTACCTGCAGCGGCAGCAGCAAAACCAACACCTCCTGTATTGATATCTCCATTAAATCCGCCTTGTGGAAATGCTCTTAATTCAAATGTTCTTGTATCATTGGTAGTATTATCAAATGAAAAAGTCACAGAATTATTTGTAACACTTGATACAGCTAACCCAGAAGGAGCTACGCTACAATCAGCAGAACCTACAGGAGTATTTAGACTCAATACTGCTCTATCAAAATTAAACAAGAAACCTGTAGAACCGGTATAAGTAAAACGGATTTTTTGAACACCTGATGCTAAATTAAGGTTTCCAGAAACAGGAGTGTTATAGTTATGCCACTCATTATTTACAGGGACAGTTAATGTTGCCAAATTATTCCCTCCAACAGAGGCTACAATATTTCCTCCAACACCATTTGAAGACACAAAGGCTTCTAATTTGTAAGAACCAGCAGTAGCTACATTAATATCATATTCTGTATAATTATTATTTTTAATAAACCCTAAATTTTGACCACCTCCTGGTGTATTTTCAGTTTTTACTTCTCCATTTTTAATTATAAATTTTTCAGCTTGAATAGTTCCCGGGATTGCTATTGATGTTGGATTAGGGGATGTTACAGATCCATCGGTTTTTGCTATTACTTGTGCATCAGAACCTCCTACCGGACGAATATCGGCTACTACAGTATAATTACCCGCAGGAAGAGAGCTATTTACCGTAGCTACATATTGGTTTTTGCCAAATCCTTCTAGAGCACTTATCTTTTTTGAAAATACTTCATTCTGATTAGCATCGTATACATGAATTACTAGATCACGATCCAGATTCGCTTTATACACATAAGATACAGTTACTTTTTTATTTGCTATATCTACTACCGGAGTATTACTCCACTTGATCTCTTCTTTAAATATTGCTGGTTTTGTAGGTCTATTAGCTGTATTTTGAAACTCTGGATCAAAAATAGGAATCAACCTATACGAACGAATCCAGTCATAGTATGAAGTATTAATAGCATTATTGGCTAATTGAGCATTACTAGGATATGGTTTTGCCCAATTATATGTTTCTGTTACCATATTAATTCCCATTGGTTTAGAAAATGGTGAATCTACTACATCTCTTCTTACATTAACCGTACCCGCAAAATTATCGTCTACATAAAAATCAACGACTTTATCATTTCTCCAATAGCAACCATAGGTATGAAAATCTTCCCAGGATTCACTTCCAACCAGATCAGCATTAGCTTGTTGTCCGTTTCCTTCTACTGCATTATTACCAGCAGAATAAAACTTTTCTGGAGCGCCATTACAATCGACATAACGATAATGTGTATTAAAGTTCATTTGTGTTCTAAATTTAGAGCCTCCATTAAAACTTCCCCCAATGCTTTCACAAATATCAAGTTCCTGGCTCCATTTATCTTTTGCACAATCACCACTTAGTTTAGTCGGTCCTATAATATTTCTTTTTGGGTTTGACATCCAAAATGTAGTCGACATTGCAATTCTTGAAGCCTTAAACTTACACTCATAATAACCAAAGTATGCCGTTTTTTCTAGAGATTGAACAGCACCTCCTCCTATAGTATACGGTCCATCCGGAGTGGCAAGTTTTTTATTTCGTATTTGCATGTTCCCTCCTTGTACGGATATCGTTGAGGGGTCAAACTTTGCAGGAGCACGTCCTTTCCAGCCTTGAAAAGAATCTCTCCATTTAGAACGATCTAGTTCTGTACCATTAAATTCATCAGAATATTGATCCCAAAGCACCCATCGATACCCATTTTTGGGTTCTGGGGGTTGCGCATACGATAACGTAATGCTGAATAAAAATAAAATTAAAAATACATTTTTCATGATTTAAGTTTTAAGAGTTTATGTTTTGTATTCATGAAATTAACGTATCTACTACATTTATTATTTTCTCAATGCCATTTAAAAACATATTTATAAATTAAGTTCAACATTAGACACGTAACACTTACTTAAAACAATTCTATAAATCTGTTAAAAATCTTTGTGGAATAGTTAAATTTTAATGTTTTAATAACAAATCAACAAAATGATTAAATTCAGATAACAATAACCTCATCATTAGATAATTATATTATAAAACAGGTACACTTAATTTGTGAAACTATATCATTTCTATGAAAAAGCGTACTGTAGAACTTGTTGTAATTTCGGACATTCATCTTGGCACTTACGGTTGTCATGCCAAAGAACTTCTTAATTATCTAAATAGTATAAAACCTAAGACACTTATTTTAAATGGTGATATTATAGATATCTGGCAATTCAGGAAACGTTACTTCCCAAAACCTCACCTTAAGGTCATTAAAAAGATCATCTCATTTGCTTCAAAAGGCACCGAAGTAATATATATCACTGGTAATCATGATGAAATGCTACGTAAGTTTAGTGATACAGAAATGGGTAATTTTAAATTAGTGGATAAACTCGTTTTAGAGTTAAATGGCAAAAAAGCCTGGTTTTTTCATGGTGATGTATTTGACGCTTCTATCCAGAATGCTAAGTGGTTAGCAAAACTGGGAGGTTGGGGATATGATATACTTATTGTTTTCAATCAATTGATTAATTGGTTTTTAATACGCTTTGGAAAAGAAAAGTTCTCTCTATCAAAAAAAATTAAAAACAGCGTAAAAAAAGCCGTTAAATATATTAATGATTTTGAGGATGTTGCTGCCGAACTCGCTGTTAAAAACGAATATCAATATGTAGTTTGTGGACATATTCATCAACCACAAATGAGAGAATATTCAAATAAAAACGGATCTTGTTTTTATCTAAATTCTGGAGATTGGATAGAAAACCTCACTTCATTAGAGTATCATGAAAAGGAATGGAAATTGATTCATTATGAAAATGAAAAAATGGAAGGTTTTGCAGAAGTTATTGAAGAAACTGAAAACCTAAAAATAGATCCAGAAGAACTACAAGCTTCTTTTATGATACAAAATTTTATTACCAAAAAATCTTAGACTATTTTTTTATATCCATCTCTACCTGAGTATTCATTATTACATTAATCATTAATTAGATATTCTATTACAATAAAAGAAGATCAGTAATCTGTACCTTTGTTATGATTTATAATCATCAAAAAAACATATATGCTCGGTTTAAAATTAGCAACAGATCCACGTTGGGCTGCTCTGGTAAAATCAAATATAGAAGAAATCCTTACTGATCATGCTTGGTGTGAACAAAAAGCTGCTACCAATGCTATCACTATAATTACACTAAATTCTGAACATGAAGATCTAGTTACAGATTTATTAATCCTTGCTCAGGAAGAATTAGAGCACTTTCAAATGGTTCATGAACTTATAAAGAAACGTGGTTATAAACTTGGTCGTGAACGTAAAGATAGTTATGTAAATGAACTATTTAAACACAAGGTAAAGCAAGGAGGAAGTCGTCAACAGGGGTTAGTAAGTAGGTTACTCTTTTCTGCAATGATTGAGGCACGTAGTTGTGAGCGATTCAAACTTCTTTCTGAAAAAATAAAAGACCCTGAATTGTCTAAGTTTTACCATGACCTTATGGTAAGCGAAGCAGGACATTATACTACATTTATTGGTTTTGCCCGTAAATACGGTGAGGGTATTGATGTAGATAAACAGTGGCAAGATTTGTTAGAGTTCGAAGGAAAGCTTATTCAAAATTACGGTAAAAAAGAAACTATACATGGATAAGTAGTCATATAGTTATCCATGTATAGTTTCTTTATAGTATTAATTCGCTTTTATTCTATTTTCTTAGCGGGCATTTGTCTTCCTCCCTGGTTTAATGTTAAGCTATCTACTTTTCCTTCCTCATTTTTACTAAAAACAATTTCTGCAGGGACAACTTTTAAGAAAAATCGTAGTTCTGTCTCAGCAAAAATTTCAAATTTAGGTTGTCCTGTGGCTTGAGCAAAAATTGAATCCCCTTCTACAGTTACATTTATAATAAATGATGGTTGTAATTCATATTTCCCTATGTATTTTTTCAGAATATCAGATGATACTTTTATAGTTTTTTTCTCTGCTGGAGGGGCTTTATCAATTCCTTTTCCTGTAAAGCTTTCTTCTCCAGATTTAAATATAGTTTGTCGTCTCCCATCTTTTGTCATAGAAAAAGTATACGATATGGTACCTTCATCAAATATAAATGAACCGTCCTTCATAGGATATATTTTAAACTCTCTAGAGTCTTCGCCCTCTCTTAAACTATAAAGCTGACCATCTCTTAAGGTAACATGTCTTATTATATTTTCTTCGAATTGATATGCTCCTACCCATTTTTTTAATTTATCCTCTGATAAAGTAATTGCATCTTTTTTATTAGGGATAGGCTTTCCAATAACAACAGCTGCTACCCTTCTAGTAATATCAGATACTCTTTTACAATTGCAGTTGGTTAACCCTACAACATATACATTTTCATCCTCAAGAAAAATACCATTTGTAGTGTATCCAAAAATACCTCCACTATGTGCATACCCTTTTGATCCCTGTATAGTCATTTTTCCCCATCCATAGCCATAATTAATTTCCTCTCCATTGTTAAGCGTAGAACCATTAATAGCTTTTTCTAAACTTGTTCTCTTAATAAAAGTATTGGCACTGATAGCATTCTGCCATTTTAGTAAGTCATCTACAGTAGACATCAAAGAACCCGCTGCATAAGGTAATGTCAAACTAAGATAATCTGCATTCACATACCCTTCATCTTTCTGTTGATACCCATATGCTCTATTTTTAATAAGCTCTTTCATACTTCCATAATAAGAAGAATTCATACTTATTTTTTTAAAAATATTCTTTTCTATAAAATTCTCATACGTATCTCCTGTAATCACTTCTATTATATACCCTAATAATATATATCCAGAATTATTATAGAGGAATTTTTCTCCCGGATCAAAATCCATAGGTTCGTTTTTAAAAACATTGATAAGTTCTTTTGGAGTCATGTCATTTCTAGCTAACTTCATAAAACTTTCCATTCCTGTGTAACTTTTTATACCAGAAGTATGGTTTAATAAGTGATGAATCGTAATGATTTTATCATTTGTAGGGTAATCCGGAATATACTTTGTGATTTTATCTTCTATCTTTAACTTTCCTTGTTCTTCTAACATTAAGATAGCTACTGCTGTAAATTGTTTAGTTATAGATCCTATCTCGAATACATTTTCGGGTTTTAAATCGACATCTAGCTCCAGATTTGCTTTCCCATAAGCTTTTCGAAATATTGGTTTCCCGTCTTTTGCTACTAATATTGAAATTCCGGGTTCATCTGCAGTATACATAGAAGTAACAATATCATCTATTTCTTTTTCCAGGTCTTGAGCTTCTATCGTTAAACAGGCAAAAAGAAAAAAAGGTATTAACAGAAAAATTCTAAATTTTTGAGATGATTTCATATTGGTGTAATTTTGATTGAGAACTCATTTTCCTATATGACTATCAAACAACAAATTGGTTACCAAAATTCTATATAATTCTTAAGCAATCTTCACAATGTTACCAAAACAATATTAAATCAAAGCTTCTCTTAAAATAGTTACAGGATGAAAAGCAGTACGACTTGTTCCATCTTTTATCTGATGTCTGCAACTTGTCCCAACCGCAGTAATAATAGTGTCTTCTTTAGCTTTACGTACTGCAGGAAATAAAGTTTGTTCTCCTACTTGCATACTGATATCGTAGTGCTCTTTTTCATATCCAAAAGATCCTGCCATTCCGCAACAACCAGAAGGAATAATGGTCACCTTAAAATTTTCAGGCAGATTAAGATATGCAAACGTTGTTTGAATAGTGGATAATGCTTTTTGATGACAATGTCCGTGTAATTTGATTGTTTTACTCTCTGAAGTAAATTGTGCTGAAGTTATATTTCCTTTTTGAATTTCTGAATTCAAAAATTCATCAATTAGAAATGTATTTTTTGAAAGAGATGTTGCTTTCTTTTTATCATCTGCTAATCTTGGGTATTCATCTCTAAAGGTAAGAATTGCAGAAGGTTCTAATCCTATTAAAGGGATATCATTAGTAATCAAATTGTCAAATACCCTTGTATTGCGGTTTGCTAAATCCTTTGCATGTTTTAATAATCCTTTTGAAATAAAGGTTCGTCCACTTTCTTTATGATCAATTACCTTAACACCATAATTCAACT
This sequence comes from Aquimarina algiphila, assembly GCF_947494415.1. Taxonomy (NCBI): domain Bacteria; kingdom Pseudomonadati; phylum Bacteroidota; class Flavobacteriia; order Flavobacteriales; family Flavobacteriaceae; genus Aquimarina; species Aquimarina algiphila. The sequence continues at coordinate 144,023 of NZ_CANLVC010000008.1, read as the reverse complement.
TTACTAATAACTCTATCGCATCTATTCCGATAGGTGTGTCTAGATGATTCGTGAATTCATCTATAAAAAAGTATACTGTTTTTATAGGTTGTACGGGTTGTATCTTATTTATATTATTATTACACCAATTACGAAGTGATTGTTTGCTTAATAAAGGTAAATCTCTATTTTTAGCAATACCCAATGAAGATTTTAAAATTCTGGAAGTAAATTTATTTTTAAAAAAGAAATTTGTCATTCCGGGAGCAATTCTTCCCAAATCATTTAAGCGATTATTATTCGCAAAAAGTTTCGTTCGCAATGATACTCCATTTTTCTTTTGATATTGATATTCAAACTCGGCTTTTAATGTTGCAACATCTACATTAGATGGGCATTCACTAGAACAACCTTTGCAACTTAAACACAAATCAAAGACTTCTTTTAATTCTTTATGATTAAATTTATTTATTTCTGTGCTATTGGTCAGAAATTCCCGAAGTGTATTCGCTCTTCCTCTAGTGGTATCTTTTTCATTTTTTGTTGCTCTATAACTCGGGCACATTGTACCTCCTGATTCTACTGATTTACGACAATCCCCACTACCGTTACATTTTTCGGCGGCACGCAAAATCCCCATAGAGTCACTAAAATCAAATATGGTATTAATTTCTGGTTCCTCCCTATCAATTTCATATCTCAGTTTTTGATCCATGGGATATGCATTCACTATTTTACCAGGATTAAAAATATAGCCTGGATCAAAAGCTTCCTTAATTCGTTCTATAATTTTATAATTTTTCTCACCAATCATAAATGGTATATACTCTGCTCTTACTATACCATCTCCATGCTCACCACTCATAGAACCATTATACTTTTTAACCAAAGTAGCTACATCATCTGTGATTTTCTTAAACAACGTTACATCTTCTCGTTTTTTAAGATCCAGAATTGGTCTAAGATGAATTTCTCCTGCTCCGGCATGTGCGTAATACACTGCCTCTTGATTATATGACTTCATCAACGTTGTAAATTCAGAAATATAATTTGCTAAATCAGGAATAGCAACCGCAGTATCCTCTATGCATGCTACTGCCTTCTTATCACCAACTATATTTCCTAATAAGCCTAATCCAGCTTTACGAAGCTCTAATGCCTGATCTATCTCAGTACCATGTAAAACCGGATTTGCATAACTTAATCCTGATTTTATAAGAGTCTCTAATAATCGTACTTTCTGTTTTTCCAGATCTTCTTTATCAATTGCCCTAAGTTCTAACATCAAAATAGCCTCAGGATCATCTACTATAAAAAATCGATTCTTGAGTTGTTCTATATTGTTTTTTGTACAATCCAAAATGGTCTTATCCATCATTTCACAGGTATACAAAGAATGCTCCATTACCGGTACTACAGCATTCATACAATCATTGATTGTTTTAAAATGTGCAGCAATCATTAATGATTCATCAGGAGGCAATTCATCGAGTTGTAAAGTGATTTGTGTAGTAAATGCCAACGTTCCTTCACTTCCTGAAAGTAATTTACACAAATTAATAGGTGTTGTATCTCTAGAAAACACTTCAGAATTAATCAATTCATCTATTGCATATCCTGTATTACGTCTATGTATTTCAGGTTTAGGGAAATTAGCTATAATCTCTTCTTGAGCAGCTTTAGGTGAGAGTTCTTTATAAATACTTTGATATATTTTTCCTTCTAAAGTGTCAATATTTCTTTTTGTATTAAATTCTTCTATAGAAATTTCAGAAAATACAGCCTCACTTCCATCAGATAAAACCGTATGTAATTCTAATACCTTGTCTCTGGTAACCCCATATTGTATAGAAGTAGTACCACTACTATTATTCCCAACCATTCCTCCTATCATACATCTATTAGATGTAGATGTATTAGGCCCAAAGAATAACCCATATGGTTTCAAAAATCGATTTAGGTCATCACGAATGACACCAGGCTGAACGGTTACTGTCTTTTTTGACCTGTCAATAGAAATTATTTCTGTAAAATATTTAGATACATCAACCACAATACCATCTCCTACACATTGACCTGCAAGAGAAGTTCCTGCTGTTCTGGGAATAAGACCAATCTTATATTCTAAAGCAAAAGCGATAATATTCTTTATATCACTAATCGATTTGGGAAAAGTAACCCCCAAAGGAACTCTTCTGTATACAGATGCATCTGTTGCATACAAAGACCTGGTAAGTTTATCGTATTGCATTTCGCCATCTAATCTTTTTTGCAAAGATGCTAGTATGTTATGATCAATCATAAGTTTTATTCTTTCCTAAAGAATTTAAAGAAACCGGTCTTCTAAAATTAGTATCAAAACAAATAAAACTATCTGTTCCTGCAACTCCATCAATCTGATGCACTTGCTCATATAAAATTTTTCGTAAATGATGATTATCTATAGCAAAAATAAGAATGAAAATTGCATAATGGCCAGAAACGTAGTTACATTCTAATATTTCTGGAATCTTTTTTAATCCTTCAACAACTTGTTCTGCATATCGTGCCTCTCGTAAGCGAATACCAACATAAGATTTAGTATTAAATCCTATATGCTTTTCATCCACAACAAACTCCGCTTTTCTTATAACTCCTTTTTTTGTTAATTTTTTAATTCGTTGATGAACTAAAGAATTTGAGATTTTCAGATTTTCAGCAATCTGTGAAAATGGTTTTCGAGCATCTTCACGTATTTGTAATAGTATTTGTTGGTCTATATAATCAAAATGGTTCATAATGACTTAAAAATTAAAAGATCTAAAGTAAAACATATAATAAGAGCAATCTCCATTAACAATATTGACACAAAACATCATTAATAAAAACTAAAATTAATTTATTTACACCTAATTATAGTCAAAACTAATAATTTTGCATTAAATAAAAACATAATCAAGATGAATTCAACTATTTTTTTTGAAGAACTCTGGAAACAGTACATTGCAAAGACTCCCTCTGCACAAAAAGTTAAATCCTTATTTGAAAACGAGGGTAATACTGTTTTTAACGATCACATTGCCATACGAACTTTTAATGACCCAAGAGTCAATATAGATGTTCTGGCCAAGCCTTTTATCGAAATGGGATATGAACCAAAAGGTGAATATCACTTTGAAGCTAAAAAATTATATGCGAAACATTTTGAGCATAAGGATAATTCTGACGCGCCAAAAATTTTTATTAGTGAATTACTTTTGGAAGAATTCTCTATAGAATTAATTGATATTGTACAAAACATACTAAACCAAGTAGATCATCAAATATTTAAACAAAAAGACCTGATCCTAAAAGGTAGAGTTTGGCAAACTCCTTCTTTTGAAACTTACCAAAAACTTCTTTCAGCATCCGAATATGCTGCATGGATGTATGTCAATGGATTCTGTTCTAATCACTTTACTGTAGATGTTAATAAATTAAATACTTTTGACAACTTAGAATCTGTGAATGAATTTCTCAAGAAAAATGGTTTTGAAATGAATACTTCTGGAGGTGAAATAAAAGGATCCGCTACCCAGTTTTTGGAACAATCAAGTATTCTTGCCGATACTGTAGAGGTTCGTTTTGAAGAAGATGTTAAGAAAATTACAACATGCTATTATGAGTTTTCTTATCGATATAAAAAAGAAGATAACACTATATTTACTGGCTTTATAGCAAATTCTGCTGATAAAATTTTTGAAAGCACAGATATGCAGCTACAAGAAAATTAGATTAATATTAACAAAAATTTAAGTTTTCTACTTACAGAATAGAGGAATTGTGACGTTATATTCGGGGACTAAATATAAAACCCAATTTTACTATGACAAAACGAATTTTAATTTTCGCAGCATTTTTATTAGGTACTATATGTACTATGCAATCACAAGAAATTTCTAAAAATGCTCTTGGTGTAAGACTTGGAGATAATGATGGATTTGGAGCTGAAGTTTCTTACCAAAGAGCACTAAACAATGGTAATCGATTAGAATTTGATCTAGGATGGAGAGATTTTGATGCAGGTAATGCCATTAAACTAGCAGCACTATACCAATGGGTTTTTAATCTAGATAAAGGATTTAATTGGTATGTTGGTCCAGGTGGAGGAATTGGTATTATTGATTTTGATAACGACTTCCCTGGAGATGATAATAGTGATAGCTATTTCTTTCTTGCAGGAGATATAGGTATAGAATATAATTTTGATATTCCTATACTTATCTCTTTAGATTTACGACCAGAAATTGGTTTTGGAGATTATAATGATGATTTAGATTTTGATATTGGACTTGGTATCCGTTATCAGTTTTAATCTACTCACTCATTGAAAAAATAATATTTGATCGTTCCTAAGATATTGCCAATGCACCTTCGTATAAAGCAATATATTTAGGAACGATTGTATTTACATCAAACTTTTCTGCTTCTTTATATGCATTCTGTTTAAAGATTTCTAATGTAATATCATCTTTCAGAATACGAATTGCATTTTCTGACATTTCTTTTACATCCCCTACTTTACTAAGATATCCAGATACCCCTTGACTATTTACTTCTGGAATTCCTCCAGCATTACTTGATATTACAGGTACTTTATTCATCATAGCTTCTAACGCCGCTAATCCAAAACTTTCTCGTTCTGAAGGTAATAGAAACAAATCCGAAAAACATAATATCTTATCTATTTCATTACTATTTCCTAAGAAAATTACTTTATCCTTTATGCCTAGTTCTTTACATTTTTTCTCGGCTGGTTTACGTTCTGGTCCTTCTCCTACCATTAGTAATTTAGCGGGTATTTCTTTTTGAATATTATAAAAGATATCGACAATATCTGAAATACGCTTTACAGCTCTAAAATTACTTATATGAGTTACAATACGCTCTTCTGGACTTGCCATTAGTTCTCGTTGACAATCTGTAAAACTGGTTTTCTTTTGACTCAAATCAATAAAATTAGGGACTACTTCAATATTTTTTGTAATATCAAATAAACGTAAAGTATCTTCTTTTAAATTTTGAGAAACCGAAGTCACAATGTCACTATTATTGATACTAAAAGTTACTGCAGGTTTATAAAAAGGATGATTTCCTACCAGAGTAATATCAGTACCATGTAGTGTCGTAACCATAGGAATGTGTATTCCTTCCTCTTCTAACATTTTCTTTGCCATATACCCTGCATAAGCATGAGGAATAGCATAATGTACATGCAATACATCTATTTCATATTTCTTAATGGTATCTACCAATTTACTTGATAGTGCCAATTCATAAGGTTGATAGTGAAAAAGAGGATATGTTGGTACATTTACCTCATGAAAATGAATATTTGGATTTAAAAGATTTAAACGAACAGGCTGTTTGTAAGTAATAAAATGGACTTCGTGATCTAGTTTTGCCAAGGCAATTCCCAATTCTGTAGCAACTACTCCACTACCTCCAAAGGTAGGATAACAAACAATAGCAATTTTCATTTAAATAATTTTTCTTGTGGCACAAGGTACAAGAAAATTAGTATTGCCAATTGTTAAAGTAGTTTTAAAAAAACTATTCGATATTTGCCAAAATTATTTTATCCGTACCAATTTTAGTTACCAAAAATGATGTGTTTTCTAAAACGTGAGATTCAGATATTCTGAGAATGCCCTTTTGTGAATTATGTTAGTATTTCTTAGTAGCACAAAAAATTAAAGTGAATTTTATGTATAAAATCACTATCATACTACTACAATAATATGAATAAAAAAGCAGATCATAAGCCGGATTCTGTTTCCTCGCCGAAACGAATATCCTTATCATTTATCTAGACTAACAATTACTTATTAGCTCAAACCGCCTACCCTCTAACATTGGGCGCACAACCCTCAAAAGCTAGTTTACATGGCGTTGCACCGTATAGAGTTTACCTGGTTTCACTACAGCATTACCTGTACATACTTTCTGTTGCACTTGTCCTCTTCTGATTACTCAGAATGACGGGAGTTACCCGCTATACTGTGCTATGGTGTCCGGACTTTCCTCTCTCCGTCAAAAACGGACAGCGATAAGGTGATCTGCTTTGTGCAAAAGTATTATAATTCTCTATTTAGAATTCAGATTTCGGGATTATTTTTTGGCTGTTAATAACTAAATATAAAAAGCGAAAACTAAAATTTATTATTTGTATTCAATTTTTAACTTTGTATCGATGGAGCATTTTATAGTATCAGCACGCAAATACAGACCCCAAACATTTAAAGATGTTGTTGGGCAGCAAGCTATTACTAATACTTTACTTAATGCGATTAACAATAACCACCTTGCTCAGGCTTTGTTGTTTACCGGCCCTCGAGGTGTAGGAAAAACATCTTGTGCCAGAATTCTTGCAAAAACCATTAATCAAGATGGTAATGAACACCCTGATGAGGATTTTGCTTTTAATATTTTTGAACTTGATGCGGCTTCAAACAATTCTGTGGATGATATTCGAAGTCTTATAGATCAGGTTCGAATCCCGCCACAAGTAGGAAAATACAAAGTATATATTATAGATGAGGTTCATATGCTTTCTCAAGCAGCTTTTAATGCTTTTCTAAAAACATTAGAGGAGCCTCCAAAACATGCAATATTTATTCTTGCGACCACAGAAAAACATAAAATAATACCTACGATATTATCTCGCTGTCAGATATTTGATTTTAAACGTATTACCGTTACTGATGCTAAAAATCATCTAATGCAAGTAGCAAGCCAAGAGGGGATTACTGCTGATGAAGATGCTTTACAGATTATCGCCCAAAAAGCAGACGGTGCTATGCGAGACGCTTTATCTATTTTTGATAGAGTAGTCAGTTTTAGTGGTAAAAATTTAACCAGACAAGCGGTTACAGAAAATCTTAATGTTTTAGACTATGAAACATACTTTAAAACAACAGATTTAATACTTCAGAATGATATCCCACAATTATTAGTAGAGTTTAATGAAATTCTGGCTCAAGGTTTTGATGGGCATCATTTTATTGCGGGTCTTGCTTCACATTTTAGAGATATATTGGTTTGTAAAAACCCTGCCACAATCCCATTGCTGGAAGTCGGAAATCAAACCAAAGCAAAATATCAGGAACAATCACAAAAGGCTCCTCACGATTTTCTTATTAAAGGTATTGAACTTGCCAATGATTGTGATTTAAAATATAAAACCAGTCGTAATCAAAGACTACTGGTTGAATTATGTTTAATGCAGCTTGCCTCTATCCTTCTTCAGGATGGAGAAAAAAAAAATGACCAACCCTACATAATTCCACCCTCATACTTTAAAGAAAAAGGAATAACTCCTGTTAAGATTTCTTCTGAAGCAAAAGAAAAAGCTATTGAAAATGTTGAAGCACAAAAAACAGAAGATAAATTAGAAACTACCACGAACAAAATCAATGATACTACAAAAAGTGAGGAATCTTCTATCCATGAGGAAAACAGTTTTGAAAACACTTCTGTAATAGAAACTTCAAAAGTTATAGAAAAGAAACCTCCAACTATTAATAGAGAACGAAGGACTTCTGGATTATCTTTAAGCAGCATACGAAAGAAAAAAGAACACGAAGAAAGTAAAGAAGAAAAAGTTGTTGATCCAAAGAATCTCCCTTCTTCTCCTTTTACAGAAGCACAAATGCAAGATGGATGGATCGAATATGGTAAAATGCAAGACAAAAAAGGAGAACGGATTATTGGTTCTATGTTTGCCATGAACATCCCTACTCTAGAGGATAATAAAATTAAGTTAGAACTCCCTAATCAATCCATGAAAGTTGACCTTGAAGCTGCTCAATCCGGATTATTACAATACTTATATAGAAAACTTGATAATTACAGTATTGAACTTAACATTACGGTCAATGAAGAAGCTTCAAAAAAGTACGCTTTTACTCCTCAGGATAAGTACGAGAAATTAAGAGAAAAGAATCCATTAATTGATAAATTACGCTCTTCTTTTGATTTGGATATTTAATATTTTCATTTCTATAACAATTTTCTTTCTTCATATAAATAATAACTCCATTATATCTTTCCTTTAAGAAATAGTAATCCCCTGAATATAGGGGTAATTTTCACTGAAAACAGTGTATAGCTAAACCGTTATACATTCTATATTTACATTACACAGTATCATAAACTAAGGGATTAAATTATGATTTTGTTTAATCAATAAATGCTTTTGGAATACTTAACCATGAATATGACAATAAAGGTCTGTAAAAGACCATATAATATTCTTGCAAGAGTAGACACAAATAGTGAGTGTCTTTAAACGTTCACTGCAAATCTAATTTTCAAAATTACAATTATGTTAAAAAGCATTTTAAATCTTAATAATGTAAAAACATTATCAAAGCAACAACAAGAAGAAGTTAAAGGAGCTGCTTTCGTAAGACCAACATGCAGTCAAAATGGTAGTCAATGCACACAATCAGATCAATATGGTATATATACTGATTACGGGCGTTGTCAACGCAGTGGGATTTGTTTTTGGTCTTAGTTTAAAATAAAAACGCATAAAAGAGGCTGCTTATAAGTATTTAGGCAGCCTCACTTGTGTTATTACACAAAAAAAATGTTATATCATTATAATAGCTTTAAGAATCAAATCTCTACACATATCTAGCTATATAAGATATAAACATTCATATTAGATTTCTTTTGGTTAATTTTGCAATACTTTACCATATAACAAAATACTATGCTTGGTTTAAAACTCCCCACAGATCCTAGATGGGTTAATATCGTTGAAAAAAACATTGAAGAAATTCTTACAGATCATGCCTACTGTGAGCAAAAAGCGACATCTACTGCAATATCACTTATTGTAAGTTTTCCAGAGTACACAGAATTGGTTCAGGAAATGACCAAATTGGTAAAAGAAGAGATCAGTCATTTTAAAATGGTTCATGACAAAATTATTGAACGAGGATGGATTTTAGGAAGGGATCGAAAAGATGATTATGTCTTGCAATTGGTTACTTTTTTTCCAAAAGGAGGAAGTAGAACCACACAATTAGTACATAGATTACTTTATGCAGCACTTATTGAGGCCAGAAGTTGCGAACGTTTCAAACTTCTCTCTGAAGAATTAGAAGATCCAGAATTAGCAAAATTTTATAAAGACCTCATGGTTAGTGAAGCCAATCATTACACTATGTTTTTAAGTTTCGCTCGTCAGTATGGAGAACGTAATGAGGTTGATAAAAAATGGGAAGAATTGCTTGTTTATGAAGCAGAAATCATGAAATCCCTTGGCAATAAAGAAACTATCCATGGATAAAATATTTCAAAAGCTGTTGTTTTTTTAAAACAACAGCTTTTGATTGGTTTATTAATATTATAAAGGTATAAATGCCGAAACCTTGTAAAATTCGTCTGATGTTCCTGCATCAGTATTTAACGTTGAACCTGCAGAAATTCTAAATGCAATTCCCTTATCAAATTTTAATTTTATCGAACCTCCTAACCATTGATATATAAGCAAAGGGTCTCCCTCTTCTTGTCTTGTAATTCCGAAGGATTCATAAAAAGCACCAAGTACAACTCTAGAACTAATATTTATACCTGGTGCCATCCAATTGAGTAAGTAATCTTTTGTAATAATATCATCATCTTCTCTTAGTGATTTATAATATGCCAAATAGCCTTCAAAATCAAATATTCTGTCATGGTAGTTTACATAAATATTAGGAACCAGCCCTTCTCCTATTTTTGTTTCTTTACTGTTAGATGAGAACTTCCCATGGGAAATCCCTAAGGAAGGGTTTAAGTAAAGCTTATTCTCAAATAACTTAAATCCAAGCCCTACTCCTGTTTCTAATAATAGATCACTTCCTGTTTCTAAATTCCCAAAAGAAGTATTTGTCCAGAAAATACTATAGATAGTAATGTCATAATTTTTATTGGTTTCGAAATTACCAAAGAAAATAGGGTAAAATCCAGCCACGCTATTATGTATTATTTTTGTTGCAAAAGTTGCTTTCTTTTTCTCTTCAGTCTCTTGAGCACTTAGATTGCATAGTGATAATGTGAGTACTAAAATTATTATTTTTTTCATGATTAAAATTCTGTTTGTAAAAATTGATTTATTAATGCTGAAATTTTATGGTGCATTTCTTCTAAATGCAAATGATGACCTCCTTCTATCCAATGCAGCTCGGCATGCTTAAATTTATCTAGCCTTGCATTAAACATTCCATCAGAAAAAAGTCCTTGTTTCCCTAAAATGATAAGGGTTTTGCAAGAAATAGAACTAATAAAAAATTGTGCTTGTGACTCTGTCATTCTATAGCATTCTGGTAATACTATCCTAGGATCATAACTCCAGCGATACCCCGCAGGCACCTCTTGTAAAGACCGTTCTATCAAGCAAGCTGATGCATCATAAGAAATTACTCCCATACTAGAATCCATTCTTTCTTTTATAGCTTCATCTTTTGTAGTAAATAGCATTGTATCTGGTAAAGAAAACCCATACAATTTTGTTCTCTTCGCCATTTTTAATTGTTTTACTGATTGTTGAAAATTTGAGACTATGTCGTCGTCATTGATTACAAAAGGAGCTCCCAAACCATCAATGAATATTAGTTTATCTATAAGTTTAGGCATAGCTCCCGCAAGTATTGAAGCAATACCGGTCCCCATAGAATGCGCAAGAATACTAAGCTTTTTTATCGCTAATACATCAATGACTTTTAGAATGTCGATTGCATAATCCCATAAATAATAAGAATTATTGGCATCTCGATGATCAGAAAAACCATGTCCTGCCAGGTCAATTGCTATGAGATAAATATCTGGAGAAAGTAATGACGCAATTTTGTCAAAAGTATTTGCATTATCCAACCAACCATGAATTGCCAGCACAGGCGCACCCTCTTTATTTCCCCAAGTTTTTGCTGATAATTTTAGCCCTTCGATATCAACTACTAATTCCATAACTAAGCAGATAATATTTTAGTATTGGATGTAGCTTCTTTTATTGCTATATCTTTCAAAGCAATAACATTAAACTTACCATTCGGAGTTTTTGGTATTGTCTTGAGAATACGAACATATTCTGGTACTTTATAAGGTTCTAAATCTTGTATACAAGAAATGATAATTTCTTTTTCTGCGATGGATTTCCCTTCCTTAAGAACTACAAAAGCAAATAATGCTTCTCCATAATCTTCATGAGGAACTCCGGTCACAACGACTGCGTTAATTTCTGAAATATTGCCTATATAATCCTCTACCTCTTTGGGACTTACTTTGATTCCTCTAGAATTGATCATATGATCCATTCTACCTTTAAAATAAAGGTACCCATCTTCATCCAAAGAACAAAAATCACCTGTATAGAGTACTTTTTCTCCAAGATACATTCCTGATTTAAGTTTTTCTGCTGTTTTTTCAGGCTTATTCCAATATCCATTCATTACGGTAGCTCCTCTAATAACCAATTGCCCTATCTGGTTGGGTTCTGTTATTTTATTATCATCATCATCTACTAACCATAATTCTGTATTAGGAATTGCAATACCTACACTATTAGGCTTTTTATCGATATCTGAAGGAGGTAAATATGTACACCTCTTACATTCTGTGAGACCATACATAGAAAATAGTTCTACATTAGGAAACAATTCATGTACCATTTGGATATTACTTTGTGTAAGTGCAGCTCCGGTATTAGTTAAAGATCTTATGCTAGAAAGATCAAATTGATATTTTTTATTCTGTTCGAATAACAGCATTACCATTGTAGGAACAGCTGGTAGTATCGTTATTTTTTCTTTTACTATTTTCTTCAATAAAAATATAGGCCATGTAAATTCTTTTTCCAGTACTAGCATGGCTCCTTTAGAAATACACATAATCATTTGGTACAAACCATAATCAAAAGATAATGGTAAGGCACATAACACTTTATCTTCTCTATTATAGCCTAAATAAGTATTTAATGAGTTTGTTGCTGCAATCATATTTTGATGAGTAAGCATAACTCCTTTTGGTTCTCCTGTTGAACCCGAAGTATATAATATGGCGGCTAAATCAATACTAATTAAATCTGAGGACTTTAGCTCCTGATGTTTCTGAGATAAAATAGTGTTGTAATCTTCAAATAAAGATTCTATAAAATGATCAGGTTTATTAAGGACAATCGCTTTTTTAAGAGCTGACGATGTTAAAACAATTTTATTTTGAGTTGCTATTTCTTCGTTTGTTATCAGTACAGAAGCTTCTGAATCATTAAGTATATACTCTATTTTGTTTGATTTCAGTTCGGTTCCAACTGGGATTACAATTGCTCCTGTTTTTAAAATCGCCCAAAAGGAAATAATAGTTTCTATAGTATTACCTAAAAGCACTACTACTCTATCTCCCCTTTCTATTTGTTGACTTTGTAAATAAGCTGCAAGAGTATTTGATTGTTCATGAATATCAGAAAAAGTATATGTACTTCCAGAAATTGCAACAGCTTTTTTTTTAGGATAGAGATACGCAGTCTCTTCCAAGAAATTTTGCATTTTTGGTATCATTTTATTTATATTAAAATTCTAATAGTTATTAATCTGTATTAACAGTATAACTCCCAAAAAAAAACAGGAAGCTATACTCTGTCAATACTATGTAGAATGTGTTTACGAATATTTTATATCCCTTATGCTACAGAAACACTTATATTCATCTCTGATAATACATAATCAAAAATTGTTTGTAACGTATTAAAATGTCTTGCTTCAATAGTATCGGCATTTACTTCAAATTCATTTATATTATCTTCTAAATAGGTTAGAAAAAACATTGAAGAAAGCGAATCAATACCTAAATCATTTTTAAGATGAGAATCCATTTTAATTTGTTCTTTGGTGATATTAGGAATACTATCTAATAATCCTTCTTTAATAATGTCTAAAATTTTATGAGTATCCATTGCTTTATTAATTTAAGATTAATTCGTTTTGTTTAAAATCAATTACTATTTGTTTATCAATTATATCTTCAGCGGTATCTTTTGCCCGTATGAGATGTGCTTCCCCTTGATATAATAAAATTTCTGAAGGATAACCATGGCTATGAAAAAGCACTGGAGAAGATGTAGGTCCATACGCTCCTGATAATTTAACCAACAGAATATCTTCTACTTTTATTTCTTTAAGTTCTATATTACGTCCTATAATATCATCAGGACTACATAAAGGACCCGACACTTGATATTTATATTCTAATGCGTTCTCTGAAGCTGATATATTTTCTATAGGAAAATTTCTCTTTACTACGCGACCAGAACCTGCTGCTGCAGAGTGACAGTTGGTTCCACCATCAGTAACGGCAAATGTTTTTCCATGATTTACTTTTATATTATTCACTTCTACGGCCATGCATCCTGAAGTCCCTATAATAAACCTACCAGACTCCATAATAATTCTGGTTTTAGGATATTTTTTGTTAAAATCTGTAAACAAAGGAACCATGAGGTTCTTGAATTCCAGAATATCAAGTTCTTCTTGATTTTGGAAATAAGGAATTCCCATACCTCCTCCAACATCAATCATCGTAAATTCATGATTGTATTTTTGAGCTATGGTTTCATACAATTCTAAAATATACTTGGTGTTTTCAAATACTGATTTTGCCTCGAGAATATTCGTTCCGTTATACACATGAATCCCTCTTATATGTATATCTGGAGTATCCAAATACTTTCCAAAATTCTGAATTGCTTGCTTTTCTTCAATACCGAAATGTGTTGGCCTTCCTCCCATTTTCCATGGAGACCCCTCTGCAGAAAAATCTGGATTAATACGAATCGCAACATTTGCTACAATTCCCATTTCTTTTGCAAAAGCAGATACTCTTTTTAATTCAATTTCTGATTCTATTACTATTGCAAAAATATTTAATGATATCGCTCTTTTAAGTTCATAGTCCTTTTTGCAAGGTCCTAAGTACACAATATCTTGTGGGGTTGACCCTGCTTTAAGCGCTATTTCCATTTCTGTAATAGAACATACTTCTGTACAAGCTCCATTAGACCTAAGCAATTTCACCAATGATACATTCGGGTTTACTTTTAACGCATAAAATACATCTACACAATCGGGTAAAGCATTTTTTAGATTTTTATAATTTTTGATCAATTGCTCTCCATCATAGATATAGGAAGGAGTTCCAAATTGTCTTACGGCAGATAAAATCGCTGATTTATTCTTTTTCATTTTTATAACAATTATTCGCATACTATGTTTTATTATAGACATAGATACGCTTAGGTATCTCGTATCACATAATACGAGATATACCCATGGGGTTAATTACAGGTTTTAATTAATGTTTGTGATTGATTTTGGTTGGAAGTATTTATTCTATTTGTCAGAATTAAACATATCATACTCGATAAGCCATTTGCCATTCTCTTTTTTCCAAAGAATTACATAAGAACCTTCAAAAATGGGTGTTTGTTTAGAATTTATGTAACCTAACATATGACACCTTTGAAACGCAACGTCTAAATCCCCAAGGAACTGTAATTCATCTTGAAAAAACTCTACTCTATCAACCGTTTTAACGCTTAAAGAAAATTCTTTTTCAATCTCGGCTCTGCCAAGTCTAGGTTTTGTACCTGGTTTCATAAATACAGCTCCTGTTGTAGTATACTCTTCTGAGATACCTTTTGGGTCTTTTTTTTGCCATTTTTCTTCAAAACGACGATCAGCAATATCAATTAGTTTTGCTTCTTTGAGAAGATCTTCATCCATTACTTTTTTGTTTCCGTAATAACTTACAACAGAATTTTTGTAGTTGATTTCTGGGTTTTTTGGTTTTGGATTTTCTATAAATGAAAGTAATAAAGTTACTGCCGCTAAGGTAATAACAAGGCACGAAGCCGCTTTTAGACTAATTGTCTTCATTGTTTGTGTGAATTAAGTGGTTAATACTATTTGTGAAGATCGAAATTATAGTAGCATAGGAGTTTTTGATATAAACATTCTAACATAAAATCTATTTTATTTTAATTATGACATGCTAAAAACGACATAATAACCATAAAAAAAATATGCTTAAGTAATAATTAAAAGTAGAATTTTATGTTAACATCATATCGTTTTAACATTTATTATGAAATATTCTAAATAACTCAAAATTTAAGGTCATCAATTGGTATGTGTTTTGAATTATTTGATATTCTGATAAAAGCGGAGCAATATAAACGTTGTTTTTACTGTCAAAAAGAAATCATCAAGACCCCAGAATATTTAGATAAAAAAATCTATCTTATAAAAAACGGAATTGTCAAAATCAGTAGTATTACAGAGCATGGCGAAGAAATAATTCTGGTGATACTAACCACAGGTGAAGTTTTTGGTGCTAGTCTGATTTTTGAAAACCCTCATCTTAACTATATATGTGAATCTATTAATGAAGAAACGATACTTTATGAATTTGATATGGCATGTATCCAAAAAATAATTAAAAAGAATTGCAATATCAATCAAGACTTTCTGCACATAATTGGCACACAATATTTTGAATTAGAAAGAAGAATAAAAATACTTACCGATAGCTCAGCAGAACAAAGATTGATAAATGTATTGATAGAATTTAAAAATAAATTTGAAAATTTATCAGATAATGAAGAAAATATTATTATTCATTTACCTATTAATCAGGATGAATTATCAAATTACATAAGGACTACGCGGGTAACTACTAATAAAATAATTAATAAATTAAAGAATAACTTTTTAATAGAATATCATCAAAAAACTATTACGCTAAAAAAAGATTTTTTTAAGTATTACAAATAATCAAAAAACTATTAAAGAGTATTATAATTTATACCCTATAGATAGTTGGATATTTCTAGTGCTCCCATCAGCACCTTCTGGAATATCTTCGTCGTCAATGATATTTGATAAACCAAACCCATAGCGTAAATCGGCAAAAACATTATCAGTAATATTTGCTCCTACTCCAATAACTCCTGCAAAGTTAAATGTATTAAAATTAGTTTCAATACCTGTATTATCTTCCCATTCCCATATTTTAAGTCCTATCTGAGGTCCAATATGAACATTGAACAAGTCAGAAAAATTATATTTTAATAACACTGGTAACTGAAGATAATCTACACGTAATGTTTTGTCATCATTCCCTAACGATGAAAACTGAAGCTCTGGTTGTATACTCCATTTTTGGGTAACTGGATACTCCACTAAAAACCCTACTACAATACCAAACCGACTATCTTCAAGGTTTTCCGGAATATCATCAGAGCTTATAGAACTTAGGTTAGCACCAATTCTCATGCCGTAAGAAGCGTCTTGAGCTTTAGAAATCAAAATTCCAAATACTAAAAATAATGTTACAAATAGTAGGTTTTTTTTCATGGTATATAGGTTAGTTATAAATTCAATTTAAAACAAATTAATGGTTTTAGGAAAAAAACTAAAGTTTATAATAGTATTTAATTACAAAAAATCGATTAACGGTGCTTTTTTTCTTTTATGAGTTTATCGATTATTTAGTTTATCATTATACAGTGATTTAATAATGCCATCAGATAATCCTATTTTGGGAACAAAAATTTTCCTTGCTCCACCCCATTTCATTGCTGAAAGATATATGCGAACTGCTGGAAGAATAACATCTGCTCTATCTTGATTTAGATTAAGTTGCCAAATTCTTTCTTCATAGGTCAAAGAATTAAGTAATTCATAATACGAGCTCAAATACAAAAATGTCAAGGGTTTCCCCATACTTTTTCCGCTATTCTTAAAAATATTATTAATATTTCCTCCCGACCCTATTAGGGCAATTCTGCTATAACCTTTTGTCTGGTTTTTGATCCAACGTTCTACATCGTTCCATATCTCATCAGAAACTAAGTCATTAAGAAGCCTAACAGTTCCCAGCTTGAAAGATTTTGATGCAATAACATTTCCATTGTGATATAATGTAAACTCTGTACTACCACCACCAACATCTACATATAGATAAGTAGCATCTGTATTAATCAATTCATGTAAATCTGTCATTGCAATAATGGCTGCTTCAGATTTACCATCAATAATATCAATCTGTATTCCTGTTTTTTCTTTTATAAGTTGCACTACTTCTTCTCCATTTTCGGCCTCACGCATTGCCGATGTAGCACAAGCTTTATAACGAGAAACTTTATGAGTTTTCATTAGAAGTTGATACGCCTTCATTGCATCAATCATCCTAGTAATATTTTCTTCAGAAACACGCTTAGTTTTAAAAACATCTGCTCCTAAACGAATTGGGACTCGTACAAGGCTCGTTTTTTTAAATCTCGTAGTTTTTCCTTCTTCTTCGTGAATACTACTTATTAATAGCCTTACTGCATTGGAACCAATATCTATAGCTCCATATTTTTCTATAGTTAACAAAATAATTAATTTCCTAGTTTTTTTAAATAATAGTTATATGTTGCTATTTGTGATCTCACTTTATCTTTATCATTTCTAATGTAAGCATTATCCTGCTCTTTAGAAAGCATTCGACCTTTAACATTATCACTCCAACAGATATCAAAAGTATCAATTAATTCTAATTTAATATCTTCATCATAAATAGGACAAGAGATTTCTACCCTTCTATCCAAATTACGAGTCATCCAATCAGCAGAAGAAATATAAACTTTTGGATCTCCACCATTATTAAAAATATATAATCTTGGATGTTCGAGAAATTTATCAATCACACTTATTGCTCTAATATTTTCACTCATTCCAGGTATCCCAGGAATCAGGCAACAAATTCCTCGTATGATTAAATCAATTTTTACTCCAGCTCTACTGGCTTCATATAGCTTATCAATCATATCATAATCACTTAAACTATTTAATTTCAGCCTAATACTTGCCTGAATACCTTTTTTACTATTCTTAATTTCTTCATCTATTAACTTCACCAAAGAAGACCTGGTATAGTGTGGAGAAACTAATAAATGTTTATAGCGATTTATCTTATAATTTATTTCAAAAAATTTAAAAACTCTATTCGTCTCTTTTAAAATAGATTCATTTGTAGTAAATAACGTATAATCGGTATATATTTTGGCCGTAGATTCATTAAAGTTACCTGTACTTATAAATCCATATCTTTTTAGCTTACCTTTTTCTTCTCGCTCTATCACGCAGGCTTTACAATGTACTTTTAATCCGGTTACTCCAAAAATTAGATTGACACCTTCTCTCTGCATTTGTTCTGCATATCGAATATTTGCAGCTTCATCAAAACGGGCTTGCAATTCGATCTCTACAATAACTTTTTTACCGTTTTTAGCAGCATTTATAAGAGAACTTGCAATATGAGAAATACTAGCTAATCTATAAATAGTAATCTTAATACTTTTTACTTTAGGATCAATCGCAGATTCTCTCAAAAACTTTACCGTATAGGCAAAAGTATGGTAGGGTGTATATTGTAAAAAGTCTTTTTTGGCTATTCTATCTAATAAACTCCCCTGTAGAGCAAGTCCAGGAATATCTAATGGTTTTATTTGCTGATACACCAAATCTGAATTCCCTAAATCAGGAAAATTCATATAATCTCTTCGGTTATGATATCTACCTCCCGGAATAATACTATCAGTATTATCAACTCCCATTTTTTCCATTAAAAATGCAAGGGTGTCTTTTTCTATAGTTTTATCATATACAAAGCGAACAGGTTCTCCATCTCTACGAGATCTTACGCTGCTTGATATTTTCTGAATAAAACTCTTACTCAGGTCATTATCAAAATCCAACTGTGCATCCCTAGTAATTTTAATCATATGTGCAGATGCACTCACATAATCAAAAATACTGAAGTTGATATGCATGCAATATCTAATAAGGTCATCAAGAATTATGATAAACTGTTTTCCATCCTTTTCTGGTAATACAACAAATCGATCAGTGTTTTTCGGAATTTCTATTAATGCATATATCCTTTCTTTTATCGTTTGCTGTAATATTTTAGAAATCCGGCCTTCTTTAGGTATTTTCTCTCTTAAAACCAGTTTAACTGCCAAATATGCAACACTATCCTTTAAATGAGGGAATTTATCAAGATCGTTAAGTATATAAGTTACTAAAGCTGGACTAACCTTGTTAATAAAATAGCTACGAATGAAAGCATCCTGGTCTTCGGTAACCTGATTCTCATCAATAATAAAAATATTATGGTCTTCAAGCTTACTTTTAATGGTATTAATCGTCTCAAGACTTTCTGATTGTTGTTTAATTACAATATTGGTAATTTTATCTAACAATTCACTTGCTGTATTCCCTTTTAGTACATTCTTACCGTCTTTTCCTGCTAAATCAATTCTCTTAATTGTAGCATATCTTACTTTAAAAAATTCATCAAGATTATTAGAAAATATTCCTATAAAACGTAATCTTTCTAGCAAAGGAACCGTATCATCAGAAGCCTCTTGCAACACTCTTGCATTAAATTGCAGCCAACTTAATTCTCTATTAATATATTGATTATTAGTATTTTCCTGCATTATCTCAAGGATTTAGGGTAAATTGTTAATAGGGTTTTTCCTACAGGTAAATCTTTCCATTTATCGGTATCAAACTCTATAACAACAACTCCTGCAGTAGGTAGATTATCTATTTGCTTACTTCCTAAAAAATTAGCTATTGAAGTAAACGCATGATTATGCCCAAATATCATCAAAGTTTTAATCTCATCATTACAGCTATTAATAACGTCCATTACCATAGTACCATCAAAATCATAAAGATTTGGTTCTAAACTAAATACATCTTTAGATATATCCAAATGACTAAGTATAATTTTTGCTGTACTATACGCCCTCTCTGCCGGACTACACAATACCTTATCTACAGTTTTTACTATGGTTTTCAGCTCTTTACCAACTAAATCAGCATCACTCAAGCCTCTTTGATTAAGTGGTCTTTTGTCATCAGTAACATCAAACTCCCATGAAGATTTTGCATGTCTTATTATATATAAAGTTTTCATGAACCAGATACTATTTTTGAAGAAACAAAGTTATTTTATACAAGTTTAAGCATAAGCTTTTACAAATCTTAGTATAAGAACACAAAAAATATTTTTTATACGAATATTAATAGGTAAGATTCTTTGTTTCAGAAATTATAAGAAAGAGTTATAAAAGAATTCTTTTATTCTGACATAATCGCTAAATTAATGAAAATGAACGTAATATCTAACTGATTTTAATCGGTAAAAAGAGTGTTTACATCGAAAACATGATTTTTTTCTTATAAATTCAAATGTTAAAATATAAATTTACATACGGTTTTCCCTTAAATCAGAGTGTTTCCCCCCAAACATTATGTATACAGATTTATCATAATATGAATAGGGCTATTAAAAATGAAAAAGGTGGAAAAAGTGATTATTAAAAATAGAAACTATAATAAGTTTCAAAACGTATTCCTACTTATCGTCATATATTGTTTTAGTACTTCAATTATATATGGCCAGGTAGAGGTGCCTCTTAAAAAGCGTACTGAATTAACGCTTAAAGGGGATTTCAAATTTGTATCTAATACAATTTTAGGTAAAGTAAGTAATGATGACGGATCTGGTGTTTTTGATCCCAATAAAAGCTATAACAATGGTGGATTGAACAATCAATTCAAAATGGGATTTATCGATATCGATAATGATACATCTACTTTTAACTCTAGCAGTGCTGATCTTAATATCGAATCCGAATGTAATGCTATAAAACATGTAGGCTTGTATTGGACAGCGTCATATGCTGATGCCAATCGTGAACATGATATCACATCAATCAAAATAAAATATCCAGGAGAAGAAACATACTCTACTATAACAAACGGAAAAATTATCCATGACTATTATAAGGATAAAGAATCTTTATTTCAACAATATTCTTGTTATAAAGATATTACTTCGGATGTTTTAAATCTAAAAAACCCTCAAGGGACCTATACGGTTGCTAATATTCCAGCAACTACGACTGAAGTAAATGATGATCCAATCCTGGGCAATGGATTAGCTGGTGGATGGACGATGGTTGTTATTTATGAGGATAATGCTAAACCAAGAAAAAGATTCTATGTTTATGATGGATTTGTAAATATTGACTCCAAAGCTAAACCCGTAGCCTTTTCTTTTAACAATTTTCAGACTATCCCAAATGGTGCTGTAAATGGAAAAATAGGTATTATTTCTTATGAAGGAGATAAAGGAATTATTGGAGATCGTTTTCAGGCTATGTCTAATGAAACAGGTAAATACAAAAGTCTTGCAGATGGAACTAATCCAATGAATAACTTTTTCAACGCAAATATCACTGAAAATGGAAAGAATGTAAAATCAAGAGTTCCTGCAAGTCAAAACACCTTAGGATACGATGCTGATTTATTTAATATAAAGAATGTACGAAATAGTATCATTGGCAACAATCAAACTGAAGCAAAATTTAGATTATTAACCGATAACGATGGATATTCTGTTACCGCTGTAGCATTTAGTATAGAAATATATGAACCCGCTATACATATTGTTAAAAGGTCTAAGTATACTGCAAATGATACTTATATTCACCCAGAAGATGTTTTAGCTCCAAAACAAGAGATAACATACCATCTTACAATACACAACGATGGTAATGATGATGCAAAAAATACAATCATTAAAGACATTCTGCCTAAGAATGTAATATTTTCTGAAAAGTCATTAGTTTTACCTTCTAAAAAGATCAAGACAAAATTTGATGATGCAACGAGAACATTGAGTTTTAGTGTACCAAATAAAATGGTTAAAACTGATAGTGAACCGTTTAAAATAAGTTATAATGTTATTGTAGACACTGGGTGCGAATCTATCAATACTATAGATGACATCTTAGTTGTTGATCAGCCTATAACTGCTGAATTTAATGGAACATTAAATGAAACAGTAAAGTACTCAAAGGGATATAACCATATCAACTCATGTAACTTGCCAGACTTTTATCAGTTTAAGCTTGCTATAGATATTAGTGAATTAAACTGTCCTAATGCAAATCGTCTTGCTTCTATTCCTAAAAAGAAAATGAATAACCATTTTGCAGCGGTAATACCTAGCGAATCTGATAAAGTTGATAAATCTAACAATACTCAAAGTGGCGGTATAGCACCCGGTGATGTAGTGCCTTCAAAGACTACTCCTAAATCTCCATTAAAATCAGAAATAAAATTAACCAAGACGATAAATGACCTTATTGATCTAAATGAAATCTATTTTGATTTTGATAAGTGGAACATAACTCCACAGGCTGAAAAGGAGTTAGATAGAGTTGTTCAAATTATGAATGAGGACTACCCAGATATGGTTATTAAAATAGAGACACATTCTGATAGCCGAGGAGGTGAAAATTATAATCTAACTCTTTCTCAAAAAAGAGCAGAATCAATTTACAATTATCTTCTAGGTAAAAACATTTCTAAAAACAGAATACTTTCCTATATAGGTTTTGGAGAAAGTCAACCTGTGAATGATTGTAAAGATGGTCAGGATTGTTCAGAAGATCAATATCAAAAGAACAGAAGATCTAGTTTTGTTATTATGTAACTAGTTAGTTAACTAGTATTATCAAGGAGACAGTCTTACTGTTTCCCAATCCTCATTTTTGATAAAAAATCTAATTCTATCATGTAATCGATTAGGTCTTCCTTGCCAAAACTCAAATTCTATAGGTTGTATGCGATATCCACCCCAAGATTCTGGCATAGGTATTTCTTTATTGTGATATTCGTCTTCTAAAGATTTAAGTTTTTTTTCTAGTTCAGTTCTTGATTCAATAATTTCGCTTTGATTAGAGGTCAAAGCTCCTATCTGACTACCTCTGGGGCGAGAACGAAAATATTTTAAGCTAGCTTGTTTATCTATTTTTTCTACTACCCCCTTAACAATCACTTGTCGCTCCAGATTGGGCCAAAAAAAAGAAATACACACTTTGTTATTATATGCTATAGCCTTTCCCTTTTCAGAATTATAATTGGTATAAAACACAAACCCATTATCGTCAAAATGTTTTAACAAGACAATTCTTGCTTTTGGAAAACCATCAGAACCTGTAGTTGTAATTGTCATAGCATTCGTCTCTTCCACTCCACCCTTTTCTTCAACTTCTTTGAACCACTGAGAAAAGAGTAAAATAGGAGTTTCCGGAAGATCACTTTCTTCTAAAAAACTCTTCTCATAAGATTTTCTATATGCTGTCAGATCTCTATTCATAATCAAAAATATAGTGCAATTTACTTATTTTAAAAAATAGAAAGTAATAAACGAACTAACAATTTTTGCCTAAAGTTGATAACTGTAAAATCAAAATTCAAAGACTTTACCATCATCTGCTATTTTAACATCTTGAAACACAGTTTTTGCCTCATCTCTAAACAACTCAATATTATCATATCTTGTAGAATAGTGTCCTAAGATTAGAGTTCCAACATTTGCCTTCTTAGCAATAGTTGCTGCTTCTATTGCAGAACTATGCCCTGTCTTGGCACATAAATGTTTATGGCTTTCTAAAAATGTAGATTCATGATACAGCACAGAAACATCTTTAATTAAGGGGATTTTTGCTTCATCATATTTTGTATCACTACAAAACGCATAACTTTTTGCTGGTTTTGGATCTTTAGTGAGTTCATTATTTGAAATTACTGTTCCGTCATCCAAAACTACATCTTTCCCTTTTTTTATAGATCTATAATATGCTTTATCAATATCATAGTTTAACACCTTATCAATCAATAATGTTCTATCACCTGATTTTTCACGAAACAAAAAGCCATTACAATATACTCTATGTTGCAAGGGTATGGTCGTTACGACTACCTTTTCATCTTCAAAAACTATTTCTGACTCTGTATTAGTCAATTCATGAAAATGCAAAGGATAATCTGTCCAGGAATTTGAAAGTTTCAATTGAAGCGTAATTGCTTCTTTAATCCCTTTAGGACCATGAATATGCAACGGTATATCTCTATTTAGTAGTCTAAACGTAGACACCAAACCAATCAAACCAAAGAAATGGTCACCATGAAGATGCGAAATAAAAATATGTTTAATTCTTGAAAATTTGATTTTATTTCGTCTTAATTCTACTTGGGTGCCTTCTCCACAATCAATTAAAAAAATATGATTATTTATTTCTAAAACTTGTGATGTTGGATTCGTAAAAGTTCTTGGAGTTGCTGAATAGCATCCTAAAATCGTAATTTTCAAAATTATCTTTCCTCTTTATTAAATAGGCTGTGAATATAATTCAATCTTAATTATAAATCAATCTAATGCCCAAAAGAATCGAATGAAGTTAATAAAGATATATAACCTTGTACATCCAAATCACTTCTATATCCTGTAGCACCAAGAACGACTCCTTCTTTATTAAGGATTAAAATCGCTGGAAACTGCTTCTTTTTATTATAGCGTTTTGCTAATTCTTTATTTTTATTTTTTTGCTCTTGTGAGATTTTGTTCTTTTTTCGCCTTGGAAAATCAGCTCTTAACCAAACATACTTTTGATGAGTGAAAGCTGCAAATTCTTCACTAGATAATAGGTTTCTTTCTAGCTTGATACAGGGAGGACACCAATCAGATCCAGTAAAAAACAATACAATTTTTTGGTCTTTTTCTTTGGCTAAAGCTAGCGCTTCATCCAAATCATATTTCCAATCCTGAGCTTTAAGATTCTGAGAAAAAAGCATAACAAATGCTACTAATAAAATTGGGGCTAATCTTTTCATAATGTATGAGACGAAAATTAATATAAGAAATTACAAAAAAATATTAGTTTTCTCAAAAACCAAGATCTCTTTCTATTTCTTCCATTTCTACCAAATCATACGCTTCCTGTAAAGTAGGTACAATTGTTATTTCAGCAGGGGCTTCATCATATGAAACCTTATTTGTAACAATCACAAAAGAGTGATTAGCTGATTTGTGAGTATTAGAAATTCTTAAAAATTCATTTAAATCACTTACTGAAATTTTTGCTAATGAAAATAAATTAACGATAATATTATCGTTTTTAAGCGTATCATACTTACTCTCCATTCCATTAACAAATTCAACGATTGTGGTTTTTTCTTGTGTTATTATAGTCGTAGAACCTTCCTTATTAAAAATCATAAATTACCGTTTAATTTTTGAAGCTAAAAGATATATTACTGCCATCCTCACTGCTACCCCATTTTGTACCTGATCTAATATAATGGCTTGATTAGAATCAGCAACATCACTCGTGATTTCTACTCCACGGTTGATAGGTCCTGGGTGCATTATTACAATGTCCTTATTAAGACTATCCAATACTTTTTTATTGACCCCAAATTGTTGAGTATATTCTCTTGTTGAAGGGAAGTAACTAATTTCCATTCGTTCATTTTGCACGCGTAGCATATTAGCCACATCGCACCATTCTAACGCTTTCTTGAGATTAGTTTCTACTCCCACACCTAATCTATCTATATATTTAGGAATTAAAGTTTTAGGTCCGCAGACTTTTACTTCTGCCCCTTGTAATTTTAATGCAAAAATATTAGATAACGCTACTCTTGAGTGTAAAATATCTCCTACAATTACTATCTTTTTACCACCTACACCCCCTAATCGTTCGCGTATTGAATATGAATCCAGCAAAGCTTGTGTTGGGTGTTCATGTGCTCCATCTCCAGCATTTACGATACTAGCTCCAACATGTTTTGATAAAAAAACTCCTGCCCCCGGATTTGGGTGACGCATGACCACCATATCTACTTTCATAGACAGGATATTATTTACCGTATCAATAAGCGTTTCTCCTTTTTTAACAGAAGAAGAAGCCGCAGAAAAATTAATTACATCTGCAGAAAGCCGTTTTTCTGCTAGTTCAAAAGATAATCTTGTTCGTGTGCTATTCTCAAAAAAAAGATTAGCTATTGTGATATCTCTAAGCGAAGGAACTTTTTTAATTGGTCGATTAATCACTTCTTTGAAATGATCGGCTGTCTCAAAGATAAGCTTAATATCATCTTTGTTTAGATATTTGATTCCTAGTAAGTGATTTACACTTAATTCGCTCATTTTCTATTTTAATTTATAATTTTAGTCTATTGATAAAAAGAACCTATTAACCAACAAGATACACAGCATCTTCTCCTTCATTTTCCACCCAATGTACTTTTACTTTCTCCTGATTAATTGCATCAACTTGCCTACCTCTATAATTTGGTTGTATTGGTAAATGTCTACTAAAGCGTCTATCAATCAGTGTTAATAATTCAATCTCCTGTGGTCTTCCAAAAGATTGCATCGCTGTTAAAGCTGCTCTAATACTTCGTCCTGTATACAGTACATCATCTATAAATACAACACGTTTGTCCTCAACCACAAAATCAATATTAGTCTTATTAGCTTCCAAAGGTTTTTCTCCTCTTCTAAAATCGTCTCTATAAAATGTAATATCAAGGTATCCTAGCTTTACACTAGTTAACTTATAATCTTCTTCTAAAATCCTTTTAATTCTATCTGCTAAAAATATTCCTCTAGGCTGAACACCAATCAAAACCGTATGCTCAAAATGTGTATGATTTTCGATTAATTGACAAGCCAAACGGTGCAGAATTATATCGATCTCTTTTGCACTAAGTAGTAATTTTTGACTCATAATCTCCAAATGGATATTTGGAATACAAAAGTAGTGAAATTTTAGAATAATACAATCCAATTTCTAAATAACATACCCCAAACAATCACAATCAAAATGCATGTTTATACCAATTAAAAACTAAAAATTATAAATAAATAATCAGAAGATTTTAATGAAGACATAAAAAAGGGTATTTTATATTCAATAAAATACCCTTTTTTATAGATTGTACTATCCCAATATTATTTTTCTAATAATAGAACAAATGAATTATCAGATATTGGAGAAACGCTATATTCTTTTACATTATTAAAGGCCTCAAGATACTTTTCTGCTTCTGCAAATGCAGTTTCCAGAGGACTCAATTCAGTAGCTTCCTTAACTACAATAGTCTTAGATATAAACCCACCATCAGTATATTCTATAGTTATTTTCCATTTCTTAACAGAATGAAAACTTGTAACTTTAGAAATCTTTTCTATTTTTTTAGTTTTTGGCTCATTACAAGACTTCTTTTCTTCTACACGTTCTATCTCTTTGTCATTTGTTAAAATAGACAAAATATTAGTTTCTTTAGCATTCGCCTGAATGGTTATTAAAAAACTCAAGATTACTACTATTTTTCTTTTAATACTTTTCATTTTAAAAAACAATTAAGATTCTTTTGCAATGCAAATATCAAGAGGTTTTTCTTCCAAAATCAGGCTAATACTAGTGAAAATCACACCCCCTTTTTCAGTGGGTATTTACCATCTATCAAAAGTCAATTAAAAATAGAGGGGGACTTAAGAAGTTTAATCAAAAAACAATAACATAAATTAAAAACTTATAGGTTATAGCAATTACAGTATGTACGGAGGAAAGAGTGAAAGGAAAAGATTCAAATTTTAAATATGTTCACCCTTAACAAAAGCCACTGTAAACGGGTAGGTTTAAAAAAAATTACACTGATTTTTAGTACCAATGACTTATTATTATTTTATAAAATATTCATTCCCACTTGTATCAATATATCCCCGCTTTCCGTTTTGTAATTCAAAATAAGCCAAATTATATTCAAAAATATCTAAACAAGAATACTTGATTACAGTAACGTCATGATAACCATAAAAGCCATCTTTTTTCACTCTAATCTTAGAGCTTCTATCTATAAAAACAGTATCATAAAAACGTATTGGTCGTGCCGTAAGATTATATAGATCTTGGATTGTAAATTTTTTATTTTTTTCTATAATAAACACTGGCGAAACATATGCACCTGAAGGGCAATCATACACAGTTAATGATCTCCTAGAGTTCAAGAAATATACGTCATCTGCCTTTTCTTTTGAAATAACGGTTACTACAACAGGCTGAGGGTCATCCTTATACTTTGCATTTCCGTCATCAATGTACTTTGCAAATACACGAAACTCTCCTTCTTCCTCTTCAATATAATATTGATTCGAAGATGTTGGCATACAAGGAATAGCCGAACACACTACATTGGATATGTCTATTTCTTTTAATTCTGAATCTAAAAAAGAAACATTTCCTTTGTTATCTAATATTTGTACAAAATCATTACACACTATAGAAACATAAACTAGTGAGTCATATAGTTTCTTTTTCTTATGTTCACTTATAATATAAAAAACACTATCAACCACACGTCTATACACCTTAAAATTATGTTGAGATATCACCAAAATATCTTGTTCTTGGCCGCATAAACCATTAATCCCTATAGTAAATACCATTAAGAGTATGAACACTTTTTTTTTCATAATTGAATTGCTTTGATGCTAAATTCTATATTATGAATCACAATTATTTCACTGTTTTCTGTGAAAAATTAAAACCTCATAAGATTATTCAATTGTTATAATCATATAAGTTTAAATCTTTAAAGAATTCTATCTTTTTAGTTTTATAAAAAAAAGACCGCTCAAAAGAGCGGTCTTAATTTATATATTGAAAAATAAGAAAACTAGTTTCCTCCTTTTTCCATTTTAGCTTTAAGATCTGCTAATGCATCGATATCACCAAGAGTAGTTTTCTCTGATGAACTAGCCGCTTTCTTAGCAGCTTGTTTTACGATCTTAGCTTCTTCTTCTTTGAATAAAGCTGTATGAGAAGCCACCACTCTTTTGAATTCTTTGTTGAATTCAATGATTTGGAATTCTGCCTCATCACCTTTTTTCAATTTACTTCCATCTTCTTTTTCAAGATGACGAGAAGGAACAAATGCAACGATATCTTCATTGAAGTCAATAGTAGCACCTTTGTCCACTATCTCTCCAATTGCAGCTGTATGCTTAGTTCCTAAAGCAAATTCAGTTTCATATTTATCCCAAGGATTTTCCTCAGTTTGCTTATGACCAAGGCTTAACTTACGTCCTTCTACATCAAGTTCAAGAACTACTACATCAAGAGTATCACCAACATTCGTAAAGTCAGATGGATGCTTAATTTTCTTAGTCCAAGAAAGATCAGAGATATAGATAAGACCATCAATACCTTCTTCAAGTTCTACAAACACACCAAAGTTAGTAAAGTTACGAACGATACCGTTATGCTTAGAACCTACAGGATATTTAGTAGTAATATCTGTCCAAGGATCTGGAGTTAATTGTTTGATACCAAGAGACATTTTACGCTCTTCTCTATCAAGTGTAAGGATAACTGCTTCTACAGGGTCACCAACTTTTACGAAATCTTGCGCAGAACGTAAGTGTGTAGACCAAGACATTTCAGAAACATGAATCAATCCTTCAACACCTTCTTCTACTTCGATAAATGCACCGTAATCTGCAATTACAACTACTTTACCTTTAACTTTATCACCTACTTTAAGTTCTTTATCAAGAGCTTCCCATGGGTGTGGTTTTAATTGCTTAAGACCTAATTGGATACGTGTTTTAGCCTCATCAAAGTCTAAGATTACCACGTTTAATTTCTGATCAAGTTCAACAATCTCATTTGGATGATTAATTCTTGACCAAGAAAGGTCTGTAATATGTACTAATCCATCAACTCCTCCAAGATCAACGAATACACCATAAGAAGTAACATTCTTAACAGTACCTTCTAATACTTGACCTTTTTCTAATTGACCAATAATTTCTTTTTTCTGCTCCTCGATATCTGCTTCGATAAGCGCTTTATGTGATACAACAACGTTTTTGAATTCGTGATTTATTTTTACCACTTTAAATTCCATTGTTTTACCAACATATGCATCATAATCACGGATTGGCTTCACATCAATTTGAGAACCTGGCAAGAAAGCTTCAATACCAAATACATCAACGATCATACCTCCTTTGGTTCTACACTTTACAAAACCGTTTACGATTTCACCCGTATCATGTGCACCATTTACTCTGTCCCATGCTTTGATTACACGAGCTTTACGGTGAGATAAAATTAATTGACCTGTAGCGTCTTCACGCACATCTATTAAAACTTCTACCTTATCACCTACTTTAAGATCTGGGTTATAACGAAATTCATTTAACGAAATAACACCTTCACTTTTTGCATTAATGTCGATGATAGCATCACGATCAGTAATATTAATTACGGTTCCGTCTACTACTTCATCATTTAGAGTATCTACAAAATTTTCTGCTACTAACTTTTCAAACTCTTCAAGTTTTGAATCAGCGATAGGATCTATCCCTTCTTCATAGTTGTGCCAGTTAAAATCTTTTAGAAATTGCTCAGGGTTTGCTTGTTGCGGAGTTTCAGCTACTGCTGGCTTCTCTACTTCCTGAACGTCTGTGTTTTTTGTTTCTTCAGACATTGAAGATAAAATTTGTATCCTGTATATTATTGAGAATCAATGCGAAAATTATACAGAAGCGTTAAAATTATTTATATACAACCCTTTTTATACTCTCTTACTCGCTAAAAAGGAGTGCAAAAGTACAATTTAATTTATTAGAAAACAAAACATTATAGATGTATACTAAAACTTAACGATCTCGAATTCGCTTCTTCGGTTTGTTTGATGATCATCCTCTGTACATGCTTTATTATCGCAGTCTATAAGTGGTTGAGATTCTCCAAATCCGATAAACTTCATTCTCCTAGCATTCACATATCCCACAAGTGCAAGATAATTACGTGTTGACTCTGCACGTTTTGTTGATAAAACCTGATTGTAGGAATCTGTTCCTCTACTATCTGTATGAGAACTTATTTTAATATACACCGTTTTATAACGTTCTAATTTAAGTGCTAGTTTGTCTAATACTTTTTTGGAGTCTGCACGTATATTCCATTTATCATAATCAAAATAAATAGGAGGCATTTTAAAGTAAAGTTTACCATTCTTTTCTATAACCGGTGGTCCATCTTTATCAGCCAGAAGAGTTTCTCTTAGTTTTGTCTTTGTGATCTCTTCCTTTTTACGTTCTGTGGAACTTTCATCGATCTTTGTACGCTCGGTATTATTTGAACTACTGGTATTTCTAGAGTTATTACTATTATTATCTTCTGTGGTAGTGATCTCATCCTTCTTACCTACTCTATCCAAATAGATCACATACACCTCCTCTTCCTTTTCTTTTGCGACCAAAGGTTTTGTTCTAGTTTTGTACCCTTCGGCAGAAGCTTTAAAATTATATCTTCCTGGAAATAATTTAAGGTCAAAAGCAGCTATAGAATCCAACTGGCTTTCATAAATTTTTTCATTATCATTATTGTACAAAATGGCATCTGCATTTGCTATATAATTATCAGATGCATAATCTCTAACTTCAAAACGAGCTCTATATTCTTTTGGAAAAATATCTCCGATCTGAGAAAAGGTATAAATATCGTCTCCAACCTTATTTCTGTTTGAAGCAAAAAAACCATCGGTATCATTATAATACGTCATAGAAAAATCATCGTAACTAGAATTGATAGGGGCTCCTAAATTAATTGGAGTTATAAGCCCTCCCAATTCTGAAACAAAAATATCCATCATGCCCAAACCTAAATGCCCATTTGAAGAAAAAAACAAATTACCTTCTCTTGAAATGAAAGGAAATTGCTCTCTATTTTCTGTATTTATTGATGGACCAAGATTTGTTGGTGATCCATAAGTACCATCCAAATTAACATCAACTACATAAATATCAAAATCTCCATACCCGCCAGGCATATTTGAACTAAAATATAACTTACTATCATCAGCACTTAATGATGGATGCACAACAGAATAATTAACATCATTAAAATCTAATTTTTCAGGGGTAGTCCACTTTCCGTCTATTTTGATAGCTTTATAAAGATGTACTGAATTATTTTTTATACTATCGAATTTCTTTTTTCCTTTCTCTGAATTACTTTTAGATATATACATTGTATTTCCATCTGCAGTAAAACAAAAATTTCCTTCATGAAGTTTTGAATTTATTTCTTTTGAAATTTTTTCTATTTCTGAAACAGGATTATTATCCTGATCAACTTTTACTGTATAAATATCCAAAAAAGGTCGATGTGTCCATTTATACTTTTTATCTAATGGACTATAAGCTTGTCTATCACTAGCAAAATATACTGTATCACCTTGTTTAATTGCTCCAAATTCTGAAGATTCAGAATTAAAAGACGCACTAGTTATAGTATAATCATCATCTTTTAGTTTAAAATCCTCTATAGTAGAAATTGCATCTGATGTACTAAAATCACGTACAGCATTATTTGTTTTATATAACGAAAGATATTCTATGGATTTTTCATATTCACCCAAGGCAGAAAGCACTTGATACATCATAAAATTATAACCATTATCATAGGCTTTATCTTTACCATAAAATTTACCTGAGGTCAAAACTTTAAGATATCTATATGCTTGTTTAAATTGAAATGTATTGTAATATGATGTTGCAATATTTTCAAGAATACTCTTAGTATATCCTTCTTGATTTAATTCTTCTTCATAGTGCTCCGCTGCATTTATATAATCTCCTTTTTCAAAAAAACGATCAGCTCTGCTTTTCTTTTGTGAAAAGGTAAACTGAGTGATCAGTATTGTTATTATCAGTACTATTTTAGTCTTTATCATTATTTAGAAAAATCTTGGAGAGGAATATTTATTACTGAACTTCAGCAAATCAAAATTAAATAGCATTACTATCTCGTGACTTCCATCATTATAACCACTTAAATCACTTACACTAAAGTCATAAGAGTATCCAATTTTAAGGTTTTGAGTGATATTAAATCCTGCTAATGCTATGAATGAATCTGTATATCGATAAGAAACTCCTAATTCAAATTTATCATATATTAATGAGTTTAACGACAGATCAAAAGTTAAAGGAGAATCCAAAACTTGTTTAATCACCATAGAAGGTTTTAATTTAACTTCGTCAACAAAGTCAAACACATAACCAGCAATACCATAAATATGTGTTTTTGTTTGCGCAACTCCAATACCATCAATATCAATATCACTGGGAAGCAAATTCGGAGAAGAAATACCAGCATAAAAATTACTAGTAAACAAATACAAGCCCGCTCCAATATTTAATTGTGTTGTTGACGTATTATCAGCAAATGCAGGATCTGATGCTACATTAGAACCTGATGGGTCAATTTTAAAATTATTAACCCCCGCTTTTAATCCATAAGATAACCTTGCTTGATCCGAAATCTTAGTGATATATGCAAAATCTATGTTTATATAATCATTATTCACAGGAATAGCATCGCCAATCCTATCATTTACATAATTAACACTTAATTCTATTTTTTCACTCATAGGAATATTACCAAATACATTAGCCGTTTGTGGTGCACCTTCAATACCTGTCCACTGTCTTCTATACAAAAGCCCTGTAGAAATCAGACCACTTTGAGCTGTAGCATATGCTGGATTCACCGTACTCATATTATACATGTATTGAGAATACTGTGGTTCCTGTTGCGCATGTATTACCAAACAGAAAACTATGGTTATAACAAAAAATAATTTTAACTTCATTTGTTTATCTGCTTAAGTAAAAACTTCCTTGTATCGGAATATTATTTTCAAAATTCGGAGAAAAAATATAGAAATACGTGCCAGAGGGAAGATCATCTCCTAATCGTACAGACACATTACTTTCTCCTCTAAACTCTTCTGTATTATTATTTCCTTCATATACAAGGCTACCATATCGGTTAAATATTTTTATATCAAAATCGGGAAATGCTTCTGGAATATTATACACCTCTTCTATCAGTAAATCAAAAGTATCATTTTGACCATCTCCATTAGGAGAAACTCCATCCTGAAAATCCAATGTACATAGCTCTCCTGTTGATGACCTTTCTCCAGTATTTAATATTGTGATCATCACCTCAAGGCGTTCAGACTCACAGTTATCAACATCTACGGTTGCTATATAATACACTTGGTTATCCAAGAGAATTGGATTATCTATAATAGGTGTTTCACTTTCTTGCGTAGCATACCAATTATAATTTAATACATCAACCTCTATATCCTCTAGTCGAACTGCATCAAGGATACAAAATTCTTGGGCAGGTACATTTGGAATTGGTAAATCTATAATTTGAACAGAAACATTTAGAGATGATTCATCACATGGTGCGGCATTTCTTACTACATATCTAAAATTATAAATAGCACTAGTAAGTGTTGCAAATTCTAATACCCCGTCTGCACTTAAAGCTCCTGTATTATCTGTGTCTTCAAAAACACCTGTACGCGGAGTATCCCTATCTAAGAGTGAATATAGATTCACCCTACCATCTATTTTACAAAAAGTTTCACTTCTATCATTACCTATTTCTACAGGGTCCACGATTGTAACAACTACCTTAGATTGATCTGATGTAGAACATCCCGCATTGTCTGGAATCATATATATGTATTCTCCTGCTCCCAAAACCGGCAGAAAAACATCACTAGCATCAAAAACACCTAAATGATCTGGTGAAACATATCCAAAAGGACCTGCCCAGGTACCTGTTGTATCCGGAGTGCCTCCTAAGAGATCAAAAAGAGTTACTGTCAAATTATCAGAGCAAACTGTTGTACCTCCATCTTCTCCCGCATTAGGTAATTTATTAATGGTCAGTGCTAAATCTGCAGTCTCTGTACATCCTCCGGTACTAACTGTTGTATAGGTAAAATTAAATGTTTGTGCTACATCACTTATTGGAAAAACAAAAGTATTATTGATAACAGCTCCAGCAGAATTTGTCCAAACACCAGTGTTAGCTATTGGAGTTCCATCTGTATCTAGTAAACTCCTAAGGTTAACTTGTCCTATAGACTCACAAACATTAATCATTGTATCTTCACCTGGATAGTCAGGCTCAAAAATTTGAATTTCTACACGAGCAGTAAGAACATCACAAGGATGTTCGCAATATAAAGGTAAAAGTGGGTCCGTTTGTAATGGGTCACAAACACTATCACCCAAAGCAGAACTATTGATTCTAGGGCTCACCCCAAATTCAAAAATATAAGTCCCAGGTATTGCTCCAAAAACATTTATATTTCCTCTATGCGAATATAATTTTTCTGGTACTTTAGGATTTGGTCTAAGCAATTCTACCAACTCAACATTGGATGATCCCGAAATTTGACGCCAATTAGTATGAACGTCACTATCATAAACAAATGGTTGTCCATTCTCTGTTGTAAACTCTAACAAATCGAATAAATCTATACTTTCCCCTGAGATTTCATTATTACAAATTTGAAAAGGACCACTTTGATTAAATGGTCGAAGTTCTTCATAGAAAGCAAAACTAACAGTTGATTTCTGATCAACACAAACTGCCGAACGTTGAGCAACAGCATACTCAAAATCATACCTTTGAAACCCAAATCGCAAATTATTCCCTCCATCTATTAGATTATCATAAATAGTTCTCAAATTAATCATTGAGTCGTTCTCATTTTCGATTTCTCCTGTAGGTTCTGAGAGCCAGGTCCCTTCAATGTCTTCTCCTTCCAGATATACATCATCCCTTAAGTTTATATCAGCATCATATACTCCCGCTAACATGTCATCTTCACAAATTTGTATAAATTTAGAAGTTCCAGAATCTACTTGCCGAACCATAGCAATTCTTACTGTTGTCTGTTGAGGCGTAGAACAACCTAAAACACCTTCAACTGTATACGTTAATTCAAAAACCTCTTGATCTACCAAAGGAAGGCCAGGTTGATAAGGAATTTCAACATTAAGTTGCGAACCAGAAATTCCTATAAAACTGGGACTTGATCCGTTATAAGTCCATTCCCCATTTAAATGAGGCGAAGGTATTGTACTATTAATAAGGAAGGCATTAAATAAATTAAACCCTCCTTCATCACATCCTTGAGCATTTATATTTAATGGTCCGGATGGTGGTAAAGCAACCCCAGAATATGGACCTAAAATCAATCTGGCTGTTCTAAAAGGGACATCTCCACAAGTTGCATTTTTTAACTCAAAAAAATAATCATTTTGTGTTAATATTGTTGTTGAATTTTTCAATGCCCAAGTAGATAGATTACCAGTTGAAATATCAAATGCAACACTAAATCTAGGGTCTATATTCCAAACTCCGTCTGCTGGAGTCGTTCCTGTTTCTGCATATAAGTTGATAACACCATCAGGAGTACCATCCATATCAAAATCTACATTCTCCATGTCACATTCTTCTATTGTGATCAACCCAAGATCACATTGTGCTGATGTTGTCTGAAAAATTAAGAAGAGGAAAAATATAAAAAGTAATAGTTTATCTATAGGTTTCAAAATTGATTAGTTTAGCTTACGAAATTAAAAAAATATATTATAAACAAGTAAAAGTACGATGGCTTTAACTCATTATGATTTTCAATACAATAAACTACGACCTTGTTTTTAAAACATTTACAATATCATTCAAAGTGTACCCCTTTGCCTGAAGGAGTATGAGGTAATGAAATAGTAAATCTGCACTTTCGTTTAAAAACAATTCTTCATTATCGTCCTTTGCCTCAATAACAACCTCTACCGCTTCTTCACCAACCTTTTGCGCTATTTTATTGATTCCTTTTCTAAATAAAGAAGCTACATAAGAATTTTCATCATTTTGATTTTCTTTCCTATCTCGTATAACTTCCTCTAATTCAGACAAAAAACCAAAAGATTGATTATTATCTTCGTTCCAGCATGTATCTGACCCTGTATGACAAGTTGGTCCTTCTGGAGTAACCAAAATCAACAACGTATCATTATCGCAGTCACTGTTAATGTCTTCAAGATGTAAAATGTTACCACTCTTTTCGCCTTTTGTCCATAATCTTTGTTTTGAGCGGCTAAAAAAAGTAACTTTCTTAGTCTCTATAGTCTTTGTATATGCTTCTTCATTCATATACCCCAGCATTAATACATTTTTAGTCAAGGCATCCTGAATAATAGCAGGTACGAGACCATCGTCATTTTTATTAAAATCTATTTTCATCGTTCTATCTTCTCTTTGTAGGTTTGGATTTTTTTAAATTAAATTTATGTTTTGAATTTCAGCCTTTAGTTTATCCTGAGTTATGTCAAAGGACCGGAATTACAAATTTGTTATAATCGTACAGGAATATCATTATTCCTTAATTCTTTTTTCAACGTTTCAATTTCAATTTCTTTAAAATGAAAAACACTTGCAGCTAATGCTGCATCAGATTTGCCTTCTTTAAAAGTATCTACAAAATGTTGAATAGTACCGGCACCCCCAGATGCTATTATCGGAATATTTAATGTTGATGACAACTTAGATAATGCTTCATTAGCAAATCCATCTTTGGTGCCATCATTATCCATAGAAGTAAAAAGAATCTCTCCTGCTCCTCGTTTTTCAACTTCTTTGGCCCAATCAAACAAATCCAGTTCTGTAGGCACTTTACCTCCTACAAGATGTACTTTCCAGGAACCATCTATCTGTTTTGCATCTATAGCCACCGTGATACATTGAGATCCAAATTTACCTGCTAAATCATTGATTAATTGTGGATTTTTTACTGCCGAAGAATTTATCGATACTTTATCTGCTCCATTTTGCAGTAAAATATCCACATCTTCTATCGAAGATATACCTCCTCCTACAGTAAAAGGAATATTTACTCTTTCTGCAACTCTTAGTACCAAATTAGCTAATGTCTTACGCCTTTCTTCTGTTGCAGAAATATCAAGAAAGACTAATTCATCTGCTCCAGCATTAGAATATATTTCTGCAAGTTCTACAGGGTCACCAGCATCTCGTAGATCAACAAAATTGACTCCTTTTACAGTTCTTCCGTTTTTGATATCAAGACACGGAACGATTCGTTTTGTTAGCATTATTATTCGTTTTTTATATTGAGATCGATTCCATCATAGAACCCTAAACTCTTTTTATCTTTTAATTGCTTTGTCCAGAAAGCTATTTGCCCAGTATGATAAGAATAGTGCTCTGCTACATGAATTAAGATTCCTATTCCCGAAAATACAAACCCTTGCACTTCTCGTTCTTTAAGTAACTCAGATACAGAAACATTTTGAATAGTGTTTTTTGCTTCATCAACTGTATCCATTAGTTTTTCTAAAAGCTCTTTTTTTGAATATCCTTCCTCCGCTTCAAACTCAGCATCTCTTTGTCTTTTATCCTGTTTATTTCCTAAAGAAGCTATAGCATATTGCGTAATGTTTCCGCAAAGATGTAAAATCAAATTACCTACGCTGTTGGAATTGGTATTTGGTCTTTTCCAAACATCTTCTTCTATAAGTTGCTCAAAACTTAAGGTGATCATCCTCGTACTTTCGTTCATTCGATAGATGATTTGCTTCGAAAATTCTTTTGCTACTTCCTGATTCATTGTTATGTTTTTGAAAGAATAAAATCTTCTAATTGTTTTAAACTAATTCTATTTTCATAAATAGCTTTTCCTATTATGGTTCCTTCACAACCAAGTGTTGCAAGTTTTGGTAATTCATCAAATGTAGAAATCCCACCAGAAGCAATTAATTTAAGATCATTCGTTTCTTTTAATATCCTTTCATACAAATCAAACGAAGGTCCCTGAAGCATTCCATCTTTACTAATATCAGTACAAATTACATAACTCACATTTTCTTTTTGATATGCCGTAATAAAAGGAATCAATTCTTTATCACTTTCTTCCAACCACCCACTAACGGCTATTTTTTCGTTATTAGCATCTGCTCCTAAAATTATTTTATCGGCGCCAAACTTAACTATCCAAGAAATAAATGTTTCTGGATCCTTAACAGCAATACTACCTCCTGTAATTTGGTTAGCACCACTCTCAAAAGCAATTCTAAGGTCATTATCTGTTTTTAACCCTCCTCCAAAATCAATCTTTAAGTTTGTTTTGGATGCGATTTGTTCTAAAACCTTATGATTTACAATATGTTTTGATTTTGCTCCATCCAGATCTACCAAATGTAAATATTCAATCCCATGCGCTTCAAACTCTTTGGCTACTTCTAACGGGTTTTCATTATATATCTTCTTAGTGTTATAATCTCCTTTTGAAAGACGAACACATTTTCCGTCAATAATATCTATTGCTGGTATTATTCTCATTGGTTATTTTATAGTTATAAGTGCTTAGTACAAAGTATTAAGTTTTTTCAATACTCCTTTGAAGCGAATAATTCATCTTCTTAATTTCTGCACATAAGTTTAACAATTTTTCTACTTTATCTTTTGATGTAAATTTTAGTCTTATAACTAAAATTAATTGAGTTTCTAGTTCTGTAGTAGAACCATTTGCTATACTTAAAAAACGAATAAACTCTTTATTAGAATTCCTACCAGCTCCTTCTGCAATATTTGATGGTATAGAAACACTACATCTTTTTATTTGAGATATTAATCCAAATTTCTCCTCATCTGGTAATTTTTTTGTTAAAGCATATACTTCTTCCACCAATTCCATTGCTTTATTCCATATTTTTAATTCTTGATATTTATTCATTTAAATCTAATAACACCAAAATAAAACTTATAATTACTTTATACTATTTACTTGATACTAAGAAAATTCAAAAGAATTTTCTCCCCTACAACGCTGCTCTTTTCAGGGTGAAACTGAGTTCCATAAAAATTATCTTTATGTAAAGCTGTACTATACTTTATTCCGTACTGAGTTTCTGCAACCGTATCTTTTGTTATAGGGGCATAATAACTATGTACAAGATAAATATGTTCTTTTTCTTTTATACCTTCAAATAAAGGTGAATCCAGGTTTTCTATTTGATTCCATCCTATTTGTGGTACTTTGACTTCATTATTAAAACGAACTACATCTGTATCAAAAATACTTAATCCTTGTGTATTACCTTCTTCTGTATATCTGCACATAAGCTGCATTCCTAAACAAATCCCTAATACAGGCTGTTTGAGTTCTGGTACTAAATTATCCAACCCTGAAGCTCTAAGCTTCTGCATTGCGCTACTCGCTTCTCCTACTCCTGGAAAGATCACTTTATCTGCTGATTTGATCTCTTGCGGATCATCACTTAACACAGCTTCGTATCCTAATCGTTGAATTGCAAATTTTATAGATTGAATATTTCCTGCCCCGTAGTTTATAATTACTATTTTCATTAGATCTGTCATTCCGGCGTAGGCCGGAATCTTTTTAATTAAAACTTTTACTTTTTTATAGATTCCGGCCTACGCCAGAATGACAAAAGGGTTTATTATAGCATTCCTTTTGTACTAGGTAAAATCATTTTCTCTGGATCACGTTTCACAGCAACTTTAATCGCTTTAGCAAAAGCCTTAAAAATTGCTTCAATCTTATGATGTTCATTTGTTCCTTCAGCTTTTACATTCAAATTAGCTTTAGCACCATCTGTAAAGGATTTAAAAAAATGAAAAAACATTTCTGTTGGCATTTTACCAATCATTTCACGATTAAAATCTGCTTCCCAAACTAACCAATTGCGACCTCCAAAATCAATAGCTACCTGTGCAAGACAATCATCCATCGGCAAACAAAAACCATAACGTTCTATACCCAGCTTACCTCCTAAAGCATCACTAAACACTTCGCCTAGTGCTATTGCTGTATCTTCTATGGTATGATGTTCATCTACTTCAAGGTCTCCATTCACTTTTACATCCAGGTCCATTTGACCATGTCTTGCAATTTGATCCAACATATGATCAAAAAATTCCAATCCAGTAGATATATCACTTTTACCTGTTCCATCCAAGTTCAACTTAATAAAAATGTCTGTTTCATTAGTTTTTCTGGAGATTTCTGCGGTACGATCTTTTAATTTTAAAAATTCATATATCTTTTCCCAATCGTTATTTTCTAAAGCAATAAAATCATTGAGTTCATCTCGTTTGATTGTAATTTCGTCTGTACCCAGATTTGTATTATCATTTATGAAAATACCCTTTGCTCCTAGGTTTTTAGCTAATTCCATATCTGTAAGACGATCCCCTATTACAAAAGAATTAGCAAGATCATAATCTTCTGAAAAATACGCTGTCAATAAACCTGTTCCTGGTTTTCTAGTATTTGCATTTTCATGAGGAAATGTTCTATCCAAAAACACTTTATCAAATACAACCCCTTCATTTTCGAAGGATGACATTATAAAGTTGTGAACAGGCCAAAAGGTATCTTCTGGAAATGAATCGGTACCTAAACCATCTTGATTCGTAATCATAACCAATTCATAATCTAATTCTTGAGCTATTTTTCCTAAATAGGTAAATGCTTTGGGGTAGAACATCATTTTTTCAAACGCGTCTATTTGTTCATCCACAGTCTCTTTGATAATCGTTCCATCACGATCTATAAATAATACTTTCTTTTTCATTATTATGTCATTCCAACTTAGTTGGAATCTTTTTTAATTAAACTTTTAGTTATTATAATGGATTCCGGATCGAGTCCGGAATGACAATCACAACTGTTTTAATATTTCAACTAATTTCTCATTTTCTTCTTTTGTTCCTACTGTAAATCGTAATGTACTTTCACATAGTGGTTGAGTACTTCGATTGCGTACTACGATCCGTTCCTTAATTAGCTGATCATACCTTTTATTAGCGTCGTCTACTCTTATCAAAATAAAGTTAGCATCACTGCGAAACACTTTTTCTACAAAACTTACTTGTGATAAAGCTTTTTCTAATTCTTTACGCCCTTCTATAATGGTATTTACTTCGGTTTTGATCTGATCTTTATCACGTACTCTCTCCAATGCACGTTGTTGAGTTAATTCATTTACATTATAAGGAGGTTTGATTTTATTAAGTATATCGATGATCTCTACAGAAGCATAGCAAACTCCTAAGCGTATACCTGCTAACCCATAGGCTTTAGACAGTGTTTGAGTAACAATAAGGTTGGGATATGTATTTAGATCTTCCACCCAACTCTTTTTATCTGTAAAATCAATATATGCTTCATCAATAACTACTATTCCTTCAAAACGTTCTAAAATTTGAAGTATACGTTCTCGATCTATTAAGTTTCCAGAAGGATTATTCGGAGAACATATAAATAGTAATTTTGAATTCCCATTAACGGTATTGAATATCTCTTCTACATTAGGTTGAAAATCTTCATTTAACAATACTTTCTTTTCTTCTACATTATTTATGTTAGCCAATACAGTATACATACCATATGTAGGAGGTAATGTAATAATGTTATCTACTTCTGGTTCGCAGAATGCTCTATATATCAAATCTAAAACTTCATCACTACCATTACCCAAAAGTATGTTCTGGTCAGACACCTTTTTTTGATCTGATAAAATTGATTTTAGATTTCTTTGTTGTGGGTCGGGATATCGATTTACTCCATTCTCATATGGGTTCTCATTAGCATCAAGAAAAATCATATCTTGATCAAAATCTGTAAATTCATCTCTTGCAGAACTATATGGCTTCAACCTTGCTATATTCTTACGAACTAATTGTGTTATATCAAATTGTTTCTTATTCATTATCTCATGTCATCTAGAAATCATTCTAAGATGAT
The DNA here is from genome assembly GCF_947494415.1 of Aquimarina algiphila. NCBI lineage: Bacteria > Pseudomonadati > Bacteroidota > Flavobacteriia > Flavobacteriales > Flavobacteriaceae > Aquimarina > Aquimarina algiphila. Next base: position 101,382 of record NZ_CANLVC010000008.1, on the reverse strand, counting down.
AGGTTTTATTTTAAACTTTCTAATCGCAACGTAACTGCATTTTTATGAGCCTGTAAACCTTCAGCTTCTGCCATAAGTTCAATCGCATTTCCTATGGTTTGGATACCTTTTTCAGATATTTTCTGAAAGGTCATTGACTTCATAAAACTATCTAAATTCACACCACTATATTGCTTCGCATATCCATTTGTAGGTAACGTATGGTTTGTTCCAGAAGCATAATCTCCCGCACTTTCTGGTGTATAATTACCAATAAAAACAGAACCCGCATTTACTATTTTATCAATATAAAAGTCTTCATCTTCTACACATACTATAAAATGCTCGGGGCCATATTCATTAATAAGCTCAATAGCCTCCATGTTACTTTCTACATAAATTAATTTTGAATTAGCAATTGCTCCTTCTGCTATTTCTTTTCTTGGCAATACATTGACTTGTTTTATAATCTCTTCTTCTACTTGATCTATCATTGTTTTTGATGTAGAAACAAGGATCACCTGACTATCTTTACCATGTTCTGCCTGACTCAGTAAATCAGATGCGACAAAGGATGCATTTGCAGTATCATCTGCTACTACAAGTAATTCACTAGGTCCAGCTGGCATATCTATAGCCACGCCAAACTTAGTCGCTAATTGTTTTGCTACGGTTACAAATTGATTTCCCGGTCCAAATATTTTATATACTTGTGGAATGGTTTCTGTACCAAAAGTCATCCCTGCAATCGCCTGAATCCCTCCTATTTTACATATTTTGGTTACACCACAAAGATCAGCAGTATACAAAATAGCAGGATGTATTTTTCCTTCTCTATTAGGAGGTGAACATAATACAATCTCTTCACAACCAGCAAGGTTTGCCGGAATGGTTAACATTAAAATTGTAGAAAATAATGGTGCCGTTCCTCCTGGAATATATAACCCTACCTTTTGAATCGGTCGCTTTTCTTGCCAACACTCAATACCGACATTTGTATCTACAGAAATTTTATTTGTCTTTTGTGCAGCATGAAATACGGTAATATTAGATTTAGCTAATTGTATAGCATCCTTTAATTCCTGGCTAATAAGTTCTTTTGCTTGTTCTATTTCTTCTGAAGAAACCAAAATATTATCAAGTGACACTTGATCAAACTTTTGAGTATATCGATCAACTGCCTGATCTCCTTCTTTTTTTATTTCATCAAAAACTTGTAAAACAATATCTTCTATATCAGCAACAGTTTGTGTTGGCCTCTTTAAGATTTCTGACCAGGAATTTCTATTTGGATTGTATATCTTTTTCATTGCCCTTGTTATTTATCTAATTACAATACCATTTTTTCAATTGGACAAACCAAAATTCCTTCTGCTCCTTCTGCTTTTAACTCATCTAAAATATCCCAAAACTTATTTTTTTCTACAACAGTATGGATAGAACTCCATCCTTTCTCTGCCAAAGGCAACACTGTTGGACTCCTCATTCCAGGTAATATTTTCACAATATTTTCTATTTTATTATTGGGAGCATTAAGTAATACATATTTAGAATTTCTTGCTTTTAAAACGGCCTTAATTCTAAATTGTAATTTCTCCAATAACATTCTGTTTTCTTCAGATATCTTAGGCGAGACTGCCAATACTGCTTCAGAAGTAAGCATCACTTCTACTTCTTTTAAGTTATTCTTAAATAAAGTACTCCCACTAGAAACAATATCACAAATTGCATCAGCCAAACCAATATTTGGAGCGATCTCGACTGAACCAGAAATTTGGTGTAATTCAGCAGAAATTCCTTTTTTATCCAAATAGTCATTAACCGTATTTGGGTACGAGGTAGCAATTCTTTTTCCTTCAAGATCCTGAATAGAATTGTATTCAAAATCTTTTGGTACTGCAAGAGAAACTTTACACTTAGAAAAATTAAGGCGTTCTGCAATAGAAATATCTGTCCCTTTTTCTATAAGAACATTTTCTCCTATAATAGCGATATCAACAACTCCATCTCTAAGGTATTGCGGTATATCTCCATTACGTAAAAACATAACTTCCATAGGAAAATTACGTGTTTGAGCTTTTAATTGATCTTTTCCATTATCAATGGAAATACCACAGTCTTTTAATATTTTGACAGAATCTTCATTAAGACGTCCACTTTTCTGAATAGCAATTTTAATTTTTGACATTTTGTTTTTGTTGTTGTGTCTAATCAGTTCGAAAAAAGTTTTATGAAAACAAAAAACCCGTTTGAACTGCTCAAACGGGTTTTTATTATATGATTACTTATACACATATCAACTTACCACGCTTGTGCGAGAATGTAAGAATGATGATGATGTAAAAGAATGTTTTTCATTTTTCTATTTAAATACTTTGCGAATTTATAAAAAATTATTTTTTCTGAAATGCATTTCAACTTATTTTTTTGAGGTTCATCTTTTTTCAGTCTATAAATCACTAGATTTTAAGATTTTAAATAGGATCATAATAAACATTTTTATAAATTTAAGTAACTAACTAATCAACAATTTATGAAAGGCTTATTTTCATTCCTCTTTTTTTTACTATTCGCATGGCTAGGAATATGGTGGTATTATTCTTGTGATTGGTGTGCTAAAAATCTAGATAAAGATACTGTTATTGTTAAAGACGAAATAGATTCTGAAGCAGATGCGCTTGCCAAAAAAGCCTATGAAGACAGTATTGCCAATCTTAACAATTCCCAAATTGGTTTATTTGCAAAAGACAATAAAAATCAAGAAGTATTTAGATATTATGAAAACTTCAGAATTAATAATGGCAATGGTAATGTTCATATCCCAAGTACTCTTGAAGGTTTTGACAGTCAAGTAGCAAATTATCTAGGCAAACATCAGGATCAAGAGCTTGTAATAACCGGTTTAGAAAACTCTATTGATATTGAAGACACTAGTAAACTTGGAATCTCCAGAGCAAATTTCATCAAAGATATTCTTGTCAGCGCTGGAGTTAATGCTAATCGTATTGTAATTAAAACCGAATTAAAGGAATATACATATAATGATGATGGCACATACAACGGAGGTATTCTTTTAAATTTTGGAGACCTGGATACATCCAGACTTGAAGAAGTAGAAAAAAGTATCGCTAACAGAACATTATACTCCAGTTTTGCTCAAAAAACATTTCAACCTGATGCTACGTTATCTAATTATGCTTTGGAACTTAAGAGCTATTTAGAAAAATACCCTAACAAAACAGTTTCTATTATTGGACATACAGATAATGTCGGAGAAAAAGAAGCTAATTTATGGTTTGGCCAACAGCGAGCTAATAATGTAAGAGATTATCTCATTTCTCAAGGTATTTCAAAAGAAAAAATCAAAGCTTCTTCTCAAGGGGAATCCAACCCTATTGCTGCAAATAACAGTGAGGAAAACAAAGCAAAAAACAGACGAATAGAAATAACCGTAAACTAAATACACAACAACTATGTTAGATTTTATACATGAGGCAAACTGGTGGTGCTTATTACTTTTATTGTTTTTAGCATTTTTACTTGGGTGGCTTTTATCAAAATGGTCTCTTAAAAATAAATATAAAAAAGCATTAGACGAATGTGAAAGAAAAAATACACTACTTAAAAACTCTAATCATGAAAAAGCAAATTCTACTTTTTCTAATTCAGGCGACACCGATAACGGAATCAAAGCAGTTAAAACTAGGGATCATGGTGGTGTAGCTGTAACAAATGGAGGAGCTCCTCCAAAATTAAATTTTGATAGTTTTGGCACAGCAGATGCATCAGAAAAGGATGATTTAAAACTCATCAGTGGTGTTGGTCCATTTATTGAAGAAAAATTAAACAGCATTGGTATCTATACTTTCGATCAAATTAGTAAATTTACCAAAGAGGATATTGACACAGTAACGGCACTTATTCAATTTTTTCCTGGAAGAATTGAAAGAGACAATTGGTCAAAACAAGCTAAAAAATTAAAAGAAAAATAGTAACCACTAACCATTTTACTATTTAAATAAGGCCTTCATAATCATATTTTATGAAGGCCTTTCATATAGTATTATTCTTCCACATCATCACTCCAGGCAACTGAAGACATTTTCCATTCATCATTCATTTTTATGAATTGAATTGTTTTCATCCCGCGTCCAACAAAATCAACTCCATTCAATACCCCTGATTTTTGATAGAGACTAAATCTTTGTGCTACATTTCCATATATCTCAGTTGTAGACGAGATTTCATATTCTTCAAAATCAATGAGGGTACCATCATTCAACATTTTTTCTCTCGGAGTAATGAATTCATTTAATTTGAAAATTTCAGGTTTCCCTTGGGTATTACTTATCAATATTCCTTCTGGAATAAATATTTTCTCAATATCTTTTACTCTAGGAGTTCTCCTATTCGCATTTGTAAATACCTCAAAAAAAGTAGTTGTTAATTTGTTAATCTCCTTTTCATCATTTTTATAATTAGATTCAGAAAAAAAGAGAACACTATCGTCATCTGACAGTTTCATCGTTTTCTCAAAACAGAGTCCAATTTTGTTCAACAATTTAATTGAAGCGATATTACCTGGATCTGTTATAGCCACAATTCTATCAAGGTTTAATACCTGTTTTGAATATTGCATTGTTGCACTTGCTATTTCAAACCCATAACCTAATCCAGAATATTCTGGTAACATTGCAAAACCTATATCTATATCTTCTAAGGCCTCTCTATTTACCAATCCACACATGCCTATCGGGATGTTTGTATTCTTCAATAGAACTTTCCATAAACCAAATCCATATTGCTCGTAACTATGTATGGGACCATTTTTTAGATATTCTATGGCATCTTCATCAGTTTTTACATTTCTATCTCCAATATATTTTAACCAATTTGGAGAATTAACCAATTCTATGATAAAATTAGCATCCTCTAAACCAAATTCAGATAAACTAAGTCTATGAGTTTCTAGTATTTTTTTTGTTTGCATATTACCCGCATTAGATTATGTCATTTTAAAAAACCTGAAGTTAGATTAATTATTAATAGTATTTCACAAAAAATGGCGCCCAAGAAAGACGCCAATAGAAATAATATATCTTGTTTTTGCTATTGATTTCCAAGAATCAAAGGCATACCATCTTGTCCTGAACCTACAACAACCACTTTTGCATTTGGTGATTTTGACAACTCCAGGGTAGCTTGAATTCCTTTTTCTCTCAAAATCTTATCGGTTAAAGAAGCACTTAGAATTTGGTTAGCGACTGCTTTTCCTTCTGCATCAATTTTTTGTCTTTCGGCTTCCTTTCTTGCTTTTTCTAACCTAAACTCATATTCTAAAGCTTCTTGCTCTTGTCTTAGCTTACGTTCTATTGCTTCTTTAATAGTTGGAGGTAATGTTACATCCCTAACTAATACTTCATTAAGTTGAATAAACTGATCTCCAACAATCTTTTTTGTTTCTTCATAAATCTCTTTTTGAATAGCATCTCTTTTACTAGAATACAATTGTTCTGGAGTATATCTACCTACAACACTACGTGCAGCTGATCTTATGGTTGGTAATAAAACTCTCGCCACATAATTTTCTCCCTTTTGCTGGTGTAACAAACCTAATTTGGCATAATCCGGCTGAAACCAAGCCGAAGCGTCTAATTTAATTTCCAATCCATTAGAAGAAAGCACTTGCATCTTTTCAAAAACTTCTTGCTGCCTTACTTCATAAACAATTACTTTATTCCAAGGTGCAACTAAATGAAAACCTTCTCCTAATGGAGGTCCATCTGTTACTACTCCTCCTCCAAATGTTTTATACAATACTCCTGCCTCTCCTGAGCCAATAGTAACAGTCGATTTTGAAATAAAGACAATTGTCAAAACAATAATAATCAAAATAGGTAACCCTATCTTTGGTAATTTTTCCATAATAATTCTGAATTTTTAATTTTAAATAAGTCCGTTATATTTTCGTGCAAACCATTCTATCGAAAGCAATAAAATAACTATTACTAATAGATATTTCCAATCTATTAAAGATACCACATTTTCCTTGCTTTTCTGTATTGTTTGATATCTTTGATCTTCTGTTAGCTCTTTTATCAAAGCTTCATTTTGATTTAAATGAAATGACTTTCCATTAGTATTAGTAGCAACTTGCTTAAGTTTTGTTACATCTGCATTAAGAAATTGTTGCTCTACATCATATTCAAGAATTGCAAAACTCCCAGAACGTGAAATATTTTCTCCTAGGACGGTTACTGTATATTCATAATTTCCTGCTGAAAGACTACTCAAGTCAACCTCATATGAATTATTTTTCAACAACATTGGTATAGTTTGCGTTGCCTCAGTTTCTTTATTTTTTACAGAAATCCTTAAATTCCCTCTTCGATCAAATTCATAATTTTTGGTAAAATATTCTGCTTTGATACTAATATTTGCATTACCATAATAAAAGGATTCTGAAATAGTATTCAACCTACTTTTTCTTTTGTTTGAAGCAAGATACTGTATTAACTTCCCGAAAAAATCATCAAAGTCTTCAAATCCTTGACTATCCAAATAATTTTGTGCTCTCCATCTCCATATTCCTTCTCCAAACAGCACTGCTTCTCTCACTCCATTTTCCTCTATTGCGGTTATTAATACTTCATCAGTTTCTATATTACTAATTGTTCGATACAATAGTGGATCGTGATTGGTGTTTATGCTAATATCACCAAAAGTCCCTATTAAAGGAGGGTAATTCCCGAAACCAATATCTTCTAAAAGAAATGTACTATAATTGGTATTAAATCTAGGAATATAATATTCAGTTTGTCTTGTTATTTCTTGTGTATATTTATTTTGTATTTTATTTAAAAATACCCAATCTGTTTTAGTACCTGCTATAGTGAAATAATTCTTTTTTAGCGTATTTAAATCTTCATATACTTTTCTAAACCTCGTATTAGGTTGATATAAAACAACTAATTGATAATCATCTAAATCTTTTACTTCTTGAGGCTTACTGATTGATATACTGCGACGCTCATTACTTTCAACACTTTTCTTGATAGCTCCGAGATCAGGATGTACTATATCAGAAATCAAAAGTACATTTGTTTTTTGATCTATAACTTCTACTGCAAAATTTTTGTCGTTGTTTACTGTGTTTTTCTCATTCGTTAATGGAACTAATCTAGCAACATATTTAATAACACCTGCACGACTAGCGGGTAAGGTAAAACTAACAACAGCAGAATTACTTTGTTGAGAAAAAGTTATTGGTTGAGAATACACTACACCATTTCCTGATGTAACCTGAAATGTAGTTGTTACATTTTCCTGACCAGAATATGTAAGGATAGCTTCTACTGGAAATTTATTTTTTAAATACGCGTAACGATTAACATTAAGCTGTTGAATTTTGGTATCTGTTACAGCAGTTGTATCACCAGATATCACTGGATATACCGCCTGTTTATATCCTAAACTACTAAACTGATAATCTTTACCATAAGTCTGATTACCATCAGTAATCATTATTGTAGGTGCAATCGTGTTTTTATAAATCTGATCTAATTCTTCTAAAGCTTTAGATATATTAGTTTGTTTTTGATCGAAAGAAAGATCTAACGAATCTTTTAATTTATCGGCAAATGAGTAATACACAAGATCAAACCTATCATTTAATTCTTCGTTTTCTTTTATTTGATTTATGAATTTAATGACTGACTGATCTTGTCGGAGATTTTTTATTGATGAAGAATTATCTACAGCAACAATTAAATCTGGTTTCTCTACATAATACGTTTTTTGCTTAAATGTTGGATTAATTAATAACAACAAGAGTGAGAAAACACTAAGAAAACGTAAAAAAGCAAAGAATAGGCTATTTTTTTTCCTATTCTTTGCCCTATATATATACTGAAACAATGCTATAACCAATGCGATTACAAAAGCAGCTATAATCAATAAAATTGTTTCTATTTGCATGTTTCTAAAGTTAGAGGTAAAGGCAGAAAGTTAGAAGTTAAACAGTATAATTATCTAACAACTCTTACTTTCTAACTCCTTTCTTTATGTTAACATTCCTCCGTCAACATTAAGCACTTGTCCTGTGATGTAAGCACTTAAATCACTTGCCAAAAACAGACATGTATTTGCAATATCTTCTGGAGTACCTCCTCTTTTTAATGGAATAGCATTACGCCATCCATCGACCACTTTTTCATCTAACTTCTCAGTCATTTCGGTTTCTATAAAACCAGGAGCAACTACATTACTACGAATATTTCTTGATCCCAATTCTAAGGCTACCGATTTAGAAAACCCAATAATTCCAGATTTTGAAGCAGCATAATTCGCTTGACCTGCATTACCTTTTACTCCAACAACAGAACTCATATTAATAATACTTCCTTTACGTTGTTTGAGCATAGTTCGTTGTACCGCTTTAGTCATATTAAATACACTCTTGAGGTTTACTTCTATTACTTTATCAAAATCTTCCTCACTCATACGCATCAAAAGATTATCCTTTGTAATCCCTGCATTATTTACCAAAATATCTACACCCCCAAAAGTTTCCAAAACAGACGCTACCAATTCTTGAGCATCATCATAATTGGCTGCATTACTTTGATATCCTTTAGCTTTAATTCCTAATGCATTTAATTCTTTTTCTAAAGCATTTGCCGCTTCTACTGAAGAACTATATGTAAAAGCAACATTAGCCCCTTGTTGCGCAAAAATTTCTGCTATTCCTTTGCCGATACCACGAGTAGCTCCTGTGATAATAGCCGTTTTACCTTGTAAAAGATTCATTCGTTATGTTTCTATTTTTTTGTACTTCTGTACAATTTATAATTTGCAATGTAAATTCAAATATAAGAATTACAAATAGGTCATCAGCAATAAACCCTGCGATTTCTCACAGGGTTTATAAACAAATTATAGTTTATCAAATTTTATAATTTTATGTCTTCATTTTTCTTTTCATAATTGAAAAGATAATCAATGTCCATTTCCTTAACCTCTCCTAATTTAGATAAAGCTTTCATATCCGCATCTTTCTTATTCCCGATCACAAGAACATTATAAGTTTCACCTTTGATATTCTCATTAAAGAAAGATTTAAGGTCAGCTAATGTCATATTTTTAATCGTTTCATACATCTCTTCTCTATTATCATAATCAATTCCTCTTTTCTTTAGGTTTTCATAAGACCAAAATATATTTGACTTTGTAATTCGTTTAGCTGCAATTTTCTTTAAAGTGGCTTCTTTTGCTTGATTAAATTGCTCTTCTGCTTCTGGCATATTTGTCATAAGATCCATCATTGCATCAACAGCTTGAGGCATTTTGTTCGCCTGTGTGCCTATATATGCATATACATAATCTGAATCTCCTTTTTCACTAGCCATACTATATTGTGAAAATGCAGAATATGCTAAAGATTTTGATTCACGAATTTCCTGAAATACAATTGAAGATAATCCACTACCAAAATAGGTATTAAACAAACTTGAAGCTGCCATTTTTTTAGGGTCAAACTCTGCTCCTTTTGCTAGGAAAATCATTTCACTCTGGACCATATCATAATCTACAAAATATACATTTCCTCCTGTTTCTTTTTCTATATAGGTAGCCTTTTCAGGGTATTCTTTCAAATCACCAGAAATAGTATGATTTTTATCCAAAGAAGCAAGTGCCGCTTCTACATCCTTACCGTAATAGAACACACGTTGTTTATAGGTATATAATTCTTTTATTTTGTTAACCAAATCCTGAGGATTGATTTCCTTTAGTTCATTGATTGTATATATATTACGTAATCTAGAGTTTTCTCCAAATTTGCCATAATTCAATAATCCATTCCAAAGAATATTTTGTTTTTGCGTCTTCCCATCCTGACGGCCTTTTGCTATTTGATCAACAAATTTATCATATGCTTCCTGGTCAGCAACTGCATTTTTCCATAGATCTTCTAATAAAATTAATCCTTTATCAAGGTTTTCTTTCAACCCTGAAATACTAACATTTGTTCTGTCTTTGGAAGAGTTTATACTATAATTAATTCCTAATTTATAGAATTCTTTTTTAAGTTCTTCTGCTGAATATTTGTCTGTCCCCAGGTAATCGAAATAGCCAGAAGCTACTGACAATGTCTTATCATTATCTATTCCTAAATCAAAAATAATAGTAAGGTTAAAGAGATCATTATTTTCATTTTCTATGTAGGATACAGAAACACCGCTATTCGTTTTGGTCGACTTAATCGCTGTTTTGTAATCAATAAATTTAGGCTGTAATGCAGGAGATTCTATTTTTTTAAATTCTTGAATAAACACTGACTCTTTATCCCTATTTAACTCAACAGGAGTAATTCCTGGATTTTCTACCTTAACAATATTCTTATCTTCTCCTTTGATTTTATGTACTTCAACATAGTTATTCCCATAATGCTTATTAGCAAAATCGATCACTTCTTGCTTTGTAATTTTTTTCATATCATCCAACATAGTCAAACGATCTTTCCAATCTGTGAAATGAATAAAGGCATCAAGATATTGGTATGCAGTAGCGCTGGCATTTTCAAATTGTCGTACTCTTGTTAATTTTAAATCATTAACTACAGCATCAATTAGCCAGTCATCAAATTCTCCTTTTTTAATTTTTTCTATCTCACCTAACAGTAGCTCTTTAACTTCATCTAAGGTTTGTCCTTCTTTCGGCATTCCATATAATAAATGAAACCCGTAATCGTTATCAAAATTTGTAAAAGAAGATGCATTTTGCACCATTTGTTTTTGATTAAGATCTAAATCAATCAACCCTGCTTGTGAATTCGCTAAAATATAGTCAACCAGCACCACCATAGTCTCCTCTTTTGTACCAAAACCATCTGTTCTAAATGCCACATATACAGACTCTGCAGTGGGACCGTATACCTCTTTTTTGATTGGTGAAGTTAGTGCTGGTTCTTTTGGGAAATTAGGATGGGTGACTTCTTTAGACTCATATCCTCCAAATGCTTCGTTTACTTTCTTAATTGTACTATCAAAGTCTAAATCTCCAACTAAAATCACAGCCATATTATTTGGCACATAATACTTATCAAAATATGCATTAATAGCTTCCATAGATGGATTCTTTAAATGCTCTGATTTACCAATTGTAGACTGAGTTCCGTACGGATGATTAGGATACAGCCCTTCTAAAACAGCAAAATATTGCTTACGACCATCACTATCCTGACCTCTATTAAATTCTTCATATACTGCCTCGAGTTCTGTATGAAACAAACGCAATACTACCTGACTAAATCGTTCACTTTCAACTTTAAGCCATTTATCTAACTCATTAGATGGAATTTTATTAACATAAACAGTTTGTTCATTTGATGTAAAAGCATTTGTTCCTTCTGCACCTAATGAGTTCACCAATTTATCATACTCATTAGCAATAGAAATTTTTGAAGCTTCGAGAGATACTTCATCTATTTTTTTATAGATTTCTTGCTTTTTCTCTGGATCTGTTTCTGCTTTATGCTGTTCATACAAATCAGAAATTTCTTTTAAGAATACTTTTTCTTTTTCAAAATCCTGAGTACCAATTTCATCGGTTCCCTTAAACACCATATGCTCCAGATAGTGCGCTAAACCAGTATTATCTGCAGGATCGTAAGTCGAACCAGCTTTAACAGCAATTAAAGTCTGAATTTTTGGTTCCTCTTCATTCTTACCCAAATATACTTTTAAACCATTATCTAATGTATACAATCGTAAACCTGTAGGATCATTAGTTACAGTTTCATAATTAAATCCCGAAGCATCTGTATGTTGCTCTACCTTTACTTCTTGGGGCTCTTTGTTAGTTTCTGATGATGAATTTTTACAATTACTTAGGCAAACGGCCAATAGTAACAGTAAAAATGTTTTGATTAATTTCATATCCTATTTTAATTGTTTTATGGTGATGTTACACCTGAGTTGATTATATGAGTTAGTTTATAATTAATGTACTATAATACGTGTTGTTCTTTTCAATGTTACGTTTTTTAAGCTTTTTTTAACAAACAATATGTTCCTTGAAACAAAAAAACCTCTTGAAAATATATTCAAGAGGTTTTTTTATATTAAAGTATACTATAATATCTATCCTAATACTTCTGCAACTTTCTTTCCTATTTCTGCAGGAGAATCTACCACGTGTATTCCGCACTCTCTCATTATTGCTTTTTTGGCAGCTGCGGTATCTTCACTACCTCCAACAATTGCTCCTGCATGTCCCATAGTACGTCCAGCAGGTGCAGTCTCACCAGCAATAAAACCAACAACAGGCTTAGAAGTTCCACTTTCTTTTATCCATTTTGCAGCATCAGCTTCTAACTGGCCACCAATTTCACCTATCATTACCACGCATTCGGTTTCTGGGTCATTAATCAATAATTCTACAGCTTCTTTTGTGGTAGTACCAATTATTGGATCCCCGCCAATTCCTATTGCAGTAGTAATTCCTAATCCTTGTTTCACTACTTGATCAGCAGCTTCATAAGTCAAAGTTCCTGATTTTGATACTATCCCTACGTTTCCTTTTTTAAATACAAAACCTGGCATAATCCCAACTTTTGCTTCTCCCGGAGTAATTACTCCAGGACAATTTGGTCCAATAAGAGTACATTCTTTATTGCTAATATAATTCGATGCAGTAATCATATCCGCCACTGGAATACCTTCTGTAATAGTAATAATAACTTTAATCCCAGCATCAGCAGCTTCCATAATCGCATCAGCAGCAAAAGCTGGTGGTACAAAAATAATTGTAGTATCAGCACCTACTTCTTTTACCGCGTCTTCGACAGTATTAAAAACAGGTTTATCGAGATGTGTTTGTCCCCCTTTACCAGGAGTCACTCCTCCAACAACGTTTGTACCATATTCTATCATTTGACCTGCATGAAAAGTACCTTCACTACCGGTAAAACCTTGTACAATAATTTTTGAATCTTTATTAACTAAAACACTCATTGCGTTATGATTTTTTATTTTTTTTAAAGAGCTTCAAAAGTAAGCTTTTGAACATTATGTTTAAAATGAAAAAGTAATTATTTTGAAATAAAAGACATCATACTTTCTGGAGTATTATCTCCTTGTTGACTTATTTGATATCCTTTATATAATTTATCATCTTTAAGTTCCCAAATTGTAATAAAATGCGCTATTGCATCTTCTTTTTCTGGATTTTCGATTGTCTTTGCAAAGTAAGTATATCTAATAGTTACAGAGTTGCCTTCTGCAATAAGATGACTAATTTCACATCTAAAAGTTTCAAAAGATAAAGCCATCTCACTAAACATGGTTTTTATATCATTGAAATCCTTCTTATTAAATCCGAAACTACTATTCCAGTATAATATAATTTCAGGATGCAAATATTTAGAAAATGCTTCAACATCATGAATAAGATCAGTTTCATAAAAAGATCTTACTATTTCCTTTGCACTATTCATTCTTTTTTAATTTTTCTATTAATTCTGGTACCTGTCTAATGGCAGCAATCTCTTTATATTTCTTTCTAAAATCATCAGCAGGAGTACCAAAATAACTTTTATTAGCTCCTAAAGATTTGCTTACTCCCGATTGAGCTGAAATAATTGCTTTTGTTCCAATTCTAACATCACTTGTTATACCTACCTGTCCCCAAATAGTTACTTCATCTTCTATAACAACACAACCTGCTATACCTACTTGAGATGCAATTAAACACTTCTCTCCTATTACAGTATCATGACCAATATGAACCTGATTATCTATTTTAGTTCCTTTTTTGATCGTCGTATCACCAGTAACTCCTTTGTCAATTGTACATGAAGCACCTATATCAACATTATCCTCAAGCACTACTCTTCCTCCAGAAATCAATTTATCAAAACCTTCGGGTCTTTTTTTATAATAAAAAGCATCTCCTCCTAAAACACTTCCAGAATGAATTGTTACATTATCACCTATAACTGTATTGTCATAAATACTCACATTAGCATGAATACAACAATTATTACCGATAGTTACATTATTACCTACAAAACTCCCTGGTTGTATGATCGTATTTTCTCCTATTTTAGCTGTATCTGAAAGTAAAGAATTTGCTTTCTCAAAAGGTTTAAAATATTTGGTAAGTCTGTTAAAATCTCTAAATGGATCATCAGAAATTAGAAGTGCCTTACCTTTGGGGCAATCTACATTTTTATTAATCAAAATAATTGTAGCCGCACTTTGCAAAGCTTTATCATAGTATTTTGGATGATCAACAAAAACAATATCCCCTGGAGAGACAACATGTATTTCATTCATTCCCAAAACTGGAAAATTGGGATCTCCTATATACTCACTAGAAATAATAGTGGCAATTTGTTCTAAGGTGTGTTTCTGAGGAAATTTCATTTTTTAAATCAAGAAATTCAGCATTCTGAATTATTCTTTAATACGTTCTTTATATGTACCTTTTTCTGTTTCTACTTTAATCTTATCACCTTCATTAATAAAAAGAGGTACCATTACTTCTGCTCCTGTTTCTACAGTTGCAGGTTTTGTTGCATTTGTTGCTGTATTTCCTTTTACTCCTGGTTCTGTAGCGGTAACTTCAAGAATTACACTTGCTGGCATTTCTACAGAAAGAGGCATTTGATCTTCAGAGTTAATAATTACAGTCACTACTTCTCCTTCTTTTAGTAAGCCTGGGGCATCTAAAACAGATTTTTCTAAAGTGATTTGATTGTAATCTTCTGTATTCATAAAATGAAAAGTGTCACCTTCAGCGTATAAATATTGAAATTTATGCGTCTCAACACGTACATCTTCGATTTTATGTCCCGCAGAGAATGTATTATCAATTACTTTTCCTGTGGTAACACTCTTTAGTTTAGTACGCACAAAAGCAGGACCTTTACCTGGTTTCACATGTAAAAATTCAATAATTTTATAGATGTCATGATTATATTTAATACATAATCCATTTCTGATATCACTAGTACTTGCCATTATTTAGTATTCTTTATTTCTTATTAATCAAATATAAAAGATATCTCCAATTTTCTAATTAGAGAAATACCCTTTCATAATACCTCTTTGCGAATTTTTAATAAATTCTAACACTTCATCTCGTTCTGGAGTAGCCTCCATTTCAGCTTCTATAATAGCAACTGCTTGCGAGTTATTATAATTTTGCTGATATAAAATTCTATATATATTTTGTACTTCTCTTATTTTTTCTGTCGTAAATCCTCTTCTACGTAAACCGATAGAATTTATTCCAACATAAGACAAAGGCTCTCTTGCTGCTTTAACATATGGAGGTACATCCTTACGCACTAATGATCCTCCTGTAACAAAAGCATGATTTCCAATACTACAAAACTGTTGTACTGCTGCCATACCTGCCAAAACCACATAATCTCCTACATTAATATGTCCTGCTAATGTACTATTATTAGAAAATATACAATTATCACCTACAATACAATCATGAGCAATATGACAATAAGCCATAATCCAACAGTTCTTACCTATTTTGGTTTTCATTCTATCCGCAGTACCTCGATTTATAGTAACACATTCGCGAATAGTTGTATTATCTCCGATTTCTGTGATTGTATCCTCATCATTAAACTTTTTATCTTGAGGGGTCGCCGAAATAACCGCTCCGGGGAAAATGCTACAGTTTTTTCCAATACGTGCACCTTCCATAATAGTAACATTGGAACCTATCCAGGTTCCTTCTCCAATTACTACATTATTATGTATAGTTGTAAAAGGTTCTATTACAACATTTTTTGCAATTTTTGCTCCTGGATGAACATATGCTAAAGGTTGATTCATCTACTATTATTTATTGTTATTTTGATTTTACTATTTGTGCCATAAGCTCTGCTTCAGTAACTAATTTACCATTAGCATAAGCAAATGCTTGCATATGACATATACCTCTACGAATTGGAGTAATTAGCTCCAACTTAAATATTAACGTATCCCCGGGCAATACCTGTTGTTTAAACTTTACTTTATCTATTTTCATAAAATAGGTAAGATAATTTTCAGGATCCGGAACTGTACTTAGTGCTAAAATACCTCCAGTCTGAGCCATTGCTTCAACCTGAAGTACTCCTGGCATTACTGGTGCTCCAGGAAAATGCCCTTCAAAAAATGGTTCATTCATTGTCACATTCTTAAGTCCTACAACATGGCTGTCTGACATCTCAAGAATCCTGTCTATCAATAAAAAAGGGGATCGATGCGGAAGCATTTCCATAATCTTATTGATATCCATTAATGGTGGCTTATTAAGATCAAATTGAGGAACTTTATTACGTTTCTCTATCTTAATAATCTTAGAAAGTTTTTTTGCAAACTGTGTGTTCACAAAGTGACCGGGCTTATTAGCTATGATCTTACCTCTTATTCTGGTTCCTATTAATGCTAAATCTCCTATTACATCCAATAATTTATGTCGAGCAGCTTCATTTGGATAATGTAAAGTTAAGTTATCCAAAATACCGTTAGGTTTTATAGCGATAGATTCTTTCCCAAAGGCAACTTTAAGTTTCTCCATGGTACTAGGACTAAGCTCCTTATCAACATAAACAATAGCATTATTTAAATCACCACCTTTTATTAGACCGTGTTCTAACAACATTTCTAACTCATGTAAAAAACTAAACGTTCTCGCATCAGCTATTTCCTTTTTAAAATCAGAAAGATGTTTTAGAGATGCATTTTGAGTTCCTAGAACTTTAGTACCAAAATCCACCATAGTAGTAACCTGGTATTCATCAGAAGGCATTACTATAATTTCACTACCTGATTCTTCATCAACATATGAAATTACATCTTTTACGATATATTCTTCTCTTTCTGCTTCTTGCTCTACAATACCTGCAGATTCTAAAGCTTCTATAAAAAACTTACTCGAACCATCCATTATTGGTGGTTCTGAAGCATTTAACTCTATCAAAAGGTTATCAATCTCTAATCCTACACAAGCGGCAAGTACATGTTCTGAAGTCTGGATACTAACTCCATTTTTCTCTAAATTTGTACCTCGTTGTGTATTTACAACATAATTAGCATCTGCCTCGATGATAGGATTTCCTTCCAAATCAATTCTACAAAATGCATAACCGTGATTTTCGGGAGCGGGTTTAAAGGTTAATGTTACCTCTTTTCCTGTATGTAAACCTACTCCAGTAAGTATTACCTCCTTTTCAATGGTTCTTTGTTTGCTCATGACAACGTCACTCATTATTATTTATCTTTTTCTCTAGTTTGTATACTCTATCTACTATTTTGGGAAGGTTTTTAAAATGCACATAGGATTTATTAAAATCAGAATATCCCAAAGCTGGAGATCCCTGAATAGCTTCTCCATCTTTAATATTTCTTCCAATACCGGATTGAGCCTGTATTCTCACATTGTTACCTATAGTTAAATGCCCTGCAATACCAACTTGTCCTCCTATTAAACAATGTTTTCCTATTTTGGTTGACCCGGCAATACCGGTTTGCGCTGCAATTGCAGTATGTTCTCCAATTTCTACGTTATGAGCAATCTGTATTTGGTTATCTAATTTTACTCCATTATGTATAACTGTAGACCCAAGTGTGGCTCTATCAATTGAGGTACCTGCTCCCACATCTACATTATCTCCAATAACAACATTACCTGTTTGAGGCACTTTACTATATTCTCCTTTTTCATTTGGTGTAAATCCAAAACCATCGGCTCCTACTATTGCCCCACTATGGATAACACAACCATTTCCAATTATAGTCTCAGAATAAACCTTTGCTCCTGCAAAAACAACAGCATTATCTCCAATGGTTACATTATCTCCTATATAAACGTTAGGGAAAATTTTTGCATTCTTTCCTATTTTAACGTTTTCACCCATATAAGAAAATGCACCAAAATAAATTGCTTCTCCATAAACGGCTGTCTTAGAAATAAAACTGGGTTGTTCTATCCCAACTTTATTCATTTTTACCATATTGTAATATTCCAACAATTGAGAAAAAGCTTTATAGGCGTCATCTACTCTTATAAGAGTTGTTTTTATATTTGATTCTGCTTCAAAGGTTTTATCTACAATAGTAATAGATGCATCAGTAGAATATATGTATTGAGTATATTTAGGGTTTGACAAAAAGGTTAGTGAGCCTTTTGTTCCTTCCTCTATTTTAGCTAGTTTAGATACTTCAACAGTTTCATCTCCCTCGATTTCTCCGTTTAAAATACCCGCAATTTGTGTGGCTGTAAAAATCATTCTAGCAAAAGTATAAAAAATGTGTTAATGTTTATGCTTCGGATAGCACATAAAATATTTGGTAACTGGTTTTGATAAAGCTTCTAAGTTAAACTGATCAGTAGCTTTTACAATATCAACAATTTTTCTAGATTTGTATAAAACATTGATATTCTGCTTATTTAGATGATATGCTTGGTTTGAAATAGCTCCTTCAAATATAAAATAACGTGCTTCTTCATTCGAAATTTTATATTTTTCCTTAAATTTCTTTATATGCTCTTCTTTCTTTTTTTCCTGAAAAGGCTTCTTTTTAATTTTAATTTTCAAAAGATCACGATCTATAATCATTAAAGATAATGTGCTCAAAACAAAATCATCTGAAGTAGACCATTCTTTCATTGCAGAAACAATATCATAATCATCTAGCCTCGAAAATGTATGTAACACTTCAGAAGTAAAGTTCTCTGATGTAATTTTATTTTTTAAGAAAAAAGTTAAAGGTTCACTCGCTCTTAGCTCCACTCCTTTATCAACAAGCTCCTTTGCTCTTTTTAAAACTCTAATTAATAAACTCTCTGCAACAAGACTCGTTTTATGAAGATATACTTGCCAATACATCAAACGTCTTGCAAGTAAAAACTTCTCAACAGAATAAATTCCTTTTTCTTCTACTACTAAGGCATCATCTACTACAGTTAACATAGTGATTAAACGCTCACTATTAATATTACCCTCTGCTACACCAGTATAAAAGCTATCTCTTTTTAAATAATCCAAACGATCCATATCCAATTGTCCAGAAATCAATTGATGTAAAAAATTCCGATGATACTCTCCTTTGAAAATTTTTATTGCAAGCGTTAAACTACCGTTAAATTCTTCGTTAATTTCCTCCATAAACATCAAGGAAATTGACTCATGATTTACCTCATTTACGATACTATGCTCCATCGCATGAGAAAAAGGACCATGACCAATATCATGTAATAAAATTGCTGCATATAACGCTACTTCTTCATCTTCAGAAATGCTAATCCCCTTAAAACGAAGAACTCTCACCGCTTTTTGCATAAGATGCATACAACCTAATGCATGATGAAATCGAGTATGATGAGCACCAGGATATACTAGATACGATAACCCCATCTGCGATATGCGACGTAACCTTTGAAAATACCTATGCTCTATTAGATCAAAAATTAGTTCATTCGGTATCGTAATAAAACCGTAAATTGGGTCGTTTAATATTTTGAGCTTATTTCTTTTTTTCAAGTTCATTTTGCCTTTACGGAAGCAAATATACATATATGACAATCATATACGTATATTTCTAAATGAATTTAAGAGAATCAAGTTTACTATTTGGGGGCAAATAAGCATTCTCACAAGTCAACACATAATTAAAATTAAAACTAAATGAGTAAAATAAAGATACTTTGGGTAGATGATGAAATTGATTTACTTAAACCACATATATTGTTTTTGGAAAAGAAAAACTATGAAGTAACAAAATGTCAAAGTGGTACAGAAGCCATTGATATATTGGATGAAGATAACTTTGATATCATTTTTTTAGATGAAAACATGCCTGGACTTTCTGGAATAGAAACACTATCTGAAATCAAAGAAAAAGAAGATGGTATCCCTGTAGTCATGATCACTAAAAGTGAAGAAGAATATATTATGGAGGAAGCTATTGGTAGTAAAATTGCTGATTACCTTATTAAGCCCGTAAATCCCAATCAAATTCTTTTAAGTCTGAAGAAAAACTTAGACAATTCGCGTTTAGTATCAGAAAAAACCACTGCCAATTATCAACAAGAATTTAGAAAAATAGCGATGGATATGGCGATGGTAAATTCTTTTGAAGAGTGGTCAGAATTATATCAAAGATTAATCTATTGGGAATTACAACTTGAAAACATAGAAGATACTGGGATGTTTGAGATCCTTGAATCTCAAAAAGTAGAAGCTAATTCACAGTTTTGCAAATTTATAGATAAGAATTACCCAGATTGGTTTAGCGGAAGTAATGATGCCCCCGTAATGTCGCATACATTATTTAAGGAAAAAGTAGTCCCTGAAATAAGTAAAGATCAACCGACCTTATTGGTTGTCATTGATAATTTACGTTATGATCAATGGAAAGCTTTTGAACCAACGATAAACAACTATTACAAAAAAGAACAAGAAGATTCTTATTTTAGTATTTTGCCTACAGCAACTCAATATGCCAGAAACTCTATCTTTTCTGGGCTTATGCCTTCTGAAATGAAAAAGAAACATCCAGATTTATGGCTTGACGATACCGACGAAGGAGGAAAAAACATGAATGAAAATGAGTTTTTAACAGCCCAGCTACAACGATTGGGACTTAATATCAAACATGAGTATTATAAAATCACAAATGAAAGATCTGGTAAAACTTTAGCTGCAAATTTTAAAGGGTTAAAGGATAATGATCTAACGGTAGTTGTTTACAACTTTGTAGATATGCTCTCTCATAGTAAAACCGAAATGGAGGTTATTAAAGAATTAGCATCAAATGATAAATCCTATAGATCACTTACGCAAAGCTGGTTCAAAAATTCGCCTTTACTAGAAATGATTCAACAAGCACAGCAATTAGGTTTTAAACTTCTTATAACTACAGACCATGGTACTATAAATGTAAAAAATCCATCAAGAGTTATTGGTGATAAAAATACGAGTCTTAATTTAAGGTACAAGACAGGAAAAAGTCTTACTTATGAAAAAAAGGAAGTTCTGGAAGCTATAAACCCAAAAGATATTCATCTACCTTCTATTAACATGAGTAGTTCGTTTATTTTTGCAAAAGGAGACTATTTTTTTGCATACCCAAACAACTATAACCACTATGTAAGTTATTATAGGAACACTTATCAACATGGAGGAGTTTCTCTAGAAGAAATGATTATTCCTTTTATTGTTTTAAATCCAAGATAAATACAGAATTTAAGCAAATTTCATTTAGCTAAAGTATATTTGTAGTTATTATTTCTAAAGTTAAATTTATCAACATAATAATGACGTTAGTATACACTCTAGAAGATTTACCTGATGTAGCCAAGAAACTAATTTCGAATATCAAACATAAAATTGTCTTGTTTGATGCTTCTATGGGGACTGGAAAAACTACTTTAATCAAAGAGATTTGTAAACAATTAGGCGTACAAGATGTTATTTCTAGTCCGACCTACTCTTTGGTAAACGAATATAAAAGTAACAATGGACTGATATATCATTTTGATTTTTACAGAATAGAAAATGAAGAAGAAGCTTATCATATTGGGTTTGAAGAATATTTAGATTCTGATGCATGGGTATTTATAGAGTGGCCCGATAAAATTGCTAATTTACTTCCAGAAAATATATCAAAAATTAAGATTGATTTACTTGAAAATCAAAAAAGGAGTTTGTCTTATAATTGAATACATTTTTGCTTGTTAAATTTTAAATATTTGCTCCAACTTGCTTTCTTGAGTTTTTTATTCGTAATTTGAGTTAAAGAATTTCACGCAAATGAGTACACCTAAATCTCCTTTTACAAAAGAGCAATTGCTACCACAGGAGGAAATGATCGAAGTAGCACGCAAAAAAGGAAAACTATTTATAGGTATCCCAAAAGAAACTCACTATCAAGAGAAACGTGTTTGTCTTACTCCTGATGCTGTTGCTGCATTGACAGCTCATGGTCATAGAGTTTTATTAGAAACTAATGCCGGAATTGGTGCTAGTTTTTCTGATAGAGATTATAGCGAAGCTGGAGCTGAAATCACTAATGACAGAACAAAAGTGTTTGGTTGCCCTATTATTCTTAAGGTAGAACCACCATCTTTGGAAGAACTAGAGCATATAAATCCACAAACTGTATTAATCTCTGCTTTACAGCTTAAAACTCAATCAAAAGACTATTTTCAAGAACTTGCAAAAAAAAGAATCACAGCATTAGGTTTTGAATTTATTCGTGATGCAGATGGAGCATATCCAGCCGTTAGGGCATTAAGCGAAATCGCAGGAACTGCTGCAGTTTTAATCGCGTCAGAATTAATGAACAGCGTTTCTACTCAAGGCTCTGGATTAATGATGGGAAATATTAGTGGTGTACCTCCTGTAGAAGTTGTAATTGTGGGAGCAGGTACTGTTGGTGAATTTGCTGCACGTTCTGCAATTGGTCTAGGAGCTAACGTCAAAATCTTTGATAACTCCATAACTAAACTACGTTGTATACAGACTAACATAGGGAGACCTTTATTTACTTCTACTATTCAACCCAAAAACTTACTCAAAGCATTACGTCGTTGTGATGTAGTAATTGGAGCTGTAAGAGGAAAGAACAGAGCTCCAATAATTGTTACCGAAACTATGGTAGAACGTATGAAACCAGGCTCAGTAATAATTGATGTTAGTATTGATATGGGAGGATGTTTTGAAACCAGTGAGATCACATCACATGATCATCCTACTTTTCAAAAACATGGAGTAGTTCATTATTGTGTTCCTAATATCCCTTCTCGTTATGCAAGAACGTCATCTTTATCAATAAGCAATATTTTCACACCTTATCTATTGCAAATAGGAGATGAAGGCGGAATAGAAAATGCTGTACGCTTTGATAGAGGATTAAAAAATGGGCTGTATTTCTATCACGGAATTTTAACCAGCAAACCCATAGCAGACTGGTTTGATCTTTCATATCGCGATATCAACTTACTCATTTTATAAAATGTCCTATTACATTTTTTTTACTTAAAACTAGTCTTGTTTTTATATCTAAGAATTCCAAAATTTACTTACTTTTGGCGTCATAATATTGCTTTTTATTTATGAAACTAGCGCAGCGGTTATTTTATTACTTAGGTGGATTTGCTATAGGTCTTATACTTTTATTTTTCTTTTTGGGAGGAAAAAATGCTTCTTGTGACTATGGTCCTTCTGCCAGAGTTCTTAAAAATATTAGAATTAAAAAACGAGCTTTTTCTAATGAAGCAATAAACAATATGAAAACCTATCAAATTGATACTGCTGATATATCTCTCCTTTTAGCAAAAGGCAATGTTGATTTTTCTAAGAGTAACACAAAATTAGACTCCTGTAGAACATATTTCATTGAAGGTTCTATTAAAGAACAAAACATACATATGCTAGTTGAAAATTGTGACTCAATAGCAAAGATTAATGTCCTTAACAAAAGTAATTAAGTAACAATACTTTTTACTTTTAATATAGAAAATGTAAAAACTCTCTATACTGACCGGTATTTATTCTATAAAATCACCAATAAAAACACCTCCGTTTTTACTTACGTTTATAAAATACAAATCAAATAGTTGTGAAATAGAATCTCTACCTCCCTTAGAAAACCAATACATTGAATCACCTAAAGAAAAACCAGCTCCAGAAGATATTTCCGAAGAAATAGAACTTCCTCCATAGGAAGAAAATATAATCAATAACTAAAAATATAAAAAAGGTTATAGTACGATATTTAATATTTTTTCTGCAACCGTTCTAAAATATCATAAAGCGAATCAGATATTATAATTTAATTTTCATCGCCCAAAATTGAAAAGTCTCATTTCCTATGGTAAAATTATGTTCTCCAGCAACTTGATACCCTTTATTTTTATAAAAAGATACGGCTTGTTCTTTTTTCTTTAAATTTGATAACCACAAATAGGTATATGATAGATCTATAGCGGCCTCTATCATTTGTTGATGCAATTTACTTCCTATACCTTGACCTTCATATCCCTGCAAAAGATATATCCGTTGAAGTTTACATACATTTTGATCCTTTATAAATTCTGATGGAGAATTTAATTTCAATTTACCATAACCTATTGGTTTTAAGCTTTCAACATCTTCTACAAGCCAATATAAATTATCAGGATTAGCCAAACTTTTTTCTATTTTATCCAATGAAAATGCTATGTTCAGATATTCTGTTATAGTATTTCGTTTATCAAAAAACTGCCCATAAGACTGATCAAAAGTCTTTGCTCCTAAATAAGAAATACTCTTTGCATCTTTAACATTAGCCCTTCTTATATCAATCATAACATTATCTTTTAGCAGGTTCAACATCTATAAACATGTTTAAAATTTCATTAAAAGATTCTTTATCTACGGGTTTGTAAACTACCCTTTCTCCTATAGGATATTTTTCTACACAATTCCCAGTAATACAATTAACAGGGCGTGTTGGTCTTTTTTCAAAACCACCTCCACAATTTGGACATACATTAAATAAAATATTCTCTACGCAATCTTTACAGAAAGTACACTCAAAAGAACAAATCATTGCATCTACACTATGATTTGGTAGATCCCTATTACAATTTTCACAAGTGGGTCTTACTTCAAGCATATTATTCTTGTTTTATCTATTTTGGTTTATATAATCAAGTACTTCTTTTGGTTCTTTAACTCCTTCTTGTAGATTATCATCAGAAATAGCATTATTAGCAATTTGTCTTAAAGGAACTACACCTGCCCATATTGGTAATTTATAATCCTCTGCTTCATCTACCACTCCTTCTGCCCTAACCTTTGCTGAAGCTGTTTTAATACTCAATTCTAAAACTAAAGTAGCATTAAACTCCTTTTCATTGGGCTGTCTTACATTATCCCAATGACCAGAGACCATATGATTTAAAATACATGCAAGTGCATCCATTTTTTCTTTTGGATTTTCGACTTTACGTACCTCTCCAAATACATTTACCGATCTATAATTTGCTGAATGATGAAAAGCAGACCTTGCCAAAACCAAGCCATCCAGATGCGTTACTGAAAGACTCGCCTCACCAACATCTAATAAATTTAGCATCATTCGATTCTTGAGAGATCCATGAATATAAATTTTATCTTCTTTTCTTCCATAAGCAGTAGGAATTACTATAGCTTGACCTTTAAACACATAACCGACATGGCACAAAAATGTATCATCTAAGATTTCATTTATAGTACTTATGTCATATATCGCTCTCTTAGGGCCTCTAACTACTTTATTAAGTTCTGATATTGAATAATCTGCCATAATATATTTTTATTTCACGTTCAAAAATAATAGCTTTATGGTACATTAAAACAACCCAGTTTACAAATATTTAATAGTCCAGTATTGTTTCCTTTTAAAAATAATATCATTCTTGATCGTAATATTAATCGAAATCTATATCTACAATTATGTGATCAAATTATTGGCTTTATAAAATCAGGAAAACTACCTCCATCCACCAAATTACCAGGGTCACGAAAATTAGCTGAAAACCTATCTATACATCGTAAAACCGTTATAGCTTCTTATGAAGAGCTTATTTCTCAGGGATGGATAGAAACCATACCCGCAAGAGGAACATTTGTCAGCAGTATATTACCTATCGTTAATCCGTTAGGCTTTGATCGATCTTTTGCCGAGATAAAAACAAAAGACAAAAGCGGATTTACTTTTTCTAAGCGTACTCATTTGGTGCGAAAATTAAGTATTTCAAACACAGAGCAAACATTAAAAATAGACGATGGAAGCCCTGACCATAGATTAGCTCCGATAGACGAAATAGCAAAAATATACCGAAACATTAGCAAAAAAATGTACAATAAGGATTTATTGACTTATGGATCTATCTATGGAAATATCGAATTAAGAAAAGCCTTAATGTACTATCTAAATCAAACTCGCGGGTTAGATATCAAAATTGACAATATTTTAATTACTCGAGGTAGTCAGATGGGAATTTATCTTGCCGGCCAACTATTACTTTCAAATAAAAATCGAGTTATTGTTGGTTCTACTAATTACATAACAGCTGATAATACATTTATAGAATCAGGAGGAATTATAGAACGAGTTCCTGTTGACGAAGAAGGTTTGGATACCAAGTGTATTGAAAAACTATGTAAATCCAAAGAAATAAAAGCAGTCTATGTAACTTCTCATCATCATCATCCAACAACCGTAACTCTTTCTGCCAAAAGACGTATGCATTTATTACAATTGGCTCAACACTATAATTTTGCTATAATAGAAGATGATTATGATTATGATTTTCATTACAGTAATGCTCCTATTTTACCTCTTGCCAGTAATGACAACAAAGGCAATGTTATTTATATTGGAGGATTTACCAAAATTATCGCTCCAGCTATGAGAATTGGATATCTGATAGCTTCAAAAGATTTTATTGATGAGGCCGCAAGTTTGAGACGCATTATTGATCGTCAAGGAGATCAGTTACTCGAACAAACAATAGCACAAATGATTACTTCGGGGGATGTACAACGTCATTCTAACAAAGTGCTCAAAATATATAAAACGAGACGTGACTTGTTCTGCTCTTTATTAAAAGAAAAACTAAATCCTTATTTTGATTTTAGAATTCCTAATGGAGGTATGGCGGTTTGGACAAAACTTAACAAGTCTTATCATTGGGATGATATATATAGAGAAGCTAAAAAACTTCACTTAGAACTCAACCCTAATTGGCGACGTTATGACAATAATAACTCCAATCATAATGGAGTTCGAATGGGTTTTGCCGCATTAAACGAAGATGAGATTAGAGAAGTTATCAATAGACTAGAAAAAGTCATGAACTGCATAAATTCATGATTTTTATTCTATTAAAGAAAAGTAAAAACAAACTCTTTCAGCACGTAAAAATATCTTTTTTGACTTCTTTTTTACGGTAGAACCTCTAAACAAAACCACCCAAAACCTTAATTCTTTGTGAAATTCAAAAAAACAAACACAACACACTTAAAAACAAACCTTTAACCATTTATTTTTTTACTTTCTGCATCAAAAAAACACAATTTTAAGAGTGCAACAAATCATTTGTGGCATGTTTCTAATCATATGTAATCCATTTGTATAAAATCATTCCGAACATTTACATCATTAACCAATTTAGTAGTTTTTTAAGTTAATTTTTAATAAAATTGAATTATATAGATTAAAAAAACATGAAATATTCAAAATGATTCCTAAATCATTTTTTAAAACTCTTCATGGCTCGCAATTTTTAAAATTTTCACTTTTCAAACTTATTCATTTGGTTAAAAGAGTTCTTTATCACTCAGGGAGCTCATTCGACAACTTTTAATTGGAAACAAAAGTTAGCGGTTATTGTGCAGTATTATTTATAACCAAATAAAAAAACTAACCAGGCGAATAATACTTCATAAGCAACCGAGACATATTTAAGTAAGGGATACTTTATTAAATTTTTCACATTTCAACAATTAATTATGAAAGAACTATTTTTTAATTTATCCAGAAAACGTTTGATTCTGGGGCTACTCACAGCACTGATGGGAATCTATCAAGTCTATGCACAACAAACGATAACCGGTAAGGTTGTTGGAGAAGACGATGTAGGTATTCCTGGAGTAAATGTTTTAGTTAAAGGTACTACTACAGGTCAAATTACTGATTTTGACGGTAATTTTAGTATTTCTGCTACAGAAAATGATGTTATTACCATTTCATATTTAGGGTTTATTACTCAAAATATAACGGTAGGTAATCAAACAACAATCAACGTAAAACTTCTAGCTGATACCCAAGCTTTAGATGAGATTGTGGTTATTGGGTATGGAACGGCAAGAAAAAGTGATCTTACAGGTTCTGTTTCACAAGTTTCTGCAAAATCTTTTGAAGATCAACCTCTAGCACGTCTGGAAGAAGCTTTACAAGGTAGAGCCGCAGGAGTTACAGTTGCAAAAGCAAACGGAGCGCCAGGGGCAGCTATTAAAGTAAGAATTAGAGGAGCTAACTCTATTAACCGAAGTAATGACCCTCTAGTTGTTATCGATGGTTTTATTGGTGGTGACTTAAGTACATTAAACCCTAATGATATTGCATCGATAGATGTATTAAAAGATGCTTCTGCAACAGCAGTTTATGGATCACGAGGATCTAATGGAGTTGTTTTGGTAAGTACTAAAAAAGGTAAAGGCGTTACAAAAGTAGATGTTGATTTTTTTACGACAATATCTACAGTACCAGATTTAATACCTACTTTGGGGGCAGCTGATTTTGCTAGAATTGAAAATTCAAGAAGAATCCGAGGCGGTGGATCTGCAATTTTCACAGATCAAGAAATAGCTGGTTTTGCGGCTAATGGAGGAACAAATTATCAAGATGAGATATTTCAAACTGCAATAAGTCAAAACTTACAACTATCTGCAAGTGGATCTGAAGGAAAGATTGGATATTTTATATCTGGTAATTATGTCAATCAAGAAGGTGTCGTAATTAATACTAATTATGAACGATATTCATTACGTTCTAACGTTAACGCAAACATCTCTGACAAGTTTAAAATTGGGTTTAATATATTTGGTAGTAGAACCACTACAATAAATGATTTAAAT
The DNA here is from genome assembly GCF_947494415.1 of Aquimarina algiphila. Lineage (NCBI taxonomy): Bacteria > Pseudomonadati > Bacteroidota > Flavobacteriia > Flavobacteriales > Flavobacteriaceae > Aquimarina > Aquimarina algiphila. The sequence continues at coordinate 72,719 of NZ_CANLVC010000008.1, read as the reverse complement.
CAATTTGGTCGATTTCAAGGAAGTGTAGTGTTAAATGCTTTATCCTGGGACCCTACTACTCCAATCTTTGATGAAAATGGAAATTACAATAATGTTTCTGAAAGAAATTTGGCATCCCTTAACTATAATCCAGTTGCAAACCTAACACTGGCCAATGTTGAAAATATAAGAGACAGAATTGACGCCAATATCAACCTAAGTTATGATATATTAGAAAATCTTAACTATACTCTAATAGCAGGAGCAACAACTTTTAACGGGTCCAATGAAAGTTACAGAACATTTAGAGCTGACCCTCCAACGGCTGGTTTTGGAGACAATAAAAATACGACTCATCAGATCAGTAATATTCTTACCTGGAGCAAAGAATTTGGTCAACACAATGTAAAGGCTACCGGAGTCTATGAATTTTCTGGGATACAGAATCGTTTTAATGGATATAATGCTGCTCGTCTTTTTGTTCCTGGTGGATTCTATTTTGCAGAAACTGCTCCTGGATCTGGCCAATCTGTTTTTAATAATTTTTCAGAAAGAAGTATTCAATCTCTAATGGCCCGTGGTGAATATATTTATAATAATGCCTTATTTGTCACAGGAACAATTCGTATGGATGAGTCTTCAGTATTCCGATCAGAAAACAGAAGAGGATATTTTCCTTCTGTAGCTTTAGCATATTCATTTGATAATATGACATTTATAGAAAATAGTAATGTTTTTAGCAGTCTTAAACTAAGAGCTGGTTGGGGACAAGTAGGTAACGAAAACATAGACCCTTACACTACTTTTCCTAATGTACAAAATGCAAATTTTTCATTCAATGGATCAGATTCTACACCTGGTGTAGCACCTAACAGTTTTGGTAACCCTGATCTAAAATGGGAAACCACAACACAGACCAATATTGGTATAGATTTAGGTTTTTTAAACGGGAGAGCAAACCTGTCTATAGATGCCTACCAAAAAAACACAACAGATCTACTCCTTGATGACCCTGTAATCCCTTCTAACGGTGGTAATGTAACAATTTCAAAAAACATTGGAGAAGTAGAAAATAAAGGAATTGATGTTGCTATTTCTGCAGATGTAATCAATACAGATAATTTTAACTGGAATACCAATTTTAATCTATCCCATATTAAAAATGAAGTAACTGATTTAGGTGGTCGTGATGAAATTCAAGGAACTTTTGGTAGTATCGATGGGCAAGGTAGAACCTGGAACATTATACAAGTAGGGCAACCTTTAGGGCAATTTAATGGAGCTACTTTTTTAGGAACCTGGAAAACATCTGAAGCAGCTGAAGCGGCAACATTTGGAAGAGCACCAGGGGACGCCAGATATCTTAGAGATGAAAATGGAGATATTGTATTTAGTGCTATTGGTAACGGTACACCTACATTAACGTGGGGTTTTAACAATACTATTACTTATAAAAACTGGGATCTAAATATATTCTTTCAAGGAGTACACGGTTTTGATATCTTAAATGCTGTACAAGGTGTAATCGTTGGTAACACTGGAAATCAAAGAAGTTTTTTAGCTCCAGAACAATTAAATCAATGGACACCGCAAAATGAAACAGATATTCCCGCAGGAGGACCGAATGAAGCCGGATCAACACGCTATATAGAAAAAGGGGATTTTATCAGACTTAGCAATCTTACTTTAGGATACACATTAAAAGATGTAAAACATTTAAATGCCAATGTTAAGCTGTATATAACAGGACAGAATTTATTCTTAATCACAGATTATTCTGGATATGACCCTGAGCTCACATCTGTCCCGGCAGATGATAATGCAGGAAATAAAAGTGTAGATGTAGCAGCAGGTATAAATGCAGGAGCCTACCCAAATCCAAGATCATTCATTTTTGGAGTAAAAGTAGGGTTTTAACACAAAAAACAAATTTTATGAAAACAACATATAATAAAAAAATAAAAAGCAAAATAAGATATTTATTATCAGTAGTGATAATAACATCTATTTTTCAAAGTTGTGCAGATTTGGATGAAGATCCAACAATAGCACAACTAGCTCCGGGTGCATATTCTAAAATTCAAGAATTAGAACTAGGAGTTACCGGAGTTCATGCTAGATTAAATGATGCTTCCTGGATGACCACTTTTTATGCTCCTTTCTGGGCTGGAGATGATATTACTACTCATTTTGGAAGTAACAAAGCTGAATTTAGAGAATTTGATCAACGTCAAGTTTCTCAAGCAAACTCTAGAGTTAAAAATAATTGGGAAGCGATTTACAGAACAATTCGTGCTGCAAATACTGTTTTATCTAATAACGAAGGACTTATTCTTACTGACCCCGGTGAAATAGAAACTCAAACTCGGTTAATTGCAGAAGTTTACTTTTTAAGAGGGGTAATGTTTTTTCATTTAGCCAGAATTCATGGACAAATACCTTTACCACTCGTTCCTGATCCAGATCAACAATTAGGTCTATCAGATCAGGTAACCGTTTATGAGCAAATCGAATCTGATCTCTTAGCAGCAGAAAGTGGATTACCAGATGTATACCCTGGAGTTAATGCAGGAGCCCCCAGACCCAACAGCGGTTCTGCGAGAGCATTATTAGCCAGATTATATTTGGATTGGGCAGGTTTTCCTGTTAAAGACAATGCAAAGTATGCAGAAGCTGCTACAAGTGCAAAACAAGTTATCGATAACAGTGCTGCACACAATTTTGCTCTACTAGATGACCTCGAGGATTTATGGACCTTAGCAAATGTATTTAATAGCGAGTCTGTATGGACAATACCTTATTGCAAGAGTTGTGGTCAGCCTAATCGTAAATTTGGAAAACTAGGTAATCCTTCAGACTTAGCTGGTTGGCAAGAAACTTTTGCTGAAATTCGATTTTTTGAAGATTTCCCAGAAGGCCCCAGAAAAGAAGCAACATATAGAACAGAGCATGATTGGGAAAACTTTAATGATCAACCAACTCCTGTTTTCAAGAAAATTGTAGGTCCTATTGAAGATAATTTGGCTCCTGACTTTCAAACGGATCGAAATGATTTCTTTATACGATATGCAGAAGTATTATTGATATATGCAGAAGCTTCTGCTCGATCAGGCAATATCACTACAGAGGCATGGGAAGCATTAAATATGATTCGAAGAAGAGCCGAAGGGTTACCGTTTAATACTCCAAATGCAGGAGTAGATGTAACTACAGGTGATCTGGCAGAATTAGCGTTTACAGAGAGAAAATGGGAATTTGCAGGAGAATATTTACGTTGGAATGATCTGGTAAGAATGGAACGCGTCGAACAAGCACTCTCCAATAGAGCTCCTCAAACTTCTATGAATAGTAGTGGTGAATTATTACCAGAATTCAACCCTATTAAAGGTTCTTTGGGTACTGATAATTACTTTGCCCCTATTCCGCAAAGAGAAATCGACCTTAATCCAAGTGTTAATAACTAGATGAAAAAAGGTTAAACAAACTGAATTAATTATTTTTAAACACAACGGTGAAGTTTTAACCGGTTTTACCGTTGTGTATTTTACAACAACCATTATAAATCAGGCTGAAGATACTACTACACTATGAAAATTTTGGATATAAAATTGTACTCATCAAAATATTTAAGAACTATAGCTCTGATGGGAGTAATTTGTCTTTTCTATACCTCTTGTTCAGAATCAGAAAACAATTCTATATCAAAAGAAAATACAGAAACAAAAAAACTCTTTACTTCTATTCTTCCTGATCAATCTGGTATTGATTTTGAAAATACATTAACAGAAACTTTAGAGTCTAATTATTATCAATATATGTATACTTATATTGGAGGAGGTGTTGCCTCAGCAGACTTTAATAATGATGGACTAATAGATTTATTTTTTATTTCAAATACATCTGACAACAAACTTTATATAAATAAAGGGAATTTTAAATTTGAAGATATTACCAAAACATCCGGTATAGAAAAAAGAAAAGGATTTGATACCGGGGTAACTATAGCCGATGTAAATAATGATGGTTTTCTGGACATCTATATCTCTCGTGGAGGGTGGCAAGATGAAAATAATGCATTTGCCAATATGCTTTATATTAATAACGGTCCATCTACAAGCTCAGGACAAATAACTTTTACTGAAAAAGCTGAAGAACTTGGGTTAGCTGATGCAAATAGAACAATACAAGCTACATTTTTTGATTATGACAATGACAATGATCTTGATGTATACATTTCTAATACTCCTGATATCACTAGTAGAGCTAAAGTAATCGATCTTAATGCTGTACAAAAAGATTCTAAAACACTTACCCTTAAAGGGTGCGACAGGTTATATAACAATGATGGAACAGGTCATTTTACTGATGTTTCTGAGAAAGCAGGGCTTCTATACGACATTGGGTTTGGTCTAAATCCACAAGTAGGAGATCTTAATAATGATGGTTGGCAAGATATATACGTTTGCAATGATTTTAATGTCCCCGATTTGGTGTACATCAATAATACCGATGGCACATTTACAGAGTCTAAAGACAAACTATTTAAACATATGTCATTTAATAGCATGGGGAGTGATATTGCAGATATCAATAACGATGAGTTGATGGATATTATGACTTTAGACATGAATCCTGAGGATTATGTACGATCCAAAACCACTATGGCGATGACTTCTATAGCAAAATTTGAAGCGATGACAAAGAATGGATATCACCATCAATATATGCATAATATGCTTCAGCTTAATAACGGTAATTCCACCTTTAGTGAGATAGCAAATATGGCCGGTATGGCAAATACTGATTGGAGTTGGTCTATATTATCTGCCGATTTTGACCTAGATGGTTATAACGATATCTATGTTACTAATGGTGTATATAGAGATGTTATTGACCGAGATAAGAATAATGAAATCCTTCAGATATTAAGAAACAATAATAGAAAACCATCTCCAGAAGATTTTTTAAAATTTGCTCAGATGTTACCTCAGCAAAAACTAACAAATTATTTTTTTAAAAACAATGGAGATCATACTTTTGAAAACACTTCAGCAAAATGGGCAGATAGCATACCCACATTTTCAAATGGTGCAACTTATGCAGATCTAGATAACGATGGAGATCTTGATATAGTAGTCAATAATATAAATGATAAAGCTACAGTACTTAAAAATAACGCTATACAAACAAAAACCGGTAGTTTTCTTAAAGTTGAGTTACAAGGGCCAGAAAAAAATAAATTTGGAGTCGGTACAACAGTAAAACTTCATTTCATAAACAACAACAAACAATCTCGTCAACTTATAAATACAAGAGGTTTTTTATCTTCTGTTTCAAATGTTTTACATTTCGGCTTTCAAAAAAATGACTCTATTGCAAAAATCGATATCCTTTGGCCAGATGGAAAACAACAAGAAATTGTAAGTGCAAATGCAAATCAGACCATCAAAGTGAATTATATAGATGCATCACTTATAAAAGAAAACAATACTTCACCCGAAAAGATAGCTAACACTACACTTTTTAGTAAAATAGCATCTAGTTATAATCATACAGAACAACCATTTAATGATTATGATTTACAGATATTGCTACCTCATAAACTTTCTCAAACCGGACCAGCAATAGCAAAAAGCGACGTCAATAATGATGGATTAGAAGATATTTATATCGGTGGAGCTCATAAACAACCCGGTACTCTTTTAATCGGACAAAAGAACAATCGTTTTAAGCATATACCTGTAAAAGATTTTGTAAGCGATAAACAAAGAGAAGATGTCGGAGCTTCATTTTTTGATGCTGACAATGATGGAGATCAAGACCTTTATGTTGTGAGTGGGAGTTATGAGTTTAGTAAGAACCCTAAATTATTACAGGACAGATTATATTTAAATGATGGCCATGGAAATTTTTCAAAAACAACGCAAGCACTTCCAGAAGTAATAACCGCCGGATCTGTTGTCGTTCCAGCTGATTATGATAACGATGGAGATATTGATTTATTCGTTGGAGGACGTGTTATACCAGGAAAATATCCATATTCACCTATAAGTTATTTATTGATTAATACCAAAGGTACATTTAGTCGTGCAACACAAGAATTAGCTCCAGAACTGGAACAAATAGGAATGGTCACTGATGCTGTATGGACAGATATTAATGGAGATAACGCCTTAGATTTAATAGTCACTGGAGAATGGATGGGAATTGAAATCTTTATCAACACAAAAAATAAACTTTTAAAAAGTACTCAGTATAAAACCCTGTCAACTACAACGGGTTGGTGGAATACTGTATTAGTTTCAGATGTTGACAATGATGGAGATCAAGATATTATAGCAGGAAACCTGGGAACAAACTATAAATTTCATGCCTCTAAAGAAAAGCCTTTTCATGTATATACTCATGATTTTGATTTTAATGGAAATGAAGATATCATTTTGGCAAAATATTATAATGATAAAAAAGTTCCTGTAAGAGGAAAAGTATGTACTGCACAACAAATTCCACATTTAGCGAGGAAAATTCCAACATATAATGAATTTGCAAATGGTGATCTCAATAGTATCCTGGGGAAAGGTCTAGAATCTGCTTTGCACTATGAAGCTGTAGAATTTCGTTCGGGCATATTTTTGAATAAAGGAGATAACAATTATACCTTCTCCCCTTTTCCTCAACAAGTTCAACAGTCTCCGATTAATAGTATTTTGTTTGATGATTTTGATGGAGATGGAATAAAGGATTTGGTCTTAGCTGGCAATAATTACCAGTCAGAGGTAGAAACTACTAGAGCAGATGCAGGAATTGGTTCTTTTTTAAAAGGTGATAGTAAAGGTGAATTTTCTCTTCTTTCAAATTTGAAGTCTGGTTTTTTTGCTGATAAAGACGTTAGGCATATGGTATCCATTAAAACAGCAAGAGGTAAGTTGATTATAGTAGCAAATAACAATGATTCAATTGATATATTCAAAAATGAATTATAATTATGAATGCTTTGTAGAGAACATACTAAAAACATTTATTTTCTCTAACCAAAGTATTAAGATAAATCCTAAAGTGTAAGCGATCATATCAAACCACGAAAAAGAACTTCCAATAATAATTCTGGCTAATTTTGATTCTTGTAGTCCTAAAATAATAACTATTTGAAAGTATTGCATGATTTCGACGAGATAGCAAAATAAAAGCACACCTATTGCTACTGTTTTTGGATGGATATCAAAAAAACTTCTAACTCCATAGTACAAAAGAAGCACAACAAGTGTATCTCCAAAATAAGGTCGAATAATAGCATCATCTATATACATCGCAATACATACTTCTATTAAAAACACAAGAATTGTTAAAGCAAAGTATTTTTTATGAAATCTAAACATCATACATTTTATTTTTTTGGGATCATTCAATATCCAAATCATACTTCATTAATAACCCTTGTAAACCTAAAGCACTAAATTTTGCATTTTTAAGCATATTAGATTCTGGATTAATGTTATAATTCTTAGCCGATCTAAAATCTGTTTTACTTGCAATGGTCCTTTCAAATAAAGCTTCTGCTAAATCACAGTTTGCAAATACAGAACCTGTAAGGTTAGTTTCTGTAAAATCAGCTCTTTTGAGGTTACAACTTCTAAATATTGTATTCTTTAGTTTAAATCCATAAAAAGAGGCATATTCGAGATTGCAATGATCTAATTCTATGGTAAATAAAAAATCATTGCACGTACTAAAGTCTACTCCCAGCATTTTACATTCTGTAAAAACTACTTCTTGAAAAGAAGTTTCTTTCATCATTACGTTATTAAAATTACAACGATCAAATTTGCATTCTAAAAAAGTAATTACAGACAGATCTGTATCAGAAAAATTACAATTAAAAAAAATACAATTGTCATATTCTCTGGCAGGTAACTTTTGTCCTGAAAAATTTTTATTGTTGAAAGTTTGATCTAGAATTGAATTGCTCATTATTTAGGCTCTTTGGGAATAATACTTTGAACTCTCAATTTATTCTCCAGGGTGGATTTTTTCTATTATCTCCACCAAAGTATAAAATAATTTGATTCCCATCTGGATCTTTCAATCTTGCCTCTCGCCAAAGCCAACGTTGATCGGTGGGTAACTGATCAAACTCAAGTCCCTCCTTACTAAGACGTTGTACTTCTGTATCTAATTTTTCGGTTTCAAAATAAACATATACCCCATCTCCTTTTGGTAATTCTTCAACTTCATGTATAGAAAATGTTGCATTACCCTCTACACATTCAAAACGCGCATAATGCGGTAGCGATTCTACAATAAGACGTAATCCTAATTTTTTATAAAATATAATTGATTTCTCTAGATCAAGAGAAGGTACAGTAATTTGATTTAAATTCATTTTCAGATAATCTCTTAAGTTTTACAAAACATAAAAATAAACTGAAAATTATAAGCCTAATACATTTTTGCCTATAACTTTCTTCGTTTCTTTTCTTGTGACAATAAATTTAACTCTCTACTTGTCTGGCCGGCAACAGATGTGTTTTCTTCTGCCCTTCGTATTAAATAGGGCATTACATCTCGTACAGGTCCAAAAGGTAAGTATTTTGCAACATTATATCCTTCTGCCGCTTGATTGAAACTTATATGATCACTCATACCATAGAGCTGGCCAAACCAAACTCTAAAATCATTTTTGTCAATATTTAGTTTTGTCATCAATTCCATAGCCTTATAACTGCTTTCTTCATTGTGCGTTCCTATAAAAACCGAAATATCATTAAGATGTTCTAGAATATAGGTCATCGTCTCGTCAAAATTTTGATCTGTATGTTCTTTATCCTTACAAATAGGTGTTGGATATCCTTTTTCTTTAGCGCGTTCATTTTCCTTTTCCATATATGCGCCTCGAACGATTTTAACTCCTATTTTAAAATCATGCACCCTTGCTTCTTCATGCAAACGTTTTAAATACTCTAGGCGATCATGTCTATATAATTGCAATGTGTTATAAACAATAGCCTTTTCCTTATTATATTTGCGCATCATTCTGGCAACCAATTCATCTGCAGCGTCCTGCATCCAACTTTCTTCTCCGTCAATTAATAGTGCTACATCGCAATCGTATGCCTTTTTACATACTTTATCAAAACGTTCCTCGATACGCTCCCATTCTTTTTCTTCTTCTGAAGTTAATGTTGTTCCTTCTGTTTTCTTCTGCCAAATTAGAAAGCGCCCAAATCCTGTAGGTTTAAATACACTAAAAGGCATGGCGTCTTTTTCATCGGCAAATTCGAGAAGTTTTAATGTTTTTTCTAGCACCGCATCAAACTGAGTTTCTTCTTCTTTTCCTTCTACAGAATAATCGAGTACAGAACATACTTTTTTAACATACATCTTATCAACTACAGATAAACAATCTTCTTCACTAACTCCACCGCAAAAATGATCAAAAACAGTGGCTCTTATCAATCCCTGAACTGGTAGATGTGCTTTTATTGCAAAATTTGTTACAGCTGTACCTATTCTAACCAAAGGTTCATTAGAAATCATTTTAAAAAGAAAATATGCTCTTTCCAGCTCTGAATCACTCTTCAAAGCAAAGGCTGTTTCTGTATTGTCGAACAAGTTATTTTGACTCATTAATAATTAATTTTTAAGAATCTTCAGTCCAGAAGATATATTACTAAAAATATGATTGATTTTCATCAATCCTTATTGCTTATTTTAGGATATCTGCAAATATAGAACTTGCGAGTTTATTTTTTTGCAAATTCTACTTAATTTCGCCTCTCATTAATTCACCCATATATGAAGCCCATAGTTTCAAAAGATTCAACCGTTTTTTTTGGTCAGGAATGTTATACTACGTTAAACAATTATTTAGAAAAAGCTAATCATTCTAAGATTTGTATTCTTGTAGATAGCAATACACACGAATATTGTTTATCATTATTTATGAGTAAAATCGAAAAAGAGTATGATATTGAAGTTATTGAAATAGAAAGCGGTGAAATTCATAAAACTATTGAAACTTGTAGTGGTATATGGAATGCACTATCAGAGTTAGGTATGGATCGCAAAAGTCTAATGATTAACCTAGGAGGTGGTGTAATTACTGATATCGGTGGTTTTATAGCTTGTACATATAAGAGGGGAATTACATATATCAATATCCCAACTTCATTATTGGCTATGGTAGATGCCTCTGTTGGTGGAAAAACAGGTGTTGACTTAGGAAATTTGAAAAATATGGTCGGAGTGATTAGTGAATCTGAAATGGTTTTAATAGATACCGAATATCTTACAACATTACCAGTTAACCAAATGTGTAGTGGATTCGCAGAAATGTTAAAACATGGACTTATACAAGATCGTCAATATTGGGAAAAAATAAGTGATTTATCACAACTGGATTTTGAAGATTTAGATCAAATGATTTATGATTCTGTTGTTATTAAAAATAAAATTGTTTTTGAAGATCCTACAGAACAAAACATTAGAAAGTACCTAAATTTCGGGCATACCCTGGGACATGCTATAGAATCGTTTTATCTAACACATCCCGAAAAAACCACACTATTACATGGAGAAGCTATAGCCATAGGGATGATAATGGAAGCATATCTTTCTACCCAGGTACTATCCTTATCTTTTAATGATCTTGAATATATTAGTCAGGTGATCTTGGCTACATTCCCAAAAATAGATATTGACCCTAATACATATCAAGACATTATGGACTTACTAATTCATGATAAAAAGAATGAAAAAGGAAATATTTATTTTGTTTTATTATCTGCAATTGGAGAAGCAAAATATAATTGCACCGCATCAGACGAACTAATACTTAAATCCTTTGGATATTATGCTTCACTCTAATTTTTAATGGCATTATAAAATTTGATTTAAAAATTTATAACATTAAGAAACTGTGAAACAGACCTTTTAAGTAGATTACGTTTTGCAATAACCTTTTTCTCTATAAATGGTATATTAATTTCTATTACAGTTCCTCTATTTCTTAACGTATCAATATACATAGTACCGCCTAATGTTTTTGTTCTCGAAGAGATATTACTTAACCCTATTCCTTTTGAGGACTTTTCCACATCAAAACCAATTCCGTCATCTTCAATGATAAGCTTAATCGTTTCATCCAGGATTGTGAATTGTAAATCTACTCTCTCTGCATATGCATGTTTAATAATATTACTCATTAATTCCTGAGTGATTCTATATAATTCGATTTTTATTGTATCCTCGAGTTGATTAAACCCAGACGGAGGAAAGAAATCATTATGTATTGCAAAAGTGCATGTCTTTGATAAATCGGTTAGATAATCGTTTATTAATTTTTCAAACGTATTATTAAGAATTTTAGGAGGGATTAAATGATGCGACAATGCACGCACCTCATTATATGTTCCATTTACATTCTTTATTATAGTTTGCAGATCAGAATCAGAAACTCCTGATAGTTTATTTAAATCCAATTTTATAGCAGCTAGATTTCCTCCTATCCCATCATGTAATTCTTTTGCTATTCTTTCTCTTTCCTTTTCTCTACCATCATGATTTGCATTTATTGCTTCTATTTCTTTTTTAGCTATTATCTTTTGTGTTTTTAATCTCTGACGATAATACATTATTGTAAAGAAAGATGCCAATAAAGCAAGGATCCCTCCTGCTATAGCTATATTTCTAAGAATAGCTTCACGTGCTAACTGTGATTTTTGAATTTTTATTTGATTATTTTGAATTTCTTTTTCTGCAATTTGCAGACTATTCTCCATATTTAATTGATCAATCAAGCTTTTTCGTTGTGCCGCTTTTAATTGAATTATATCTCGCTCTTTTCGTTCTTTTTCCAAATCTGTTTCCAGATTCACTCTATATAATTCATCTTTTTGACTATTAAATAAAATAGCTTGATATTCTTTCTCTTTTTGAAGAAGTAAAATTTCTTTTTCTTTTTTATCAGTATCGTATTTTATCTGTATATCTGCAATTTGTTTAATCTTATTGAGGCTAAAAATACTATCCTTTATTGAAGTATATTTTTTATAATATAATAATCCTTTCTCATGTTCATTTAACTTTTCATAACATTTAGATAGCCAAAAATAATTATTCTGAATTTCGGTTCGGGATTTTGTTTCAAGTGAAAGCTTTAAACTTTTCTGAAAAAAATGTTCTGACTTTTTATAATCTTCCAATTCATAATAAATCATGCCTAATCTAGTATACAATTCTATTGCAACTTTTTTCAACTTTCCTAATTCTTTATCCATTTCTAAAGCCTTATTGAGGTAAGTAAGAGCTTCAGTATTTTTACCCTGGCTACGCATACATTCTGCCATGGCATCATAATAAAGTAGAATTTGTCTAGGGCTTGTATTTTCATCAAACTCATTATAAACCTGATCCAAATATGATATAGCGGTAGTAAATTCTTTTTGTTTGACTTTGGTTCTGCCTAGATTTAAATTTGCAACCATCATTCCTGTTACCCTATTCTTTTCTTTGAAAATAGCCAGTGACTTTTTATAATTTTCTTCAGCCATCTTATAATCATTCAATAGAAAAAAAGCTTCGCCAATATTATTATAAATACCTGGTAATTCGCGTTTATCATTTGATTTTTCATAAAAAACAAGGCTTTCATACAAAAGTTCAATCCCTTTTTGATAATTACCTTGCTCTATATGTACAGCTCCCAACATACCCAGAAGACTAGCTTCATTTTCTTGATCCTCTACTTGTTTTGAGATCTCCAAAGCGTTACCAAAATACTCCAAAGACTTTTGGTAATCTCCTTTAACAATAAGAGCAGTTATCCCTAAATTGGTATATATATTAATAATGTTTTTATAATATCCATGCTTCTGGCAAACTTTTAAAGCTTCTAAATAATACTTTTGACCTTCATCATATTTACCTCTTCTACTAAAAAACAATGCTCTACGCATAGTAATACCACTAATTGCTCTGGGATTATCAATTCTTTTTGCAATTGAAAGTGCTTTTTCGTGATGTCTACTTACCTCTTCTATACTACCGTTTTGCTTAGCTATTAAATCTGCAATTTTTGCATGCAGGTTAATCTGTAGATTGTTATCATTAAGTATTTTTGCAAAGTTTAATGCTTCTTCAGCAAAAGATTTGGCTTTTTCATTTTTTCCATCATCAGAATAAATTTCAACAAGTCCATTCATACTCCAGGCAATTCCATCGGTATCATTTATTTTTTTACAAATTGTTAAACTTTTATGATAATATTCTTTAGCATTTTGGTCATCATGAGTTTTAAGGTATAATTCTCCCATATACCTATATAAGTTCGCTTCATCTTTTTCACTTTTAATCGTAGAAAAGATAGTTTTTGCAATCTCAAAATGCTTAGCAGATTCTTTATACTTACCTGTAATGATATATGCATCACCAATCAACGTATGTGCTCGTCCAATATTTACCTGATCATTTATTTTCTCACTTAATTCTATTACTCTTTCTGCATATTTAATTGTCTTTTTTTGATCTTTATTTTGGTAAACCTTAGCCAAGGCTAATAATGTAGAAGCACGATCTTCACCACTAGAATTTGCCAATCTAGAATTGAGGCTATCAATAACATTACGTTTTTGTGCTTGAATCGCAGGAAGTGAAATAGCAGATACAAAAAACAAAATAACAAAGAAATGTAGCTTAAAAATATTTTTCAAAACAATAGGGGCATTTATAGGAAGCTTAGCTAAAATAAAAAAATTGTTAACTAAAACCTAAAAACTATATTTAAAATACGGTAAACCACATTAGTGCTAAAACATTTAGAATCAAATAAAGTTAATTTAAAAAACCAATATTATTTTTAGTATTTCACTAAATTGGCAGAAATTTATATTCTAGTACATTAAGTTTCTGTTATTGTAATAATATCAATAGAATATAAAACTATTTTTAAACCACTATCCATTGAGAAAAAAACTTATAAAGCTTTTTAAAATATTAGTATTAAGTATTCTTGCCTTGATCGTTATTACAATTGCCACTTTATATTTTTCTTTACACGAAAAACTTCCTGAAGGTGAAGCAGGAATTAAGGCTGATAATTTTGCATTAAAAATTCAAAATGCTGTCAAACATGATCAATATATAAAAACAGATTATTTACAATGGACTTTTAGAAATAAAAATCACTATATCTGGGACAAACGAAAGAACACAGTACAAGTAGATTATGATGGACATAAAGTAATTCTTGATCTTGATCACCCAGAAAGAAATAAGCTTGTAAATCCTGAGCATTTCTCGGATAAAATTATAAAAAAAGCCCTTGCAAATTTTAACAATGATTCATTTTGGGTAGTTGCTCCCCATAAATTATTCGACAAAAAAACTACTCGACAATTAATTACATTAAAAGATAACTCCAAAGGGTTATTAGTAACATATTCCTCTGGTGGTACAACTCCCGGTGATTCTTATTTATGGAAAGTTGATTCTAATTATCGTCCTATTAGTTATAAAATGTGGGTTTCTATAATTCCTATAGGTGGTATTGAAGCCACATGGGAAAACTGGATAGACACAGATAGCGGAGCGCACCTCTCTCAACAACACAAACTATTAGGCTTTGGAATTCCAATAACCAATCTAAAAGCATGGAACGATTAAAAAATATACAAAACTTTTTCCATTAAGTAATGTGATCATTTTAGTGCTTATTTATTTTTAGAACTATCCCCAACAAATTGCTGAGATTTATTCTTAAATAGCACATTGAATGTTGTTAAACTACCATAAATTCTTGTAATATATTGTTGTAAATCTATTTTATCTTGATCATCAAGTTTTGAACTATTAATTTTTTGTTCCATAACCCTGATCCTATCTCTCACCATAACTATTTTATGAAAGAATTTATCTATAGGTAATTCTTTTGATGACAGATTCTGATCTCCTGGTTGCAAAATTAGGTTTCCCCCTTTCCATTTATCAGCAATAGGAATAATTTCTGAAACATCACTATATCGTTTTAAAATATCTCTTAAGGCCTTCTCTACTTCGCTAAAACTCACAGTATCTACTTCATCTTCAACCCCCTCTATAACTTCATATTCATCATCAACTCCTATGGTCTCCAGTCCATTTTCAATAAAAGTTACCCAATACATTTTTGAAGTCACATTAGTGACGACACCTAATCCAAATTCTGGATGTTTTATTCTGGATCCTATCCCTAAAATCATAATTATATTTTTTTTTAAAAATAGTAAGATTAGTATTAATTAGAAAAATTAATACTGCAAAAAAAGCCAGGAAATGAATGTCGATTACCAACTCATTTGTATATAATGAAATTAAATTTTGATACTTTTTCTTCTTCAACATCAGTCGTATTGCGATTATTTTGCTTCTCTTTAAAAAAATAAGATTCAATTAACAAAACTGAAACTAAACCTATTTTACAAAACGCTCTCAAATAACTACATTTGCAATCTTGGTTTAAAATTTATGGTCGCATCAGAAGAAAATATTGAGGTTTTAGGAGCACGGGTTCATAACTTAAAGAACATTGACGTTACCATACCTCGCGAAAAATTAGTAGTAATTACCGGATTATCAGGTTCTGGAAAATCGTCTTTGGCTTTTGATACTATTTATGCAGAAGGGCAACGACGATATATAGAAACCTTTTCTGCCTATGCAAGACAATTTTTGGGAGGCCTAGAACGCCCTGATGTAGATAAAATTGATGGACTTTCTCCTGTCATCGCTATAGAACAAAAAACAACAAGTAAAAGCCCTCGCAGTACAGTAGGAACAATCACAGAAATTTATGATTTTTTAAGACTGTTATTTTCCAGAGGAAGTGATGCATATAGTTATAATACTGGGGAAAAAATGGTAAGCTATAGTGATGAGCAAATCCAAAACCTTATAACAAAAGATTTCACTGGAAAAAAAATAAATATTCTAGCTCCCATTGTACGCTCAAGAAAAGGACATTATCGTGAACTTTTTGAACAAATCGCTAAGCAAGGATTTGTAAAAGTTCGTACAGATGGTGAAATCAAGGATATTACCAAAGGAATGAAACTCGATCGGTACAAAACTCATGATATTGAGATTGTAATTGACCGATTAATGATTACAGAAGGTCAAGATAATTCAAAACGTCTAATGGAAACCATCAATACCGCAATGTATCATGGTGATGATGTTTTAATGGTTATTGAAGAAGGTGCTAAAGAAGCTCGTTTCTTTAGTAGAAATCTAATGTGTCCTTCTAGCGGAATATCATATCCAAATCCTGAACCCAATAACTTTTCCTTTAATTCTCCAAAAGGAGCATGTCCAAAATGTAATGGGATTGGTAATCTTTATGAGGTTAACCTAAAAAAAATAATACCCGATGATTCTTTATCTATTAAAAACGGAGGGTTAGCTCCACAAGGGCCACAAAAGAATAATTGGATTTTTAAACAGTTAGAATTAATAGCTCAACGCTTTGATTTTAAACTCAGCGATCCAATACATAAAATCCCAGAGGATGCAATGGAAATTATTCTTCATGGAGGAAAAGAGAAGTTTAGCATAGATAGTAAAACCTTAGGGGTAACACGAGAATATAAAATTGACTTTGAAGGCATAGCTACTTTTATAGAAAACACCTATAAAAATAATGACTCCACTTCTTTAAAACGATGGGCAAAAGATTTTATGGACAATGTGCAGTGCCCAACATGCGAAGGATCACGATTACGTAAAGAGTCACTATACTTTAAAGTTAATGAAAAGAATATCGCAGAATTAGCTGCAATGGATATCATAGAGCTTTCAGAATGGTTTATAGCACTTCCTGAGCTCTTAAGCGAAAAACAAAAAGCCATATCTGGAGAAATATTAAAAGAGATTAATGCCAGACTTCGTTTTTTGATTGATGTGGGTCTTACCTATCTTTCTCTTAACAGAAGTAGTAAATCCCTTTCTGGAGGAGAAGCTCAACGTATTCGTCTTGCTACTCAAATAGGTTCTCAATTAGTAGGAGTTTTATATATTCTTGATGAACCAAGTATTGGGTTACATCAAAGGGACAACGAAAAATTAATCAACTCTCTAATTCAATTACGGGATATAGGCAATTCTGTTATAGTTGTTGAACATGATAAAGATATGATCGAACGTGCCGATCATGTTATTGATATAGGACCTTTAGCAGGAAAACATGGAGGCGAAATTATTAGCGAAGGTACTCCTCTGGATTTAAAACTTCACAATACATTAACAGCTGACTATCTAAGTGGTAAAAAACAAATAGAAATACCTGCAAAAAGAAGAAAAGGAAATGGAAAAACTATTTCACTAAAAGGAGCAACAGGAAATAATCTAAAAAATGTTTCTATAGACATCCCATTAGGAAAAATGGTTGCAATAACCGGAGTTTCCGGAAGTGGTAAATCTACGCTTATCAATGAAACGCTTTATCCTATCTTAAATGCATATTATTTTAACGGAGTAAAAAAACCAATGCCATACAAAAGCATAAAAGGGCTTGAACATTCTGATAAAGTAATTGATATCAACCAATCTCCAATTGGTCGTACTCCAAGATCTAATCCTGCCACATATACCGGAGTTTTCTCTGAAATACGAAGCTTATTTGCTAAAACTCCGGAAGCAATGATCAGAGGATATAAACCTGGGCGTTTTAGCTTTAATGTACAAGGAGGAAGATGTGAAACTTGTAAAGGAGGAGGCTTACGGGTTATTGAAATGAATTTCCTCCCAGATGTGTATGTAGAGTGTGAAACGTGCCAAGGAAAACGTTTTAATAGAGAAACTTTAGAAATTCGTTACAAAGGTAAATCCATCTCAGATGTACTAGAAATGACTATTAATGAAGCATGTTTATTTTTTGAACATGTTCCAAAGATCTTCAGAAAATTAAAAACTATACAAAATGTTGGCTTAGGATATATTACCTTGGGCCAACAATCCACTACCTTATCTGGTGGAGAAGCACAACGTATCAAACTGGCTACAGAATTATCCAAAAGAGATACTGGTAATACATTTTATATCTTAGACGAACCCACTACAGGGCTACATTTTGAAGATATTAGAGTACTAATGGATGTATTGAATACATTGGTAGACAAAGGAAATACAGTCCTCATTATAGAGCACAATCTTGATGTAATTAAAATGGCTGATTATATCATAGATATTGGTTATGAAGGAGGAAAAAACGGAGGAAAAGTTGTAGCCAAAGGTACTCCAGAAGAAATTATAAAAGATAAAAAGAGTTATACTGCTAAGTTTTTAAAGAAAGAACTAGGCGTTTTAAATTAAAGCATACGATTTATGAGAAAAGAACAACACCATAAAGGTTGGAACGAAATAAAAACCAATGATTCCTGGGCAATCTTCAAGATCATGGGAGAATTTGTAAATGGATTCGAAAAAATGAGTAAAATTGGACCTTGTGTTTCAATTTTTGGATCAGCACGTACAAAAGTAGACGATAAATATTACCAACTAGCTGTAGATGTTGCCAAAGAAATTGTAAATCAAGGATATGGAGTAATTACTGGTGGTGGCCCTGGTATTATGGAAGCTGGAAATAAAGGCGCTCATTTAGGAGGTGGAACTTCTGTAGGACTAAACATTGAATTACCATTTGAACAGCATGATAATCCATATATCGATAGCGATAAAAGCCTAGATTTTGATTACTTCTTTGTTCGAAAGGTAATGTTTGTGAAATACTCTCAAGGATTTGTAGTTATGCCTGGTGGATTCGGAACATTAGATGAGTTATTCGAAGCGATAACATTAATACAAACTAAAAAAATTGCAAAATTTCCTATTATATTAGTAAGTACTGAGTTTTGGGGGGGACTTATTGATTGGGTTAAAAGTACATTACTTGAAAAGTTTAGCAACATAAGTCCGGGAGACTTGGATCTTATTCATGTTGTAGATACCCCCAAAGAAGTATTAGATATCTTAGATAAATTCTATGGAGAATATAATTTAAGTCCAAACTTCTGAAACATTTTATTATCAAATGAGTTACTTAAATTGAATATTAACACAAATAATCACATATTAAGGCATAGCTTTTTTAAAAACAATTTAAATCCAGCTCGTATATAAAGTGAGTTTTATAATTGTTCTATTTGTTAAAAGCACTTTTTATTAAATCTAAGAATTGAATATTAAGAGACTATATAATTTCATAATTGTTTTTTTTGCGTTGACTATTACGTCATCAGCGCAGCATAGTATACTTATAAATGCTCAATTGGATCCTCAAAAAAAGATCTTAACAATTGAGCAAGAAATTACCTATACAAATACATCAAATGATACGCTTTCAAAAATATTCTTTCATGATTGGGCGCATAGTTTCTCAAATAAAAACACTCCGCTAGGGAAAAGATTTTCTGAAGACTTTTTAAAGAAATTCTATTTTGCAAAGGACAATGAACGAGGGAGTTCTGTAATTCAAAAAGTAACTGATTACAATTCTCAGCCTTTATTATGGAGTCGCTATAACAAGACTCCCGATATTATATGGATTGAGACCTCCCAACCTATTTATCCAGGGCAAAATCAAACTTTTCTTTTAAAATACCAAATCAAAGTACCGAGTAACAAATTTACACGGTATGGATATCATGCAAACGGAAATTTTAGTTTAAAATATTGGTATATCGTTCCTGCTGTATATGATACAAAATGGAATATTTATAGCCATAAAAACTTAGATGACTTGTATGCCCCACTGGCAAATTATAAAATAAATCTCACTATTCCAGAAGAATATGAGGTCATGAGTGAGTTAAAAAAAGAGACGATTTCATCTTCAGGAGAAAAAACAAATAAAACGATCCAACTTACAGGAGATAATAGAAATGAAATAAATCTTTACATTGAAAAGAACCTTTCGTTTTATAGTTTTTCTACAAATGGTACTGAATTGGTTAGCAATATAGATGATAATGATCTAATGCCAAAAATGAAATCTGTAGCTATAGACAGAATTATTACTTTTTTAAATCAAAGGTTAGGCCCTTACCCTTTTGACAAATTATTGGTTTCTGAAAATGATTACAAAAACAATCCTGTATATGGCTTAAACCAGTTACCTGATATCCTAAGACCTTTTCCAGATGGCTTTCAATATGAAATAAAGCAATTAAAAACAATAACTGGAAATTATCTTGAGAAAACACTACTTATCGATCCAAGAAATGATACCTGGGTAAAAGATGCTATACACATCTACTTAATGATGGCATATACAGAAAAGTATTATCCAGAAATGAAAATTATTGGTAAGCTTAGTAAAGTAATTGGCATAAGATGGTTTCATGCAGCAGATTTGGATTTTAACGATCAATATTTTTTAGCTTATAAAAATATGGCCAGATTATTCTTAGATCAATCTCTTACCATGCCAAGAGATGAGTTGGTAAAATTTAATAGAAATATTGCTAATTCATATAAAGCAGGAGTTGGATTTAAATACTTAGAAGATTATTTGGGAGACGATAATATTGTTGACCAAAGTATAAAAGACTTTTACACGCAAAATGTTCTAAAACACACAAATTCAAACGCATATAAAAAAGTACTCTCATCATTGTCTTCTAAAGATATTGAGTGGTTTTTTGAAGATTTTATTGCAACAAACAAAAAACTAGACTTTAAAATAAAATCTGTTAAAAAAAGAAATGACTCTCTTGAGGTTACTATAAAAAATAAGAGCGATAATACTATGCCCGTATCGCTTTACGGCTTTAGAAAAAAAGAACTAGTTTCTAAAACATGGGTTACAGAAATTAATGATACCAAAAAAGTAACAATTGCTAATGAGGATATTAGTAAACTTATATTGGATTATGATCAAAATATACCTGAGGTAAATAGAAGAAATAATTATAGAAACTTAAAATGGATATTTAACAAACCTATACAGTTCAGATTTCTTGAAGATGTTGAGGATCCAAGATATAGTCAAGTTTTTTTTATTCCAGAAATTGAATTTAATGTATATGATGGTTTTACTTTAGCTTCAAAATTTTACAATAGATCCATTATACGACGAAATTTTGAATACAATATATCCCCTGCATATGGTTTTAAATCGAATAAACTATTAGGATCAGCATCTATTTTTAATAGACATCAAATTGCAGATTATGGATTATATCAGATACGATATGGTGTAAGTGGAAGCATGTTTAGTTATGCTCCCGATTTATTGTTTAGGCGATTTTCTACCTCTGTTAGTTTTCGTTTCAGACCAAAGGATTTAAGATCAAATGAAAATCAAAGATTAACTCTTAGAAACATTAATGTCTTTAGAGAAAGAGATGAAGAGAACCCTGTTGTCACTCCTGATTATAATGTATTTAATGCCAGGTACAGATACTCTGATTTTAATCTTATTAATTTTTTAGGATATACAATCGATTATCAATTATCAAAAAACTTTAGCAAAGTATCTACAACCATAAATTACAGAAAGTTGTTTCTAAATAATCGTCAGTTAAATCTAAGATTATTTGCTGGCACTTTCCTTTTTAATGATACAGAGAAAGATGGAGATTTCTTTAGCTTTGCTCTGGATAGGCCAACAGATTACTTATTTGATTATAATTATTTAGGACGTAGCGAAGATACTGGTTTTGTAAGCCAACAAATTATTTTGGCCGAAGGAGGATTTAAATCTCAACTAGATTATCCATTTGCAAATCAATGGATTACAACATTCAATGCAAATACAAACATCTGGAATTGGATTTATGCATACGGAGATGTTGGTTTAGTAAAAAACAAAAATATTTCTCCCAAATTTGTATATGACGCAGGCGTTCGATTAAGCTTAGTTGCTGATTATTTTGAAGTTTTCTTTCCAGTAGTTTCAAATAAAGGATGGGAAATCTCACAACCCAACTATGAAGAACAGATTCGATTTATTATTACGCTAAGTCCAGAGACATTGATAGGACTTTTTACCAGAGAATGGTATTAAGAATATCCAAGACATCACATAAATGTGAAAATTTTGCGCATTTGTTAATCAATCCTTAAAATACCACCCAAAAAAGACAATTTGCTAATAAAAAAGCATTTTAACCGAATTATATTCAAAAAAATTAAGAGTTTTTACCTTGCAAATGGCGTCTATTTTAACTAAATTTGCACCCTATAAAAAAATCGTTCACATGCAGCCTGAAACCATTACTTCATCTAATATTTCATTCGAAGAATATAGAAATCAAATACTTAGCGATTATAAAATCGCATTGATTAGTAGAGAATGTAGTTTATTAGGAAGACGTGAAGTATTAACGGGTAAATCAAAATTTGGAATTTTTGGAGGAGGAAAAGAACTCCCTCAACTTGCAATGGCAAGAGTTTTTCGTAATGGAGATTTTAGATCTGGATATTATAGAGATCAAACCTTTATGATGGCTATCGATCAATATACTATAGAACAATTTTTTGCTGGCTTATATGCACATACAGATATCCAAAAAGAACCTTTTGCTGCTGGAAGACAAATGGGAGGCCACTTCGCCACCCATAGTTTAAATGAAGATGGCTCTTGGAAAAATCTAACTCAACAAAAAAACTCTAGTTCTGACATCTCTCCTACGGCTGGACAAATGCCCCGTCTATTAGGTTTAGCTCAGGCATCAAAGGTATACCGCAATGAAAAGAGTGTTGAGAATCTTACTAATTTTTCTACTCAAGGAAATGAAGTTGCATGGGGAACTATTGGTAATGCCAGTACAAGCGAAGGCTTATTCTGGGAAACAATAAATGCCGCAGGAGTTTTACAAGTACCTATGGTAATTAGTATCTGGGATGATGAATATGGAATTTCTGTACATGCAGAACACCAAACAACAAAAGAAGATATCTCTTTAATTCTAGAAGGTTTCAGACGAGATGAAAATCATGAGGGTTATGAAATTTTAAAAGTAAATGGCTGGGATTATCCTTCGTTAATGAGCACTTATGAACGTGCAGAAGAATTAGCTCGGGAAAAGCATATTCCTGTTATTATTCACGTAAAAGAACTTACCCAACCTCAAGGGCATTCTACTTCTGGATCGCATGAAAGATATAAAAGTGAAGAACGATTAAATTGGGAGCGTGAATATGATTGCAATAAAAAATTTAAAGAATGGATCATTGATCATAACATTGCAACAGTAGAAGAGTTACTTGATTTTGAGAAAGCAGCAAAAAAGGAAGTAAGACAAGGAAAAACAAATGCCTGGAACGCTTTTATATCTGAAATAAAATCTGAACAAAAAGAAGCACTCGAAGTATTAAAAGCTGTTGAAGAAAAAAGTGCTAATAAAAACTTTATCTCTCCTCTTATTACTTCGTTGGCATCAAAAGAAGAGCCAATTCGAAAAGACATTCTCGAAGCCACAAGAAAAACATTACGCTATCTCACGAAAGAAAATTTTGCAGAAAAATTGACGTTGCAAAATTGGATCAATACATATATCGCAAATATCCAGCCTAAATACAGCGATCATTTATACAGTGAAAATGATAACAATGTTATCAGCATCAAAGAAGTGTTACCTGTTTTTGATAACAATGCAGAACTAGTAGATGGCAGACTTATTATCAGAGATAATTTTGAAAAATTATTCGATAGAATTCCAGAAGCTTTAATTTTTGGAGAGGATAGTGGTAAAATTGGTGATGTAAACCAAGGACTAGAAGGTCTTCAGGAAAGATTTGGTCAAATTAGAGTATCTGATACTGGTATTCGTGAAGCTACGATAATTGGACAAGGAATTGGGATGGCCATGAGAGGGCTAAGACCTATTGCAGAAATCCAGTATTTAGATTATATCCTATACTGTATACAAGGATTAAGTGACGATCTTGCCACATTACGATATAGAACTTTTGCCAAGCAAAAAGCTCCATTGATCATACGAACTAGAGGTCATAGATTAGAAGGGATATGGCATTCTGGTTCTCAAATGGGTGGTCTTATTCATTTACTTCGAGGAATTCACATTCTTGTACCAAGAAATATGACTAAAGCCGCAGGATTTTATAATACATTGATGGAAAGTGATGAACCGGCATTAGTAGTAGAATGCCTTAATGGTTATCGTCTAAAGGAAAAGATGCCTTCTAATTTATCTGATATCAGAACCCCGATAGGTGTTGTTGAAACTATAAAAGAGGGAAGCGATATCACTCTTGTATCTTATGGTTCTACACTACGATTAGTAGAACAAGCTGCAAAAGAATTATTATCTGTTGGCATTAATGCCGAAATCATTGATGTCCAGTCCTTACTCCCTTTTGATATACATCATGATATCGCAAAAAGTGTATCCAAGACCAATCGATTATTAATTATTGATGAAGATGTACCTGGTGGTGCTACTGGTTATATTTTACATAAGCTTATTGATGAACAAAATGTTTATCAATACCTAGATAGTAAACCACAAACATTAAGCGCACAACCACATAGACCTGCTTTTGGAACAGATGGAGATTATTTCAGTAAACCTTCTATTGAAGATATTTTTGAATATATATACTCAATAATGAATGAAGCTGATCCTGCTGCTTATCCAAAATTAAGATAACAGGTTATTGGAAATCTTCGATTTTTAATCGTTTTCCATTTTTATAAGAAATCACAAAGATTTTCTTATCAAACCCAGACCCTATTAACATTTTTCTAAAATTTTGGGCTTCAGGTAAGGTTTCAAAAATACCTAAACTCATTTTATAGAACGAAGTGTCACTATAAATCAGTGTATTTGTAAATTTTTCAGAAATTGCTGGCATATTTTTAGCATTAAATGCTTTAAGTTGCACAGAATATACTGTATCTCTTTTGATTAAACTTCTATATAAATATAAATTTTTAATTTCCTTAAGTTCTACTTTTTCTTTTTTTAAGGTTTCTAATTCCTCTTTTGCCGAAGTTAGTTCTTGCTTCAATAAAAGGAGTTCATTTTTCTCCTTTGCTATATCTTCTGATGGAGGTTTACTAAAATAAAAAGCATTAGCAACTAAAAAAATTGCTAACAGAAACAGAACCAAGGAAAAGGATCCGAATAATCGATTAGATTTTTTACTTTTTTTCAGCTTATCAGACTCTACATCCAGAAGGTCTTCAAGCTTTTTTTGTTTAATTTCGGCTTTTTCTATCTGGTAATGCAAAGATAGAAGATCCTCATCTTTCATAACTTTCATTGTGGGGGTAGCTTCAAAAGTTTAGTTAGTTATTTCTAAAGATATATTCTAAACAATGCTTAAGGGAGTCTCTTTTGGGTTATTTTATAAACGATTCCATTATTTATTTCCAAAATTAAAACAGGTTTATCCTTAATAATTTTCTGGAAAGCTTTCAATGGAAACCCATTAGAAATGCGATTGACACTTTCAATCTTCACCCTCGCCTTATCGTCAAGTTCTAAAATTATTGACTTGGAACTTTGGTTATGAATATAATAATTATTATATAAAAAATACAACGTATCTCCATTTTTATCTAAATCATACTCAGCTTCACCGTATTCTTTAGCTTTTTTAACTGCTTTTCTACCCTGATAATACTCTATTATATCTGCTTCAATAAAAACAACATCATTGCTTTTATAAACTTTATTTATGTAACAATATTTTCTTTCAAACTTAAGTTTGGAATTATCCCCGATTGTATCTGTAGCAACTTCTATATCTGCCGCCACCCCTTCTTGAACACCATCAACCGTAACCCTTGAGAGATCACTAATAGTATCATTGATATCTGACAAATCTTTGTTTTGGTATTTTGAGATATCTGTTTTGAGTCTACTTACCTCTCTTTGCAATGAATCATTTACAA
The DNA here is from genome assembly GCF_947494415.1 of Aquimarina algiphila. Lineage (NCBI taxonomy): Bacteria > Pseudomonadati > Bacteroidota > Flavobacteriia > Flavobacteriales > Flavobacteriaceae > Aquimarina > Aquimarina algiphila. The sequence goes on along the minus strand of NZ_CANLVC010000008.1, from coordinate 46,849 downwards.
ATAGTAATTGCTCAATATCCTCGGGGGTTGCAGAAGATCCATTATTAGTATATGCAGTATTTGTATTAATTACATAAATACTTCCTGCAGTTAATAATAGCATTAAAAACAAGATGAAAATAAAATAAAAATTACGCCTCTTTTTACTTTTTTTCAAATCCTCAGAAATAGACATAAGTCGATCTTCCAGTCGCTGCTGCTTGATATCAGTTTTTTCCATCTGATAGTGCATCGATAAAAGCTCTTCTTCTTTTTTGTCCATATGCTACAAAAGGTAATTCTTAACTTAAATAAGATAATTATTTATTTAAGTTATGGCATCCATTTAATATTTTTAAAATCTGGTTTTCTTTTTTCCAGAAATGCATTTCGTCCCTCTTTCGCTTCATCCGTCATATAAGCTAACCGTGTAGCTTCTCCTGCAAATACTTGCTGTCCCACCATACCATCATCAGTAAGGTTCATTGCAAATTTTAGCATTTTGATCGATGTTGGAGATTTTTCCAGAATCTCTAACCCCCATTGGTATGCAGTATCCTCTAATTCTGCATGCGGAATTACCGCATTTACCATCCCCATTTCATATGCATCTTGTGCTGAGTAGTTTCTTCCTAAAAAGAAAATTTCTCTAGCTTTTTTCTGTCCTACCATTTTAGCAAGGTAAGCTGATCCATATCCTCCATCAAAACTAGTAACATCTGCATCAGTTTGTTTAAAAATTGCATGCTCTTTGCTAGCCAAAGTAAGATCACAAACAACATGGAGACTATGCCCTCCTCCTACTGCCCATCCAGGCACCACCGCAATAACTACTTTTGGCATAAACCTTATTAATCGTTGTACCTCTAAGATATTTAATCGATGTCTACCATCGTCTCCTACATAACCTTGATGCCCTCTAGCATTCTGATCTCCTCCACTACAAAAACTATATATCCCATCTTTTGTAGAAGGCCCTTCTGCTGATAACAAAACAACCCCAATAGACGTATCCTCTTGCACATCATAAAAAGCGTCATAAAGTTCACTTGTGGTTTTAGGTCTAAAGGCGTTACGAACATTAGGCCTATTAAAAGCTATACGTGCAATTCCTCCTGATTTTTTATATGTGATATCTTCGTATTCCTTTACAGTTTTCCAATCTATTGAACTCATTATGTATTTTTTTGTATCTTCAAAAATAATACAATATAATATACCAAACTATATGATTTTAGGGGTAAATACCTTAAATTTTAATTTTATTTAAAACAAAAATAGAATTTAGCATAGTTTTTGATGTTTTTTTCATCAATTGATAATATATTTACCTTTATGAAGATCTTTTTAGCAGTATTTATCGGAAGTATTAGTTTTTTATCATACGCACAAGAAAATCCCATACAAACTATCTCTATAGAATGGGAGCAATTAAGTGCTCCTATATCTTTTGCTAACAAAGCGTTACCAACAACAACATATCAGTTAATGGAGGTAAATCTGGATATAGATTTAAGACAACAGGCTTTAAGAAAACCGGCCACAATGTTTCTTGAATTACCCAAAAGTAAAATAGTTTCACCAAAATACAGTGTTGCAATCCCACAGCCAAAAACATCTGGTTTTACTATATCTGGTAGTGGTTACAATCCAAATACTAATGCCGCAGGAGGTATAAAAAACATAGCCTATAAAGATGCTAGCCTATATAGCGGAGCCTACTGCCCTATTACCGGGTTAGCTTATTAGTAACTGAAGAACTAACTCATCAGCTCACATAGTGATTTTAACCCAGTCTTTTTTGATTGTATCATTTTAGTTCTATTCTACAATTCGAATCCCATCTTTTTCAATAGTAATTTTTCGAGCTTTATACAATGAACCTATTGCCTTTTTAAAGCTTTTTTTACTTAATTGAAAGACTTCCTTTATATCTTCTGGATCAGATTTATCATTTAAATCGATAAATCCTCCATTAGCTTGCAACTCTTTTAAAATTTGTTCTGCATTTGGTTCTATACCTCTATACCCATGTCGTTGCAGTGTAAGATCTATTTTACCATCCGGCCTTACCTTTTTTACAAATCCTTTAAATCGATCCCCAGGAGTAATCTTCTGAAAAATTTCATCTTCATATATTAGCCCTAAATGTTTTTGGTTTACAATCATATTCCATCCAAATGGAGATGGATGAGAGGCAATTAAATCAACTTCATCATAAGATGACAATAACACCAGAGAATTATCCAAAAAAGCATTCGTCTTGCTTGAAGCCAATAATCTATCGGTTTCATCATCAAGATACACATATACTAGATACCAATTTCCTTTCTTCATTTTATTGGCTTGTTCTTTAAAGGGAACAAAAAGGTCTTTTTCTAAACCCCAATCTAAAAAAGCACCAACTTCAGAAACACTTGTACATTTTAGATATGCAAAAGACTTTACGGTAGCATAGGGCTCCAATGTGGTAGCCACAATACGCTCTGAACTATCCAAATACACAAACACCTTTAGAAGATCTCTTATCATAAATTCTTCAGGAACATATTTATTCGGCAAAAGAACTTCATTACCATCTTCATCACAGAGATAAACGCCCTGATCTCTTTCTCTCACAACTTCTAATGTATTATACGCACCAAGCTTTAGCATTCTTTTATTTTTTGCGCAAAGATAATTCTTTAATCTTCCTGTTTACTTAAATTCAATAAAAAAAGGTGTACACAATAGCATACACCTCTTTTTCGTAAAATATCGCATACTATTTATATGCAGATTCTTTTCCAAAATGTTTTGTTAATAGATAATAAACAACAGCTCTATATTTGTTACGGTTTGACTTACCATATTTATCTATTACAGAAGCGATTGCTTCATCTAGTTTTGCACCATCAGATAGTCCTAATTTCTTGATTAGAAAATTTTGCTTTACTGTCGCTAATTCTTTTTCATCACTACCAGAAACTGTAGAAGCATCACTATTATAAATTGAAGGGCCACATCCAATAGTAACTTTAGTTAAAAGATCCATATCTGGAGTCTCTCCTATTTTATCTTTAATATCGGCTGCATATTTAGCAATTAATTCGTCTCTTTTACTCATAAGATGATAATGTTTTAGGTTTTTAGTTATTTTTTACTTTACTATATCAAATATAGATGAATTATAAATGAATAATTAATCCATAAAGTATATAAAAACGTCTCTTTTAGTTGAAATGCTTAAAATAATCGATTAAAGTACTATCATTTTGTTTTCTAGGTGTAAAAACTTCTAATAACTGAGGCAAACTATCGTTACTATATATATTTTTAATCTCTTCAACAGTCTCTTCGAGAGTATTTGCAGCATGGTATTCAAAACCATACATTTTACATAAATGTAATGCGGTTAAACCATGAGTGGTTTCAAAATATTTGGCAAAATTATCACTCTCTTCCTTACCTGGTAAAATTCTAAATATCCCTCCTCCATCATTATTAATAATAATGATTTTAAAATTTGATGGTATATATTCATTCCACAACCCATTACTATCATAGAAAAAACTAAGATCACCAGTTATTAATGTTGTTGGTATTCCTGAGGCCAATGCCGCTCCGATTGATGTTGACGTACATCCATCGATACCACTTGTACCTCTATTACAAAACACTTTGAACGATGATTTCAACGAAAACAATTGAGCATAACGCACTGTAGAGCTATTACTTAATTGAATCATTTGTTGATCCGGAATTCCATTAAAAATAGATTCAAACACCTTAAGATCTGTAAAAGGAATTTGACTTAAATAAGTATCGTGATCTTTTCTTCTTTGATTTCGTACTGAAATCCAATCTGCTTTATACGTACTTTTTACAAACTCTGCATTTTGCAAAAAGCTTGAAAAGAATTGGTTGGGTTGTAGTTTTACATGCTCAGTAAGGCAAAAATAAGTATCATATGCTTTTTTTGAATTAATATGCCAGTGAGACTTGGGTTGATATTGACGCAAAAAACCTTTAATCCTTTTGGATACTACCATCCCGCCAATAGTTAATAAAACATCTGGTTGTAACATCTCAAATTCGCCCGGATTTAAAGTAGAAATCAATTGATCAATACAATTTACATGAGAATCATGATGAATATTTGATGTAGTTTCTGTTAATACTAATACAGATGGATCCTCTGCAAAATACTCTACCCATTTTTGATCAACGGTCCCAGGAGAATTCACACCTATCAATATCATTTTACGTTCTGCATTATTCCACTCCCTTAACATTTCGGATTGTAGATCATCAGAAAACTTATAATACGAGTATTCTAAGGGTATATTTTTAGGAATAACTGTAGGCTGATCCAACTTATCATACAAAGGTTCATAAAAAGGAACATTAATATGTACAGGGCCATTTTTTTCTAACGCAGCATTTAGTGCAATGTTAATCTCTCTTTCATTATGCTTTTGAGCCTCATGTTGCTTTTGACGTATTTTTACATCATCAATTGTAGTTTCTGCAACAACTTCTGAGTATAAGTTTGCAGAATATGTGATATGATTCTCAAATACATTTTTCTGTCTAATCGTTTGTCCATCTCCAATATCAATTCTTTCTATTGGTCGATCTGCACTCAATACTACTAATGGAATATCACTATAAAAGGCTTCTGAAATTGCAGGATAATAATTTAATAATGCACTTCCAGACGTACATAACAGTATCACTGGTTTTTGAATCTGTTGTGCGATACCCAATGCAAAAAATGCAGCACATCGTTCATCTACAATACTATAACATTTCATCTCAGGATGTTCGCTAAAACCAATAGTCAAAGGTGCATTACGAGATCCTGGTGAAATAACAATATGATAAATTCCTTTTGCCTCACATAAGGCAACAATAGTTTGTGCTAAAGGAATCTTTGAATATAAGCGTTTCTTCATTCGAATCGCTAAATTACAATATCATACTAATTTAAGCCAGATTTTTTAGGTAATTTAAAACAAAACTTTTTTCATTGTTTCTGTTTTTTTTACTGTTTCTTCCCACTCTTTCTCTGGCTCAGAATCTTTAGTAATCCCTCCTCCTACATATAAAATAGCTTTATCAGGTTTCATTTCCATACAACGAAGATTTACAAATAGACTAGATTCTATTTTTCCATTTCTATTTACATTTAATTCTCCCAGAAAACCAGTATAATACTTTCTATCATATCCCTCATATTCGAGGATAAAAGATTTTGCATCTTTTTTAGGTAAACCACACACAGCAGGAGTTGGATGAACTATCTGTATTACTTTTGCTATATCAGAACTTGCTGTTTTTAAAACCACTTTGATATCAGTTCTCAAATGCAAAAGCGTTCCTGCACGATATGTATATACATTTGACGATTCTATACGTTTAGAAACAGGAGTTAGTTCGTCCAGAATAAAATCGGTAACCATTTTCTGTTCTTCGATCTCTTTATCCCCCCACTCCACATTCATTTCACCAAGATAAGGTTGTGTACCCGCAAGTGCCATGGTATAAAAGTGATTTTCTTTTACATGAAGCAATGTTTCTGGCGTAGCTCCTAGCCACATCCCAATTTTAGGATGATACCAACAATACACAAAAGCTTTAGGGTAATTCATCACTAATCGTTTGTAAATTTCTAATGCATCATTATTTTCACAAACAACTTCTTCTTTTCGCGATAAGACTACTTTTTTAAAACATTTTGCTTTGATAGCATCAATTCCCCGTCTAACCAGTTGCATATGCTCTTCTTTAGCACTAGATGCTAAAACAGAATCGTATTTTACATCATTTTCATTTTTATCAATATTGGTCGGTGAAGTAATGGTAACAGTATAACAAATACTTTTATCCATTGGGATAAGTACTGTTTTTTCTAATGTATTAAATGGTGCAAAAACAAATCCCGAAATCGTGTTATCTTTATACTCATACAACTCATCATCTTCCTGTAGAAAAACATCTATTTCTTGAGTATTAGCTTTTCTATATATAACAAAAGGAAGTTCTGCTTTTAACTGCTTCTTAAGGTCAGTATAAACATTATCTATGTTCATCCTACTTAGTTTTGGGAAGTGCAATCGTTGTTAACTTTACAACTGAGATGAGTTGATTTTCTTCACCTCTGATCTTTATATCCCATAGCTGAGTAGTGCGCCCTGGGTGCACAATTTCTGCTTTTGCAAACACATATCCTTCCTTGACACTTCTAACATGATTTGCAGAAATTTCTATCCCTCTAATATAAAATTCCTTTGCATCTAAAAACATAAAAGAAGCTGCACTACCAACACTTTCTGCAAGTGCAACCATAGCTCCCCCATGTAAAACACCATCTGGCTGATGTACTCTAGGTGTTACTGGCATCTTAGCTACCAAATAATCTTTACCCACTTCACAAAAAGAGATATCCAATGTCTCCATAAGTGTATTTTTACACATTTTTGCGCATTGCCTCAGTATTTCTTCTTCTGTCAAATTCATATACTATAAAATTTAAAACAAAAGTATACAATGCCTTTTAATAATTCTAACTATATTTGATCATTATTTTAACGAACGTTCAATAAAATGCCAAAAATAAAAACATCCAAAGAAGAAGTATTACAAAAGGTGATTCCGATTCTAAGAACTCGAGGAGTTCAAAATAGTAGTATGAGCGAGCTTTCTAAAGCCTGTGGTATTCAAAAATCCCATTTTTATTATTATTTCAGTAATAAAGAAGAATTGATAAAGGAAGTGCTGGCTTTAGTACATAGCTATTTTAATTACAACTTCTTTAAAATTATTCAAAGTGACACCCTCGATATTCAAGAGAAAATTACAAAGATCAAGGGGCTTATGAATAAAATTTTCAAAGTTTCAGAGGGAGGATGTATAATGGCAAATACTGCATTAGAAACCATTCACCTTGATCCAATATACAAAAAAGAAATACGATTATTTTTTCACGATTTTATTTCTGGATTACAATATCTACTAGAAATTAATCATGAACCTGACAACGCATTGATGTTAGCAGAGCAAATAGTTCAAGATATAGAAGGTGGGATATTATTGATGCAAGTTTATGATGACTCAAAGTATCTTAATAATGCCATTATAAGAATGGAAAAACTAATTCTAAATAAATAATTAAAGACTACTATGTTTAATTTCTCAACCTTAAAATTACAATCAACATGGAATCTTACACTATAAAATCATTCGATGGGTATCCAATATCAGTTCATGAATTTACTCCTAAATCTCCCAATTATAAAACTATAGTGTTTGCTCCTGCTGTTGCTGTTCCTCAAAAATTTTATTTTAATCTGGCAGAACACCTTGCAGAAAAAGGATGTAATGTATTTACCTTTGATTATCGCGGAATTGGAACTTCAATTTCGCGAAGTATCCAATCCTTAAAGGAGCACGGCTTTTTTTCCTGGGCAATGGATTTTAAGTCGATATCTAAATATGCAGCAGAAGAGTATCCTGACAATGAGAAATATATGATAGGCCATAGTTATGGAGGAAATAGTATTGGATTTAGCGATGCATACCAATATTATGACAAATACATTACTATAGCATCACAATTTGGATTCTACAAACACTTCTCATTAAGAATGCGAATATTGATTTATTTAAATTTCAAACTTTTTGTACCTATAACCACATCTCTTCTGGGATATTACCCCTCTGGCTGGTTTGGATTAGGCAAACCTCTTACCACTAAAGCAGCTAAAGACTGGGCTATTTTCCTACTACATCCTGATTCTATGTTATATTTCACCAAAGAAAACATGGATACTTATTATGAAAACATAAAAGCCCCTATGCTTTTGGTTAGTATTGATGATGATCTTTTTGCTCCTAAAAAATCTGTTGACATTCTTGGCAATCGAGTATACCAAAATGCAAATGTCACTCGAAAACATTTAAATCCTTCTGATTTTAATTTAAAAACAATTGGGCATTTTGATTTTTTTAGAATTAAAAATCGAGATATCTTGTGGCCAATAATTAGCGATTGGTTTCAGCTTAATTAAAAATATCACACTTTTTATTATAACCCTTATGAATAACTCTGAAAAAGAAATATCTTATACAACAACAAACACCTACTCTACTTTAAATAGTTTAGATACTAATACAAAAACGGTTTGGATTGTTTTTCACGGAATAGGATATCTTAGTCGTTATTTCATTAGGTTATTTGAAAGTCTGGATAAGACAGATAATTATTTCATTGCTCCTCAAGCTCCTTCAAAATACTATAAAGGTGACGATTATAGAAGAGTTGGCTCTAGCTGGTTGACAAAAGAAAATACAAAGAAAGACACTCAAAATGTATTGCGTTATGTTGATGCAATATTATCTGAAGAGAATATTCCTAAGGATAAAAATTTAGTAATACTAGGATATTCTCAGGGAGTAAGTATAGCCAGTCGATGGATTTCTTCTCGAAAAATAAACCCTGATGCTTTTGTCATTATTTCTGGTGGGTTTCCTAAAGAATTATCTAAAAAAGATTTTTCTTTTCTCAATGAAACAACAAAAATCACTCATATTCTTGGGCAAAAAGATCCTTATTTTGAAATAGCAAAAGTTGAAGAAGAAAAAGTTAGAGTAAAACACATCTTACCGCAAATTGAATTTAGAACTCATCCTGGAGGTCATGAATTAGACCCTAAAACGGTAAAAAATATTCTATAAGTTTCATTAATTCAATTAATGTCGCATTATTCTACTAGGTTCCATTTCAAAAATCGAATTTATTGCGACAGGATTCATTTCTATTTTTTTTCCTTCAGATTTGATTTTGGCTAAGACTTCTTCATTATTCTTTTTATTGATAGTTGCTATTGGATTATTAAACAACATCACATCAGTAAGTTGCTTAAGACTATATAGTGGCCACAAATTATCAATATCATTATCTTCAATCGCCAACCAGCGTAAATTTTTCATATTAACAATTGAATTTATTGATTTAATTGTATTCCTAGATACCAATAATTTCCTCATCCTAGATAATTGTTTTAGAGAGGAAATATCTTTCAATTGATTATCTCTAAGATCTAACCATTCTATACTATGCATATTCTCCAAAAAACCAATATCATCAATACTATTCCCCCTAAGCATTAGAACTCCTACATTTTGTAGTTCGGACAAGGGCGAAAAATCTACTATTTTATTGTATTCTAAATTTAATTGTACAAGCCTTTTCAATACCCTGAGTACTTTAATATCTGATATATTATTTTTCCCCAAAATAAGAATTTCTAACTGTGATAACTTTGCCAGTGTATTAATGCTAGTTACATTATTCCCCGGTATCCAAATTCCGTATAAATCCACTAACTCTGATAAAGGAGAAAGATCTTCTAATTGATTGAAAGCCATATTAAAATGGGTTAATTTTTTCCAGTAGCGAACTATAGAGATATCATTAATTTTATTAAAATTAAATGTTATCCTTTTCAGATGTATTAATGTACGTAAAGGGTTTATATCAGAAATTTGGTTCCTATCTAACGCTAAGCTTTTTAAATTAACCAAATCAGATAATGGATGAAGGTCATGAATTAAATTTCCATTTGCGCTAAGTTTTTCTAAATTTCTAAGTTTTTGCAATGGTGTTAAATTTATTATCTTATTATTATCAAGGAATAAAACCTTTAAATTCTTTGCATGTTCTAATCCTTTGAGATTGGTAATTCCTCTTCCTATGGCAACAAATCGAGTTAAAGATTCTATATCTTTTATTGTTATATCTCCTGTAGGTTTATCTTGATAATCTCTTATTGCCTTCTCCAGATAAAAATCTGGTATATCAACAATCAAAGTCTTATCCTGACCATAGATTGATAAAATGAAGAAATGAAAAGCAATAATAAATAAAGGTTGTTTTGAAAGTTTCATACGTTTTATGATATTTTGATATCACAAATCTATTGCGACATCTAATCATATTAAAGTAAATCACTGTATGAAATGTCCCAAAATATAATTTGAAACTTTATTTTTTTGCATGAAGCATCTTAATATAAGATTTTGGAGTTTGCAATGTGAATTTTTGAAAAGCGCGATAAAAGGTAGTTTTAGATTTAAAACCTGAATCTTGTGCCAAAGCCAATAAAGTAAATTGATTCAAGTTTTCTGACTGAAGCTTATTCTTAACCTCTTCTACCCGATACCGGTTTACAAAATCATTAAAAGACATCTTAAAACCGCTATTAATTACTGTAGATATAACACCTGATGTTGTATTTAATTCTTTAGCCAGAACCTGTAAAGAAAGATTAGGATTGAGAAACATTTTTCTTATTTCCATAGCTTCAATAACCTTCGGGGAATAATCAAAAACTGAACTATTAATAGCTGAATAGTTATTTACCTTAAATTCTGAATATGAAGCGTAACCAATTATTGAGATTACATACACTATAAATGAATAGTATATTTTTATAAGTAAAACAAAGGGGATACCTAATAGTTCATCTAACGGGCTTCCTTTCCAATAACCATACATTTCTCCTATTACAAGCGAAGTAATATCTAAAATAGCTCCAGCAACTAAAAACAATAACAAATACCTGAGCCATTTAGAAAATTTCTCTTGATCTTTTGAGAGCCTTTCTTTCTTAGCATTATACATCAATTGACTTGCAAGCCAGGTATACATCAAAACCATTAGCAGCAACACAATATCATGTATAGTTTTAATTTGAAAATAATAAAAAGATATAGCCACTTCTCTTTTTTGAGCTATAGGTTCACCTAAAGTATTAAACCATATAATAACAAGATAGACCCAAAAAATAATAGGTATAACAAGATGTAACACACTAGATTTATCTATTTTAAAATTAAGAACGAAAATGGATTTGAAATACAAAAACAAAAGTGGAAAAATAAAAATAGAAAGGTGTGCTGGTAAAAACAATAAATTAGAATTCTGTTCGACAACTCCAGAATTACCCAGAAACATTGGAAGAAGAGATACTCCTAACACCACTAATATCGAAAGTAAAATCTTATTTTGAATTTGCCTCCAATTTCTGGTTGTCAATATCAAAAAAATCATCACTACACTTTGAAAAATCCCAAAAAGTAAAAGTGTATTCGTGAGTGTTAGATTCATTTCTATAATTTATCTTTATGTATAACTATTGCATTCGATTTTTACGTAACTTTTCTAACGCAGCTCTGCTCTTAACCGTATCATAAATTATTGTCAATTTTTCTATCTTAAATTCAGTATTAAGCTCGATAATATCAACTACTTTAAACTGCACTTTTTCTCCTTCTTTTAATTTCCATATATACTCAAAAAGCAATGAAACACGATTTGTGTTTTTTTCAAAAAATAAACCATCAAACTTTAATATAGATGCCATAGTATCATTAGCCAAATCTTTATAAAAATCGACCGCAGGTAGTACTCCATATAAAGGAGATTCTACACATCCATTTTTAGCAAAAAGATCAACTACTTTATCCATTTTACCTTTCTCCAAAAAAGAAAGATAGTCATGAGCAACTTGTTCTTTAGTCATTATTTAGAGGTATCTTTCTTTAATAATTTCACAATGATGTTTTTGATGTCCTGATAATATATACCCAGCAGCTCTAGCACTCATTGGACTTTTACTGGCTTCGCCTATCCTGGTTAGCATTTCATCTGTGAAACTTTTAAATAATGTTATAGAACTATTTCTTACTGCTACAAAATCGGATAACATATCTTCTTTACTATAATGATTTGCATTAGAATTAGGAACATAATCATCTTGTTCAAAACCCATAATAGGTGTTTGATCATTTCTTGCAAAACGCAATGCTCTGTATGAAAAAATACGTTCTGTATCAATTAAATGTTGTAATACTTCTGCAACTGTCCATTTTCCATCTGCATAAGCATAAGTCATTTTATCTTCTGGAATAGATTGTACAAAATCAACAAATTCTTCACGACTATTTTGCAGCCCTAATACAATATTTGGATATTCTGCTTTTGAGATATACATAGCATAATAAGGATTGTATTCGTTTTCGCTTATTTGAGACAACATAACTTTTTATTATAAATTAAAAATGACTGTTAAAATCTTGATATAAATATCAAGCATAATTATTTAGAAATAAAAATGAGGCAGAAAATTAATAATTCCACCTCATTTTTCAATATTCTTAACAGTACTTTATTAGTTTTTATGCAGAATTACGACTTGCATTAATATTTCCGAATAGAGAACGGGTAACCATTTTCTCATAAATAACTAAGTCCTCTGGTTTTACATTATCATCTCTTCTTAATTCCTGAATTTTCTTGAGAGCATACTGTTGTATCGTAAGTAATGGCAATACAATATTTTCTCTAATATCAATAGATGCTTTCCCTGCAGGTTCATTTTGCATCAATTCTGAATATCCTGTCAATTTAAAAAGCAATCGTTTTGTTAATAGATATTCTTCATGAATAATATCCCAAAAAGCTCCATATTCTTCATCTTCTTTCATATAGGAAGTCAGTTCAAAAAATGATTTAGTAAGACTCATCATACTGTTACCGATTAAAGTTCTAAAAAAAGGAGACCCTTTATATAATGATTCAACTTTCTTAAACTCTCCTTTATCCTCAAATGCTTTTAATGCTGTTCCCACTCCATAAAAACCTGGTACATTTTGTTTTAATTGACTCCAGCTTCCTACAAACGGAATAGCTCGTAAGTCTCCAAAATCAAGAGTTGTACTTTTACTACGTTTAGATGGGCGGCTACCAATATTTGCTTTTCCATAATATTTTAAAGTACTCATATGTTCTAAGTACGGAAGAAATTTAGGATGACTTTTAAAATCAACATAAGTTTGATAACTTATATCTGCCAATTCTTGCATAGTCTCCTTATTCTCTTTAGAAAAAAGATTGCCTTCATTACTAGTCAATTGATTTTCTACTCCTGCACCAAGTAATTGTTCCAGATTATATTGACAAGAATCCAATGTCCCAAAATTAGAACTAATCGTTTGTCCTTGGACAGTTAACTGAATCTCTTCATCTTCGATAGTTGGCCCTAGAGATGCATAAAACTGATTTGTATTTCCTCCTCCTCTTGCCGGAGGTCCACCTCTACCATCAAAGAACACTACTTTTACATCGTATTTCCTTGAGATTTCAGTTAAAGCTTCTTTAGCTTTAAAAATTCCCCAGTTTGCCATAAGATATCCTCCATCTTTGGTCCCATCAGAGAATCCAAGCATAATAGTCTGTTTCATTCCTCTACGTTTCAGGTGCTCCATATATACTGGATTGCTATATAAAGATTCCATCACCTCATGAGAGACTTTTAAATCAGGAACCGTTTCAAAAAGTGGAATAACATCTACTGTTGGAGATTGCCAATCACATAATCTGATCATTGCAAAAGTTTCCATTACATTAAGTTCATTACCATTATTACTGATAATGTAACGGTTAGCCGCTCGCTCTCCATTATTTTGTTGAATGGTTTTTATAGCATAAATAGATTCTATTGTTGCCCTGGCAATATCATCATCAAAAATAGATGGATCTAACTTACCTTTTACTTTCGAAAGTACTTCGAACTGTTCTTCTGAAGATAGCGTGTCATAATTATCAGGAAAAAAACCTAATCCTAGCGCATTGGTTTTTTGTACTACTTCTGTAAGTACTTTATGATGAATTCTTGAATCCTGACGAATATCCAGAGTTCCAAAATGAAATCCAAAAATCTTTACTTTATTGATTACATCCTGTAACTCATCAAGAAACAAAGATTGATGCTGAGAAATCAACTCCTCCTTTATCTCTAACAATCCATTCATCAATGTTTCGATTGACAATGGTTCTGCTGTTTTTGCATAATAGAAATTCTCATACAATGCATGTTCTAAAACTGCAATTTTATCCTGAAGATTACCAAATGTAATTCTACGTTTTAACGATCGCATATCTCGATAATAATTTATCAAAATGGTCTTACGAAGCCTTTTAGCTACTTTCAAAGTAGTTTCTGTCGTTACAAACGGATTTCCATCTCTATCTCCTCCAGGCCAAAAACCAAGATTAATTAAATCATTTTCCAGATCTTCTCCTTCAAAAATGTTTTGTTGTACATAATTATAAATATTCCCTGCAGCATGATAAAATACATTTTCTAAATACCAAATCAAGCTTACTGCCTCATCATACGGAGTTGGCTTTTCTTTCTTAAAAAAAGCAGTTTTACCTAATTGCGCTAACAGTTTTTGAATTCTAGGAGAATCATTATCTCTAATTGCGGCATCTAAATCATGAATAATTCCTAATACTGTTCCTGGGTAAAATTGAGTAGGATGCGCAGTTAGTGTTGGACGTATCTTAAAACGTTTTAAATAATCTTTAAGTTCCTCTAATTGTCCTTTTGCCTGAGCCTCTTCCTTAATACTTCTTAATGTCCCTCGACCGTCCATATTATTAACTATAGGAAAAGCTGCATCTTCTATAGCATCAAATAATACTACCTGACGCTCGATATACTGGATAAATCTAAATAGTAAATCGTGTTTTTCGGTAGTCGATGGGTTATCCTGATAAAGATTGAAAAAATCTTCTACAATTTCAGTAGGATTATTATGCTCGTCGTATCCTTTTTCACATACTTCTTTAAACAGTGGTAATAAAACTCCTGTATTACTAATAGTATCAAAAGGTAATGTAATAAATATACTATTGTATATCTGATACTTTGCTAGAACATTCTCATTAAAACGTTCGATCTTTGGTTTTCTAGCCATGTGTGTGGTGGTAATATGGTTTTTGGTTAATATAACTTCTTTACTATCAAGAGGTTTCTATTCAACTCTGCCCTCCTAATCATTCAGAAGTTTTTCTTGAATTAAAAAACCCTCTAAGAAATTTTTCCTAAAGGGCTTATATTTATATTTAAAAAGTTATCCCTTTATAATTCCTGAAAAATAGAATGCATCAAGCGTTTCTTGTCATTAATACTTTCTTCTAATGAAATCATAGTTTCTGTACGGTACACTCCATCAATATCATCCAACTTAAAGATGATATCCTTAGCATGATTAGTATCTTTTGCTCTTACTTTACAGAAAATATTAAATTTTCCTGTTGTAATGTGAGCAACCGTAACATAAGGTATTTGATTAATTCTCTCCAAAACAAACTTGGTTTGAGAGGTGTTTTGAAGATAAATACCAACATATGCTATAAATGAATATCCTAATTTCTTATAGTCTAATGTTAATGAAGACCCTTCAATAATTCCAGCTTCTTCCATTTTTTTTACTCGCACATGTACAGTACCTGCAGAAATCAATAGTTTCTTTGCAATATCTGTAAAAGGTGTACGGGTATTTTCAATCAACATATCCAAAATTTGATGATCTACTTCGTCTAATTTAAACTTTGCCATAGTAATAATATTATTTTTCCCGATTATTTACATTGCAAATTTAGCAGAAAAATCAAGTATTCACACATTTTATTTTAACTTTTTGCTTGTTCTATTAAGAATAATTCAGAATCTAGGTAAAATTTTAACAGCTCTGCCTCTGGAACTATCTCTACTGTAACGTTTTCGTTACGTATTGCTCTTTTTTCACCAATAATCTCTCTATGTCCATAAAACTTTTGAAGATTATCGATTTTAACAATTTTAGGTATGAATTTGACATTATTTTTGGTTAATTCTTCCTTATACTGTATGGCGATATCAGTATTTTTTCCATTAAGAATAACATCCCTAACAATGATATCATAAAAACATTTTCCATTTTCTGGTATCAAATAATAATCTTTATATCCCTTTCCAGTAATTTCTGTTGTACTTATATAATGTAATGAAGTAATTAATGAAAAGAATATATATTGTCTTGTTGTTTCTCTATCGTAGTCATTAGGATAATGTCCAGATTCAAATAATATTGCTGGTATACCCATATATGATAATGTATCTCCTACACAATTTAAATTGAAACCATCATCATACCTCCCAACCTGATTTGGTATGCATTCTTGAAGCACCTCATTCATTTTTGCAATTACCTGCATAGCCTGTTTTCGACTTTTAGTTATTGAGCGCTTAGCATCTCCTGCTGGGGATAAAAATGATACTGTCGCAGGATAATTGGTTTCTCCTGCACTAAAAATAGTACGTTGCCCATGAAGGTTAAATCCAAAATCTGGCTTTATCTGTTGGATTAAGTCATTTAAAACAATACTTTCTTTCTGAGTCTTATTTTGGGCATCTCTATTAAGATCAATTTTATTGTAATTTAGCCTTGTATATGCCTTTGCTCCATCTGGACTTAAAATAGGTACAATATACAATGTACATTCTTTCAAAATAGCTGAAGCAATATTATTATTTGAATCTATAAGTAGATTAATAAGATCAAATATAGCTTTTGTAGTTGTACTTTCATTACCATGCATTTGTGACCAAAACAAAAGTTTCTTAGGTCCAGTTCCCAAAGTTATTAAATGTATTGGAGCGTTATTTTCTGAAGAACCTATTTGTCTAAGGTCAACTTTTTTTGATAATTCATCCAAAAGAGGGCTAATGTGATCTAAACAAATGTAGCGTCCAAATAAGGAAGGTTCTTTATATAAAGTAAACCAGTTTTTTAATGTATCAATATTCATAGTACGTATTAGAAGGTAACGAAATTACTATAGTTTGTTGAGGATTCATAACAAATAAAAGAATTAGTTACATATGTAAACTAGGATAAGGTTTACAATTGTAAAAAGAAGACATTTACATTTGTAAACAATAGTTTTTGTTCCATATGTTTACAATGGTAAACAGTTTGTTTTTAGTAGTTTCCAATTGTATAATAGTTATTAGTAAATTAATTAAAGTATTTTTATGATATATTATAAAATTATATAAATGAGATTATTAAGAGCATTTACCTAAACAAATTATTAAAGCGTAGAGCTCTTTGATTTACAATTGTAAACTATACTTCTGACCAAAATTGTTTACCTTTGTAATCAATATTTATTCTAAAACTCGTTTACAATGGTAAACAATAAAGACTTTGGTAAAAGAATTCAAAAAGTAATGGATTATTATGGCGTATCGGCTTCATCCTTTGCAGATTATATGGGAGTAGGTCGCTCTTCTATTTCTCATATTCTTAGTGGGCGAAATAAACCTAGTTTAGACTTTGTTATGAAAATAGTTGATGCCTATAGTGATGTAGAGTTACAATGGTTATTATATGGAAAAGGAACATTTCCTAAATCAGAAAATACCATTGTAGAAGAAAAAAAAACTATTTTAGAACCTCCTACTGATACACAAGAAACTTCTACTCCAATTATAGATACAGAACAAGATTTATTCTCACAGTCATCTTCAGAAAAAGAAAATGTTCAACAAAATATATCTTCCCCTGAGAAGGTTTCGCGAGTTATTTCTTCAGAAGGTGAAATCAATCGTATTGTGATTTTCTATAAAGATGGCACCTTTACTTCTTATCAAATGAAAAAATCTTAACAACTTTTTTCTTCCTGCCTATTAACTTTATCGAAATAGATTTATTTTCGTTTTTCATTTAAAGTCATCATGAAACGAATACTCTTATTATTCTTTTGTTTACTATTGACAATCAGCTGTCAGCAAGAAGAACGTGATTGTTTAAATTTTCATACGGGAACATTTGAATTTGAAACCTTATTAGATGGTGAATTAGTAAAAACTACGTTTATTCGCGATGGAAAAATAGAAATAGATTATTTCAGAGGAAAGACTGATACTTCTAGTGTTAGATGGATCAATGATTGTGAATATATTGTACAAAAACTGCATCCAAAAAGTATGGCAGAAGAAAAAGCCATACATATGAAAATCTTATCTACAGATAAAAACACTTACACTTTTGAATACGGACTTGTAGGTGCAACTAATAAAGAACGAGGAACTGCAAAAAAAATAAAATAATGTTAGAAATTTTCACATCGGCTGATGCCTGGGTAGCTTTACTTACACTTACTTTTCTAGAAATTGTACTTGGTATTGATAATATAATATTTATCTCAATAGCTTCTAGTAAATTACCTGAAAAACAACAGAAAAAAGCTACGAATATAGGGTTAATGTTGGCTATGCTAATGCGTATTGTTTTACTGTTTGGGATTTCATTACTAGTCGCTATGGAAGCTCCTTTTTGGCACATCAACCTGCCGTGGATAGAAGCTGGTATAAGTGGTCAAGCTTTAATTCTGTTTGGAGGAGGTATTTTCTTATTATATAAAAGTGTACATGAAATTCATGAAAAAGTAGATGAAAAAGGTGAAGAGGAGAAAGAAATCGAAGCCAAAAGTTCAACATCATTATCTAACGCTATTGTACAAATTACATTGATTAATGTTGTTTTTTCTTTTGATTCTATACTTACAGCGGTTGGTATGACAAACGGATTAAGTGAGAATCCTAATGATGCTTTATTACTCATGATTATCGCTGTCGTTATCTCCGTTTTAATCATGATGTTATTCGCGACCCCTGTTGGGCGTTTTGTAAATAAACATCCATCGGTTCAAATTCTTGGACTTTCATTTTTAATCCTTATTGGATTTATGTTAATTGCAGAAGCAGCACATTTAGCTCATTTGCAAATATTTGATAGTGAAGTAGGTACGATACCTAAAGGGTACCTTTACTTTACCATAGCTTTTTCTTTATTTATTGAGTTTTTAAACTTTAAATTGCGCAAAAAAAATAAAAAAACAACTAGTTAAAAAGAAAAATAGAATACTAATTATATGAACTCTTTAAGTTTATAAAAAATAAAATTATCATGAAAGAGAATATAACAGTATTGCTTTTTCTTGTTTCTATATCAATTTTTGGACAACAAGATATCATAGAAAAGATAAGTCAAGATGTCTGTATTTGTTTTACAGAAAATAAAGGTGATGACACCAGTATATTAGAAAAGTGTTTTACAAAACATATTGATACTTATAAAACCGAGTTAGATAAGTTAATTGATAAAAATTCATCTGTTCCAGAATACAAACAAGGTCAGGAATTAGGGAAGAAGATATTTTTTGAAATGCAACAGAATTTAGTCAAAAATTGTGATGCATACTTCAATTACTTTGATAATCTAAGAGCGCAGTCAATTCTTGCAATGAAAAAAAAGTACAGTCAATCTAAAGTGCAATCCATTAATGTTAAGCTCTCAGAAAACAAAACAATTGATTTGCTTTGGGAGCGAGCTAATTTATATTTTGCCAACAATGATTTAATAAAGGCAGAAATTGATTACAAAGAATGTCTTACAATGAATCCAAATCATGTGCCTAGTATGTTTTTTTTAGGATGGCTCTATGAAAGAAAACAAAACTACAACAAGGCACTCGAAATTTATCAATCTATTTTTGATGCAACAAAAAAACAAGAAATCGTATTATTTATGGAACTTGTAAAAAGAAAATCTAAATAATTGACAGCTCTCATTTGATTTAAAAAAATACAATTAAGATATAGAAATAACTTATACTCTACTCTTTTCTAAGACAACAAATCTATGTCTAACTAAAAATAATGGGGCAATCAAATAATATAACTGTACGAAAAGCAATCCATTCTGAAATGGATTGGATAAACATGAAATATAAGGAGGTGGATTTTACTTCATCTAATTTTGATACCGAAGATATCGTTATTGCTGAGATCGAAAATCAAAAATGTGGATTAGGGAGATTAACCAAAATCGATGCTGATCATTTAGAATTAGGTGGCATTTATGTATTTAGTAAATATCGTGGTTTAGGAATTGCAGATGCTATAGTAAAAAAACTATTAGAACTTACAACTCCTGAGAAAAGAGTTTGGTGTTTACCTTTCAAAAATCTCAAAAGCTTTTATTCAAAATTTGATTTTGTAGACTATCAAAAATATAATTATCAAATTCCTGATAAGGTGTTTTCAAAATATCAATGGTGTAACTCTACATATGACAAAGAAGTTCTATTGCTCGTAAAATAAGAGTTTCAATAAATATAAGTGATGTAGAATTATCATAATTATAATATTTTAGGCATTTTTGTATTTCTAAAAAACTTATCAAATATTAGTCTTGAATATGAGTCTTGAAAGAGAATTACTTAAACGTAGCGGATCTGTATGTGAATTATCAGGAGAAACTGAAAATTTAAAAGTTTATCAGGTTCCAAAATCTCCTGGAACCGGTATAGATGCTCATATTCTTATTTCTCAAATTTGTTTAGATCAAATTGAAAACCCAGAAAGTATAGACCCTAATCACTGGCGTTGTCTTAATGATAGTATGTGGAGTGAAGTTCCTGTTGTACAGGTAATGGCCTGGAGAATGCTAAATAGACTAAAATCTGAAGGTTGGCCTCAAGATTTACTTGATATGCTATATCTAGATGAAGATAGAATGGCATGGGCTGCAGCAACGGGTGAAGGTGATGACCCAGATGAGGCTATAAAACATTTAGATGCTAATGGAGCACTTTTACAAACAGGTGATTCTGTTGTTTTGATAAAAGACTTGGATGTCAAAGGAGCAAATTTCACAGCAAAAAGAGGTACAGCTGTTCGTAATATCTCGCTAGTGCATGACAATCCTGAACATATAGAAGGACGTGTAAGTGGCCAACACATAGTAATCCTTACTAAATTTGTCAAAAAAACATAATAGATTACTTTAGATATATTACTTAAAAGGCCGGCCTCCTAATCAATTTATTATTCTACGAATAGGTACTGGCATTTCTATATTTTCTTCTAAAAATCTTTTATGCACATTTTCTTTGAGTTTACATTTCATTTTAAACTCCTTAAAAGGCTCCGAAATCCATACATATGCCCTAACATGAACATAAGATTCATGAACATCAATTACACGAACTTCTGAAACAACCTTATTTTCTTCTTCTTTAAACTTAGCGATATATTCTAATTTTGCTGCTTCTTCTAAAATAATTTTTCGAACCACATCCACATCTGCTTTTAATCCTATTTTAAAATTATTAAAACTAAGTACTTTGCTATCCTCAATAGTATGATTTAGAATGGATTCTGTGCTAATTATAGAATTTGGTATGATTAATCTCTTGTTTTCAAACGTATTAATTACTGTATGTCTAAGTGTTATATCGACAACAATACCAACTCGTTCAAGGTCTAATTTGATATAATCTCCTATCCTAAAGGGTTCAAACAAAACAATAAAAACTCCGGCGATAAGGTTAGATATTGCTGCCTGAGCTGCAAAACCTATAATTGCAGCTAGAATACCTGCTCCAGAAAATATTAGTGTAGCCTGTCTTCTTAAAAAAGGAACAGTTCCAACAATAATCACAAAAGCAATGATAATAAAAATGAAACGTATTGAGTTTTTTACAAATTTTAGTTTTGTGACATTATAACTCCCTCGTTTTTGTCTTCTATTTAAAAAAAGAATTAATAACCACTTAACAACCAAAGAAATACCCCAACTGATCAGAATAATAATAAAAGCGTACAGAATAACACCTTCTATATCTTCTACATTGATATATTTTTTAATTAATTCTGTCACCTAAGAATTGTGTAATCTAAAACAATGTCGGTTGCTCATTATCATCATCTACTTCTGTGGTTCCGTTAGAATCAGAAGAAGAAACATTCTCTTCTTCTATTACCTCTATTTCTTCTGCCGGTAATGCTTCTGGCTCATCATATGGTAAAGATTCTAATAAATTGATCTGTCTTACCTTATGTGTAGTTAACTGATTTCCTAGTGCTTTTGCCCCCTTAATAGCAATAAATTCTTCAAGATTTATTTCTTCATTCGGGCGTTGGTCTTTTCCTCGAAGCTTAGTAAATACCATTTCTGCAATAGGTCTATAATCTGTAGATACTACTTCCAAAAATGATTTAGGATGCTCTGTAATAAACATTTCTTCTCGTTCAGGACTATCTATAAGAAAACGTTTAACATAATATCTTTCTTTTTCTCCATCCCAATAAATCGCAGATATTGGTTTTTTTGGTTTCCATTTTTCCAGAACGATCATATCTGAATTAAAATGCAGTGTCATCTCTGGGATAATTGTTTTTGCTATACCTTTTTGAGTAATCACCAGTAAACGATCTTCTCCTCTAAATTCACCTAACAATTCTCCTCTTCCATCAACATTAAGACGTTGCACAGAGTCATCAAACCATATTTTTCGTGGCTTTAAGGTAGAGACTCCTTGCTCTTTGAGCTCTACTCGCTTAATATTGTATTTGGTAACTATATTTCCTTTTACCCCTCGACCTTTTATCAATAAATCTGAAAAATCCAGATCAAATTTTAGTTTTTTAATACTTCCTGCCTGACGTAAGAAAATAGTAATCACTTCGGCTTCGCCATTAGGGTTTGCAGAAAAATATATGACTTTTGAAGATTTTTTACCTTGTGCCAAATCATACTCTTTATCTCGAGTTACCCCTGTAACAGCAAAACGTTTTACATAAGACGAACCTCCTTTACCATCTTGATAAATCATATTATAAATGGTACGCTTATCCTTTTTCTTAAATACTGCTACATGAATAATATTTTTGCCAATAAAGGTTTTTGCTCCCACTTTGGTTATCATCAATTTTCCCTCACCTGTAAAACAGATAATATCGTCAATATCTGAACAATCTGCTACATATTCATCCTTTCGCAGAGAAGTACCTATAAAACCTTCTTCACGATTTACATATAGTTTTGTATTACGAATAACAACTTTGGTAGCCTCAATATCATCAAAAATCCTGATTTCGGTTTTACGCTCTTTCCCTTTTCCGTATGTTGTCTTTAATCTTTTAAAATAATCAATTGCAAATTCTATAAGGTGTTCTAAATTGTATTTTACCTTTGCAATATCCTCTTCCAGAGCTTCTATTTTTTGCTGGGCTTTATCAATATCAAATTTTGAAATACGTTTAATTCGAATCTCAGTTAGGCGTACAATATCTTCCTCTGTTACTGCTCGCTTCAAATGTTTTATATGAGGTTGTAACCCTTTATCTATAGCTTCTATAACCCCTTCCCAAGTATCTACCTCTTCAATATCACGATAAATACGGTTTTCAATAAATATTCTTTCTAAAGATGCAAAATGCCATTGTTCCTGAAGTTCTTCAAGTTGAATTTCTAACTCCTTTTTGAGTAATTCTACTGTATTATCAGTAGAACGACGCAGCATTTCTGACACTCCAATAAAATTAGGTCTGTTGTCCTCAATGACACAACCTAATGGTGAAATAGATACTTCACAATTTGTAAATGCATATAATGCATCTATTGTTTTATCAGGAGAAATTCCTGAAGGAAGATGTATTAATATCTCTACCTTTGCGGCAGTATTATCTTCAATTTTTTTAATTTTAATCTTTCCTTTTTCATTTGCTTTAAGGACAGAATCAATTAAACTAGTAGTTGTAGTAGAGAAAGGAATCTCATCAATGACCAATGTGTTTTTATCAAATTGAGCAATTTTTGCACGTACCCTTACCTTACCGCCTCGATTACCATCATTATAATTTGTAAAATCAGCGATTCCTGAAGTAGGAAAATCAGGTAAAATAGTAAATCTTTTACCCTGTAAATGCTTAATTGAAGCTTCAATTAATTCTATAAAATTGTGAGGAAGGATTTTTGTACTTAATCCTACGGCAATTCCTTCTGCGCCTTGTGCTAATAACAAAGGAAATTTAACCGGCAGATTAATGGGTTCTTTCTTTCTCCCATCATACGATAATTGCCAATCTGTAACTTTAGGATTATAAACTACATCTAGTGCAAATTTAGACAAACGTGCTTCAATATACCTGGATGCAGCCGCTCTATCACCGGTAAGTATATTACCCCAGTTTCCTTGCATATCAATTAGTAACTCTCTTTGCCCTACTTGTACCATAGCATCAGCAATACTAGCATCACCATGAGGATGATACTGCATCGTATGTCCAACAATATTAGCTACTTTATTATATCTACCATCATCCAGATCCTTCATAGAATGAAGAATACGACGTTGTACTGGTTTCAAGCCATCTTCTATTGCGGGTACTGCTCGTTCCAGGATTACATAAGATGCATAATCCAGAAACCAATCTTTATACATTCCTGTAACTTTAGTAATCACCTCTTGCGGCTGGTGATCTTCTGGAGTTAAATCGTGATCTAGTTCTTCGTTTTCGTTTTCCAAATCTATATATAATTTAGGGGCACTTTAATAATTACAACTCTTCCTCTACTGTATCCAATTCTACTTTTAGGTTATCAATAATAAACTCTTGTCGTTGTGGTGTGTTTTTTCCCATATAAAAAGACAGTAATTCTTCTATTGATTTTTCTTTATCCAACATTACCGGATCAAGACGTATGTCATCTCCAATAAAATGTACAAATTCATCAGGTGAGATTTCACCTAATCCCTTAAATCGAGTAATCTCGGGTTTCCCTGACAATTTTGCGATAGCATCTCTTCTTTCCTGTTCAGAATAACAGTAAATGGTTTCTTTTTTATTACGTACCCTAAACAATGGTGTTTGCAGTATGTACAAATGTCCTTCTTTTATAAGTTCTGGAAAGAATTGTAGGAAAAATGTAATCAATAATAACCTAATATGCATTCCATCAACATCGGCATCAGTAGCAATTACAATATTGTTATATCTTAAATCTTCTAAAGATTCTTCAATATTTAATGCAGCTTGCAACAAGTTGAATTCTTCATTTTCGTACACAATCTTTTTACTCATATTGTAGCTATTGAGGGGTTTTCCTCGTAAACTAAATACTGCCTGGGTATTCACATCTCTGGATTTGGTAATAGAACCACTTGCCGAATCTCCCTCTGTTATAAACAATGTACTTTCAAGATTACGATCCTTCTTACTATCAGTAAGATGAACACGACAATCTCTTAATTTTTTATTATGTAAACTAGCTTTCTTAGCTCTCTCCCGAGCCAGTTTACGAATCCCGGATAAGTCTTTACGTTCTCGTTCTGCCTGTAAGATTTTACGTTGTAAACTTTCTGTTGTATTAGGATTTTTATGTAAGAAATTATCTAATTTAGTTTTTACAAAATCGTTAATATAGGTTCTCACTGTTGGTAAGTCTCCTCCCATATCGGTAGATCCTAATTTTGTTTTTGTTTGACTTTCAAAAACAGGTTCCATAACCTTAATACTTATGGCAGATACAATAGATTTACGAATATCACTCGCTTCATAATTCTTACCATAATATTCTCTGATGGTTTTTACAACAGCTTCCCGAAATGCAGCTTGATGTGTACCTCCTTGTGTTGTGTGTTGCCCATTTACAAAAGAATGATATTCTTCACTGTATTGTGTTTTACTATGGGTAATCGCGATTTCAATATCATCTCCTTTTAGATGTATAATATCATATAAACGATCCTCTGTATTTATATTATCAGCAAGTAAATCTCTTAATCCATTTTCTGAAAAATATTTTTCTCCATTAAATATGATGGTTAATCCAGGATTAAGATATACATAATTCTTAAGCATTTTGGCTACATATTCTGAACGGTATTTGTAGTGCTTAAAAATAGTATCATCTGGAACAAAAGAGACTTTGGTTCCTCTTCTTCGCGAAGTTTCATCCAGTGTTTCCTGGTTGGTTAAATTTCCTTTTTCAAATTCTGCAGAAGCTGATTTACCATCACGAGTAGATTCAACTCTAAAAAAAGTAGATAACGCATTTACCGCTTTGGTACCAACTCCATTTAGTCCCACCGATTTTTTAAACGCGCGAGAGTCATACTTCCCTCCCGTATTCATTTTTGAAACCACATCAACCACTTTTCCTAAAGGAATTCCACGACCATAATCTCTTACGATCACCTTATCTCCTTGAATAGAAATTTCTATAGTTTTACCAGCACCCATTACATATTCATCTATCGAATTGTCGAGTACTTCTTTTAATAAAATATAAATTCCATCATCTGCAGAAGATCCATCTCCTAACTTACCAATATACATTCCAGGTCGCATACGGATATGCTCCTTCCAGTCGAGGGATCGTATATTATCTTCGGTATATTTGGTTTCCTTGCTCATAAATTTTGGGTAGAATGCCTGCTAATATAAGGCTTCACTTATTAAATTAAAATAGCCATCCTACAAAGTAATTAACAAATGCATAACGAATTTTGTTGATTATTTGGTATCCAGTGAATTGATAAATTATACCTAATAATTTTAAGATCTAATAATAAGGAAACAAAAATGGTAAAAAACACCTTAAAAACACGTAAAAATACGTATAGACTCTAGTGTGCTTTGCTTCATACATTTGTTTAGCGAAAAAACTTCCCTCAAAACCAATATAAAAAACACTAAACAAAAAATACGAATTGGAAAACAAAAACACACAAAATCATGAAAACACTGTCAATTTATTTTTTACTTTTTTCATTCTTATTATTCTCAAGTTGTAGTAATGATGATAATTTTATCCCAGAACCTGAACCTGAACCAATTGCAGAGCCAGAACCTGAACCAGAACCAGAACCTGAGCCGGAACCAGATCCTATACCCGCTGCTGATATCATCGGAACAGTAGATTTATTTGACGATGATCAAAGTATGGTTGATAACTCTGGTATGTCTGTAAGTATAGAAGGAAGCGATCCATTAATTACTACCACAACAGATCTCAATGGCAATTATTCTTTAAAAGATGTTCCTTTTGGCACATATAATTTGGTATTTGAGAAAGAAGGTTTTGGGATCCACAAAATTTTTAATATCGAGCATAAAGATGAAGGAGAATTTACATTAATGGCCAATGTCCTTAAATTAGGTCAAATATCTAATAGCATGATAACTGCTACTTCTGTTAGAATAGAAGGCAATTTTATTATACTTAATATAAGTCGACCCATGACAGAGAATCTTTTGGTAAAAAGAATACGAATTTTTTATCATAAAAGTGATGATGTAAGTAATGAGGTGTATACACAGTTCTCTCCTATTATTGGTACTACTGGCAATCCGGCCAATTTAACATTCTCTATTTCATTTTTCAGATCACTAGGCTTCGAATCTGGAGAAACCTTATGGTTTAAAGTATATGGAGATAACTTTTATAGTAATTCTTATGAAGACCCTGATCTGGGAAGAACTGTATTCCCCAATGTCAACACCAATACTGTGGATGCAATTTCAGTTGTTATTCCATAAAACCAACTTAACAAAACGAAATCTAACTCATTAAAAACCGTCTATGATTTAAAATCATAGACGGTTTTTAATGAGCATTGTAAATAATCACATCCTTATTAAATAGTAATGAGGTTCAAAAAAGCTTCTCCAAAATTTACAATAAAGTTATTGATATTCTTTTAATAGTTCTTTATCGGTTCATTAGTACATTATGCTAAAGAATTGTTATTAAAGGTCTAAATAATTTATTTCCTTTTTACCTTTAATCTCTTATTATCAAACTATTCTTTATAAAGAATAATTAACTATTACTTCATAATTTAAAATTCAAGAATGAAAAAAATAATCGTTTTACTATCAATCTTATTTTTGTCTATACACAGTTTTGCACAAGATATTAGTAACTGGAAACTCATCTATCATAATGATAAAGACGGAAAAGCCTTAGAAGGAAAAATTGAAACCCTTATTAAAGCTGTTCGAAATGGAGAAAAAATACGTGTATATTGGTCATCACAAAGACGAAGTGATAAAACCAAAAAAGTTGAGCATTTTACTGATGCAAAATTTTTAACCATATTAAGTGACACCATTGTTTTTGCACAAATAGATCCTATAATTGGGCAAACGCCAAGTTATGACACACAAACTGTAAAACTAAAAGAAAACCTGGAATGGTCGCTAATAGCAGCAACAAATGGCAAATCTGATACAATGATGCGAAATGTAGTTACAGGAGAAATATTAGGACATCGTTTGGTACCATTTGCTATTAAATGGTATGTAAAACGTTAAATTTCTCTTTTGGAAACAGGTATTATTTATGTAACAAAAATCTAATTAAATTGAATATAGGCACTACAAAATATAATGTAAGAGAGTCTAATCAGAATGAGTTTGAGGAAATAGGAGAATTAATGGTTAATGTATATTCTCAATTAGAAGGCTTTCCGAATAAAAATGAGCAACCAAACTATTATTCAATGCTTGCTAATATTGGAAATTTAACAAAAAACCCAAAGACTAAGCTATTGGTAGCCGTTTCTCCTAATGGAAAAATTGGAGGGAGTGTGGTTTACTTTGGTGATATGAAATACTATGGCTCGGGAGGTACTGCCACAAAAGAGAAAGACGCAGCGGGCTTTAGGCTGTTAGCGGTTGATGTAAATACCAGAGGCAATGGCTTAGGCAGGCTCTTGACTGAAGCTTGTATAGAAATAGCGAAAGATGAAAATCAAAATCAGATTATAATTCACTCAACAAAAGCAATGCAAATTGCATGGAAGATGTATGAGAATATTGGATTTAAAAGGTCTGAAGATTTAGATTTTAAACAAGGAGAACTACCTGTTTTTGGTTTTCGACTAATGTTATAGTATAAAAAAAGCCCTTTAAAAGGGCCTTTTTTTATACTATAAGGAATAGTTATCCTTTTAACCACGCATCCCTAAGCGTGGATTTTTGTTTTGATGCTGCTGTATCTGCTTTAAGTTTTTTACCATTTGTAAAAGACTTAGTTACTTTAGTTTTTATAACAATATCCTCTCCTGCTCTATTTAACTTTACTTCGACATCATCTCCTTCTTGCCATTGAAAAGTTGAACCCAATACACTATTTGCATTCTGTAAGGTTAGTTTTGTACCGTTTACCTCTACGATATCGTCATTAGGCTTCACTCCATTATCTGCCCAGAAACTGTTATCTGAAACTAAATCAGTAAAAAAGATAGTGCCTTTTTCTTGATTACCAGCAACAATTAACGCTCCCGAATTTTGAATATAATTTGTTTCCACTTTTTCAGACGCTACAGAAAGCCCTACTTTATTAAAGAAATCCTCATAATTAATTGGTGTTTTTCCTTCTACGTGTTTTTTCAAGAATTCACCAATCGATGGATACGTCATGGCAGTAATTTCTTGAATAATTTTGTCATCTTCAAAAGGTTTGTTTTTCCCATATTTTAAAGATAATTCTTTCATCAAAGATAAAATACCTCTCGTACCATTACTTTCTTCTCGCATCAAAATATCGATACACATTCCTATGAGTGCTCCTTTTTCATATACATTAACATAATTGGACGCGTATGGTTCTTCTAAAATATTCTCACTCATTACCGTAAAACTCATTGTATCATCAAATCCATTTGCACTTTGAATTTTACCCATTACTTTATCATAAAACTCTTGTTCTTCTACCAAACCTTGATTTACTTGAAATAAAGTAGCAAAGTACTCAGTTACTCCCTCATACATCCATAAGTGTTTTGAAAAAGTCGGTTTATTATAATCAAAATAATGTACATCTTCAGAATGCACGCTAAGTGGAGTTACAATATGAAAAAATTCGTGAGATACTACATCTATCATAGCCGAAGCAAGAGCCTCATCTGGCATTTGCTCTGGCAAAACAACAACAGTAGACGTATGATGTTCTAACGCTCCAAACCCTGTTGGTGAATCTTCAGTTCCCTCTGCTAGATAAAGATAAATATCATATCGAGGGGTACTATTAATATCTCCAAGGTATGCTTTTTGTCCTTTCATCATTTTAAATACAGTCTCTTTTATTTTTGCTGCGGTATGTACTTTATTCGGAGAATATATACTCAAAACAATTTTAATATCTCCAACCATAAATTCCTCGACATCAAGATTACCATACATCATTGGATTATCTGTTACCTCAAAATATCTAGCTGCAAAATACTTATCTGTAGTAACCTTACCATCTTCACTAGTTTCTGATCCTACTTTTTGTAGCGCAGATGTCCTTTTCATATCTGTTGGTGCTTTTACATCCAAAGCATACTGATTGTTTTTTAAAACATCAAAATACCCAATAAATCCATGAAGGTTTAATACGTAATTTCCTGGTTCTGTATTAGTTCCTGATGGGGAAAAAGGAGTACCGACATCTGTATTTTCAATATCATAAGTATCATTTACTAAATACGTTATTTTATCAAGTTGTTTAGCATTTGGTATTAACCATATATTAGTATCCTTTTTCTCGATATTAATTTCATTCCCTTCATAATCAAAAGCTTTAACCTCATCAACAAACTTTCCAAAATCACTAACGGCATAGGTTCCCTGAACTACTTTAGGAATATAGTACTTTACAGAATCTTGGGTAAAACGTCCCGGATCTATTGTAACCGGTATTTTATCTTCTTTAACTTGAGTTAAGTCAATAGCTGTCGCTATAGGTGAGTTTGTTGCAATATCATTGGATAGGTTCTTTGTTCCACATCCAATTAGTAATACACCAATTGAAATCTTGGCTAATGTGTTCTTCATTGTATAAAATTAACTATTTACTATTTCTAGACTAAAAAAAAAGTTGAGTGTTTCAACTTTAATAGCGCAAATTATACATTTTGTGTAGACTTTGGCTTATTTTTAGCACTTTTTATAACAAAACCTCAATTTTGGACTTAATAATTGATAATCATCGATTACGACTCTCTACAACAATCGATTTAATTGACAAGAGA
This sequence comes from Aquimarina algiphila, assembly GCF_947494415.1. Classification (NCBI taxonomy): domain Bacteria; kingdom Pseudomonadati; phylum Bacteroidota; class Flavobacteriia; order Flavobacteriales; family Flavobacteriaceae; genus Aquimarina; species Aquimarina algiphila. Next base: position 16,116 of record NZ_CANLVC010000008.1, on the reverse strand, counting down.
AAACCGACATTTATTTTTCTTCATGATTCTCTAGGATGCAATGAATTATGGAGAGATTTCCCTCAGAAACTGGCTTCTGAAACAGGATATAATGCTATTTCTTATGACAGGCAGGGATATGGCCAATCAGAGCCTTTTACAATCTTAGAACGTGATCATAACTATTTAAAAAAGGAAGCACAGACGTTAGGAAAAATAATAAAACATTTATCGTTAAAAAATGTAATCTTATTTGGTCATAGTGATGGCGGAAGTATCGCACTCCTTGCAGCCGCATTATTTCCTGAAAGTATAATTGGTATTATTACAGAAGGAGCTCATGTATTTGTAGAACAAGAAACTATTAATGGTATTAAAGCTGCCATTGAAGCCTATAAAAATACAAATCTTAGGGAAAAATTAATAAAATATCATGGAGATAAGACTGATGACGTTTTTAGAGTATGGACCAAAACCTGGTTATCCAAATCATATCAATCCTGGAATATTGAAGAATATTTACCACACATCATCTGTCCATCATTAATAATCCAAGGTAAAAAAGATGAATATGGCACAATTGATCAAGTAAATGCTATTGTAAATACAACTAAAGGAAATTCAACATCATTACTAATTCCTGAAGTAGGTCACACTCCGCATCGGGAAAATCCTGAAGTTGTTATTGGTGAAACTATAAAGTTTGTAAGAAATTTATAAAGTGTTATCTCAATAAATGCTTTGTAATTATATTCTTGAGGTCATTTTTATTAAGTGGCTTATTTATAATATCATTCATTCCAATTGCCATACATTCTTCTTCTATTTCACTTAACTCTGAAGCGGTGAGTGCAATAATAGGTGTCGTCTGATCAAATTCGCGTATACGTCTAGTAGCCTCTGTTCCGTTAAGGTACGGCATATTAAGATCCATAAGAATAAGGTCAAAATCTTCCTTTTGAACCATTTGTACAGCATTAAAACCATTTTCTACAATAGTACAATCATATCCTATTATGTTTAAAAGATTTTTAGTCACAATTTGATTTATCTTATTATCTTCTGCAACCAATATTCTTCTATACATTGCATTAATCCCATCAGCATTCGTATCGATGTCTTGTTCCTCTTTTTCATTTATAACCTCTAACTCTAAATCAAAATAGAATCGTGTCCCTCTTCCCTCTTTACTATCCAGATGAATTTCGCTATCCATCATTTCTAAGAGATTTTTCACAATCGACAACCCTAATCCAGTTCCCTCTGCCTTGTTAAACTCCCTACCTACCTGAGAAAATTTTTCGAATACAAATTCTTTTTTATCTTCGGGAATACCTACACCATTATCTTCTATTTCATATCGAATTGTGATCATATCCTTATCCAGGGAAATGATCTTAATTCTTAGCCATATCTTTCCGTTTTCGGTAAACTTAGTTGAATTTCCTATTAAGTTAATTAAAACTTCAGAGACTTTAAGCGAGTCAACACTTAATACATCTGGCAATTCATCTGGTATTTGTAAGATAAGTTCATTGTTTTTATTCTTTGCCTGATACTCAAAAGAGTATAATAGATTTTTTGATAATTGAAGAAGGTTAGTTGGAGTACGTGTTAATTTTTCATTGTTAGATTCTATTTTACTTATTTTCAGAACTTTATTTATCAAGTCCAATAAATAATCTCCAGAGAATTTTAAAGAGTTAAGAAGTTTTTTATGTTTGGTAGGAATATCATTTTCTTCTAATAATAAGGTGGTAATACCTACAACTCCATATAGCGGAGTTCTTAATTCATGACTTACGGTAGAAATAAATTGAGATTTTGTATTCGTAAGTTTTTCTGCTTCAGCTTTTGCTTTGATTAACTCTTCATTTCGTTCTTCTAATACTTTATTAAGTTTCTTCTTTGATGAATATCCATAAAAAACAAAAAGTATCCCAGCTAGTAACAAAATAAGACTTATCGAAGTAATAGTAATAACAATATTTCTCTTATCAATTTTTGCCAGATACTCTTTTTCTCTTCTATTAGCTTCTAATTCTCTTTTAAATTCACTTATATTAAAATTTAGTTTAGCAACTTCTATTTGTTGTAATTTTTCTTCATCTAATAGTTTATCCCTATAAAACAGGTGTTTATTTATGCTATATAGTGCAGAGTCTGCATTACCTACTTTTTCAAAAGCTTCTGCTTTTGCTTTATATGCCTCATTAAGGATCGAAAAAACATTTATTCCTTCTAGGTTTGTTATAGCTTCATTTAATAACTGATGTGATCTCTCATATTGTTCTTTGCCAATATAATAACGACCTAAAAGGTATTTCACATGACTTGTTGCCACAATACCAAAAGAACCTGCATGATCTTCGGTTAATTTTTCGGCTTTTTTTAGATATGGAAATGCTTGATCAAATTCTTTTTCTTTAATATATATCCACCCTATGTTTAATACAGGCGGAAATTCTTTGCTTTTGTCTTTAACCCTTTCTGCTACCTCAAGCGATTGATTGAAATAATCCATACCTCTTTCTACCTCTCCAAGTCCATCTGAATACACCCCACCTAACGCATTTAAACTATATGATATCATTACTGTATCTTTAGCTTTTCTTGCATATTTTAATGCTTCCTGACTATGAAACTCCATGTTTTTATAGTCTTCTATAACTTCATAATTACTTACCATTAAATAATGACCTTTACATATATACTCGTCACTATTTAATTGATGTGCAAGATCAATTGTTTTAATGGCATAATCCAATGATTCTTTTATTTTGAAAGCAGTACGAAATTTTTTGGATTTTGAAAGGAACACTTCTAAACTATCACTAACCTCTATTACATCATTATTTTGTCCATAAGAAACAAATCCCATGAATATAAAGTAACATACGAACAATACTTTTCTAAAAGTTCCCAAACTATAGATTTAATATGTATTCTATTAATACAGTGAATTTGTAATTCCTAAAGATTTTCCCCAAAATCTGTAAACAGATATTCACTATCAGAATGTTAAATTAATGAAAAAAACATTAAAAAACACCTAAAAGTAACATTGATCCTTTTATATCGATATAGATTTTATCTTATTTTTTCTGTTTTGAAATCACGTAAACTCCAAAAATGACAATTAAAGCTCCGACAATTTGTATTAATGAAAGGTTTTCATCCAAAAAGAAATATGCCAATACTATTGTAGATACAGGACCTAAACTTGCGATAATAGAAAAATTAGATGCTCCTAGTTTAGCTATCGCTGCTGAAACAAGATAAGACGGTATAATTGTTGAAAAAATTGCCATTGCAATGCAAATCAAATACAATTCTAAAGGATAATTCATAATATCTCCTCTATCAAAAACCAGATATTGTATAATGATACATAATGAAGAAATTATCATTGCATATGATGTAAAGGTTATCACTCCAAATTTAGGAATCAGCCATCCACTTCCTACAAGATAAGTAGCATATGTTAATGCACTCAAAAAGATTAACATTGCTCCTAACGTAATGTTATTGGTTTCTGTTTCCATCTGGAGTTCTCCCCAAAATGTAATAATTACCCCTATATAAGTTATCAAAATAGCAGCTAACTGTTGCCGTGTTATGATATTTTTTAAAAAAACTCTTGAAATAATAATTACTAATGTTGGATATAAAAAAAGAATGATTCTCTCTAACCCTGCCTTTATAAATTGTAATCCAAGAAAATCAAAGTAACTGGCTAAATAGTATCCTACAAACCCAAAAAATACAATCCAGCTATAATCTTTGATTTTAATTTTTTCTTTCTGTACAGGTTTATTAAAAAAAGCAATCACAAGATAAACCGGTAGCGAAAACACCATTCTAAATAATAATAGATGCTCAGAACTTATTTCATACTTATACGCCAGTTTAACTAAAACAGCTTTCGCAGAAAATAGAACTATTCCAACTACAGCCAGTACAATTCCATACGAAGATAATTTGGTGTTTTGCATTTCTCAAAAATAGTAGTATTCAGTTTTAGTCATAATCACGATTTGTGTAAATTACAATCACCAACACAAAAAAACCTTCCTAAAAAATAGGAAGGTTTTTTAAAATGTCTTGATATTGTTTATTATACATTAAACAAGAAATGCATTACATCTCCATCATTTACCACGTATGATTTTCCTTCTACTCCAAGTTTTCCTGCTTCTCTAGCTTTTGCTTCGCTTCCATATGCTATAAAATCATCATATTTGATAACCTCTGCACGTATAAATCCTTTTTCAAAATCTGTATGAATTACTCCTGCTGCTTGTGGAGCTGTCGCCCCTATGTTTATTGTCCAGGCTCTAACTTCTTTAACTCCTGCCGTAAAATATGTTTGTTGATTTAATAGCTTATATGCAGCACGAATTAATACAGATGCTCCGGGTTCTTCCAGTCCCATATCTTGTAAAAAAAGTTGACGTTCTTCATAATCCTCCAACTCTGTGATATCTGCCTCTGTTCCAACAGCCAACACTATAACTTCAGCTTTTTCTTTAGCTACAGCTTCTTTTACCTTTTTCACATAATCATTTCCATTAACAGCAGCTCCTTCATCTACGTTGCAAACATAAAGCACTGGTTTGTCTGTAATTAATTGTAAAGGTGCAACAAATGCCATATGATCATCATCAGAAACTGCAATAGCTCTAACTGAGGTACCTGCTTCTAATCCTTTTTTAAGTTCTAACAAGATAGCCTCTTCTTTCTGAGCTTCTTTATTACCTGTTTTAGCAGCACGTTTTACCTTATCTATTTTCTTTTCAACAGCTTCTAAATCTTTAAGTTGTAATTCGATATCTATAGTTTCCTTATCTCTAATAGGGTCTACTGATCCATCAACATGAACAATATTATCATTATCAAAACAACGTAATACATGAATAATAGCATCTGTTTCTCTAATATTTCCCAAAAACTGATTCCCTAGACCTTCTCCCTTACTTGCTCCTTTTACCAAACCGGCAATATCAACAATCTCTACTGTAGCAGGTAGTACTCGCTCAGGATTTACAAGTTCTTCAAGTTTTTCTAACCTAGAATCTGGTACATTAACCACACCTATATTAGGTTCTATCGTACAAAACGGAAAGTTAGCACTCTGGGCTTTGGCATTAGATAAACAATTAAATAATGTTGACTTTCCAACATTTGGCAATCCTACAATTCCTGCTTTCATGGTACTTAATATTATAATGACCGGGATCTTTTAATATAAAATCCCAAATTTTGAGAATGCAAAGATAATGGTATTCATACGTAGTAAACAAATAACAGATTCATTAGATTATAGATTAATTCAAATAGCATAAAAAAACACCATAAAAGGCTCTTTTTTACGTTTATTAAAAATACAAACCAAAGTCTTTTTTACATTTTTTGTAAATTTGACAACCAAAATAAATACGCAAAATGAAAACTTTACAAACACTAGTCACATTGACATTCATGATTTGCGCATCTGTTAACTACGCGCAAGAAGATGAAAACAAAACCAAAAATTCATCTGAAGAAATAGTAACCAAGATTATTCGCATAAAAGGCCCAAATGGAGAAGAAAAAGTGATTAAAAAACAAGAAGTGATCAAAAAAAAGAGTCAGATCAAGCTTAACCCAGGCGATGAAAACAAAACCAATCAATCTGCTCAATATACAGAAGATGAAGTTATAGTACAAAAGTCTCATTCTTCTTCTGATATGGAAAAATATAATAAGGTTAGCGATGATAAAGGTTTTGTTATTACTTTTTTAAAAAAAGAAGGTAATCAAGTTTCAAAAGTAAGACCTATAGGAAGTGGGTATTATCTTGTTAATATGGGAGAAAAAGATAATTGTGTCGGTCATTTTGATAAAGATAAAAACTTTATTCTTGAAGCTTATGATACAAAAACAGATGAGATTATAACAACAGTTTATCAAGCTAATTAACCTTATACAAAATCATCAAAATCTTTTTATAATACATAGTAAAGTTGAACTACGAGTTCGACTTTACGTATTTATATGAATTAACGAAATCTAATTGTTAATTGTTTATTATACTCAATACTAATGGTTTTATAAATATGTATCTTAGTCTATATAATCTTAAAACCTAAAATTATGTTACAAAGTATTTTAAATCTAAATGGAGTTCAAAAATTGAACAAAAATAAACAACAAGCGATTAAAGGTGGTGCATGGCCTAGAAATGAGGAAGATTGTCTTCTTTGTGGTGGCGAATGGGATTTCCCATTATGTGCCTTACCTGTTAATTCTGTCTGCCTTTAATCAAAAAAGCTTATCTTAATTATAAAGAGTCTTAAATCCATAAGGCTCTTTTTTTTGTTTTTATGAATCTATATCTCTTTGATTTTCAAAATCTAAAATTATATAACTAAATATATAAGAACTACATAATATGGTTAAAAACTAGTTAGAATAAGATGTGTTATAATTATCTTTTAAATATCTTTAGCATAACAATCAACTTAAATAAACATTAATACATGAAAAAATTCACACTCATTTTATTCGGGTTACTTACAAGTTTAGGCTTCAGTCAACAAATTGTAACAGGAACTGTAACAGACACTCAAGGAATTCCTTTACCTTATGTAAATATCATTGAAAAAGGCTCTTCTAAGGGTACAACCACAGATGATCAAGGTAATTATTCTATTGCAGTAGACGCAAATGCCACCTTAGTCTATAGTTTTGTTGGTTTCCAAACTCAAGAAATTCTGGTAGGAACTCAAGAGAAGATTGATGTTGTTCTATTAGATGGAGAAGCATTAAGAACTATTGTTGTTGTTGGATCAAGGAGTCCAAAACGAACTGCCACAGATACCCCTGTTGCTATTGATATTATTGATATGCAGGATGTAATTACCAAAAGTGGTAAAATAGAAATTAATGAACTATTACAATATGCTGCTCCCTCATTTAATGCGAATAAACAATCTGGATCTGATGGAGCAGATCATATAGACCCTGCTACTCTACGTGGTCTCGGTCCTGATCAGACTCTTGTTTTAATTAACGGAAAAAGAAGACATTCTTCTTCTCTAATCAATGTGTTTGGAACAAGAGGTAGAGGTAATTCTGGTACAGATCTTAATGCTATCCCTGCTTCTTCTATAAAAAGAATTGAAGTCTTAAGAGATGGTGCTGCAGCGCAATATGGTTCTGATGCTATTGCCGGTGTAATCAATATTGTTTTAAAGAACAGTGTCAACAAATTAACGGGTAGTATTAGTTATGGAGCATACAATACAAATGCTAAAGGAGATTTTCCGGCAGGGACTCCTAATACAGATGGAAATCGTTTGGATACAGAAAACGATGGAAACCGAATCGCAGATGATAAGGATTTTGATGGAGGGTCAGTAAAAATTACTGCAAATTATGGTGTTGAAATTGGAGAAGGTGGTTTTGCTAACTTCACTACAGAATATCTTAGTAAAAATAAAACATTACGTCCTGGTTTTGATTTTAGAAGGGGGTTTGGTGAAGCCGCAATAGATGGTTTCAATTTCTTTGCAAATGCCGCAATACCATTATCAAAAAAGACAGAACTGTACGCTTTTGGAGGAAGAAATTATAGGGATACTGATGCTTTTGCATTTACTCGTAACGGAGGAGAACGCGTTGTAACTCAAATCTATCCAAATGGCTTTACTCCAAGAATAACATCTAATATCATAGATAATTCAGTTTCTGCAGGAATTAGAACAGAAACAGATAGTGGTTGGAAAATTGACATTAATAATACCTGGGGTAAAAACAACTTTCATTATTTTATTAAAGGAACATTGAATGCTTCTCTTCAGGAATCTTCTCCAACAGATTTTGATGCCGGAGGACATAGTTTAAGTCAGAACACGACCAGCTTAGATTTTTCTAAATACTACCCTAATATCCTTCAAGGACTTAATATAGCGTTTGGTACAGAATACAGAACTGAGAATTTTGAAATTTTTGCTGGTGAAGAAGGATCTTATGCTACATATGATGTTAATGGTTTACCAATAACAGATCCTGCAACCCAGACACAACCAACTGATCCCGATTCTGGTAATTTAAGACCAGGTGGTTCACAAGGATTCCCTGGGTATAGCCCTGCAAACGAAGTAGATCGTTCTAGGTCAAACATTTCAGTATATGCAGATAGTGAACTCGATATTACTGATCGTTTCTTATTAGGAGCTGCTGCAAGATTTGAAGATTATAGTGATTTTGGAAGTACAATTAATGGAAAATTATCCTTTAGATTCAAAGCAACAGAGGATATTAATATTCGAGGTTCTGTTAGCACAGGATTTAGAGCTCCATCATTAGCTCAAATTTATTACAATCTTAGATTTACAGATTTTCAAGGAGGTGTAGCAACAGAAACATTACTATCTGCTAACAACAGTCCGGTTACGGCTTCTTTCGGAATTGATCAACTAGAAGAAGAAACTGCAATAAACGGAGCACTAGGAGCTACAGCTACTTTTGGGAGTTTTACAGCAACAATAGATGGATACTATATTAATGTTAAAGATAGAATTGTGCTAACTGGTACATTCGCTGCACCACAAATACCAAATGTAGCAGAAGCTCAATTCTTTGCTAATGGAGTGGACACAGAAACTGTAGGTCTAGATTTAATACTTTCCTGGAAAGGAAATTATAGTTTTGGTAACCTTTCTGCTACATTAGCAGGAAATATAAATAACATGAGTATCGAAGATGTGAATAATGGGCCTTTGGATGAAGGAACTTTCTTTGGAGAAAGAGAAAAAGCCTTTTTATTAGCTTCTGCTCCAGAAAGTAAATTTTCTTTGAATACAAGTTATACCAAAAATAAATTTAATGCCGGAATTGGTTTAACTCATTTTAGTGAAATAACGCTTATCGATTTTACAGATGCAGAAGATGTATACGGAGCAAAAATTACTGCTGATTTAAACTTAGGATACAAAGTAACAGATAAACTAAAATTTACTATTGGTGGAAATAACATTTTTAATGAATATCCTGATCAACAAGATGATGGAGAAACTGAAGCTGGTGGATATTGGGATGCTGTGCAAATGGGATTTGGTGGAGCATATTACTATGCAAGATTAGATTTCAACTTCTAAAAGTTTACATCATAAAGATATACAAACGCTACATCGAATGATGTAGCGTTTTTTATTTTTTTCATAATTGGTATAAAAATATTGTGTTTCATTGCTCCATCAATAACTATAATCATAATTTTGTATAAAATAGTATTGAAATACAGATGAAAGATTTAACACGTTACTTTTATAACCTTTTTGTTTCTAAAGGACTTTCAGAAAATATAGCAGAATATTTAAATGTACTTATTGGAGTTTGCATACTTGTTATTGTTATTTTCTTTTTAGATCTTATTATGAGGAAAGTAATCATAGCCATTTTTAAGAGCTATGCCTCTAGATCAAAAAATACATTTGATGATTATTTGGTTAAGAATAAAACCTTTGATTATCTAGCTCATATCATCCCTCTATCCATTATCATTTGGGTTCTACCCATGCTATTTATTGCTTTCCCAACTGCAGAAAGGTATTTGGAGACCTTGTTCGATATTATGGTTATTGTATTAGTGATTTGGATCTTAAGAAGTATTCTAAGAACCTTTAGAGATTTTTTAAAATCCTTAAGCTCATTTAAAGACAAACCAATTGATAGTTATGTACAAGTCTTTATGATTTTTGTTTGGACAATCGGAATTATTTTTGTCTTCTCATCCATGACAGGAAAATCTATCTTAACATTTCTTACTGCATTAGGAGCTATGTCAGCGGTTATTCTTTTGATTTTTAAGGATACTATCTTAGGCTTTGTAGCCAGTATACAAGTAGCAGTAAACGATACCGTTAGGATTGGGGATTGGATTACTATGGAAAAATATGGCGCTGATGGAGATGTGATTGAGATCAATTTATCTTCTGTTAAAGTTCAGAACTTTGATAAAACCATTACAACAATTCCTACGTATCATTTAACTTCAGAATCATTTAGAAATTGGCGAGGTATGATGGATTCTGGCGGAAGAAGAATTAAAAGAGCTTTATTAATCAAAACTTCCAGTGTTTCATTTTTATCGAAAAAAGATCTTGAAGATTTAAAAAAAATAGCACTTATTAGTGATTACATCAAAAGTATACAAAAGGATATTGATACATATAATCAGGATCATAGCATCGATAAAAGTACACTTATAAATGGAAGAAACTTAACTAATATGGGAGTCTTTAGAGCATATGTAGATTTCTACCTCGAAGATCATCCTTATATTAATAAAAACATGACCATTATGAGTAGACAGCTTGCTCCTAGTGCACAAGGAACACCATTAGAAATATATGCTTTTAGCAACGATAAAGTTTGGAAAAATTACGAAAAAATAATGGCTGATATTTTTGATCATCTTTTATCTGCAATACCTTATTTTAAACTAGAAGTGTTTGAACTTAATTATACGATTGAAAAACAATAATCTTTTTTGTACTAAATAGAAATTTATGATTACCAGTTTTAGAATTATTAGTTACCTGGAAGGTATTTCCTATTTACTTATCCTATTCGTAACCATGCCATTAAAATATATATTCGAATCTCCTGAACCCAATAAAATAATTGGAATGGCTCATGGGTTTCTCTTTTTGGGCTATATCGTAGTTGCTATTCTTATAAAAACAGAAAAAAAATGGGATACTAAGACATTAGCTATTGTACTTATTTGTTCGATAATTCCATTTGGGACATTTTGGATGGATAAAAAATATTTACGTTAGAAATTCACAGTGCCATTGAAATTTCCTTCATATATACTATGCAAATTAAGCACACTATGATATCCTCCTATACCTTGGGGTTTTATGGATATACTCCCGGTATGTAAAGGAATTTCCTGTCCATTAAAAGTGATCGCTAAAATTAAATTATCGGGTGGTAAACTATTATAATCAGGGTTAAAATAATGATAATTATAGTCTGCATAATTACCTGTAACTATAATAATTTCAAGCACATCACCTGTATCTAAATCGTAGACTATATGATCCTCTCCATTTTCTGAAGGTACTAAAGAAGCATTCACAACTTGATACAAATATTCTCCACTAGGAGCATTTTGATTTTGGATAGCGCCAAAATCATGATGACACGTATGATCACATCTATGTATAACAATTGGACGTCCCCTCTTTGATTTTGGAAGCTGTTGTTTAGGTGTTCTTCTTTCAATAACAACATCTGGTATAGGTAAATTTATGTCTACATCCACAGCTACTCTACCTCCTACTACAAGTTGTGCAGAAATTGGAAATATTATTAATACACTAAAAAATAATAGTAAAAAAGAGTCTTTTTTCATGTTGATTTAAATTGTGTAAATCTTACATCAATTTAATCAAACAATATGCCATAAAAAATTACTCAGGATATTCGATCCTCAAATGATAAATATTAGTCAATTTGCGCTTAAAAACCTTTTTTACCTGTTGAATTTCTTTAAAGGTGATATTCGCATTTAAGAATTGCCCATCTTCCATTTGTTTGCTCACTATCTTCTCTACAAAAGAATCAATCAGACTACTTGTAGGGTTTTTAAGACTTTTTGATGCAGCTTCAACACTATCGCTCATCATAAGAATTGCAGTTTCCTTAGAAAAAGGTTTAGGTCCGGGATATTGAAAATCTTCAATATTTACATTTTCATTTGCCTCTTTTTCTTTAGAATAAAAGTAATATACTGTGCTGGTTCCGTGATGTGTTCTAATAAAATCAATAACACGATCAGGTAGGTTATTTTTTTTAGCAATTTCTACACCTCGAATTACATGATTAATAATGATTCTTGCACTTTCTTTTGGAGATAATACGTCATGGGCATTACCCGAAGCCGATTGATTTTCGGTAAAATAAGTAGGATTGGCCATTTTACCAATATCATGATATAGAGCTCCTACTCTAACTAGCATCGCATTTGCACCTATTTCATTTGCTGCAGCTTCTGCAATATTAGCCACGTTAAGAGAGTGATGAAATGTTCCCGGAGCCTTATTAGATAACTCTTTTAATAATACCGAATTAGTATCACTTAATTCTAATAGAGATACGTCAGAAATTAATCCAAAAATCTTTTCATAAGCATATATCAAAGGGTGTACAATTAAAGTAGCAAACCCACTAATAACGAATAACCCTACAGTAACCCAATCGATATTGCCAATACTTCCTTCATGAATAACATGAAAAGCAATGTATGCCAAAATATAGATTATAGTAATTTGTCCAACAGATATAAACAAATTGGCTCTCTTAAATGATTCTGAAATTGTAAGAATCGTAACAATTCCCGCAATGATCTGTAAGAACGTATACTCATAACTATTAGGCACAACAAAACCTAATATTAAAACTGTAATCACATGGGTAAACAACCCTAATCTTGAATCAAAAAATGCTTTAAGTACTAAAGGAAGAATACACAAAGGGACGACATAAATATAGTCTGAGCGATATTTTACCATCAATGTCGTAATTAAAACCAAAAATAAAACATTAAAGAAAATAAAGGTCACCTGTGTGTTATTCTCATAAATATCTTTTCTATATTTTCTTATAAACAATAAAAGCATCATAAGAGCCAAAGAAACCAGCAGACAATATCCCAATACAATCCAATAGAAGTTTTTATCACTCCATACCTGAGATTCATATTCTGCTTTTAAAGAATTTAATATTTGTAGTTTATCTCCTTCTACTACTTCTCCTTTGGCAATAATTCTACTTCCTCTAGAAACTCCACCCCTAGTAGTCAAAACTTTTGCTAATTCATTCTCTAATGTACTTTCAGTAAGCTTTTGATTTAATTTGACGTTAGGTTTTATTAAATCAAAAAACAGTGCTACAAAGTCACTTTTAAACTTAGCATATTCACTTTTATCTATTCTAGAATTGATAAGTTTTGTTAGCGCATTAGGTGTTAGAATTTGTCCGTAAGTTATCGCTTCTGCTTCATTACCTTTATTCAAAAATATTTGTCTCTTATCATCATAAGAATAGGTTTCTTGTAAAACACCATGTCGGTATATATCATTTAAGACTATTCTTCCAAAAAGTTTAGCTTCATCTCTAGAACTGCTTTGACTAAAAGTTTTTAAATAACTTGAAAACGCTATATCATAAGAATCTTTAGCTGTATTCGCAATTATTGTATCATAATCAAAGTAAGGAATAACATTATCTTTAATACGAGTCTTCTCTATCTCTATCTCTGATTCAGTCTTTGCTATAGCAAAATCAAAAGGAGCATATAAGTTTTCATATTGCCAAGGTTTACCTTTGGTAAATTCGTATTTAAAAATTCCTCCTTTAGGAAATAAATACACGATAAGTGCAGTGGTACATATAAACAGAAAAATCCTGTACATTGAGGATTGCCGTTTATATAGATTGTTTAAAAACCTTTTCACAAATATTATTCTATAAATTACTCAAAAGTAATAAAAAATAAGTCAGTGTAATATTAGGCGGCTTGTTAGTAACTTCACTATGTATATCCTTCAAAAATCATTAAATTCGCAGAATAACAATACACACATTTTTTAAAATAAAAATAATGAATAAAGAAGTAGTAATTGTATCTGCAGCTCGTACGCCAATTGGAAGTTTTATGGGAAGTTTATCTACTGTTCCAGCTACACAATTAGGAGCTACAGCAATCAAAGGTGCTCTAGATAAAATAAACCTCGACCCTTCTCTTGTGCAAGAAGTATTTATGGGTAATGTAGTACAGGCAGGAAATGGTCAAGCTCCCGCAAGACAAGCTGCATTAGCAGCTGGAATCTCTGAAAATGTTCCTTGTACAACAGTCAATAAAGTATGTGCTAGTGGTATGAAATCTGTAATGCATGCGGTACAAGCCATAGCCCTGGGTGATGCTGATATAGTCGTTGCCGGAGGAATGGAAAGTATGAGTTTAATACCTCATTATGTTAGACTAAGAGCTGGACATAAATTTGGACCTCAGACCTTAGAAGATGGTATGCAAAAAGACGGACTAGTAGATGCTTACGATCAGCAAGCTATGGGTACATGTGCTGATTTATGTGCTACAGAATATAATTTCAGCCGTGAAGATCAGGATGCATTTGCTATTCAATCCTATGAAAGATCTGCAAAAGCATGGGCTGAAGGTAAATTTACAAATGAAGTTGTTCCTGTAGCTGTTCCTCAACGGCGCGGAGAACCTGTAATGGTTACCGAAGATGAAGAATACAAAAACGTAAAAATGGAAAAAATACCATCATTGCGTCCTGCTTTTTCTAAAGATGGAACCGTAACCGCTGCAAATGCATCTACAATTAATGATGGTGCCGGAGCAGTTATTGTTATGAGTGCAGAAAAAGCTGCTGAATTAGGTCTAAAGCCTTTGGTGAAAATAAAAGGCTATGCAGATGCCGCTCACGAACCAAAATGGTTTACAACAGCGCCTTCTAAAGCACTACCTAAAGCACTAGCAAAAGCTGGGATTTCTCAAGATGATGTTGATTTTTTTGAATTTAATGAAGCTTTTTCTGTAGTGGGGCTATCAAACATGAAGATTTTGGGACTTACTGATAAAAATACAAATGTAAATGGAGGAGCTGTATCATTAGGGCATCCTCTTGGTTGTTCTGGAGTACGCATCCTAATTACTTTGATCAATGTTCTTGAGCAAAATAATGCAAAAATCGGAGCTGCTGCAATCTGTAACGGCGGCGGTGGTGCATCAGCAATGGTTATTGAACGTGTGTAATAATTAAATTAAAATTCTAACTAAAATTATTACATGCAATACGGTATTTGTAATCTAAGTATTGTTCCATTACGTTTTGAACCACAAGATACCAGTGAGATGGTTTCTCAAGTTCTTTATGGTGAACATTTTAAAATTTTAGAGCAACGTAAAAAGTGGAGTAAAATTCGATTAGCTTTTGATAAATATGAGGGCTGGATCGACAATAAACAATACTTAGAAATTACAGAACAGATATACAAAAATTTTAATGACAAACCTCAATGTCTTGTAGGAGACATGGTAGAGTTTGTAAGCTGTCAAGAAGATCAATTAATGCCTATTCCGTTAGGTTCGTCTTTAAAAGCTCTTGACTTTTTTAAACATCATTACGAAGGAACTAGAATTCTAGACGTATTACCTAAAGAAACCATTGTACAAACTGCCTTTCTTTTTCTCAATGCTCCTTACTTATGGGGAGGAAGAACTAATTTTGGAATTGATTGTAGTGGATTCACCCAGATGGTATATAAGCTTACTGGTCACCAATTGCTAAGAGATGCTTCACAACAAGCTACACAAGGTGAAGCTCTTAGTTTTATTGAAGAGAGTGAACCTGGGGATCTAGCCTTTTTTGATAATGATGAAGGAGCTATCACACATGTAGGTATTATGATGAAAGATAACTATATTATCCATGCGCACGGAAAAGTGCGTGTGGATCGTATTGATCATACCGGAATCTACAATGTAGAAAAACGCACTCATACACATCAACTACGAGTAATTAAACGAATTATCTAAATCTTATCTATATTTTCGGATTGGATTATTATAGCACTTAGAAAAACCATTTGTTGTAAAACATTTTATTTTTCGGGAGTGTATTATAGATAATTATTGTTTATCAAATTTTCTCTTAAAACCTTTAATATACCTCTCTTATTTTTACATAAATCTTGTAAATTCTCAAAAACTGTAATATTTGTCATAAATAGTAATAAAACATCTTTGATTTTATACAAAACACTATCTATCAAATAACTAAACTACATCAATTTTGTAACCAATACATCTTCCTAAAGGTATACAAAAGGGGTACATGGAGTACAAATGGTATACAAAATAATATACGATCTGTCTTTTACACAATAACTATAGTCATTCCATAATGGTAATAATAAATTAGCGCCGTCTATTTTAAGACACCAACTAAATCTTTTTATTAAAACTCTTAAAACTCAAATCATGAAATCTAAAATTCGTATTTTTTTAATGATGGTCACTATGGCCATATGTTCACAAGTCTTTGCTCAGCG